>JAFSOZ010000014.1 GCA_017443175.1 Bacteroidales bacterium
CTGGATTTTCTTCTCACCGGCGGGCAACCTCGGCAATATGACCACAGGCGTGCGCACGGGCAAATATCGTTTGGGCAAGGACGACATGCTCTTCGACGAGAAGGGCGAGAGTTTCATCTCCGTGGAGGACTACGCCGTTGCTATGGTGGATGAGTTGGAACAGGAGAACCACCACAAAGAACGCTTCACAGCCGCGTACTAACCTTTCATAAACGATGACATAACCAAAAACCGCAACCCAGGTGGCACTTGGGTTGCGGTTTTGTATTTTCCGTATTTTTGCGCCAAAATTCCAGATTATGAAAGACGAATGTGTTATCTGCAAGGCCCCGTTAGAGTATCTTGACAAAGACGAAATGATGGAATGCGCTGTTTGCCACAAGAATGTGAGCAGCAAGACGCGGTGCGTGAACGGGCATTTTGTCTGCGACGAGTGCCACACGCAGGGTGTCGGTAGCGTGGTCAGCTATTGTCTCAACTGCGATTCCAAGAACCCGATTGAGATCATCAGGGCGTTGATGGCACTGCCGTTCTGTCACACCCATGGCCCTGAACACCATATCCTTGTCGGTTCGGCTCTTTTGACGGCCTACAAAAACGCTGGCGGCGACATCCAACTCGCAGAAGCACTCATGGAGATGCAGAGCCGGGGGAAAAGCGTGCCGGGAGGAGCTTGCGGATTTTGGGGCGCCTGCGGGGCAGCCATCAGTTCTGGTATGTTCGTTTCCATCATCTCCAAGGCCACTCCATTGACTGAGACCTCCTGGGGTCTGTCAAACCTGATGACTTCTGAATCCCTTAATGCTATTGGAAAAATCGGTGGCCCGCGATGCTGCAAGCGCAACTCCTATCTGGCCATCCTCTCAGCCATCGACTTCGTGAAGCAGCATTTCGGCGTAGAAATGGAACGGAACGACTTTGTTTGCACACACTCGTCGCTTAACAACCAGTGCATCGGGAAACGGTGCCCGTTTTTTGTAGGGAATTGAGAAGCCCGCACACCTAACGGCGTGCGAAATTTCTATCGTGTGCGCAATAAATCCCCAAACAGTCGGGCTGCTGTTCCTGCTCCTTGAGCCACGAGAGGCAGCGGCGCATGTTGTCGGCATTATAGAGCGGACCCGGCAGCAGCCCTTTCCGCCAGGAATCCTTCATATAGCCGTTGTCACCCACGATGAGGGCAAACCTATCGGCATCGGAAATCCTGTAAATCACACTGCCTGCGGAATGTGTGGGCGTGAGGTAGGCCAAAATGCTGCCGTCTCCAAACAGATCACACGATTGTCCAAAAGGGGCTTTGTCGTCCGGTTTGAAATCTAAGAACCGATACTCGCGTCCTTTGACCAGTTTCCCATAACGCAACCGTTTCTTTGCGGAGTAGTCGAATTCGGCTCGGGAGGTGTAAACCTCCATTCCATCAAAATCGTAAAGCCCCGACACATGGTCACAGTCGAGGTGCGTCATCAGGATGGCATCTATTGGTTGACCGGTCAGTTGTTCCTTCGCAGATTCTCCGTGCTTCATCACTGGCTCGCTGGCGAACCAAAGGCCAAAACCGAGGTGTCGAAGTCCGTGCTCCACCACCTCCTTGCTCCAACCCGTATCAATGAGCACCGAATGGCAGCTTACCTTCACATAATAGCATTTCACGGGCACCTCGATCCGTTTGCTCCTGCGCTGAAACAGCCCCGTGTAAGCGTACTTCCATCGGCGCGTGCTGCGGTCAGGGGTTGCGGAAGATACCAGTGTGGAACCTGTGGTTATGGTTTGTATTATCATAAAATTATATTCCCTTCCCCGTCTCATACGCCTCCTGCATGGCAGGATGCCCTTCAATTTCGCCTTTTTCGTAAACGCCTTTGCCATAGATAACGCCGCGTTCCATAGAGTTTTTGAAGCAGTCGGCCATACCGCGGAAACAGGCGAGGGTAGTGTCCATTACGGTGTCGGAGTCTTCGGCGGCGGTCATGATGTAGTAGAACTCCTTGCCGTCGAAATCGAGCCAACGGGCCACGGTGCGGTCGATGAGGGCTTTCATCTGCGCATCGATGGAGTAGAAATAGACGGGAGAGGCCATCACGATGACGTCGGCGTGGAGCATCTTGTCGAGCACTTCGCCCATATCGTCTTTGAAGGCGCACTCGCCACCGTTGTCGCGACAGAAATAGCAAGCGCGGCAGAAGCCGATTTTCTTGTTGGCCACACGGATTTTCTCCACATTGTGACCCGCCTCTTGCGCCCCACGAAGGAATTCGTCGCAAAGCAGGTCACTGTTGCCCTTCGCGCGGGGACTTCCGGAAAGAATCAGTACGTTTTTCATATAAGATGTTCCTATTTTTACATTTAGATTTCTAACTTGCAAAATAAACATTTTTTTCTTTACCGGACATGTCACAAAATGCCATGAATATATCACAGATTACGAAAAAAAATCCGCACCCGATACCTCTAGGAATTGCGGATTAACTTTATTCCGTCTATTCGATTTGCACCGAATTCAGTTGAGCTTCGCTCTTCTTCACTCGCAACTCGGCGGAGCTCAAACTAATTTGAGCTCTGCTCTTGCTGCTCATTCAGTTCCTGTTGGTAAATCACACCGCGCTCCTTCGAGAAATAGTCGATGGTCAGTGCCATTAGTGCCGTCAGGATAAGCATCAGCGCAGAGGCACGTAGCCACGGTTTAGCGCAGAAGGCAAACACGCAGATGCCGATAACCATCAAGACAGCAGACACGATGATGGTCTGTGGATAGATCTTCATGAAGTCAGCTACGCGGGCCTTCTCGCTCTCCAGAAACTTCTGCGGCGATTCCTGATATTGCTCTGCGAATTGCTTTTCGCGATGGTAGTTGTTGAAGGCCAGTGTGGTCCCCATTCCGATAAAGAGGACCGCCACCACAAGCAAGGGGATGATGATGGCGCGAGCCGACTCCGACGAGCCCAAACGCCATGCGAGGATGGCTAAAACAAGAAACAGCATGCCTCCAGCCACCATGGCCAAATCTTCATGGATTTCGCCGGTCAGCCATTTGTTGGTGTAATCAATCAATTCCATAATCTATTTTTTATACGTTATTCTTTATTCCGATTGTCGTTTTCAAACGACTCCTTGTACTTGGGCAGCAGGTATTTCCATATCACGAGGAGATGGATGACGGCAATGATGGCGAAGGTGATACGTACCGCAGCTTCAGGCAGCAACAGACGAATGCCGTTCATATCGCCACCACCGAAGAAACCGCACAAGACGCTCAGGTACAGCGGGTCGAGCATCAGCAGCGCAAGGGTCATATACCACATGATTGCTTTGAAAACTGGCGACGGCGAGGTGCAGATCTTGCGGCTCATCAGCACCAGAATCCATGCGGCAATGAAGGTGGCTAAAGCACCTGCCATGCAGAACCAGCCGAGCTGGGTGTTGGTCAGCCGTTCGCGGAAGATGTCGATTTGAATGCCTAACCCCATGAAGTTGATTTGCTTGAAGGCGCCCATCAGCAGCGCCGCCACTAAATGTGCCCCTTCGTGGATGATATAGTAGGCTGCTATGGCAACCAATATTCCGATATATTGTCTTTTGCGTTTTGTCATAAGTGTGCAGTTATTTTTTTCTTCAAGCTTTTCTGATGCATCTTCAGAATCTTCACCGCCTGACCGTAGGGAGTGACACTGAGGAAATAAGCCGCCATATTGGTGGTGTAAGTAACTTTGTAGTAGCCTTTATTGAAAAGTTCCTCGTCGGTGAAACTGTCCGCAAGACGAAGCATTTCGTTGTGTGTCTCTCCCTGCAGTCGTTTCGCATCCTCCAATGTGGTTTGCTGGTGCTTCTCCACAATCATCTTGTCCATCTCGTGGTAGCATTTGCGATACTCGTCGGGAAGATAGTCCTTCGGATGCCCTTCTCGGATGTTTTGCACGAAGATACACATCAGCACCTGCCATTCATAGAGATGTGCCAGCAGGTCGCGCAGACAGCGGTCGTTCTGCCAACGCACACCGCATTTCTTCGGGTCGGCAGCAAAGGTGAATGGCGCAACGGCTTCCGCTTCGCTCATTTTTCCAATTTGTTCGTTCAGCTTGGCATAGCCATCACTCATAGCTGCCAGAAGTACCTGTTTGTTAGTGGGATTCTCCATAGTGGTATAGTTTTGGCGGCGAAAATACGAAAAATCCGTAATTAACGCATGGCATAATTACGGATTTTTTCAACGTGTCTAACGGCATAACTACCTGACCGATTAGAAGTTGAACTTGCCGTTTTGGTGTTTCAGCTCGATTTGGGGTGAAATGGTTACAGTTTGTATAAAACTTTTCGATTATTCCTCTCGTTTCAGTGGTTTATCATTTCGGCGGCGTGCGATTTCGACCAGTCAATAAGGGATTGGAGATGCGGCATCAGGCTTTTGCCCGTCTCGGTAAGTGCGTACTCCACGCGAGGCGGCACCTCGGGATAGAGCTTCCGACTGATCAAATGCAGCTGCTCCAGGCGTTTGAGTGTCTGCGACAGCATCTTTTGCGAGCAGTCGGCCATGTCGCGGTGAAGGCTGTTGAACCGCATCGTTCCGTGCAGGTTGAGGTGATATAAGACCAAAAGCGACCATTTGTCGCCGAATTTCTCGATTACATTACGGATAGGACACTCCAAATAGTTGGGGTCGATAGGTTTGTTGATTTTTCTCATGCGGCAAAAGTACAAAAATTCCCGAAAGAAACTAAGTATTCAA
>JAFSOZ010000003.1 GCA_017443175.1 Bacteroidales bacterium
GAACGCCGTCGTGTCACCCGTGTTGCTGTGGCCTACGGTCAGGTGCAACCTCACCACTGAATCACAGCCGCTGGCATTAGTAAACGTGTGGGTCAAGCTGTTCGTACTGGAAGTGATATTGTGATGCTCGTACCAGTCGAAGCGGTCGCAGGCAAATGCCGTCGTGTCGCCCGTGTTGCTGTGACCTACCGTCAAGTGCAACGTCACCAAACTATCACAACCATTCTCACTTGTAAACATGTGTGTCAAACTGTTCGTGCTGGAAGTGATATTATGATGCTCATACCAGTCAAAGCTATTGCAAGCAAATGCCGTCGTATCCCCATAAAAGACATCGCCGATAGTCAGATGCAGCGTCACCACACTGTCACAACCGGATGCATTGGTAAACGTGTGCGTCGGTGCCACGAAAGGTGTTGAGGTGTAGGTTGTTCCGTACCATGTGAAATTGACACAAGAAAATGCCGTCGTGTCGCCCGTATTGCTGTGGCCTACCGTAAGATGCAACGTCACCACGCTGTCGCAACCTGATGCATTGGTAAACGTGTGGGTAAGGGCATCCGTACTGGAAGTGATATTGTGATGTTCGTACCAATCAAAACTATTGCAGGCAAACGCTGTCGTGTCACCCGTATTGCTGTGGCCTACCGTAAGATGCAACGTCACCACGCTGTCGCAACCTGATGCATTGGTAAATGTGTGAGTAAGGGCATCCGTACTGGAGATGATGTTCGTGTGCTCGTACCAGTCGAAGCGATTACAAGCGAACGCTGTCGTGTCCCCCGTGTTGCTATGGCCGACTGTCAAGTGCAGGGTCACTACACTGTCGCAGCCGGAGGCATTGGTAAAGGTGTGGGTAAGGCTATTCGTGCTGGAAGTGATGTTCGTGTGCTCGTACCAATCGAAGCGGTCGCAGGCGAACGCTGTCGTGTCCCCCGTGTTGCTATGGCCGACTGTCAAGTGCAGGGTCACCACGCTGTCGCAACCGGAAGCGTTCGTAAACGTGTGGGTGATGGCATCCTTACTGGAGGTGATATTGTGATGTTCGTACCAGTCGAAACTGTTGCACGCAAACGCTGTCGTGTCCCCCGTGTTGCTATGTCCCACAGTCAGGTGCAAAGTCACCACCGAGTCGCAACCGGAAGCATTGGTAAATGTGTGAGTAAGGGCATCCGTACTGGAGGTGATGTTCGTGTGCTCGTACCAGTCGAAGCGATTACAAGCGAACGCTGTCGTGTCCCCCGTGTTGCTATGGCCGACTGTCAAGTGCAGGGTCACTACACTGTCGCAACCGGAAGCATTGGTAAATGTGTGAGTAAGGGCATCCGTACTGGAGGTGATGTTCGTGTGCTCGTACCAGTCAAAACTGTTACAAGCGAACGCTGTCGTGTCGCCCGTGTTGCTGTGGCCCACCGTCAAGTGCAAGGTCACCACGCTGTCGCAACCACTTGCATTGGTGAACGTATGGGTAAGTGCATCCGTACTAGATGTGATGTTGGTGTGCTCGTACCAGTCGAAACTGTTGCACGCAAACGCTGTCGTGTCCCCCGTGTTGCTATGTCCCACAGTCAGGTGCAAAGTCACCACCGAGTCGCAACCGGATGCATTGGTAAATGTGTGAGTAAGGGCATCCGTACTGGAGGTGATGTTCGTGTGCTCGTACCAGTCGAAGCGATTACAAGCGAACGCTGTCGTGTCCCCCGTGTTGCTATGGCCTACCGTCAAGTGCAACGTCACCACACTGTCGCAACCACTGGCATTGGTGAACGTATGGGTAAGTGCATCCGTACTGGATGTGATGTTCGTGTGCTCGTACCAGTCGAAGCTCCCGCAGGCAAACGCCGTCGTGTCGCCCGTTACTATGTTCCCCACGGTAAGATGTAGGGTCACCACACTGTCGCAACCGGATGCATTGGTAAAGGTGTGGGTAAGTGATTCCGTGCTGGATGTGATGTTCGTGTGTTCGTACCAATCGAAACTGTCACAAGCAAACGCCGTCGTGTCGCCCGTGTTGCTGTGGCCCACGGTCAAGTGTAACGTCACCACGCTGTCGCAACCGGATGCATTGGTAAATGTGTGGGTAAGTGATTCCGTGCTGGATGTGATATTCGTATGTTCGTACCAATCAAAGCGGTCGCAGGCAAACGCCGTCGTGTCGCCCGTGTTGCTATGGCCCACCGTCAAATGCAACGTAACCACGCTGTCGCAACCGGAGGCATTGGTAAATGTGTGGGTAAGGGCATTTGTACTGGAAGTAATATTATGATGTTCGTACCAATCAAAACTATCGCAAGCAAACGCTGTCGTATCGCCTGTATTGCTGTGCCCCACGGTCAAATGCAAGGTAACCACGCTGTCGCAACCGGAAGCGTTCGTAAACGTATGAGTGAGGGCATCCGTACTGGAAGTGATATTGTGATGTTCGTACCAGTCGAAACTGTTGCACGCAAACGCTGTCGTGTCCCCCGTGTTGCTATGTCCCACAGTCAGGTGCAAAGTCACCACCGAGTCGCAACCGGATGCATTGGTAAATGTGTGGGTAAGTGATTCCGTGCTGGATGTGATATTCGTATGTTCGTACCAATCAAAGCGGTCGCAGGCAAACGCCGTCGTATCGCCTGTATTGCTGTGGCCCACGGTCAAATGCAACGTCACCACGCTGTCGCACCCACTGGCATTGGTGAACGTGTGGGTCAGCGCATCCGTACTGGAGGTGATGTTCGTGTGTTCGTACCAATCGAAACTGTCACAAGCAAACGCTGTTGTGTCGCCCGTATTACTGTGACCAACCGTAAGATGCAACGTCACCACACTGTCGCAACCAGATGCATTGGTGAACATGTGGGTAAGTGATTCCGTGCTGGATGTAATATTGTGATGTTCGTACCAGTCGAAGCTCTCGCACGCAAACGCCGTCGTGTCGCCCGTCACTATGTTCCCCAGGGTAAGATGCAGGGTCACCACGCTGTCGCAACCTGCTTGACAAGTCAACCAGCGTTCATAATTGCCACTAGTCGTATAGGTCTGCCCATGCCATGTAAAACTGTTACAAGCCGTGGCGAATGTATCGACGTAGAAGTGATCATGCACATCAACCTCAACGGTATCTCTTTTCTTACAACCGGCAGCGCTCGTCACTTCAACATAATACTCCTTCGTGGCAACAGGATGAACAGTCACAGATGAAGCGGACGACAACAAGCTATTACCGTCGTACCACTCAAATCCACAAGGAGAGTTATCCGAAATGCGCATGAAATCAATGTAGAACCGTTCTTCGGCGTATGGGCTTCCGGGAGCGGCCTCATCGATGGCCTCGATCTTGATAACTGAAGAAGCAGTGGCCGCATTGAAATTGAGCGAATAGGTCTCAAAGCTTCCAGGGTTGTTCTGATTACTACCCTGAACGGTAACAGTGTCCGCATAGACATTATCCACGGCAACCCTGACTCTCGTGGCAGCCGGTTCGGACGATCCAGTTCTAATCCACCCCTTCATACTCAAATCAAGGGTGAAATTTTCGGACAAATCCAGGGGTTTGGAAACAATCTGTCCAAAAGCGCTTCCTGTTCCCAACCTGACAACACCATTCCCAGCAGAAAAGACTTTTTGACCGGAATTGAAAAAGTCGGTAAGGGTGGACAAACTGCTCGTAATATCTTGGTCAGTCCCCGTCACACCATCGAAATTCTCTGTCAGAGGTTCCGAATAATCGGAACAATTGATTGCGCTGGCGGACAATTCAACACTGCCTCCCGCACACATAACAGGATGTTCCGGGGTAATGGTCATCTCCGGCAGCGGGGCTACCGTCAGGTTGAGCACATACACACTGTCACAGTCACAACATACTGTTTTGAGCGTGTCATAGTACACCCCACTCGCGTTAAGTGCGCGCCCGCGCCACAAATAGGGAGCGGCATTTTGACAAATAAACGCACTTTCTGTAAACTCATACGAAGGATTGACTTTCAGCATGAGCGTAATGATGCTGTCGCAACCATGAACGGTTTGCAAAGTCACCCGATAGGGCGTATAATCTTGCACGTGGGAAATATCCAGATCCGTGAAATTCGGATTAACCACCGAAGTATAAGGATTGGGAGAAGAGCAAACAACCTCATAGAGGGTATCCTTGTCGTACTTCTCATGCACTATGGCCGAACTGGTCACACGGATGGTGTCACTATTGAAGATAACATATGCATCAAACGAGGTGTTCACTGTGGGGTTGACCGTCATACTAGCGCTCTTGGGTTTGTCAACCCAATAAGCATAGGCATCCGTACCGAAGTCGCGGACGGCACGAATACAGTTCTTGGTAGAATTGTTACTATTCAATGCTACGGAATGATCAGCCGGAGTTCGTGGATTATAGAAGTACTGACTACCCCTGACGACCAGCATCTGGTTGCCATTGACTCTCGTAGAAGTCCAGTAGTCATGACCATGGTTGTTGTTGTATTCATACATCCACTTCACACCATTAGGGTCACCACCCGCTTCCACGATAGCAGATTCGATGAAAGGCAGCAGGCCGAAGATGTGGCGCATCTGTATGGCATCCGGGATGTACCAGCCGTTGTAAAAGTCCACAGCCTCCGCGGCAGGCGACTGTCCAGATTCCAGCAAGAGATGTGTGTTATTCTTGCCTTCATAGGTCCACAATGACAAGCCATAACGGCCGATACCGGCATTATTGTCATACAAGTGGTTCTCCATGCCGGACGGCAGGGTGCAGCCTGCATTAATCATGTAGTACTGCTGGTTATTTGTCTTGCTCACCCAACCGACATCGTTCAAGGCCACCGCCCAGCCTTCCACAGGGTTGTCCGGATTGACATAACAAATGATACCTTTAGAGCTGTCGGGGAACACATATACATCGCCAATTTGGTAAATCTGGGCTTTCGCAACACCAAGCGCCGCCGTCAAGACCATCCAAAAAAGGAATACCCGTTTGAACAATGTATATCGCATATATGCTATCAGTTTTCTGTTTCTTAATATTCAGTTTAAAAATCTATGGTTGGACGAACCTTATGTCTTTCTGATTTCAGGTTCGTGGCAAAGTGTCCGGAATAATCAAGGTGCCAGCACTGGCTGACATTCGCTTCGGAGGATGAGAGGTAATAGGATCTTCCCAAATCCATCACAGAGGCACCTATCGAGTTCAGTTTCTGGAGTGTCGAATTAATTGCCACACGGTTCCCAAAGACGAGGTTAAGTTCTCCCATTGCCGGCATGTGCCATCCAGAGGTCCCCGAAGTGTTCACTCCTCTGGTAACTGCATCATAATAGTAGCAGTAGTAAGCCGCAGGCGCATTATAGGAAAACTCCATGCCTATGGATTGCTCCGCATATTGCTTGATCATAATGGTATTACCTGATCCATCCAAATCAAACAAAGCGTTCCGTTGATACGGTGTGAAAGATTTGGCATGGATACTCTGATACAGCGTGTTTGGATTTGGGGCCCAGACAGCATACGCATCAGGTGCGTCTTCCAGAGCAATGGCCTTGCCATGCAGTCCGGTACGGTCCAAATAGTAAATCACCCCTTTCGCGGTTTTGTCCGTCATCAGGAAGGAGTCAACCCTCAAAATGGACCCGTCTGTACAAAGCACATCTCCAGGAGCATTCACGGCGGGGATAACCCCATCGTCCCAAGACAAATGCGGCGTGTTCACTATAATACCCATCGTGGTTTGGTCACCCACACAAATTTCGTTTGTGGTTGTGTCAATCTCCAAAACGATAAGGTTCAGAATATCCAAACTGTCGCATCCATCAGGTCTGGTATAGATGACAGAATAACGACCTGTTTCGGAATATTCGTTGCCACGCCAATGGTACGGATTCCCGTCAAGTTGGAAGTTGGAAGTCACAACCGTCGTGTCCACAAACGGAGGCGGTGTTACCGTCAAGACAAATGTGACAATAGAGTCGCAATTATGACTGTCGGCACCCGCGAAAGTGTATGAAAACACATGCGTCCCCGCTCGTTTCATAGCCTCATTCATCTCGGCATTGGTTGCCACTTCCGGAGAAATGTTGAGCGGATTGGTATAAGTCAGATACTGGCTTTGGCACACCTCGTCATATAAAACAGTGTGTGTTCTGCTATACGCATCTGCGATGACGACACCTGGCAACGGGGCCACCACCGCGCTCCATCCTCTAGCCGGCACCATGCCCGCCAAAAACATCAATGTCATGGCTCTGCCATTGGAGATGATCAACTCAGGGATATTGCTGAGATTCGTCAGATCGTACATGATGCTGTCCAGATCAAGTGTCGTGCCCGATATGACAAGCAAGTGCGAAGTGTTGGACAAATCCAATTCATCAAACCGCAAGGTAATCGGTCTGCCGTCCGTGGACACAAACGTCTGCGTCAACACTTCTCCTTGTGAATAATTGTCATTCCTTCCACCCGAATCATAAAGCCGGAACGACTGGTTACAGTTCATGGAATACGTACCATCAGCCATAGAGAGCACGTTTGTTGTAACACCGTTTACAGACGGACAATAGCCCTCCTTGTCCACACTGACATACAGCAAGGTCTGCTGCACAATGCCGGAGGTGTCATATTTGGACCACTCGCCCGAATTCGAGATAACATCTTCCTGAAGCAATTGTGTCTGGTTGTAATCACCATACCAGCGAACCGTATAGGGTGGTGCTAATGTTGCTTGGACAGCCAGATGGGCCGTCTCATCATAGCACACCTTGTCATGTTGCATCATGAGAGAACATGCATTGATTACCTCATCCCGAATACTGATAAAAACGGTATCTCCCGGATCGGCCATTGCATATCCACATTCGTCATCTTGAATCGTTAACGGATATACCTTTGTAGGTAACAAAGGCGAAATGTAATCAGCCACAGATTCATTCGACAATGAACTATAATTCTTCACTTGAACACCTTCACTGGTTTCAAACACAATGGAAAAATCCACCATTGATGTCGGTACTGAACTGGTGGGGGTAAACATCAACTGGACCTCCTCTCCCGGACAGATGGTGGCATTTGGGTTGATTTCGACCTTGGGTGCCTTTTTCACGCCCAGGTAAATGCTGTCCATCAAGATAGCACCGCAACCACCCTCAAACACTGTCACTTTGTACCAGCCGTCGTCTGCACCCCGCGGCACGAAAATAAAAGCCTCGGGTGAATCATACTCAAAACCATTGGGTCCCGACCAGTGATAACTGAACAAATTGTCGGACTGCAAAGTGTGGACCGTAACTGTGGATCCCTCGCAAGTAGTCATGGCCCTCAAGCCACCATCGAACCAGGTAACTTGTAAATCTGCCAGCAACTGAGGGTAAAAGTTGACATGGAAATAGGCTCCGCAGGCATCCTGAATCATGCACGACATCGCAGAGTCGGTACGCATAGCGATGTTAGGGAAAACGCCTTCATTGTTCCCGCCCAAAACTTCGCCTTGTCTATTCGGCCTACTATATAATGTATATGTATAAGGCTCTGTTCCGTTGACACCCCGCACATACACATTGCCGACGGAGGAATTGTGATCGCACAAAAGCGCGTATGCATATAGATGCTCCACAGTAGTGGTACCAAAAACTACGGTGTCATAAAAAGCCGTTTCCTCACACAGCTCCATAGTAGTGGTCGGGAATATCTTCACGACGTAAGTGCCCGGAATGGACATGCGTATCGGTTCGTGGAGCGCGAATGTCCGGTCGTCATAACCTCCAACAGGGCCGCTGACGACCTTGAAACTGGTGGTCACCGGAACGATAACAGACAACATCTCCAGTCCCGTCACCGGCGATGTGTTGCGGCTCACTCGCGAGATTTGTCCGGCATCGTATATGACATATTGGTTCATACATTCCTTTTGCACATGGTAGTCCGGTTCTTCCGTCAGCTCTGCACTGTAAATTGCGCCAAACGACACCCTCTTCTGGATAACCACTGAATCGCAAGACGTGACAATCTGAAAATGATACGGACCGGACGGGAGACAATAGTCTTTCAATTCCAGCGAACGCCCGTCTGCCGATCCGGCAATCAACGCGACATTCTGCACATTCGACCTTACAATGTCCCACGTCCCCGTAGCAGCATGAAATACCGCCGTAAAATTATACCTGTCGTTGTAAGGGCTGCGTACCAGCCGGATAATGGTTCCGTCTGCGTTCACGCCCTGACTGAAATTGCCTTTCACCGTCACGTTACGTAACACGTTGCAACAATGGTCGTCGCCCGATGAGGTCACATTCCACGACGCATCCTGCACATTACTGCCGATCTTGTATTCAAGCAAGTCGGTCGTGCTGTACAATTCACAACCATGACCATCCACCAAACGCCGCTGCACATTGATATTTTGAGGCAGCGGACCATACAAGGCGGTCACTTCCGAGGCATCCAAAGAGCTCTTCTGGTTGATTGCACTGACCGTGTCCCGCTTGATGATATTCCCTGTGCCCGTGTCCGTATATATCCACGTGAGCGGATGGGTATAATGATGACGATACACGCTGTGATCCCCGTCTTTTGTCAGATAGTTCGGCATATAGGACTGGTAACGGATCGTGTAGGCATCACGATGCCAGTATTTGGTCTCCTGGCAAGAATTCAGCGCACTCAAGACCGAATCCTGAACATCCACCACTTGACTTTCAAATTTGGTGCTGTTAGGACCATACAATTTGAATGTACGCGTGATCACCTGGTTTTCACAGGCAGATATCTTATATTGCAGACTGATGTCCTTATTCCATATCTGGCAATAATCATCGGCCGCGGAGATAGTGTCGTACAAAACGATATGGCCTCCGTTGATGGACGGCATATTATGCCAAGGGCCATCCGCAAAACCTTCGTGTGTGAATCTATATTGCACGTAATCCGGAATCATCTCCGTATAGTAGTCGTACGGAGAGTTGATCACGGCGTTCACCTTGACCACATTGCTATCCTCCATGTTGCCGGAGGATGCATAAATCTCAACATAATCCAAATACGGGAATTGAACCACCTCCACCGTCTCGGTCGTGCGCGGGAGTCCGTATTGGCAACCATCTACCATGTAGAAATCCCACACCCCGCCTGGCAAAGAGTCTATCGTGTAATATTCATGATAATCATATCGGTTTTCATCCGTGCCGCTGTACTGCTTCCCATCGAAAACCACCGTGCGCAGGTACCGGGAAGTTTCATGATTGACCACATTGACGGCGTAAGGAAACCGTCCGTTTTTCATTTTGAGTTGCACACGCCCCAGATTCATACAACTCAATGTCGGATGGAGACCCAAGTTATAACCCGTATAGTCGGTCACTAAAATGCCAGACACTTCAGGTTATACATAGGAGGTGTTGACAGTGAGTACTGTCTGGGTGTCGAGTCGGACGAAACCGCCGTGCCCGTCTGCCAGCAAACACTCCAAACCTACGATATAAGTTCCATAATCAATGAGGAATGTATCCACACCGCCAGTATAAAAACTCGCAGAATATTGGGCTGAGTCAGCCTCATGCACTTTGTGATAAAGACGGATTTTGGAGAGTCCAGCCGCTTCCAAGTATGCGGAATTCACTGGATTTCCGTTACCATCAACAACAGAATATGCAATCTTACCATTGTTGAAACAAGTGGCATCTGTAACGGAAAAATTCGCCCTAAATGCACTCGCCTGCGCAAACACGCCACTCATTGTAAGAACGAACAGACTTAAAAACAGCCAGAGCTTTTTAGTAGATCTCAATATGTACAATAACAACACTTTCTCCATTAAAAGATTAAATATCTTTAAATTGGGTGCAAAAATATAATATTTATTCAAATTATTAACAAAATTATTAACAATTAATTTTTATTGATAATCAGTTTATTACATAAAAAAACTGGAATAGACACCTCTGGATAAGGGAGCCTAACTCGTCAAAAAAAAATTTGTTCACACAAAATCATCAACAATTTGCCAGACTGAAAAAGGAATGGATCAGGCTGTTTTACGCAACATAGAGCGCAGATAATTTCGGTTCATCACCACCAACGCGGTCAGGTAAACCACCAGGATGACAGAATTCACCGCCAAGCGCACACTCATGCGTTCAACATTCAGCCCACTGTTAATGAGCACGCTCAATCCATAAACGCCCACAGCCAGAAGGATATAGAACAGAACCTTCTTGACATTATAACCCACATGATAATATTTCTGCCCCAAAAAGTAGGAGACCACCATCATGCTGCAATAGCAGGCGAACGTGGCCCATGCGGATCCCATATAATCGAAGCGCGGAATCAGCACCATGTTGAGCACCAAGGTGATGATTGCTCCGAAGATGGCTATGTACGCCCCGAACTTCGTCTGCCCAGTGAGTTTGTACCAGATGGACAAGTTATAGAAGATACCGAGAAACAGATTGGCCATCAACAGAATAGGCACAATGGGCAATCCGACACGGTACGCCGGGCCCACAAAGTATTGGACGATGTCTATATACAGCATGATCCCCACAAAAATGATGGAGCACACAAAAACGAAAGCGGTCATCACCTCGGAATAGGTTTCCTTGGCATCCTTGTCCTTGGATTTGCTGAAAAAGAAGGGTTCCGCCGCATATTTGAACGCCTGCACAAAGATTGTCATCATGATGGAAATCTTGTAGCACGCACTGTAAATACCCACCGAGGCCTGCGGGTCGGGCTGTGCAGAAAAATACTTCAGCAGCACGCGGTCCATCGTTTCGTTGACAATACCCGCCAGACCGAAAATCAGTAGCGGGAAAGCATACACGAACATCTTCTTCCACAACGCCCAGTCGAAGACGTACTTCTGCTTGAAGATACTGGGAAATAGCATCAGCAATGTCACCACGGAGGCAATGAGGTTGGCGATGAAAATGTACCCCACTCCAATCTCAGGGTTATAAATAGCACGAATAAACGATGAATCGGGATTGTTTTTCAGAAGATACGGGCAGAGCAGCAGGAAGAAGAGGTTGAACAGCACGTTAACCAGAATATTAGTAATCTTTACCGCCGCGAATTTCATGGCTTTGTTCTGATGCCGCAACCGCGCAAAAAAGATGGAGGTCAAGGCATCCACCCCGATGATAATGGCGAACCAAACTATGTACTCGGGATGGTCGGGATATTTCAGCAAATCCGCAATGTATCCCTTGAAAATGGTGCAAAGCACAATAAACAACGTGGAGGTGAACAAGAGCGATGTGACAATCGTCGTATATACCTTATTCTTTATTTCCTCGTCGCGTGAAAAGTTGAAAAAGGCCGTCTCCATGCCGTATGTGAGAATCACGATGAAAAGACTAGTCCAGGCATAGAGTTCGCCCACCACACCATACTGTGCGGCATCTGCAAAAATATACGTATGCAGCGGCACCAAGAGATAATTAAGCAGGCGCCCCAGAATATTGGTGGCACCATAAATCACAGTCTGTCCGGCAAGTTGTTTGATTGAGTTGGGCATGATGGATGAAAGGGGTGAATGAGGTAAATGAGGTAAAAGGGGTGAAGGGGGGTGAAAGGGGTGAAGGGGGTGAAGGGGGGTGAAGGGGGGGTGAAGGGGGTGAAGGGGGTGAAGGGGGTAAAGGGGGTGAATGGGGAAGTCTTTGGTCTACAGTCTTCGGTCTTCGGTCTCCGGTCTCTCAATGATAACCTTTCCTTTTCCCAAAGTCGTAAGCGATATATCCGCAGAGGTAGAAAGCTTTGGCTTTGTTGAAGGCCATCTGTTGTATAAACGGGAACACCATATCTATGCTGAGGCCGACTTCCAGGGCTTGGATTTTGTAGTCGTTTTTGGCAAACTCGAAGTTGAAGCCGGTCTTGGCATAGAAGCCCGGACGCACGATGGTCTGCATGATGCCGGTATAGAACGGAGCTCCGCCGATGACGTTGTTGAGGTTATGTTTGTCGGGGTCATAACGCACCACCTCAGAAAATCCGGTGTTGTAGTTGATCACTTCCACATAGTTGGGGATGCCGAATGCGACTGACGGTCCTGCAGACAACGTGTATTTAATTTGCACGCCGCCCCAGTAGGGCTTGGTGTGCAGGGTGCGCTGGTACCCATAGCCGCCCCGGAGGAAGAAGAGGGTGTACAACTGACCATATCTGCAAGGACGCACACTCTCATAGAGCACGTTGATAGAACGCACCGACTTGGGGTGTTTGTTGTACATGAACTCCACCTCCCAGAAATGCTTGTTGTAAAGATCGGGCGTGCGTCCGTGCTGGAAGCCCGCCCCGAAGCCGCCCGTATTCAGAAACAGCTCACAGTTCCACTCCTTGAGCGTCACATCGTGGTAATATTCCCCCACCTCTTGTGCACCTGCACAAAGACAGGCTCCGGCAAACAGAAATGCCAGAAGCCAATTTTTCATCCCGCGGACAGGCACACAAGCGGACATGCCCGGTTATTCTTCAGGTGTGTCCTGTGGCTGGTAATAGGAATAGTGGCCGTAAGCGGCGCACTTATGCTGAGTATCACATGCGGAAAACACCGCCAGCCCTAAAAAAAAGACCGCTAACAATACAATAATCTTTTTCATTTTCGTTATTCATTTTTCAAACGCGCAAAAATAATCAAAATTCAAAAATGATGGTATTTTTAATCGATTTTTTTGAATCATGATTTCCGTTCTAATTTTGAATCTTGAACTTTGAACTATAGATTTGCAAATATCATCCCTCTAATCCTCCTGTGTATTAACATTCTTCATGCACAGCCCCAAACCCCATACACCGGGCCTGTTTCCGACTACCCTGCCCGCGCCGAAGCCATCCTGCGACAGCTGGAGAACCACGGCTATCCTTTCGCCACCGTCTCTTTGCAAACCGCCGACCCTGAAAACGGCGACATGCGCCCGATTATTATCATCGACTCCAATATTTTCGTCACTTTCGACTCCATCGTCCTGAAAGGGGACGTGAAACTATCCAAGAATTTCCTGTATCCCTATTTGGGTCTGCGAAAGAACATGGCCTACAATGAAGCGCTCATGCAGGCGGTGGACCAAAAGCTACAGGAACTGCCTTTCGCCACGGTGGTCCAGCCCTCCGGCGTCTCTTTCGTCAAAGACAAAGCCTACCTGTACATCTATCTCAACAACCGGAGGACCAACCAGTTTGACGGCTACTTAGGGCTGGTGCCCGCTGACGAGAAGACCGGAAAAATCGGAATCAGCGGCAATCTCTCACTGGCCTTGCAGAACATCTTGCACCAGGGAGAGAGCATCAGTCTGCACTGGTACAGTAGCGAGCGTCAGTCCCAGCATCTGGACCTCTCCGTCAAATTCCCCTATCTGTTCCGCACCCGCTTCGGTGTGGAAGGCTCGTTTTTATTGGACAAAAAAGACACCTCCTACCTCAACCTCAACTACCATGTCGGCTTGCCTTACGCATTTCTCAACAACAGCTATATAAAACCATATTTCGACTACACTTCATCTTCGGTACTGAGCCCTACCCTACTGCAATTTGACAGCGACAGCAGTCTCATAGATTTCCGCAAGACTCTGTACGGAATCAAGGTGCACTATCGGAAATTGGACTACCTTTTCAACCCGCGAAAAGGTGTGGACATGTGGGCGGATTTGTCGGTCGGACGACGCAAAATCATCCCGAACCCAAAGGTGGAAGCCCACTTTTACGACAATCTGACCTTGCAGAAAACAACCTACCGTGTGCGCGGAGCCATACGCGGCTACATTCCTATCGGGAAACACTTTGTCATCACCCCGCAAACGCAAGCTGGATCGTTGCTTGCCGGACCGCACTACTTCAACGAGTTATTCAAAATCGGCGGACCTGGATTCATCCGGGGGTTCAATCCCAACGACATCTACGCATCCACTTACTTGCTCTATTCGGCAGAGTTCCGGTATCTATTAGGCAAAAACTCTTTCGCCAACCTGTTTTTCGACGGCGGTGTATATGAGCAGCAGATGGACAACCGCTACCTGTTTGACACGCCTTTCGGCTTCGGCGCAGGCGTACACCTGGCTGTCAAAAGCGGCGTCTTCTATCTGGAATATGCGCTTGGCAGGCAACTTGGTAACCCTATCTCGTTCAAAACCGGAAAGATACATTTTGGCATACAAGTGGAATTTTAGGCCGTTTTTTGTATCTTTGCGGCCTGAAAGAATAAAAACTCAACGCTATCCTATATGAACATCGTAAAGCCGTCTATTCCTAAAGGAACCCGAGATTTCACGCCCGCAGAGATGATGCGGCGCAACTATATTTTCGACACTATCCGCTCGGTATTCTACCGACACGCCTACCTTCCTATAGAAACGCCGTCCATGGAGAACCTCTCCACACTGATGGGCAAATACGGCGAAGAGGGCGACCGACTGCTGTTCAAGATTCTCAACTCCGGCGATTTCACACAGGGGGTGAATTTCAACGATCCTGACATGTCGGTCAACAAACTGGCCACCAAGTTATGCGAGAAGGGTTTGCGCTATGACCTCACGGTGCCGTTTGCCCGTTTTGTGGTGCAGCACCAGAACGAGATTTCCTTCCCCTTCAAGCGTTACCAGATTCAGCCCGTGTGGCGCGCCGACCGGCCGCAGAAGGGCCGCTATCGCGAATTCTACCAGTGCGACGCGGACATCATCGGCAGCACCTCGCTCATCAACGAGGCCGAGCTGATTGAGATCACAGACGAGATTTTCTCCAAGTTCGGCATCGCCGTGGTAATGAAAATCAACAACCGGAAGATTCTTTCCGGCATCGCGGAGGTAATCGGCGCTCCGGAGCAAGTAACCGACCTGTGCGTGGCCATGGACAAGCTGGACAAGATCGGCCAAGAGGCCGTTTGCGCTGAAATGCTGGAACGCGGCATCTGCCAAGAGGCTGTCGAGAAACTGAAACCCGTTTTCTGCTTCGGCGGACAAAGCAACAGTGAAAAACTGGCCAGCCTCTCCACCCTGCTGGCCAACAGCGAAATCGGCATGAAGGGCGTGGAAGAGCTGACCACCGTGCTGGATTATGTGAAAGACATGGAACTGACCACCGAAGTGGAGATTGACATCACGCTGGCGCGCGGGCTCAACTACTACACCGGCGCCATCTTCGAAGTGAAGGCCAAAGACGCAGCCATGGGCAGCATTTCCGGCGGAGGGCGCTACGACAACCTCACCGGCATTTTCGGCCTCAAGAACATGTCGGGCGTAGGCATTTCCTACGGAGCCGAGCGCATCTACGATGTGCTGAACGAGCTCAACCTGTTCCCTGACGAAATTCTGAACCCTGTGAAAGCCCTGTTCATCAACTTCAGCGATGACGATGAGCCTTACGCTTTGCAGGGACTCCGTGCCGTGCGCAAAGCCGGCATCGCCGCTGAAATCTATCCTGATCATGTCAAGATCGGCAAGCAGATGACCTACGCCAACAACAAGTCCATCCCGTTCGTCATCATGGCCGGCGAGAACGAACGCAACAACAAGACGTTCACCCTCAAAGACATGAACACAGGTTCACAAGAGGCTCTTCAGTTGGATGCTCTGATTGAAAGACTAAAATAATTCCAGCATAAATTCATGGACGGCAACACACTGAACCGATTCACGAGAATTCTGAAAGTGCTTTGGCGCAAGGTCAAAGAGTACACGTATATCAAGGAGGACACCGACTACGAAGCCACTGTGGATTTCATCTCCAAAAGTGTGGTGTTCCGCGGTTTCAATGTGTGGATTCTGTTTTTCGCCATCATCGTGGCATCCGTGGGACTGAACGTGAACTCAACGGCGGTCATCATCGGCGCCATGTTGATTTCACCGCTCATGGGGCCCATCAACGGCGTGGGACTGGCCATCGGCACATTTGACGAGCCTCTGCTACGAAAATCCCTCAAGAACCTGATTTTCATGGTTTTCATCAGTATCGTAGCCTCCACGCTCTATTTTCTGTTATCCCCTATCAGCAACGCCCGTTCGGAGCTGCTGGCCCGTACGCAGCCCACCATCTTCGATGTGTTCATCGCCTTCTTCGGCGGGTTGGCCGGCATCGTGGCCACCTCGCGCAAGTCGCAGTCCATCACGGTCATCTCCGGCGTGGCCATCGCCACCGCCCTCATGCCACCGCTTTGCACTGCAGGCTACGGCATCGCCACCGGCCAGATTTGGTATTTCCTAGGCGCCTCCTACCTGTTCTTCATCAACTCCTTCTTCATCGCCTTGGCCACCTTTATAACCGTGCGGCTGTTGGGATTTCCGGAAGCCCAATATGTGGATGAACGCAGAAGCCGCAAAGTCAAGCGGATCATCACCATATTCACGCTTATCGTATTGGTACCCAGCATCTATCTGGCCGTTGACGTCATCCGCGAAGCGGCATTCAACACTCAGAGCCAGAAATTCGTCAACGAAATCCAGGACAGCGAAATGCTGGCCGAGACGGAAATCATCAAATCCGACCGCGAATATCACCACAGGAGCCAGTCCATCACGCTGATTCTGTTAGGGAAGCAACTGGAAGAAGCACAGGTCCTGCAATTGCAGAACATTCTGCACAATGAATACGGGTTGAAGAAGACCAATCTAATCATCAAACAGTCCTCTGGAAAACCCATCGACACCAAGCAGCAGAACGAGCTCATCGAGGACCTCATTGACAAGAAAGACAAGACTATCCGCCAGCAGGATTCCATCATCCACGAGCTGCGGAGACAGCTGGAGGAGAACGCGAATACGGATTGATTTTTTTTGTACTTTTGCACGTTTTTTTTTACAAGGACAATCTAACTCTTAAATACAATGAAAAAGATTTTAGTTATTGGTGCTTGTGGACAAATCGGTTCCGAACTTACACCTGCTTTACGTAAACAATACGGCACTGACAATGTAGTGGCCGCAGACATGATTTACCCCTTGAAAGGAGAACTGGCCGAAGCCGGTCCATCCTGCAAGATTGACGCAACAAACGCACAGGACATTGCTGACGCGGTGAAGAAATACAAGATCGACGCCATCTACAACCTGGCGGCCATCCTTTCCGCCAAGGCCGAAGCCAATCCTATGTTAGGTTGGAACGTGGGCGTGGGCGCACTCATCAACTGTCTGGAAGTCTCCCGCGAGATGGGATGCTCCCTGTTCACCCCGAGCTCTATCGGCGCTTTCGGACCGGACACCCCGCATGACATGACTCCCCAAGACACCATCCAACGCCCCAAGACCATCTACGGCGTAACCAAAGTGACGGGCGAGTTACTGAGCGACTACTATTTCAAACGCTTCGGTGTGGACACCCGCTCAGTGCGCTTCCCAGGGCTCATCTCCAATGTAACCCTGCCGGGCGGCGGCACCACCGACTACGCTGTGGAAATTTATTACGCTGCCGTCAAGGGTGAGAAGTTCACCTGCCCCATTGCCAAGGGCACCTTCATGGACATGATGTACATGCCCGATGCCCTGAAGGCCGCTATCGACCTCATGGAGGCCGATCCGACCAAACTCGTGCATCGCAACAGCTTCAACATTACCGCCATGAGCTTCGAGCCGGAAATGATCTACAACGAGATCAAGAAGCACATTCCCGACTTCCAGATGGAATACCAATATGACGAACTCCGCCAAAGCATCGCCGACTCCTGGCCAAACCAGATGGACGACCACTGCGCCCGCGAAGAATGGGGATTCAAGCCCATGTACAATCTGGCATCCATGACGGAGGATATGCTCAAAGTGTTGGGGGAACGGTATAAATAGTTGAGAGTTTAGAGACGAGTGTTTAGAGACAATTAAAATTACGTGTTATGATATACTTAGATAATTCCGCTACATCATTCCCGAAACCGAAAGAGGTTTACGATTTCATGGACAACTTTTACCGCGTGCACGGCGTGAGCCCGGGCCGCGCAGGCTATGACGCCGGCATTGAGACCGGTGAACTGCTGACAGACACACGCCGCCTGCTGGCCCAACTCTTCAACGGAGGTGCCAAGGTGGATGAGCGTCGTCTGACCTTCAGCTACAACGCCACCGACTCCCTGAACATCCTGATCCAGGGTCTTGCACAGAAAGGAACCCATGTCATCAGTACCATGTTAGAGCACAACTCCGTGCTTCGTCCGCTCTACTGCCTGGAGCAGGCCGGCGTGATTGAAGTTACCTACCTGCCCTTCGACGAGGCTGGTTACGTGCATCCCGACGATTTCAAGAAAGCCATCAAACCGAACACCAAGATGGTGGTTTGCACACAGTGCTCCAACGTCATCGGTACCGTGCAGCCTATCAAGGAAATCGGCAAGATCTGTAAGGAGAACGGCCTTATCTTCGTGGTGGACGGCAGCCAAGGCGCCGGAGCCGTGGAGATGAACATGCTGGAATATGGTGTTGACGCATACGCTTTCACGGGTCACAAGTGCCTGATGGGACCCACCGGCATCGGCGGTTCCTACGTGGCCGAGGGCGTGGAAGTGCGCCAAACCCGCTTCGGCGGCACAGGCGTGCGTTCTGCTGTGCGCACCCACCTCGACGAGTACCCCTACCGCCTGGAAGCCGGCACCATGAACATGCTCGGCATCAGCGGTCTGTACAGAGGCGTGAAATGGATTGAGGAAAAAGGCATCCAGAACATCCATGACCAGGAGATGAAACTGTGGAAGAAACTCCGCGACGGCCTCCGCGAGATTGAAGGCGTGACCGTCTATTGCGCCACTACCTTGGAAAACCAGAATCCCGTGCTCTCCATTAACGTCAAGGGCTTCGAGGCCATGGACGTGGGCACCATGCTGGATGTGGACTATGACATCGCTTGCCGTACCGGTTTGCAGTGCGCCCCGCTGGTCCACGAGCGCATCGGCACCCTGCCTGTCGATGGCACCGTGCGCTTGAGCATCGGCGCCTTCAACACGGAAGAGGAAATCGACACCTGCATCAACGCCGTGAAGGAAATCGCTTCCTTGAAAAATTAGCAGTACGGGCGAATTATCATTCGCCCGTACGATGATATTATGTCAGATAAGAGCCAAAACAGAAAATGGGTCGGGCATCTGGCCGCATTGGCAGTGTATGTCATCTTCGGCATCAATCCCAACTGCTCCAAAGCCGTTGTCCCGCAATATATATCCCCAGAAGTTTTCACCGCCGTACGCATGTTATTTGGTACGGCGGCTTTTTGGTTATTGGACCTGCTTGTCAACATGCGCAAGCCCAAGGCGGAACGTGTACGCGTTGAAAAGCGCGACATGCGCGTGCTTATCTGGGGAGGCATCGTGCTGGCGGGCACGCTCATTGCCTTTTCGGAAGCGTTTCGCTACACCTCGCCCTGCTACGTTTCACTGGTGTCGGCCACCAGTCCGCTCATTGTGATGCTCATGGCCGCCGCGTTCCTCAAGGAGCCCATCTCGGTGCGCAAATCGATCGGCGTGTTCATCGGCATCGGCGGCGCCCTCATGATTGTGCTCTTCACATGGGGCAGCGATGCCAACGCCACAGCCTTAGGACTGATACTCTGCATGGTCAACATCCTGTTTTACGCTGGATATCTCGTGCTCACGCGCAATGTGTCGCAGCGGCACAGCCCCATCACCATGATGAAGTGGATATTCTTATACGGAAGCTTGATTGTCGTGCCCATGGGCATCCCCTTCTTCTCACGCGAGAGCTGTCCGCTTGTGTTCGGGAATGCCACGCCTTTCGCATATATCAGCCTGTTTGTGGTATTGATATTCGCCACAGTGGCCTCCTATTTCCTGCTGCCGATAGCCTTGCGCCACATCCGTCCCACCACCGTGAGCATGTACAGCAATCTGCAGCCGCTGGTCACCGCCTGCGTGGCCATCGCATTAGGACAAGACATTTTCACTTGGAACAAGCCCGTGGCCTTGGCACTCATCTTGATAGGAGTGTATTTGGTAACGACAAGTCGGGCGAAGAGCGATCTTCAATAATCGAAAAAGGGACCTTGCAGGTCCCTTTTTTGTGGGTTGTATAGGAGTTGAACCTATGACC
Source organism: Bacteroidales bacterium (assembly GCA_017443175.1). Classification (GTDB taxonomy): domain Bacteria; phylum Bacteroidota; class Bacteroidia; order Bacteroidales; family WCHB1-69; genus F23-D06. The sequence continues at coordinate 19,981 of JAFSOZ010000003.1, forward strand.
TCTGCCGTGTGAAAGCAGCGCTCTAAACCACTGAGCTAACAACCCTCATTTGCGGCTGCAAAAATACACTTTTTTCAATATCTGGCAACGGAAAAAAATTATTTTTTTCAAATACTTTTTTCATAACAGTAGATTTTTAAAAAATCATTATTTTTGCAACACATAATTTCAAAATCCATTATTTTAACCCGATGCGGACAATGCGATAACAGTCCAATATCCGATTATGAAAAAGAAACTGCTACTTTTCACTGCAGTCGCAGCTATTGCTTTCTGCATTTGTTCTTGTGAGAAAACCAGAACTTGCACCTGCCGTACTGAAACGTGGACGGAAAGAAATGGTGTGACATCCAACTACAACTCATCTATCAATTTCGTGGATGTTATTGGTAGGGACCATTGCTCCAGCCTGGACATTAATCAGAGCGAGTACGATGGAATCTATCCCAACAACTACACTAGCTATTTCAGGGTCAAGTGCAATTAAAGGACATTTTGTTCCCCAACAAAAAAGGCGACCTTACAGGTCGCCTTTTCTATTATTATCAAAATCCTGATTACTTCTTGATGAATTTCGTGGTGACATTGCTCTTGCCATCCGTCAAACGAATGAAATAGAGACCAGAGGCCATGCTGCTGACATTCACGCTAAAGTTGTTGTTCTCGACATCCTGTGCGGAGACCACCTTACCGTTGATATCCACAATATAGCAGTGGCTGACCTGGAAGTTGTCATTCTTCACCGTCACGTTCATATAGTCAACTGCAGGGTTAGGAGCTATGGTGACATCTTTTTCAGAAACATAGCTGTTGATGCCCGTACCGAAGTCGTTCATGCTGCGAGGCACGATGTAGTATCTGTACTCTGGATAGGTGTTGCCAATCTTGCTGGTAGAGAAGTTGAAGCCCGTGATATTGATCATACCAGTAGGAATATCCTGACCGATGGTATTGGCATCCTGGAAATAAGGATAAACAGCAGTAGCCGTGACACCGTCTTGAGTAATCTCGTAAGTGCTGAGTGTGGCAAATTGACCTGTTGAGGTGAACGAGACATTTTGCAATTTGATCAACTCAGCCTGATGCTGAATCATGAAATCCTGATCATTGAGTTGTGACAGAGTGATGGTCATCGGGGTAACATCTTCGAACATGGAAACCAACGTGCCATATGCCTGCGTGGGTTTGAACTCAAGGAAGCCGTAGTAGTTGGTCAGTGTACCATAGATATTTTTCACCTTGTCGCCGACATCAAGAGTACCAAGTTTGTTGTCCGGATCGTAAACCAGGATGGCGCCGGTTTCATCTTGCAGCACTTTCTGATTGTTGTATGAGGCCACGGCGGTCACCACAACCTCGCCGGTAAGTTTGTATTCCACATTGGAAGAGTTATTGACGGTATGGTCAGTGAAATCCAGTTTGGAACGCAAATCGGCAATGGTGGCGCAATTGAATTCGGGAGCAACACCGTATGTAAACACCACCGTGTCAGGGGTGGTCATCGCATTGCCAGCTGTGTCGGCCACATTGCTCACAATAAGGGTGTATGTATTACCCTCAACCAAGGCAGGATTGACAGCCAGCGTCACCACGCGGCCGCTCAGAGTGGCAGAGGTAACGGAAATATTATTGTCAAGAGAGTAATTGGCAACGGTTTGTGCACTGGTTGCGTCCACTACTTCGCTAAAAGTTACGGCAAGAGCATTGTCCGACGGGTTAACAGATGCCACAAAAGGAGGCACCAAGTCCGGACCGGCCATTTCGGATACAACCACCACATTGTCGAGGAAGAAACGGGCTCTGTTATCCTGTAATCCCTGGAATTTGATCGTAGTAGTCGAGGTGCCGCCAGTGAAAGGTATGGAAAAAGAATTGAAAGTCGTCGTGCTCAATCCAGGAATCGTGTAAGGGGTACCATCCACCTCAATTATCAAACTGGTAGCATCACCACTCCATGCCTTCGCATCAAAGGACACGGTAAACTGACCACCGTTGGCGGAAAGGTCCAGTGCAGGAGTCTGGATAAAGCCTGCTGCGGAGGACTTGCCCACTTTCACCTTTCCAGTGCTCGGGTACACCCAATCGCCAGTCCAACCGGGAACTTGCGTATATTGGTCAAGACTGAAGGCGATTGAAGTGGAATTACTGTCCGTAATGCCGGAGAAATCCTCGCTGAGGACCACAGTTTGTGCGTTCAACCCTAAAATAGCGCACAAAATCAAACTTAAAAAATAAACTTTTTTCATTGTTTTGATATTTAAAATTAACTATTACTTGTTAACATTGCAGCGTGCAAAAATACAAAAAAACAAACACAATTAACTTCTAAATAAAATATTCATTGCAAGCAATAATCAGCCTTTTCTTTCGTTAAGACAAGCAAATTCCCTTTTATGAAAAAAACCGTTTACTTTTTCCTGATGTGGACCATTTTTCTCGCAGCATCCTGCAAGCAACCCAATCTCACACCGGCCTACATTCTAATCACTCCCGAAGACATCAACAACTGTGTAGATGTCAGTAATTACAATGAGACACACGGCACCTCGTACGACGAGGAACAGTTGTCGGCCTTCCAACAGCACACCTTCACACATGTGAACGTGTATGTAAACGGCAAAAACCTGGGGTGCTGGGAAGTGCCCTGCAAAGTGCCCGTCTTGGACATGAACGGCGAAGATACCGCATCCGTTGTCATCCTGCCCGCTTTCCGCAAAACCGGCATGACAAACACGGTGATGGGCTATCCGTTCTTCAACGTCCTCATGAAAAAAGTCCTGCTAAAGCCGGGAGAGACTTATCCATTTTCCGACGATCCGCTCAGCTTCAGATACACATCCTATTCAACCTGTCCGTATTTGGAGACTTTCATCAACAGTTCCTCCTTCTCCCCTACCGACACTGCGCACAACCTCACGTTCATACCTGACCATCACGATGGCCGGAGTGTCGGGTTCATCTCCATGAACAGCGACGACTATTTCGACGTGGCCACCCCTTACATCACACTACCCGCACGCAACTACTATGTAATGCTGGAGGTGACATACAAGATTGACGAAAACATGGAAGTGGGGCTGAAACTATCCACCGGACAATATCCCAACACCGTCCATTCCTTGGGCGGCATGTACGCCACTGACGGGGAATGGAAGACCATCTATTTTGACCTGGCCAAGGTTATCAGCAGCTATCATTACACCGGCACAGCATGGACCACGGCGTCCATCGTTCTTACCGGTATCGGGGAAAAGAACAAAAACACCAACTTCTATATCGACAACATCAAAATCATCTACGAACCCAGCGTCTAAACTACCGCATGAACAAGAAAGGACTAACCGCACTATATCTCATTTTTGACATTTCAGCCGCCCTCTTCACCTGGGTATGCTTTTATTTCTACAGAAAACACGTCGGCGAGCACATGAACTTCTCCGGCATACTGCAAGCCGTCGGACACGACCCCAAGTTCTTCTGGGGCATGTTGCTATGCCCGGTCTATTGGGTGTTCTTACACGCTCTGTCCAGCTACTACAACAAGATTTACCGCAAGTCCCGCCTATCTGAATTGGTCACCACTTTCAGTATCACCCTCATCGGCGTACTGGTGTTTTTCTTCGCCTTCATCTTGGACGACATTGTCACCAAGCCTCAAGACTACGTGCGATACATGATGTTCCTCTTTTCGTGGCAGTTCATCCTCACCTACGTCCCGCGTCTGATTATCACCACACGCATCAACCGCAAGATTCATAGCGGGAAAATCGGTTTCAACACCATCATTGTGGGTTGCGATGAATTCGCGTTGCAGGCATACAACATGGTCATGAACCAGAACCCTGCCCCTGGCAACTTCCTGATCGGCTATGTCACAGTGGATTCCGACCATCAGGATGAGATGAAAGAAAAACTGCCTTGTTTGGGAGACATCAGCCATTTGGAAGAGATCATCAATCAGCGGCACATTGAGGAGCTGATTATCGCATTGCACAATGGACAGCGAAAATATTTGGAACAGATCATCGTGCTGGCCCGCGACAACCGCAACATCACCATCAGCATGCCCGCCAACATGCAAGACGTGCTGATGGGCAAGGTGAAGACCTCCTCAGTACTGTACGAGCCGCTCATTTCCATTTCGCCGGAGTATCTGCCCACATGGCAACGCTTCGTCAAGCGAGGCATGGACATCCTTCTGTCGCTCATCGCGCTCATACTGCTCTCACCGCTCTATATCTTCCTCGCCATCAAGGTCAAGAAATCCTCGCCTGGTCCCATATTTTACAAGCAAGAGCGCATCGGTTACCACGGCAAGCCCTTCAACATCATCAAGTTCCGTTCGATGTACGTCAATGCCGAAGACGCCGGCCCGGCACTTTCCTCCAAGGAGGACGCCCGCATCACCCCGTTCGGCAAGTTCATGCGCCAGTACCGTCTGGACGAGACCCCGCAATTCTACAATGTGCTCATCGGGGACATGTCCTTGGTTGGCCCGCGCCCCGAACGCCAGTTCTACATCGACCAGATTGTGGAACGCGCCCCCTACTACCCTCTCCTGTTAGGCATCAAGCCAGGGCTAACATCCTGGGGTCAAGTCCGGTTCGGCTACGCCGAGAACGTGGATGAGATGCTCGAACGCCTCCGCTGGGACATGCTCTACATTGAGAACATGTCGCTGCAGATGGACATCAAAATCCTCATCTACACGGTTTTGATTGTATTGAAGAGAGAGGGGAAATAATGCACCTCAAAATTCCATCGGTATTTCCGGCTTCAGCATAGTAAAGGTCTCCTCGCCGCTCATCTTCAAGGTAAACAGCCCATGCGGCGCCCGCTTTCCATAACGGATTTCAGCAGAGCCCTGAAATCAGGATATGGCCGCGAAAAATGTGCTTTTGTTCTCATATTCTTTGTAATTAAAATGGTTATTTTATTAACGCTGCAAAGATACATTTTTCTTGATACAATTAATGAAATTTAAAAATATTTTTTATAAACATTATTTTAATATTAAAATATTCATTATTTTTGCCGCATGGAAGGTGAGTAGTGTACGTAGCCATTGCTGCCATGCGTTACGCCAACGATTCCGACATTTACGCACGCCGCAAGGGACTCTACGTGCTCACCGCCACCGGCGACGGCCTGTTCACCATGGGGAAACCCGGGAAAAGGAAAGAGTATTGACAATAAAAAAAAGAGCACCGGAGTCCGGTGCTCTTTATATCTGTCATAGCGCGCTACTATAGCAAGTGGCAAGCTACGGTAAGACCAGCCATCACGATGGAGACCATGCTCATCAACTTGATGAGGATGTTCAGGGACGGGCCGGAAGTATCCTTGAAAGGATCGCCCACGGTGTCGCCCACCACGGTAGCCTTATGGTTGTCAGAGCCCTTGCCTCCGAAGTTGCCTTCCTCGACATACTTCTTGGCATTGTCCCAAGCGCCACCGGCATTAGCCATGAAGATAGCCAACACGAAGCCTGCGCCAAGGCCGCCCACGAGCAGACCGAGCACGCCGGCCACGCCGAGGATAAGACCCGTACAGATAGGAGCCAAAATGGCGAGAATGGAAGGCAGCAGCATTTCGTGCTGAGCACCCTTCGTGGAGATAGCCACGCAACGAGCGTAATCAGGTGTACCCTCACCGGTGAGGATGCCCTTGATTTCGTGGAACTGACGACGCACTTCTTCCACCATCTTCTGGGCAGCGCGACCCACAGCGTTCATGGTGAGACCGCAGAACAGGAAGGCCATCATGGAGCCGATGAAGACACCCACGAGCACTTTCGGGTTCATCAGGGAGACGTTGTACCAGCTCATGAAATCAATAAGATTGGCATTGGCAAGCTCTTCAGCCGTTTTCTGCACGCCATCGGCCACCTGAGCCAAGCCATTGCTGGCACCATCGGCGATACGAATGAGGGCCATCTTGATTTCTTCCACGTAGGAAGCGAGCAGTGCGAGAGCCGTCAGAGCTGCGGAACCGATAGCGAAGCCTTTGCCCGTGGCAGCCGTGGTGTTACCCAGAGCGTCGAGAGCGTCGGTGCGCTTGCGGACCTCAGGATCCAAACCGCTCATCTCGGCGTTACCACCGGCGTTGTCGGCGATAGGACCGTAAGCGTCCGTAGCCAGCGTGATACCCAGCGTGGACAACATACCCACAGCGGCAATACCGATACCATACAGACCCAGAGAGAGGTTCTCCGGCGTGAAAGCAATCTGGAAGCCGTTGGCGCACAAGAAAGCCAAAATGATAGCAATACCGATAGTGAGCACCGGAACCACAGTAGAGATCATACCCAGACCGATACCGGAGATAATCACGGTAGCAGGACCTGTTTGGGAAGACTCAGCCACTTTCTGAGTGGGCTTGAAGGATTGGGAAGTGTAGTATTCCGTTGATTTACCAATGATGACACCGGCCAGCAAACCGACCACCACAGACAGGGAAACGTGCCACCACATGTTATCCTGAGTACCGAACACCAATGCGAAGATAGCGAAGGTAGCCACAGCGATGAGGATAGCGGCTGTATTGGTACCGCGGCTCAAAGCCTTGAGCAGTTCCGTCATGTTAGCTTCTTCTTTCGTACGGACGATGAAGATACCGATTACGGAAAGAATCACGCCTACAGCAGCAATCATCATCGGGGCAAGGATGGATTTCATCTGCATTTCAGCACCGATGGAGGCGAAAGCAGCAGCACCCAAAGCCATCGTGGAAAGAATAGAACCAGCGTAGGACTCGTACAGGTCAGCGCCCATACCGGCCACGTCACCCACATTGTCGCCCACGTTGTCGGCGATAGTAGCAGGGTTGCGCGGGTCGTCCTCAGGGATATTGAATTCGGTTTTGCCTACCAAGTCAGCACCCACATCAGCGGCCTTGGTGTAGATACCGCCGCCCACACGTGCGAACAGGGCCTGTGTGGAGGCACCCATACCGAAGGTCAGCATCGTGGTAGTGATGATGACGAGATGGTTGGTTTCGGGGATGAAGTAGTTGAGGATGAGGAACCACACGGACACGTCCAAAAGGGCGAGACCGACGACGGTGAGACCCATCACGGCACCACTACGGAAAGCCACCTGCAAGCCCTTGTTAAGGCTCTGGCGCGCACCGTTGGCGGTACGAGCGGAGGCATACGTAGCAGTCTTCATGCCGAGGAAGCCAGCCAAACCGGAGAAGAAACCGCCGGTGAGGAAAGCGAACCATACCCAACCGTTCTGCAAATCGAACAGCGACATGATGAAGAACAGCACTGCGAGGATGACGAACACGATGCCCACCACCTTGTACTGCTGTTTCAGGTAAGCCATGGCGCCCTTGCGGACGTGGGAAGCGATTTCACGCATAGTGGGAGTACCTTCATCTTCCTTCAGCATTCTGCGATAGAAGAAGAATGCGAAACCCAGCGCGACAATGGATGCGCAAAACACGATCCATACATACTTTACTAAGTTTTCCATAAGTAAAAATTTAAATTATTAATATAAAGAGATTTAGTTAATAGATACCGCTTTTTTTAACAAACTGCAAAGATATAAAAAATATGTGTAATTTTGCATTTCTTCATTTCGAGAAAATGTCAAGCATTAAAATCATATTACTACCCCGGCCTTCGGCCACCCCTTCTAACAGAAGGGGAATTTATTCCTTCAACTATCAACTATTAACTATAATCTCTACCCCCCAATGCTCTACCTCCACGTCCCCTTTTGCAAAAGCAAGTGCGTCTATTGCGGATTCTATTCAGTAGCGAATCTGCATGGGAAAGAATCGTTTTTGGACGCGCTTCGAAAGGAGGTGCGGCTACGCCAGGATTATCTTGGGAAAAATCCCATACGAACCGTCTATTTCGGCGGGGGCACCCCCAGCCTGCTGACACTCAATGAGCTGGAAGATATCATGCGCTTATTATCCGACACTTTCGACTTGGGGAATGTCCAAGAGTTCACCATGGAGGCCAATCCCGAGCAGCTCACGCCGGGGTACTGTGCGGGGCTGCGCGCATTGGGCGTAAATCGCCTGAGCATCGGGGTACAGTCGTTCCAAGGCCCCGTGCTGCGCTTCATGGGGCGGCGGCACACTGCGGAAGAGGCGCTGAAGGCCGTGGACAACGCTGCCGCCGCCTTCGACAATCTCTCCATCGACCTCATCTACGGGGTTTCGGAGCGCGACAACGCGCATTGGCGCGAGGACCTGCGCACCGCTTTCGCCCTGCCCGTGCGCCATCTCTCCTGCTACGCACTCACGCCGGAGGAGAACTCCATCCTATACAAACAAATCGAGCGCCGGAGCCACGCACCCGTGGATGACGACCTCGCCGCGCAACAGTACCAAATTCTGCAGGAGATGCTCCCCCTCTCCAACTTGCAACAGTACGAAATCTCCAATTTCGCCATGCCAGGCTTCGAATCGAAGCACAACTCTTCCTACTGGAACCACACGCCCTATCTAGGACTGGGCCCCGCCGCGCACTCGTTCGACGGGCACAGTCGCCAGTGGAACCCTGCCAACCTCAAGCAATACGCGGAGAACATGGCACAGGGCAAAGACTGTGAGGAGAGGGAGACGCTGACCGAAGACGATCTCTACAACGAGACGCTGCTGCTCGGCCTCCGCACTCGCGCAGGCGTGGACCTCAGCGCGCTGGGCGCGCGGTTCGGAGGCTTGCGCCGAAAGGCACTGGAAGAGCACTTCCGCACGCACGTCGCGCCGGAGCACTACCGCATAGAAAAAGACCGGCTCTGTCTTACAGCAACCGGTCTTTGGTTCGCCGACGGCATCGCGCAGTCGGCCTTCTTGGTATAGTCTATTCTCGTTCTAGAACCTATATCCTACATTAAATGAAACATTGAAATAGAGATGCGTGGGAGATGTGGTCGGATATGTTATAATCTCATTGCCATCGGCACCCGTCACAGATATTCCTTTCAGACTTTGATATTTGGCCTTATAACCACCCAGCGTCAGATCAGTGAAGAAATAGAGTTTCTTCACAATAGTGGTGGCACCTAATCTCAAGGTAGCGCCTGCTCCGCATTTGTCGCCAAGCCATTGTTCTTGGTAATTGGCGGCCAGATGCTCATTCACTTTCATGTATTTGGGAGAAGCCGTCTGAAAACGCAAATCCAAGGCAGTACCCAGCATAAATGTGGTGTTGTTTTCATAATCGCCGAAAATGAACAGCGGGCCTGCATGCACATGCGTAGGGCCTCCGAAGCAGTATTTGAGGGAGAGCATGCCGCCAATAGCAGCCTTCTCCTTCGGGACGGCAAAATCAAGACCGGCACCTACACCCACATAAAAGATGGGTTGCATGGCGGAAGCGTATTCAAACACAGCAGCTCCGTTCACGCCCCAGAAGTTCTTCTTGGTACGGACGGGCTTGGGTTCAGGGGCCTGCGTCTGTTTGGGTTCGATCACAGGGGTCTTCTTAGGGGCAGCTTCAGTGCCATCGCCCAGCGTCCAGCGGATTTTTCCACGATAAGCGGCAGGCACGTAGCAGGTCACATTCTGCCAACGTTTCATCAACTCCTTGGCCATGTTCTCAAACTGGGCCTCCAACTGATTGAAGTCCTCCAGCAGGAACGGACTTTCAGAAGCCAACCCTTTGAAAACAGTCTGGTACAGTTGGTTATCCTCGGCCACGTCATTGCCCTTGATGGCAATCACATAGCTCTTCAACTCTTTTCCACCAATCAATTTGTCCACCACATTGTCGCGCACATACTGGAAATACGGATTGTCGAGGCCCTTGTCGGGGATGCCGATGCGCTCGTCGGAAGAGTGGTTGTCATAGCCGTCGGTGAAAGACACCATGCAGGCATAATCATATTTCTCACGGTCGGAGGCACTCATGGACGAGACATAATTGCCGATCATATCAGAGCCCTTGTGCATGGCATAATATAATGATGTATTATTATATAATGTAAGACTGTGGATAAACTGGATCATGGACGATTTGGTGCTGGCGGTGAGCGGCTGGATGTCGAGCACCATCTTGTCGGTATTGCTCATGGTGTTGAAGCCGATGATACCGAGGCGCACGCTACCGTTGGGCGAAGCGTTGTACATCACATCGATGAACTTGATGGCTGCATTTTGCAGTTTGGCGAAGTTGACCTCGCCGAGAGAAGTGCTGCAGTCGAGAATGAGCATCACGACCATCACGCCATCGGTCTTGAACTGCTGCTGGGCATCCTTGACCTCGCTGTCGCGCTGCCAGCGGTACTCTTTGCCGTCATACTGCCATTTCCAGAACTTGAGTCCCTCTTCAAAACCGCCGGGATAGTCGGTCTGGGCTTTCTCGAAAGCAAAAGAAATGGACTCATCGTCCTCCACGTGTCCCGTAATCGTCTTTACGGGCGCGAATGTTATGCCCTTGGAGGTGATATTGGAGAGGGTATAGACGAACTGGTTGTTATCGCCGCGGCTGATCTCATAGTCGCCCTCAATATAATAGTTGGCATTCTCCGCCTGAGCAAACAGAGAAACGCACGCCAGCATTCCGATTATGACACAAAGTAACTTTTTCATGACAAAAAAATTTGATATAATAACTCCACTAAGGGTTTTATATTGCACAGTACACTAAATCAATGTCGCAAAATTACGAAATCAATCCACTTCATCCCATACAAAACGAAATAGTTTTTAACCGTCATTTGTCAATTTTTGTATCTTCGCAGCCTAAAAAAAATCACAATGAAATCCGTCAAAACTCTTCTATTGATAGTCTGCTGCAGCCTGTTGATATGCAGCTGCCACAAGCCCAACATCATCGTCATCATCCCGGAACCAGTGGAATGCACGCCCAAAAGCGGCAGCTTCACCATCAACAACGAGACATATCTCTGTTTCGAGAACCTGGGGGCGGAGACCGGAAACTTCTCCAAAACCATCCATGACATTTACAGACAGACTTTCAAGATAAAGCCTAACCTGGGTGACAAGAGCAGCAGCCACGGAAACTACATTCTCTTTGAAATCAACAAAAAGGAAGACAAGGGAATCGGTGAGGAAGGCTACACACTCACGGTGAAGCGCAACCGCATCATTGCCAAGGCGAACACAACGGCAGGGCTGTTCTACGCGTTCCAGACCATCCGGCAGATGGCCTACCTTGACCAGCTTGCAGACTCGAAGGAGTTTCATATCCCCTGTGCCAAGATTACCGACTATCCGCGTTTCGCATACCGCGGCGCACACCTCGACGTGTCACGGCACTTCTTCGATGTGGATTTCGTGAAACGCTACCTCGACCTGATGGCCTCCTATAAACTGAACAAGTTCCACTGGCACCTGACCGATGATCATGGCTGGCGCATCCAGATCGACCAATACCCGGGACTCACCGCCATCGGCGCATGGCGCCCCGAACGCACAAGCTGGGACACCCTGCATCCGGTACAGCCAGACGAACCGGCCACTTACGGCGGATACTACACCAAAGCCCAGATTCGCGACATCATCCAGTACGCCGCCGCAAGGCACATCGACATCATCCCAGAGATTGAAATCCCCGGCCATTGCAGCGCAATTCTGGCCACCTACCCGCAATACGCCTGCGACGACTATCCATACACGGTGGCCGTCGGACCCTACTGGCCTCCGAAGGCTATCATGTGCGCCGGCAACGACGACGTAATCACCTTCTACAAAAACGTGCTCACGGAAGTGGCGGAACTATTCCCCTATCCTCTTATCCATATTGGCGGCGACGAGGCTTTCAACGACAACTGGCAGGTTTGCCCCAAGTGCCAGCAGCGTATCCAGGACAAAGGGCTTGCCGATGAAACCGCCCTTCAGCAATGGCTCATGAATGAGATGGAACAGCATCTGAAACAGTTCGGCAAGACGGCCATCATGTGGGACGACATCGTGTCTGACAACATGGTAAACCGGTGCGACGTGATGTGCTGGCAGAGCCTTGACGTAGCCAAAACCGCCGCCAAGCACGGCAACGACGTCATCCTCTGCCCCACCAGCCACTGCTATTTCAACTACTATCAAGGCGATCCCGATAAGGAGCCTTTGGCCATGACAGGCCTGGTAACCTTGGAGAAAGCGTACAGCTTCGACCCCATGCCCGATGGCTTAACCCAAGAACAAGCCAAACACATCCTGGGCGGTCAATGCAACCTCTGGACAGAGTTCATCAACACGCCCGAGCAGGCTGAATTCATGCTGCTGCCCAGACTCTGCGCACTATCCGAGTGCGTTTGGACGCCGCTCGACAAAAAGGATTTCAAGAATTTCTCCAAAAGAGTGTCCTTCCACCGCCAGTACCTGATCAAATCAGGATACCGCTGCCACGAATAGAGACTATTTATTCGTTGGAAAGAACGGCGAGTTACGATAATAATCAAATCCGAGATCTTTGGTGACCGCACCTTGCACCAAGGTGTCCTCGTTGTGTTCTGTGGGACTGAACTGCAGATTCCGGTAGCACGTGTTGCGGGAAGTCAAAATGCCGTATGCATCCTTGTCATCCGACACAAAGTTGGTGTATTCCAATCTATTCTGCACAATACTGCTGCTCGGATGGGAAACATTGTAATAATCCAGATAGGTCTTGCCTGCCGCCCAGACCTGCAATTGAATGCAATTATACGGAACACCGTCAATAGCATCAATATAGCGCGTCACATTTTCATCTGGCTCCAGATTCTGAGCGAGAAGCTTGTAGAAGGTATTGGGGACAAAACCGATATAGGAGACCTCGCTTGTCGTGGTGGAACGGACAAAATCAGCATTCAGTTTCTTGGTGATTACCTTATGAGCAACAGCACCCGTATTTTTATTCACCTCCACATAATAAAAGTGTAAATACAAATCGTATGCAGCAGCATTGGATGCCGCATAGAATTTGATAGTGGAAGCCTTGTCCGAATTCATATTCCACGACTGTTGCGGATTTTTGATTGAAAAATTGCCCACTATGGGAGTCTCGGCATACACCTCTTTCCCCGTGTTCACATGCTTGATGACCAGGCGGTATGAGTTTTCAGCATCCAATTTCCATGTGGAATAATACAGCAGTTGCTTGGGATACGCAAAATACCCACTCTGCCTTGCCACTCTTGTCGTAGTGTCCAGGATGGCAGTTCGTAACAACGTGCCGCTCTCGGACCGTTCCTCCAGTCTGACTTCAATGGAATCCACCGGGTAATAGATGTTTTCCCAGTCCATGGCAGCCTCGTAAGCATTATCTTCAGTCAGATAGCCCTTGTATATTTTAAAAAAATGTATGGAATCCTTCTGGTTCAGGATAGCATAGGTAAATGAGATGTCCTTGTAGTCTGCCATGAGATTCAACTTTTTGTCACAGGAAGTCATCATCACCATGACAAAAGCTGAAAGAATCAGAAATGCCGATTTAATATGCATAATTTATGAGATATTTGTTCTTTATTTGTCATAATCCGGGATTTCGCGCACCCATGGGGTACCGATACGCGTTCCGTCGTTTTTGGTTTTGGTGTTTTTAACGAATTTCTCGTTGATGAAATAGGTCAGGCGGAAGGTGAGCACATGGTTGTGCATTTTGCCGACCCAGTGATTGGTCACCTCAAAGTTGCCTGATGAGTTATATTTGCCGATGTTGTAATCCATCATTCGGATGGGTACCAAGGAGTATTCCCAGCGCACATTGAGCGTCAAGTTCTTGTACAGGCGTATGCCTGCATCCACGAGAATATTCCAGTCGCTGGTCCTGAAGGTGCCCGATGTCACACTGGTTGTGCGTGTAAATCCATTGTACACCTCTTTGGCGCGTACCAGGCGGCTCCAGGCGAAACCCGCGCCGATAAAGCATCCTGATCGCATGTCCTCGTACCGGAATATCACCGGAATCTGGATGTAATCGAGAGCCATTCTGCACTTCACCTCGGGATCGAACGGAATGTCGCGGTTTACATCCTCATACATGGATGGAGCGTAGAGCGCGGTATCGAACGGATCAAACTTGTAGGGGCAATAGGAGCCTTTTTGGACATAGAGCAGTTCGGCGGATATGGACATATTCTGCTTGCGGCCCAGCGGGAGCATGACACCGGGGCCGGCGTTCACGCCCACTTTGTAGAAACCGTGCACGTCATCGCCCTCGATCTGGCAGAAGTTCGCGCCAGCGGAAAGATAACCGATGAATCGCTGCGCCTGCACCGAAGCCAGGGACATCACAATCAGGACCAATATAAAAACAATCTTTTTCATCTTTTAAAAATTCGGCGGCGAAGATACAAAAAAAAGGCGTCCATTCTCAGGACGCCTCATTATTCAGGAAAAAGATAATTATCTACCTTCTTTCTCAAGATTCTCCTTCAAGGATTGGAGCACATCCAAGTCACCAAGCGTAGCTTTTTCTACATTGCTTTCGTTGATCTTGGCGATTTCCTTGGCCTGTTTTCTGGCCTCATCCTCTCTCTGTTTGTCCTCATCCTCCTTGGAAGCTTGCCAAGTCTTGGTGTGGGACAAATGGATTTTCTTGGATTCCTTGGAGAAATCAACCACCATGAAATCGAGCACGTCGTCAACCTTAGCAGTTGTCTTGTCCTCTTTCATCAGGTTACGGTTGAATGCAAAACCTTCGATACCGTAAGGCAGAGCCACCACAGCACCCTTGTCATTCATAGAGGTGATAGTGCCCTGGTGCACGGAACCAACGGTGAATACGGTTTCGAAGACATCCCAAGGATTCTCCTCGAGTTGTTTGTGGCCTAAGCTGAGACGACGATTCTCGGTATCGACTTCCAGTACCACGACCTCGATAGGTTCGCCAATCTTGGTAAACTCTGCCGGGTGTTTGATTTTCTTGGACCAGGAGAGGTCGGAGATGTGAATCAGGCCGTCAACGCCCTCTTCGAGTTCGACGAAGATGCCGAAGTTGGTGAAGTTGCGGACAGTAGCGGTATGTTTGGAACCGACAGGATATTTGGTCGTGATGTCAGCCCAAGGATCGGGGATGAGTTGCTTGATGCCGAGAGACATCTTGCGGTCCTCGCGGTCGAGGGTAAGGACAACAGCTTCCACTTCGTCGCCGACTTTGAGGAAGTCGTGGGCGGTGCGGAGATGCTGAGACCAAGACATTTCGGAAACGTGAATGAGACCTTCGACACCGGGGATAATCTCCACAAATGCGCCGTAGTCAGCGATGACAACCACTTTGCCTTTAACCTTGTCACCCACTTTGAGATTAGGATCAAGATTGTCCCAAGGATGCGGGGTGAGTTGTTTGAGGCCGAGGGCGATACGTTTCTTGCTCTCGTCGAAATCGAGGATGACCACATTGATCTTCTGGTCGAGTTGGACAACCTCCTCCGGATTGGAGATGCGGCCCCAAGAGAGGTCGGTGATATGGATAAGACCATCCACGCCGCCAAGGTCGATGAATACACCGTAGGAGGTGATGTTCTTGACAGTACCCTCCAGAATCTGACCCTTTTCAAGTTTGCTGATGATTTCAGCCTTCTGAGCTTCGATTTCAGCCTCGATGAGGGCTTTGTGGGAAACAACCACGTTCTTGTAGTCGTGGTTGATCTTCACAACCTTGAACTCCATGGTCTTGTCAACAAACACGTCGTAGTCGCGAATAGGTTTGACATCGATCTGGGAGCCAGGGAGGAAGGCTTCGATACCGAAGACGTCCACAATGAGACCGCCTTTGGTTTTGCCCTTGACATAGCCGGTGATGATTTCCTGGTTGTCGTAGGCTTCGTTAACGCGCTGCCATGATTTGAGGATGAGGGCGCGTTTGTGGGAGAGTTGGAGTTGGCCATTGGCATCCTCCTGGCTTTCCACATAGACTTCGATTTCGTCGCCGATCTTGAGGTCGGGGTTGTAACGAAGTTCGGAAGCGTTGATCACGCCATCGGATTTGAAACCGATGTTGACCACCACCTCACGGCTGCTGATGGAGACAACCTTACCCATGATAACGGCGTTCTCATCAACGGATTTGAAAGATTTGGTATAAAGATCTTCGAGTCTTGCTTTCTCGTCGGCTGCATACTTGTCGCCATCGTCATCAATCTTATCCCAATCAAAGTTCTCAAGAGAACCGTAAGCGCTGGTGAAATCGTGTTTCGGGCGCGGTTTCGCCTCTGTTGCGGGAGCGGCAACTTCCTCAACGGTTTCAACTGTTTCTGCTGCTGTTTCAGCAACATTTTCTACTACTTCAGCGGCGTTTTCTGCGGGAGCAGCCACTTCTTCAGGAGTGTTAATCATTTCTTCTGACATTAAAATTTGTCCTGTTAACCTGGACAATAGGTTTTTTTAAAGGTTACTAAATGAGGTTAACTTCTTCATTCCCAAACTAAAGAGCCTCTTTTAATTTGGGGGTGCAAAGATATAAAAATAATTGATACCACAATTTTTTTCATCAATTATTTGTGAATAACAAAAAAAGTGTATTTTTGCAGCCGTAAACATTGCGGGGTAGAGCAGTGGTAGCTCGTCGGGCTCATAACCCGGAGGCCGCAGGTTCGAGTCCTGCCCCCGCTACTAAGTAACAGCGCAAATTGCGCTGTTTTTTTTTGTATCTATTTGCCACCAACGTTGCCAAGATTTACATCCGGCTCCCCATGATTGAAAACAATTTTATGCCTCCAATAATTTCAGTCCATATTTCCGATAATACGGGAATTTCGCATCATGACTCACCATTGTATATTTGTTGGCGATACAGTCCGCGATAATGACTCTGTCAATATGGATACTCTATATCTTCCTTTATGTGTTCATTTAATTTAGGGTCGTTGCTTAACAGCCACCCTATAACGTGTGTATCAAGAAAGTACCGTGACATTCTACCTCAAATTATACGGATCGTCAACTAACTCCACAATCTTGATATACTTGAACCTTTTCTTGGGTTTAGATGCCGGTGTTTTCGGACTTACTTTTCTTACTTTTTTCGGTGCCATATTAATTTTGTTTTACTTTGCAAATGTACAAAATTTATTTAAACAGCACTTAAAAAAATAAAAAAAATCATTGACCCAAATTATCATTTATCAGTGAATTGATTTTCAATCAATTATCTTCTGAAATCTTTTTCACGTCGTACACTGGCACGTCAACCACTGCACCCAAAGCCTCTTGCAACTGCTCGGATGTCACCTTGAAGCCGGATGGAGACGTGGGATTGATGCACATCGCCAATAAGTTGGGGCGTTTCAAGACCATCAGCCGCCCACCCTTCTGCAAAAAACCGTGCAGCACGAACGGGGTGACGAATATCTTTGTGAAATCCTTGACCACCAGTACAATGTCCTTCACGTTAGCCTGCCCGCGGAAAAATTCCAGCATGTTGTCCGTGACTATGCCGCTGATAAAAAGCGTGTTCCCATGACTGAACAGTTTATCCTTGTATTGCGCAAACAGCAATGGCGACGCGACAGGCAGGCGGTGCAGGGTTCCCTCCCCTACCGCATAGATACCAGAGTCGCACTGCATCATGCGTTCACTCTCGTCCGTCTCATATTCGGGCAATTGCGTCAGCTGATAGACAAACTTTGTCTTGGCCACTACTGTATTGAGATCCGGAGCCATAGCCATGCCCGTGGTCAGAATCAGCCCGTCAGTCACGGAAGGTGATGCTGGGCTTTTGCGCGACAGCGCACCGTCCACAATGGTGAGATCCACGCCCATGGCCTGCATCTGCGCGATGAGCGCACGTATGCGTCCTGTGGAAGCAGGCCCGGCCAATATCACTTTGCCCTCCTGCAGCACGCGCGCCGTGACCAGCCGTCCCAACGAGGTCGTCTCCTCCGAAAGCTCGCATATCTCCGACAACAACTGCCGTTGGCGATAATAGTACTCCGAAGTGACAAAATAGGTATTCTTCGCCAAGACCACTTCCGGTTTCTCGGTCTTGGTCACCTGGTCCGTCTTCTCTCCGTCCACGCCGATGGAAGTGACCGCAATCACCTTATCCGTCGTGCGCAGCTGGTCCAGGACATAGTTCAGACACACCGTCTTTCCGGTATTCTTCGCCATCCCCACAATGGAGAGACTGCGACAGGATAATATGCTTTTCAGAAGGTCAGAGGTCAAAGTTCAAAGTTGAAAGTTTAAAGTTTCAGAATCTCAATCCAAGTTTGAATTTTGAATTCTGAATTTTGAATTTATTCTTTATCGCATTGCGTTCTCAATCTCATCCACTTCCACGGGTGTGCCAGCAAGGAGGTCGATGGGTTTGTTGCCCACCACGACATCCGTCTCGATTCGCACGCCAATACCCTCTTCAGCGATGTAGATGCCAGGCTCGCAGCTGAGCACATGACCAGGCTGGAATACCCAGTCGCGCTGTCCCACATCGTGGACGTCAAGACCGATAAAGTGACTCGTGTTGTGCATATAATATTTCTTGAAGCACGGCATGTCAGGATCCTGATTCTTCACATCATTCCAAGTATAAAGTCCCAGTTTAATCAATTCTTCATCCATTCTTTTGAAAACAAAGTCATTGATTTTGTGAATCGTCATGCCCGGTTTGAACTTCGGAATTGTATCTTTATAAATTGACAAGACCGCCTCATAAACCTGTTTCTGGCGGGGAGAGAATTTGCCGTTCACGGGCACGGTGCGCGAGCAGTCGCCGGCATAGTTGGCGTATTCGGCGCCAAAGTCCAGCAGCAGCAGGTCACCGTCTTTCATAATCTTGTCATTCTTAATGTAATGCAAAATGCAGGTGTCTGCTCCGGAGGCCACAATTGGGGCAAAGGAATGCGTGGTGCCGCCGTTGCGCAACAGTTCGTACGTCATGGCGGCCTCCACTTCGTACTCATAGCTGCCGGGCCGGATGGCGGCCAGCGCGCTCTCGAACATCTTGCGCGTGATGTCGCAGGCATACTTCATCGCCACCAGCTCCTCCGACGATTTCACCGCGCGCAGGGGATAGAGAATCGGGGCCAGCCGGCGGAAGTCGTGCAACGGGTAATCAGCCTTCAACTGCTTGGCAAAGCGCACCTCGCGGGTCGGGAAGTCGGGCTTGATGCGCGGGTCTTCCGGAATGTGCAGATACACATGCGCGGCGTGCATCATCAGGTCGTTGAGCACGCCCTCGAACTGTTCCACAAACATCACCGTCTTCACACCCGACAGCTCCGAAGCCTGCTCCTTGCTCAGCCGATGGCCGAACCACACTATTTTCTCCGGAGAGGGATTCTTGATGAAAAGAATCTCCCGGTAGGCCGGATTGGGATGCCACGGTGCCAGCGTCAAATAAGTGTCCTCCTGGTCAATGCCACACAAATAGAGCAAATCGGAGTTCTGGCGGAAAGGATGGGTGGTGTCGCCACAGCGCGGGTATTCATCGTGGGAAACCAGCACGGCGATGGAGTCCTTCTCCATCTCACCCACCACATTCTTGCGGTTGCGCGCATAAAATTTCGACGGTAGCGGTTTATATCGCATTATTCCTATGATTTAAAGTTAGAAAATGCAAAAATACAAAAAAGTTGCGACGATGAAACATACATCCCGAATATTTGTTTTCTACAAAAAACACTTTTGAATTATTTTTGTTTCTTAAAAAAAACATATATTTGCAGCCTAAAAAAATAAAACACATATCTATAATCTTACAAATCGCTATGGATAAATTATTTGAGCGACACGATGAATATCTGGCAAATGTACCGATGGAACATATTCGGAGCATGATGAATCTGATTGACTGGTCAATCAGACTAATCGCAATCAAAGGTCCAAAGGGTGTAGGAAAATCGACACTGATGCTACAATACATCAAATCCCATTTCGATCCTGACGACCGGCATGTTCTATATTTTTCCGCTGACACCAGTTATTTCGCCACTCATAACATTGTGGACACTGCCGACCGTTTTTGCAAAATGGGAGGCACACACTTGTTCATTGACGAGATTCATAAATACGAAAATTGGAGCAGGGAAATCAAGGAAATCTATGACTTGCATAAAAATCTGCATGTTGTGATAAGTGGATCCTCGTTGCTTCAACTAAATGACGGGCAAGCCGATCTTTCTCGAAGGTTGACGGAATATCGCATGCCTGGACTCTCATTCCGGGAATATCTTTGGTTTGAACATGGAATCCAAATCCCAAAAATCGATCTCGGCAGTTTGCTGCGCTCGCCCAACAAATTTTGCAATAATGTAAAAGAGCAATGTCATCCGCTTGAGCATTTTTCCAAATATTTGAGAACCGGATATTACCCCTTTTACTTTGAAAACAAAAAAATCTACGCAAGCACCGTGGAGTCCGTTGTCAACTACATTATCGACGCAGAATTAACCCGACATCGCAACCTTGAAGTCGGGAACACCCGAAAAATCAAAGCATTGTTACAAGTAATCTCTTCCATGGTTCCTTACGATGTGGACATCAGCAAACTTTCAAAAAACATCGGCATACAACGGACAACCACACTTAAGTACTTGAGGAATCTGGAGGAGGCGTCCCTCATCTACAGACTTTTCACAAATCTCAACAGTATAGGAAATCTCCAAAAACCCGACAAAATCCTACTTGACAATCCAAACCTGCTTTATGCACTATCGGCAGAGCAACCATCCATCGGAACGGTTAGAGAAACTTTTTTCTGCAACCAGTTGGTTTCCTCGGGACACCAAGTGGAATACAGCGGATTGAAAAGCGGTGATTTTCGAATTGACAAACACATTGTAATAGAAGTAGGTGGTAAGGATAAAGGTTTTGAACAGATAAAAAATGAAAATGAGGGTTTTGTCGCTGCTGACGACATTGACAGTGCCACAATCCGAAAAATACCACTTTGGGCCTTCGGGTGCTTATACTGATTACACCATGAATATCATTTTTTTATATCTTTGCAATCGCGTTTTAAGTACGATAAATCTAAATCAACCGTTAACTGATAATATTTCAACAAACCAACTTAAGTATTATGAAACCTAAAATCGTCATTGGAAACTGGAAAATGAACAAGAACTTCGATGAAGCCGAGGACCTCATCAGCGAAATCGGAGAAAAACTGGAAAATTATAACTTTGAAACGGGAATCGTGCTCTGTCCTCCTTTGGTTTACACGGAGCTGGTGACCGACCACGCCAACGAAGAGGGCAGCCAGTTCTACGCCGGCGTACAGAATGTGAGCGAGTTCGAGAACGGTGCCTATACGGGTGAAGTCTCCGCAGAGATGCTCGCCAGCATGGACGTTTCTTTCTGTATCGTGGGACATTCCGAGAGAAGAAAATTCTTCGGCGAGACCAATGAGATTGTATTGAAGAAGATGCTCCGCCTGCTGGCCAACGACATCGTGCCGGTGATGTGCTGCGGCGAGTCTTTGGACGAGCGCAAGGCAGGCAAGCATTTTGAAATCGTGCAAAAGCAACTGGAGGAAAGCATCTACCAACTCACACCCGAGCAGATGGAACGCGTGGTCATCGCCTACGAGCCCATCTGGGCCATCGGCACCGGCGAGACCGCCACGCCCGCACAGGCGCAGGAAATGCTGGCTTTCATCCGTTCCCTCGTGGAGAAAAAGTTCGGCACCGAGATGGCTGTCAACACCTATATCCTCTACGGCGGCAGCTGCAACGCCAAAAACGCCTTGGAGCTCTTCTCTCAGTCTGACGTGGATGGCGGCCTGATTGGCGGCGCCTCCCTCAAAGCGGATGACTTCCTCAAGATCATCGAGGCCGGCGAGACCGTTATCAAAGACAACTGATTTTTACCTGATGCCTCCCTATGAAACCCCGTTTCCTGTTTATCGCGTTTCTATGTCTGTGCCTCCTGCCCGCATTCGCGCAGGAGGACGCCGACCCGTGTCAGCAGACCATGGACAAGAACAGTGAGAAGCTGTTCAAGAAAGCCCGCGATTTCCAGAAAAACGGCAAGAAAGAGGAGGCTTTGGAGATATACGATGACATCTTGGCTGAACATCCCGAGTATCTGAATGTGAACTACTACTACGCACTCAGCTACTACCTGCCCATCGAGGCCAACCGTTATCAAGCCAAGACGAAGGACAAGACGGACTACAAGAAGGCGATGGCCGCCTTCAACCGGATGTACAACGTGTGCCCATACTACAAGCCGCACTGCAACCTGTACGCGGCACGGTTGGCATACTTCAATGAGGATTTCGCGGAGGCCATCAAATTCGCCGCCGTCATTGTAGAAAATCCGGATCTGTTTTCCGCCCCGAAGGACACAGCCAAGCTGGGCGAGGCACAGTTGCTGATTCGCAAGGCACGGTTTTACGACAACATTCTCAACCATCCCGTACCGTTTGATCCCAAGCCAGTGTCAGGCATCTCAACCGATGCGGACGAGTACTTGGGGACCCTGTCGCCCGACGGCGAGCATTTCTATTTCACCCGCCGAAAAAACGTAGTGGATGACAGCCCGTTCAGCCACGGCGAGAAGGTGAGCAAGGAGTTTTTCTCATACAGTGACAAGAAAAACGGCCATTTCGGGACAGGCGTTCCTCTGCCCCACCCGTTCAACCGCGCGCTCAGCGAAGGTAGTCCCACCATCAACATCACCAACGACATGCTCATTTTCACCAAGTTGGTCTCCACGAGCGGCTACCACAACTATGATCTCTACTACTCGGAGTTCATCGATGGTGAATGGACGGAACCCAAATCGTTAGGTCCCAACATCAACCGTCCTGATTCATGGGAGTCTCAAGCCTCGCTGAGCTCTGACGGCAAG
Source organism: Bacteroidales bacterium (assembly GCA_017443175.1). Taxonomy (GTDB): domain Bacteria; phylum Bacteroidota; class Bacteroidia; order Bacteroidales; family WCHB1-69; genus F23-D06. The sequence goes on from JAFSOZ010000003.1 coordinate 42,682, forward strand.
GTACTGTTCTTTGCCTCCGACCGACCAGGCACCTACGGGGGCTCCGACATCTGGTACTCGCAGCGCAACAGCGACGGCACTTGGCGCAAGCCCGTGAACTTAGGACCCACCATCAACACACCGGAGAACGAACGGTCGCCATTCCTGCACACTGACAGCAAAACGCTCTACTTCTCCTCCTCCGGACACGACGGCATGGGCGGCCAGGACATCTTCTTCTCCAAACTGGACGAGAAGAACCGCTGGACCGCTCCCACCAATATCGGCTATCCGATCAACTCCGAGAACGACGAAGTGGATTTCTTCGTCAGTCTGGACGGCAAAACCGGCTATTTCTCTTCCAACAACATTGACAACCAAGACTGGAACATCTACGAATTCGAGCTCTATGAGGAAGCCCGGCCTCACGTGATGATGATTGTGAAGGGCAAGGTCACAGCCGATGACGGGGATCTGGAGGGGGCCACCGTGGAAATTCGGGACACCGCCACCAATGTCATTGCCACCGGCATCGTGAGTGCCAACACAGGGAATTACGCCGTGGCCACAGAAGTGAAAAAGGAAGACCCTCAACCCATCATCGTCACCGTAAAGAAAGAGGGACACTCCTACGACTCGCAAATCATCACCCCAGAGCAGATGCAGGAGAGCATTGTGACCAAAGACGCGGAAGTGAAGGCCATCGAGCCGGGCAAGGTGTGCGATCTGCGCGACATCTACTACGAAACAAATTCTTATACGCTTACGCAGGCCTCCAAGGTGGTGCTCGCCCTGTTCATCGAATTCCTCAAAGACAACCCGACCGTCAAAGTGGAAATCCAAGGCCATACAGACAACATCGGTAACGACGATGCCAACCAGAAGCTCTCGGAGCAGCGCGCCAAGGCGGTATATGACTACGTTATCGGCAAGGGCATCCCTGCCGACCGGCTGCGTTACAAGGGCTACGGCGAAAGCCAACCCATTGCGGACAACAACACGGCAACGGGCCGGGCCAAAAACCGAAGAACCGTATTCTTGATCTATGAAAAATAAGAGACTCTATTTTCTCGGCATCGGCGGCATCGGCATGAGCGCGCTGGCACAGTATTTCCTGGCCGAGGGCGACGAGGTATATGGCTACGACCTCACCCCATCCCCTATCACAGACATGCTCATGCAAAAAGGGGCCGTCATCCACTTCGACGACAATGCAGACAAGATACCCTCGGGGGTGGATTTCGCGGTTTTCACGCCCGCCGTGCCACGCACCAATGCGGTATTCCAGTATTTCATAGAGCATAACACTCCTCTTCACAAGCGTTCGCAGGTGCTCGGGCACATCACGGAACAATTGCCTTCGGTGGCCGTAGCCGGCACTCATGGCAAGACGACCACTACTTCGATGGTGGCGCATTTGCTGGCTCCGGAGGTCAGCATTGCCGGCTTCATCGGCGGCATTGCCAAGAATTTCCACGACAACCTGGTGCTCGGCACCAACCCCGTGGCTGCCGTGGCAGAGGCCGACGAGTACGACCGCTCCTTCCTGACTCTGCACCCCGCCGTGGCCATCATCACCTCCATGGATGCCGACCATTTGGACATCTACGGTACACGCGAAAATCTGGTGGCCGCCTTCCAGCAATTTGCCACACAATCGCAAACTGTGCTCGTGGAGGAGTCCGTCGCCAATGAAATCCAACATTCGCAAAAGCTCATCTACGGCACTGGGCCACACGCCGACTACCGCGCCGAAAACATCCAACTGGCCCCCAACCGCGCCACCTTCGACCTACGCACCCCCGACGGCATCCTCCCGCAATTGCAACTCCGCGCCAACGGGCTATACAACGTACTCAACGCCACGGCTGCCGTGGCCGCGGTGCTAGAACTGTTCAAGGGCAGACATGCCGGCATCAAACCCGCACGTTCCATCCTCATCGGAGACAAACTGCAAACCTTCGCTGGCGTAAAGCGCCGCTTCGACTACATCGTGGACCGCGATGATTTTATCTACATCGACGATTACGCACACCATCCCGAGGAGATGCACTCCTTCATCTCCGCCGTACGCAAGATATATCCCGGGAAACACATCTGCGGCATCTTCCAGCCCCACTTGTACAGCCGCACCCGCGACTTCGCAAAGCAGTTTGCGGAAGTGCTGTCGCAATTAGACGAAGTGATTCTGCTGCCCATATACCCTGCGCGCGAGCAGCCCATCCCCGGCATCACCTCCGAATATCTGCTCTCGCTCATTGACAATCCCAACAAACGGGTTCTCAGCAAAGAAGAACTTCTCCCCTACCTGCAAACACACAAACCCGAAGTACTGCTTACCATCGGAGCCGGCGACATCGACCGGTTCGTTGAGAAAATACAACAACTGTAAATTCACAATCGGATATTCCGCACAATTTTCTCCCCGACAGCACACTCCAGACACCGTTTCGGCGAACAGTAATACTGCGACAATTCCAGCAGGGCCTGCGAATCCATGGCGTTCTGCTGCGGGAATGGCGTATGAACAAACTCACGCGTACGCTTGTTATTCTCAAACGACAGTTCTTCCAGCAGTGCCAGCGTCTGTTCTAACTGGTTTTCATTGCCGAAAAAGCGGTGATGGGCAAAGCGGAAAGGCACTACCGTGTTGATAATCAACAAAGAGGCAGCCGTATCGCCTAAGCATACACTGTGTTTCAGGATGGTCTTCTGCCCAAAATGGTAATGGTTTTCCCAATAGGGGTTGGCGCACACCGACAGCTCTCGCTTCAGCGTCTCCACGGACGGACACTCAAGGCAGAGTTCGGACAAGTCGGGAGAATCGTGCATCAGGGCAGCCAACTGTGCCAACCGCACACACGGGAAGTTAGGCGGGCGTAACCGCAACAGGTTCCAATGGTGCTCGCCAATGGGCATCAGCTGATACTTGCACCGGAGGTAGTCGTACTCATATTTCAGCGCATCGTGATAGTCGTCCACATCACCACGCTCCAGCATTCCCGCCTGCCCGAATATGAGTGCGGCGGTCTGCAATTCCGAATCCGCATGTTTGGCCAACACTTTCAAGGGCAGACTTTTCGCCAACAATTCAAAGGCAGTCACATTGGTCTTGAACCCAAAGCCGATTGCCAGCAAGCGATAGAGTGTCTCTTTCCAGTCGCCATCGCACTCCCTAACCATACGGAGCACATCCTCCTGCTTGCGCAGCATGCGCTCCATGACCATCGACGACAACAGCGAGCGCAGGTGCAATGGCTCAATTCCAGGCAAATACGAAGCGCACGGTATCTGCTCGGGCGATGCCATAAGTCGCTGATACTGCGCCAACATCTCTTCCGGAATGTAATTTTTCAACTCCAACGTAGGAAACAATTCTCCTTTCCGACGCTCCACCTCACAGTCATGTTCATACACCACGTGCAGTGCCACCGACAGGTATTTCTCATCATTCTGATGGTGGTGGCGATACCAGTCGGAACTGCGGATATGAATCTCCACATCGCCAGCCCACTTCATTGCACCAATCTGCACAATGGCCTGCCGGAAATCAGGTCCTGCGTCGGTATTATGATAGCCTGGAAAGATGATTTGCAACGGCTCACCAGCCGTTGTTTTCAAATTCATAAAGTCAAACAATCTGTGTTTCCACAGGTAGTGTAGGAATGCTTCTGTCATAGTAGTATAAAATTGTTTTCATCAAAAAAAAATTGTCGGTTGCAAAGATAAATGAAAAAAACAGGCTGGGTAAGACGATTTTCCCTTCAAATTCACTTAAAATGATGAGATAAGGGAAATTATCCTATTTTTGTCGCCGTTTTGAAGAAAAACAACATGGTTTGATAAATATAAATATGATGAACATTGAAGAATTTCGCGAGTTTTGCCTGTCGCTGGGCGATGTGGAGGAGAAACTGCCTTTCGCAAAGATGCCCGGCGGCGATTCCATGCTGGTGTTTTACGTCAGCGGCCACACCTTCTGCTACTGCGACCTCAACGAGCTCACTGTAGTGGTGAAGTGCCAAACAGAACGCATCGTCGAACTGCTCGACACCGCCGACGGGGTGGAGCCCCCCGACAATCACTTCAACCCCAAATACTGGGTCGGCATCAACCTGCAAACCATTGACGCAGAGCTGCTCAAGGAGCTGACACAGAACTCGTATGAGATTGTGAAGGGGAAATACTCGAAAAAGAGAAAATAATCTCCCATCGTTATTATCGGCAAAAATCAGTACTTTTGCCGTTGTAATAAAATACTTACCGATAAAATCAAACACCATTATGAACAAACACATCCTATTAACCCTGTTGCTGTTTTTCTGTGGAATCCTATCTCACGCGCAAAAATCACCTACCACGGCCAACGCCACCCAAGATACGGCGTATGACCACGGCTCCAATATCGTTTTTCCCGAGATGACGCCGCAACTGATGGACAACCTTGAACTTTTAGGACGCGTTTGGGGATTCCTGAAGTATCACCACCCGACCATCTCCAAAGGCGCGTACAACTGGGATTACGAGCTTTTCCGGATGCTACCCGGCTATTTGCAAGTGACCGACAACAAGCAGCGCGACGCATATCTGGCCAAATGGATTCTCCATTACGGGAAGATTCCTGTCAACAAAAATGTAACTCCTGTTGACTCCAATGCTTTCCTGAAGCCAGACTTGGCATGGATTAATCCGGAAACTCTTTCGCCAAAGCTTTACAAAACGCTGATGAAGGTGTATCAGAATCGCAACAACGGATACTACTATGTATCCTACAACTCCCTTTGGGTGAAGAATGCGCAATTCAAGCATGAGAACGATTATGATGAGATGGACTACCCGGATGCCGGTTTCAGGTTGCTGGCGCTGTACCGCTATTGGAATATGGTGTATTATTTCTTCCCGGACCTGTATCTTGCAGATGCTGACTGGAATACGGTGATGAAGAATCATATTCCTTCTTTCATCTCGGCCGAGGATAAAACAACCTATTGGAGGGCTATCAAATGCCTGATTGCCCAAATAGACGATACTCACGGGGCGATGTGGTCCATGAAATTCAAGCAGTCGTTGAACTACTACCGCACTCCGTTCAGAGTGAGTTTCTTGAAGAATGACACCTTGGTGGTTTCTGATTATTGGGATTCGGAAAAAATCGACAGTGCCGGACCGCACATCGGGGATATCATCACCCACATTGATGGCAAGCCTGTTTCGTATTATGTTGACAGCCTGTCGCCCTATTATTCGGCATCCAACCATCGTGCCAAAGTCCGAAACTTTTCCTGGGAGATTTGCAATGGTTATACACCCTCCGTCAGCATCTCATACCTGTCAGATGGGATCCCGAAAGAGGCTACTATCACCCGGTATAACTTTGAAGAAATGTCGGCAAAGACCAAAACCGATAGCATCTGTTACAAATTGTTGCGCGACAGCATCGGATATGTATCCATGGACGATATCACCAAAGAATGGGTGGAGCGGATTGCAGACACCCTACACACCACCAAAGGGCTGATTCTGGATTTGAGGGAGTATCCGAATGAAGGCATCAACTATAAATTATACAGTGTCTTGTCTGACAAATCAAGACCGTTTTTCAAGGCCACCTGTCCGGACATGAGCAATCCCGGTGCTTTTGGTTGGACAAAACCGGGCTATACTGGAAAAGGTAAGCAAGCGTACAAGGGCAAAATCGCCATTCTCATCAGTGAGCAGTCACAAAGCCATGCAGAGTTTTGCACCATGATGTACCGCACGCTCCCGAACAGTATCGTCATCGGCAACACAACGGCGGGTGCGGATGGTGACGTGGTGGGAATCCTGTTTCCCGGCGGGGTCTGTTCTTATTTCTCCGGGCTCGGCATCTATTACCCAGACGGCACGGAAACACAGCGCGTCGGCATCATCCCCGACATCTATGTCTGGCCGACTGTCAAGGGTATCCGTGAAGGTCGTGATGAATTGCTGGAAAAAGCGCTGGAGTGGCTTGCAAAGTAATTGAAAAATTACTACATTTGCAAACTTTTAACTGAAGAAAACATTTTATTTATGAAAACCGAAAAGCAAATCAAAGGCAGGCGCGGCGAAGATATTGCCGCAGAATATTTACAATCAAATGGTTATACTATCCTGGAGCGCAACCGGCAGATAGGTCATCTGGAGGTGGACATCATCGCTTCCACGGATGAATTTCTGATCATTGCGGAGGTAAAGACGCGAAAAAGCAACACTTTCGGGGAGCCGGAGGATTTCGTAACGCTGCAAAAGCAGCGCAATCTGATTCGTGCGGCCGCCTCTTACATCACAAAATTCGGCATCACCAAAGAAGTCCGCTTCGATATCGTGTCGGTCATCCTCAAAGAAGGCCAAGACAATGAAATCCGCCACATTCCGGATGCCTTCAAGCCACGGTGGTAAGATAAAAAAACGGAGGCTTGCGCCTCCGTATAATCAGGAAAACCTATAAGCCGGGTTCTGTGATCGGTTGCCATTTATCTAGGACCTGCGTCACCGCAAGCCTCCATCAACCTACCCTCCGAGATCGGACGAGCAGCCCTCAAGCCTCGGTTTATTTGGTCTTTCAACCCATAAGGTTTACCTCCGCCGGCATCACTGACGGTGGCGTGAGCTCTTACCTCGCGTTTTCACCCTTACCCTTGCGGGCGGTATATTTTCTGCGGCACTGTCTGTCATCTTACGATGCCTTCCCGTTAGGAAGTATGGTGCTCTATGTTGCCCGGACTTTCCTCTCCCGCACAAGACGGCAGCGGCAACCCGGTTTTCCTTCGTATGTAAAATGAATGTTTTTAGTAGTTCAACATCACCGGCATGATGAGCATGAGCAGGCTCTCGGTATCGCTGAACTCTTCCGTCGGAACAATCAGCGCAGCGTGGTTGGGCTGCGACATTTCCAACTTGATCTGGTCGGAGTCCATGTTCTCCAGCATTTCACGCAAGAACTTGGAGTTGAAACCGATCTCCATAGCTTCGCCTGTGTATTCGCCAGCAATATTCTCAACGGCCTTGTTGGAGTAGTCCATATCCTCTGCCGTAATGCTGGTCATCTCCTCTGACAAAGAGACACGCACCTGGAAAGTGGACTGGTTGGAGTAGATACCCACACGGCGGATGGACTTGAGGAATTCGTCGCGGGAAACCAGCAACGATTTCGGATTGTCTTTCGGAATGACAGCCTCGTAGTTTGGATATTTACCTTCTTTCAAAACGGAGAACAGCACGAGATTGTCGAAAGAGAAACGGATGTGGTTGGTTTGCTTGGAATATTCAACATGCACATCGCCATTCACGCCAGAAAGGATGTTCTTGAGATGGGCAATCGGTTTCTTAGGCAATATGAGAGAGGTGAAATCATCGGCCGTAACCTTGGTGTTGCGGTAGCGCACGAGCTTGTGTGCATCGGTGGCCACGAAAGTGATGCATTCGCTGGACAACTCACAGAGCACACCCATCATGTTGGGTCTCAGCTCGTCCGTACCTGCGGCGAACATCGTCTTGCTGATGGCGCGTTGCAGAATGGAAGCCTCAATGTCAAAAGAATTAGGGTTCTCTATCTCATTGATTTGCGGGTACTCATCACCAGGGAAGCAAGGTGCATCGTAATCACCGTTGGCGGCCTTGAAGTTCACCGTGCGAGCCTCCTCGTTGATGAAGAAGTTGATAGGGGTTTCGGGAATCAGCTTCAGGGTCTCAATCAGGATCTTGGCGGGCACAGCCACGGAACCCTCACCTTCGACATCGGTCAGCTCGATGACAGCCGTCATTGTAGATTCGGCATCGGAGGCAGTGAGTTTCAGCTGGGTTCCGGCAATGGTCATCAACACATTGTCAAGAATGGCCATGGACGCATTGGTGCTCATCACACCGCTGATTGCGCTCAAATTGCGATACAGTACATCACGGGATACGATAAATTTCATATTGATAGATTTTTATAATTTCTTCAAATTTCAAGGTGCAAAAATAATGTTTTTTTTTATCTTTGCACGCTTTTTAGAAAAAATCATTATGGTTATAGACGAACTTAAACAATCAGAGGCCCTGTTGGAAGGCCATTTCCTACTCTCATCAGGTCGTCACAGCGACCGTTACTGCCAATGCGCCAAATTATTGCAATACCCGGACCGTGCAGAGCGGGTCGTCTCTGTCATCACCGAACAGGTGAAGGACCTGCCCATCGACATGGTAGTGGGTCCTGCCATGGGCGGCATCATCGTGGCCTACGAACTGGGCCGTCAGCTGGGCGTTCCCGCCATTTTCACCGAACGAGTGGACAATCAGATGTGCCTGCGTCGCGGCTTCGAAGTGAAACCAGGCCAAAAGCTGCTGATCACGGAAGATGTGGTCACCACAGGGAAATCCTCCTTGGAGACCATCGAGGTGCTGAAGTCCTTCGGTGCAGAGGTCATCGGTGTGGCATGCCTCGCCGACCGCAGCAACGGTTCCTTCCCCTACCCCATCTACAGTGCCACCAAACTCAACATCCAGAGTTGGGAGGCCGACGAATGTCCGCTCTGCAAGCAGGGACTGCCGTTCGTGAAACCGGGCAGCCGGAAGTTCTAATCCTGGACTTTTTTATATCTTTGCAGGCTTTTTTTGAATAGATGAAAAATCCAAGATTATCCAACCGATACGCCAAAGCACTCTTCGACTTCGCGCAAGAGAAAGGGCAACTTGAGGAAGTAAACCAAGACCTCGCCCTGATCAAAGCGGCCCTGAAGGGGAACAATGAAATGACGGCAGTGTTGAACAGCCCGGTCATACCGCCAGCCAAAAAGCACACCGTCTTCGCCAACGTATTCCAGTCTTTGGTCAGCGAGACCACTTTTTTGTTTTTGGATGTCATCATCCGCAAGAAACGTGAGCCCGCCTTGGCCACCATCTGCGATGAATTCGGGAAATACTACAACGATTTCCACCACATAAAGGTGGTGAAGCTCACATCGGCGCAACCGTTAAGTCCTGAACTCGTGGAGAAAATCCGTAATCTTCTTGCGGAAAAGACGCAACAGACCATCCGCATAGAGGAGGTGGTGCAGCCCGACATCATCGGCGGGTTCCGCCTAAAAATGGACGATTATTATCTGGATGCCAGCGTCATTGCCAAGCTGAACAGACTCCGCGATGAGTTCGCCCACAACGTTTATCAAGTCAATTTTTAAAACTAATAACCTATATTATCATGTCAGAAATAAAACCCTCAGAAGTCACCTCCATACTCCGCCAGCAGTTGCAGCATTTGGACCTCAGCACTGAGATGGCCGAGACCGGCACCGTGTTGCTGGTCGGCGACGGCATCGCGCGTGTGTATGGCCTTCAGAATGTGAAATCCGGCGAGCTGGTCACCTTCGAGACCCAGGCCGGTGGCGAGACCGTGACGGGCATCGCCCTGAACCTGGAGGAGGACAACGTGGGTGTCGTGTTACTCGGCGACTCCAAGAATCTTAACGAAGGGGACATTTGCAAGCGCACGGGGCGCATCGCCTCCATCCGCGTGGGCGAGGGCCTGCTGGGCCGCGTCATCAACACGCTCGGCGAGCCCATTGACGGCAAAGGCCCCATAGAAGGCGAACTCTATGAGATGCCCATCGAGCGCAAGGCTCCTGGTGTCATCTTCCGCCAGCCTGTGAAAGAGCCGCTGCAAACCGGTCTCAAGGCCGTGGATGCCATGATCCCCATCGGCCGTGGCCAGCGCGAGCTCATCATCGGCGACCGTCAGACCGGAAAGACCGCCATCGCCATCGACACCATCATCAACCAGAAAGAGTTTTACGAACAGGGCAAACCCGTATATTGCATCTATGTGGCTGTCGGACAGAAAGGCTCGTCCGTGGCCGCTATCGTGAAGACGCTGACCGAGCGTGGTGCCATGCCTTACACCATCGTGGTGACCGCCACGGCTTCGGAGGCTGCCGCCATGCAGTTCTACGCCCCGTTTGCCGGCGCCGCCATCGGCGAGTATTTCCGCGACACAGGCCGCAGTGCCCTCATCATATACGACGACCTTTCCAAACAGGCCGTCGCCTATCGTGAGGTCTCCCTGCTGCTCCGCCGCCCGCCCGGACGCGAGGCATACCCTGGCGATGTGTTCTACCTGCACTCCAGACTTCTGGAACGCGCCGCCAAGATCATCGAATCCGATGAAATCGCCGCCCAGATGAACGACCTGCCCGAGGTGCTGAAACCGCACGTGAAAGGTGGCGGTTCTCTGACCGCCCTGCCCATCATCGAGACGCAGGCTGGCGACGTGTCAGCTTACATCCCCACCAACGTGATTTCCATCACTGACGGCCAGATATTCCTGGAGACCTCCCTATTCAATGCAGGTGTGCGTCCCGCCATCAACGTCGGCATTTCCGTGTCACGTGTGGGTAGCAACGCCCAGCTCAAGTCCATGAAGAAAGTGGCCGGCACGCTGAAGCTCGACCAGGCACAATACCGCGAGATGGAGTCTTTCGCCAAGTTCGGCTCCGATGTGGACGCCGCCACGCAGTTCGTGCTCGACAAGGGCGCGCGCAACGTGGAGATCCTCAAGCAACCGCAATACACTCCATACCGGGTGGAAGAGCAGATTGCCATCATCTTCTGCGGCGCGCGCGGACTTCTGCAAAACATCCCCATTGGCAACATCCGCAACTTCGAAATCGCCTTCATCCACCACATGCATGAGTCGCATCAGGATGTGCTGGACACGCTGAAATCCGGTAAGATCGACGATGAAATCATGCAGAAACTGCAAGAAGCCTGCCAGGAAGTATCCGTTAAATTCGAGAAATAGTCATGGGCAACCTCAAGGAAATACGAACCCGCATCAGTTCTATCGAATCGACGCAGAAGATCACCAGCTCCATGAAGCTCGTGTCGGCGGCCAAGTTGCGCCGTGCGCAAAGCGCCATCCAATATCTGCGTCCCTACTCCGAGAAACTGACGGAAATACTGCACAACCTGTCCGCGTCTGCCGGTTCCATGGAAGATATGCCGCTGTTTGAGAACCGACAACCCGAGAAAGTGGTCATTGTGGTCATCACCTCCAACAAAGGTCTGTGCGGCGCGTTCAACTCCAACATCATCAAGACGGTCAACCGCGTGGTGGAGGAACAATACAGCGCGCAACACAAAGCCGGCAACGTACAACTGGTGTGTCTCGGCAAGAAAGGTTATGAACAACTGCACACGAGCTTCCCGGTTATGCTGCACGACGATGCCTTGCTGGACAGCGCGGACTTCACAGTTATCGCCGACCTCTGCGACCAACTGACGAAAGGTTTTCTCAAACACGAGATCGACAAAGTGGACATTGTCTATAACCAGTTCCTGAATGCCGCCACCCAGAGCATCACAGTGGAAGGGTTCCTGCCTATCAGCAATATACAGAGTGACGAGCAAGGCCCTGTTACCCAGGACTACATCATCGAGCCGTCTCCTGAGGAGGTGCTTACCGAACTGATCCCCAAGATTCTGAAGAACCAGCTCTACAAGACCTTGTGCGACTCCATCGCCTCGGAGCACGGCGCGCGTATGATTTCCATGACCAAAGCCACTGACAACGCCACCGAGATTCTACGCGACTTGCGCCTCAAGTACAACAACGCACGCCAGTCTTCCATCACCAACGAGTTGATTGAGATTGTGAGCGGCGCTGAGGCATTGAAAGGATAAAACGGGAAATACATACATATATATTATGGTAAATCCCCCTGATTTTGTCAGGGGGATTTTTTGTGATTGTAAACAAAAAAACAATCACAACTACAATAATACCACTATGCGGCCGTTTAAAGCGCAACCGTTTAAAACAATAAAACATGAACACAAAAAGAATCTTGTATCATGGGGGCATCCTTATGTCCTGCCTTTTTCTGATCATTACCTTTCCTGCCCAATCCCAGAATTCTTTGTGTAATTTGCAATTTTCAGAGGCTCTACACGACTTTCCCGCTGCCCGCAGCATGCTCACATCCTCTTATCTGCATGCTGCTTTTCGCAACGATTTCTGCACGAAAGAAATGATGTTCAAAGAGTTGGAATTCGACTTCATCCGTCATCAGGATGCGCTGCTGACCACCATAACGCATTACGGCTATGACGGTTTTGGCGAACTGGCCGTGCATATCGGCTATGGCAGGCGCTTTGGCAACAAGGTGGCAGTGGCATTGCGCGGAGTGTATCTGCTGAACCATGCCACGCATTATCCGCCAAGGCACTCCATGACCGTCGATTTTTCCATCTGCTACAAAATCAACGGGAAATTTTGCCTGTCTGTCGCCCTGTTCAACTCCATCCGCATGAAATACGGTATCACAGGAGAAGAGGTGATACCCATGAGTTTTGGGCTGCAAGGTGACTACCAACCCTCGGAAAAAATCCTGATTTCACTGTATGGCAACAAAACACTCCCCGGGGAACTGGACATCGGCGCACGCCTGCACTTCCAACCGAACGATTACCTGATTCTATCTGGCACCGCATCCATAACCAACTGCGGGATTGGTATTTACATCCCATGGAAAGGATTTGCATTCAGCGTTCAAGGACAATGGTATTACAGAATAAGCGTATCACCGGGTTGCGGAGTGGGATATTATTTCAAGTGACGAAACGATAACTATATATTTCAACCTCTTTTAACTCAAAAATAGGACCCGTAGCAAACACAGCCTTCGGCGATGTTATTCTTGATAAAAAAACTCCTTGATGATGTTGCGGATTCCAATGCAGTTCTTGGGGCTGATATGCCCGTAACCCAACATCAAGGAGAGATTGTAAAAATACTTAAAAAAATAATACAACAACAATGAAACACTAAGATTCACATGAAAACAAAAACACTTATTTCCATCACTTTAATATTCCTTCCTATCTGGAACCTATGGTCCCAAACCGACAGCAACCTGTACAACATCCGCACTTTAGACATCATCGAAAACAATTTGGAAGATAATTTGGACGACGAAAACTTCGCACCAGATGAATTACTGGAAGAACTTGAAGAACTAAGCGGCCAGCGACCGAACCTCAACTGTTTGGGATATGAAACAGCCGTTCGGTTATTAAAACTATCTGATTATCAATATTATCAATTACAACTCTATTTGGAGAATTACGGTGCATTGGCAAGCATTTACGAGTTGGATGGAATTGACGGTTTTGGCAAAGAGGAACGCGAACGACTCCAACTTCTTGCAAAGGTTGCACCAGTACCCAAGAGTTCCTCATTCTTCAAGGATTTCTTCAAGAAGGGGAACTCGAAATTGCTGGTCCGCTACGGACAGATTCTGGAGCATCAGGCCGGTTACGACACCTCGCGTGCAACCCACTACGCAGGAACACCCGGACACGCAATGTTTCGTTACACATTTGACACACAAGGCAAATTCTCTTTAAAAATTTCGGGCGAGAAGGACCCTGGAGAGCAGTTTTTCAGAGGAAAACAACGCTATGGTTTCGATTTCTATTCAGGATCGGCGTCCGTCAAAGACTTCGGAATTCTAAAATACGCTGTCATAGGTGATTACAGGCTAAACTTCGGACAAGGATTGGTACTGGGTTCATCGCTAATGTCGGGCAAGGGCGGCGGCGCAGGGAACATTCGCCGGTTCAGCACTGGCATACGGGCAGTGGCACCTACCAGTGAAAGCGACTTTCTCCGGGGCTGCGCCGCCACACTGGGCAACTCGCACGTGAGTGGCACATTGTTCGCGGGACGGACCTTCGGCAGCACGGACAACTGCCTCGGGGCAGACTTCTCCTACCGGCGCAAACTGTTCCGCGTGGGTGCACGGGCTGTCGTCCATAGCCAAACAGACACCAGCGGCACCGTCCTCGCCGAAAAACTCAAAACATCGTTTTCTCCCACAGGATTCAACATCGCTGCCGATTATCAGGCTATCGTGCACCGCCACCTTCTGTTCGGCGAAATATCCGTCAACCAAACCGGAGCGGTAGGCTTACTGCAAGCCATCTTGCTCACCCCCATCCCAACTCTCAAAATCGCCGCCATCTTCCGGCACTATGGCAATCATTATACCAATCCACTGGGACACGCGTTCGGCACCAACACTTCCAACTCCGGTGAAACCGGATTCTATTTCACCGGTGATTATGTACTATCCCGACACGTCACACTGAATCTGTACGCCGACTACTACCGACTCACCACCCTCACATATCGCACCGACTCGCCTGTGCAAGGCATGGATCTGGGTCTGTCCGGGGAAATCAACATAACCCGAAACAGCATGATGAATGTAAAATATAGTTTTCGGAGCAAACCTGAGAATAGCCCCGAATCAGTCTATTACAAGCAAATCCAAGAACATCACAAGCACAAGATCCGGCTGATTTGGTCAAATTCGCCAATCACCGCGTTGAAACTGAAAACGGAATTTGACTGGATACTGAACAAATACCCGATGAGTCACGAGCATTACGCAGGATTGTTGCTGTATCAAGACATCGGCTTAACCTTCGCCAAGCCCGACATCTCCCTGCACGCACGCGTAGCGTACTTTGACACAGACCGTTATAATGAGCGGTTATATGCGTACGAAAACGATGTGTATTATGCCTTCAGCATAGGCTCTTACTATTACAAAGGGGTACGAGGCTATTTTGTCGTTCGCTACAAATACAAGTGGCTGAGTATCTGGCTTCGATTAGCGCACACCTACTACATTGACCGACAAGTCATCAGCAGCGGCCTCACGCAAATCGACAAGCCGCACAAAACCGAAGTGAAGGTGCAGGTGATGTTCAGTTGGTAATCAATAGATGTCCGAATGGGTTCCCGTGTCCAACAACAGTATTATCTTTTGATTATTATCCTGTTCCCAGACCAATAACCAAGCAGATTCAACACGACACGCAGGGCTTCCATCGGATAGCCCCGTTTTCGACACCGCTTAAACGCTTTTTCAAAGCGATGGGTGGTAACTATTTCGTACCTCATAAGGACAGAGCATCAAACATTTGATCAGGACTATCCCACTCTGTCACTCTTCCCGCCTTCACATCATCCAATGCCTTTTCAATACCGCTTTTCTTGCGGCGGTGCGTCACCATCTCCACGCCTTCCATGGAGCGAAACAGTTTGCGCAACATGGGCAACAAACTCTCATCGGTGACTTTCAGCGTGATTTCTGTCATAATATTGGGGCTCCAATTCTTCCAGGCCGCTGGGGCCAAATGATTTAACAATTTCATAAACTTTGTTTTTTAGGTTCAAAATATCAAGTTTGCATGGCAAACTTTACGCTTGCAAAAATAGTAAAAAAACATCACCCTCTTAGCGCCGCTATCAGACGTTCCAGTTTCAGCAGATCGAGGGCGGTAATCGAGGATAAACGCACGGCACACCATTTCAACGGATGCCTGATCAAGCGCAACAGAAAACCGACAACACCAACCATGTACAACTTCTTGCAACGGAGGTATGCCTGGAGCAGACGGTTATCGTCCACAAAGCCCACCGGCAATTTGTTATCCTTGTAAAGCTGCGACAGATTGTCAATGGCACCCATCATCTTGCCTACATACTCCTCATTGGTGTCGATGCCATCATGATACAATTCATTGTCTATATGACTGACGATAACACCTTTCTGGCGAAGCTGGTCGCCGAAAAACGTGTCTTCGTACCCATACGAAGTGAACCACTCGTCGAACGAGACCTTATCGAACACAGACTTGGTGGCCAGCATATTGAACGGAGTGAAGGAACGATACGGGGTCAGGTTGCGCACTGCGGCGGTTTTCTGTTCCCGGGCAATCCCATACTTCCAACGCAGACGAGATGGAGAGTCCGGCACCATTTCGCGATAGGCCACGCCTCCCAGAACCACAAACGGCACATCCGCGTGCTGATGGAAGCGAATGTACTGCACATATTGGGAAATGTAGTCCGACTGCTTCATGCCGGCATCGCCGTCAATAAACAGCAGATAGGGATAATGGGCTGCATTGGCAAGATGGTTTCGGGTTTTGGCCCGGCCGATATTCTCAATGTTTTGTATGTATGTAACCTCCGGCTCCATGACCAGTGTATGGTTCTCAGCACACAACCGTTTGTCGGGCGTGGCGTCATCTTCCACGATGATTTCAAACGGTATGTTCAACTGACGCGCCTGATGGAGCAAATCATGCACCAACGGCTGCACATCAAAGTTGTAGGCTGGAACAAGTATTGAGAGCATTATAAACCGGAATCTATCAGTTTCCCATCCTCAATGCAAATGGTTCTGGACGGAAACTGGTTAATCAGGGAGAAGTTATGAGTAGCCATCAGGATGGTGGTACCGGATTTATTGATATTATGGAACACTTGGAAGATTTCCTCAGCTGTGATGGGGTCGAGGTTTCCGGTCGGTTCATCGGCGAGGATGACATCCGGTTTGTTGAGCAGAGCACGCGCAATGCACACGCGCTGTTGCTCACCGCCGGAGAGCTGTGAAGGCAGCTTGAAGTCCTTGGTAGCCAGTCCCACCAAGGCCAGCACCTCCTCGCAACGGTTCAGCATAGCCGCTTTGTCTTTCCAGCGAGTGGCTCGCAACACGAACATCAGGTTTTCGATAACCGTCATGTCACTCACCAGCTGATAATCCTGGAAAACCATGCCTATCTTCTTGCGAAGTTCAGGGATTTTTTTATCCTTCAGGGTCAGCAGATCATAGCCTATGATATTGGCTTCTTCTCCTTTGGGCCTGATTTCCGCAATCAAAGACTTCAGGATAGAGGACTTTCCGCTGCCTGTCTTGCCAATCAGATAGACAAATTCACCCGGTCGTATGGTGAAGGAGATGTCCTGCAAGACGAGCAGTTTTTTCTGGAAGACACTCACGTTCTTAAAAGATATCACATTCTCCACCGCAGCCGGTTCGGCGGCCGTCTCGGCGGGTGTGGTTGCAGGCTCTTCCGCCTGTACCTCCTGCACCGTTTCCGGGGTCAGGATCTCTTCTTGTTCGGAATTAGGCATCGATGTTGGCATAAGTGGCGTTTTGTTCAATAAATTCACGACGTGGGGGCACTTCGTCGCCCATCAGCATGGCAAATACGCGATCGGCTTCGGCTGCATTCTCAATGGTAACCTGACGCAACGTACGGCTGGCCGGATCCATGGTGGTGCTCCAGAGCTGTTCCTCGTTCATCTCTCCCAAACCTTTGTAACGTTGCACGTGGACTTTTGCATCTTCATTGTCACCAGCGGCCTCTGCAGTGAACTGCGCGCGCTGTTCCTCCGACCAGGCATATTTCTGGTATTTGCCCTTCTTGATCAAATACAACGGGGGAGTGGCGATATAGACATGACCGTTCTCAATCAGTTCACGCATGTATCGGAAGAAGAACGTCAGAATCAGGGCGGCAATGTGGCTGCCATCGACATCGGCATCGGTCATGATGATGACCTTGTGGTAGCGGAGTTTGGAGATATTCAGCGCCTTGCTGTCCTCCTCCGTGCCGATAGTCACGCCGAGGGCTGTATAGATATTCTTGATTTCTTCACTTTCGAAGATGCGGTGCTGCATGGCTTTCTCCACGTTGAGAATCTTACCGCGCAACGGCAGGATAGCCTGGAAGTGGCTGTCGCGTCCCTGCTTCGCCGTGCCGCCTGCAGAGTCACCCTCCACGAGGAAGAGCTCACACTTTTCAGCATCCTTGGAAGAGCAATCGGACAGCTTGCCAGGCAGGCCGGAGCCGCTGAAAGCGGTCTTGCGCTGGACCATCTCGCGCGCCTTGCGGGCCGCGTGACGCGCCTGGGCGGCCAACACCACCTTGTCCACGATTTCCTTGGCATCCTTGGGATTCTCCTCCAAATAGTTGGTCAGCATCTCGCCCACCATCTGGTTCACAATACCGGACACTTCGCTGTTGCCCAATTTGGTCTTAGTCTGGCCCTCGAACTGAGGTTCGGACACCTTCACGGAGATGATGGCAGTAAGACCTTCGCGGAAGTCGTCACCGGAAATCTCAATCTTGTCCTTGGACAGTTTGTCCAGCATCTTGTTGTCATCCGCATACTTCTTCAGCGTACGGGTAAGGGCCATACGGAAACCCGTCAGGTGCGTGCCACCCTCAATCGTATTGATGTTGTTGACGTATGAATGGATATTCTCGGTGAACGAGTCGTTGTATTGCATAGCCACCTCCACGGGCACGCCTTGGCGTTCGCCCTCGATGTAGATGGGTTTGGAGGTGATTTTGGAACGGCCCTGGTCGAGATACATGATAAAATCGCGCAAACCATTCTCAGAGAAGAACTCATGCTTGGGATGTTGGCCATTCTCATCGGTCTTGCGCAAGTCCTCGATCGTCAGGCGGATGCCTTTGTTCAGGTAGGCAAGCTCTTTAAGCCGGTCTGAAAGACGCTCGAAATCGTATTTGGTCACATAGAAGATGGTTTCATCCGGGGTGAAAGTGATTTTGGTTCCGCGGTAGTCGCTCTCACCCACCACCTTGACGGGATACAGGGGTTTGCCGTATGCGTACTCCTGCATGAAATGCTTGCCATCTCTGAACACCTCGGCAATCATGTGCTTGGAGAGGGCGTTCACGCAGGAGACGCCCACGCCGTGCAGACCGCCGGACACCTTGTAGGAGTCCTTATTGAACTTGCCGCCGGCGTGCAGTACCGTCATAACCACCTCGAGAGCGGAACGATGCTCTTTTTCGTGCATGTCCGTGGGGATACCACGACCGTTGTCCAGCACAGAAATGGAATTGTCTTCTAATATGGTGACTTCAATGTTATTGCAATATCCCGCCAGCGCCTCGTCAATGGAGTTGTCCACCACCTCATTCACCAGATGGTGCAGTCCGCGGTCACTGACATCGCCAATGTACATGGCCGGACGCTTACGCACAGCCTCCAAGCCTTCAAGCACTTGGATATTACTGGCGCTATAGGTTTCCTCTACGGGTTTTACGTTTTCTATCTCACTCATTTTCAAATACTTTTATTATTTTCATAAAACGAGCAAAGATAAGAAAAATATGGTTATCCTCCGTATTTTTTTTCAAAAAAAACGCTGTCGTAGCACAAGGCCACAACAGCGTGAAATCAAGGATGTTAAAACGATTTATCCGTGCATTCTGCGGTCCATCTCCTGGGCAATGTAGGAAGCCACATCGTCAGCGTACGTGTTCATGCCGAAACCGGCATCGAAGCCAAGCTCTTTGGCAAGTTCGTGCGTGATACGCGGTCCGCCGGCGCACACGATGAGCTTGTCACGCAAGCCCTCCGCCTCCAGCATCTCGATCAGCTCAGTCATGTTCTTGATATGCACATCTTTCTGCGTCACAGTCTGCGACACGAGCAGCGCGTCGGCGTGCATCTCCACGGCCTTGGCAATGAACTCCTCATTGGGCACCTGGCTGCCCATGTTGAGCGCCTCGAACATGTCATATCGCTCAATGCCATAATGCCCGGCATAACCCTTCATGTTCATGATGGCATCTATGCCCACCGTGTGCGCATCGGTGCCCGTGCTGGCCCCCACCACCACGATCTTGCGACCGATATGCTCGCGGATGAATTGGTCGGTTTCTTGCATAGACCACACCGTGGATTCCACCTTGGGCACATGAATCGTGGTATAATCCACCGTATGGGTTGTCGAACCATAACAGTTGACAAACGTAAAGCCGTCGGTCAGCTCCTTGTAGAAGACCACCTGCGGGTTCTCAAAGCCCATTTTCTTAAGCAACTGCTTGGCAGCCTCAACCGCCTCGTCGCCACAAGGCACCGGCAGTGTGAAGCTCAACTGTGTCTTGCCGTCATTCATTGTATCCCCGTAAGGTTTCACACGGGTTAAATCTAACGTCTGATCAAAATCCTTTTGATCCATTGAATATAATCCACCACTCATATCTATTTAGTTTTAAAGTTTTAAAGTTTTAAAGTTCGTAAGGTTCTTAAGGTTTATAAGGTTCTTTCTGATTAGCTCTTCATTCCCACAAAATAGTCATCTTTGTCCTCGAAAAGAATGTTAAAAGAGGTCATGCTTCCGTATATGCGGGAAATGTATTGCTGCAGATTCACTTTTTCCTCATCGGACAAACTGGCACTGCTGTTAATATTCTGTTCCAGCACGCGAAGTCTGTCGCGCATCATCACAATCTTATGGAAGAAGGTCTCAACAGGGATCTCCTTGGGTTTTAGGTCCTTGTTGGCAGGCTGCAGGATCATTGTTCCGCCTTGCCATTTGGTTCCCAGTTCCACTCTATGCTCGATGGCGTTGTACTTGCCCAAAATGTGGGTTAACACACGTTCCACTTCCTTCACATTGAGTTTTGGCTGGTTGTCATCAGCTGCAACGGGATCGAGCACTTCCAACTCCAGATTAAGTTTCGAGAACTCAATCTCGCCGCCACGCACAAAGATAATCTTATAGCTCAGTGCATTATTTTGACTGATGATACCCTCACCATATTTTTCATGCACCACTCGGGTTCCTACCGGAAGATTGTCAATTTCCATTTTTCTATTCTATTTCTCTTTCTCTGTCTGTTTCACTGCCTCTTCAAGAGAAATCTGCTTGCCGGTAGCCACATCAATCAGGATGTATTTGGTATGGCCCATGCCTAACTTCTCTGCATATTGCAACTGTTCCATCCCGCTGACATGATTCACCTCCTGGAAGACATGCTCACAGCCGTAGGCCTTGGATGTCAGGTCCTGACAAGCCTGGTCAATGGCCACAATGTCGGTGGAGGCCACGGCACCGATGTCTCGCATGAAGGGCTTCGGCGCACGCGAAGAGCAATCGCACGTGGTTGAGATATTGGCCATCACGTTGATGAAGACCATCGGACGGTGATCCACCAGCACTTTGGTATATTCCACCAACTTGTCCAAGAAGCGTGTTTCGTCATAACCCGTATTGTCGGGCGAGAAAAGTTTGAGCGGGCACTCCGCAATACATTTCGCACATCCGATGCACTTGGTCGTGTCGATCATCGGACCGTGGTCGTCCACATTAATGGCCAAAGCGGGACACTGGTTGGCACAACGGTTGCACTGAAAACATTTATCCGGCGTGTTCACCTTGGGATAGTTATTGGCATGGATGGCCATCTTGCCACCCGGCGAAGCCATACCCATGCCCACATTCTTGATGGCACCGCCGAAACCGGAAGAACCATGTCCTTTGAAATGGGAATAGATGATGTAAAAGTCATAATTCTCAAAATGGTCGCCCGTACGCACGGTCTTGCAATACTGGAAGTTATCGTCACCCGGATAAATCTTTTCGCCATCGGCATCCAGAATATCGATAGGTGCAAAGGTAAAGCCATGCTCCTCGGCCAAAGCGATGTGGGACTTTGTGAAACGACGGTCGCTGACATACAGCACATTCGTCTCCACAAACGTGGGATGCACCTGATCCACCAACGGATGCAGCAGCTCTGGATTCAGGAAGTTCTGATTGCCGCGTTCGCCAAAATGCACCTTCAGGCCCACTTTCATATCGGGGGCAAGGTCCACGTTCAAGGCATTGTATAGCTTCTGAATATTCTCCGGCGTGATCTCACTGCAGAAATAGACCACAGACACGTCCGAAGGAGCTTTCTCCTGCTTGGATTTCTGCGCATGCACAACCGTACACACAGCCAGCAAACAGCACAGAAGTATAAAAATCTTTCTTTTCATATAATATCTTTGTTAAAAAAATCTCAACTCTAAACTCTCAACTATTTCCTGTTCTTCATCAACTCAATAAACGGGTTGAAGTAGTTCTCGCCTTTGGTGACCACGCCGGCAAGGCCCTTGCCTCCGTTCATCGGACGTTTCACATCGCCGAAGGTTCCCTTCTCCAATGCGGTAAACAAGCCCTCATCCACAATTTGTTTCAGCAGCTCAATAGTGTTGTTGAGCACCGTTTTGGCACGCTCACGGCAGATACCGCCTTCTCTGAACTCCATTTCCTCGCCAATGCTCTTCATGTCGTTGAAGATATAGCGGGCATTCTCGATAGAGAGATAGCGGTCGCTCATGAAGGGCGTGTGGATGGCTTCGGTGGGCATACCGAGCAGCTGAATGCCCTGGTGTGTCCAAATGCCGATGATGTTGAAGAGGGCGTCTTGGATATGGCCACGGAAAATATTGCCGGTCATGAACTTGGTAGGCGGCATGTATTTGAGGGTAGCTTTCGGGAAGATCTCGCGGGTCATCTGCGCCTGGGCGAGTTCCAGCAGGAAGCCGTTCTCCAGCATCGGATCCATCTCAAAGGCGTGGCCGAGGCCCATCTGTTCCTCCGGCAGCGCGGCGAGCAAGGCAAGCTGTTCGTTGATAAGGTCGGAAGCGAGCACCGTATGGGCAGCCTCCACGGCGTCGGCAGTAGTGAGGTAGTTATCCTCACCGGTATTGATAATCACGCCGGCATAGCCGTTGATGACACGGGAGAAATACTGGTCAATGAGGGTACGCTGCGGGTTGATGTCGCGGAAAAGGATGCCGTAGAGTGCGTCGTTGAGCATCACATCCAGACGCTCGAGGGCGCCCATGGCGGCGATTTCGGGCATACAGAGGCCGGAGCAGTAGTTACACAGGCGGATGTAGCGGCCCACTTCCTCGCCAACCTCATCCAGGGCCTTACGCATAATGCGGAAGTTCTCCTGCGTGGCAAACGTGCCGCCGAAACCTTCGGTCGTGGCGCCGTAAGGCACATAGTCGAGCAGGCTCTGTCCCGTGGTACGGATCACAGCAATGACATCCGCGCCCTGGCGCGCGCCGGCCTGTGCTTGCACGACATCCTCGTAGATGTTGCCGGTAGCTACAATAATATAAAGGTATGGTTTCGGGCCCTCGCCTATCGTACTGAGGTACTCGTTGCGCTTGGCCACATTGCCTTTGATGCGTGTCAGGCAAGCGTCAATGAAAGGCTGAACGGCAGCTTGTATCTTATCCAATGGATTGAGCTTCAGCGTGGTGACATCAAGCCCTTCGGAGGCAATCTTCTCTGCAATGCCCTGAGGATCGTTGCCCGTCTCCAAGATGGCATTGCCCATGAAGTAGAGCACGCCCTGACCGAGCACGCCTTTCTCCAAGAGGGCGTCCACCACACGGTTGGGCAGCGGCACACCGTTTTCATCCACACCATCAATGCCAATCAGACGGCACAGGGTACGCTCCACTGTCACCGTTGTGTAGGCATCCACAAATTCCTGTACTTGGTTGGCGATGTTCTTTGCCAACTGTTTTGCCGCGTCAACTTGCGCGAAATCCAATCCGAGTTTGCTTTTTCTCATATAATCTATGGTTTATAAAGTTCGTAAGGTTATAAAGTTCAAAGTTAATCGCTCATCTTTCATCGATTATCGTTTATCGAATATGTCAAAGTGCGCGAGATGCCACTTCTGAAGGCGGTATTGGATGGAGGTCCAGAGCACGCCCCAGCCATACTTGCTGCTTCGGCGGAAGTTGATGGAGGATGCCTCCGGAAAGTACTTCGTGGGGCAGGTAATCTCGGCTATCTCGTAGCCTGCGTAGAAAATCTGCGCCAGCATCTGGTTGTCGAACACGAAGTCGTCGGAGTCGGCCATGAAGTTGATGGCGCGGAGCACATCCGACGAGAATGCGCGGTAACCCGTGTGGTACTCCGACAGTTTCTGTCCCATCAGCACATTCTGGATGAAGGTCAGACAGCGGTTGAAGAAGTACTTGTACCGCGGCATACCGCCTTTGCGTGCGCCAGTACCCAGGATGCGAGAGCCCAGCACCACCGGATATACCCCGTTGACAATCACGTACGCCATGGACTCGATGAGTCGGGGCGTGTACTGGTAGTCGGGATGCAACATCACCACCACATCGGCACCCAATTCGAGGGCCTTGGCGTAGCACGATTTCTGGTTGCCGCCGTAGCCTTTATTCTCGTCATGGCAGATAATGTGCCGGATGCCCAACGCGCGCGCCACCTCCACCGTGCCGTCCGAAGAGTTGTCGTCCACCAGGATCACTTCATCCACGATGTCCTTCGGAACCTCCCCGTACGTCCTCTCCAACGTCAAGGCCGCGTTGTACGCCGGCAACACCACACAAATCTTCTTGCCTTTCAACATTTTCCGTTAATCCGAAAAAAAACGGGCAAAGATACAAAAAAATGGGATATTTCCAAAAACCCAGACAACAACGAACATTTTTGTATTTTTGCGGGCAGAATTTATTCGGTAAACCTTGAACCTTGAACCTTGAACCTTTCAACCTTGAACCTTTTAACCTTATAAACTTTTAAACTTAGATGAACACCACCCGCCAACAGAAAATAGCATCCCTTCTCCAGCGCGAGCTGGCCAACATTTTCCTGCAGGACAGCAAGAGCATATACAACTGCATGATCACGGTCACCAAGGCCACCATCACCTCCGACCTCTCCATCGCGCGAGGGTATCTGAGCATCTATATGGCGGACAACAAGGACGCGGTGATTGCCGCTGTGCGCGCCAACACCAAAGACATCCGATACAGGCTGGGACAAAGAATCAAAAACCAACTGCGTGTGGTCCCGCAACTGGAGTTTTTCATTGACGACACTTTGGACTACATGGAGAACATCGATCGCCTACTGAAACAATAACCGTGAAACTTGAGCAGCACAAAACGGCCTTTTTCTTTGCATTGAGGTATCTGTTCGCCAAGAAACAGCACAACATCATCAATGTCATCTCCCTGATTTCCATGATCGGCATCATGGTCAGCGGCGCGGCACTGGTCATTGTGCTTTCCGTATTCAACGGCATGGAGCAGATGATCGGCGGCTGGTTCAACGCCTTCAATCCCGACTTCGAGATCACGCTTGCGGAAGGCAAGTCGTTTGCTACGGAGGCCATCCCGATGGACAAGATCGCGTCACTGCCGGAAGTGTCATCAGTGCACGAGGTGGTCAGCGACCTCACACTGGCCACTTACGGCGAGTGCCAAGAGTTGGTGAGACTCAAGGGCGTTTCTCCCGATTACCTCAAACGAGAGGGCTACGCCGATATGCTGATCGACGGCAGTTTCGACTTCTACCATGGCAGCCAGCCATGCGCCATCGTGGGCAACATCGCCGCAGGCAAGTTGCAAATCAACCTCCTCAGCTACGACCTGATGAAACTGTACTACCCCAAGCGCACCAAGAAAAACCTGTCCAACCCCGCAGAAGCCTTCAACACTCGTTTTCTGCACCCTTCCGGCGTATTCAACACCAACACCACCCACGACCAGACCGTTGTGTTCTGCCCCATCGAGTTCGTGCGCGAGCTGATGCAGTACGAAGGGCAATTGACTTCGTTAGAGGTACAGCTGAAAAACAGCAAGGACTATGCAAAAGTGCAACCCCGCATTCAGGAACTGACCGGCGACAAATTCATCGTGAAGAACAAGTACCAGCAGGAGGAGACCTTGTTCAGGACCATGCAGTCGGAGAAACTCATCATCTACGTCATCCTGGCCTTCATTCTTCTGGTGGCTGCCTTCAACATCATAGGTTCCTTGGGAATGCTGATTCTGGAAAAACGGAGCGACACGCGAATTCTGCGCAACATGGGCGCACCCGACACACTGCTAAGCCGCATCTTCCTCTATGAAGGTGTGCTCATCTCCTGCATCGGCGGATTGGCCGGCATGGTACTCGGCGCAGTCATTTGCCTGATACAACAAATCTTCCATGTGGTCAAATTAGGCGGCGACCATTATCTGGTTCAGCACTATCCCGTTGCCATGCAATTCACTGATTTTATCTGGGTTGGCCTCACTATCCTAGCCATCAGCCTCATCACCTCCTGCATACCGGCTCTGGCCATGAGGCGGAACACCTTCAAAAAATAAGCGATTATGAAAAAACATATCCTGTTCCCCATACTATTGCTCACGGTTCTGCACCTGCAAGGACAAATCCCCGTCGGGCAATTCCGCAGTCATATCCCCCTGCACAGTTTCCATTCCGTGGCGGTAGGCGACGACTACGTGTATGCCGCTGCCAACAACGGGTTGATGCTGTTAGAGAAAAAGACGCTCAACGACGACCAACCCAACCTGTCATCCTGGACGAAAGTGGAGGGCCTTTCTGACGTGGACATCGCCCACATCCAGTACGACCGGGCGCACCATGTCTTGCTTGTCATCTACAGGAACGGCAATCTGGATTTCATCAAAGATGACAAACTGTACAATATCAGCGACATCAAAGACAAGCAGTTGACGGGGTCCAAGGAGGCATCGCACATTCGCATACATGACAACATCGCCTACATCGTGTACGACTTTGGCGTTGTTCTGCTCAATCTGGACAACCGTCTGATTGAAGACAGCTGGTTCACGAAAGACGAGGACACGCTGCTGACCGCCCGCGACATTGCCATCAGCGAGAGCCGCTACTATATCAGCACAAACAACGGCATCTACAGCATCTCGCGCAGTCACCCCATCCCGTCAAATTTCCTGGAATGGAGCAAGGAGCCTGTGAAGAGCGAAGACTTCGACCAGCTGTTTTACATTGACGGACATCTGTACGCCAACCGGAACGCCGCAAGCGAGCCTTCCAATGAGGTCAAGGACACCCTCTATGTCCTGTGGCAAGGCGAATGGAGCCCCACTACCCTGACGTACAACAATGTGATGAGCCTCACAGGGCTCGGAAACGAGATGGCCGTTTGCAACCAATTTGAGGTGGAGGTGCTGGATGCCGAAGGCACGCTTGCGTTCAAGGCGATCTGGTACAAGGACGACAACGGTTATCCGTACGCCAGAGAAGCGGTGTTGGATGAAGACATGATCTGGGTGGCCGATGCCAACTACGGGCTCATTGCCGCCAACAGGACTTATTATTACACGAAAGAGCTGACCTTGAACGGCCCGTATGCTGCCACCGCACACGGCATGTGCAGCCACAACGGGGTACTGGCCGCCGTTCCGGGTGCTACCAGTGCCTCTTTCGGCCCCAGGTACCAATATCCCTCTTTAAGCTGGTTCGTCAACAACCGTTGGCACTCCAACTCTTCAGATTTCTACTATTATGACCCTTTGCATATCACAGTTGACTTCATCAATGTCATCATTAATCCAAACGATGAGTCGGAGTGGTACATCGCATCCTGGAGCAACGGCCTCTTCAAATGCAAGAACCAGAAAGTCACCGCACACTACAATGCGGCCAACAGCCCGCTGGACTCCACTATATACGGCAGAACCATGGTGTCAGGGCTTGCATTCGACAAGAAAGGAAATCTATGGATGACCAACAGCCAATGCAGCAAAATGCTGAAGATGCTGGAGCCCAATGGCACCTGGCACGCATACAACATCACCTCCGGGGTCATCACCTCCACCGAAGGCGTGGTGGCCCAGCATCTGCTGGTGGATTCCCGTGGATTCAAGTGGGTCACATTCCCCCGTGACGACAACCTCAACAAATACCATCTGGTGGTGTTCAACGACAACGACACCTACGACAATCTCGGCGACGACCAGTTCCAGCGCATCGACATGAACACTGCCGCACGTGTCAATTCGTCCACCGTCTATTGCATCGCAGAGGACAAGGACGGCGAAATCTGGATCGGCACCGACAAGGGCATCAAAGTCATCTACTACCCTGCAAAAGTGTTTGACGGCACGGCGTTACCCAACAACATCCTGCTGGAGCAGGACGGCTATGTTTCCGTACTATTTGAATACGAGGAAATCACCGCCATCGCCGTGGACGGTGCCAACCGCAAGTGGGTGGGCACCAACAAGGCTGGCGTGTTCCTGATGAGTGAAAACGGCCAAGAGCAGCTGCTGCACTTCACAGCGGAAGACCACCCGCTCTTTTCCAACCAGATCACCAGCATCTGCATCGACGACCTGACTGGAGAAGTCTTCTTCGGAACATCCAAGGGGATAGTCAGTTACCGGGGCGGGGCCACCAAAGGCTCCGACAGCTACGAGGACCTGCTGGTCTATCCCAACCCCGTGCATCATGACTATCATGGCATGGTGGCTGTGAAAGGACTGAAGACCAACTCTTTGTGCAAAATCACCGACGCCTCGGGCAAACTCGTGTGGCAAGGTTACAGCGAAGGCGGACAGTTAGTGTGGGACTGCAAAGACCACTTCGGCAACCGTCCCGCCACAGGCGTCTATTTCGTCATGGCCTCCGACGAGGACGGGAAAGAGAAGATTGTCACCAAGTTCCTCTTCATCCATTAAACAGGTCCCGTCATGAACATCACCACTGCCGGGATTGTGCTGCACAGCACCAAATACTCCGACACCTCCCTGATTGTCAAGATATTCACGGAGGCACAGGGCACGCAGTCATTCATCATCAAAGGGGCCTTCGGCAAGAAAAGCCGTGTCAAAGCCGCGCTCTTTTCCCCCATGGCGTTGGTCAATATCACCTACAACGACCACGGCGGAGAAAAGCTCAAATTCCTCAAAGACATCGTGCGCCGGAGCACGACTGCCGACATGGGATTCGACCCCGTGAAGAGTTCCATCTTATTATTCTACAATGAATTAATTTACAAACTATTGTTTGACACGGGACCCGACACAGTGCTTTTTCATTTTCTTGAAGATGAGATTATCAAAGTTTCGGAGACCGAAACCATTCCCGCCGAACTGCCCCTGATTTTCCTCATCCGATTGAGCGTCATACTCGGTTTCTTCCCGGAAAACAACTATTCGGACAAAACGCCCTACTTCTCGCTGACGGAATGCCGTTTCCAGCCCTGGCAAATTGACGAACAGAGTGAATTGCCCGAGGCGGAAAGCCTGTATCTTGCCCATCTGCTGCGCGATGAGAACACGCCTGTGCCAGACCGCCAGACGCGCAACAACCTGCTGCGATACCTGATCAAATACTTCAAGATCCACAACGAACAGCTGAAAAATGTGGAATCGGTAGAAATACTGGCGACAATCCTCCATGGCAATTCCTGACATCGGGGTCTGATTCTCCAGGTTCGGCAGACTTAACAATCCATCTTAAAATTTTCAATACATTTTTTTTATATCTTTGCGCCTTTAATTATAAAAGGTAAATATTAATTCTTTTTGTATGCAACTTATTGAAATTGAAGATATTCTATTCAATGGAAAAAGTCTGGAAGTTTCAGAGGAGACCAAAAAACGCCTCCTTGACAGCTTTAATTTCCTCAAAGAGTTCTCCAAGGACAAAATCATATACGGTATCAACACCGGCTTCGGGCCTATGGCACAATATCGTGTCAACGATGAAGACGTGAAAGCCCTGCAGTACAACATCATCCGCAGCCACTCTTGTGGTGCCGGCGAACCCTTCCCTGAACTGTACGTCAAAGCCGCCATGCTGGCGCGCTACCACACGTTTGTGAGAGGCAAATCGGGCGTTGACCCATACGCACTCGAGCTGCTCCGCACGTTCATCAACAAGGGTATCTGCCCGGTAATTCCGCAACATGGCAGCGTGGGTGCGTCCGGCGACCTGGTGCAACTGGCGCACATGGCCTTAGCTCTCATCGGCGAAGGCGAAGTGTTCTACCAGGGCAAGCGCAGACCGACCGCCGAGGTAATGAAAGAGCTGGGTATCACGCCGCTGAAACCGACCATGCGCGAAGGCCTCGCCCTCAACAACGGCACCGCCATGATGACGGGCATGGGCATCGTCAACCTGCACTTCGCCAAGAAGTTGCTGGACTATGCGCTCATCGCCTCCGTCATGATCAACGAAATCGCCGAATCCTACGACGACTTCATGGCCAAGGAGCTGAACGACCTGAAGAACCACGAAGGTCAGTCCATCATTGCCCGCAAAATGCTGGAGATCGCCCAAGGTACCCAATGCATGCGCAAACGCGCCGTAGAGATGTTCCACCACCACGAAGAGAAAGTTTTCACCCACAAGGTGCAACCCTACTACTCCCTGCGTTGCGTGCCGCAAATACTCGGTCCCATCTACGATGCCTACAAATTCACGGAGAAGATCTTGGAAGAAGAGTTCAACGCGGTGGACGACAACCCCGTAGTCGATATGGATACCGAGACCGTCTATCACGGAGGCAACTTCCATGGCGACTATGTCTCCTTTGAGATGGACAAACTGAAGATTGCCACCACGAAGATTGCGGTACTGATGGAACGCCAACTCAATTACCTGTGCCACGACCGCATCAACGGCATCCTGCCTCCGTTCCTGAACCTGGGCACGCTGGGACTCACCTACGGTATCCAGGCCATGCAGTTCACGGCATGTTCCACCACCGCCGAGTGCCAGACGCTTTCCAACTCCATGTACGTGCACAGCATTCCCAACAACAACGACAATCAGGATGTGGTCAGCATGGGCACCAACTCCGCCATTCTGGCTAAGCGCGTCATCGACAACTGCTACCAGGTGATGGCCATCCACTTCATCGCCTTAGTGCAGGCCGTTGACTGCATCAACATTCAGGACAAGCTGTCACCCTTCACGAAAAACATCTACCATGAGGTACGCCAGATTGTCCCGAAGTTCATCGAGGACACGCCCAAAGATGCAGACATCCAGCACGTCATTGATTATTTAATCGCAAAGAAAACCAACATCTTATAATATGAAATACGCATTAGTAACTGGTGGTTCCAGAGGCATTGGCAGGGCCATTTGCATCAAACTGTCCTCCATGGGTTTCCCCGTTCTCATCAATTACCAATCCAACCAACAAGCCGCCGAAGAAACCCTGCGGCTCATCACAGAAGCTGGCGGCAAAGGCGAGCTCCTGCAATATGACGTAACCGTAGCCGAAGAGGTGGACAACGCCATTGAGTCTTGGCAGGCTGCCCATCCGGACGACTATATCGGCATCCTCGTCAACAACGCAGGTATCCGCAAGGACACACTCATGATCTTCATGCAGAACGAGGACTGGCAGAGCGTTATCAACACCACGCTCAACGGCTTTTTCTACACCACCCGCAGACTTATCAAGGGGATGCTCTCCAAACGCGACGGACGCATCATCAACATGGCATCCTTGTCTGGTCTCAAGGGTCAAGGCGGCCAGTCGAACTATTCTGCGGCCAAGGCTGCGCTCATAGGCGCCACCAAAGCGCTGGCACAAGAGATCGGTTCCCGCAAGATCACCGTGAACGCCGTGGCGCCCGGTTTCATCGAAACGGACATGACCAAGGATTTCAATGAAGCCGATTTCAAGAAGATGATCCCTGCCGGACGTTTCGGCAAGCCCGAGGAAGTGGCCGCATTGGTCGGTTTCCTGGCCTCCGACGACGCTGCCTACATTACCGGCGAGGTGATTTCAATAAATGGAGGGTTGTACACATAAACATATTGGCAGAGGCGCATGGCCATGCGCCTCAACAAACAAAGGCAATACATTATGAGACGAGTAGTTATTACAGGTATGGGCATCTATTCTTGTCTGGGCAAGAACCTGGACGAGGTGCGCCAGTCTTTATACGCCGGCAAATCCGGCATTGGCATTGAGCCGATCAGAACCGAATACGGGTATCGTTCCCCGCTCACCGGCATCGTGGAGCGTCCCATGTTGAAAGGCATGCTGGACCGCAGGTCCAGAGTCTGCCTGGCCGAAGAGGGCGAATACGCCTATATGGCCACGGCAGAGGCATTGCGCAACGCCGGCATTGACATGGACTATCTGGAAAAGAACGAGGTGGGTGTGCTGTTCGGCAACGACTCCTCCGCCAAGGCGGTCATTGAGGCCCACACCACGGCCATGCAATATAAGGATACTCAGATGATGGGCTCCGGTGCCATATTCCAGAGCATGAACTCCACCGTCACCATGAACCTGTCCACCATCTTCAAGCTGCGCGGCATCAACATGACCATCAGTGCAGCCTGCGCCAGCGGCTCGCACGCCATCGGCCTCGGACTGATGTTCATCCGGAACGGACTGCAGGACATGGTCATCTGCGGCGGCGCACAGGAGACCCACTATCTCTCCATGGGCAGTTTCGACGGCATCGGCGCATTCTCCGTTCGGGTGGACGACCCGACCAAAGCATCCCGTCCGTTCGACCGCGACCGTGACGGCCTCGTGCCCGGAGGAGGTGCAGCCGCTGTGATTTTGGAAGACTACGACCATGCTGTCAAAAGAGGCGCGCACATCATCGCGGAGGTTGCCGGCTACGGTTTCTCCTCCAATGGTGCCAATATCTCACAGCCCAGCGACATGGGCTCCGGCATCGCCATGGAACGCGCCCTCAAGGACGCGGGCGTGCAGGCAAGCGACATCGACTACATCAACGCCCACGCCACCTCTACCCTCCAGGGTGACGCATTCGAAGCCATGGCCCTAGACCACCTCTTCACCCCGTACCACACCCCGATCAGCTCCACCAAGTCCATGACCGGACACGAATGCTGGATGGCCGGTGCGAGCGAGATCGTCTATTCCAACCTGATGATGCTCAACTCCTTCATAGCTCCCAATATCAACTTCGAGAATCCCGACGAGTATTCCAAGAATCTCAACATCGTCAACCAAACCATGGAGAAGAACATTGACACTTACCTTTCCAACTCTTTCGGATTTGGAGGAACAAACAGTGCTTTAGTCATTAAAAAAATTAAATAACATATTATGCAAAGAGAAGAAATTATCGAAAAAGTGAACCACTTTTTGGTGGAAGAAATCGAGATTGAAGAAAATCTGTTAAAAGAAGATGCCTTGTTGAAAGAAGGTCTCGGCATCGACAGCCTTGACTTTGTGGACATCGTGGTCATCGTGGAGAAGAACTTCGGCTTCAAGATCAAGCCTGAAGAGATGACGAACGTGAAAACGCTGGGACAGTTCTACGATTACATCGCTGGAAAAGTAAACTAAGCGCATCCATGGCCGATTCGCGACAATGGCAAGGCAAGACAAGCGGTGGAAAATTCGGGCAACGCTTTCTCCTCACCTTCCTGAAACACTTCAAGGTGACGGTGTTGTATCCGACGCTACTGCTTATTATTCCTTTTTGCCTATTGTTTGCCCGAAAGCCCAATCGCGCATTGTACCACTACTTCCATGACATTCGCGGTTACGGCAGATGGAGGTCATTACGTTCCACAGCACGTGCCGCCTACACCTTCGGCAAAGTGGTCATCGACAAGTTCGCCATCTGGGCGGGGCGCAGCGACCAGTTCCGAATCGACCTGCAGCATCCCGAGATCACCCAACAATTATTGGAACAGGACAAGGGCGTGCTCATTGCGGGCTCCCACATCGGCAATTTCGAGTTGCTCGGGCCCACACTCCAGCATAATCAGAAGAAAATCAACGTCATCATCTATGGAGGCGAAGCAGAAGCCCTCAGCCGGCAGCGAGACTTCGTGTTCGGAGGAAATAATGTGAATCTCGTGCCCGTGACGCAGGACATGTCGCACCTGTTCACCATCAAGAATGCCCTGGACAACGGCGAGGTGGTGGCTATCCTGTGCGACCGTCTTTTCGGCAGTCCCAAGAAGAAGACCGTGGATTTCATCGGAAA
Source organism: Bacteroidales bacterium (assembly GCA_017443175.1). GTDB lineage: Bacteria > Bacteroidota > Bacteroidia > Bacteroidales > WCHB1-69 > F23-D06. The sequence continues at coordinate 76,112 of JAFSOZ010000003.1, forward strand.
ACCTGCTGATTTCCCCATCGGACCGTTCCGCCTGGCCGCACAAATGGACATCCCCGTTCTCTCCGTCTTCATGATGAAAGAGCGGAAAAGAAACTATACCGGCTATGTGGTCCCGTTGCACACGGAGGCCGGCATGGCGGTTACCCAGAAGGTGGATGCCCTTGTGGAGCAGTACGTAAAGTCGTTGGAGGACACGCTTGTCCAGTACCCCTGCCAATGGTTCAACCTATACGATTTTTGGAACATAGAATAATTTTTCACAAACATAGACGAATATGAAATTAGAATCACCGCAAAAGGAAATATACGCCAAAGAACGGTTCACCGCTTTACAGGCACAACGCCTTGCCCAGGAAATCGCCTTCGGCCCCATCGTGTTCCAGGTCTCCCGCCTGATGGTCAAGTTCGGCATCTTCCGTATGCTGGACGAGCACAAGGATGGCATGACCATGGAGGAAATCGCCGACCAGGCCAAGTTGTCGATTTACAGCGCGAAAGTGCTGTTGGAGTCATCGCTCACCATCGGCACCATCCTGATGCGGGACGACAAGTTCTTCCTCGCCAAGGCAGGCTGGTTCCTGCTCAACGATGAGATGGCCCGCGTCAACATGGACTTCAACCACGATGTCAACTATCTTGGATGGTTCAACTTGGAAGAGGCCTTGCTCAACGGCAAACCGGAAGGCTTGAAAGTCTTCGGCAACTGGCCCACCGTATATGAGGGGCTGTCGCAGCTCCCGCCGCAAGTGCAGAAGAGCTGGTTCGGATTCGACCATTTCTATTCCGACAACTCTTTCCAGCAAGCCTTGGAGATTGTGTTCAAGACGCAGCCCAAGACCCTGCTGGATGTGGGTGGCAACACCGGCCGCTGGGCCACACAGTGCGTGCGCTACAACGCTGACGTGCAGGTCACCATCATGGACCTGCCGCAGCAACTGGCCATGATGCGCGAACAGACAAAAGGATTGGAAGGTGCCGACCGCATCCACGGCCACGGCTGCAACCTGCTTGACAAAACCGTGCCCTTCCCCGAAGGTTTCGACGCCATCTGGATGAGCCAGTTCCTCGATTGTTTCTCCGAAGAGGAGGTTATCAGCATTTTAAGCCGCGCCGCCAAGTCCATGAATGCGCAGAGCAGACTCTACATCATGGAGACCTTCTGGGACAGACAACGTTTTGAAACGGCTTCCTACTGTCTGGCACAAATCAGCCTCTACTTTACGGCTATCGCCAACGGCAACAGCAAGATGTACTACTCCGGCGACATGGCCCGCTGCGTGGACGAAGCCGGACTCAAGATTGACATCATCCACGACGGACTGGGCTTAGGTCACAGCATCATGCAATGTAGTTTGAAATAGTGTAACCATGAGTCCCACCCCTGCCCTGCCTTTTATACCTCAACGCCCGCCATTTGTTTTAGTGGACAACATTCTTTCCTGTGATGAATCAATCGTAATCACAGATTTTCACATTCCCGAGGACCACATTTTGGTGGAAAACGGACTTTTGTCCGAAGCCGGGCTGATGGAGAACGTGGCGCAGACCTGTGCTGCCCGCATCGGTTGGCTCAATCAGACACAACCCGTGCGCCTCGGCGTGATCGGGTCCATCAACAATTTTGAGATTCTCCAACTGCCCCGTGCAGGCAAGCAGCTCGTCACCACCGTCGCTGTCGAGTCCTCCGTATTCGAGGCCATCATTGTGAACGCGGAAGTGTCCTGCGACAACCAACCTGCCGCAAGGTGCAAGATGAAGGTGTTTGTTATTGAGAATTGAGACTGAAGACTAGAGACTGAAGACTAGAGACTATAGACTGATGACTGATAAAACATTACAAGTAGAAAAAATCGTGGATGTCCGTTTCAGCGAAGTTGATTCGATGGGTATTGTTTGGCATGGCAACTATGCCCTCTATTTCGAGGATGCGCGGGAGCTGTTCGGCAAGACCTACCAGCTGGAATACATGCACATGTACGAGATGGGTTTTTTCGCCCCCTTGGTAGAACTAAAGCTCAACTATAAAAAGGCTGTAAAATACGAGGATAGAATTAAAGTACGCTGTACCTACCGCGAAACGGATGCGGCCAAGCTCATCTTCGACTACGAAATCAGAGATGCAAAGACCGATGACATTATGGTCACCGGACACACGGTGCAAGTATTTTTAGATCTCAACCAGAACCTGATCTGGCAGATGCCGGATTTTTATATTGAGTGGAAAAAAATCAACGGGTTGTTGTAAGACAGCCTCAATCCAACACAAAACCAGCAACTACCCTGTCCAAGCAGGCACTTCTTACGAAGTGTTATGTAAGTTATTTTTTATATATTTGCGCCTCATTTTAAATTGAGTGAAGAATACCCATAACTATATGATTTTCAGTATTGGAGACAGCATTATTTCCCCTTTGGCCATGACGAGTCACGGCAACTTCGAGGCCGTCATGCGGGGCGAGAGCCGTCTGCAATACTACGAGCATGCGTTTGGACTGCCCGAGCCCTGCTTCATCTCCCTGATGGAGGATGAGCGGATAGACCGTGCGTTTGAAACCATCTACGACTATAGCGTGAAGGATTACACCAAGATGGAGAAAGCGGCCATCTTGGCTGTCCATCAAGCCATTGCGGAGGCCAACATTGCAGCCAACCGCAGTGATGTCATCTTCATTCTCTCCACCACCAAAGGTAATGTGGATTTGCTTGAATCCAACCCATACGAGCCGGAGCGCCCTTACCTGTGGCGTTCAGCGCAACTCATAGCCGAGTTTTTCGGCAATCCAAACACGCCCATAGTGGTCAGCAATGCCTGCATCTCGGGTTGTGCCGCGCAGATTGCCGCTGCCAACCAATTGCGTTACGGCGGCTACAAATACGCTGTGGTAGTAGGTGCAGAGACGCTCTCCAAGTTCGTCATTTCCGGATTCCAGTCTTTCAAGGCACTCTCCAAGGAACGCTGCATGCCATTTGACGGCAGCAGATGCGGTCTCAACCTGGGCGAGGCTGCAGCAGCCATCGTCTATACCATTGACGACGATCCCACACACATACCGGACAATGCACTGATACTGCGCGCCGGAGCCATCAACAACGATGCCAACCACATATCCGGACCCTCGCGCACGGGCGAAGGCCTACTGCGGGCGATCAACAAGGTAATAGCAGGCTTCGACAATGCTCAGCCTGCATTTGATGTGAATCGGTTGGCGTTCATCAATGCACACGGTACCGCCACGCTGTACAACGACGACATGGAATCCGTGGCCATCAGCCGCGCGAACTTGCAGCAGGTGCCCGTCAACAGCCTGAAAGGCTATTTCGGCCACACCCTGGGCGCTGCCGGCATCTTAGAGACCATCATGGCTTACCAGGCCATCAAGAACCACACCATCATCGGGACCAAGGGTACCGACAATCCCGCACCCGCCTGCCCCATCAACGTGGCAACAAGCACCATGAACACCAATGGGGATGCGTTCATGAAATTGATTTCCGGATTCGGTGGCAGCAACGCGGCATTATTGATGGAAATCAACCGAAATGACAATATGTCGGTTGTAGAGACGCACGGCCGTGCGTCTCTACAACCGGAAAAACCGACAATTTCCGTCATTTCCCAATGCGACATCACCGACGACGCGGTCGTGCTGAACGGGCAAACCATCATCAGCCGAAACGCAGACAGCAACACATGGCTGGCCGACATCTACCGCCACATCGGCATGGCGTACCCCAAATTCTTCAAGATGGACAACCTCTGCAAGGCCGGCACATTAGCGGCGGAACTCCTGCTCAAGGATGTGGACTTCGACCGCGAAACGGTGAAGCCGGACTGGGCCGTGGTGCTCATGAACAGTGCCTCTTCACTGGACGACGACCGCCACTACCAGACCACCATCCAGGATGCGGACAACTACTACCCAAGCCCGGCCGTGTTCGTGTACACGTTAGCAAACATCATCACGGGAGAAATCGCCATCCGACACAAGATAGGCGGCGAAAGCTCTTTCTATGTCGTCCCTGCTTTTTCACCCGAACAGATGGACACGATGGTGTCGCAATGTTTCTCCGCCAATCCGGAATTGACGCACATCATCTGCGGATGGGCCGATTATGACGAGGGAAAGTGTGAAGTGAAGATGCAATTATTGGAGAAAAATGTAGAGACGCACTGCAGTGTGTATCAAAATAACGAGAGAATTGAGAATTAACAATTTAAATCATTATAACATGGAAGAACTGATTTTAGAACTGAAGAAAGAAATTATTGATGTTTTGAATTTGGAAGGCATGACTCCTGCCGACATTGACGAGAACGCTCCTTTGTTTGGCGAAGGTCTCGGGTTGGACTCCATCGATGCGCTGGAGCTCATCGTGCTGATGGAGAAGAACTATGGTATCAAACTGGCCAACGCTAACGAAGGCAAGGAGATTTTCAAATCCGTGCGCGTGATGGCCGAATACATCAAAGAGCACAGAACGAAATAATTGATGGACAACATAGTCATCACAGGTACCGGCATCATCAGTTCTTTGGGTGCCGGGAAAGAGGAAACGTTGAAAAGACTGCGGTCCGGGCAAAAGGTCATCGGGCCCATTCAGCATATCCGCACCAAACATAGCGACTTGCCCGCCGGTGAGGTGGGCTACAGCGACGACCAGCTGAAAGAGCTCATTCACTACCACGACGAGGGTATCATTACCCGCACCTCTCTATTGGCTCGGGTAGCCTTGAGAGAGGCCTTGGAGGAGGCTCGTCTAAACGGCACGGGCGGACAACGTATCGTCTTCATCTCGGGCAATACCGTGGGCGGTATGGAAAAGAGCGAGCAATTCTATTACGATTTCCTCAACAACAACAGCCGGAACGAATACATTGCCATGCATGACTGCGGTGCCTGCACCGACGTGATAGCCAAAGAGTTCAACGGACATTTCTCTCTGATTACCACCATCTCCACGGCCTGCTCCTCCGCAGCCAACGCCATCATCCTCGGTGCCAACCTCATCAAAGAGAAGCGTGCCGACATAGTGGTCGTTGGTGGCACGGAGTGCATCTCCAAGTTCCACCTCAACGGGTTCAACACCCTGATGATTCTGGACAAGGAGCCCTGCCGACCGTTCGACGCCGACCGTCACGGGCTCAACCTCGGGGAAGGGGCAGCCTATCTGGTCATGGAAAAGGAAGGGACGGCGCGACAGCGCAACGTACAGCCCGTATGCAAATTGTCAGGCTATGGCAATGCCTGCGACGCGTTCCACCAAACTGCCACATCGCCCAACGGAGAAGGCGCGTTCCTGGCCATGAGCAAGGCGCTGGAGTCCAGCGGACTGAAACCGGAAGACATCGACTACATCAACGCGCACGGCACGGGTACCGGCAACAACGACGAGTGCGAGGGCATCGCCATGATGCGCGTCTTCGGCGACAAGATGCCCCCTGTATCATCTACCAAGTCATACACCGGTCATACCACCAGCGCAGCGGGAGGCGTGGAGAGCGTCATCTCCATACTCGCCCTCACCCATGGTTTCATCCCTGCCAACCTCGGCTACAAGACCCCCATTGAAGGGCACAACTTCAAGCCTGTGGATCACGTCATCGAAAACGTGACCCTCAAACACATACTCACCAACTCGTTCGGGTTCGGAGGCAACGATTCCTCCTGCATTTTCTCCGCCATAGAAGAGAAGAGTGTGGCACACGCACCAGCCACTGGCACTAAAAACTGCTACATCCAGTCCGCCGCCCACATTTCCATACAGCAGCCCATCACGGACGATTGGTTCCAAAACCCCATCCTGCCCGCACAGGCATACAACGAGAGCCTGGAGCCAGACTATGGCAAATATTTCTCCCCTATGGCAGCCCGTCGCATGGGGCGGCTGCTGAAACGTTCCGTTGCGACTGCCGTGGAGGCCCTTGGCCAACATGAAATTCCCGATGCCATCATCACCGGAACCGGACTGGGTTGCATCGCCAATACCGAGAAGTTCCTGTCTGCCATGATTGACAACGATGAGGATTTCCTGCAACCCACCTATTTCATGCAATCCACCCACAACACCATCAGTTCGCAGGTTGCACAGCACCTCAAATGCCATGGTTACAACTGTACCTACTCACACCGGGGGACATCCTTCGACAGCAGCCTGTTTGATGCATTCCTGCAAATGCATTCCGGTGACATCCGCAGCGCACTGGTGGGTGGGCACGATGAGATGACGCCCAATTATTTCAAGATGTTAGGCAAAATCGGCTATTGGAAAGACGGCGACATCAGCCCTGACACCCTCAGAAAGGCCGACAGTCAGGGAGCCTTCTCGGGAAGTTGTTCCTTGAACATGCTGCTGACCGACCATGCCGACCCCGACACGCTTTGCAAAATCGAAGGGATGGAAATGCTCTACGAGCCCGACATCCAAGATCTTCAGGCGGCAGCCAGCCGGATGCTGCAACAAGCCGGACTCACCGTCCAAGACCTGGACGCCGTGGTATCCGGATTGAGCGGCGACCATGACAATGATGCCGTTTACAACTCTTTTACAAAACAGATGTGTCCTGAAAAGCCCGTCATTTGGTACAAGCACATCTTCGGTGAATCTTTCTGTGCATCCGCCTTTGGTGTTTACGCAGGAGCTTTGTGCCTGCGGCATAATACTATTCCTGCACACCTGTTGTATCATACGTCAGGAGACATCAGCGGCGTCAAGCATATTTTAGTACACAATCATTTCCATAATAAAGATCATTCATTAATCCTTATTTCATCATGTTCTTGCTAATTATCCTTATTGTTGTTCAATCCATATTGCTTGTAGCAGCACAAAGTCTCCTGAAAATTTCCGTACAACATTTCGGAACCTTTTCCTGGACATGGCAGTACTTTAAAACTGTGTTCACCACGTGGCAATTTGCTGCATCGGGTATGTGTGCGTTGGCCGCCATGGTGGTCTGGATGTATGTGCTTAAACATTACGATTTCAGTGTGTCATATCCCCTGCTTTCCATCAGTTACATCATCGGACTCATCGCTGCACAGTTCGTGTTCCACGAAGTCATACCCCTTACCCGCTGGATTGGAGTCGTCATTGTCATGATCGGCGTATTTCTCATTGCCAGAAGCTAATCTGTCCCCCTGTTTTTCCTTTTTTTTTGCAACCTCCTTTAAACTACCAGGACTTTTCCATCTCTTTACACGCCGGATTCTTAACCCAATCAGCCTTATGAAAAAGCTTACCATCATTTTCCTCGCACTCCTGACTTCAAGCTTTGCATACGCTCAAGGCAGTTTCGGCACCGAAGTCACCGGAGAGCAAAAAGCAGCCCTTGTCACCACCATCGAGAAAGCACACAAGCAGTTGACCACCCTGTCCGCATCCTTCACTCAGGAAAAGACATCGGCTCTCCTGACCGACAAGGTAGTGCAAAAGGGAACCCTGAACTACAAGTCTCCCAATCAGCTTCGATGGGAATACACCTCGCCCAAAGCCATGACTGTCATCTTCAGCAACGGCAAAGTGCTGCTCAAAACCGGCAACGGTTCTACCTCAAGTCCAAACAAGATGCTCAACGAGATGGGGGCAATGCTCATCAACACCATCAACGGCAGTTTCCTGAAAGAGAATCCGGACTTCAGCACCCGCTACTATAAGAACAAATCCGGGCAAATCGTGACTGTGCTCACACCCATCAACAAGAGAATCCAGAAATACTACAAGAATATCGTCATCACGCTCAATGGCAGCACCCGCCTCGCCGACAAAGTGGTGCTGAACGAAACCAACGGGGATGCCACAACCATCATTTTCACAGAGAAAAAGACTAACATCACCCTGTCGGATTCCCTTTTCAAATAGACATGATCATGTTTCTCAACGATTTATTCTCCATTATCACTGAAGACAAACAGGAAAACCAGGTTACATACACCATTCGGCTGAATAAGGAACACGCCATCTATACCGGCCATTTCCCAGAAAGCCCCATTACGCCTGGTGTATGCATCGTGCAAATGGCCGTTGACCTGTTTTCGCACCTCATGGGAAGTGACCTGCATCTGCTGCAAGCCAAAAACGTGAAGTTCCTGCAGCTCATCCGGCCTGATGAGCATGAGACACTCCAGTACCAGCTCCATTGGGAGGAGATGGAGAACAGCGCCTACACCCTTAAGATCGTGGTTAGCGACGGTGACACCATCTTTACCAAAATGAGCATCCAAGTAGGCGAAAAATAAGCACTATGGACAAGGCAACACTGAAAGAGCTGGGCATCTGCGTCATCATTCCCACGTACAACAACGCGGGCACCATCATGCAAGTGATTCAGTCTGTGGCAGAGTACTGTGACGATATCTTCGTGGTATGCGACGGTCCCACCGACGGCACCGTGGAATTGGTGAAGCAGTCGGCCACACCTGTCAACGTGGTGGAGTACCAGCCCAACAAGGGCAAGGGTACCGCCTTGGTCACCGGGTTCCGAGAAGCTCGGAAACGGGGTTTTCGCTATGCCATCACCCTCGACTCCGACGGGCAGCACTACGCCAGCGACATACCCGCTTTCGTGGAGGCCATAACCAGGCACCCTGACGCACTCATCATCGGCAGTCGCGGGCTCAAGCACGACAACATGCCCCAGAAGAACACCTTTGCCAACAAGTTCTCCAACTTCTGGTTCACCGTGCAAACTGCCAAAAGGCTTCCTGATACGCAAACAGGCTTCAGGCTCTATCCGCTTCAAAAAATGGGCAAGATGCATATCATCACCTCGCGCTACGAAGCGGAACTTGAGCTTCTGGTGCGTTCCGCATGGCGCAACATCAGAATCATCCCCATTCCTATCAACGTCTATTATCCGCCGCAAGAAGAGCGTGTCTCGTTTTTCCGTCCCGGCAAGGATTTCACCCGCATCAGCATACTCAACACCTTCTTCTGCTTCGCCGCTATCCTGTACGGCTATCCCTCCATGCTGATTCGGAAAATTTTCAATATCTAAAATCGGACGCGCCAAAATTCCCCTTCTTTTTAAGAAGGGGTGGCCGTAGGCCAGGGTAGTAATATAAAGTATCAGAATTCCATACCAACTACCCCTCCCTTCGGGCACCCCTTCAGGATTGAAAAACGCCAAACTGTCAGTCTCAATCTTTGGCATAAATTTTGCAATTAACTGAATGTTTTTTCAATTCTATTTCTAAAACCAAATTATTAATAACTATATTTATGCAAACAGGAAATATCAATGTAAAGACCGAAAACATTTTCCCCGTAATCAAGAAATTCTTGTACTCCGACCATGAGATTTTCCTTCGTGAGCTGATTTCCAACGCCGTGGATGCCACCCAGAAAATCAAAACGCTGGCCACACTGGGCAAGACCGACAGCGAGTTGGGCGACCTTACCATCGAAGTCAAAGTGAACAAGGATGACAAAACCATCCGCGTCATCGACCACGGCATCGGCATGAGTGCGGAAGAGGTGGACAAATACATCAACCAGATCGCATTTTCCGGCGCGGAGGATTTTCTCTCCAAATACAAAGGACAGGACGCCGCCAACATCATCGGCCACTTCGGACTGGGTTTCTACTCCTCCTTCATGGTGGCCGACAGGGTGGATATCCTCACCAAGTCGCACACTGACGCCAAGGCCGTGAAATGGAGCTGCGACGGTTCCACTGAGTTCTCGATGAAAGAAATCGACAAGAGCGAGCGCGGCACCGAAATCGTGCTGCACATCTCCGACGACGCGCAAGAGTTCCTCGAAGAGAACAAGATTGTTGGACTGCTCAACAAATACTGCCGTTTCCTGCCCATCCCCATCCGTTGCGGCAACAAGACCGAATGGCGCAAACCCGAGCCCAAACCCGAGGATGAGACTACGGACAACAAAGACGAGAAGAAAGAAGAACCTAAAGAGGAAGCCGTCCAGGTGCCCCGCATCATCAACGATACCGACCCGATTTGGCAGAAATCGCCTTCTTCTCTCACCGATGAGGACTACAAAAAGTTCTATCACGAGCTCTACCCGATGAACTTTGAAGATCCGATGTTCCAGATCCACCTCAATGTGGACTATCCCTTCAACCTTACCGGCGTGCTCTATTTCCCGAAGGTGAAAAACCAGCTCGACCTGAAGAAGAACCGCGTGCAACTCTATTGCAACCAAGTCTATATCACCGACGAGCTGGAAGGCATCATCCCCGAATTCATGACACTTTTGCATGGTGTCATCGACTCTCCCGACATCCCGCTGAATGTGTCGCGTTCTTACCTCCAATCCGACTCCAATGTCAAAAAAATCTCCACCTACATCAGCAAGAAGGTGGCCGAAAAGCTGGAATCCATGTTCAAGGAGAACCGCGAAGACTTCGAAAAGAAATGGGATGAATTGAAAGTTTTCCTGCAATACGGTTCTTTGACGGATGAGAAATTCTATGACAAGATCAAGGATTTCTATCTGCTGAAAAACACGGATGGAAAATACTATACCATTGAGGAATATCGCAATTTGGTAAGTGCGCTACAGACCAACAAGGATGACATGGTGATTTTGCTTTATGCCGCCAACACCGACGAGCAACATATCTACATCCAGGCCGCCAAGGAAAAAGGCTACGATGTGCTGCTGATGGACGGTTTCCTGGACGCACACGCCATCAACATGCTGGAGCAGAAAAACGAGAAGATGCGCTTCACCCGCGTGGACGCCGATGTGATTGAGAAGTTGATTGAAAAGAAAGACGAGGTTTCTCCGTCAAAACTGTCAGACGAGCAGCAGAAGAACTTGAAAGAGTATTTCGACAAGGATGTTGACAAGAGCAAATACACCGTCATGGTAGAGAGTTTGAGTGAAACCGACCTTCCGGTGATCATCACGCAAAACGAGTTCATGCGCCGTTTCAAAGACATGGAGAAAGTGTCTGGCCAGCAGGGCATGTACGGCGGTTTCGAGCACTACAACATCGTGGTGAACGGCAACCACCCGTTGGCATCGCGCATTTTGGACGAAACAGACGAAGAGAAGCGCGGCAAGCTGGTACAGCAGATGATTGACCTTGCCCTGCTTTCACAGAACATCCTCACCGGCGAGAAGCTGAGCGAGTTCGTGAAACGGAGCTACGAGATACTGTAACCGTGATGTGTGGTTTATGATTTCTGCGTACTTTTGTGAATAAAACAAAATAAAAGCAGGTCATGGTAATCTTGTTCAATAAGCCATACGGTGTGCTGAGTCAATTTACACCCGAGGCTGGTCATCGCGCCCTCAACGAGTTCGGCTTTCCTTCCGGAGTGTATGCTGCCGGGCGGTTGGACCATGACAGTGAGGGCGCCTTGCTTCTGACGGACGACGGAAGGCTGATCAAGCGGCTGCTGGACCCGAAGAACGCTCATCCACGCACCTATCTCGCTCAAGTTGACGGCGAGATTACCGATGAGGCCTTGCTGAAGCTGTCCAAAGGTGTCGTCATCAAAGGATACCGCACGCGGCCCTGCAAGGCGGAGAGGGCACTGCCACCGGAGGACCTCTGGGAGCGCTTGCCACCCATTCGCTATCGTGCCAACATCCCTACCAGTTGGATTCGCCTTACCCTCACCGAAGGCAAGAACCGCCAAGTGCGCCACATGACCGCAGCGGTGGGTTTCCCAACCTTACGGCTTATTCGTGTGCAAATCGGCGATATCAGTTTAGGCTCACTCCAGCCAGGAGAGTGGAGAGTTGTTCAATGAGGGCTGGCAATTGCCCACCATCTTTCGTTTCATTTACTTGCCATCCATCTTCACGAACTTCGCCCCACGCCAACGACCGTTTGCACACTCTACGCGCAGGAAATAGCTCCCGGGCTTCAATATCGAGACATCCAGAACCGCCGGAGCGGAAGCCCGATTTGTCAACACCTGCTTTCCACTGGCATCATAGACCGATACTGCGAAAATATCTTCACCACCCGTTTCCACGCTCAAATAATCTCCTGTGGGATTCGGATAAACCTTCAATTCGGAATATCCATTGTATTCGGAAACAGAAGTGTTACTGAGAACATACACCGTCACGGCGACACGGGGGCTCACGCACAAGAGCGTGTCGTCCTGATAGTGCTCTTCCAGATAATAGGTAGTCGTGTCGAAAAGCACCGGCGTGGTGTAGAAATCACCTACGGCTATTGGCTGCGACGCAGTGTCGGAATCGTACCAAAACACCTCGTTTTGCGCCAAGGCGACTATGGTCGTCTGCATCCCCGGCAAGATATATTGGTCGAAGGCCACGGGCTCAACAGCCTGCGGCTGGAGCTCCACATCGTGCCGCACACCCACACCCGGACGGGTGGTGACCGTGAAAGTGGCCGTTTGATAACAGGGAGCAGAAACCTCCACCGTGTAGGTGCCTGCCATAATCGGACGATGATAAACCCCTAACGGCAGATGAGAAAAGACTTCGGAGTGAAATTTGTCGTGGTTGAGAACCTTAATCATGGCTTCAACGGGCTCCCCTGTAGTTGCATCGGCAACCGTGCCCCAGAAACCATAGCTGCACTCCATCGCGTAACTCAGCAGTGCATCCTTGCTCTTGTCCCAGTAGGTAGGCAACAACAAAGTGTCCGTAATCACCGGTATGTAGCTCATCTCTATGGTCACCTCACGGCAACGCTGGTAGTAGGTCATATAATCCTGCCGACCGCCAACAAGCGGGCTCCAGTCGGCCCCTTCGATGACCGAACGGCCGCGGTAATCGCCATAGAGATAGGCGGTATCCTGCGCTTGACACAGCGAGGCATAGTTTTGGCCTGTGTAGCGGAACCAGTCGGCATCGGCATGGGCGCGCTGTGCGGTCGTCCAGGCATCCCACGGGTAGTTCACAATCTCGGCACCACAATGGAAATTAACCGACATCACGAAATGTATCGGCGTGACCCAGTCGATGATGGCTTGCGTCTCAGGTTGTATGTTAGCTTCGCCCTCCAATCCAGGCAGGTAGGGATAGTTGCGGTTTAGTTGCACATCGTTATAGTTATGGTAGATAGAATGGACCCCATCTTTCAAGATCAGGTCGTTGGTTAGATAATAGGTCCCGTCGGGATTCTCAAGCGGGCAGATGTACAGATCAACACTGTCTAGCAGTCTCTGAACGGCAGTGTCGGTTGTCGCATTGTTCAAAATATAGTCAGCCAGACGCAGCACCATGTAATAGCACACCGTTTCCCACCCATGCATCGTTGACGAATAGAGGAAGGCAGGTTTCGTGGTAGTTTGTCCCAGCGTGCTGCTGATGTGAATGGCGAAGATGGAGTGATGCAAATCGGGATGCGGCGTATCCTCCAAGATGGTGTCTATCTGGCAAAGATTCGGGAAAGAATCCTGGAAATACTGCAAGAGTTGGGTATAAACCTCGTATGTCGGGTATTTGTTCCATCTCAGCATCTCCTCCAGCGTGTTGGCCATGTGGCTGTCGCTGACATCTTTGCTCATGGACGACAATTCATTAGTCACGTCATCCCTTTCTTCCGATATGACCGCTGGCATCGCCGCGGAATTGAGATAGACGCACACAGTGTCGGAATGTGCCGACTCCACTCCGCCACAGATATAGGTTATCGAATAACAATGCTCTCCTTGAGTGGCGTTACGGTCAACATACACCGAGTCGGTCACTTCTGAGGCAATCAGCATCCCGTCGCGATATATATTACAAGGGTGTCCGCTCGTCCTTCGGCCGCGTATGGCGAGGTCATCCAGGCAAAACATATATTGGTCGTGCGATACGCAGTGCACCGCCACATATTTGGCAGCCGCAGGCACCATAAAGGAATATTCAGTCCATTCGGGAATTGTTGTCACAGGACCACTGTGCAAAGGAATGAAACTGCTGGCATTCGTGTCCGTTATCGAATATGCCGCCACGAATTTCTCGTTCGGAAACCGGTCGGCAAAACTACGGGCGAAAAACGAGAAGGTGAAAGGTTCGGAAAAGTTCAGTTCCGGGCTTATGATCCAGTCGTCGTTGTCCATGTCCGAATGGAAAGGACTCCCGAAAAACCGGTGCCCGGAATGTGCCATGGTGTTATATTGGTTCCCAACGAGGAGATAATCGTCCAACACAACAAAGGCCATAGGCGAGCCCGCGTTGGGGAAACTTAAAACGCCGAAAGGGGCCGTTGGTGCCCCGTCGCCGTCGATATAATGCCATCCCAATGTTCCGGGTGAATTGACAGCTCCGTATGGATGTCCTTCCACATCATCAAAAAGCAGGATTTCTTCGGCATGGTAGGCGCTACCCCACGAGAGTGTCACTTCGTTTCCGCTAACCGTGGCTTGCAGCGTCTCCGGTGTCTCGCATGAATCCTGTTGCCATTGTGCTATGATGCCTTCAGGCAGATGTATGTCGTCAATCCAGACGCAATCCGATCCTTTGCTTTTCGTCTGGTTCTTTGTATAGCAGAACTTCAGCACATGGTAACCCGAGCTGATGGGGCATTGGAACTCGCTCCACTCCACATATCCTGCCAGCGAGTCGCGAAGCTCCCCGTCCAGCCAAAAGAGAAACCCGCCGCTGCCTTCAGCCGAGAAAACCCTACGAAAATACGAAAGAGTACCGCTCTCCGTCAGATAGACTCCCAGCTCCATCACCGACTGCGTGTTCAGCGTGTAGTAGTTCCCGCTTCGGGCACAATATCTGCCGCTATGCGCGCCCTCGCTCGTGATTTCCCAACGGTACTGCGAACCGGGACGTTCCCATGAAAGGGAGGAAAAATCTCCGGATTCCCAGTCCTCCGCAATCGGATGCGAGACCACCTGTCCCGACAACGGCAACGCCAAAACAACCAAAATACAAACTATGAAATTCTTTATTCTCATAACACCATTGGACATTGATTTAACCCATTCAGAAAATCAGAGGCAAATGTACATAAATATATTTTTACGCGCAAAAAAATATCTTCAAAAAAAACGGGAAAACATTTTTTACTATCTTCGCGACTTGAATATACGACTCCTGCTGACATCGATGACAATGCCCTATGTTCGGTGAAGAGGGACTGGTGTTGAGTTCCACCGATGTGCACGACTACGGCGCATACATACAAAGACAGAATCTGCCGGGCTGATTTTTAAGTTTAAGTGAAAGATAAATTCAAACTGATCAAAACAACATATGAAGAAAATTGCTTTTTTAATGATGTTGACCCTTTTCGTGGCACTTCCCTCTAAGCCCCAATCAGTGAAATGTTCCTTTTCAGGGCAAGACCACAACGGACATTATCTGCGTCTTGACGGCGTGACTGTCACAAACATCACGCAAGGATGGCAGGTTGCTCTGTCTTATCCCGACACAGTGCTTGAATTTCGTGGCGTAACGGGCATTGAAGATTATTGCGACTATGACGGATTAACACTCTTCCAGAATGTTCCGAATCCCTTTTCGGGGGTGACTGATGTCATGATTCAGGTGGCAGCACCAGGGGAAACACAAATCGAAGTCTTTGATTTGAACGGACATCTGGTCGCGAATTGCACACAATTCCTTCTCCCTGGGAGGCATCGCTTTGTTGTGGAACTTTCGTTGCCGCAAACCTACATACTGACAGTCCAAAGTTCCGGGCACAAGCAGTCGATAAAGATGATAAACAAGGGTACACATCAAGGGAACAATATAGTTTATGCTGGAAAGTCTTCGGCGGAAATGCCTGTGTTGAAACTTGAGACCGAAAACCCCTTCTCTCTCCTCGACAGTGTCAGTATCGTGGGGGCCGCCACAATTAACGGTGTGCCGATGGAGAGCGACCCTGTTTCGGGAGTATTCATTTTCCTGCCTTTCAACCATCAGGTCTTCATGGAATCCCATACGGCACAGTTCACGCTGCTCTTTCATGATATTATAGGTAACGATACAGTTTCTTATGGACATCCATGCATAGACTTGCCTTCAGTGGTGGATGTAGATGGGAATGTTTATAACACCGTGCAAATCGGCACCCAGTGTTGGATGAAAGAGAATCTGCGCACGACACACTACGCTGACGGAACGTTGATACCATTAGCAGGGTCGACTAGTACTATTAGTGAAATAATGCCATATCGCTACTGTCCGAACGGGGATGCGTCCAATGTATTGACCATGGGATTCCTTTATAACTGGAATTCAGTGATGCACAATTCACCATCAAGCCCATTGGTTCCGAGCGGAGTGCAAGGGATATGTCCAGACGGGTGGCATGTGCCGAGCCATGGGGAATGGTCACAGCTGATTAATTACGTGGGTGGTCAGAGCGAATTGACGTGCGGGAACGTCTATCAGATTCCGAAGTCGTTGGCAAGTGATGTATATTATACGTGCATGTCCCATTGGTGCGACCAAGTGGCTCTGAATGCCACAGGTTTTTCCGCTATACCAGCAGGTTATATCAAGAATATTGGCTTTGAATTTTTCGGTGAAACGGCTGCCTTTTGGAGTTGTACGGAGAGCGACGCACACCATGCGTATAATTTCGACCTCTTTTGTGGAAATATGGATGTCAATCAATACGCTGACAATTATAAATTGGGCGGATGGTCGGTACGGTGTCTGAAAGACTAGTCAGGATGTCTCCTCACGGGCAAGTCCGAATCACCTGTCGGATAAATTTCCCATATACGTAGGATCCTGATGTTGCAATAACACATCTTATACACTTATGGAAAAAGCGTTTTTTTCTATTGAACTTTTTTTTTAAATTTCCAAAATAGTTTTTTACTATCTTTGCGACTTGTTTTTACGCGCCCAAATCTTGGGGGCGTGGGGAAAGTAAACAGTAAACTACAAACGATATGCAAACCATCAATCCTCAGGAAAATTACGAGAAAAGCCGCAAGGCCATCGGCTATGTTGACCGCAAGCAGGCCACCCAGGCCGACTACGACCGCATCGGGTTCATGTCGGGGCTGGAGGTCCACCAGCAACTGGCCACCAAAGAGAAACTCTTCTGCCGCTGTCCCGCCGGCATCTTCCAGAAACCCGACGAATACGACGCGGAACTGCTGCGCCACATGCGCCCCACCCTCTCCGAGATGGGCGAGTACGACGGCACCGCGCTCATGGAGTTCAAGACCCGCAAGAACATTGTCTATCGCATCGCGCACCGCACCGCCTGTACATACGAGGTGGACGACACTCCGCCGTTTCCCATCAATCCTGAGGCCCTGCAGTACGCTCTTGAAATAGCCCTCGCTTCCAAACTGAAAATCGTGGGCGAGGTGCACATCACCCGCAAACAGTACCTCGACGGTTCCATCCCGACCGGTTTCCAGCGTACCGCCATTTTGGGTATCGACGGCGAGATCCAACTGAAGAACAAGAAGGTGCGCCTCATCCAGCTCAGTGTGGAGGAGGATGCCTGCCGCGAGGTGTCCGACATCGGCCACACGCGCGTCTATCGCACCGACCGTCTGGGTATGCCGCTTATCGAAACCGTGACCTACCCTGAGATGGTGAACCCCGATGAGGTGGAAGAGGCCTGTAACTACATCCGTTTCCTGAACCGAAGCACGGGTCGTGTGCGCACGGGCATCGGCGCGGGCCGCGAGGATGTGAACGTAAGCTGCACCGGCGGCACCCGAATCGAGGTGAAGGGCGTGGCCCACACCAAATGGATTCCGGAAGTCACTCACGTGGAGTGCTTCCGCCAGTGGGCTCTGCTCGCCATCCGCGAGCAACTGAAAGCCCGCATCAGCAAAGAGAATTGGAAAATGAACTATACGGAACTGGATCCTAAACAGTTCCACTTCTATTTCGACCCCATCACCGACGCCATCAAGCGCGGAGAGAAAGTCTATGCCGTCAACCTGCCGCAATTCGCAGGCCTGCTGTCGCACTTCACCCAGCCCGGACATCCGTTCTACAGCGAGTTCGCCGACAGATTGAAAGTCATCGCCTGCTTGGAACGCCCGAACATGGCCACCAGCGAGGATCTGGAGGATGTGGTGAGCCGCAGCGTGTTCGAGAAGGCTGCCAAAGCGCTGAACGCCGGCGACAACGACGCACAAATCATCTTCTGGGCTCCGGAGGACGATGTGAAGACCGCCTTGGAGGTGATTGAGGAGCGCGCGTTGATGGCCTTCGACGGTGTCCCGCAAGAGACCCGCAAGGCCCTGCCCGACGGCACCACCATCTTCGAGCGCGTGCTGCCCGGCGCCGACCGTATGTATCCCGACACCGATTCAGCCCCAATCCCGTTGACCAACGACTACATCGAGGAACTTCGCAAGAACATCCCCGACGCCGTCTCCGACCGCTATGCACAAATGGTGGAATGGGGTGTGCCGCAGGATTGCTTCAAATACATCTTCACGCACAACTTCTTCCCGCTTATCAAGAAGATAACGGACGAACTCGGCTATTGCCCCAAATACGCAGGCACTTTCTTCGGCCATCGCCTCAAACATCTGCACGGCCAGTATGGCATGATACCGTTCTGCACCTGCCGGATCTTCGACCTGTTCGCATTCCTGAAACAAGAAGGTCTCGACAAAGCTATCGCCTACGACCTGCTCAAGCTGATGTTCGAGCATCCGAAGGCTGATTTTGCGGAGTTGCTGGCACTCACCGGCTACCAGAAGATGACCAAAGCGGAAATTGAAGAGCAATTGAAAGCCGCAGCCGTCACCTTCAAACCTCGCCGCAAGCGTACTAACGAGAATGACAAGCGCAATAGCATTATAGGCCATGTTCGTGTTATAGCTATAGGCAATCTTCCTTTTACCGAATTAACAACCAAGTAATTTACTGATCACTGTTCACTGATCACTAATCACTGTAATTATGGAAAATAACGACAAAGTAACATTCCAAGGATATAAAGGACGGGCATTGGAAATGCTCAAAAAACATGACGTTCACGTGTGGGACAAAGCCGAGGTGGAGACCACCCGCGGACACTTTTCGGGCAAGATTCTGCCCCGCGCCGAGAACACCGACGACATCCACATCGTGATGAAGGTGGCCACGGGCTACAACATCGGCATCGACATTGAGACAATCACTGACATGAAGGGCGAGCGCGACCCACAGCCCGTGTTCAAGATTCCGGAGAAGGAGTTCCCCTACACACCGGGATTGCCGCATGTAAAATTGTTGGGTACTGGCGGAACCATCGCCTCCCGGTTGGACTACCGCACCGGAGCCGTGATTCCGGCATTCTCGCCTGGCGAGCTGTATGGTGCCGTGCCCGAACTGGCCGACATCTGCAACCTGGAGACCGAGAAGGTCTTCGCCGTCTTCTCCGAGAACATGTCGCCTGTGGAGTACAAGGCTCTGGCCAACAAGATTGGCGATGAAATCAAGAAAGGCATTGAGGGCATTGTGATTGGCCACGGCACGGACACCTTGGCGCACACCGCCACCGCGTTGACCTACATGTGCCAGAACCTGCCCATGCCGGTGGTGCTGGTCGGCTCGCAGAGAAGTTCCGACCGTCCGAGTTCCGACGCGGCGCTGAACCTCATGCACGCCATGACCGCTGCCGGGCACGGCGACATTGCCGAGGTGATGGTCTGCATGTTCGGACCCACCAGCGACGACTACGGTTTCCTGCACCGGGGCACGCGCGTGCGCAAAATGCACAGCTCCTACCGCTCCACCTTCCGCACCATCGGCGACACACCGTTAGCCACGGTCAACCGCAAAGACGGTGTTCAGCCCATCAAGGAGGTCTATAACCACCGCCGCCACGGTGAGCAGCACCGCCAGGTGGAGGTCATTACCAACTACGAGGACTACAAGAAGAGCATCGCCAAGAACGACCCCAACGTCACGCGCATTGTGCCCACCTTCGACGACCGTGTGGCCATCCTGTACTACTATCCGGGCATGAAACCCGATGTATTGGACGCATTGATTGACAACGGTTACAAGGGCATTGTGTGGGACGGCACCGGCCTCGGCCACGTCAACAAGGGCATGTTCGACGCCATACAGCGCGCCACCGACGCTGGCGTGCACCAGTACATGAGCGTGCAGACCATCTGGGGTTACACCCACATGTTCGTCTATGACACCGGTCGTGACATGATGGCGCGCGGCATCATCCCCGCCGACAACATGCTGGCGGAGAGTTCCTACATCAAACTCGGTTGGGCGTTAGGTCTTACCAAGGACAGCGGTCAAAAGCGGGAGGATGTGAAGAAGCTGATGCTCACCCCCATCAACGACGAAATCACCAAGCGCGAGCCCTACGACGGCTACCTCGTCTACCAAGGCGGCGTGCCGGAGGTGGAGGAGTTTGTGAAGAAGGTGAGGAAATAGACCGGAGATTTAAGACTATAGGGCCGCGGCATGCCGCGGCCCTATTTATTTGGCGCGCCGCTTGGCAGTCGGCGAATTGGACATCAGCCAATCCAAGACTGTTCACAACCCCTGTTGAGAATATTTTTTCTTCCTGATACCGAGCATATTATAAAAAATGTATATTTGCAGGCTCGAATTTTAAACCGCAAAGTGTTGATAACATTTTCATTTCGAGAATGTTATAACAAAAGGATGGTTTGACTTCGACGCGTAAAAGACACTAAATTTTTTATAAATCAATTAAAAATGTCAGGATTAATAGGAAAAAAAATTGGTATGACTAGCATCTACGATGCCTCCGGCAAGATCGTGCCGTGCACAGTGATAGAGGCTGGTCCTTGCGTGGTCACGCAAGTCAAGACCGTCGAGAAAGACGGCTACAGTGCAATCCAATTGGGTTACGACGAAAAGAAAGAGAAAAACACGACGAAACCTTTGAAGGGTCATTTCGCCAAGGCAGGCACCACGCCGAAAAAGATCTTACACGAGTTCACCCGTTTCGAGGAAGGACACAAGAAGAGCTTCGGTGAGGTTCTGGACGTCACCGTCTTCGAAGAGGGCGAATATGTGGATGTCAGCGGAACTTCCAAAGGTAAGGGTTTCCAAGGCGTTGTGAAACGTCACGGATTCGGTGGTGTAGGCGACGCTACGCACGGCCAGCACAACCGTCTGAGAGCTCCCGGTTCCATGGGTGCATCCTCCTACCCTTCCCGCGTGTTCAAAGGCATGCGCATGGCCGGCCAAATGGGTAACGCAAAGGTCAAGGTCATCAACATTCAGATTCTGAAGATTGTCAAGGAAAAGAATTTATTAGTAGTTAAAGGTTCTGTACCCGGAGCCAACGGATCATATTTAATTATTGAAAGATGGAGCTAACAGTATATAAAATAGACGGCAGTTCAACTGCAAGAACGGTTACCCTGAATGATCAGATCTTCAATGTGGAACCCAACGATCACGCCATCTGGCTTGATGTGAAACAATATTTGGCCAACCAACGTCAAGGCACACACGACACACTGGAGCGCTCCACCGTTTCCGGTAGTACCCGCAAGCTGAAAAGACAGAAGGGTACGGGCGGCGCACGTGCCGGTAGTATCAAGAGCCCGACCATCCGTGGCGGTGCAACCGTTTTCGGACCTCACCCGAGAGACTACTCTTTCAAACTGAACAAGAAAGTGAAGAGACTCGCCCGTTTCTCCGCCTTCACCTACAAGCAGAAAGACGGTAAGATCACAGTGGTGGAAGACTTCAACTTCGAGGCTCCCAAGACCAAAGCTTACAGCGAGATGCTGAAAAACCTCAAGCTCGACGGTCAGAAGACACTTCTTATCACGGCTGAAAGCAACAAGAACGTGTTCCTCTCCGCACGCAACCTGCAACGCACCAACGTGATGTGCGCCCAGAACGCCAACACCTACCACGTGTTGAACGCCGGCCATATCATCCTCTGCGAGAGCAGCCTCAAAGAGCTGGAGAAAATGTTAGGCGAATAATTATCAAAAACCTTAAAAAAGAAAAACAATGAGTATCATTATAAAACCCATCATCAGCGAAAAAATGACGCAGACGGCTGAGAAATACAACCGCTACGGTTTCATGGTGACCCGCGAGGCCACCAAGCCTGAAATCAAACGCGAAATAGAGGCCGTTTATGGTGTTAAAGTAGTCCGCGTAAATACCCTGATCCAACGCGGTAAAGTCACGAACCGCAATACTAAGGCTGGCGTCATTACAGGTCAGAAGAACAACTTCAAGAAGGCCTACGTGTTCGTGGACAAGGATCAAAAAATCGATTTTTATAGTAATATTTAAAAGAGATGGCACTTAAAAAGTACAAACCAGTAACGCCGGGTCAGCGCTTCAAAGTAATCAGCGCATTTGATGACATTACCACCAACACACCCGAAAAGAGTTTGTTGAGTCCGATACACCGGACAGGCGGAAGAAACAACAGTGGTAAGATGACGGTACGGTACCGCGGTGGCGGTCACAAAAGGATGTACCGTATTATTGACTTTAAAAGAGAGAAAGATGGCGTTCCCGCTATCGTGAAGACGATCGAATACGATCCGAACCGCTCGGCCCGTATCGCCCTCGTTTACTACGCAGACGGTGAGAAACGCTACATCGTGGCTCCTCACGGTATCAAGGTGGGCCAGGAAATCCTCAGCGGCGCAGGCGTGTCCCCCGATTTGGGCAACTGCCTCCCTCTTGGTGAGATTCCGTTCGGCTCCATCATCCACAACATCGAGATGCGTCCGGGCCAGGGTGCCAAAATCGCCCGTAGTGCCGGTTCCTACGCACAACTCATGTCCCGCGAAGGCAAATATGCCATCATCAGAATGCCCTCCGGCGAAACCCGTATGATCCTCTGCGCTTGCAAGGCTACCATCGGCATCGTCTCCAATGGCGACCACAGCCTCGAGGTTTCCGGTAAGGCCGGTAGATCCCGTTGGTTGGGCAGACGTCCTCGCAACCGCGGTGTGGTTATGAATCCTGTGGATCACCCGATGGGTGGTGGTGAAGGTCGTGCATCCGGCGGACACCCGCGCTCTCGCAAGGGTATTCCTGCTAAGGGTTATAAGACCAGACACCCGAAGAAGAATTCCAGCCAGTATATCATCGAAAGAAGAAAGAAATAATCTAAAAGCTTAACATTATGAGTCGTTCATTAAAAAAAGGTCCGTATATACATTACAAATTGGAACAACGTGTGATCGCCGCTCAGGAATCCGGCAAGAAGACCACTATCAAGACCTGGTCCCGCGCCTCTATGATTTCTCCTGACTTCGTAGGCCTTACCATCGCTGTTCACAATGGCAACAAATTCATCCCCGTGTATGTTACCGAAAACATGGTCGGCCACAAACTCGGCGAATTTGCTCCCACCCGTATTTTCCGCGGACACGCAGGCCAAAAAGACAAAGGTTCCAAATAGTTCCCTGTTTCGGAAACCAGCTTCCTTCCTTCGATATTCATTTATCACACTATAACAGAAAATCCTTCTCCTGTCGGAGAGGGATTTTTTCATTATTTTTGCATCCTCAAAAAAAGCCACCTCACAATGCTTTTCAATTCTCTGGAATTTGCCATCTTCCTGCCTGTCGTGTTCCTGCTCTACTGGTTCGTGTTCAACCGAAATGTAAAATGGCAGAACCTCTTCGTTGTGGCAGCTTCATACCTATTCTACGGATGGTGGGACTGGCGGTTCCTCTTTCTTATCGCCTTCACCTCGCTCTGCAGCTGGGGCAGCGGCCTGCTGATTGACCGATACCGGCCATACCGCACTGCCAAAATCATTCACATCCTGAATATCGCCTTGAATTTGGGTATTCTGGCCCTTTTCAAATACTACAATTTCTTCGCCGATTCATTTGCAAGACTGTTTCTTCATGGGGACAGCGACCGGGTGCTGCTGCATCTCATCCTTCCAGTCGGCATCAGTTTCTACACCTTCCAGGCGCTGAGCTACAGCATTGACGTTTACCGGAAGAAACTGGAGCCTACCCGCGACATCATCCAGTTCTTCGCCTTCGTGAGTTTCTTCCCGCAACTGGTCGCCGGCCCCATCGAACGGGCCACAAACCTGCTTCCCCAATTCGGGAAACCCAGAACCTTTGACTATTCGCAAGGAGTGGATGGAATGAGGCAGATTTTATGGGGCCTCTTCAAAAAAATAGCAGTGGCCGACACTTGTGCAGTATATGTGGACCATGTCTTCGGGAACTACGAGACCCAAAACGGGACAACACTCATCATCGCCGCCATCTTGTTCGCGATACAAATTTATGGCGACTTTTCCGGCTACTCCGACATTGCAATCGGCACTGCGAAATTGTTCGGAATCCGATTGATGCGAAACTTCCGGAATCCCTATTTCAGCCGAGACATCGCCGAATTCTGGCGCAGATGGCACATCTCGCTGACCACCTGGTTTCGCGATTATGTCTATATCCCTCTCGGAGGCAGCCGCGTGGCAAAAGGAAAGATTATCCGCAATACCTTCATCATCTTCTTATTAAGTGGCTTCTGGCATGGTGCCAACTGGACATTCATCGCTTGGGGCGCCTACCACGCCATCCTGTTCCTGCCGCTGATTCTGACTGGGAAGAACCGGAAATACCTGAATGAAGTGGCTGAAGGCAAAATATTACCCTCCCTAAAGGAAACTTGCCAGATGATACTTACCTTTGCATTGGTCACCATCGGCTGGATTCTGTTCCGTGCCGACTCCATCTCACAAGCAGGACATTATATCATGCTTATTCCGCATTTGGGCGTTCCCTATACAGAAGGACTGTTAACCGCCGCAATGCTGGCCGCCGGCATGTTCGTTGTTGAATGGCTGCAACGCGCACGACAGCACGGCCTGGATCTTGAATCACTGAAATCCCATGTTTTAAAATTTTGCATCTACTATATTATTGTAATTATCCTCTTCCTCGTCCAAAAAGGGGCTGAATCGTTTATCTATTTCCAGTTTTAATGAAAAAATTCCTGTTACGAACCATAATATTTTTCAGCATTCTGTTTCTACTGGCATGGTCGGCGGACATTTGGATTACGCGCCAATTCAAGAAACTGGAAGCCTCCCCGTTTGGTAATTGGAACGACATTTACAGTTCCAGCATCCAAAGCGACGTGCTCATCATCGGAAGTTCCAGAGCATACGTTCAATTCAACCCCCGTATTTTAGACAGTGTTCTGCACATCAACAGTTATAATTTGGGCATGAACGGCAGGGCGGTGGAATCTCAAGTCATCAAATACCACACCTTCCGGCGCAAACATAACGCCAAGCCCAAACTCATTCTTTTTGAAATATATATGGGGACGCTGGACACCAGCAACGGATACGACCGAATACAATTCGTGCCCTATCTCAGGGATCCTGTATTGTGGAATGATATTCGCAAAGTGGATGATTTCTCATGGGCCGACTGTTTCATTCCCTGTTGGCGATACAGTCACTATAAAAAGGATCTGATGGATATCATCAAGGGGGAATCCTACTATTGCAACCCGTCAAACAACCTGTACAAGGGATTTTGCGACTTTGACAAGCCCTGGGATGGCAGCAAATTGGCCAAAATCGACACGCTGTATTACAGCAGGATACCTTCCGCCATTCAGGAGCTGGACCAATTCATGCAGGAATGCAAACAAGAAAACATACCGGTTGTTTTCGTCATGGCACCCTACTACATCGGTGCCACAAAAAAGATTGAAGACCTTGACGGCATGTACAAACTGTTTTATTCCATCACAGAGCCCTATCAGATACCGATAATGGACTACACTTACGATCCCATATCCTGTGACACCGCCTATTTTTACAACAATTCCCATCTGAATCGAAAAGGGGCGACACTGTTCTCATTGAAGTTGGCGCATGACCTTGATTCCCTACACCTGATTCCAGGCAAAGGAAATAACGCACCACCAAAATATGTCAGAAGATACGATCTATAGGTTTGTCAGCACATTCAAAGTCTGAGGCAGCAGCTCCACGCTATAGTCACCCGTGGTCAGCAATTCGCCTTCCACTTCGCTCCGGAGCAACGTGTCAGACTTCAGCTTCAGACTGTCGGTTCGATAAGTGAGGATGCCTTTGATAGAGTGGATATGTGTACCCTTGAGAATCCTGCCGATATTGGCAACCACTGTGATGCCGCGCACATTGGGAACCACAACCACATCCAACTTATGGTCGTCGGGCACCGCCATGGGCACTTGGCGCATACCTCCGCCATTGTACTGACAAATGCCGGCCACTATCAGGAAAGACTTGTCATTGAAATGAAATTCGGACCCGTTGACATCCACCTGCTGGCTTTTATAACGGAACAGACATCTTATAAGGCTCAGTACATAGACCGAAACACCAAGGAAATGGGGCTTATTGTATGTTACATCATGGATAACTTCCGCGTCAAAACCAAAGCCGGCGATGTTGATGAAATAGCGATGAGCCTTTTCCTCTGCTTTTTCAAACGTTTTCACCACACCGATATCGTGCTGCATGAAATTGCCGTTGAGGAAAATTCCCATGTTCGGTCCGACTTCAGAGAAGAAGTGGTGCGTGCGGGCCCAATCGTTGCCGCGCCCTACAGGCATCACGGCAAGGAACACTTCATTCAAAGCCACTCCCGACTCACAGATACCGTTGACCACCTCATTGATTGTACCATCTCCACCCAGCACCATCAGATGCCGGTGTCCGTCCATACACAGCTGACGGGCAGTCTCAATGCCCTTCAGCCGGGCATCTGCAAAATGAATGACATACTGGATATTCTTTTCCAGAAGCAGTTTCTCTATATCTTTCCAAATTTTCAGGCAGTTATGTTCCCTCGCATTCGGGTTCAGGATTACTTGCCATGTGAACTGAGTTACATTTAAGTGGTTGGTAGCCATATTCAGATATCATTTATTGTCATACAAAGCCAACGCTTTCTCTGCCGCAGCCTGTTCTGATTTCTTCACCGCAAAGCCCAAGCCTTCAGATACTTCTTCACCATCCAACAGCACTACAGTTTTGTAAATGTGCCCACGGCCATCGGGAACGGACTTGCAGTTAAACTGCACCTTATGCTTGTTTTTCTGCGCCCATATCAAGAGGCGGCTCTTGTAGTCGTCATCCTCCTCATAAACAGTTTCCATATCCAGATGGGTCAGGAAGATACGGTTGATGATAACATCGTAGGTCTTCTTGTATCCCAGGTCCAGGTAAATAGCTCCGACCACAGCTTCGAAGGCATTGCCGTTCACACTGTCGCCGTTAAGTTTGCATCCCTTTTTGATCATGTCGTGCAAGCCGAGTTTTACGGCCAGGGCATTGAGCCGGGCACGATTGACGAGTTTGGAACGCATGCGGGTGAGCACGCCTTCTGATTCCATTGGATATTTATGGAAAAGAAAATCTGCTGTAACCGCGCTTAACATGGCATCGCCGAGGTATTCCAGCCGCTCGTTGTTGACTTTGCCGACAACTGCGTTGTTTTCAGAACTCGACCGATGGGTAAGGGCTATCCTATAGAGGTCCACATGCCGGATACGCAGACCAAATACATTGCGAAAATAGGCACGAAACTCCTTGTTGGTCAGCTCCATGGCTATTCTTCAAACTTCTTGTAAATGAGGGTAACATTGTGGCCTCCGAACCCGAACGAGTTGGTGAGGCCCACGCGTACATCGCGGTGGACAGGACCGTTAAGAGCATAGTTCCAATTCTGCGGCAATTTGGGATCCAGATGCTCCACATTGATAGTAGGATGGATCAGGCTGTCGCGCATGGAAAGCAGGATGGCCACGCTTTCCACTGCCGCACCGGCCCCCATCAGATGTCCAATCATGGACTTGGTGGAGTTGAGGACCAGCTTTTCGGCATGGTCGCCAAACACCTGTTGTATGGCAAGGCATTCGGAGAGATCGCCCAACGGGGTGGAGGTGCCGTGCATGTTGATGTAATCAACATCCTCGGGCCGCATTTCCGCATCCTCCAGAGCTTGGGTCATGGATTCCACAGCGCCGAGGCCGCTAGGGTTAGGGGCTGTGGCGTTGTATGCGTCCGCGGACATTCCGATACCGGCGACTTCAGCATAGATTTTCGCACCACGCGCGAGTGCATGGTCCAGTTCTTCCAGCACGAGAGTGGCCGCGCCCTCCCCCATGACAAAGCCGTCGCGGTCCACGTCAAAAGGACGGGACGCGTGCTTGGGATCATCATTGCGAGTAGAGAGGGCCCTCATGGAATTGAAGCCGCCGATGGCGGTCTCCACGATGCTGGCTTCCGTGCCGCCGGTGAAAATGACATCTGCCTTGCCCAACTGGATGAGCCGGAGCGCGTCGCCGATGGCGTTGCCAGCAGAGGCGCACGCAGAACTGGTCACGTATGCAGGTCCACGCAGACCGAATTTCAGAGATATGTAGCCTGTCACCATGTCGGCGAGCACCTTCAGCAGAAGGTAGGGGCTGAATCTCGGCGTGTAGTCGTTGGAGTAAAACGCATACGCCGACTCCATCATTGCGGTGAAGCCGCCTACGCCCGTGCCACAGATGACACCGACACGCCGTTTGTCAACACTGTCTAAATCAAGGGCGGAGTCACGCAACGCCTCCATCACGGTGATCATGGCGTACTGCGCGCAGGGGTCCATGCGCTGGGCCTCCTTCCCCGGCAGATAATCCAATACATTAAATCCCTTGAGCTCACAGGCGAATTTCGTCTGGAACTTTTCGGGATTGAAATGCGTAATGAAATCTGCACCTGAAACACCCTTCAACAGGGAATCCCAGTAAGTGTTGACATCGTTACCGATTGGAGTTAATGCACCCAAACCGGTAACGACAACTCGTTTGAGTTTCATAACTCAAGGGTATAATTAATATATCTTGATATTATTTGGAAGCTACTTTACTTTCAATGTAGGCAACCGCATCACCGACTGTCATGATTTTCTCT
Organism: Bacteroidales bacterium; assembly: GCA_017443175.1. Taxonomy (GTDB): domain Bacteria; phylum Bacteroidota; class Bacteroidia; order Bacteroidales; family WCHB1-69; genus F23-D06. Next base: position 104,892 of record JAFSOZ010000003.1, read on the forward strand.
GTCTCCTCATCGGGAATCTTAATGCCAAATACGTTTTCGAATTCCATAATCAATTCTACGGTATCCAATGAATCAGCACCGAGATCGTTGGTGAAGCTCTTTTCAGGAGTTACATCGGCAGCGTCAACGCTGAGTTTCTCTGCAATGATAGACTGTACTTTCTCTAAAATTTCTGACATAATAATGAATTTTAAAACAGGCTGCAAAAATACACTTTTTTTTCTTAACACACTTTTTTTTGATTTTTTCAAAAGAAAGTTGACGGCAAGAACGGCTATTTACCATGCAACATTTGTCGCCATCATGCCATCTTCACGCCGAAAACTCAACCAAAATATCGTTACCTCAAGCATCCAGACCTGGTTTCTCATACATCATCAAAAAAATATCGTATTGATAATTAGTATCTTGATTAAAAAAATCAAAAAATCACACATAAGTAGTTGGATGGAATAAAAAAAAGACTATTTTTGCGGCCTCAAAACAGAGACAAGTTCTTTGAAAAAAAACAATGCAGTGCCGATATAGCTCAGTTGGTAGAGCAGCTGATTTGTAATCAGCCGGTCGTGGGTTCAAGTCCCTCTATCGGCTCAAAGGCACAAAGAAATATGATGGGAGAGTTCCAGAGCGGTCAAATGGGACAGACTGTAAATCTGCTGGCTAAGCCTTCGGAGGTTCGAATCCTTCCTCTCCCACTCTTTGCGGAAGTAGCTCATTTGGCAGAGCGACAGCCTTCCAAGCTGTAGGTGGCGGGTTCGAGCCCCGTTTTCCGCTCATCTTACAACAAATTACATTTAGAGCCGTCACGATGTGACGGCTTTTTTTGTACCTTTGCCGCCCTGAACGATTATCGACGATGGATTATCGCTGAATTTTGATTTTTGAATTTTGAATCTCATGGCTGTAGCAGACTATATTCTTCAAAAGATACAAGGCAAAAAGATTGTGATTCTCGGTTTCGGCAAGGAGGGAGTCTCCACCTACCGCTTCATACGCAAGTATTTCCCAGACATGCCGCTCACCATTGCCGACGGCAACGCCAACCTGCGCACCGACGAGTTTGACGACCCCAACATCCGGTTCGTCACAGGCGAAGGCTACGATCAGAACCTCAACGACTACGACCTGATTTTCAAAACGCCGGGTATCAGTTTCAACAAGGTGAACTACTGGATCGAGACCGAGCGCATCACCTCGCAGACCAACCTGTTTCTGGAGGCATACCACCAGCAGGTAATCGGCGTCACGGGCACGAAAGGCAAAAGCACTACTGCGTCGCTCATCTACCACATCCTGCATGAGGCCGGACGCGATGTGCTGCTGGCCGGCAACATCGGCGTGCCGTTTTTTGACATCATCGAACAGATGACGGACAAGACTCTCGTGGTGGCTGAACTTTCCGCCCACCAGCTGGAGTTTGTGCAATGCTCGCCCGACTATGCCGTGCTACTGAATCTTTACCAGGAACATCTCGACCATTTCAACTCCTTCAACAACTACCAAATCGCGAAGATGAACATCACCAAGTTCCAGAAATACGAGAACTTCTTCGTCTATAACGGGGATGACGAGCACATCCCGGAGTTGATGAAACGGTTTGAATACAACCGCACGCGCTGCATTTTCGGCACCAAGCCGTACAACGGACTATACGCCTGCTGCAGCGAGCGCGTGATCCACTTTGCCAACAACGGTCATGTGGAGGATGAATACGACCTGCGATACTATCAGAACCTGCCTGGCACACACAACTATTATAATATCATGGCGGCCATTGCGATCTGCCGGCAAGTGGGACTTTCGCACGATGATATCATGGGCGGCTTGCGCACCTTCAAAGGATTGCCCAACCGCATCGAGTTTGTCGGCCAGTTCAACGGCATCAGCTTCTACAACGACAGCATTTCCACCATCCCGGAGGCCACCATTGCCGCGGTGAAAGCCCTGCGCAAAGTGGGCACGCTCATCATCGGCGGTTACGACCGCGGAATTGAATACAGCATTCTCATCGACTTTTTGCGCGATAATCCCGTCCCCAACATTGCATTCACCGGCCCTGCCGGCAAGCGCATCTTCGACGAATGGAAACCACAGGGCAACTTGCCCGAGCAATACATCCTGGAAGACGATTTCAGCAAGATTGTCGATTTCGCCTTCGAGAAAACCGAAGAGAGCCGCATTGTGCTGCTCTCCCCTGCCGCCGCCTCCTACGACCAGTTCAAGAATTTCGAAGAACGCGGCCGCGTTTTCAAGCAACTCATCATTGAAAAAAGCAAAACAATACAACAATGAAAAAAATCCTCCTGCTTACCGCCATTGCACTCCCTCTGATTTTCGGGAGCTGCTTCAACAGAACCGACAAAACGGAAAAGCCTGCCACCGAAGAACAGACAGAAAATAGTTCCAACCTCTACGTTTCGGACGAGGAATCTGACCATGTGAGCTCAATTGACGAAAATCTCTCGGGCAAAGTCATCACGCTCACAGCTTCCGAATTCATCGAAAAAGTTTGTGATATTGACAATCCCAAAGGTTTTGGATACAAGGGCAAAACACCCTGCTTGGTGGATTTTTATGCCGGATGGTGCGGACCTTGCATGAAGCTGAAACCCATTGTCAAGGATTTGGCGAGTGAGTACAAAGGCAAGCTGATCGTATATTCGGTTGACGTGGACCGTGCACCGGATATCTGCGAAGCTTTCGGCATTGAGAGCATTCCCACCCTTATCTTCTTCAGCCGCACCAAGCAACCCGCAAGATTGGTGGGATATATGGAGAAAGAGGAATTAAAAGACGTCATCAACGACTATATTCAGGAATAATCCTTGCGAAAAGTCCTTCTTATTATCGGCTGCTGCTGTGCGTTTTGCAGCTTGCGGGCGCAGATAGCCTGCGACTCCGTGATGTCCGTTTTCCGGCAATGGGAATCGCGCATAGCCAGCCTCAATTATGAAGATCCGGAACTCATCAGCCTGCATTATCTGTTTCTGCAAGATATCCAAAAAGAGATTCATCGTTTCCAGGAACGGGATCTGCCCAAGCTGCACAATTGCTTGCAAATGGACTATTACGGCACCAAAGCCGAATTTCAGAAAGTGCAATATAAGGCCAACCAGGCCGAAGCTGTCCTGTCGGAGCGCAAATCACTCGTTGACCGTATTTTCTATGAGAGAGCGAAGGTAGATTTAGCCTTTCTTGACACCAGTAATGCCCTGTACAATCTTGACAGAGCCCTGCAATTCAATAAATATCAGCCGGAGGCACTATTGCTGAAGGCCCGCCTGATGTTGAAGCAGAAATCCTATCAGGAAAGCGTCGATCTCATCCATCTGCTCTACACCGAAGCGACCATAACCGATGAAATGGAGAAATCTGTCTCCGATTTCACGCTTGAGCTATACGAAGAGCTGTACAATCTGGGAGACGCTTTGGTGAAGAACGACCGATCGGCAGAGGCGTTGGAAGTCTTCTTGGCTTTGGAGCAATTCTGCACCAACATGCCCAGCGGCTACTGCAATGACGACTACTACCGTGGCATCCTGCGCTCGCGCGAAGGGGTTTACGAGTCCTACCTCTCCATCGCGCGCGAAGCGGAACGCCGCCACAACTATGAGATGGCGAGGAAGTTCTTCCAGTACGCGGAGGAGTATAAGAAAAAAGGGGAAGTGGCGGAATAACGGCGTGTCAGAGACACGTCACGGGTTCCTAAGTTTCTCCAACTCCGCTTCGAGCCGGGCTATCCTTTCCTCATTATCTTTTTCGCGTTTCACAGTATGTCTGAACTTGAGCATCGCAAGATTCAATTCCACAGAGGTTTCAGTGCTATGAACGGGAAGAACATCCGACAACAGTTCCCCCGCAAGTTGCCCGCCTCGTTGCAATAGCGATTGTTGTCGCGACTTGTCGTCTTCGTATTGTGGGACTTCTGAAATTACCCGAGCCATTTCACGCAACCTTGCGTATGCCTCCACAATGGCGATAGTCGTCTCCACTGCTTTGGGACTTTTCAGGATTGTAGCCAGCATATACAAACCTTTTTCCGTGAAAGCCTTGGGATATTGTGGTGAAAATTTCAATTTTTGGAGGTGGTGGAAATTTTCCACCACCTCTGATTTTTCCGAGGAATCTAAAACAAAAATATATCCTTCTGGGAATTTTTCGGGATTATTTTTAACTGCTTTATTGATATCCCGCGTATCCACTCCATACAACTCAGCCACATCGGCATCAATAATAACTTGTTGGTTTCTAAGAGTGATAATTTTGTCCTCAACTGTTGCTATCTTCGTCATGTCCTTTTGATTATGTTTGAATGATTATAACAAGGCAAAGAAACAACAGAAAATTACTATTGTCAAGGGTTTTTGAAAAAATATTTCCACGTTGAAAACCAGTAAATTATAAATTTATTTTAACAAATATATTATAGAATAGTTAATTTTTATGTGGCAAATTCGGAAAAATCAGCCATTACAAATACAATATTAAATAGTATCTTTACGTTTTCAACACGTTTTAACTTTTACAAGCAATGAAAAAACACCTTCTTTGCCTTTTAGCCCTACTCTTGGTTTTTATGACGAACATTTACGCGCAACAAACGCCCAAAGATATCAAAAGCCTGCTGGATAAGTATGAAAACAATCTGATGCGTTATGACAACGGCTTCGACTCCGTATATCAAGCCATTACAGCGCAGATTGCGCAACAGCAGAACAATCCGGCGAATTTGGCGGTATGGCACAGCTGCATGGCCGGAATGCTGGAAAACTACTATCACAGCAACCGCTGGCGCATTCTGGACCGCACGCCGGTGGAAGGCCCCGCGCCTGCTGACCCCAATGTATGGGACATCCAGAATTTGGTAAAACAGATTGTGTTCCACTACCAGCAGTCGCTGCGCGACGAGGATTACCTGATGCGCATTCCCATCCGGGATTGGGCTCCGGTGCTCGACTCCGTGACTTCCGAGGCATATCGCCCCACGCTGTATGACTTTCTGGCTTTCCGCGCATTGGACTTCCTGAGCCGCCGCATCAGCGAGATGCCCATCCCCACCACCCCGTTTGACATAAACAACGGCAAATACTGGAGCGACAACAGCGTATTCACCAACATAGTCATCAGTTCTCCTGACGAATACTCGTTTTCTTATCTCTCTTTGGAAATCATGCAAAACCTCACGCAGCTGCACTTGAACGACAACGACCCGCACGCGCTGCTGGATGTGACGCTTCGAAGATACGAGTATCTTGCTTCCAACAGCACCATAGAGAACGCTTCCGAAACGTTGTTGAAAGAGTTGCTAAAGCTGGAACAGCAATATCGCAACCGGACGGGCCATGAGATGGTAGCCTACAGACTGGGACAATATTACCAAAAGAGAGGCTATTCCTACGCCAAGGACACGCATCCGGAATACGCCAACGACTACGTTATCGCTGTCGAATGGTTTCAAAAGGCCATAGATGACGATCCCAAATCCCTTGAAGGACGTAACGCTCAAGTGGAAATCAAACAAATACAGCAATCCAGCATCGGGTTCTCTGTGGTCGACATCATGCCTATTGGCAAGCCAAACCTCATCAATTTCACCTACAAAAACAGCCGGCACATCTATTTCCGCATCATTCCCATTACAGATGCAGAATACACCCAGCTCTTGAGAAGCGGTCGTTTCTATCACGACCTGATTTCCAAAAAGAGCATTTATGAGACCAATTTTGCTGCACCCGACGAGAAAGATTACCGGACGAAAAGTGGCCATTTTCTTCTACCTGCCTTGAAACAAGGCCAATATATTTTGCTGGCTTCCAACGCGCCGCTTGTCACCAACAACAAGGGAGACTACGCTTATACTAAAGTCCGAATTTCCAATCTGGCGGTCAACTATCGTTCGAACGGCACATTGTACGAATTTTTCGCCACCGATCGTTCCACAGGTCGCCCTATTGAGGGAGTGACATTCTCCGCACAAACCTTTTCCGACTACCAGCACAAGAACCAACTCTCCCATCATAAACTCACCAGCGACAAGAACGGCCGTTGCGAATACAGATTCGCCGACAAAGAAATCGGCCGTCTGCGCGTCATCGTGAGTAAGAGCGGTGAGGAGTTCACCCTCATTGAAAACGATTGGATGGAGAAGCCCTATTCCGGGAGCCGTGATGATTTACGCACATACATTTTCACAGACCGTACCATTTACCGGCCAGGTCAGACCGTTTATTACAAAGGCATTGTGGTGAAAGAATCGTCCGAATCAGGCCACTACCGCACGGTCAGCAAGGATGTGGCCGTCGCTTTAATCGAGAATATCATTTTGAAAGATGCCAACTGGCAGGACATTGAAAAGGTCATTGTAACCACCAACGAATACGGTTCCTTCTCCGGCAGTTTTGTATTGCCCACATCGGGATTGAACGGCACCTATCACATCCATTGCAACCATGGTTCAGCCGACATTCGGGTGGAAGAATACAAGCGCCCCACATTTGAGGTAGCGATGGAGCAGCCCAAGGAGCAGTTCAAAATCGACCAGGAGGTGAAGGTAAGCGGTATCGTGAAGGCCTACGCCGGCTACGCGTTGGAAGGAGCAACGGTCAAGTACAATGTCGTGCGCGAGGCCAGCTTCCCATGGTGGCGTTGGTGGTGGTATTCGCCCAGCAGTCCATCTCAGCAGATAGCCTCCGGCGAAGTGACGACCGACGCCGAGGGCAAGTTCCTCATCCAATTCACCGCACAGCCCGATTTAGAGTCGCAACGCTACAACCCGCTGTATCGTTACAAAATCACCGCTGATGTAACCGACATAACAGGCGAGACGCACTCCGCCAACACCACCGTGCTGGTCAGCAAAAACAGCCTGATGATTGACAGTGACCTGCCTGAACATCTGTTTACCAGCGACAAAAACGCCTTCTCCGTAAAGGCCACCAATCTGGCTGGCGAACCGCAAAAGGCCATGCTGCACTATGAGATTACGGCCTTGCAGACCCCGACAGAATACCTCAACGAGTGCCCCAAGCACGATTACTTTCTCTCCGACTCCACGGTCTTGAAAAAGGCCCTGCCTTATCTGGACTTCCAAAACAAACGGCGTATCCAGGATTGGGACATTCTCAAAACCATCGCCAGTGGCAATTTCGAGGCTGACGGGAAGCAGCTCTTCTCCATCCCCAACATGGAAACTTTAGCCGAAGGCTCTTACAAAATCACCTTTACCACCCGCGACCGCGACGACAATGAAATTATTGAAGAGAATTTCTTCACCCTTCATAACGCAAAAAGCAAGAAATCCGTTGCCTATAAACCTCTGTGGATACATCAGCAAAATGGGGAGACCAGCGAAGTTGGCGAAACCATCCACGTAACCATCGAAACGTACCTGAAGGACGCTTCCGTGCTTTGCGAAATATTCTCCAACGACAAATTGGTGGAATCCAAATGGGTGAATCTGGATCGTGGCAAGGCCACCTTCACTTATTCGCTCACGGAGCGCGATCTCGGCACAGTAGTGTTCCGGGCATACACCGCACAAAACAACCGACAATACGAGGATGCTTTGAGCATCTATGTGCCCTATTCTCACAAAAAGATCGATTTCGACTTCCTAACCTTCCGCGACAAGACGGAACCGGGCAGTGCTGAGCAATATCAAATACGACTGAAAGACAAAAACGGCGACAAGGTAGCTGCCGAGCTGCTTTGTTCCATGTACGATGCCTCATTGGACGCTTTTGCCTCGCCCAACACATTCAACCGCTCCATCTTCAGCCGCTGGCACAGTCTGTACGATTATTCTTTCTCCAGCAACCAAAAAGGGAACGGGTTTTCAACATCATACAGCAACTCGTTGTCAAATGCCAGCATAGGTGGAATCCTGGAACGTATTTACCCACACTTGCAATTCCTGAGCAGAGGCTACTATGGCTACAGTAGAGGAGCCGGAAGACTCTATAAAACTGCGGGAGCAGTACCAGCAGTACCGCATGAAGAAGAAGTGGTTTTGAATGTGGTAGAAGATAATATCAGCGTCAATACATCCTTTGACTTTGATGCAGATGTGATGGAAGATGCAGAAGTGGCGGAGGTCGCTGTGATGTTGGACGAAAACATTCTCAATGCGGGATCCCGTCAAGAAGATCCGGAGCAAACCCAAGTGCGCACCAACTTCAACGAAACAGCCTTCTTCTACCCCAACCTGCGCACCGACAAAGATGGCAATGTGCTGATAACCTTCACGATGCCCGAATCGCTGACCAAATGGAAACTGTTGGGGTTTGCGCACAACACGGACCTGATGTCCGGCTACTTTGAGAAATATGTGCAGACCAGCAAGAAACTGATGGTGGTACCCAACATACCGCGTTTCATGCGCGAGGGCGACACGCTGCTCCTCTCGGCCAAGGTGGTCAACATGGACAGCGTCACCCAATGCGGCAATGTCACCCTGTCGTTCCGCAACCCGTTCAACAATGCCGATTTGCACATGGTGGATGGTGCAGATACCCAGCCGTTTGAGGTGAAACCCGGCGCATCGCAGGAGATGCGTTTCAGGGTGATAGCACCTTATAACCTCGGGGCTGTCACCTGCCGCATCGAAGCCCGCAATATGGAGATCCCGGCCTTTGCCGACGGCGAGGAGCACACCCTGCCCGTGCTCACCAACCGCATCCTGATTACGGAGAGCCTGCCGCTGCACATCTCCGGCAAGGGCAACAAGACCTTCACCTTCGACCGGTTGAAGAAGAGTTTCGCTGCAGGCGCCTCCACCACGCTCACCACGCAGTCGCTGACCTTGGAATTCACGCCGAATCCCATCTGGTACGCCATCCAGGCCATGCCCTACCTGATGGAATATCCCTACGAATGCAACGAGCAGATTTTCAGCCGATACTATGCCAACACACTGGCCACAAATATTGTAAACAGTCATCCGCGAGTCAAAGAGGTTTTCAATGAATGGCTCAACTCTACACCTGATGCATTTTGCTCGCAGTTGGAAAAGAATCCCGAGCTCAAGTCCGTCCTCTTGGAAGAGACCCCGTGGGTGCTGGATGCACAGAAAGAGTCGGCACGCAAGCAGAACATCGCGTTGCTGTTTGACCTGCAGCGCATGGCCAGAGAGAACAAGAGCGCCTGCAAGAAGTTGGAAGACAGACAGAACAGTGATGGAGGCTGGTCTTGGTTCTCCGGCGGTCAGAGCAGTGCCTACATCACCGAGCATATCGTGGCGGGCAGCGGCCACCTCAACGCGCTGGGCGTCAAATCGGAGCTGAAATCCACCACCCTCAGAAAGGCCATCAACTACATGGACCGCGAGATGTACGACTTCTACCAGCGTTGGCAGAAGAAGGAGCATTCCTGCTCCTGGGGCGACATCCATTATTTGTACGCCCGCAGCTTCTTCCTCGACCAGAAAGTCGGCACCTCCCACCAAGAAGCGTACAATTACAACTACAACAACATCAAGAAGAATTGGAAGAATCAGTCCATTTACATGCAAGGCATGATCGCGCTCATCTGCCATCGCAACGGCGACACGCAATTGGCACAGCAAATCATAGCGAACATCAAATCCATGGCGCAATATTCGGAGGAGATGGGCATGTTCTGGAAGAAGTCGGGCTACGGCTGGTTCTGGTACGAAGCGCCCATCGAGCGGCAAGCACTTCTTATCGAGGCCTTTAACACCATCACGCACGATGCAGAGTCCGTGGAGAAGATGCAGTTGTGGCTGCTCAAGCAGAAGCAGACACAGAGCTGGCCCACCACCAAATCCACCACGGAAGCCATCTATGCCCTGTTGCTGAACAACACGCAGTTGGAGAACGAAAACGGTGTCACCCTGACATTGGGCGACCACTGGACCTACACCGAGGGCGACGGTTCCATACAGGCGGAGGCCGGAACCGGCTACATCAAGAAGAGTTGGAAGGGCGGCGATGTGACCGCGGACATGAGCACCTTGAAAATTGACAAGCAGACCCCCGGGCCCGCGTGGGGCGGCCTTTACTGGCAATATCTGGAGAATCTGGATAAGGTGGAGCACAGCCAGGACGGCAACTTCAGCATACAGAAACAATTGTACAAAGTGGAAACTGGCGAGCGCGGCGAGGTGCTTACCCGTATCACGGAGGAGTCACCGCTGAAAGTGGGCGACAAGGTGCGCGTGCGGGTGGAAATCCGCACTGACCGCGACATGGAGTATGTGCATCTGAAGGACATGCGTGCTTCCTGCTTCGAACCGACCAATGTGTTGTCGGGCTACCGCCACCAGGACGGCTTGTGGTACTACGAATGCACGAAAGATGCCTCCACCAACTTCTTCATAGACTACCTGCCGAAGGGTACCTACGTATTTGAGTACACGCTGGTAGCCACCATGACGGGTGCTTACAGCAACGGTCTCACCACCATCCAGTGCATGTACGCGCCGGAGTTCACTTCCCACAGCGAGGGAATAAGGGTGAATGTGAAATGATAATCATCGTATAGAGAAGGCAATATGAAAAATTGTGTTGTTCCAGGTTTTAGTTTCCACTCATTTCAAGCACCTTTCTGAAACTGGCTATTCCTTCTTCCATGTTTTCGATAATCTCGGCTGCAATCTCATCAGGCTCTGGCATTCGGGGATTTCCTTACCTTCGGCATCCTTCAGGTGCGGGAATTTCAGCCCCTTATTATAAGGCGGTTTTTTCATTTCGTCGGCCATTTTCAAGAAAAGCAGATAGGTAATCTGCTCCAGATAGTCGCCATAGCTCACGCCATCGTCGCGAAGAACGTTGGCCATATTCCAGATTTTCGATATGATGGTTGATTCAGTCAGTCATAAATTCCTATCTGTTTTTACAATCCATAATACAATTTGATGGCGACACCGACAAAAATTGCTATTGAAAAACTCAACAATGTGCCTATCAATACATATTCCGATTTTGCCTTGTCGCCTTCGGCAAAGCGTAAAAGTGATTTTGCGGCTATGATAAATCCAACAGCTTCATATTGTCCTAATAGCACAAACACAAACGAAAGAAGTCGTTCCACAACACCTATCAGTTTTCCTGCATTGGGCAAATCTCCAGTATTATCCTCACTTCCTTTGTTCACCTTAATATTTGCAGCCTTGAAAATTTCTTTGATTATTATGTTAGATGGTTTTATGCAAACAAGCACTCCCAACAGCAATGCAATATACTTTTCGTCCAAGCAGCAAAAACATTCCGGCAAACCACCTTTCCAAAAGTAGCAAGCAGCAACTATAACAACTATATGTATTATTTGGTCGATAAAGAAAATAAATTTACACTTGGAAGCATAGCTTTTCATGGCATCGACAAGCAAATGAGTGGTGGCAATAATCAACGCCACCCACCAAAAATTGAATGAAAATGACAAGAGCCATGCGCACACAAAGGTTATCAAAGCATGTATATACAGTTTCGGCGACTTAAAGCCATTTTTTGCCTTATCTGCACACGATTTGCCGGTCTGCAAATAGAAATCGCTGATAGTGTGTGCGAGTATCTGTAGTAATACAAAGCGTACCATATTTAGAATTCCATTTGTTCGTAATACTTCAGCAACTGCTCAACAGCATTCCAGCCGAATGTTGTAGAATGTTGATTTACAACCGATTGTTTTATACCTAATTGCTCAGATATTTCGTTTTCACTTTTGCCCGACAAACGATAATAAACTACCTCGCACTGCCGCTCTGTTGCTCGCTTAAATAGCACATCCAAGAAACCCAAATACGCATTTATCTGCTGCGTCAATTTTGAATCCGAGGAATCAAAAAACAAGGTGTTTTTTATCACTATTTTCGATTTGTTCGAAGTCCGCTGTCGCTCAATTGCCCTTCCTGAGGCATAGATGGCCTCGCCATCCAACATATTTGTCCTTTTATTGGCAATCCGCATTTCGCCTACACCAATAGCAATTCTAATACCATAGGTCTTGAACATATCCAAACGCTTCTTGTCCGTGTCATTTCCTACACATTCCGTGTCAATCTTGAACTTTTTTACCAATGTTTTTAAGAGCAGGGCAATCCGCAATGAGTCCTGTGGGTTGTCAATATAAATCTCCACGCTATCACCTTTGCTTAATCGTCCCCAAGAACCTTTGTACTCAATTCCTATTTGCTTGACAAAAGCCTTCATTTCGCTCTGCAATTGACTTAACGCGCCTTGTGTCAACTCAGTAGAAGAGACTATGTCCGCTGAAATTGTAGCTTTATTCATACTTTTAATTTTTTGCAAAGATACTAAATTTTATAAGTCAAACAACCTATAAACACAATTTATCGGCTAAATAACCTATAAACACAATTTATCGGCTAATCAGCCTATAAATACGATGTATAAGACAAACGACTTATAAAATGCATTACACCAACTCCCCGCTAAACGCCTTTTTGAGTATGCTTTGCCGCAGTGCCTCTGTCTTTTGCAACGATTCGGTACTTTCACAAAGTTTCCGCAAAAACACAAAATATCGAAGAGGAGAATCTTTTGCGCTACGTTCAATAGGATGAATCGACGTATGACCAACCATTTTATCTGTTATAGTTATTTTTGTCAATAAATCCGTTAACATTATTTTGTATTTTTGCGCAGTCTTACTGGTATAATGAGACAAAAAAAGAAAAAGAATCAAAAATTTAAAATCAAACAGCTGAAACACACCATTTTTTTGCTGGCCGGAACAGATCTCATTTAATTTTTGCTCAATATGAAAAAAATCTCCCTTACCGCCCAAATCGGCATCGCCCTTGTGTTGGCCGTGATTGCCGGCATCCTGCTTCGCAACCAGGCCGACTTTGTCAACACCTACATCCAGCCCATCGGCATCATCTTCCTGAATCTGCTGAAATTCATCGTGGTGCCGCTGGTGCTTTTTTCCATCATGGCGGGTATCCTGTCGATGAACGATGTCTCAAAAGTGGGCAAATTAGGACTCCGTGCCTTGATTTATTTCATGACGACAACTCTTTTTGCCGTAACGCTGGGTCTGGTGGTGCCCTCCCTGTTGAAGGGCATCCTCCCGCTCATCCACATCAACACGGAGGCGGCAGCGGAGGTTGTTGAAACACCGCATTTGTCGGTAATGGACCAGATTGTCAACATGTTCCCGAACAACATCCTCGAACCTGTGAGTTCCATGGCGATGATGCAGATCATTGTGATTGCCCTCTTTTTCGGCATCGCGATGGTTCATGTGGGCGAGAAGGGTGAGATGGCTCGCAAGGTGACGCTCAGCTTCAATGAAGTAGTAGGCAAAATCTTGGGATACATCATGGCGTTGGCGCCCATCGGCGTGTTCTGTATGCTCACGCCCGTGGTAGTGGAGAACGGTCCGGCGGTACTCGGCTCCTACGCTGCGCTGTTGGCCTTGGCCTACTTCTGCTTCGCCGTGCATGCAGGGGTGGTCTATGCCTCCGCAGTGGGATTGCTGGGCAGGATTTCCCCGCTCAAATTCTTCAAGGAGATGCAGCCGGCCATGCTGTTCGCTTTCTCCAGCGACTCGTCGGTGGCCACGTTGCCTTATACAATGCAGTGTACGGAAAAATTGGGTGTGAACAAGGACATCGGCCGGTTTGTGCTGTCGTTGGGCGCGACCATCAACATGGACGGTGTCGCCATCTACTTGGGAGTGGCCTCGGTGTTCATGGCGGCTTGCTGTGGTATTGACCTTACGATGAGCCAATACATGGCCATAGCATTTGCTTCAACCGTAGCCTCCATCGGCACGCCGGGCATCCCGGGCGGTAGCTTGGCGTTGATGGCGATGGTATTCGCCTCTGCGGGCATCCCCGTGGAGTGTGTGGCTGTGGCCGCCGGCATCGACCGTATTATTGACATGGGCCGCACGGTCATGTCAATCACCGGCGACGCCTCCTGCGCCGTTGTGATGCAGCGGATTTTAGGAAAAAAATTACAATAATTACTGTTATGAGCAATCCACTTTTCAACATCCAATACGGCCTGTACGTCATCACGACTTGTGATGGCGGCCGTGACAATGGCTGCATCTGCAACACCGTAGTACAGGTGACGGCACAGCCCAACCGCTTATCCGTGGCCTTGAACAAGGAGAACTACACGACCGAGCTTATCCAACGTTCAGGACGTTTCACGGTCTCTATCATCAGCGAGAAAGCGGACTTTGAACTGTTCAAACACTTTGGCTTCCAAAGCGGGCGCACGGTCGATAAGTTTGCCAACTTCACCGACTGTCGTCGTGTCAGCAATGGCACGCTGGCTGTCACTCGCGGCACGAACACGTACCTTTCGGTTGATGTGGAGCAAACCATCGATTTGGGCACGCATATTCTTTTCATAGGTATCATCACCGAGATGGAGACGCTCTCCGACGCACCATCGGCCACCTACAATTTCTATCAGGAGAACATCAAGCCGAAGCCCCAAGCTGTCGGCCAGACCAAAGAGGGCAAAACCATCTGGAGATGCGCCATCTGCGGTTATGAGTATGAAGGAGAGGAACTGCCAGCAGACTTCATCTGTCCGCTCTGCAAGCATCCCGCATCAGACTTTGAGAAGATTATTATGTAAATAACTGCAGGAAAAAACTTTAATTCAAAATGAGTATGACCACACAAGAAGCTATCGTTACCCGCCACAGCGTGCGGCAATACATCGAAAAGCCCATTGAGGCTGAAAAAATCGAAGAACTGAGAGCCCTCATCGAGGAGTGCAACCGCGAGGGCGGCACCCACCTGCAATTGGTGACCGACGAGCCCAAGGCCTTCGCTGGCGGTATGGCCAAGTACGGCAAGTTCAGCAGCATCAGCAACTACATCGCGGTCGTCGGCAAGAAAGGCGACGACACCCTGCTCGGCTACTACGGCGAAAAGGTGGTCATCCGCGCCCAAATGATTGGACTGAACACCTGCTGGGTAGGCCTCTCTTTCAGCAAGCAGCCCGACTCCTATCAGGTGCTGGACGGCGAGAAGTTGTTCTGTGTCATCTCGTTAGGCTACGGTGCCAACCAAGGGGTACAGCACAAGCTGAAACCTGTCGAAAACTTTGCAGAGGCAAACGGTGCGATGCCCGAATGGTTCCGTCAGGGCGTGGAAGCGGCCATCCTGGCACCCACCGCTGTCAACCAGCAGAAATTCAAGTTCGTGCTCCGCGACGGCAACCGCGTGGAGGCCAAGGCGAAGTTCTCCCTCATCGGCTATGCCCAACTCGACCTCGGCATCGCCAAGTACCACTTTGAGGTGGGCGCAGGGAAAGAGAACTTCGAGTGGGCGTAAGATTTTTATGCAATAAACATTCTGTACTGCATAAAAAAGTACAATTTTATGCAGTACGGGAGGCTGATGGAATAAAATTTCATTAGAAAAATGCACCAACCCATTTGAATGTCCATTCGCAACTTGGAAATATAAAAAACTAAATCGTTACGGAGGAAAATAATAACAAAATGATGGATCGTAGTACCCAAATCATCCGCACCAGTTGGATCGGCATCGCCGCCAACGTGCTTTTGGCGGCTTTCAAGGCCGGCGTCGGCATCGTGGCCAGCAGCGTGGCCATCGTGATGGACGCCGTCAACAACCTCAGCGACGCGCTGTCGAGCGTCATCACCATCGTGGGCACGAAGCTCTCGCAGCGTCCAGCCGACCGCAAGCATCCCTTCGGATTCGGGCGCATCGAGTATTTCAGCGCCATCATCATCGCCGTCATCGTGCTCTCGGCGGGCATCACCTCGCTGATTGAGTCGGTGAAGAAGATCTTCAACCCCACGGAGCCGAGCTACACGACGGTGACGCTCGTGGTCATCGTGGTGGCCATCGCGGTGAAGATCCTGTTGGGTCTGTATGTGAAACGCAAGGGCACGCAACTGAAGAGCGATGCGCTGATTGCCTCCGGCTCCGACGCGCTGTTCGATGCCATCATCACGCTGGCCACCCTCGTGTCGGCAGGCATTATGCTGCTGTGGAACGTCTCCATCGACGGCTACCTCGGCGCGCTCATCTCGCTGGTCATCATCAAGGCCGGTATCGAGATGCTCGCCTCGCCCGTCAACGAGCTGTTGGGCACCAGCATCCCGGCGGAGCTCACTTCCCAGATCAAGCAGGAGGTCGGCGAGTTCGAGGGCGTGCACGGGGTGTATGACCTCATCCTCCACAACTATGGTCCCGACGTGAAGATCGGCTCGCTGCACATCTGCGTCTATGACACGATGTCGGCGAACGAGATCCACGGACTCACGCGCAAGATCTCCACGCAGATGTTTGTGCGGCACGGCATCATCATGACCGTTGGGGTCTATGCCATCGCCACCGGTGAAAACAAGATGTCCGAGTTGCAGACGCAGGTGATACAGACGTTGTCCGCCCACCAAGAGATTGTGCAGGTTCACGGTTTCTACTATTCGGAGCGCGACAAGATGCTCTCCGTCGATGTGGTCCCCGACATCTCCGTCCACGATGACGCCGCCCTCATCGCGCAACTCACCGCCGAGATACAGCCCTTAGTGCCGGAGATGCAGGTAGTGGTCGTGGTGGACCACAACTACAGTGAGTGAGGGGGCGGGATTTCTTTGCGCAATTTACACCACACTGCGCTACGCTTGTATGGTATTACTTGCACTGCGTGCATATCGCATCTCCGAGGCGAAATGGCTTTATGTCTGGTAACCTTGAATTATATTAAAACTTAATATGTCGCCCAAATAATACATTTTTTTTTAAATCACCACTTTCCTGTTATTGATATTTTTGTGGCTAAAAAAAACACTATGCTAAAAAAAACATCAATAATTTCAACCCTCATTATTTTAGTGATAATATTGACAATATCATGCAAAAAGAATAATGCACTTTTATTTACCGAATGGGAAGCTGAAACTTCATATGATGAAGCTGCTGCAGGTTCAGATGATATTTTCAATTGTGTTATCACAGGAACATTACATTACAGATTAAGGTTTGATGATGAAAAATGTCATATCGTTGGAACAAATCATGCTTCAGTAACAGATCAAAATAATCAGACAAATGTCGAAAATATAGCGGATGATTATTATTTGGAGTATGGGAATCATGGAAGAAGAAACAGTGAAGTATTTCTTTGGAGTTCTGGAACAGGATCTGAGTCGTTGTTATTCAGTCAACAACGCATAAAGCAAAATAAAGGGAAAATGACATTACGGGTAAAAATACAAAATCACACCATAGATGGTCGAACCGTCAAATCTGAGTGGATTGATTTAGAGTTTGTAAAAAAATGATTTGTAAAATCATTTTTTATATATACAAAAAGGGATGTTGACATCTGGAAAAGTCTTTTCTCTTCTGCTGAAAACAAACACATTTGGGGTAGATGTCTTCTTTATCTCCATAAATAGCAATGCCTTTCAACAAAGCTGATTCGGTGCATTCCATAATCGTTTTTCCAGCAAAAATAATCCCGTTTGAGTGAACGGGTTGGCACAAAAAACGCCCCTGGGTGGAACTAACACCACACAAGTCGTTAGGCGCAGTGTGGTGTTAGTTCCACTGCGTGCGTATCGCCCCTACGAGGCTTGATATGCCTACCACCCATCGTTTGCAGGGCTTGAAGTACCTGCCTATGGTCTTTGCGCCCCTAACGGGGCTAAACCTAATGTACGAACATCTATTATTGTTAGAAAATTGTATTTTGAAAAAAACTTTTGGATATTTTCTATTTTTGCACAAAAAAATTGAGCAACTACTATGCCCACCCTCACCATCCGACATAAACGACACTGGTACGAGCCGAAGCTGCAGCACGCGGTCTTCCTGAACGGCTACTACGCCGGCACGCTGAAGGATGGCCAACTGCAAGGAAAAGTGCCGCCGGGGAACTATGCATTGCGGGTGCAGTTCGGCGGGCAGGTTCCAATCGGCAAGAAAGGCAAGCGCATCGACTTGTCGGTGTCATCGACCGAGCAAATTGAAGTTCCCATGGCTGGCGAGGTGGTCTGCGAATTTCATGACCGCGAACGGCTGTGGAACATCCTTTTCGATATTGACCTTATCCTTTGGATCGTTTCGTGGTTCGTGCAGATGCCGCCACTTTACAAGATTCTGTCAAATGCGTTTTTCGTCATCTGGTTGGTGCGTTTAATTCTGATTCGGAAGAAATATTACAAAATTATGACAATGAATATGTTTCACCCCTAAAAAATCCTGAAAATAGTTAAAAATAAGATAATTATCAAAAACAATAAAGTTATGAAACAAACCATTTTTCTGCTGGCCGTAACCATAGTTCTGGTCACCTCCTGCCGCAATGGCAACACACAAACGACGGACACCCCTCAAGAGCCTGCCATCACCATATCCACAGAGGATGGGACCTCGCTGCTTATGAAGGACGACAAACCCATGATTTTCGGACTGGTGGATAAGGAGAACGAGATGTCCAAAGAGCTCTTCCTCGGCTCCTACAACGACAGTCTGCTCACCACCCTGATGCCCTCAGGAGCCTCACGCTCGGCGATCAACGCATACATAGTCGTCGATTCATTAAACACGATACTCTTTGACGCCGGACTGGGCTCCGACAATGGCGGCCGTCTGCTGGAAAGTATGAAGGAAGCGAATTTTGACCCCTCGAAAGTCACTGCCGTGTGTCTCACGCAC
Organism: Bacteroidales bacterium; assembly: GCA_017443175.1. Classification (GTDB taxonomy): domain Bacteria; phylum Bacteroidota; class Bacteroidia; order Bacteroidales; family WCHB1-69; genus F23-D06. The sequence continues at coordinate 123,535 of JAFSOZ010000003.1, forward strand.
CTGCACTTCGACCATATCAGCGGCCTGCTGCTCAACGGAAGTGCGGCGTTCCCCAACGCCACCCTCTACCTCTCACAAGAGGAGTATGATGCTTGGAGTGACGCCGGCCCGTTAGCGAAAAACAACGGTATGTGGAAAAAAGTGATGGAAGCCTACAAGGGACATATCAAGACCATACACGATGGTGAAGAACTCTTTGACGGCATGATCGTCGCCCAGCTTGCGCCAGGGCACACCCCGGGCCATACCGTTTATGAGGTGGCTGGAACATGTCTCATTGCAGGCGACCTGCTCCACGCCCAAGACATCCAGCTGGACCATCCGCAGTTCTGCGCTCGCTATGACGCGGACCCGGCACAGGCCGTCGCCACGCGCACACGCATCTTCAAAAGCCTCCGCGACAACGGACAATATCTTGCAGGAGCCCACTGCTACGAACATTTCATCAATCTTCGTGACCGCAGCAAGAAACAATAATTTGCATTATTAATGCAAACACCAACCTGTTAGAATATTCCTTTTCACTACTATCTCTACAAAAAGATTCCTCGAAGTAAATTCGCTGGAATTTTTTTTGTACTTTCGCGCTTTGTTATTATTTACTGATATATATATATTCTTTAAAATATAAATAATTAAATACCAATATCTTATGACAATGCAAGATAAAATCAACGAGTTGCTTGCCCTGCGCGAGAAAGCTCGTTTAGGCGGAGGTCAGGATAGAATCGAGAAGCAGCATGCCAAAGGCAAGTATTCTGCACGCGAGCGTATCCTGATGTTCCTCGACGAAGGTAGCTTCGAAGAATTCGACATGTTTGTGCAACACCGCTGCCAGAACTTCGGCCTGGAGAAGGAAAAATACCTCTCCGACGGCGTGGTTACTGGCTACGGTACCGTAAACGGCCGTCTGGTCTATGTTTTCTCCCAAGATTTCACCGTGTTCGGCGGTTCCCTGTCCGAAACATTCGCCCTGAAAATCTGTAAGGTGATGGACCAGGCCATGAAGGTCGGTGCTCCGGTGGTCGGTTTCAACGATTCCGGCGGTGCCCGTATCCAAGAGGGTGTGAACAGTCTGGCCGGCTATGCCGAGATTTTCCAGCGCAACATTCTTGCTTCCGGTGTCATCCCGCAAATCTCCGCCATCTTCGGCCCTTGCGCCGGCGGCGCAGTCTATTCTCCGGCCCTCACTGATTTTATCATGATGACCAAGAACACGAGCTACATGTTTGTGACCGGCCCCAAAGTGGTGAAAACAGTCACCAACGAGGACGTGACCACCGAAGACCTTGGCGGTGCCATGGTGCACTCCAAGAAATCCGGTGTGGCTTCCTTCGCCGTGGAGAACGAGGAGGAGGGTATCGCCCTGCTTCGTGAACTCATCAGCTATATTCCTTCCAACAACATGGAGGAACCGCCGTATGAGCCCACCCAAGATCCTATCAACCGTCTGGAAGACAGCCTCAACTCCATCATCCCCGACAACCCCAACATGCCTTACGACGTGAAGGATGTGATCAACGGCATTGTGGATGACGGCAAGTTTTTGGAAATCCAGCCGCTCTATGCGCCCAACATTGTCATCGGTTTTGCCCGTTTCAACGGTATGTCTGTCGGTATCGTGGCCAACCAGCCCAAGTATCTGGCCGGCGTACTCGACATCAACGCTTCCCGCAAGGGTGCGCGCTTTGTGCGCTTCTGCGACGCCTTCAACATCCCCATCGTGACGCTGGTGGATGTGCCCGGCTTCCTGCCTGGCACGGGCCAAGAGTACGGCGGCATCATCCTGCACGGTGCCAAGTTGCTCTACGCATACGGCGAGTGCACGGTGCCCAAGGTTACCGTCACCCTGCGCAAGAACTACGGCGGCGCTTACTGCGTGATGAGTTCCAAGCATCTGCGTGGCGACATCAACTACGCATGGCCTACGGCAGAAATCGCCGTCATGGGTGGCAGCGGTGCAGCTGAAATCCTCTACGGTTCCCAGATGAAGAAAATCGAGAATCCTGAAGAGAAGGCTGCTTTCCTCAACGAGAAAGTGGAAGATTACCGCAACAAGTTCTCCAACCCGTATGTGGCCGCCCAGTACGGCTACATGGATGATGTGATTGAGCCGCGCAACACCCGCTTCCGCGTGATCCGCGCCCTCGAATCCCTCAAGAACAAACGCCTGGAGAACCCGGCCAAAAAACACGACAACCTGCCATTGTAATAATATTTCGTAAGGGCGAATAATAATTCGCCCCAACACTAAATAGAATGAAATTTATGAAATCATGTACTAAATATCTGGTCTTGTTGGCCGCACTGCTCATCACCGCCTCCACATTCGGACAATCGGTGCGCGACTTGCGCTTCAACGAGATTCTGATCAACAATAAAGACAATTTTGACGATGAATATGGTCGTCATGTGCCTTGGGTTGAGATTTTCAATACGGCCTACAACTCGGTCAACCTCGCCGGCTGCTATCTGACGGACGACACGACCGGTTTCGCCGCAGGAAAGAAGAAAGGTGGCGTGGAGCCCAAACATTGGTATCGCATTCCGAAAACGGATATCAAAACCAACATGGCCCAGCGGACTTACATCGTGTTCTATCTGGACGCGCAGCCGCTGTATGGCACATTCCACGTGAATTTCGACCCTCGTACTTCCAAAACCAACTATATCGCCCTTATCTCTGCCGACGGTAAGGATCTGATAGACTTGATGTATTACCCGAAAGAAGATCTTTTGGACACAACGCTCTCCTACGGATTGATGGAGGATGGAATTACCGGCAATGCAGGATTCCTCGACCAGTTCACCCCGGGTTCTTCCAACGAAACACAGGCCAAGGTCTCCAAACAAGAGCGCCTGAAACGCGACGACCCGTACGGTATTGGTTTGGCCATCATCTCCATGTCAGTGGTGTTCACGGCATTGATTCTCATCTTTGTGATGCTGAAACTGTTCGGCTGGAGTTCCAAGAAACTGGCGCAGAAGAATGCCAAGAAGACGGAAACTCCCGTTGTAGCCAACGTGGCCAATGTGGATGGCGAGAAACAAGAGGATGAGCAGCTTACTGGTGAAGAGGCAGCCGCCATTGCCACGGCCCTGCATCTGCACTTCAACAGCATGCACGATGAGGAGAGTGAGGTAATTACCATCAACATGCCATCCAAGCATTATTCCCCGTGGGCTCAGAAGGAACTCACCATGAAGAGACCCCCGGTAATTAGAAAATAATTTAAAAGAATTTGAAGTATGAAGAATTATAAATTTACGATCAACGGTAATAAATATTCCGTAGAAGTTGGTGATATAGAAAACAATGCCGTCAATGTTGAGGTTAACGGCACGCCCTACACGGTGGAGCTTGAAACTGAGGTTAAGGCACCCGCAAAGGTGAAGCCTGTTGTGATGGTGAATACGAGTGCTCCGAAATCCGCACCTGCCGCTGCACCCACCACTGTCAAGAGTGCACCTGCCGCAGCCACGGCATCCGGTGCCACGCTCAAGTCACCACTGCCCGGCACCATCCTGGATGTCTTCTGCAAAGAGGGCGACACTGTGAAGGCCGGCCAACGCCTCTTCCTCCTCGAAGCCATGAAGATGGAGAATAACATCGATGCTGAGAAGGATGGCGTTATCAAGGAAGTGAGAGTGCACCGCAGCGACTCCGTCATGGAGGGCGATGTGCTCGTGGTTTTTGAATAATCCAACGGTTAATTAATAAGTAACACAACTAAATTATTTGAAAAATGTTTGATTTTTTTAAAGAAGGTCTCATCCAGTTCTTCGGCTATTCCGGTTTCGGAAACTGCACGTGGGGCCATATCATCATGATTTGTGTCGGCTTGTTCTTTATCGCGCTGGGTGTGATCAAAGAATTTGAGCCGATGCTGCTCGTGCCCATCGGATTCGGTATGATTGTCGGTAACATCCCGTTCACCGACGGTCTGCAGATCGGTGTGTACGAGAACGGCGCCGTGCTGAATTACCTCTATTTCGGCGTCATCAAGGGCTTCTATCCGCCATTGATCTTCCTCGGTATCGGAGCCATGACGGATTTCTCGGCCCTGATATCGAATCCCAAATTGATTTTGGTGGGTGCGGCTGCGCAGTTCGGCATTTTCGCCGCCTACGCTACCGCATTGTTGCTGGGCTTCACGCCCATGGAAGCCGGTGCTATCGGCATCATCGGTGGTGCCGACGGTCCTACCGCCATCTTCCTGTCCTCCAAACTGGCTCCGAGTTTGATGGGTGCCATCGCTGTGTCAGCCTACTCCTACATGGCCTTGGTGCCGGTGATCCAACCGCCCATTATGCGCCTGTTCACCAACGAGAAAGAGCGCCTCATCCGCATGCGTCCGCCGAGAGCCGTCTCACACCGCGAGAAAGTGCTCTTCCCGCTGTTCTGTATCCTGCTGACCGCGTTCCTCGTGCCGTCCGGTATCCCGTTGTTGGGTATGCTCTTCTTCGGCAACCTGTTGAAAGAGTGCGGTGTGACCAAACGTTTGGCCAATACAGCTTCCGGTCCGCTGATCGACATCGTGACCATCCTCATCGGTCTCACTGTGGGTTGCTCCACGCAGGCCACGAACTTCCTCACGCCGAAGTCCATCCTGATTTTCGTGCTTGGTGCCTTCTCCTTTGTAGTGGCAACCGCTACGGGCGTGCTCTTCGTGAAGTTCCTGAACCTCTTCCTGAAGGAGGGCAACAAGATCAACCCGCTTATCGGCAACGCTGGTGTCTCCGCTGTGCCTGATGCCGCCCGCGTATCCTACGTGGAAGGTATGAAGTACGACAAGACCAACTACCTGCTGATGCACGCCATGGGTCCCAACGTGGCCGGTGTGATCGGTAGCGCCGTGGCCGCAGGTATCCTGCTGAGCTTCCTGTACTAAGGTCAGATTACATATAATATATTAAGAGGTCGACTAAAAAGTGATTTTACGTCGGCCTCTTTTTTTTTGGGGGGGTAAATACACATCAGCCCATTATTACATTGCTGTCTATAAACAAAAAAGAGAGGATGACCGTTAGATAGTCACCCTCTCTTGTTATGAATGAACAAATTCAAACTACTAGAATTTATCGGCGTTATCTACCAACAATTTATTCTTCTTATTGTAGGTGAGAAGCAGATAAACTTCCTCGGCCAGACAGAGCACGAGCACTACGATGGCTACAACAACCATATTACCATGGTTAGCCTTATAGAACAGCGGTCCTTCGGAGAAGAAAGTCTTGAAAAGCACGAAGTTCATCAACCAAACGCTGCACAAAGTCAGAATCCACCAAATACCCATGTGAATACCGCTATTGTCCACAAACGTGTCTTTCTTATCTTCAGGAATCGTCACGATGCCTTTGTCTTCCAGCACATAATCTGTTTCGTCCCATATTTCCTTGAAGAAGTTGAGCGGTTTCAACAGGTGATAAACTGGAATGAGCCAAGAGACGTATGACATCCAGGCGGGCATGCCGTCCTTCATCCAATGGGCGATAGCATGAAGATTCTTGGAGTTTTTGTAGTTCCAGGTAGCAAACATGAGAATCTTACACAGGAAAACAATCAAGGTAATCACGGCTATCATGATGAAAGCGGATTTTGCTTTGTCATTATCTTCATTCATTTGATCCCATTCTGCTTTCAGAGGAGTGTATTCAGCCTCGTTTTGCGCTACTAGCTCCAAATGGCTGTCCATCGTTTTCTTCTTTTCAGAAAGAGTGTTCTTAGTTACAGAGATGCTCTCTTCCAAAGTTTTTTTGGCATCTTTCTTGGCAGTCGGAAGCTTCTGTTGCAGGGTATCAAGTTTGTATTGATAATAGGCCACCTCGGCACTGTCCTGTTTCAGGGGGTGCTGGGCCATCACATAGTTTTCGTAGGCCTTCTCATAGCCGGCTCTGGCTTCAACGACCTTGACATTGGTCTTGTCAAATTTCAGCAGGAAGAGCATGGAAACCACGAATAATACCAGTAGTAATAGGTTGAGCAGAAGCGTCAACTTGCTCCACAAGGAATTGTTGGTAATGTTTTTCATCTTACAATATTATTTTATGTTACTAATTATCAATACAATAATAACCCAAATGTAAATTTGGAAGCAGACGCAAAAGTAAAAAAAATATTTGGTAATTAGAAGATAATGGCAAAAAAAAATAAATACTTCCCAAGTAATCAAAAAAAATGTATTTTTGCAGCCTCAAAAACGGCGGGGTGTAGCGCAGTTGGTAGCGCGCTACGTTCGGGACGTAGAGGCCGGAAGTTCGAGTCTTCTCACCCCGACCAAGCAAAAAAGGCAATCCTATGGGGTTGCTTTTTTTTTATGGCAATAATTGAGATTCCGCCGTTCGCAATGTTCACGGCGGAATGGTGCGTGCTCCAAAAGAATTCTTGGGAAAAAATGGTAGAGGTTATAATCGGTCAAGCACCGTTTTACACAACTCATGCATCAGACCGTGGTAATCATCCAGGAACTTTCCAGTGACGCGGTTGGCGATAATCAGACAGACCGTCAGTGGATTATGGCCGAGCACATTGCCGAGGCCGTAGATGGCGGAGCATTCCATTTCCATATTGGTCACCTGCAATCCGTTATGATGGAAAGCCTCAATTCTGCGGTTCAACTCCGGATACATGAGCGGGGCGCGCACCTGACGGCCCTGCGGGCCGAAGAAGCCGGGCGCACTGATGGTGACACCCTGTTTCATGTCAAAGGCGATGCGCCGGAGCAGGTCGGGGCTTGCAGGCGTGCAGTACGGGTGTGGCAAACGCGCGTCCCAGCCGGTCTGCCGTATGAAATCATCCACCAGTTCCTTCTCGTTGAAATCCCCATAGTTATAGAATTGGAGCACCCCATCAATACCGAATCCGTGAGAGGAGGCAACGAAAGAACCGCATTTAACGTCAGGATTCAACGCCCCGGAAGTGCCGATGCGCACCAAGTTGAGCGTACGATGACCTGGGTTGACCTCACGAGTGGTCAAATCAATGTTGGCCACCGCATCCAACTCGTTCAACACTATGTCAATATTGTCCGTGCCCATACCCGTGGAAATCACAGACACCCGCTTCCCCTTGTACGTTCCCGTGTGCGTAATCAGCTCTCGGTTCTGCTTTTTCACGTCAATCGTGTCGAGCATCACCGAAAGCATGGGCACGCGCCCAGGGTCCCCGACCAGAATCACATTATCGGCAAGTTCGTCAGGATGCAAGTTGAGGTGATATATGGCACCGTCTTTCTGTAGCGGAAGTTCTGAAGCTGGAATTCTCATAACAATAATATTTACATTCTTACAAATTGAGCGCAAATATACAAAATATACTTTGAATTTTGGATTTTGAACTTTGAATATGATTTTGTATCTTTGCAGCCTTAATTTTACATATAGATGGAAAATAATTCAGGAGAGAATAAACATAACAACCACAGACATAAACGTCACAACAGACCCCGTAATAATCAAAAGGAAAGAAATCAAAATCGCCAGCTCAACGAAGAGCAGGAGAACATCACCGAAACACAGGCACAGGATATTCCCACGAATGACCAGCTGCAAAGCCAGACCGAAGGCAACGCAATGTTAGAGGATGACGACCCTGATGATATTGGCAACATTTCCGACATTGAGCCAAAAAAGGTGGTGAAGCATGTCACGGAAGATGACAAAGACCACACACAGGCTGAGGATTGGGAAAAGTATCTGGACATAGACATCCGGACGGGGCTATCCCCCGAATCCGCCAAAATCGCGGAGAACATATTCCTGACCCGCGGGTTGAGTGACACACCGGAGCCAGAGCGCACGCACTGCAGACAGTATCAATACAATGCCTGCAAGTTGCCCACGTACGACTGGATCTCCAAATTGGACATTTCTCTGGATTACACGGAATTTCCCATTGCGGAGGTCCGTTTCAAGAACAGCCATAAGGACTTCTACCTGCTGCCGCAGGAAGGTGTTTTCAAGGTGGGCGACATCGTGGCGGTGGAGTCCAACCCCGGACATGACATCGGCATCATCTCCATGTTAGGTCTGCAAGTAAAACGCCAGTTGGAGCACAAGCGCATTGCGCCGGAGAACGTCACCAAGAAACTGTACCGCACGGCCCGATACGCCGACATCGAAGAGTGGATCGCCACAGTTGGATTGGAGCACGAAACCATGCTCAAGTCACGCTACACGGCCTGGGATTTGAATTTGAAGATGAAGGTGAACGATGTGGAATACCAGGGCGACGGCACCAAGGCTATTTTCTACTATTCCGCCGAGGAACGCGTGGATTTCCGTGAGCTGATCAAGATTCTTGCGGAGTTGTTCCACATCCGCATTGAGATGCGCCAAATCGGCGTGCGCCAGGAGGCCGCCCGTCTGGGTGGTCTGGGCTCCTGCGGACGCGAACTCTGCTGCTCGTCGTGGCTCACCAACTTCCAGTCCGTCAGCACCAACACCGCCCGCACGCAGCAACTCTCCCTCAACCCGCAGAAACTGGCCGGCATGTGCGGCAAACTCAAATGCTGCCTCAACTTCGAGCAGGAAACCTATCAGCAGGAACTGAAGGAGTTCCCCTCCCCCAGCATACATCTCAAAACCAAGAAGGGCAAGGGTTTCTACAACAAAATCGACATCTTCAAGAAAATTGTCTGGTACTCCTACGCCGACGACCCGTCCACCATCTTCGCCCTGCCTTTGGACAAGGTGAAACAAATCATCAAGATGAACGAGAGCGGCAAATACCCCGACACGCTCGAGGAGTTCGCCAGCGTGAACCAGAAGAAGGTGGACGAGGGCAACAACTACAGCATGGACGAGCTCAAGCACATCGCTGACGAAAAATAGTAACGTATTAGCACTTGCAACAATGAAAAAGATTGTCTGGCTGACATTTGCAATCGTTCTGGTTTGCACTTCCTGCAACAAGAATGTCTTTTACAGCGACATACAGAACCTGCCCGACGAGAAGTGGGACATCAAGAAGCCGCTGACATTCACGGTCGATATCACCGACTCGATGCAGTATTTCGACATGTACATGCATGTGCGCAACACCACCGATTTCCAGACACAGAACTTCTATGTGTTCATGAACACGAAATACCCCGACGGGCACAGCGAGCAGGACACTTTAGGGTTCATTTTGTGCGACAAGTTCGGCAAATGGACCGGCAAGGGCCAGGGGCGCATCAAGGACAACAAGTTCCTATTCCAGCCCAATGTGCGGTTCCCCTTCAACGGCACTTACACCTTCACCATCACGCAGGGCATGCGCGAGGATGTAGTGACCGGCATCAGCGATTTCGGCATCACCTTGGAGAAACACCAATAATTATTCCAACTGCCAGTCGGTCAGTTTCATGTCGTCATCCAAGAGGATGGCGAGATAATTCATGTATCGTGATTCGGCAATATCGCCGCGTTCAACGGCTTCATGCACCGCGCAACCGGGCTCGTGCGTGTGCGAGCAGTCGTCAAACTTGCACTTGTTGTTATAAGCCCGGATTTCCGGGAAGTAATCCCGTATCTCCTCCTTGGAATATTGTATCAGCCCGAACTCCTTGATGCCCGGCGTGTCCATGACAAAACCGCCGGCCAGCGGGAACATCTCCGCGAAGGTGGTCGTATGACGGCCTTTGAGATGCTGTCGCGAGATCTCCCCCACGCGCAAATCCAACGCAGGATCCAGACACGTGATCAGCGCAGATTTGCCGGTGCCGGAATGCCCGCTGAACAGGGCCACCCCGCCCGCCATTCTCCGGCGCAACGTTTCCACCCCCTCGCCCGTGACCGCCGAGGTGCACACCGCCTCATAGCCGATCTTGGTGTACAACTCCGCCAACTGACGCACTAATTCCCGCTCCTGCTCCGTGTAAATGTCCATCTTGTTGAAAACAAGACAGACCGGTATGCGGAAGCCCTCGGCGGACACCAAGAAGCGGTCGATGAACCCCAACGAGGTGCGCGGTTCCTTCAGCGTCACCAACAGGAAACAAACGTCAATGTTGGCTGCAATCACATGGCTGATTTTGGAAAGATTGGTGGATTTGCGCTCGATGAAATTGCGACGCGGCTCTATGCGCACAATCGTTCCCGTACCGTCCTCCTCCAACTCGAACTCCACCCAGTCGCCCACCACCACGGGGTTGGTGTGCTTGATGCCCTTGATGCGGAACTGCCCGCGCAGGCGGCACTGCACCACCTGCCCGTCTTCCTGACGGGCCTGGTACCAGCTGCCGGTAGATTTGGTGATGAGGGCTCTCATGGGTATTTTTTTGATATATTGGATGTTGGGGCGAATAATCATTCGCCCTTACGGATACGGTCTTTGGTCTCTTTATCGATAACCAGGTATTCCTCCACAGATTGCGGCGTGCAATAATCGGCCTTGGCCAGTGCGTCCTCAATAAGGGAGGGAATGTCCGCATAGCGGATTTTCCCCTCCAGGAACCACTGCACGGCCATCTCGTTGGCGGCGTTCATCACGCAGGGCAGGTTACCGCCCCGGCGCGAAGCCTCGTATGCGATGCGCAAGCACGGGAAGTTGTCCAAATCAGGTTTTTCGAAGGTAAGCTGAGGATAGTCGGCGAAGCTGAAACGGGGGAAACCGTTCTCCAACCGCAACGGGTAGGTGACGGCGTACTGAATGGGCAGTTTCATGTCGGGCACGCCGAGCTGCGCCTTGATGGAGCCGTCGCGGAACTGCACCAGCGAGTGAACCACCGACTGCGGGTGCACCACCACTTCAATGTTGTCCAGCGACACATCAAAGAGCCACTTGGCCTCAATCACCTCCAAGCCCTTGTTCATGAGCGTGGAGCTGTCGATGGTCACCTTGGGGCCCATGTTCCAATTAGGATGTTTGAGAGCCCGCTCCAGGGTCACCTCTTGCAATTCCTCTTTTGTCCAGCCGCGGAACGGGCCGCCGGAAGCCGTGATGATGAGTTTCTCAATGGGGTTGAACTGCTCGCCAGCCAGACATTGGAAAATAGCAGAATGTTCAGAATCAACGGGATAGATGGGCACTTGACGCTCTTTGGCCTTGCGGGTCATCAGCTCGCCAGCCACCACCAGCGTCTCTTTGTTGGCCAGCGCAATGAGCTTGCCGCAGTCGATGGCGTGATAGATGGGACGCAGGCCCGCCACTCCGACAATGCAGGAAAGCACCATATCGACACACTCCATCTCGCACACATCGCACAGAGACTGCTCGCCACAAAAGACTTTGATGTCTTCATCGGCAAGTGCCTCTTTCACTTTACGGTACGCCTCTTCCTGTACCACCACCACGATATTGGGCTTATACGCCAACGCCTGCTGAATCAGCAGGTCAGCGCTGGAATTGGCCGCAATGACCTCCAGCTGCAGCAGATCGGGATACTGCGCAATGACCTGCAACGACTGTACGCCCATGGAGCCGGTGGAGCCCAGCAGGGCTATTCTACGCTTGTGCGCCTGTTCGTTCATTATTGATGGCTTTCTATCGTCTTGCAAATATCAGCGAACACATGCTCAATGTCCTGCATGCCATTCAGTTGAATGAGTTTACCTTGATTCTTGTAGTAGTCAACCAACGGCATGGTCTGCTCGAAAAAGTTGGCCACACGCGCCTTCACCGTTTCCGGCGTGTCATCCGCACGGTTCTCTAATTGGGCCCGTTTGAGAATACGTTTTTCAACTTCTTCCATCTCCACATAGAGATAGAGTACCATACTGATATTCAAATCCTTGAATAGGCTCTTGTCGTCCAGCATCTCGGCTTGTTTAATGGTACGAGGCACACCGTCGAAAATGAAGCCCTTGCTGTCAACGTGTTTTTGGATATGGTTATTGAGCATCCCCAAAGTAATGTCATCCGGGCAAAGATCTCCGCGATTGATGATTTCCTGGGCTTTCAAACCCAGCGGGGTCTTGTTTGAAATTTCATAACGGAAAAGGTCTCCTGTGGAGACATGGTCGAAGCCGAATTTCTCGGCGATGAGCTTAGCTTGCGTGCCTTTCCCGCTGCCGGGAGCACCAAAGAGAACAATATTCGTCTGCATAATGATGTGTTTTTTATTGACGAGGGCGTTTTATCAAACGTCCTTACATTGATTATTCGATTTTGAGTTGGTATATGTCGGGCAGGTTGCGGCCGTAGCCGTCGTAATCGAGACCGCGGCCCACCACAAACTTGTTGGGGATGGAAAAAGCGCAATAGTGTATGGGCAAATCCAGCATGTAGGCCTCAGGCTTGTAGGTCATGGTGGCGATGCGCAGATCTTTCAGGCCCGTGGGCTCGAGCATTTCCACCAAATGTTTGTAAGTACGCCCTGTATCAATGATATCCTCCAGAATAATCACGCGCTTGCCGCGCAAGTCTTCCGTGAGTCCGATAAGGTTTTTGACCTCTTGTGTAGATTGCGTTCCGCTGTACGAAGAGAGCTTCACGCAGGAAATCCGGCATTGGATGGTCAAGCGTTTGAGCAAGTCAACAGCAAAGACGATAGCCCCGTTGAGAGTCACTAACAGAACCGGATCATCATTTTTGTATTCTTCGTTAATCTGGTCGGCCACCTTCTGAATAGCGGCATCTATCTCCTCCCCGGGGATGAATTTGACAAATGTCTTGTCTAAAATAGTTACAGAATCCATCATATACGTTTAGCAAATCGCTGGCAAAAGTACAAAATTGTTATGAAAAAATACATATTTTTTATTATTTTTGCGCACTCAAAAAATAGGGGATGAAGAGAGCGTTTCTATCTATCTACGAATACCTCCAGACACACAAAACAATCTTATGGGGCAGCCTTCTGCTCCTGGTGGTGTTGTGTGTCTGCAGCATGCTCAGGCTATCCTTCGTGGAAGACATCTCCAGCTTCCTTCCTGGCGGCAAACAGAATGAGCGCATCAACTACGCATACGAGCATCTAGGAGGCGACAACAAGATCATTGTCAGCATCAGCATGGCCGACACCACGCAGGATACGGACCCCGAATTGCTCTCAGAGGCTGCCGATCTTTTCGCTGAACGCCTAGTCGAAGACGACAAGGATGGTCACATCAAAGGCATTCTGTCCACTGTGGACGAGACGATGATGTCGGAGGTGACGGAGTTTGTCGTGGAGAACATGCCCTACTTCCTCACGGAGGAAGACTATCGCAGGATGGACACGATGCTCACGCCCGAGCACATTAACGGGCAGTTGGCCGCTGACCGACAATTGTTAGCCTCCCCTATCCCCATGATGCGCACGCTGATACAAAGCGATCCGCTATTCTTCTCCGGTCCAGTCCTGCAATCACTCTCTAACTTCAACATGGATGAGGGCTATCAGACGGAAAACGACCATATCTTCAGCAAGTCGGGCAATGAGGCTCTGGTAATTGTCACCAGCCAGTATCCGCTCAGCGAGACCAAGAACAATGGGAAACTGATCAAGAACATTGAACGTGCTGCTCGTGAAGTGGAAAAGGACATGGACGGGAAGGTGCACATCAGCAGTTTCGGGGCTTCGCAGATTTCCATCACCAATTCATCCCAGATAAAAAAAGACAGTTTCACGGCCATCGGATTGTCTCTTCTGCTTATCCTGGCCCTGTTGATTTACTATTACCGCAATTTCCGCAGCATACTGATGATTCTGATTTCCATTACCTTCGGCGCATTGTTTGCCTTGGGAATCATCGCCATCGTTAAGAATCCGGTATCGCTCATCGCCATCGGAGCAGCCTCCATCATCATGGGCATTGCCATCAACTATCCCATACATTTCCTGTCGCATTTCAAGCGGACGGATGACAAGGAAAAAATCATCAAGGAAATCGTAACCCCGCTGTTAATCGGCAACATCACCACGGTGGGCGCATTCCTCAGTTTGATGTTCATCAGTTCACCGGCCATGAAAGACTTGGGACTGTTTGCAGCCCTGCTGCTGGTCGGCACTATTCTTTTCGTGTTGATATTCCTGCCACATCTGATGGGCAAGCATTTCCAAGGCAAAGAACGCGGGCTGGCTTTCCGCCCTGTTGCCGAGTTCAAGCCTGAGAACGTCAAAGGACTGTTCTGGGTAATTTTAGCTCTCACTGTAGTATTCTACATCTTCAGTTCGCGCACCTCCTTTGATACCGACATGCACCACATCAACTACATGACAAAGGAGCAAAAGGCGATGATGGACAAAATGCGTGCGAACACAGACACCACGGTGCGCACGCTCTATTTTGTTTCCGAGGGCACCACCTTGGAGCAGGCGCTGCTCAATTACGACAACGCTTCCGCCGAACTCCAAGCCATCACCCAAGACAACCCGTCTGTCATCACAAAAGTCAGCGGCATCGGCCGTTTCCTGCCCGCCAAACAGACCCAGCAGGAACGCATTGCGCGCTGGAATGCATTTTGGGAAGAGCACCGAGAAGGTTATCTGGCAGCGTTGGATCATGCAGCCATCTCTAACGGTTTCAAACCTGAGGCCTTCCAGCCCTGCAAGGAGATTGTTGAGCGGACCTACGCTCCCCAAGATGCAGAATACTTCGACCTCATCACTGATAACCTTGCCCACAATTTCATCTCCCAAGAGGGCAACCGCGTGATGGTCTATAATATGATTCAGGCAAAATCCACAAATGCGGCCGACATCGAGAGCCGGCTGAACCAGATAGGTGGTGGCACCTTTGCGTTTACCGACAGTTCCATCGCCAGCAGGCTGGTCGGTGCCCTGTCGCACGACTTTGACTATGTGCTTTACATCTGCGGCATCATCGTGTTCGCCTTCCTGCTCTTCTCCTTCGGCAGAATCGAGATCAGCATCATGGCCTTCCTGCCGCTCTTCACCGCCTGGATTTGGATTCTGGGCATCATGGGCATCAGCGGCATCCAGTTCAACATCGTCAACATTATCCTGGCCACCTTCATCTTCGGCATGGGCGATGACTATTCGATATTTGTCACGGAGGGCCTCATCTACGAATACGCATACGGCAGGAAGATGCTGTCGCAGTTCAAAAACTCCATCATCCTCTCCGCCTCCATCATGTTCATCGGCATCGGCATGCTGATATTCGCGAAGCATCCGGCCATGCGCTCGTTGGCAGAGGTGACCATGATCGGCATGTTCTCTGTAGTTTTGATGGCATATGTCATTCCGCCCATCATTTTCAAATGGCTGACGCTACGCAAGGGCAAATCGCGCCGTCAACCTGTCACCATAGGCAGCCTGTTCCGCAGCGTCATCGGGTTTCCCTATTTCTTCTTCGGAATCATGGTGCTCTCTGCTGGTGGTTTTATTTGGCTCAGGCTGGGCAAACGCACTGACGAGAACAAACTGAAATACCATAAACTGCTACGAAAACTGTTGTTCTCCACCGCCCGTGTCATACCTTATTCTTCCTTCTCCATTGAGAATCCTCATGAAGAGACCTTCGAGAAACCGGCCGTCATCATCTGCAACCATCAGTCGCATTTCGATCTCATGTATTTGTTGATGCTGCATCCGAAGATGATTGTCCTCACCAACGATTGGGCCTGGAACACCCTGTTATACAGGCAAGTCGTACGCAATGCCGACTATCTGCCGGCATCATATGGAATGGACTCCAATTTCCCGAAAATCCAGGCGATGGTGGATAAAGGTTATTCTGTGCTGGTGTTCCCTGAAGGCACACGGTCGTTTGACCACAACATCCTGCGATTCCATCAGGGTGCCTTCCATCTGGCCGACAAGTTGGGATTGGACATCCTGCCCATCGTGACGCACGGCATCGGCGACATGTTCCCGAAACACGACACCTGCATCCATCGCGGCATCGTCACCATATCCATCCGGGAGCGCATTTATCCGGACAACACGGACTACAGGAGCGGCAAGAGCCACATGGAAACAGCCCGGCTTTTCCGCCAGTACTACATCCGGGAATTTGGCAAGCTGCGCGAGCGTTGCGAAACACCGGAATATTTGAAAGACATTGTGTATCACAACTACATATACAAAGGCAAAGAGGTGGAATCTTCCTGCCGACGCAAGCTTAGCTGGGTTACGGAACTGATTTCCGCTCTGGAGAATGTTCCCGACGGAAGCAGCGTGCTGTACAAGCATTGCGGTAACGGCGAATTTTCGTTGATGGCCGCCCTGTATCGCAAGCACATCACCGTCACCGCATACGATGCGGATCCAGACTCCATCGCCCTCGCCGCCCACTGCTTCTCTGTCCCTGACAATCTGCACTACACCAACGAACGACCTGACGACACAGCTTTTGATTACATCCTTGATGAATCCGAACTATTATCCAAACACTCATAATCCGAAAATTTAATGGCCAACACTAAATATGACATAGCGATTCTCGGCACAGGCCTCGGCGGGCTCGTTTGCGGGTACATGCTCAGCAAAAACGGGTTCAACGTGATCTTGTTAGAGAAAAACGCCCAAATTGGAGGATGCCTTCAGACTTTCAAGCGTTTTGGTGTGAAATTCGACACTGGAATGCACTACATCGGCAGCATGTTGGAAGGACAGATCCTGCACAGACTGTTCAACTATCTGAATCTTTTGCCGGATATCAAGCTCAACCGTCTGGATGAGGAAGGGTATGATCGGCTGTCCATTGGAGGAAAGCAATATCGATACGCCTCCGGCTACGATCATTTTGTCGAGACTTTATGTCAGTATTTCCCGAACAGCCGACATGATATCGAGGAGTATGTGAAACAGCTCCGCAACATTGCCAACGCCTCGCCACTGTACAATTTACGGAAAGTGGAGGACTATGTGTTCATCGAGGCCGATTACATCAAGACCAGCATCAACGATTTCATCGCATCCATCACGAAGGACTATACTTTGCAGAACGTGCTGGCCGGCAACCTGCCATTGTACGCCGGTGTGAAGGACAAAACACCGACCTACATCCATGCCTTGATCAACAATTTCTACATCCAAAGTGCATGGCGCATCATCAACGGTAGCGATTCCATTGCCAAATCCCTCGCCAACTCCATCCAGTCCTTCGGCGGCACCATCCGTACCAAAAGCGAAGTGGCTGAAATCGTGTGCAACGATACTCACGCCATCGGCATCCGGCTGGCCGACGGGGAGTTCATCGAGGCCAAGAGCATCGTCTCCAACATTCATCCGCAAGCCACGCTGCAGATGATCAACTCGCACATGATCCGCAAAGCCTATCGGGTGCGTATCAACGACTTGGAAAACACCATCTCCAACTTTACTCTTTATATCAAGTTCAAGGAAAAGGCCACGCCCTACCTCAACTACAATTATTATTATTACAAACAGGATGATGTTTGGAAAGCCAACGAGCGCAAAGCCGGCGACCCGTTGCAGAGCTACCTGTTCATGCACCAGTGCACACGCGAGGACCAGCAATGGGCGGAGAGTGCGGAGATGATCGGTTACATGAAATTCGACGAGGTGCTAAAATGGGAAAATACCACCGTAGGCAAAAGAGGCGATGACTACCTGGCTTTCAAACAGGCCACCGCCGAGCATTATCTGGACGTGCTGGAGCAATCGTTCCCGGGCATCCGTTCCACCATAGAGGCCTATGAGACCTCCACGCCCCTGACCTACCGCGACTACACGGCCACCAAAGATGGGTCCATGTATGGCATCATCCGCGACAAGAACTTCCCGACGCAGACCTTGGTGTCGCAGCGCACCAAGATTCCCAACCTGTTCCTCACGGGGCAGAACATCAACTCGCACGGCATCCTGGGCGTGACCATCGGAGCCGCCCTCACCTGCGCCGAGTTCTTGGGACTAAATAAGATAATTGATGAGATAGAAGGGGGTAGGAGATAAGAATTTAGAGATTAGAGATTAGAAAATTAGAAAATTACAAAACAATAACAATATGAAACTTAAACTGATTTATCCCAGATGGAAGAAACTGCCAGGGCAGACCACCTTCACATTGCCGCCTCACGGTCCTGTGGTATTCGCCGCCACACTACCAGAAGAGGTGGAGGTCTCCTTCACCGATGAGAATGTGGAGGACCTTGACATGGACGAGGAATGCGATGTGGTAGCCATCTCCATGATGTTGACCACTCAGGTGAAGCGGGGCTGGGCCATCGCTGACGCCTACCGCGCCAAGGGCATTCCCGTGATGTTTGGCGGTATCTCTACCATGTTGCACGCCGAAGAGACCCTTTTGCACGCCGATTCCATCTTTTTAGGCGAGTCGGAGGGCCGATCTGCGCAAGTGATTGAAGACCTCAAAAACGGCAAACTCAAGAAAGTCTATAACTACATGGGCAACCAGCCCGACATCGCGTTAGTGGGCCCCGCGCGCCGCGACCTGTACAAGCGCGAGCTATACAACCACAAGGGCGTGCAGATGGTCGATCTGTTCCACGCATCCCGCGGATGCCGCTTCAGCTGCTACCCTTGCGCCGTTTCTTACCTCGGAGGCCGCTGCTTCCGCCCCAGACCCATCGACCAGACCATCGCCGATCTGGAGACCATCGACAACAACCGACTCTTCATCGTCGATAACTCGCTGGCCCAGAACAAGCAATGGGAAATGGACCTCTTCCGCGAGATGATTCCTTTGAAGAAAAAATGGATCAGCCATACCATTGAGGACGACCCGCAGGTACTTGACCTCGCGGCTCAAGCCGGAGCATGGTACGTTTACCAGGCCGTGTACGACACCTCCGACTATATCAAGGAGCGCGTGAAACGTTACCACGACTACGGCATTGGTGTCGAAGGCACCATCCTCTTCGGCCTTGACAACCAGACTGAAGACGATATTCTCCGCCTCATCGACTTCCTGCTCAAAATCGACCTTGACCTGGCCGAGTTCACCATCCTGGCCCCGTTCCCGCACACCAAGGCCTACGACGACCTTATGCGCCAGGGCCGCATCTTCGACCACGACTGGGACCATTACAACGCCGGACAGGTCGTCTATCAGCCCAAGCACATGAGTCCTGACCGTTTGCAAGAACTCTATGAATATGCTTGGAAGGCCTTCTATCAAGATGAAACGCAAGAGGAGAAGATGTTCAAACTCTTCACCAATGTGGTGCTTCGCGAGATGGAAGACGGCACCTACCGCCCGCGCAACCGCAAACTTGCCAACAAAACCTTCGGCAAGGAGGTGGACAGAAGCAAGAGCCACTTCAACGAGTTTTAATTGAGAATTGAAATTGTGAATTTCTTTCAACCCCATTTACCACATTCACCTCTTCAACCCCTTTAACCTAATACAATGAAAGTACCCGAAAAATATTACGACGAGATATTTCCGTTTGCCGGACAGTGGGACATGCCGAGTGCTTGCGGACTTAAGATTATCCGCAAGGATGAAAAAACGTATGTCATCACAACCGAGCTGTACCAGGAAAACCCCGGCACCTCCATCACGTATGCAGGTGGCTCACTGATCAAACAGATTTGCGACCAGAAGAACCTGGACATGCGATCCATCATCTACATTGAATGCAATCCTAACACCAACTCCAAGCTGTCGTTCTACGATGAGGAAATGTTTGCGGTTTCCTATGAGTTGAACGAAGGTATGCCTGTCAACCTGACATATCGCCAACTTAGCAAGGAGGAGATTCAAAACATTGTATCATAATTATTTATTAATCCATAAAAGAAACATCATCATGAAAAAAATTTTAATTCTATCATTAGTTATCGGTATGTTTACCGCATTGCAAGCCCAGAAAGTATCGGGCGACCTTTCCTGTCTCAAAGGGCAGAAAGAAATCAACATCACATTCAACTACAAAGGTGTCACCTATGATGGCGACAGCGAGGCCAAGTATCTGAAAGGAGAAGACAAAGCCAAAGATGCAGAATGGAAAGCCGCATGGACATCCTCTTTCCGCACTGACAACTGGGAACCCCGACTCATTGACGACCTGAACAAGGAACTCAAAGGTATGGAATGTGGCGATTTTGCAGATGCCAAATACACTATCATTGTTAAACTGATTGACATTGACCCTGGAACTTTTGCAGGTCCTATGTCCATGCCTGCCAAAATCACGGCCACTGCTTCCATCGTGAAGACGGGTTCCACCTCACCTCTGGCCACCATCGAATTGAAAAAGATCACGTACAAGTACTTCATGTCACCGCAACCCGAGGCTCGTGTGGGTGAGGCATTCAGTTGTGTAGGAGAAGCTATTGGCAAAAAACTCAGCAAGATAAAATAATGAAACAATTTTTCCTACTTCTCTTCAACCTACTATTGGTTTTGGCGGCGGGTGCACAGTCAAAACAGATCAAATTATGGAAAGATGTGCTATGCATGAAATCACAACCTGCGAAGATGTACATCTATCCTGCGCCAAAGGACAACAACACCGGTGTTGCCGTCGTTGTGTTCCCCGGCGGCAGCTACAGCCACACAATGGGTATTGCCACGGAGGGATTCGGTGTTGCCGAATGGCTGAACAGCCAAGGCATCAATGCCTTTGTGGTGAAATACCGCACAGGTAATCGTGGGTACCACCATCCAGCCATGATTCAGGATGCTCAATATGCCATCCATTACGTGCGTGAACACGCCAAGGATTACGGCATCAACCCCGACAAGGTGGGCACGATGGGTTTCTCCGCCGGCGGACACCTGGCAACCATGTGCGGCGCATTCTACAAGGAGAACTACTTGCAAGCGTTAGGCATCAAGGACAACATTTCCTTGAAACCCGATTTTGTGGTACCCATCTATCCGGTGGTCTCCATGCGCGACGGCATCGCGCACGAGCGCTCACGCCGCAACCTGCTAACCAATCACTACACGCCGGAGGACCAAGCCAAATTCTCCATGGAACTGAGCATCCCTCGCGACATGCCGCCCGTATTCCTCGCGACTGCCAAGGATGACCCCGTGGTGAAATACGAGAACAGCGTGGAATTGGACCGAAGTCTCCGGAAGTCGGATATTCCACACAAGTTCGTGCTCTATGAAACCGGCGGCCACGGCTATGGTTTGGACGAGAAAATCGCCCCCGAAGCCAGTAAATGGAAATACGAATTCATCAAGTGGTTGAAAGAAATCAAAATCCTTTAACCCCCTTTCACCTCATTCACCCCATTCACCCCATTCACCCATACAAGTATGACATTTAACCCCGAAATCGAATATCAACCCAAAGCGGTCATCAAAGCCTTCCAGGAAGAGAAGATGAAAGAGCAATTGGCCTATTTGCAGGCCCATTCGCCTTATTACCAGCGTCTCTTTTCCGAAAATGGAATCGACATTTCCAAAATCAAGACCCTTGAGGATTTGCAGCAAATCCCATTCACCAATAAGAAGGACCTGCAGCTGCACAACTGGGACTTCCTCTGCGTGCCCCAGGAGCAGGTTATCGACTACATCACGACCTCCGGCACGTTAGGAAATCCCGTAACCTTCGCCTGCACCAACACCGACTTGGACCGTCTGGCGTACAACGAGGCCGTCTCGTTCTCCTGTGCAGGACTCACGGAAAAGAGTGTGTTGCAGCTGATGACCACCATTGACAAGCGTTTCATGGCCGGATTAGCCTATTTCTTAGGGTTGCGCAAAATGGGCGCGGGAGTCATCCGCGTGGGTAACGGCATCCCCGAGTTGCAATGGGACACGATCGAGCGCATCAAGCCTGACACGGTGATGTGCATTCCGTCGTTCATCCTCCGCCTCATCGAATACGCCGAGGAGCACGGCATCGACTACCGCAACTCCTCCATCAAGCGCATCATCGGCATCGGCGAGGGCCTGCGCGACCAAAACTTCGAGCTCAATTCGTTGGGCAAGAAAATCAAGGAAAAGTGGGATGTGGATTTGTTCGCCACCTACTCATCCACGGAGATGTCGGCCACCTTCTCGGAATGCGAGTACGGCTGCGGCGGTCATCATCACCCGGAACTGCTGATTGTGGAGATTATCGGCGAAGACGACAAGCCCGTGCAGGAAGGCGAAGTGGGCGAGGTGGTCATCACCACCCTCGGCGTACAGGGCATGCCTCTGCTCCGCTTCCGCACCGGCGACATGGCGTGCATACACCCCGAACCGTGCAAATGCGGACGGCAGACCTTCCGCATCAGCCCCATCGTGGGCCGCAAGAACCACATGATCAAATACAAGGGCACAACGCTCTATCCGCCTGCAATGACGGAAGTGCTCACCAACGCATCCTACGTCGAAAACTACTACATCACCATCAGCACCAACGAGACCACCGAGACTGACGACGTGACCATCACCATAGGTTTGCACCATGAACCGGATTTTGATGTTATCAAAGACCTCAAAGACCGTTTCCGCGCCAAGATCCGCGTAGCGCCGAAGATCGTCATCGCTCCGGTGGAGGAAGTAAGAAAGGTCAATTTCCCCGCCATGAGCCGCAAGCCCGTCACGCTCATTGATAACCGGAAGCATTAATATTGCCTTATGTTCGAAGAAACCCGTCCTTACTACGACCATGAAATTCCCGGAGCCGTCACCCGCGTGGCTTCCAATCCGTTCTTTGAGACCATCGTCAAATACTTGTTTCCTGAAACGGATATCCAGCAGTTCAAGGCGGAATTCTTGAAGATCAGCACCATTGACGAGTTTCAGCAGAACGTCATGCTCAAGGCCATCTGGAGCATCGTACACAAGACTTGCACCAGCTTCACTTGGGAGGGATTTGATGCACTGGACAACAATCACCGTTACATGTTCATCGCCAACCACCGCGACATCCTGTTGGATGCAGCGCTTTTGCAAGTCACCCTCAACGCCAACCACCTGCGCACCTCCGAGATCACCTTCGGCAACAATTTAATGCAGGGCGACATCGTGATTGATATCGGCAAGATGAACAAGATGTTCCGCATTGTGCGCGGAGGCACGGTTCACGACTTCTATCGCAACTCCATGGAAGTGTCGTCGTACATGCGCTACGCCCTCACGGAAAAGGGAGAGTCCACCTGGATTGCCCAGCGCAGCGGGCGCACGAAGGACGGTGACGACAAGACCGAGAGCGCGGTTCTCAAGATGTTTTCCATCAGCAGTCCAAAGCCCTTCGTGGAGAATCTTTCCGAGCTGAACATCACTCCCGTAGCCATCTCTTACGAGTACGAGCCTTGCGACTTTCTGAAGACGCAGGAGCTGTACATCTCGCAATATCAGAAGTACATCAAAGAGCCTGGCGAGGACTTGCACAGCATTTTGCAGGGCATCACACAGCAAAAGGGAGGCGTGCATCTGTGCGCAACGCCAAGTATTACCCGCGAGGAATTGGCCGAGTGCGACAAACTGGAGAAAAATTCCAAATTCGCTAAGCTTGCCGAAATCATCGATCAGCGAATATACGGCAGTTACAAACTATGGAATACCAACTACATAGCCCACGACCTATTAAACGGCACCAACACATACAGCGACCATTATACGACGGCAGAGTTGGAGCAATTCAACAACTACATGCTGTCCGGCCTGAAGGGTTTGATGGGTGAACCCGACGAGTTGCGGAGCATCTTCCTGAAGATATACGCCAATCCGGTGAAGAATTGCGGGAAATAGCACTTCTGCGACCTCAAAATTTCGATGATTGAGGTTGGGAATTCCGCGCGATTCGCGGAATAGTGCAACATTTTTCCCAAATCTGCCACCACCCGTTAACAAACAAATCTTAATTTTACACCTCGTAATTTTCTAAGAGACTGATTGTTACGATAAAATAATTTTTGCCCAAACCTTTGAAAAACGATTTGGGTACTGTATCTTTGCAGCAACCTTAACAAAATTTTAAACTATGAAAAAAGACTTGATATTTTTCGATCCGCTGTCCGATTTCGGCTTCAAGCGGATCTTCGCCTCCGAAAGCAACAAAGACCTCCTCATCGACTTCCTCAATTCCAGCATTTCCGATGAAGTCGGCATCATCACTGACATTACCTTCCTGCAGACAGAGCAGTTCGGCGAAAGGCCGGAAGACAAGAGGGTGATTTTCGACATCTACTGCGAAAACCAAAACGGCGACAGATTCATCATCGAGATGCAACGGGCTCGACAGCCCTTCTTCGCCGACAGAATCATCTCGTACGTGAGTAGGGTCATCAGCAGGGAAATGGAAAAAGGGGAAAACGACTACGCAATTCCTTCTGTATATTCCTTCAATCTGCTGGATTACAACGCACCGGAGTTCAGAGGCAATGACCATTATTTCCACAAGGTTATGCTCAAGGACGAAACCAATAAAATTTTCAGCGACAAAACCACCTATTTTTTCGTCGAATTGTGTAAATTTGCAGCCGTTAAAGACAAGATTTTGGACAATGCCCCCATGCGCAGATGGCTCGAGCTGCTCACCTCCATCGGCGGCAGCACCAATCGCGACTATGGCGCAGAGGAACAGGGCGTTTTCCGAAAGTTCATAGAGGAATGCAGAATAACAAAACTAACCAACATGGAACGAAAAGAATACAAGAAAAGCGTTTTGGAGTACAAAGATGTGCAAGGGGCCATCATCTGCGCTCGTGAAGACGGCATAGAAGAGGGTTTTGAGATTGGTATGGAAAAGGGGCTTGAGCAAGGACTGAAACAAGGATTGAACGAAGGTAAAATGGCAGAAAAGCGCCAATTAGCACTGAACATGATTACGGAAGGTATTGCAATAGAGACCATAGCACGCATTTCCGGCCTGAGCAGCGAGGAAATCAAAGCCCTTCGGCCATAACTACAATAACTATTTAGCCTTTCTCGCCTCAACAAAATGCACCACCACCATTCCGCCAGCTCTGCTGGCGGAACTTCCAACCTTAACCCCATATTTTTGCAAGCGGCGGAATGGCGCCTGCTACCGGGCGAGAGAGGGGGAAAGGGAGATGGGCGGCGGGGAAGGTCGTTGGTTAACCGTGGGGTCAGCCCGCCGCCCATCTCCCCTTTTACAACAAAGCGGCCATGCACCATTCCGGTGATTTTTGATATCAAAAATCACCGGAACCTCCCAACATTAACCCACACACAAACCAAAAGGGCGCAGCCCCGCGGCCACGCCGAAATCGTAATTTGTAAGATTTTGTCTTCCTCCTTCCGCCCATTTTAGACTTCGGGGCAAACAACGGGGCAACGATAGTGAAAAAAACAATTTCAACAACCTTACTCTTTCATCTTTTCCGAAAGCACGCTAGCCGGTATCTCCATCCGGCTGAAGGCGAACCATTTCTTTCCTAAATCCTTAAGGGAAGCCCCGATATGGTACACGATGTCGTCAATGCAAAGGAACCGGTCGTGCGCTTGTGCGAACTCATGCACCTCAATCGGAGGATATTGCATGCCGTGTTTCAACATGTCGGCACTGAAAGTTGATGTTACCTTCTTCGTGTAGATGACTGCCTCAACACCTTCCGCACGCTTGTCCAGTAAAGCCAGTGTCGTGTCGTCCACATAGTTGTCGAACAATATCACACGCCGCTTTGCACTCCGGATCAGGTCGCTGACAAAACGGTGCGCATCAAAAACCTGGCCGTCGAAGAAGATTCCCTGGGAGGCTGTGAGACTATCATCATTCAAACGACGAAATACTTCGTCAATGCGATTGTTTGTCACGGACAATTGATTGAACAATAGCACTTGATTTTGCTCCATTTTATCGATTTTTCGGAAAATCTGTGACTCCGAAACCATCAAATGATGACGCATAATAACAAAAGCGTCTATGATTTGAACGCTAACCTCAACAGCTGTTTTACTATGCAAAACCGTTGAAAGCATGGCTACACCTTGTTCTGTAAAAGCATACGGCAGCACACTTGAATGCACCAGACTTTTCAACCGGTCACATTTTGTGACCAGTTTATCAGTCTCATCTACAGATAGTTGAAACCGAAAATGCTCTGGAAACCGTTCAATATTCCTTTTGACCGCCTGATTGAGAACCTTGGTCGTTACCCCATAAAGCCGCGCAAGGTCGCGGTCAATCATCACTTGCTGCCCGCGAAATTCCATGATCATCGCCCCGATGGACTCAGTGCTTTCAGTCATCGGCACCTCTACGTTGTTTTCTATTGAACCAACATAAGTTTTGTGTGATTGGATTTTGTCTTCCTGTTTCATGATAAAAGTTATGTTTAGAAATATTTTTGTTGTTCATAGTCGCCCACCTGCCGCCTGCCATCAGGCCTCAAGAAAACGACAAAGCAAAGATAACAAAAAAAATCATACTTTTGCTGCCGTTAACACATTAACCCCTTTCACCTCTTTCACCCCTTTAACCTCATCCCCCCATGGCAGAAGAACAATTCATCGACTACGTCAAGATATTCGGGCGGTCGGGCAACGGCGGCGCGGGCTCCGCGCACCTGGCACGCACCGCCAGAAACCCCAAAGCCGGCCCTGACGGCGGCGACGGCGGCAAGGGCGGCAGCGTCATCGTACGGGGCAACCGCAACCTCTGGACCCTCCTGCACCTGCGCTACACCAAGCACGTGTTCGCCGAGCACGGGGGCAACGGCCAGAAAAACCAGTGCTTCGGCAAGAACGGCGAGAACGCCATCATCGAAGTGCCCCTCGGCACCATCATCAAGCTGATAGACACCGACGAAGTTGTGGGCGAGATTTTGGAAGACGGCCAGCAGATTGTGGCCATGAAGGGCGGCCGGGGCGGTCTCGGCAATGTGCACTTCAAGAGCGCGACCATGCAGACGCCCCGCTTTGCACAACCCGGGGAGCCGGGCACCGAAGGCTGGATTTCGCTGGAGCTGAAAGTCCTGGCCGACGTTGGCCTCGTGGGATTCCCCAACGCGGGCAAATCCACCCTCATCAGCCAGCTCTCCAATGCCCGCCCCAAAATCGCCGACTACCCCTTCACTACCCTGAGGCCGAACCTCGGCATGGTGGCCTACCGCGACTATCAGTCGTTCGTCATCGCCGACATCCCCGGCATCATAGAAGGCGCTTCCGAAGGCAAAGGCATCGGTCTTCGATTCCTCCGCCACATAGAACGCAACTCCGTACTATTATATATGGTACCCGTGGCCGACAACGATGGCACCCGTACCGCCGAAGCCATCCTCAAGGAGTTCAACATCCTCAAACACGAACTCGAAGCCTTCAACCCCGAGCTGCTGGACAAGAAATATCTGGTTGCCATCACCAAATGCGACATGGCACCGGAGGATGAGGTTGCCGCAATCATGCAAAAATTGTCCAAAAAGCTGCCTGTTATCAACATTTCATCCTTGACAAACTACCATCTTACCGAAATAAAAGACCGATTATGGGCACTTTTAAACCAAGACGATTGAAATTATAACATATTGAATTTCTGACATTTAAAAATAATAGCAAACTTTTTTTTCAAAAAAACGGGCTATTGTGTGTTTGGAACAAAAAAAAATGTATTTTTGCAGCGTCAAAAAGAACGAAAAAAAGTAGATAAGCAATGGCAAAGAAAGTTAAAGAAGCTCGTCAACAAGTTATCTTGGAATGCACTGAGCAAAAGGCAAGCGGCGTACCGGGAATGTCCAGATATATCACTACAAAGAACAGAAAGAACACTCCTGACAGATTGGAACTGATGAAGTACAATCCGTACCTGAAGAAAATGACATTACACAAAGAAGTTAAATAATTTAATCCTATAGAGAGATGGCAAAGAAGGTAGTTGCAACGTTGAAAAGAGAAGGTGGTGTTACCTACACCCGCGTGGTGAAAATGGAACGCTCACCGAAAACTGGAGCCTATACATTCAAAGAAGCTGTTATAGACTCCTCCACTGTAAAAGACTTTTTGGCTAAAAAGTAATATTTTGTTTTCATGGTTGAAGAAAGGTGGACCTCCCGGTCCGCCTTTTTTCGTATATGCTGCAGCGTGCTTGCTGCACTACGAGAGAAATTACAAAAGGTAAGATTGTCCGATAATAGCTTGGCACGGGGCAACTATGCCTGCACATGCCGGACCACCCGGATACTGACCTCAAAGAGGAGGTAGAGCGGTATGGTGACGAGGATGAGTGTCATAACATCAGGTGGGGTGATGATTGCCGCAGCCAGCATGATGATAATGAATGCATGTTTGCGGTATTTGGAAAGCATCTCGGCATTGATAACACCCAACTTGCCGAGGAAAAAAGCAATGACGGGCAGCTGGAACACCACGCCCATGACAAGTGTCAGCGAAACGAAGGTGCTGATATAAGAATCCAGTGTGATGTTGCTTACCACATTGGTGGAGACACTATAGGTTCCCAAAAATCGGAAGGATATAGGGAAGAGCACGAAGTAGCTCATCAGCACCCCCAAAATGAAGAGCAAATAAATAACAACTGCTACCTGAACCGAATATTTCCTTTCATTTTCATATAGTGCTGGTGAAATAAATCGAAACAATTCAATCAAAATATAGGGAGAAGCCCCCAACAGTCCTAAGTAGCAGGCCGTAGTAATATGCTTCATGAATTGGCTTGACAAATCAGTGGCAATCATGTCCACATGAAACTTCTGAAAATGAAAGTCAACACCCATAGCCTGAACGGCCTGTTCTATCCAGCGATAGGTGCAGAAATCCCACTGACTGGGAGCAAGAAGCAATTGCCAAGTATAATCCTTGAAACAAAACACTACCACAGCGATAGCTCCAGCTACCGCCAGGATGCGAAAAAGCATCTTTCGCAGCACTTCGAGATGACCGCCGAAAGTAAGCAGTTGGCCGTCATTTTCCGTGCTACTGTGCTCTTTCTGTAGAGGGGCCGTCAGCTTCGCCTCCTCCTGACTGTTCGTCTTCTTTTTCTTCGCCATGCTCATCTGCATTTTGATCCGGATTGTCGGGTACCGGTTCACTCATGCCTTTTTTGAAACTTTGTACACCCTGTCCGAGGCCTTTCATCAATTCGGGAAGTTTTTTTCCTCCGAATATCAAAAGTGCTATACCGCCGATGAGCAGCAATTCCGTTGTGCCGATAAATAACAAAGGTATAGCCATAGTTACTCTGTCACTAAATTGATTTCACAAGTGTCGAAGTTGATTTCCCAGTGACCGTTTTCGGATCCCTCCCACTGGTATTTCGCGGCCATCAGGTCCCACCAGCTCTGAAACTTGATGCCGGTTTCGCCCATGTCTTTCACCAGCTTTTGGTAGAGGGTGTCATTGTCGGGCGTTAATATTTTAGCCAGCTCGTTCAGTCCGTTGCGTCTTTCGAACAGCTGTAGAATCTCATTTTTTTCCTCTTCGGTCACTTGACCGACTGTTTTTTTTGTCATAACGTATTTTGTTTAATAATTTTCTTGATGATACTTTATCAATTCCTGTTGCAACAGTTCCTCGTCCCAATGTTCACGCACGTCAAAAGGATCTAAATAATCAATTTCTTTAATTTCGATTTGTGGCATAAAAGAACCATGCTTGCGGATGTTTTCCAGCATTTCGCGGGAGGCGTTGCGCTCTAAATGGGCCACCACGCACTGCTCGTGAGAGGGAGTGTTCACCTCCAGCGTGGTTTTACGGTTCAGCCAGATGCAGCGTTTGCACTGGTAGGCATCGCAGTGACGGCAGATGGGGGCGTAATCCAACTTGTAAAGCTGCGGGTTCTTAATGTCCAAACCGTTCTCCAGATTGCCGACGCAGTCTTCTTCATTTTCGTAGTAGAAAGCAGGACAGATGTAGAATTTTCCGTTTGGGGCGAGGGTGATGTTGGAGATTCCTGCTCCACAGTTGTTCATCTTTTCCAGCATCATACGGTCGGTGAGGATGTTGAATTGCGGGGATTTTCCTGCCACGTATGCTTTCTCAATGTGTTCTGAAAGGATGTGTAGTATCTGTTTGTACTTTTCAAAGTCTTCTTCCGTGAAGGTCTCCACATCGGTGATGACAATGTTCAGGCGCATAACTTTTGAAATGACATCCTTTAAGAACAAGTATCGGTCAAACAAATCGGCTTTAGCAGTGCGCAACACGTAACTCTTCTTCTCATCCAATTGGGCTAATGATAGACCTGTCCATTCATGGAAGATCATGACATCTGCTTCCGCTTTCAGGGCTTCGTCTTCACAAAGCGAAGAGACAATCTTGTTGTGGTCGATGCTTTCGATGGCTGCAGCATAATCGTCGGGCAGCTTGTAGTCTGGATAAACGAATTGGATCATCAGGTTCTCCAGCATACCGAAGCGGATGCCGGCCTTCAGCGTCTCCAATGGCATCAGTTTGTGTTCTTTGGCGCCGATTTCGTAATGGCAATAAGAGGTGCTGGTGTCGTCCAGTTGTATAATCAAATATTCTAACATGGCTCTAACAGATTGTGGGGTTTGACTCTTTTTTGTTTTTCTCGAACTCTTCCCTTTTGCCTTCCAGTTCCAGCTTGCGGTAGAGTTTATTCCAGTAGTAATTGTTGGCACGCACGCGGGCTTTGTGCATCTTACAGATGGCTGTTGCCCGTTGAAAGACAGTTGGCGTGTCGGCAGCGTCGTAGTTCTCGCCTTGACACCACGCGCAACCACTGGCAATCTCGCAATTGAGACATTCTGAATTGCTTTGGGTTATTCGGTCCAACGTGAGGAAAGGACGCAGTTTGTTTTTGTCAATCCCATCCTTGATATTGCCTATAATCCAAGCATTTTTTTCCCGCAGGGAGTATTGTGCGAAACGGGTACATGGATACAAATTCCCCGCTGCATCCACACTGAGCATGCGTCCTGCACCACACCAGTTGTTGTTATCGTAAACGGGATCAAGCGGTTTGCCTAACTGTTCTGTGAAAAAAGAGCATGCATAGTCTTGGTAGTATCCACCGTCAATAATGGCATCGGCCAATGAGAGAAGTTGTTCTTCAAACTTCTTGTCATCGCCCTCCTGCCAGACATCTTCAAACACCACATTGATGTTTACCTCATGGATGCCGAGGCTATAGAGATGCAGCACACTTTCGGTGATGTAAGGAATGTCGGCGCTGCTGATGGTTACCTTTGTGCCACCGCCAGGGAATTGTTTTAACCACAAGGGTATATTCCGCACCACATCTTTGTATGAACCTCGTTCTGTGATTTTATACACGCGGTTAAGATCGTGTTTCTTCTCCGTGCCGTCAATTGTGATGCCAATGCTGAGGTGCTCGCGATTTTTCTCAATAAATTTTTGTACCTTGGGTTCGTGATAATTGATACCATTAGTAGAGAATGAAAAACGATAGGAATTGAACCAGTGGTGATTGAGTTCAAACATCCTCTGTTTCAAATAATCGCAGATCATATCAATCAAATCAATTTCCAAGAAAGGTTCTCCACCGATGAAATCCCATATCACGCTTTCTTCTGGAAAATCATCTTCATGTGAAAGCACATAGTCTATGAATGTTTTGGCTGTTTCCCACGACATCCGTTCTTTCACATTTTTGCCGACTAGATAGCAGTATTTGCATGCTAACTGGCAATCTTTAGTGACGATGAATGTAATGTTCTTGGCCATGCCACTTTGCCAAGCTCGTGCATCTTCTCTAATTTGCATTTCTCCCATAAACAATAATTTAAAGAGGAAAATAGAAAGAGTGAATTAAGAATTCTCTCTTAATATTCTCCTCTTACTCCTCTTATCTATAAACAAATTGAATTTTTAATGGCCGTAATTACTATTAGTGCAAAAAGTTTTGCAAGTACCTTTGCAACCCTCGCACGTTCTTAAGCACCCATGTTGGCAAGTCTGATTACAACTATAAAGACAGTAACCGGCACATGCAGAAGTTTTACATCCCATCGGTGACTCTTCAACTGCGCGAAGGATGTTCGGAGCACTGGATAAAGCCACCACCGCTAAAATCGGCAGTGCACCTTTTGCTGCTTTTTTGAAAAACTCGCGCCTTGACTGAAGCTCTTCATTGTTTTTTCTTTCTTTCATAATTATAGAATGTGGACTTCTGAATTTTACATTAAATTTCTCCCTCCTTATAACATCATGCGAAGTCCGCTAACACGATATATATAGTAGAAGAGGGTTGATCTTTAATTCTTTATATCTTCGTAAATTAGTCGGGCAGTTTTCCTGATTGCTGCCATTTCCAGAGAAAATGTGGCTGGGTTTTGCGCGGTCAGGGCTACAGATATCGTATTCTCTAGCTGTTTCAAACTCACCTGTTGACTCCACTGCTGACAAGTCACGATAAATGATGTTGTACCGACTGTATCAAATATTCTTTCGATCTGTATGGTTTGGTTGCTTTTGCTTACATCATATTCAACAATAAACAAGTTGCCGTTGCGCGTATAATGGATGCAGTTTGTTATTTGCTCTCTTGTTTGGGCAATAATAATGTTTGGCAGCATAAACACTAATAAGAGTACTGTTGATGTTATAATTCTTCTATCTCTTTGGAAGTTATATAATCTGAGTTTTGTCATTTAACAGCTAATAAAGATAAATCGAGGAATACGGGGATATTTCTCCAATACTCCTCGATTTTGACATCTAGTCATTTTTGTTGTACCCCTTGCAATGTCCTTTGCAAGTTTCACTGCACCAACCGCTACAGGTTCTTGTGCATCCTGTTCTGCAGGTCCCTGCACAAGTACCAGAGCAGGTACCCGCACATCCCTTGTTACATCCCATCGGTGCCTCAGTAGCGGCATTGATTAGATTCGGCGTGCTTGCTAATGCCACAGCAGCCAAAAACGGCAATGCGCCTTTTGCCGCTCTTTTGAAAAACTCACGTCTTGACTGGAGTTCTTCGATTTTGTTGATTTTTTCCATGATAAATGAATTGGACTTCTATCATTTTTATTCTTAACTCACACAATGCACGAAGTCCTTTTATACATCATGAAAGTTATCGAAAAGGATACAATCTGTTCCAGTGTCTGCAAGGAAGGCATTATTCAATTAATAGCAAGAACCAGAACAAGATCCCTTACAGGTAACAGTACAATAACCCGTACAGCTGCCTTGGCAGGTGCCCCTACAAGTAGTATAACAGTTGTCAGAGCAATTCATAATACAAGAACCATAACTGCATCCCATTGGGTCTTTCTCCGTAGCCCGAAGAATATCCGGAACACTGGCTAAAGTCACTGCTGCAATAATTGGCAGTGCACCTTTTGCCGCTCTTTTGAAAAATTCCCTTCTAGACTGGAGTTCTTCGCTTTTGTTTGTATTTTTCATAATTATAGAAAAAGGACTTCTTGGTTATTATTAATTATTGATTAAAATCGTGCGAAGTCCGTTAACACGATATGTTCAATATTTAATTGTATATATTTCTTGTCAAATTGCAGTAATGATTGGATTGACTACCAAAAGAAAACGGGGAAATATGCCGCGCAAGCATGCAAACATGTTCCTTTGCAGGTAACATTACAATTTGATAAACAAGAGTTCACGCAATCTCCAGCGCAAGTGCAAGTGCAAGTATATTTGCATGATTGAAGGCATGAGTCTTCGCATGAATTACTGCAAGCGTATTCGCAACCCATCGGTGTCTTTTGTGCCTGAACTATTGAGGGTATATTTATTATGGTTACAGCTCCTAATATTGGCAAAACGGTTTTCGCACCCTTTTTAAAAAACTCCCGACGGGACTGTAATTCATCATCTATACAATTTAAATCCATAACTACAAATTAACAACGCAGCAAAAATATGATAATTATTTAATACACAGATATTTGTAATGGCACAAATTTGTTCCATTTCCGCAACAAACATGTTACAATCCCCCATTTGACGCGGTCAGCCTCCCCGAGTACTCCGCAAAGAAATCCCTGCCCAACAGTCCTGAGATCCAAAACAGCATCTGCGTGTCGATGCTATAGCTATGGAACAGGCGGTAGCAAGCCATGCGGCTGGTTCCCAGCTGCTGCGCGAGCCAAGTCACACTGCGGCCTTGCGACCGCAGTTCCTCCTGAATAATATGTCCAATATGTATTAGTTCTGCCATAATGTCTGCAATGTTTTCGCGGCGGCTGCTCATCGGCACACGGGTCTTCAAAAGGATACAAAAAAAACGTGGACAGTTCTTATCCACGTTTCTGAGGTCCTGAGAAAACCCGCAATTACAGACAAGTCTGCCCACGCATTACGCAGACATTTACGACTTGCTCGAGTAATTGCTGTATTTGAAATTTCTCAGGTTTCAGAAACGTTACCGAACAAATAGCAAACGCTATGATTTATACTATGTTAGTTTACTTTTCTTCTTTACAATCTTGCTTTTTCGTTTTTAATTCTTGTTCTAAAATATCATAAACATAGGCAGGGCTTTGGAAATAAAGTCCCGTCTCTAAGTTACCAAGGGCAGTGTAGGTTTTGGACTTATACACAATGTCCATCGCCTCGCGCATTAAAAGCTGGCGGTCTTCCATGAGCCTCGCTATTAGTTCGCGGGTCAAGGTCTCAATCATAAAGGTCTCTTTCGCGTTCATGGCACTTGTAATAATTTGACGGCTTTCTCGGTGGCGAACAGATATTGTATCGTAACCATATGATATTTTATCTCTTCCAGAAATTGCTCTTCCGTAATGATGCCTTCTTCGACGCGACGAATCTGGTATCCCACGACATCGTCCGCTATTGGACCAACAACGATGTCATAATCGTGAAGTTGTTCCCAAGTGCGATTTTTACGATTCCGAAGTACGAATCGCGCCCACTCAAGCGAGTAACCGTCAAAAGACAACACCTTGAGTGTCGCTAACACACCTTCGTCAACATTGTATTCATATACTCTTGCTTCACCTTTCCCATATTGCACATATTTCCGTTCCGCTTGCCGACTAGCAATCAGTTTGTCAGGAGTCAAATAAAAACCGATGCCGAAATCTTTTCCGACACGGCTTTGGTTGAGGTCTATTATCTTGATTATCGCATTTGTACCGTGATAAAGTTTCATGACAGCGTTCCTCCCATACGTTTACAGTAAGCTGTCAAATCTTCCACCGTATTATCAAAGGAATAAGTATGTTCCACATCATAAAACCGATCCACGAAATCCAGACCTTTGTACCTTTGGAGATACAAATAGGCTTGTTGCGTGGTGATGTGGTGAGCCGTCGCGAACTCGGTTATCAGTGCCACGAAGTAATTAATCCTATCTATAACAGACTTGCTCATTAGCCTCTTATCTTTATTTCAATCCGCAAAATTACGAAAAAAAAATAACTTATCTGTCTGTCTTTTTTCTGTTCGCTTTTACAATGAAGACCATCCGTTACAACACCGCCGCAATCTTCCGGATTTCTTTCAAGACATTGGCCACGGATTTGTCATTGCGGGTGGTTTGCATGTTAAATTTCGTTTGCAAATACATCAGCGCATCGGCGGGGATGTCAAGAGCAGCCTCAAACATAAGAGCTGTCTTGGCTGTAAGGGAGCGGCGGCCGTTCAATATCTCGTTGACCACAGAATAGGTCAGACCGATGGTGTCGGCCAGTTCTCGCTGGCTAATACCACGTGCTTCCAATTCATCTTTCAGCACTTCTCCCGGATGTGTGGGGAACGCCCCATAGCCCAAATTTCCCATGATTTCTCTATTTGTAATGATTCGATAATTCGATAATGTTACAGATGGTGATTTGTTTGTCGCTGCACTTCCCATCGTAATAGAGTTCTTTCAGATAGTCTTTCTCAAACGTTATTTCCATATCATCTGATTCAGGTGCAAAAACAGTAAACATTTCCAAATATTCGCACTTTTCGCGAATTTACTTTTATTAGAAAACGAATGCCAGGAGTGATTCAATGAAGGATGCGCCTTTTTCAATGCGTTTCATTTCCTCTGGCGAACTTTTTATCTCACACTTTCTGGCAGCCTTCCCGAGTACTCTGCAAAGAAATCCCTGCCCAACAGTCCTGAGATCCAAAACAGCATCTGCGTGTCGATGCTATAGCTATGGAAAAGTCGGTAGCAGGCCATGCGGCTGGTACCCAGCTGCTGCGCGAGCCATGTCACACTACGGCCTTGAACGCGCAACTCTTCCTGAATAAGGCGACCGATATGAATGAGTTCCGCCATTTCAATTTCTACTTTATAGTTATTTCAGTGATCTCCACTTTACCTCATACTCAAAAAGCGTAAGCATATCCTTCAAAAAACATGAATCTTTATGGCTACACGCCTCTTTTTTGGATGATTACTGCCGCAAAATTATAATAATTAACAATTACATAATTATTTATTGTGTTACATTTCTGTTATCATTATGTAACATTTGTGTTTCAATTACCATTTCACCTTTTATCAGCACACATGTTTCCATAGGGCTCAAAAAAAACGTGGACAACCCTTGTCCACATTCTGAGGTCCTGAGAAAACCCGTATTTACAGACAAGCCTGCCCACGCGTTACGCAGACATTCACGACTTGTTCGAGTAATTGCTATATTTGAAATTACCTAGGTTTCAAGATGCTACCGAACAAATAGCAAACGGTAGATTTATACTATGTTAATTTTTTTCTATTTTAATCGTTAATTGATTTTTAGTTGATATCTCGATTAATTACTGTTTTGTAGTAACATGTACGATTCTTTCTGATGTTCTATCTCACGACGGAGCTCCTCTTCTATTTTTGTAATTGCAAAAGCACGCATTTTTCCGCAATAAAAAAAACACTATAAAAAGAAGATCATTTAACGGGCTAATGAAACAATGTGCAAATGTGCTAATTGAAATTGAGATTGAAATAAAACACATATTGATATTTTCACTATCTTTGCAACTGCATTTGTCCGCCCTGCCGGACATCACCTCAAAATTATCGTGTATGGGATTCTTTTCTATATTTTCCAAAGAGAAAAAAAAGGAACTTGACAAAGGACTGGAGAAGTCCAAAGAGAGCTTTTTCGCCAAACTTGCCAAGACTGTCGTCGGAAAATCCAAAGTTGACGACGATGTGCTGGACAACCTCGAGGAAGTGCTGGTCACCTCCGACGTGGGCGTGGAAACCACCCTGCGCATCATCGAGCGCATTGAATCCCGCGTGTCGCGCGACAAATACCTCGGCACCGAGCAGCTCAACGCCATCCTCAAGGAGGAGATTGTAGGACTGCTGCTCGAAAACGACATAGAGAAGGCCAACGACTTCGTCATTCCTAAAATGGACACGCCATACGTGATGTTGGTGGTTGGCGTGAACGGTGTGGGCAAGACCACCACCATCGGCAAGCTGGCATACCAGTTCAAGCAAAAGGGCTACTCGGTAACCTTGGGTGCCGCCGACACGTTCCGCGCCGCCGCCATCGAGCAGCTGGAAGCCTGGGCCAAGCGCGCCGACGTGCCCATCATCACCCAGAAGATGGGCTCCGACCCCGCCGCCGTGGCCTACGACACCGTGGCCTCCGCCATCGCCCGAAAAAGCGATATCGTGATCATCGACACCGCCGGGCGACTGCACAACAAGTCCAACCTGATGAACGAGCTCATCAAGATCAAGAATGTCATCCGCAAACTCGTGCCCGACGGACCGCATGAAATCCTGCTCGTGCTGGACGGCTCCACGGGACAGAATGCCTTCGAGCAGGCACGCCAGTTCTGCGCCGCCACCGAGGTCAACGCCCTGGCCATCACCAAACTCGACGGCACCGCCAAGGGAGGTGTGGTCATCGGCATCTCCGACCAATTCAAGATTCCTATCAAATACATCGGCGTCGGCGAGAAGATCGACCAATTGCAAGTCTTCAACCGCGCCGAATTCGTGGATTCCCTATTCCCTGACAACTGGTAAAAAAAATATAACAATCTTTCATTTTGCAAGTTACCATAGACAACAATTCGGGTTTCTGTTTCGGTGTGATTCACGCCATAAAAACGGCGGAAGAGTACCTCAAGGACCACGACACCCTTTATTGTCTGGGCGACATTGTGCACAACAACGAGGAGGTGAAGCGACTCACCGCAATGGGGCTGCGCGTCATCAGCTTCGAGCAGTTCAGGCAGTTACACGACACCACCGTGCTCATACGCGCGCACGGGGAACCTCCCCTCACCTACCAGATCGCCAAGGGCAACAACATCACCCTCATCGACGCCACCTGCCCCGTGGTGCTGAAACTGCAACAGCGCATTGCCGACTTTCATCGCAATCCCGAGAACGGAGGCAAGCAGGTGCTCATCTTCGGCAAACAGGGCCACGCCGAAGTGGTGGGGCTCATGGGCCAAACCGACAACCAAGGCATCGTCATCTCATCCTTTGACGAAATTGACAAAATCGACTACAACAGGCCTGCCATGCTCTACTCGCAGACCACACAAGGTCTGGATCAATACTACGAGCTCATCCGACTCATACAGAAACGCTACGAAGCCGCCGGCAACAGCGACATTTTCCAATACGCCGACACTATCTGCCGCAAGGTGGCCAACCGTGCCAAAGAGATTGCGGAATTCGCCAAACAGCACGACGCCATCCTGTTCGTTTCCGGAGAGAAAAGTTCCAACGGTCTCCACCTGTTCGACATCTGCCGGAAAAACAATCCCAACAGTTTCATGGTGGCACAACCCGGTCAAATCACAGACCTCAACCTGAAAGAATACCGTTCCATCGGCATCTGCGGAGCCACTTCCACCCCCATGTGGCTGATGGAAGAATGCAAAAATCTGATTATTAACACATAACATCACAATATGAAAAGAGCCATTATCAGCGTAAGCGACAAAACCGGCATTATTCCATTCGCCGCCGGACTTATAGAAGCAGGTTATGAAATCATCTCCACAGGGGGTACCAAAAAGGCCCTGGACGCCGCGGGACTGAAGACCATCGGCATCAGCGAGGTCACCGGATTCCCCGAGATCATGGACGGGCGCGTGAAGACGCTCCACCCCAAGGTTCACGGCGGGTTGCTGGCCATCCGCGACAACGAAAAACACCAGCAGGAGATGCGCGAGAACGGCATTGAGCCCATCGACATGATTGTGGTGAACCTCTATCCGTTCAAGCAGACCATCGAGAAGCCGGATGTCACGTACGAAGATGCGATAGAAAACATCGACATTGGCGGACCCACGATGCTCCGGAGCGCGGCCAAAAACCACAAATTCGTCACTGTGGTGGTGGATGCCGCAGACTACGACACGGTTTTGGCTGAAATCAAACAGAACGGCGACACCACTTTCGAGACGCGCCGCCGACTGGCCGCCAAAGTATTCCGCCACACAGCCTCCTACGACACCTATATCTCACGCTACCTGACCGAGCAGGCTGGCGAACAGGAACCCGAGAGCCTGACGATGACCTTCAGCCGCAAGCAGAGCCTGCGCTATGGCGAAAACCCGCACCAGAATGCCACTTTCTATGCCGGCAAGAAACAGGGCTACTCCATCGCCTGGGCCGAGCAACTGCATGGCAAAGAATTATCCTACAACAATATACAAGATGCAGATGCCACCTTGCAAATCCTGAAAGAGTTCCAAGAGCCTGCCATGGTAGCCGTGAAGCACAAAAACCCTTGCGGTGTAGGACTGGGCGCCAACGCACTAGAGGCATGGCAGCGCGCCTACGAAGCCGACCCGGTTTCCATCTTCGGCGGCATTGTGGCCTCCAACCGCGAGATTGACTTGGCCACGGCCGAAGCGATGAAACCCGTCTTTCTGGAAATCATCCTCGCCCCGAGCTTCACGAAAGAGGCCTTTGAGCATCTTGCCACCAAAAAGAACATCCGTTTGATGACTTTCGACCCGACGACAGAGAACGGCGACGACAAGATGTTCATCAGCGTGCGCGGCGGCATGCTGGAGCAAACCATCGACAACAAGTCCACCGAAGACTACGAGCTGAATGTGGTGACGGAGAAAAAGCCCACGGATGCGGAGCTTCAGGACCTGCTCCTGGCGATGAAGATATGCAAGCATGTGCGTTCCAACGCCATCACGGTGGCCAAGGACGGCAAAATTGTGGGTATTGGCGCGGGGCAGATGAACCGCGTGGGCGCCGCCCATATCGCGTTCGAGGAAGCCAAGGAAAAGGGCGTGACTGCAGGTCTCTGCCTGGCCTCCGATGCATTCTTCCCCTTTGACGATGTGGTGAAAATGGCCGCGCAATACGGCGTGACCGCCATCATCCAACCCGGCGGATCGGTCCGCGACGAGGACTCCATCAAGGCATGCAACGAGCTGGGCATCGCGATGGTGTTCACGGGCGTACGACATTTCAAACACTAAGATCATGGCAAACATCAACCCCACCATCGAAGATTCCTGGAAACGCGTGCTCTGGGACCAGTTTCAGGCCCCCTACTTCGCCTCTTTAAAAGATTTTCTGACAGAGGAGAAGAAGCATTACCGCGTCTTCCCGCCTGGCAAGTGCATCTTCAACGCCTTTGACAGCACGCCGTTTGATGAGGTGAAGGTGGTCATCATCGGACAGGATCCATATCACGAATACGGGCAGGCGCATGGATTGTGCTTCTCGGTACAGGACGGCGTTCCTTTCCCGAAGTCACTGATCAACATCTTCAAAGAGTTAAGCGACGATGTGGGGTTTGTCACGCCGCGCAGTGGAAACTTGCAGAAATGGACGAAGCAGGGTGTGTTGCTGTTGAATGCCACGCTCACCGTGCGCGAGCACGCGGCGGGCTCGCACCAGGGCCACGGCTGGGAACAGTTCACCGACTGCGCCATACAAAGGCTTTCGGCGCAAAAAGAGGGTCTGGTATTCCTGTTGTGGGGCAACTTTGCCATCAACAAGCGCGCGCTGATCGACCTGGGCAAGCACCATGTGCTCACCGCCGCGCACCCCTCCCCGCTCTCCGCCCATAGAGGGTTCTTCGGCTGCAGGCACTTCTCCAAAACTAA
This sequence comes from Bacteroidales bacterium, assembly GCA_017443175.1. Taxonomy (GTDB): domain Bacteria; phylum Bacteroidota; class Bacteroidia; order Bacteroidales; family WCHB1-69; genus F23-D06. The sequence continues at coordinate 164,221 of JAFSOZ010000003.1, forward strand.
CGAGCTACTGAAACAGATGGGCAAAGAGCCTATTGATTGGCAATTGTAAGGGTATTACTGTTGGGGAACATTGGCGATTCGCCACTTGCTCCAGGTCACGCGCACACCGGTTGCGGGCACAGCGTAGCGCAACGTTCGATGATAGCATTGGCTCTTTCAAATCCCGCATCGCAAACTTTCTTTTCTTTGTTGCCATCGTAACCCATCGCAAGATGCATGGTATCGTAGCCAAGGTTCATGAAATGCAGCAATTTCCCGTCCCGTTTCTTGGCAGCCTCCTTGTATTTGTTTATGGACGGACGGCCTTTCCCGTTACGGATGTTCAGAACAGCGTCAAGCGCGACAAGGCATCCGCACCACAGGATATTGCCCGCTGTCTTGACATACTTGCTGTCGGTATAGCTTTTCAGTTCCGGGTCGTAGTTGGCCTTCTTGATAACCTCTTCTGCGTTGGCCACATACCTGCGGGCCTCTTCAATGGGATCTTGTTTTTCCATAGTTTTGAATTTGATAGTTTAGAGTTTAGAGTTTAGAGATTAAATTGAGTGATGCGAGTTGGTGTTATGATATCATGTTGAGGTTGCAAATATACAATGAAAAATAATCTTGTTCGATAATTTCCATGAAAAATTTTTATTATTGATAATGAGGATATTAAAAATTTTCTTTGGTGAAAATTTTACAATTATTTGTTAATTTTAATTTCGGATTTCGAAAAAAATCGTACAATTCACACATCACCATTCCGCCGCCAAAGGCGGCGGAACCTCCAACGTTAACCCCATAATTCTGCAAGTGTCGAGATCTACGGCCTGCCTGTGCACCCCGCGCACGAGCCACCGCTGCACCCTTGACAACCACTACAACAGCCATCGCAACCGCACGGGCCATCCTTGCGGTTCCGATACTGCCGCACCAACAGCCAAACCGCAGCAACAACGGCAGCGGTCACGATTATCGCTACTAATATTTTCTGTACCATATCTATTTACATTCTCCCGTGCATTTCGAATCAGAGGTCTCAAATTCCAATGTGGCATGAGTGATACCCATCTCGGATAGTTTTTCTTTCAAATGTTCTTTCGTGTGCTCCATTTCTGTAAGATTGTCCACCACCACATGTGCCGTCATGGCGTTCTCCGTAGTGCTGAGCGCCCAAATGTGCAAGTGATGTACCTCACGCACGCCCTCCTGCCCCATCATGGCATCTTTCACATGGTCGAAGTCCAGCTGGGCAGGCACACCGTCCAACGCCAAGCGCACGCTGTCGTGCAGCAACTCCCAAGAAGCCACAATGATCACGACCGCCACCACCAGCCCAATCAGCGGGTCGATGATATACCAACCCGTGAAATAGATGACGATGCCGGACACCACCACGCCCACCGACACCAAAGCGTCAGCCAGCATGTGCAAATACGCGCCCTTGACGTTCAAATCCCTCTTCTGATCCTTCATGAACAGCCAAGCCGTAAAACCATTTATCACCACCCCGATAGCCGCCACAATGGAAATCACTTGACCCTGCACCTCCTGAGGCGTAATTAATTTGCGAACACTTTCTACAATGATAAAAACCACCGCAACGCCCAAAATAAGAGCGTTCAATAACGAAATCAGAATCGTGCTTTTCTTGTAGCCATACGTGAATTTGCGAGTGGCAATGGAATCCGACAGTTTGAAAGCAATGAGTGCCAGCACAAGACTGACCACATCGCTTAGGTTATGCCCCGCATCGGAAAGCAGCCCCAACGAATGATAGCAAAGCCCGAAAATGGCCTCCGCCAGCACGTATGCGATATTCAGAGCAATGCCGATAATGAAGGCACGGTTCAGCGTGGTAATGACATGGCTGTGATCGTGGTGATGATGACCATGATGATGCTCATGATCATGCGTATGATGGTGTTCGTGATGAAGTTCGTGCGACATATTACGAGTTTTTTTTAAATTAGCATTCCAATCTGATATACCAAAAATGCCATAATCCAGGCAACGAGCGTGTTGAACAGCACGGTAAACGTAGCCCATTTGCCGCCAGCTTCTTTATACACAGCGGTAACCGCCGCCACGCAAGGCACATAAAGCAGAATGAAAATCATGAACGCGTAGGCCACCAACGGGGTGAAAACTTTTTGCCCTTTCAGTTCTCCGGAGGTCCACGTCTGCGCCTGAATGCTGGCTTGCAGTGCGGAGGAGTGCTCGTCAGCCTCCGCATCAGCGTGATAGAGCACGCCCATAGAGGAAACCACAATCTCCTTGGCAGCCAAGCCCGTGAGCAGCGAAACACCCATCTTCCAGTCAAAACCAAGCGGTTTGAACACCGGCGCAATGGCACGTCCCACTCGGCCAATGTAGGAATTCTCGGTTTGCACCACCGAGCGGTCAAACTCCAACTGCTCGATTTGGGCAGCCTTTACAGCCTCATCCATCTCCGTGTCAGCCGAAATCTGCTCAATCTGCGCGGTATAACGGTCGATTTGCGGACTGTGCTGCGGGAAGTATTCCAAAGCCCAGATGATGACAGTGGCCACGAGGATCACCGTACCCATCTTCTTGAGATACTGCACGCTCTTGTCCCACATGTGCACCACGGCGTTGCGGAACGTGGGCAACCGGTACGGCGGCAACTCCATCACAAACTGGTCTTTGTTGTCCTTGAACGCGATTTTCTTCATTAGCAGGGAGGTGAGCACCGCCATCACCACGCCAAACAGGTAGATGCTTGTCAGGATAAGGCCCTGATGTTTGGTGAAAATGGCGGAAATCAGCAGCAGATAGACGGGCAACCGCGCTGAGCACGACATGAACGGCACCGTGATGATGGTGAGGATACGGTCCTTTTTGTTCTCCAGCGTACGTGTAGCCATGATGGCCGGCACACTGCAGCCGAAACCGATGATGTAGGGGATAAACGACTTGCCGTGCAGGCCCATGCGGTGCATCAGCTTGTCCATCAGAAACGCGGCACGGGCCATGTAGCCAGTGTCTTCCAAAATGGAGATGAAGAAGAAGAGTATCAAGATGTTGGGCAGGAACGAACACACACCGCCCACACCCGCGATGATGCCATCTACAATCAGGTCCTTGAGCATTCCATCGGCCATGTGGCGGGAAATCACATCTCCTAACCATCCAAAAAACATCTCCAACCACACCTGCGGATAGGCTCCCAAGGTGAATGTCATCTGGAACATAAACCACAGGAAGAAAATCAAAATAGGGAAGCCCAACCATTTGTGGGTCAAAATGTTGTCAATAGTGTAAGCTTTCTGCTTGCTGCGGTCTTTGCCAACCGTATATGTTTCTGCCAACGCGCCCCGCACAAAGCCGTATTTGGCGCCGGAAATCACAGTGGCAGCATCCTCACGGTAGCTCTTCTCCAAAATCTCACGCTGTTCTGCAGCCGATTTCTTCAACTCCCCGATCTTCACATGCCGCTCCACCGACTTCAGCGTCGCCTGGTCATTCTCCAGCAACTTGATGGCAATATAACGCGCCGGATATTCGCTGTCAATAACCGTATCTTGCTTGATGATTTCTTTCAGAATCTCTATACTCTTCTCAATGTCAGCGCCATAGTTGATGTGGATGTGCTTGGTGTTCTGTTCCATGTTTTCATATACATCCACAATATTCTTCATTACATCCTCTATTCCAGCGCCTTTTGATGAAACCGTAGGAACAATGGGGAAGCCCAGCATCCGGCTCAACATTTCCACATCCAACTTGTCGTGGTTATGTTCCAGTTCATCAAACATATTGAGTGCCATCACCATCGGCAGGTTCATGTCGATGAGCTGGGTGGTAAGGAAAAGGTTTCGTTCCAGATTGGAGGCATCCACGATGTTGAGCACCACATCGGGATGGTGGTCGAACACGTACTCGCGCACGTAGAGTTCCTCGGGTGTGTATTCGGTAAGGGAGTAGGTGCCGGGCAGGTCGGCGATTTGGATGGTGTAATCCTTGTATTTGAAGATTCCAATTTTGGAATCAACAGTCACGCCGCTGTAATTGCCCACCTTCTCGCGCATGCCAGTGGCGTGGTTGAAAAAGGAGGTCTTGCCACAGTTGGGGTTGCCGACCAGCGCCACGGAGATGGTCTTGCCGCGCTCGCCCAAGATGCGAGTCGTCTCCTCGGTGATGGTACCGTTGAAGCTGTAACTTTCAGCTGTCTCATCAGTCAAGGGGACCACCTCAATATGCTGGGCCTCAATGCGCCGCAGGGAGACATGGCTTTGCATGATCTCATACTCAATGGGATCGCGCAAGGGGGCGTTCTTGATGACGCGTACCTTCTCGCCACGTACGAAGCCCAGTTCCATCAACCGGTGACGAAAGCCGCCGTGACCGCTCAACTTCACAATCACACATTGTGAACCTGTCGGCATGTCAACGAGTCTAAGAGTTTGATTATCCATGTTATATCTTTAACTATTCATTCTATATTGCAACTTGCAAAAGAGCATGAATAATCTTAATCCCCTTATCCCCAAAAATGATGATTTATGGCATTTGTTCTACCTAAACAAAACTCTCATTTGAAATACTATTTGCGTCCCTTGTTGCAATCGTCAATAGCTTCCTGCAACATCTCTTCAAACAAGTCGATAGAGTGGTTGATGTCATATTTCTTCGCAGACTCGGAGTATAGCTTCTCCATTTTCGCCTTCTCCTCGGGGTTGTCCAACCAATAGTCGATGGCGCGGGCCAAATCCTTAGGATCCCCGGGGTTGAAGAGGCTGCGCCCGTCAAGGGCGAATTGTCTTGTGGCAGAGAGGTTGCTATTGGCAATGACGGGCACCAGGCCTGTGGCAAATGCCTCTATGCAGGAAATGGCCTCTGACTCCATGTCCGATGCGTGCACGTAAAGGTCACATTGGCCGAGCATGTTTTTCAAATCCTCCTTGGGCAGATAGGTGAAAACGGGCGGATTCTTCAATTTACTACCTAAACGATAGTATTGTTTGTACTTCGGTCCCTTTCCGGCAAAAATCAATTGAATCCGGTCGCCATACTTGGAATACTGCAGAGCATTGATGATGACATCCTGACGTTTCTCTGCGGAAAGCCGCCCCACCATGGCAATCAGGATTTTGCCTTCATATTCAGGCTTTTTAGGCACCTTGTACCAGGTAAAATCCGATTGGATGCCATTGGAGATGGCATGGACCTTAGCCTTGTAACCGCGGCTCTCAATCTCCTCAGCCATGAACTTGGAGGGCGCATGCACATGGCCGAAATGGTCATACACGGCTCTCCTGAGGATACTGAATATCATGTTATTAACCCATTCCGATTTCCCGAGGCCGAACTGGGACGAAATGTTCTGTGGCTGGACATGGAAGGCGGCAGTGGCCGGCTTGCCGAGAAGGTCGGCAATTTTCTTGGCCCTCGTTTCCAAAAAGAAGGGGAAGAAACAGTGGACAACATCTGCCCACTCCACCGCTTCACGTATGACCTTCTTGTCACATTTCGCATATTTGAAACCCTGCTTGTGAATCATCCCGTTGAAGATGAAAAAGTTCAACTCGGGCAATCCGTAAACACCCTCTCTGGGCTCGCTTGCGGTCATAATGCGTACCTCATGCCCGCGCTTGCGCAACTCCTCCGCAAACCGCTGCGCGGAAATGCTGGTGCCGTTGTTCGTGGAAAAATAAACGTCTATAACAAATAAAATTTTCATAATCTCTTTCCATTAAATTTTTCGCCGCAAAATTAACATTTTTTAGTAAATGTAATTTATTGATATTCAATATTGTTTACTTGTTAACAAAAAGGATTTTATCGGATTTTCGGAGATTTTCAGCTATTTTGGATCCACTGGGTTCTGAATATTTCCAATACACAAACAGCAATTTTCCTGTATTTTGACTGTTATAATTTTTACTATATTTGCGGGCTGAATTTATTTGGAATAGTTTCATCTGTAAAATTCCGTCATCAAATTTAAAACTTCAATTTCTTGAAATGATAAAAAAAACGATTTTGAGTTTGCTCTTTTTCTCAGGCATCATCCTCTGCTCGGCACAGGTGACTGTGGAAGTGCAACTAATTAGTTCCGGCACTCAATCCTTTTCCGTCAGCGAAGCTGGCAAGATTTATTTTGACAACGGGTATCTCATGGTGGATGACGGGAACGACGCCCCTTTCTCCTTCCCGCTTTCGGATATCCGGAAAGTACTGTTCTCCGGAACCACATCCGTAGAAACCATTGAAAGCGACCATATCCGTATATACCCTAATCCCGCGACCACCTTTTTGCGCATCAGCAGCGACCGGAACAGTGACAGCCGTTATCAGATTTTCTCCATTGACGGCCGACTGCTCATGTCCGGTGTCTGCAAGCAAGAAGAGACTATCAACATCAGCAGACTGCCCAAAGGACTGTATCTCATCAAAGTGGATGGCAAAACCTTTAAAATCAGCAAATCATGAAAAGAACCGTTTCAGTCATCCTGTTTTTGACGTTAGTCGTATCCCTGCCTGCGCAGGAGATTCTGCATCTATACAATGGCAACAGCGTCATCTTTGAGAAATCCGTTTCCGAGATTGACAGCATTCATTTTCAAGGCAGCCAATCAATTTTCAACTTCGGCAATACCAATCTTACCTTTCCAGTGAGCATAGTGGATAGCATCACCTTCAGCAACGAAAGCCTGCTGGGCGATGACATCTATATCATCTGGAACGGCAACAGCGTCAATGTCATCAACCCTTACGCCAACAACGGTGTGACCATCACAAATGAAGGGGCCAAGGTGACCGTGACGGTAACCTCAACCATTCAGGACATCGTCTATCACCTGTCGGGAAGCTCATCTGACGGTTATCTTTACATCACCCCCAACAAGCGCTTCACCCTCTCCATGGAAGGGCTTTCGCTTACTAACAGCGAAGGTCCGGCCATTGACGTGCTGGTGGACAAGAAAACCAGCATCATACTGGCTGACGGCTCGCAGAATTTCCTGAATGACGGGACCAACAATGCCAAAAAGGCAGCTCTGCAAAGCAAAAGCGAGCTGATTTTCTACGGCAACGGCACGCTGACCGTGAACGGTTACAAGCGCAACGGCATCCACAGCGACGACTATGTGCAAATCAACAGCGGCAACATCGTGGTGGCCTCTGCGGCAGCCGACGGTATCCACTGCGACTATTTTGTCATGAACGGCGGCACAGCAAACATCACCGCTTCCGGTGACGGCATTGACGGAGACACCGGTTTCATCGAAGTGAATGATGGCATTATCACCATCAACACCCCCGCAGAAGACAAGAAGGGAATGAAGTGCGACAGCACCATCACCATCAACGGCGGCAATATCACCGTCAACAACAGTGGCAACCAAAGCAAGGGACTGAAGAGCGGTTTGAGCACCTATATCAACGGCGGCGAGCTGACCGTCAACGCCACAGGCACATACGTCAGCGAGACCACCACTTCTGGTGTGGACCTCTCCTATTGCACAGGTATTAAGACAGGGGAAAGCTGCTTCATCACGAACGGCACCGTCACAATCACATGTCCTTCGACCAATGCAGGAAGCAAGGCTATCAGCTCCGACAGCAATATTGTCATCTCAGGCGGCACAATCAACTTGACCTCTTTGGGTTCTTGCGACAAGTATTTGGTCAGTGGTTCCACCTACGACAGTTATGCTTCCGCATGTCTGAAAGCCAACGGTAACATTTCCATCAGCGGCGGCAACATCACGGCGGTCGCGGGTGGTCGCGCCATCAGCTGCGACGGCAACTATACTCAGACGGGCGGTCTTGTCAGCACTTCCACTAACGCGATTGGTTTCACCGTCATGGGCACGGGCACTTCCTGCACTGACGGTTTTGCGTCTGCCTGTCTGAAGGCGGACGGCGACATTGCTTTCATCGCGGGCAAGTTCAGCGGTACCAGCACAGGCAAAGGCGGGCGCGGCATTGTGGCCGACGGCACGCTGGTGTTTGGTGCTGCCGGAGCAGAAGACAGTCTGCTTGTGGTCTATGTCACCACCAGCGGCGCCCCCGTGAACGCATCCTCCGGAGGCGGTGGCGGATGGCCTGGCGGCGGGAGCAGTTCCGACTACTGGAAAGGCCTGCCCAAAGGGCTTAAAATTGAAGGCAACATCACCATCAACAGCGGACACCTGCAGAGTTTCTGTTCGCAGACCTCCGGAAGCACCACTGGCGAAGCTATCGAAAGCAAGGACTCTCTCTTCATCAACGGCGGTCACGTGGAGGCAAACGCATACGATGATGCCATCAACGCCGCATCCTTCATTGGCATCAACGGCGGCCATGTATGGGCCTACTCTCGCGGTAACGACGGCATTGACGGAAACGGCTCCACCCTTCGTTTCAACGGCGGTGTCATCATCGCCCGCGGCAGCGAATGCGCCATTGACGACAACAGCGACCACGGCGGGAAACTATACATCAGCAACGCCACGCTCATCGCCATAGGAGGCAACATGGGAGCCATTGAGGGGACCCCTACCCTTACGGGACAGAAATATTTGACCCTGGGCAGTTCAGGCGGCGGTGGATGGCCTGGCGGTGGGGGCGGTGGCAGCAGCTCCGCGCAGACCCTCGCACAAAACGGCGTCTGCGTCAAAAACAGCAGCGGCACGGAGATTGTCACCTACAAGATGCCCACCGTCAACAACGGCAGCAGCGGATTTGAAGACACCGGTGCCAAAGGAGTGTCGGGACTTTTCATCACCACCCCCTCGATCCAAAGCGGGACATACACCTACTATACATCCCCCACTATCAGCGGAGGCTCAAACTGGCATGGATACTATACCGGTGCCACAGTGACCACTTCAGGCAACGGCACCTCCACTACCGCACATTAAACTGAAAACACCAAACTATGTACAACAGCCAATCTCAACAGAAACAAAAAAACAACGGACAGAACACCAAACTTTCCGGTTGGATAATCCCGTTTTGGATTACATACGTTTCCATTCTGGGCTTCCTGATGCTACTTTTCATTCTCATATCCTTGGGATGGATTGGATACATGCCTTCATTCACCGAACTGGAGAACCCGTCCGCCAATCTGGCAACAGAGGTCATCTCCGAGGACGGCGAACTTTTGGGCACCTACTATTTGGAAAACCGGTCCAACTGCAAATACAGCGACCTCTCACAGCCATTGAAAGACGCCTTGATTGCCACGGAGGATTCCCGTTTCTACAAGCATTCGGGAGTCGATGGGCGTGCCCTGTTGCGTGTGGCTGGCGGCGTGCTCACCTTCCACCACAAAGGCGGCGGCAGTACCATCACCCAGCAGTTGGCCAAGAACCTGTTTCCGCGTGGTCAAAAGATGAACAAGGTAAAACTCGTGTTTATCAAATTCAAGGAATGGGTGGTCGCCACCAAGCTGGAACGCAAATATTCCAAGGACGAGATTTTGGCCATGTACTTCAACACGGTGGATTTCGGCAACCAAGCTGTGGGTATCAAGTCTGCGGCACGCACTTATTTCGACAAGAGTCCGTCAGAAATCAACACTGAAGAGGCTGCACTGCTGGTAGGTATGCTCAAGGCGCCTTCCAAATACAGTCCACGACGCCACTACCAGGCAGCCATCGGACGCCGCAACGTGGTATTAGGACAAATGAAAAAATATGGGTATTTGACCGAAGCGCAATTCGATTCCATCAAAGAGCTGCCCATTGACATGACCAACTTCAAGTCGCAGGCGCATTATGCCGGCAAAGCCACCTATTTCAGAGAGTATCTGCGACTGGTGCTCAAAGACTGGTGTGCCAACAACCCCAAGAAAGACGGTTCGCACTATGATTTGTATTGTGACGGCCTCAAGATATACACCACTATCGACTCCCGTATGCAGCAGCATGCTGAAGAGGCAGTCAAGGAGCACGTGTGCGACTATTTGCAGCCCATGTTTTTCCAGCATTTCAAAGGCGTGCGGAACGCTCCGTTCGTCAACCTGTCGGAAGAGCAGACCAACCGTATCTTGTGGAGTGCAGCCAAGCGGTCAGAGCGATACGACCGTGCCAAGGATGCCGGTTTGAGCGACGAGCAAATCAAAGCCGAGTTCAACAAGAAGGTTCCCATGACGGTTTTCTCCTATAAGGGAATGAGAGACACGGTGATGACGCCATTCGACTCAATCCGCTATTACAAGTCGTTCCTACAGTGCGGTTTGATGTGTGTGGAGGCCAAATCGGGGCACGTAAAAGCCTACGTAGGCGGCACCAACTACGAGTATTTCCAATTCGACCATGTGAAGTTGTCAAAGCGTCAGGTTGGGTCCACCTTCAAGCCATACGTATATACGGTAGCCATGCAGAGCGGCGAATTCGACCCGTGCACCATGGTCCCGAATGTACCGGTGACGATAGATGTTCCCGGAGGCACATGGACACCGCGCAACTCAGGCGCACACCGCGAAGGCGAGATGATGCCCTTGCGCGAAGCCCTGGCTTTCTCGCTCAACCAAGTATCCGCGTATTTGATGAAACGCTACGGCCCGGAGGCTGTCATCTCCCTGGTGCGCAACATGGGCATGACCTCCGACATTCCGGCAGTGCCCGCCATCTGCCTCGGCGCGTGCGAGCTGACTCTTTATGAGCAGGTGGGGGCCATCAACTGCTTCCCCAACCAAGGCGTTTACGTGGAGCCCATCTTCATCACCCGCATCTGCGATAAGGACGGAAACGTCATTTACAACAAACTGCCCAAGACCAACGAAGCCATCGACCAGATCACTGCATTCAAGACGGTGCGTCTGATGCAAGGTGTGGTGGATTACGGTACAGGCGGCCGGCTCCGCAGCCAATACAAGCTGGACTTCCCCGTGGCTGGCAAAACAGGCACTACGGACAACCAGTCGGACGGCTGGTTTGTGGGCTACACGCCGTTGCTCACCTGCGGGGTGTGGGTGGGCTGCGAGGACCGCTCCGCGCACTTCCGCAGCACCGCATTGGGGCAGGGCGCGCGCACGGCCATGCCCGTGTTCGGCCTGTTCATGAAGAAAGTGTATAGCGACCCGAAACTGCCTTATTACGCCATTGTCAATTCACCTACCAAAACAGCCCAAACCGGCTACTATTTCACCATACCTTCCGCTTACACCGGCGACGAATCGGGGTGCAACGAAAATACGAGCGCTAAGCCTCACAACAATTTGGATTTTGACTAACGTCTAACCGCGACGGCAAATGTGCTTGAAGTCACAATAGCCACAATGGGACTCATCGTCAGTTTGCCTGAAAGTTTTTTTCTCATCCAGAATTTCCAGCAACAGCGTCTGTAATGAGGATTGGAAGGACATGAGCACATCCTCTGTAATGCCGTCCTCTAAACCATCGTCAGTCACTATCATGGCAGGATGCCAATAATCAGGATATTTACCCTGCTTGTTGGCCTCTTTAATGCACATAATGCCGCATTGCATTCGAGATGCCCGGCCTGCATCTTTCAAATCCTCCTGCCTCGTCCGTTTCAACAACAGAGCATAAAACAGAAGCTGCAACATTTGCTTGTACCGAACATCCTCGACCACTACTTGCATGTTCGCCGCATTCACATTCAGAAATTTGTCATCCACCTTGCCCGTTTTATAATCCACGACTACCGGATAGGTCCCATTATCGTTGCGAATCATCTGAAGACGGTCTATAATGCCGTATAAGCGGACCTCAAGGTCCTTCGCAATCGGCAGATCACAATTCACCTCCGTCTCGGTACCGACAATCTCTACATTGCCACCTTTGAATTCGTCCACTGCTTTTTGCAGATAACTGCACACATCGTTTTTCACCATGCGGGTGGCCAGATATGTCCGTCCATGGGTGAGATCGTACATGGTTAAATGCAAGTCTTCGCAGTTCAGCATCTCCTGAGCGATTCTTTCCTCGGCATGAGCCTGAAAATCGTCAATAATCCGTTTATAATCAGCGGGATTTGCTTTAATATCATTAAATACAGACTCCAGTAAAGCATGAACCACCGTGCCGATGATGTTGCTCTCTATTCTTTCTTGAAAAGTCTGTCGAGGCTCTATGCCACAGAGGTTTCTATAATAAAATTGCAGAGGACAATTGATGTAACGGGTCAGGGCTGTAGCCGAAAACCTCATTTTTTTCAACTTTTCAAGTATCTCCGTACTTTTCACCACCTCAATCGTCTCCGGTACCGACGCCTTGAACTGGAAACTCATCTGAGGATATTCCAATCGGATATTATCCAGATGACGTTCTTTCTTCAGAAACTCCAGCTGCGTGATGAAACGACTCTTCTCCATCAGAGACTTCTCAGAGTCATTGTTATATATTAAGACAACGTCTTCGGCCCGTTGCAGCAGCCGGAAGAAATGATAGGCATACACCTGATCTTTGTACAGATAATTCGGCAATGAGTCGTTGTCATAACGTATCTCAAACGGCAGCAAGGTGTTGTAGCTGATTCCCGCCGGCAGCACTCCCTCGTTCACGGAGAGCATGATAATGTGCTTGAAGTCCAGTGTACGGGTCTCAAGCAATCCCATCACTTGCAGTCCCTTCAGCGGGTCGCCTTTGACCGGCAGAGACAGGATGTCGGTCTGCAAGCCTATGGCAAATTTCACGGTGGACAGGGCAAACGACGGATCCTGATGGATGTTTTCCAAAGCTGCATCCGCCGTTTTCAGAGCCTCCTGCAACATGGACAAAAGTGCATATCCCTGGCTGTCGCTGGCAATATGGTCCAACATTTGCTCCACATACGCTATCAACGCCGGCAGTAGGGTTTTGGTGTCTGTTGTAAAATCAGGAAGATATTCTGCCGGAAGGTCCGCTCGGAAATAGAGCGCACGCTGATTGTTCTCCAATTCAGCCATTTTCTCCTTATACAAAGCCTCGTCAGGAAACAGGCACTGGCAAACGAGTGGATTCCGCAGCAGGGCCACCACATCCCGATGATGGAAACGCATCTCCCCGCCGAGGCTGTACCGCAACGCAGATTGATAGAGTTCCAGCAACGTGTTCAGCAGAGTGTATGCCGGTGTCGCCCTGAAAGGATATCCCATCGTGACGTTCACGCCTTCCATACCGTATGCCGATAGGAACGGCAACAACAGTTGCTCGTCAGCCAGCACCACCGCAGTATTGTCCAGCGTCCCCTCCTCTTGCTGAATTCTCTTAATCTGATCGTGAGCATAGTAGATTTGGTTCATCTCTTTGGAAATCCCCACAATCTGAATGCGTTTCTGCATCTCCTCATAATGATGGTTAACGTATTGCAGGCTTTCCTTGGGAAGATCCAATCCTGAACAGATTTTGCGCAAGAAATAGGCTGTGGTGAAACGGTCGTCCTGATTGAAATCGCAATAGAACGGATCTATGTCAAAGTAAAAACTTACCTGGAAATGTTCTTTCAGATAGCCTAGCACCGCCAACTCCGACGGTGTGAACACATGGAACCCGGCAAAGACAAGATGCTTGAAATGCAGTTTCCGGGCATACACCCCGATATTTTCTGCACAATCCCTATATTTGAGGCCTCCGTAGGCTTTCCCGTCTTGCCGCAACTGTTGACGGAAAAGTGTATATAGTTCAGCAAGTCGCGCATAGAAGCTCATCTTCTCCTGCAAACCGCTTTTGTCCTCGGCATTGGCCATGGCAATGGTAAACTCCTTGTCGAACGCCAGTGTTCTGAAGACATAATCCCCGTCTTGCAGCTGCATGTCTATCTCATCAATATCGGAAAGATAAGCCGGAGCCCAAGTCAGCATTTCATCAAACGACATTTCCATGGGTGGATCCATTTGGAGGATGGTTTCGCGCAGCCTAACCAACAGGTTCAACTTGTCAAGGGTCTGCAACGGGGAGAGCATATCGATAAAATGCTCAATGGAATAGATGACAGGAAGAAATGCGGGCAGTTTCAGGTTATCCGAGATGTGGCTGACCAGCATTCGGCGAGCGCGCTCATTGGGCAACACGACTACCGTTTCCTGCAAGGGTACGCCGGAAGATACAATGCTTTTGGAAAGGTTGGATAGGAAGGTCATCGGAGAAAGGGGCGCAAGGGTACAAGGGGGTAAAGGGGGAGGTGAAATTAATCGAGCTTGAGCACAGCGAGGAAGGCCGACTGGGGCACCTCTACGTTGCCGATCTGGCGCATACGCTTCTTACCGCGTTTCTGTTTCTCCAGCAGTTTGCGTTTACGGGTGATATCGCCGCCGTAGCACTTGGCGGTCACGTCCTTGCGCACGGCCTTCACTGTCTCGCGAGCAATGATTTTGGAGCCGATGGCCGCCTGTATGGCAATTTCGAATTGCTGGCGCGGAATCAGTTCTTTGAGTTTCTCACAGATACGGCGACCGAAGGCATACGCATTGTCGGAGTGAATCAGCGCCGAGAGGGCATCCACAGAATCGCCATTCAGCAAGATATCCAATTTGACCAAGCTGGCGGGTTTGAAACCAGTAATATGATAATCGAAAGAGGCGTATCCTTTGGAAATGCTCTTCAGTTTGTCGTAGAAATCGAACACAATCTCACCCAACGGCATGTCGAAGGTAAGCTCAATGCGGTTGGCCGCCACGTACATCTGGTTCACCAACGAGCCACGCTTGTCGATACAGAGTTTCATGATGGCGCCGATGTAATCGTCCTTGGAGATGATCTGGGCGCGGATATAAGGCTCCTCCACATGGTCAATCTCCGTTGGGGCGGGCATTCCGGATGGGTTATAGACATCGAGCCACTGTTTCTTGGTGGTCATCACTTTATAGGAAACATTGGGCACGGTGGCAATCACATCCTGGTCAAATTCGCGGTCGAGACGCTCCTCGACAATTTCCATGTGGAGCAATCCGAGGAAGCCGCAACGGAAGCCGAAGCCGAGGGCTGCCGACGACTCAGGCTCAAAGGTGAGGGAAGCGTCATTGAGTTTCAGTTTTTCCAAAGAGGCGCGAAGTTCCTCGTATTGGTCAGCCTCCGTAGGATAAATACCGGCAAAGAGCATGGGTTTCACCTCCTGGAACCCCTCAATGGCCGTTTCACAAGGACGAGCCACGTGGGTGATGGTGTCGCCCACTTTCACTTCTGAAGAAGTTTTGATACCGGTAATGAGATACCCTACATCACCGGCAGAAAGCGTATCCTTGGGCACGCGGTCCATTTTGAGAATGCCGATTTCGTCCGCATCGTACTCACGCTTGGTGGAGACAAATTTCACCATTTCATGGGTTTTGATGGTTCCGTTGAAGATGCGGAAATAGGCAATGATGCCGCGGAAGGAGTTGAACACGGAGTCGAAAATGAGGGCTTGCAACGGGGCCTCGGGATCACCCTCCGGAGCAGGGATTCGTTCTATGATGGCTTGCAGAATCTCTTCCACACCTTGGCCGGTCTTGCCGGAAGCCTCGATGATGTCCGACTCGTCGCAGCCGATGAGATCGACAATCTGGTCCTTGACCTCCAGGGGCATGGCGGCGGGCATGTCCATCTTGTTGAGCACCGGAATAATCTCCAAATTGCTATCGATGGCCTGATAAAGATTGGATATGGTCTGTGCCTGCACGCCCTGGGTTGCATCCACGAGTAGCAGCGCACCCTCGCAGGCAGCAATGGAGCGGGAAACCTCGTAGGAAAAATCCACGTGGCCCGGTGTGTCAATCAAATTGAGGATATATTTTTCGCCCTGATACTGGTATTCCATCTGGATAGCATGGCTCTTGATGGTGATGCCGCGCTCGCGCTCCAGATCCATATCGTCCAGCACCTGGTTTTGGAACTCGCGCTCGTTGACCGTTTTGGTATATTGCAGCAAGCGGTCAGCCAACGTGCTCTTACCATGGTCTATATGTGCGATAATGCAGAAATTACGTATGTTTTTCATGGCGGCAAAGATACAAAAAATGCAGGACATCCGTTGCCGGGCCTGCATCATCTGGCATGCTGGAACAAAAATTCCGGCACTATTTGTCTAAAAATGAAAAGATGGATTTTTCGAAATTCTCGCGGGCATATTCACGCGTCACTGTGATTTTATTCTTGTCCAGACTCGGGAAATCATACATGGCATCGGTCATGATTTTCTCCACAATGGCACGCAGGCCACGTGCTCCGAGTTTCAGTTCCACAGCCTTCTCCACGATATAATCCAACGCTTCCTCCTCGAACGAGAGCGTGATACCATCCATCTGGAACAATTTCACATACTGTTTCACCAGCGCATTTTTAGGCCGGGTGAGAATCTGCTTCAACGCAACTGCATCCAACGGATTCAGGGATGTGATAACAGGGAAACGGCCACACAACTCCGGTATCAGGCCGAATTGCTTGATATCCTGCGCGGAGACATATTGCAGCATGTTGTCTTTGTCGATATTGCGGTTTTTCTTATTGTAACCAATGGCGTTGGTATTCATGCGTTCGCTGATAATCTGGTCCAGATTGTTGAACGCGCCGCTGCCAATAAACAGGATATGCTGAGTGTTAATGTGGATAAACTCCTGTTCCGGATGCTTGCGCCCCCCTTGCGGCGGCACATTCACCACAGAGCCTTCCAGCAATTTGAGCAGCGACTGCTGCACGCCTTCGCCTGACACATCGCGCGTGATGGAAGGATTCTCAGATCCTTTGCGGGCAATCTTGTCAATCTCGTCGATGAAAACAATGCCGCGCTCGGCCTTGGCCACATCGTAGTCGGCGGCCTGCAAGAGGCGCGTGAGTATGGACTCCACATCCTCGCCCACATAGCCAGCCTGCGTGAACACAGTAGCATCCGCAATGCAGAACGGAACCTCCAATAATTTGGCAATCGTGCGCGCCAGCAAGGTCTTTCCCGTACCGGTTTCCCCAATCAGCAGAATATTGGATTTTTCAATTTCCACATCATCCTGCTCGGAATCCTTCTCCTGCATAATGCGCTTGTAGTGGTTGTAAACCGCCACCGACAGCACCTTCTTGGCCTCATCCTGCCCGATGACATAGTCATCCAGCCGGGCCTTGATTTCGTGAGGCTTGAGCAGATTGATTTTAAGGGATTCAACAGCCTTGAGACGCTCGTCTTTCTCTGTATTGTGCAGAATATCGTTGACGGTTCTGGCGCAATCACCGCATATAAGACCAGAAAGACCAGCTATGAGAAACTGGTCTTCCGGAATATGTCTTCCACAGAAACTGCACGTTCTGTCTGAAAATTTTGATTTAGTCATTATTATTTGCGCTCGTTGGAGAGTACTTGGTCGATGAGACCGTATTCTTTGGCTTCGGAGGCTATCATCCAATGGTCGCGGTCGCAGTCCTTCCACACTTGGTCATAGTCCTTGCCTGTATGCTCGGCGATGATTTCATAGAGCTCACGTTTGATCTTCATGATCTCCTGAGCCTCGATCTCGATATCGGAAGCCTGGCCTTGCGCACCGCCCATAGGCTGGTGAATCATCACGCGGGAGTGCGGCAGGGCGAAACGTTTGCCCTTGGCACCGGCACAGAGGAGCACTGCTGCCATTGAGGCGGCCATGCCCGTGCAGATAGTGGACACGTCTGGTTTCAGATACTGCATCGTGTCATATATGCCCAAACCGGCGTACACCTGACCTCCCGGACTGTTCAGATAAATCTGAATGTCACGATCGGGATCCTGAGATTCCAGAAATAGCAACTGAGCTTGGATAATGTTGGCCACGTCATCGTCAATGGGCACACCCAAGAAGATGATACGATCTTTCATCAAGCGGGAAAACACGTCCAACTGCGTGATGTTCATCGGACGCTCCTCGATGATGTAAGGCGTAATATAATTGCGCGTCATGGAAGCATAACGGTCCATGCGCAGGCTGCTGATGCCATGCTGCTTCAGCGCATAATTTCTGAATTCGTCTCTCATCATAATGCGATTTTACTCTTCTTTCTTGGTTTTGGTTGCCTTAGCCGTTTTGGCTTTTGCAGGAGATTTCTTCGGTTTCTCCTCTTTTTCCTCCTTCACCTCTTGCTCCTCATCCACCTCCTTTTTTGTCGTCCTCTTGGCAGCCGTCTTCTTGGCCGGAGCCTTGCCCTGCTTGCCTTCCATACGGGCGGTCAGCATATCCACGTATGCTTTGACGTCGCCTTTCTTCCGGTCGATGTTCAGCTTTGAGCGCAGCAACTCGGTGAGTTTCTCATCAAACAGCATGTCATATACATTCTTGACATACTCTTTGTTCTCCATCGACTGTTTCACGAGCTCTTCGACACGGTCTTTAACATCTTCCATGTTGAAATTGCCGAAGTAATTCTTGATGAAGTAGTCACGGAAATAGTTCTTCACGTCGTCCATCTCCACCTTGATGTCGCTGCCTTCCACAATCTTGCCCTCCAGGATTTGCCATTGGAAAGCGCGTTTGTAGTCGTTGTATTTGGTTTCCAGCGTTTCAGCAGTCATATCCTTTTGGGTGAGCAGGATATAGCGTTTGATGAACTCATCCGGAAGCTCCACCTTCACATTGTCGATCAGCATCTCGATGGCGTCATTCATGAACTGACGGTTGAGTTCAGGCTGATACTGGTCGGAAATCACCTTGTCAGCGGCAGCGTTGAGTTCTTTTTCATTCTTGACAGAACCGTCGGGATAAGCTTTCTTGAAGAACTCGTCATTCAATTCAGCGGGTTCAATGCGGCCGATATGCTTGATGGTGACTTTGCACTTGTATTCATTTTCAGCCTCCAGATCTTTTTCTTCAACTTTGAGGAAACGGGCCAAAGCCATCTCGGAAGCGAAAGCCTTTCTCCAAGCAACGGTAACGGCATCCTCATTCTTCTTGCCCATGAATTTCTTCTGTCCGGCTTCCGTCAAATCGCGCATGAAGAAGAAGCCTTCCTTCTCCTCGTCCAATTTAACAGACACGCTGTCGCCTGCTTCGATGGTCTCAGGGGTCACGTAGTTGCCGTGACGTTCGCGAAGTTGCTTGATGAAACCTTCACGGTCCTCGTCGTTGGGCACGATGGTGAAATCCACCACCTTGGGCAATTTGGCGTAGTCAACCTCAACCTCCGGAGCCAAAGCATACTCATATACGAACTCGAAATGATCCGGCTCGTCAAAGTTCACCTTGGACTTGCCCTCCACGGGAATCGGTTCGAAGATATAGCGAACCTCGTTGTCTTTCATAAACTTGTCCATCTCACGATTGACAATATTGTCAATCTCCTGAACCATGATGGGTTTCTCATACATTTTCTTGATCATACCCATCGGGGCATTGCCGGGACGGAATCCCGGAACCGTTGCGGTACGTCTCTGTTTCTTCAACGCAGCATCCAACTCAGCTGCATAATCTTCCTTGTTAATCTCAATCGTTACTTCCTGTAACTGTCCCGGAACATTTTCGTGCTTGATATTCATATTCTAACTTTGAAATAATTCATAAACTAAAAGACATACAGCGCCATACGGTGTTGCATGTCCATTAACTCTAAAAAAACGCAGACTACTCTTGGGTCTGTGACTGCGTGCTACCCGTTTCCTGGGTTTGTTCTGTCTGAACCTGATTGCCTCTCAAGGACTTAACCTCGCTCTTGGACATGAATGCGCAAACGAAGCAGAGCACCATGATGAAAGCGGCGATTCCCCACGTGGTCTTCTCCAGCACATCGGCAGTCTTGCGAACTCCCATTATCTGGTTGGATGAAGCGAAGTTAGATGCCAAGCCACCACCCTTGGAGTTCTGAATCAATACGACAAATGCCAGTACTATACAGGCCAGAATAATTAATACAACGCAAAGTGTGAACATTAGTTTCTGTTTTTTAATTTATTGATTAATATTACGTTAATTTTCCGAATTTAACAAATCCTTTTGCAGATTTTCAATTTGGGCTGCAAAATAACAACTTTTTTCTGGAAAATGCAACTTTAAAATTTCATACATCTGGATGGCCTTCTGAATATACCCTTGTTGGGCATAAATCATTGCCAATGTTTCACTTACAATATTAGGATCCTCTTCCAGGCTCTCCTCTCCATAGTTTGCATCACCATCATGTGTTTCAGGGGAATATATGATTTTCGGGGCATCTTTAGAGAATTTTTCTATAAGTTGGTCTATCAGAGCCTGCTTGGTATCGTGGTCCTCCGTAGGGTGTTTCACGAACACAGGCTGGAGGGTCTCTTCATCCTCCTGGGGCCGGCGGTTTTCCACTTGCGAAAGTGCAGGCTTCACCTTCGCCGACTGTGCCACGGGCATCAATTCCAGGTTCAGTTCTCCGAGTTTCAACACGTTGGGCAGAGTCAGCAACATGCGGGCCCTGTTTTTCGCCTGCGCGCGCGCAGGCAGCAACCGCAGACACAGCACGTTGATAAAGGAAGAGGCCGGATAACGCTTCTGCAATGCAACCAATTTCTCCTGGGCTGCATCGGCATCCTCCACCTCAATAAAATCATTCAAGAATAATTTCTCCATTACAATATATATAATATGCGGATTTTCAAATCTTACATTACCAGTTCACGAAGGCCTTGTTGAAAATGTCATCAGTCAATGCGTCGCTAATCTCCGTCACCAACGTGGACTCGACACTGCTAAAGTTCCGCGAGCTTGCGTAATCTGCATAGCGGGAAAAGGTCTGCTCAAAATTCTGCGTGTCGTCAAATTTATTGCTGAAACGCACCTTCACCGTGATAGTCAAGCGGTTCATGGCCGCAGTCTCGTTGCCCTGTATGGCCACAGGCGAGATGTTGTAGTTGACAATCTCCCCTTCTATCTCATAATCGCCCTGGCGGTTCACAATCGTCAAAGGCGTCTGTCCCTGGATTTTGTCTTTCAAAGCCGTGGTAAACGACTGGCTGAGTGTCGGATTCACCAAAGAGGCATTGTTTGGGAAGGTATTGATAGCCACGGTCTTGGCCCGCGGGTCAATTGTCCCCCCCGTCATGGACACCGACATCCGGCAGGCTGACAACATCGTGACAAAGCATATCAGCACCCACAGACGCACAATTATTCTATGGCACATCATCCGTTTCATCTACTTGTCGTTCAGTTTATACTCTTTGATTTTCCGATAGAGCGTGCGCTCGGAAATTTTCAGCTCCTCAGCGGCCAGCTTGCGGTTGTTGTTGTGGCGTTCCAATGCCTTGATGATGGCAGCCTTATTGAGTGTGCCTAACGAGAGGTCACTATCTTCAATAATGATGGGTTCTTCAAAATGCGGTTCAGGCATGTTCTTGTCGGGCACCGTAGCCCGGGTGATCTGGTAATCCAGTTCGTTGTCCTCCAGCGGATACTCTTTCAGAGGAACATTATGCGGCTCGGGCATGGTACCGTTGACCAAATGGTTGACGACATTCTTCAGCTCTGAAATCTCGCGCTGCAGTTCGGCGATGAACTTGAAAAGGATCTCCCTTTGGAAGTTTTCATTGCTGTCGGTCTCCGTGCGCACCAAAGCCGGCAGGTTTGTGCCTGTAGGAGAGACCAGATAGGGTTTCAAGGCTGCCGCATCTATGGTTCTGTTCTTCTCCAGGATGGAAATCTGCTCGGTCACATTCTTGAGCTGCCTGATATTGCCGGGCCAGCGGTAGTTTTTGAGTTCCTCTATCGCATCATCGGTCAGAGTGAGCATAGGGCAATGGTACTTGGCGGAAAAGTCGCTCGCAAACTTCACGAACAGCGGATAGATGTCTTCGCGGCGTTCGCGCAGGGCAGGCAAATGGATGATGACGGAGCTGAGACGGTAATAGAGGTCTTCGCGGAACTTGCCCTTCGCGATGCGGTCGGCGATATTCACGTTGGTGGCCGCCACCACCCGCACGTTGGTCTGCAATACCTTGGAGGAGCCCACGCGGATAAATTCGCCATTTTCGAGGACGCGGAGCAAACGCACCTGTGTAGCCAACGGAAGGTCTGCCACCTCATCCAGGAAAATCGTGCCGCCGTCAGCCACCTCGAAATAGCCCTTGCGGGCCTCCACCGCGCCGGTGAACGCTCCTTTCTCGTGTCCAAACAATTCGGAGTCTATGGTACCTTCGGGAATGGCACCGCAGTTCACGGCAATGTACTTGCCTTGCTTACGGCTACTGTTATCGTGGATGATTTTCGGAAAATTCTCCTTACCCACGCCACTTTCGCCGACCACCAGCACCGCCAAGTCGGTGGCAGCCACCTGCACGGCAATGTCAATGGCACGTTCCAAAGCGGGGTCAAAGCCTATAATGTTATAACGACGTTTGATGGCATCAAAATTGGCACTCATACACGATTCGCAATTATGGGTCGCAAAAATACAAAAAAAAAGCATACTTTTGCGCCGCTATTAACCCCAAGTAACACGCATCATGTATTGGATTATCTTTATCGTCTTCATGGTTTTAAGCCTGATAGTCAGCAAAGTCCTCAACAACCGCATTGAGCAATACTCCAAGATACCACTCTCCAGCGGACTGACTGGCAAGGAGGTCGCCGAGAAAATGCTGCGCGACAACGGAATCTACGATGTCAACGTCACCTGCGTCCAAGGAAAGCTCACCGACCATTACAACCCACAAGACAAAACCGTGAACCTCAGCGAGGGTGTGTATGCCAGCAACAGCATCGCGGCCGCGGCCGTCGCCGCGCACGAGTGCGGGCACGCCGTGCAGCACGCCACCGCCTACCGCTGGCTCACCATGCGCTCCAACATGGTGCCCATGGTGCAATTCGGCTCCAAATGGTCCCAATGGATCTTACTGGCCGGCATTCTGCTGCTAAGCTTTTCCACAATGCTCGGCCAATGGGTGCTTATCGTCGGCATCGTCCTGTTCGCCCTCACCACCATCTTTTCGCTCATCACGCTGCCCGTGGAGTACAACGCCTCTGCCCGCGCCGTGGCTTGGCTCGACAACACCGGCATCACCTCCGGACAGGAAACCGTCAAGGCCAAGGACGCGCTGAAATGGGCTGCCCGCACCTACCTCATTGCAGCCCTCTCTTCCCTCGCCACCCTGCTCTATTACCTCTATATCGCTTTTGGTAACAGACGGTAACGGGAAGTTCAGAATTCAGAATTCAAAATTCAGAGTAAAGCTCTCAACTCTAAACTAAAACATCAAATATATGAAAAAAGCATTGACCGCAATCCTCATACTAACCCTCTGCTCCGGCATGGCCTCTGCCCAGCAGAATGTGTATCCACTGCCGTTGGACAGCGGTGTCACCGTCAAAGGGAGCACCTTCCGCTATGCCCTGCCGACCACGGCACTCAAGATGACCGTCACCGTTTCCAAAGTCCAAGAGCACAAGGGCTATTATGCCGACTTTGCGCAAAGCCTTTTGGGACTGACCAACGTCATTCAAGAGAACAAGACCTATTACCGGCTGGAGAATGTCACCATTGAGCCTGTTGACGTGCCCGACTACAGCCACACCTACCTCGTTGAGCTGTCAGCACAGCAGAACAAAGACAACCTGCTGGCTAAGTTGGCCACCGGCAAAGCCTGCGACAAACACCTTGGCCCTCTTACCAGCTACACTACCTACTCTGAACCGGTGCCCGACTTCTTCAAAAACTATTCGGATTTGTCATACACCCAAACCGAGGATGCCTTTGTGGAGACCAAAATCATTGACGGCATCGTGACCCAGGTTCCTGCCAACAGGACAAAGACTGTATCCAAGACCAGCAGTCAGAAGGCCCAAGAGGCCGCCGATGCCATCAGCAAAAGCCGCAAGGACCAATACAGCCTTATTTCCGGCGAGCAGGAGACCCCCTATCCCGCCGAGACCATAGAAACCATGCTGCAAGAGCTCAAAAAATGGGAGAGCAACTACCTCAGCCTCTTCACCGGTCTGACCACCGAAGACGAGATTGAATACACATTCTATGTCATCCCTGACCGCCAGGGCCAGACACCTGCTTTTTCATTTGACACAGATCGGGGATTGTCTGTGGAGAAGTTATCCGACAATGCCAACACATATTCCGTTGACGTTCAGCCGCTCTTCAATCGCAGCATGGATGTCATGGCCACGAAAGAGGCGTTCTCGAAAGACTCAGGCTACCGCTATCGCAAGGCAGTGACCGCACAAGTCGCCCTGATGCACAACCATAACAAGATTCACGATTTTGGAGCCGTCAACCTGCGGCAACTGGGTGAAATCCAGACGTTGCCCTTGCACCAGGACAAATTGATCATCAAACAAATCGGTTTCGTCTTTTAGCATTTATCCCTCATGAAGAAATCCGGCCTTATCCTTATCGCACTGCTCGCAACCATTCTTCTTGCCGGTTGCAAGGACTACGCTGTCAACAAACTGAAACGGCAGATGAAGCCGTTCGCCAAGTCCTATCTCAAAACGGAAAAAGTGGTGGACTACGATTCTCTGACCATCGATTGCGTGGATACGCTGACCGAGATGAGTTACGCCAACCTCAACATTCAGCTATTAGGTGAGATGGAGGCCGCCTATCAGGCGCAATATGAACAAGCTGCACAAGAGGGCAAGGGGCAGACACTGGAATACATCAGCCTTTACCTCAACGAAATCAACAATACACGCGTGGATTTTGAAGACCTGCTGGAAAGTGGCAGCCTGAAATCCGAAGGCATCCTGTTGTTCATGGTTTCGGGGCATTATGTCAAAGATAAGGAGCGTGTGCCATTCATCTTCCTCGTCACTCCGGACAAGCGCAAGCTGCACACATTGGATCCTTTCGGTGACAACCTGCTATACCAAGACGAACAATAGCGATGGATGGCTACCCGTGGGGTGATTCCCGTCGTTTTCACTCGCACAGCCGTTTCATGCAGATGCAGTTCGGCGGACGCATGCAGCGTGTCGCCATCGATGCGGGTTTCACTTGCCCCAACCGGGATGGATCACTGGGCACTGGAGGTTGCACCTACTGTCTGAACGCCGCCTTCAACCCCTCATACTGCACGCCCAAGAAAAGCATAACACAACAGATTGACGACGGCATCCTTTTCCATCGGAACCGGCGCAGGGAGCCGCACGGATATCTTGCCTACTTCCAAGCCTTCTCCAACACATACGCCCCCATTTCGGATTTAAAGGAAAAATTTGATGAAGCCCTGAAGCATCCCAAAGTACAAGGTTTGGTTATCGCCACACGGCCAGACTGTCTCAACGAGGAGATTTTAGACTATCTGGAAAGTCTGCAACAACGCACATACATAGCCATTGAAATCGGCATTGAGAGCTGCCGCGATGCGACCCTCCGGCGCATCCGGCGCGGCCACGACTTCGATTGTGTGAGGCGGGCCTTTGCAGGCTGCCACGCGCACCACCTGCCCGCGGGCGCGCACCTCATCTTCGGATTGCCCGGCGAGACCCCCGCCGACTGGCTTGCAGACGCTGACATCCTCAACTCCCTACCCATCCAGCACATCAAATTCCACCAGCTCCAGATTTTCAAAGGCACCCCCATGGAAAGCGAGTACCACGAGCACACCGCCGACTTCCATATCTTCGCCATAGATGAATATGTATGTTTTATCGCCGACTTCTTGGAGTTGCTGAATCCTTCCATCATCATTGACCGCCTGGCCGGGGAGGTCCCTCCTCGCTACCTGGCCGTATCACACTGGCACAACATACGCTACGATGAAATCGTGAAAAGCGTAGAGGCTGAATTGGAGCGAAGGAACAGCTGGCAAGGGAAAAAACACGACAAAAAAAGCGGCCACTTCTGATAAGAAGCAGCCGCCCAGAAACATATTAACTATTATTGTTACTCTTTGTGTCTGTATGAGTCAACCTTGGCTTTCAACTCATCCGGAACAGGAATCAGCAACTTCACCTTCAGCTGTTGCAACATGATGTTGTTCTGACGATCGTCCGGGTTGATCTGATAGGCCTTGTCGCTCCAGTCGTGGGCCTTTTGCAGGACCGGCTTCTGAGCTTCTCTCAAGGGATTCATCTCGCTCCACTGTTTGGCATTCTTGGCAGCCTCGATGCGATCTTCATAATCCACCACTTCCATGAAGTAACGATATGCCATCTGACTGTTCAATTTGAACTCGTTAGGATTCTTGGCCAATGCCTCATTGAGAATTTCTTCTGCTTTTTCGTATGCCTTGAAGTTGCTCAGGTAGTTGGCACAGTTGATAATGGTGGTCATATCGCCGGGATTGTTCTTCAACATCGTGTCGCAGAGAGCCATCAGTTTGTCTTTTTGACCAGTCATGGAGTAATAGTTCATCTGCGCCTCAATCATATCGCCCTGCTTTTCAACGGGGATGGCGGCAAAGCCCTTTTCGAGAATCTTGCCACAATTGACCGTATCGTTCTCGGCCTGATAGATGTAATACAGTTCAGTATAGCAGGCGGGATAGGCGGCAGGACTGCAAGCGATGGACTTAAGCAACATGTTCTTGTAATTTGCTTGGTCATTCAACTTGCCGTAAGCCAAAGCCAGCTGAAGATATGCGGCAGCGGCATTGTTTTTCACATTAGCCAACTCGTAATTCTTGGCAGACAGAGTGAAAAATTTCACAGCGTTCTGATAGTCACCTTTCTCCTCAGCTTGCACACCCATGTTGTAGAACGGCTCGGCGCACAGTTTCTGTCCGGCGATGGCTCCTAACATACCCGTCTTGGGTTCCACCTTGGGATCCAGTTCCAGAGCCTTGATGAAAGCCTCGTTGGCTGTCAACAATGCATCGGGATAACGCGGTGTATAGGAAGGATCTGAACTGATTTTCTTTTGGTCCATGTTGTACAGGTTCACATACACATTTGCTTTCATAAGCCAGACTTGTGCGTTGTCAGGGTTGGAAGCCATGCAGCTTTCCAGCAGTTTTTTAGCTTTGGGGGCCTGGTTCTGACGAAGGCACATCCAAACATCATCCAAGCAGGATTGTGAAAACAGCGTCGTGCTGATCATGAATCCGACGATTACAAGCATTAATTTTTTCATTGTTCCAAGTATTAAAGGTTATTAATTCTGATCTAATTTGATTTATATATCCTATTGTTTTATTTATTCATTACCACTGACACGTTTGATGATGGCATCAATTTCATCGTATTTCGGTGATTGCTGGCGGGCATAAATCGCACGAAGTGTATTGAGCAGATTCAGATCCTCAGGTTCTATCAATCGCGCTTTCTCGAAATATCCGGCCGCATTTTTCAGATGCTCGTCAGACAAATGCTTGTGTTGGACTGCATTTGCATCATCAGGATTAAACACCGCCAATTTATTATATTGGTTGAAAAGCTGCTCCGACAGACTGTATTCACAGACGCCAAGATTATACAAAACGACAAAATTGCCGGATGACAAGCCATTGGCTTTTTCCAGCAAGCGTATGGCCTCCTCGTATCTCTTCTCCTTGATATAACAATTGGCAAGGTTTACCAGTTCATCAGGATTGGTGATGCTGTAGGAAGGTATGGCGTCAAGCAGGTTTCTTGCCTTGACGCTGTCTTTCATCCAGTAATAGTAATCGACCTCCGCCAGTGCAATACCGGTGTTGGAAGGCAACTTGGCCTTGGCGTTATCCAGAACATTCTTGGCCATCGTAGGATTATCCTCCGCCTTGTACGATTCAATAAGACGGACATAAACGTATGGATTCGTCGAACCATCCTTGACCGCCTTTTCATAATAAGGACGCACGTCATCCTTCATGTTCAGCATTTCCAAAGCGTAGGCATAATAGTAATAAATCTCCCCGTTCATGGGATACTGCGGAGTGCCCATTTCATACGAGGCGATACTTTTTTCCAGCGTGGTCTTTGCGCCGGCATAATCCTTTGCAATCAACAGGTCCACGCCACGCACCAAAAGAAGGGGGTACAACTGCGGAAGAGCCTCTTTGGAAGTCAACATATCCATGGCTTCCGCGTTTGCATTGATTTCCTGGGCTTTGGCAAAGGCATCAAATGCTTCCACCGGAGCATCAGGATAGACTATCTGATACGTGGTATCCTTCTGCTTCGCGCCATACTCCTCGTTGGCCAGGAAATAACAGATATTGCCCTTGTAGAGCCACGTCTGTGCTTTGGTGGAAAGCTTTTCATCCTGGACACACAAGTCTATAGCCTCCTTGGCCTTGACAAAATTCTTGTCGTAGTAGTGGTTATAGGCCTTGTTCAGGGAGGGCTTCTGCGCGGTGGCACCCGCCACACAAACGGCAATCAGAATCAGAAAAAAGGCTCTTTTCATCATTTTAAAATATTAAGCTTCAGTTTCAATCATTTCTGCACCTTCTCCGCCTTCACTCATTTCGCCACTTTCACCCAACACTTCCTCTTCTTCCTCATCCTGACGAGGCACCACACAAACAGCGGCGATGATATCATTCTTTCTCAAATCAATCAATTTCACGCCTTGCGTGTTGCGTCCCAAAATGCGCAGCTCGTCCACATGGAGACGGATGGCGATACCGGAACGGTTGATGATCATGAGGTCATCCTCATCGGTCACGCACTTCATGGCAATCAGCTTGCCGGTCTTCTCCGTGATCTTGATGGTGCTGACACCCTTACCGCCACGGTGTGTGATTCTGTAGTCTTCCAAGAGAGAACGCTTGCCGAAGCCGGCCTCGGACACAATGAGAATATGGCTTTCTGGGTTATCTACGCAAAGCACGCCCACGATCTTGTCGTCGGGGCCTGCCAAGGTAACGCCCTTTACACCGGAAGCTGTACGACCCATGGCGCGCATTTCTTCATTTTCCTTGAAGCGGATGGCGCGTCCGGAATGCAGTGCCAGCATCATGTCGCTGTTGCCATCGGTGAAACGGGCAGCAATCAGGCGATCACCTTCACGCACATTGATGGCGATGATACCTTTCTTGCGCGGGTGAGAGTATGCGTCAATGGAGGTCTTCTTGATGATACCCTTCTCGGTACACAGAATCACGAAATGGTTGTTGATGTAGTCGGGATCCGTGATGGATGTGAGGTTGATGATGGAAGCGATCTTGTCGTCCTCTTCAATCTGCAGGATATTCTGGATAGCACGGCCCTTGGAGGTCTTGACGCCCTCCGGAATCTCGAACACACGGAGCCAGAAACACTTGCCCTTTTCAGTGAAGAAGAGCAGGTAGTTGTGGTTGGTGGCCATGTAGAGATGTTCGATGAAGTCCTCGTCGCGGGAGCTGCTGCCCTTGGAGCCCTTGCCGCCACGGTTCTGGACTTTGTATTCGGCCAGCGGCGTGCGCTTGATGTAGCCCAAGTGCGAGATAGTGATGACCACCTCCTCGTCGGCGATGGTATCCTCCACGCGGAACTCCGAAGCGTCAAACTCAATCGGCGAGCGGCGATCGTCACCGTAGCGATTCTTGATATCTTGCAGCTCATCCTTGATGATGCCCATGCGGAGGCTTTCATCAGCAAGCACATCTTGCAGATACTGGATCAGTTTGAGAAGCTCGTCGTATTCATTCTGGAGCTTTTCTCTCTCCAAGCCGGTAAGCTGGCGGAGACGCATCTCCACGATAGCCTTGGCCTGCAAATCGGTAAATCCCCATTTCTCCATCAGTCCATTCTGGGCCTCTTGCACCGTCTGGGAAGCACGAATCAAGGCAATCACCTCATCGATGATGTCCAAAGCCTTGAGGAAACCTTCCAGGATATGGGCACGAGCCTGGGCTTTCTTGAGGTCGAACTGGGCACGGCGGATCACCACCTGGTGACGGTGCTTGACATACTCTGCAATCATGTCCTTCAGATTCAGCGTCATCGGGCGGCCGTTCACCAGCGCGACGTTGTTCACGCTGAAAGCCGACTGCAATGCCGTCATCTGATACAACTTGTTGAGCACCACCTCGGGTACCACATCCTTGCGCAGGTCATAGACGATGCGCGTGCCGTTGCGCTTGTTGGACAGGTTTTCGATATTCGTGATACCCACAATCTTGTCATCCTTCACCAGCTCAACGGTGTGGCGAATCATGTCGGAAGGGTTCACCATGTACGGCAGCGAGGTCACGATGATGCGATTGCGGTTCTTGTCGGTTTCGATATCCGCATGGCCGCGCATCACGATTCTGCCGCGACCGGTGTTGAATGCCTCTTGCACGCCCTGCACGCCGTATATCACACAACCTGACGGGAAGTCAGGGGCTTTGATATACTGCATGAGTTCAGGTATGGTGATTTCATTGTTGTCGATATAGGCGCAGATGCCGTCGCACACCTCACGCAGGTTGTGCGGGGCCATGTTGGTGGCCATACCCACCGCAATACCCGACGCACCGTTCACCAGCAGGTTGGGGATCTTGGAAGGCAGCACAGTCGGTTCCGGGATGGTATCGTCAAAATTGAGATTCATATCCACGGTGTCCTTCTCAATGTCAGCCACCATGTCTTCTGCGGATTTGCGGAGACGGGCCTCTGTATAACGCATGGCAGCAGGGCTGTCGCCATCCACTGAACCAAAGTTACCCTGACCGTCCACAAACGGATAGCGCAGCGACCACGGCTGGGCCATGCGGACCATGGCATCATACACGGCAGTGTCGCCGTGCGGATGGTACTTACCCAACACCTCACCCACAATTCTGGCAGATTTCTTATAAGGTTGAGAGGAGATGATGTTCATGTCCCACATCGCATAGATGATACGACGCTGTACGGGCTTCAAGCCGTCACGGACATCCGGCAAGGCACGAGACACGATAACGGACATGGAATAGTCAATGTACGCCGTCTTCATCTGATTCTCGATGTTCACTTGCACGATTTTTTCTCCTAAAGTTTCTTCTTCTGTCATTTTGTCTATTTTTAGTTTCCTCTAAATTATTGTTAATCAAATAATTATTTTTTGCACAAATAAGGCACGAAAATACTAAAATTTTTGAATTTCCGCCATTGTCGGGTTCAATTTTTTTACTCCATCATTTTTTTGTACTTTTGCGCCAAAATTTTGAAAAATGGAAATCAAGTATTCTGACGAGATGAAATACGCGCTGGAGGAATCCAGCAAAATCGCGGCATATTATCACTCCCCTAACATCGGCATTGAGCATCTCACCGTGGCCATCCTTCGGTATCCCAACGAGAGCACCACGAAAAACCTGTTCAATATATACCGCATTGATGTAAACGCCCTTCGCACCAAAATCGAAGAGCTGATTGACAGCAACGAAAACAAGGTGGAGATCGATGCTACCCAACTGAAATTCAACACACAGACAGACAACACATTGCGCTTATCCTACCTGATTTCGAAAGAATTCAGGAGCGATGTGGTGGAATCTTATCATTTCATCCTGGCCGTATTGCGCGACGGGCGCAACGACGCTTCCAACGTGGTGAAAATGTACCTGACACGGGCCGGTCTGTCGTACGCTTCCTTCTCCGCAGAGGTAAAGAAGGAGTTGAATATGGGAGCAGGCAGGACCGAATCGTTGATGGCTCCGGAGGACGACATTGACGAAGAGGAAGACCGCCGGTTCTCGGCGCGTGCCGCGAAGGACAGCGCAAAAGGGTCGGCCACGCCCATGCTGGACAGCTTCGGCAAAGACCTCACCAAGTTCGCCGCCGAAGGCAAGCTGGATCCTGTGGTGGGCCGCCAGAAAGAGCTGGAGCGCATTGCCCAGATCCTGAGCCGCCGCAAGAAAAACAATCCCGTGCTCATCGGCGAACCCGGCGTGGGCAAGTCCGCCGTGGCGGAAGGCCTCGCCATGAACATCGTGCAGGGCCACGTGTCCCGCACCCTGATGAACAAGCGCGTGGTGAGCCTCGACATGGCCTCCCTGGTGGCCGGAACCAAATACCGCGGCCAGTTCGAGGAGCGCGTCAAGACCATCCTCACCGAATTGGAAAAAAGCCCCAACGTCATCCTTTTCATTGACGAGCTGCACACGATGGTGGGCGCGGGCAACTCCCCCGGCAGCATGGACGCTTCCAACCTCTTCAAACCCGCCCTGGCGCGCGGCGAACTCCAATGCATCGGCGCCACCACCCTGGACGAGTACCGGGAATTCATCGAGAAGGACGGCGCACTGGAACGCCGCTTCCAGAAAATCATCCTCGACCCGACCACCCCCGACGAGACCATCGAAATCTTAAACAACATCAAAGACAAATACGAAGACCATCATCTGGTGAGATACAGCGACGACTCGCTCAAAGCCTGCGTCACCCTCTCCAACCGATATATCTCCGACCGCTGCCTGCCCGACAAGGCCATTGATGCCATGGACGAGGCCGGCGCACGCCTCCACATCCAGAACATCCACGTCCCCGACGAACTGCTGGAAGTCGAGAAAGAGATTGCCGACTTCGAGAAACTGAAATCCGAAGCCATCAAAGAGCAACAGTACAACGCCGCCGCCGGATACCGCGACCAAATCAAACAGTTGGAAAACAAACTGAACGACATCAAAAAGGTATGGGAAAACCAGTCCAACCTCCAGCGTCCGACCGTCACGGAGGAAACCGTCGCCGAAGTGATTGCCATGATGACGGGAGTGCCTGTGCAGCGCATCGCCAAGAACGAGGGCGAGCGCCTGATGCGCATGGCCGATGAGCTAAAAGGCACTGTCATCGGACAGGATGACGCCATCATCAAAATCGCCAAGGCCATCCGCCGCAACCGCGCAGGTCTCAAGGACCCCAACAAGCCCATCGGCACGTTCATCTTCCTCGGCCCCACTGGCGTGGGCAAAACATACCTCGCCAAAGTGTTGGCGGAATATCTTTTCGACTCACAGGATGCCATCATCCGTATCGACATGAGCGAATACATGGAGAAGCACACGGTGTCGCGCCTCATCGGTGCGCCTCCCGGATACGTGGGCTACGAAGAGGGCGGCCAGCTCACCGAGAAGGTGCGCCGCAAGCCCTACTCCATCGTCCTGCTCGATGAAATCGAAAAGGCCCATCACGACGTATATAACGTCTTGTTGCAAGTGTTCGACGAGGGCCAGCTCACTGACGGCATGGGCCGCAAGGTCGATTTCAAGAACACCATCCTCATCATGACCTCCAACATCGGCACGCGCGAGCTCAAGGACTTCGGCACTGGCGTGGGATTCAACACGGAGGCAACCAAAGCCGCCCAGAACAAGGTCGAGCACGGCATCCTCGAAAAGGCCCTGAAGGCCAACTTCTCGCCCGAATTCCTTAACCGCGTCGATGATGTCATCTACTTCAACAGCCTGGGCAAGGACGAAATCATCAAGATTATCGAAATCGAGCTCAGGAAGGTCATCGGCCGCGTGCAAGACCTGGGCATTGAAATCCATGTCACAGACAAGGCAAAAGAGCACCTCGCCGAGGCCGGCTGGGATGCCAACTACGGTGCCCGCCCGCTCAAGCGCGCCATCCAGAAGCATGTGGAAGACCTGCTTGCAGAAGAAATCCTGAACCAAACCCTGCCACAAGGTTCCGTGGTGGATCTGGATTACGATGATTTGAAAGAGGAGATTGTCATTGTCAACAAACAACCCATCGCACAATAAACCCGCACCATCATGATCGAGTTACAGGAAAAGATACAGAAAATCAACACGTTCATCTTCGATTTTGACGGGGTATTGTCGGACGGCAAGATCTACGTGCAGCGCGACGGCGAACAGGTGCGCGCCACGAATGTCAAAGACGGCTATGCACTGCAATACGCACTCCGGAAAGGGTACAACGTAGCCGTCATATCCGGCGGCTATGCCGAATCCATGCGGCTGCGATACAAGGACTTTCCCGGCATGGAAATGTATCTGAAGGTGCATGACAAGATCCTGATGTTTCACGAATATCTTGAGAAACACAACCTGCAACCCGAGAACGTGCTCATCATGGGCGATGACATTCCCGATTACAAGATGATGTTGCTGGCCGGCATCAAATGCTGCCCTGCTGATGCGGCAGAGGAAATCATGCACATTGCCGATTATGTCTCACCGCGCCCCGGCGGCAACGGAGCCGTGCGGGATGTAATCCAGCAAGTGCTTTCCGCACAGGGGAAATGGTTCAACGACGACGCCTTCGTCTGGTAACTCTCAACTCTAAACTCTCAACTCTAAACTTTTCACATGGGCTGTCTCTTCACCGGCATATTCAGTTTTATTTTCGCCATCCTCGGATTTATGATTTCTGATTGGCATGGTGCCTTTATCGGATTTCTGATAGGCACCTTGTTGGATTTCATCTTTGGCAAAAATAGAATCCGTGTTAACAAGCATTATTACAAATCACAGGATTTCACCGAGCACGAACTGGTATTGGCCGCATACGTGGCCAAAGCCGACAACAACCGTCTGCTGCGTTCCGAAATGGAATACGTGCGCCAGTTTCTGGCCAAGACCATGTCGTCGGAGCAGCTCTCCTCGGCCATGCTCCGGTTCAGGGACATCCTCAACTCAGACATTGACATTCAGAGTGTGTGCGCCGACCTCCGGCAGCACGCCACCATCTATGAGAAACTGGTAATCCTGCAATTCCTCTTCGGCTTCTCCAATGCCGACGGTTCCATGCGTCAAGAAGAATTGAACGCCATCCAGTACATCTCCGACCTTTGCGGCATCAGCCGCAGCAACTACGAGGCCGTGAAATCCATGTTCGTGGGTTCCTACTACGGCGGATACCAGCAAACCTACGGCGATTATACCTACGGGGGCAACTCTTCCTACAGCAGCAGAACATCCCAAGCCACTTTGGAGAACGATTACAAAATATTGGAAGTCTCCCCGGATGCCACCGACGACGAGGTGAAGAAAGCCTACCGCGCCGCCGCAAAGAAACACCATCCCGACAAAGTCAGCCACCTGGGCGAGGATGTGCGCAAAGCCGCGGAAGTCAAATTCGCCCAAGTGAATGAAGCCTACGAACGCATCAAAAAATCCCGTGGAATGAATTAAAATTAACTTTTATTTAAATATTTTTCCACAGAATATTGCATTATCGGATTTTTATCCTATCTTTGCACCGTTTTTGAAAGCATATCCATGAATGCAGATTTACGTCTGCAACATTTTATTTATTAACCATTAAAAAAACGAAAAAACTATGAAAAAGCTAGACTTTCTCAGTTGCATTCTGTTTTCATTCGCTGTGATTTTCGGATTTATTCCGTCAGCAGCACAAGCCCAGCGTGTCGTTTACGAAGAAAATTTCGGCACTCCCACCGCCACCACACTGGTGCAAAACTACACAGGCTGGCAAAACCAATCGGTCATTTACACGGGTGACGGCACCTGTGACATCCGGAGTTCCAGCGCATCGAACAACTACGGCATGGCCTCCGGCGGCGGCAACGTGATGATCAACGACACGGTCAAGTGGTTTATGGTGTCCGGCCTCAACACCGCCGCCGACACAAACCTGTCTCTCTATTGCGGTCTGCGGAAGACAAACGCCGAGAATGGGAGCAACCTGGTGGTTGAAGTCTCTGCCGACAGCCTTCAATGGAGAAGGTTGCACTTATCGGACACGCTGCCCGCCGGAACCGGCACGTCAGGATGGTACCGAGTGCGCTACCCTGGAGTCCCATCCTGTGCCAATCTTCATATCCGGTTCTCCAATCTGGCCCGTGTGGATTACCGTATTGACGACCTCTCGCTGGTGGTTGGTGAAGAGACCGTGCTGGAAACTGCAGCCAAGCCTACCCTCTCCCCTGCAGGCGGCACCTACTACGAGCCCCAAACCGTCAACATCACCACATCCACGGAAGGGGCCGTGATATACTACACGATGGACAACAGTGCACCAACCGACCGCGCCAACCGCTACGAAGGCCCTCTTACCATCAACTCAAATTGCACGGTCAAAGCCGTTGCCACGAAGGAAAACATGTACGACAGCGAGGTCGCCACAGCCTCTTACACCATCCTGGACACCAACTCTCTGGTGA
The DNA here is from genome assembly GCA_017443175.1 of Bacteroidales bacterium. Taxonomy (GTDB): domain Bacteria; phylum Bacteroidota; class Bacteroidia; order Bacteroidales; family WCHB1-69; genus F23-D06. The sequence goes on from JAFSOZ010000003.1 coordinate 199,965, forward strand.
TCCTTCCCTTCGACATTTCCGACAACAGCAACTCCACCCACACCGACATTCTGCAGATGAGAGGTTTCAGAGGCTATCATTTAGGAAGCTCCTACTCGGATGGTTCCGTCAAATTCGAATCCTCGCACGCAGGCGAAGCCAGTTTGGTCGCCCATCTGGACAGTGCTCCGGAGACCCTGGTTTTTGAGCTGAAAGGCAAAAAAGGCGGATCCAACCCGTCGGCGTACGAAGGTGTCACCTTCACGGTCAGCCATTCCGCCGATGGCCAAAACTGGACTCCATTAGCCTCCATCTTCGGGGATGACATATCCTTGGACAACTTCACCCGATTCTCCTATACCATCCCTGACCACGGTGCTAGATATATCCGATGGACATTGCAGGCCTCCAACAAAGGGAACACCCAGCTCAACAACATCAAAATCACAAAGCATACCGACTCGGGAGACAGCACTGCCGTAGCTGACTTCAATCCAGAGACCTTCGGCATCTATCCAAACCCTACCCAAACCCAATTCAAGATTCATCTGGGGCGCACTGAGGTCCAATCCATGACCTTATACAATCTACTCGGGCAAGCGGTGAAGACCTGGGACCACCCTCTGGAATCCCAACATTTCTCCGTATCCGATATTCCTTGCGGGGCTTACGTCCTGAAAGCGAACACCGCATTCGGCACCATCCAGAAAAAAGTAGTCAAGTATTAAAACTCCAAAAAACGTTTACAGCCGGATGATTTCATGATTCCAAAATCCGGCTGTAAATTTTTCTATTGCAGTTGCCTCCGTTTTTTGTACTTTTGCGGCCTAAACGCAAACGATTATGAAAAAAACGTACGCAGCATTCTTGTTCCTGGTGGCAGTTGTCACATTGTGTTCCTGCACTAAGACCGAGAAGAATTATTATCCTGACGGACGGCTTCAATCCATCATCCACTATAAATTCGGAAAGGAGACCGGGAAAAGCGTGTACATGTTCCACAGCCCCAACACGATTGAGATAGAAGTGGAAATGAAGAAGGGCAAACGCAACGGCGATTTTTATCGCTATTATGAAAACGGGAACCTGGACACCTATTGTGTCTATGTCAACGATTCTATAGAAGGAAAGGAGGTCATGTACTCTCCCAACGGAGAAAAAACCCAAGAGACATTCTATGTGCATGGTAAGAAAGATGGACCGCACAAGCAGTTCCACTACAACGGGCAGATCAAAGCGGAAGGAATGTTCAAGAACGACATGTTCGATGGAGACTGGACATATTACGATGAACGCGGCGTTATTGTAGGCGAAGGACACTTCAAAAACGGAACCGGAGAGTTGCTCGCCTACGATGCCATCGGCAGGACCAGCAGAATCACTCATTATGTGCACAACCTCAAGGATGGCAAGGAAATTTACTACAATCCTGCCGGAAAAGTGTACAAGGAGATTACATTCAAGCAAGATCGCATTGTATCACAACACATTGATTCCACATTGATACCCTAACCATGCGCCGGCTTGAGTTCTTATTCCTTCTCTGCCTCCTTCTGGGCATTGTCTGCACCACGACGGCTCAGAACAACCGCAAAATCCAATACAGGGCGGACATTGGACTATATGACGAGGATTTCCTGCCAGGGGCTCAACGATTGATCGGGCACGTGGCATTTGCACAGGATAATATCCGAGGCTATTGTGACAGCGCATATCTATACGAAAGGGACAACTACCTTATCGCATTCGGCGACCGGGTGAAAATTCTGGTGGGCGACTCCGTGGTCCTATACGGCCGCAAGGCATATTACGACGGCAACCTCAAGATTGCTTCCATCGCACGCAACGTCAAACTGGAGAAGAAAAAATCTTACCTTTTGTCAGACAGCTTGATATACGACCTCAACCTAGACATGGGCTACTACCTGACAGGCGGGAGGATATTCAACGGTGAAGACACCCTCACCAGCCAGACCGGACGTTACTACACCAAAACCGACGATGCATACGGGAACGGCGATGTGCAGCTCAAGAGCAAGACCTACCGAATGGACTGCGATTCCTTGCGTTACAATGCACAAAGCAAAATTGCCTTTTTCATCTCACCCACCCATCTGTTCTCTTCCGAAGACAGCAGCGAAATATTCACCAACAGAGGCTGGTACGATACCGAACGGGAAAACGCGCAACTCACCGGAGATGTGCAGATATTCAACCAAGCACAGAAGCTGTTTGCGGACTCCGTGCATTATTACAAGGAACTTCAGTTCGGACGTGCCTGGAACAATGTCACGGTCGTGGATACGGAACAAAACTACATTCTCAAGGGAGATTTTGTCGAGCATCATGAAAACGGAGGGTTGTCCATTGCCACCGACAGCGCGCTGCTGGTACTGATCGACAACAACGATTCCCTGTATCTGCATGCGGACACTTTGAAGATTCTTTTTGACAGCAGCCAGTCTGCGCAATGGATGGCCGCATACAACCAGGTGAAATTCTATCGCCAGGACCTGCAAGGGGCCTGCGATTCGCTGATGTATTTGGTAGAAGACTCGCTTATCACCATGTATTACAATCCCGTGGTCTGGTCGGAAGAGTACCAGCTTTCTGCCGACACCATACACTTCTCGATTTTGGACTCCTCCAACATGAGAATCGACCTCTGCAAGTCCGGCTTTATAGTCGGCGGACTTTTCGAGAACACAGAGTTCAACCAAATCAAGGGCATCAACATCACGGGATACATCCGCGACAGGGAGCTATACCGTGTAAATATCGTCAACAATGCCGAATGCATCTACTACTTGCAGGAAGAGGACAGTTCGCTCATCGGCATCAACACCTCTATCACCAACGAGATGTGCATTTTTCTGGAGGATAACAAAATCAGCCAGATAAGGTTCTACGACCAGCCCGACGGCAAGATATATCCTGACCAACAATTGGAAGATAAAAGCCGCCGTCTTCAGGATTTCAGGTGGCTGGATGAATACCGTCCTTACAAAATATCCGATTTGTTCATAAAGCCGATCCCCAGGTATCGCGTTCAGGAATAAGATGGCATAAAAAAAGCACCCTTTAGTGAAGGATGCTTTTCAAGTGGAGCCGGCGGGAGTCGAACCCGCGTCCAAACATGCCGCAAGATTGCTTTCTACAAGCTTAGTCTTCGTTTGCTTGTCGGCCACCGCATGGTACGAGACAAACCTCACGGCAGCTTATCTTCTGAATTTTCGCTCATGCGTCGAAGCACACACTCGCTATCTGTCCTTTTATGACACTTCTGACCGGACGTTGGACCGAAAAACTTCCGGGGAAGCGCCCGCGGCTACAGACCTTGTCTGCGCGGCAGGATCCGCAACGGTTACGCTGCGAATGCATAAGAAGTTTCGCCGTTTATTGGCATTGAGGGTTAACTTTTAACGGAATCAGCCCACAAACTCCGGCCTGCTTACAATCCCCCGAACTTGCTGTCAAAACCAAACGACCCCGGAGGAATAAAAGGGGATGGTTACTTCACCTCCCCTTTCAGTTGTAATATCACTCTGTCGGTATTGGCGTTGGACAACACCGTCAGGCGTTTGCTGATCAAACCCGTATGCTTGGCTGTATAGGTGGCCTTGATCGTGCCTTTCTTACCAGGCATTATCGGCTGCTTGGACCAATCCACAGTGGTGCAATCACACGAGGAGATCACATCGTCCAGAATCAACGGCTTTTTGCCGATATTCGTGAACGTGATGGTTACGGTCTTCACATCCCCGACCTTCAAAGTGCCGAAGTCAACAGTAAGTTTGTCAAACTGTATCTCAGCACCCGTGCCTTTGTACGGGGTAGCTTTGGTAGTCTGGGCTTGCAAAGCGAAAAGTCCGCCTATCATCAAGCACAGGATCATCAACCTTTTCATTGCTGTTTGTTTTTATTAGTTATTCTCTTTGAGCGGAGTGGCACCATTGTCAGGCGCTGCCTCGACCGGTTTGGCGGAAACATTGCCCTTGATGTTCAACACCACGCGGTTGTTGACCGCATTGGATTCCACGGTGATGGATTTGTTGATGGCACCCACTCTTTGAGTGTTGTATTTGACTTTGATAGTGGCCTTTTTACCCGGAGCGATGGGATCCTTGGGCCATTCAGGAACCGTGCAACCGCAACTGGAACGACAATTGGTCAGAAGAAGATCTGCCTTGCCAGTGTTTTTGAAAACAAACTCGCAAGTACCATTGTCACCCTGCATAATGTTGCCATAATCATGAACCAATGTTTCAAAGGTGATTTCAGGTTCTTTCACCTTCTTGTTCTTATCCGTATTGGCATCCTGCGCAAAAGCGGAAAACACAAAAGCTGTTACGATTAATAAACTAAGTACTTTTTTCATAACTGATATTTTTTTTGATGTAGTAATTATGATTCAAAAAAACAGTGAAGAGACATCAAAGCGCTCTCCGAGTTTAACCCATGTTGATTTTTTTCCCCGCAAAAAATTCCACTGCCAGCCTGTAGCTATCCAACCCGAAACCAGAGATGAAGCCCGCACAACAGGAAGAGAGCACGGAATTCTTTCTGTATTGCTCACGTCCGAATAGATTTGAAATATGCACTTCCACCACCGGACAGGACGTGGTGCGCACAGCATCCGCCAATATCACGGACGAATGCGTATAGGCACCTGCGTTGAGAACGACACCTTCGTAACCCTTCGCATTGGCTACCACATTGGCCAGGTCGCCCTCGTTATCAAACTGAAAGTAATCAAACTGCACATCCGGATACAGACTTTTCAACTCAGACAGATACGAATCGAAGGATATCGATCCGTAGATATCGACTTCGCGCGTGCCAAGTTGCTGCAAATTCACTCCGTTCACTATCAGAATCTTCATTATTCGCGTATTAGAATAAAAACATCCTCATCGGGTTTGTGCATATTCAAGTGCTCGCGGGCATATTTCTCCAACAGCACGGAATCCGAGGAGAGTTGCTCAAAAGTGTAGGCATTGCCCACCTGATTCTTGGTATAGACAATTTTCTCTTCCAGATTGTCGATCTTACGATTCAGCTCACGATGCGTTTTGATGTTGTGGTCGGAAATGAAAAAGAAGTAACACAAGAACAACACGAGTGTCACTCCATATACGATGATATACAGTTTAATATTGTTTTTGTGTTTCTTCTCTTCTTCCATAACGCTTAACGGGCATAATTAACCGAACGGGTCTCGCGGATAACCGTGATTTTGATCTGTCCGGGATAGGTCATTTCATTCTGAATTTTCTTGGAGAGATCCAAGGAGATCTGGTTCACCTCAGCATCGGAAACCTTCTCAGCGCCGACGATCACGCGGAGCTCACGGCCGGCCTGGATGGCGTAGGTTTTCACCACTCCGGGGTAGGTCAAGGCAAGATTCTCCAGATCGTTGAGACGTTTCATGTAGGCTTCCACCACCTCGCGGCGTGCGCCAGGGCGAGCGCCTGAGATGGCATCACACACTTGGACGATGGGCGCGATAAGCGTGTTCATCTCCATTTCATCGTGGTGAGCACCGATGGCGTTGACAATCTCCGGGCGTTCCTTGTATTGCTCGGCCAGGCGTGCGCCGAAGAGTGCGTGCGGCAATTCGGGTTCCGTATCGGGCACTTTGCCAATGTCGTGCAACAAGCCCGCACGGCGTGCCATCTTCGGGTTCAGTCCCAATTCCGCTGCCATGGCGGCACTGAGGTTAGCCACCTCCTTGGCATGCTGAAGCAGGTTCTGTCCATACGAAGAACGATACCGCATCTTACCGACCATACGCATCAGCTCATGAGGCATGTTGTTAATGCCCAAATCGATACAGGTGCGCTTGCCCAGCTCGGCGATCTCCTGCTCAATCTGCTTCTTCGTCTTGGCCACCACCTCCTCGATTCTGGCAGGGTGGATACGGCCGTCGGAGACCAGTTTCTGGAGGGAAAGGCGGGCGATTTCTCTGCGCACAGGGTCGAAGCTGGAGAGCAGAATGGCGTCTGGGGAATCGTCGATGATGACATCCACGCCGGTCAGGTTCTCCAGGGTGCGGATATTACGTCCCTCGCGACCGATGATACGGCCCTTGATTTCATCATTCTCAATGTTGAACACGGAAACCGTATTCTCGATGGCTGCTTCCACGCCGGTACGTTGCAATGCATTCACCACCACCTTCTTGGCTTCCAGGTTGGCGGTATTTTTGGCCTCGTCCACAATGTCTTTAATCATGACCATGGCGTCAGCCTTTGCCTCATCGCGCATCAGTTCAATCAGTTGAGCTTTGGCTTGTTCGGAGGTGAGTTCGGCTATAGATTCCAGTTTTGCTTTCTGAATGGAAGTCTGTTCATCCAAGTCCTTCTGTTTCTGGGCAGTAGCTTGCATTTGCTTGCTGAGGTTTTCCTTCAGGGCAGCGTTCTCGGCAGTCTTTCTGTTCAATTCCTCCATTTTCTGGCCCAGCGTGTTCTCTTTCTGCTTGATGCGATTCTCCGCTGCGGAGAGTTGCTGATTGCGGTCGTGCACGGTCTTCTCATAGTCGCTCTTCAGCTGCAGGAACTTCTCTTTAGCCTGCAGAATCTTCTCTTTTTTCAGAAGTTCGCCATCCTCTTCCGCTTTCTTCAACGCTTCTCGACCCGCTTTGGTGAGTTGGTTTTTAAGTAGTGTGTAGGCGATTCCGAGGCCAGCCGCAATGCCGACCACGATGCCTATCAAAATCCATAGTACTGTCATATTATGTGGGTTTTAGTTTGTAAAGTTATTAAGGTTTGTAAAGTTTATAAAGTTATTTAGTTAAATTTTTTGCATAAAAAAACCGCATAAGTTCCATAGGGTTTCGAAAAACTCCTAATAGATATGGATGAAGGTGCCGGCTCACTTCGCGCTTCCCCGGGCTGCATGCAGCCATCCTTGCGGATTCGGGCCTGTTCTAGGCAAGTCAAGCGTCCCCTTCGTTTGATAATGTGTTGAGTTTAACAAACGTATCTGAACTTATGCGGGATGGGTTATTTCAAAGAACGAATTAATCAACTTCAAATTTGTCTGTCAGCTCTTTCAGCGACTCCATCATCGGCACCACTTCCTCGTCAAAACCTTTGAGCCGTTCCTCGTCAGCCAACCATTTCACTACAAAATCGACCAATATCTTGGATAACAAGTCTTGTTGGTCTGTATATGTCCATTTTTTAGCAAATTCCAAAAAACTGTCATTGATTATCTTTTCCGCCTCACGGAAGTAATGCTCCCATTCCTTCTGTATCGTGACCGTCATCGGGCGTTGCGCCACCTGAATCGTTATCTTTATGCGATCGTTCTCCATGTTACTTGTTCGTGAGCAGGCTTATACACTTGTCAATCTCCCGCACCCAATCGTTTATTTGCTTTTTTGTCTCTTGTTTATCTTTCTTATTAAAAACTGTTTTAGTTACCACTATTAATTTTAATCTTTCCGTCAATTCATCTATCTGACCCTGCATCTCTTTCTCTTTCGCCTTCAATGCCTCGTTCTCACGTTTCAAACTCTCATTATACTTCTGCAAATCAGACAGTTTCAACAACGCCGCTTTTACATTATATTCAATCTTGTTATATAAACTTTCAAACGATGCCATTGATTTTATATTGACGTGCAAAAATACAAATTTTAGAGTGATATGCAACCATCATTTCCCCCTTAAAAAAATCTTTTCCCGAAAAACTGATATATAAAATTGAATATCAATATATTATAACATAAAGCCAACATTCCTTTGTGATAAAATTCAAAAAAAATCAGAATTAAAATTGAGTTTATCAAAAAGATTGTATTTTTGCAGCATTAAAATAACTGAATTGTAAACACTAAAAAATAGGAGACCTGCTATCGACATTAATCTACTTTCTTAACATTAATACATAAAGAAAGGAGTTTTCTATGAAGACCGTTAAACTTACAGATAACGAGTTGATAGCCAGTTATCAAAGCGGAAACGAGCAAGCATTGAAATCATTGATAGCACGCTATGAAAAGCGGCTATTCTCTTATATTATGCTTTCCGTCAAAAACAAAGAACTCGCGGAAGACATTTTCCAGGACACTTTCATCAAAGTCATCAACACCATCCGGTCGGGCAACTACCATGAGGAGGGCAAGTTCTTCCAGTGGGTCATGCGTATCGCCAACAACCTGAAGATCGACTATTACCGGAAAGTGCAGCGGATGCCGATGTTCGACAACGGCGACAACGAGTTCGACATCTTCGACATCATCAGCACGCATGAGGACTCTGTCGAGCAGAAGATCATCCGAGAGCAAATCTACAACGACCTGCACCGCATCATTGAGTATCTTCCGCAGGAGCAGCGGGAGGTGCTGGTCATGCGCATATACCAGGATTACAGTTTCAAGGAGATTTCCGAAATCACCGGTGTGAGCATCAACACCGCATTGGGCAGAATGCGCTATGCGCTCATCAATCTCCGCAAGATCATCGCCAAACACAGGGTTGTCATCGAATAACCTGGCTAACAGACAGTATTTTCGCCTTATACAGGCTGCAAAGTTCATCGTAAAGAAAAAAAACGTACTTTTGCAGCCTGTAATTTTTATATAAACTTAATTAAACTATATGGCAACAACAGCTGATTTTAAAAACGGACTTTGTATTGTGTACAACAACGAGATATGGACCATCGTTGAGTTCCTGCACGTGAAACCGGGCAAGGGCAACACCTTTGTACGCACCAAACTGAAAAACCTCAAGAACGGAAGAGTTCAGGAATTCCGTTTCGACGCCGGTATCAAGATCGAACTCGCCCGCGTAGAGCGTCGTCCGTACATTTTCTCCTACAAGGAGGGTGCCACCACCTACAACTTCATGCATGCTGAGACTTTCGAACCGCTCACCATCGAGAAGGACCTGATCAACAACCCGGACCTGCTGAAAGAGGGCCAGACCGTGGAAATCATGTATCACACCGACACCGACACGCCGCTCACCTGCGAACTTCCGCCTTTCGTCGATCTCGAGATCATCGAAGCTGACCCCGGTATCAAGGGCAACACCGCCACCAACTCCTTGAAAAGAGCCGTTGTGGAGACGGGCGCAGAGGTTTATGTCCCGCTGTTCATCAACGCCGGAGAAAAAATCAAAGTTGACACCCGTACCAACAAATACTCTGAAAGAGTCAAGGAATAATGAGGTTCCAGACACCCATTTCTTTAGATGAGGTCATCCGTCTGATCGGACATCCCGTCAACATTTTTGGCCACACTGACCGCATGGTTACCGGCCTTAACGAGTTGCATTCGGTTGAGGAGGGCGACTTGACTTTTGTGGATTGCGACAAATATTATACGCGCGCCCTGCAGAGCAAGGCGACCTTCATCCTCATCAACCGCACCGAGATGCCCTGCCCCGACGGCAAGGTGCTGATCTTCACCGAAGATCCTTTGATAGACTACCTGAAAATTGTGGAGAACTTCACGCACTTCACGCCACAAAGCACCAACATCCACCCGACCGCCGAAATCGGCGAGGGCACGGTGATTCAACCGTTGGTCTTCATCGGCGAGAATGTGAAAATCGGCAAGAACTGCCTGATCCACTCCAACGTCAGCATCTATGCGGACACCGTCATCGGCGACAATGTGGTCATCCATTCCAACAGCACCATCGGCGCAGACGCCTGCTATTTCCAGAAACGGGCTGACCGCTGGGTGAAACTGAGCTCTTGCGGCAACACGGTCATCGGCAACGATGTGGAAATAGGCTGCAATTGCTGCATCGACAAGGGCGTTTCCGGCACCACCTACATCGGCGACGGCACCAAGTTCGACAATTTGGTGCAAGTGGGCCATGACACCCACATCGGCAAGCGCGTGCTCTTAGGCGCACAAAGCGGCATCGCCGGCTGCACCTACATCGACGACGACTGCAAGATCTGGGCCAAGGCCAGCGTGAACAAAGACCTGTACATCGCCAAGAACACGGTCCTGTACGCCCTCTCTGCCATCGACAAGAGCGTACAACAGGAGAGCACCACTCTCTTCGGCGTGCCGGCCATCGACGCGCAGACCAAGTGGAAGGAACTCATTTACGTGAAGAATCTTCCAAAACTGTACCACGATGTGGAAGAATTGAAAAAGAAATAGTCGGGAACAATCTTTCTGAAAACAACAAAGGCACCTTTTCGGGTGCCTTTTCTTTTGTGTGATCTGTACAAGATTTGAACTTGTGACCTCTTGCCTGTCAAGCAAGCGCTCTAAACCAACTGAGCTAACAGATCATTATGTCTCTTTGTCAGCGGAGAGACTGGGATTCGAACCCAGGAACCGCTTTTGGCGGTTACACGCTCTCCAGGCGTGCGCCTTCGACCACTCGGCCATCTCTCCTCCTTTTGAGGGCGCAAAAATACACTTTTTTTCTAATAACGCCTATTTTAAAAACTCAATTTTCTCATTTTGTCCTAATTCATCTAGAACTTGCTGAATATGAGCCACTAAAACTTTCGACAAATTCTGCACACGCTGCCTCCAGACCACAATATCCACATCCAGATTGTCGGAAACAATCTTGTAGGACACATATTTTTTGCCATAATCCTGCGCAAAGGAGATCAAGACGGAGGATTCCATGTCAAAGCAATCGACTTTGGATTTGATTGATTCGAGGTGATTTTCTGTGAAAACTTCCGGGGACACGAAGCAGTCGGAGGAGTACAACGTGGCATTCTGCACCTGTTCATCCGCCTTCAAATCGAAATGGAACGGCAGCATCTCTTCTTCATAAAACATGGAACTGCCTGAAAGAATTTCCCGAATACTCAGCACGGTGCCAACGGTCCGGTCGTGCGAGCCCACAGAGCCGATGTTGAGCATGACGAAATCCTCATCTTTGTATTTTTCCATGAAACGGATCATGGCGCGGGTGGTGTTCTCGCGTCCGATACCGGTAAAGTTCACATGGTCGGCAAAAGCACCAACCTCATCGGGGACAGCAGCAAAAAGGGCGATTTTCATAAGATAGCAATTACAGTTATACAATTTTAGGTGGCAAAAATACAAAAAAACAAAGAGTGGGTTATCCTGTTGGACAAAGCACAAAGCCTACCGCACCACCACCTTCTTCGTGGTTCTGCCACCTTTGGTGGTGACTTCCACAAGATAGGTGCCGGCGGTAAAATTGGTGGTAGGGATGATCACCCGGCTGTCATGGTATGTGCCGTAATGCATCAGCTGCCCTGACAGATTGAAAACTTTCACGCTGAGAATCTGGTCGGAGGTGATTTGCACGAAGTCCGTTGCCGGATTCGGATAAAGCGCGACCTCGATCTGGTTGTGTTCGTTCACAGAGACGTTGGTGATGTTCAGATAAACAGGCACCACTACTTCTTTGTTATCGAAATCAGAGGAGTAGCAATGTAATTTTGCCGAGTGTGTCTCGCCATATCCCATGCCCTCGGTGTTTATTTTGACATCTACATTTGCCGTGTCACCAGGCCATCCAGCGATATTGACAATGCCGGCAGCAGGGTCAACATTGAGCCACGGATTGATGGGAGTACCATCAATCTGGGCCATAATCATGTGGCTGAACGGGAATTCTATAATATAAGTGTACCATGTGTTATTTTTTCTGACCCAGGAACTGTATCCATTCTGAATGTGGTTGTCAAAGAAAATAGGATAGATAGAATCGGGCTGGTCAATCCACACACCCACCCAAAGATCACGGCCATCCAAGACAAATGGCGTATTCAGCGACACATGGTTCCAACCGTTAACAGGCGAAAACGACTGCTCATACAGAACATCGCCGGGGCCGGTTGACCAAAAACTGTTGCCCATGTCATACACCCTGATTTTAGCGTTTGTGATTTGGTCAGTCATCACAACCGAAATGGTCTGGAGGGTCTTGCCGATATGGGATTGGAGTTCAGAGGACGGGAAATAGATGGCAATATCATATTCGGTAGCATTGTAATACCCCCAGGAGGATTGAATAGTATCGCTACAGTAGCGTAGCACGGAAGCACCTGTGCTGGTCATGTCCGGATTGGGGATATCATATGTGGGGACTATACGATAATTGGTGTGCATGGTGCCCGGGTTGGTTAAACGGAGGTTCAGTGTACAAGAGTCGTCTGGGGCCATGTTTGCCTGAAGCGTGTCAGGGGTTACTTCGAATTTGCCAACCAAGGCAGCGTTAACCTCGGTCACGGTGAAGTCATCCACATAATATGTTCCACTCGCGTTGGGGTCTGGAGCGCCCGCATATAAGTCAATTGCAGCCAACTGAAGTTCTCCTAAGGTGTCATTTTCGGTGTAATGGAACGGCCATGTGTTGACCACCGTGTTGTTGACAGAAAGAGAAGCTACATTTTGATCCAAATCCACATCCATCACTACAGGGAACCATGAGTTGGAAGGGTAAGTGAAGTTGAAATCGATGTTCCCGACTCTGAGGTATCCTGTGCCGTTATTGTAGAAATAACAGGCAAAAGCCCATTGGTATTTGATTCGATGCTGGACATTGAAGTATGCGCCATCGCCTGTGGAGGGCACAAGCATATTAAAGGAGACGGTATAGTGTCCGGTATAATAGTTGCCAAAAGGATAAATCTGGTCAACGGAGCCGGAAATATACAACGAGTTTGGAGCAGAGACGGACTGTGCATTGGAAATCACGCCGTCCTCGGCACTTCCCGGCAAATCATTCCAGGTGGTCCACGCGGGGTTTGTCTGCGCCAAATGGCTACCTGCTGTGTAGCTGTCGAAATTGTCGCTAAACACGACGGTTTGCGCCATGCCTAACGTACACATCGCAAACATCATAAAGGTAATAAATAAATTTCTTCGCATGATGTTATGTTTAATGAGTTACTATTCGTTTAGAAAAAATCCTTGCAGTAAGGTTTTAACGGTGCAAAGGTACGAAATAATTCGAATCTTTGACTTTTTAACATTTACATGCAATTTTTATAACATTCTGAAGTTAGAATATTGATTAGTTTTCCACCAAATCCCACAACAATGAAAAAAATAGTTTGCAGTATCTTTGCGATAGCTTTGTTCTCTTGTGCCGTTGCACAAGAGCACCTCACCTTCATGGGCGTGCCCATCGATGGGACGCTGGACCAATTCAAGAAACATGCGACCGACAAAGGCCTGACATACGTCCAACGTGTCTCGGGCGTTGACCTCTTTTTCGGTAATTATTTGGGTTACGATTGTGTGGTAGGCTCTGTGTCGTTGGAAAGTCAGGATTTGGTATATAGTGTTTTGGCTTGCATTTTCACTAATGAGGATTGGCAGTCGTTGCAAAAAACCTATTCTGATGTCAAGAACAAGCTGACGAAGGAGTATGGCAAGCCAAAGGAGGAGGAGGAGAAGTTTCTGGTCTCTGCACGGACAGATGAAGAAAAGTTCCAGGCCGTGGTTGATAATAAATGCAGTTATAATGCGTCCTTTGTCACGAAACTTGGCGAAATTGATGTTTCCGTTACGGTTACCGAGGGTCTCGGCCCCTCTGTGGTGGTCCAGTTCACGGACAGCAAAAATGCGAGCAAGTGACGACACGTTATATTTTTGCACCATAAAACTTTATAACGCTGCAAGGATGTAAAATTTATGTAACATGAGGTGATGAAACATTAATCTCACACCTCCAAATACCTCAAAGGGCTCGGATTACAGCTCCGTGCCCTTTATATTATCTTTTCTATTGATTTCCGCATCAACAATTCCACTTGGGCCTGGAAGACCCAAACGTTCAATGTTATCCAACCGAATCCACAAATCAACGCTCTTGGCATATTGCTCTGTGACACACCGCTCAATTTCGAAACAACTTACATTTTCTTTGCTATTTCGAGATTGAGTTTCATATATTTGACAGCGTCTTCGGAGTTCATCGGCGATTTCATGGATTCTGCGATTTTCCGCTGTTTCCTCATCACGGCCTCTTTGTGAAATTTGTTTAAAAAAGTCATCGGGCATTATAAATTAACGTTATCAAAAATACTATTTCTACATTTTTTCCAACTTCAAAAATATGAAATATTTCTAAAAAGACAAGTTCTTCATGGCGTAAAAATATGATTACTTAAAAACTGACAATAAAATCACTCCCAATAAATATCATTGGGCAACACTGGATGTTCTTTGAAAACATCAGGGAAAGATTTTTTAAGAGCATTAAAAAAATCCTCATTGTAATTTTCTCGATAAAGCTTACAAAAAGTGACTACTCGCTCCCATTCTCCCAGACATTTCTCATACTCTTCCTTTTGATCAATCGTAATGTATGGATTACCTGTACAATCTCGAACAACCTCAATATCGTCGGTAAGGTCGAAAATAGAGGCTTTGCGTAAATCTTTAATATGCTTCCAATCATATTTCATATTGCAAATATACTACATTTTCACAATCTAAAAATAGTTTGTCTTTGGTGGGGCTGATTGTATATTTTCCCCATAAAGCAATAGAAATCTGCGACGTGCACATCGCCATCGCAATCGCGGTGGCTCGTAGCGGGCAGAATAATGAAATTTCCGTTCGGACCTGTCCCCTTAAAAGCTTTTTTATCCTTCAGCCACTCCCATTTACAAGAATCAATTAATTCGACATATTGTACCAATGTTGGCAGTTCGTTTCCAAAAGCTTTAACAGCCTCATCGTACGTATAAAGACCGTTATTGCCGCCTGTTTCATTGGAAGATTTCCACTTTGTTCCGCTCGGGAGCCCCAAATCCACATATTGAGCGTACGAGGAAAGGCAAAGGGCTACTGCAAAAATCAACAAACAAAACTTCTTCATAATTGTAGTTTTTAAAATTCACCTGCAAAACCCCAAAACTTTTCAATTATTTCACCACGAACTTCGTTGTCTTCATCTGTCTCTCACCCTTGATCTGCAAAACATAGATGCCCGGTTCCAGTTCCGCGACGGAAATGCTTCCGTCGGTGGAACCTGACGTTACCTGTTGGCCCAAAACATTGAAAATGGCATAATCCACCGCTTCGTATGAAAGATTCTTCACGTAGAGAATATCGGAAACAGGGTTGGGGTAAACCTCAAGTGCCTGCGGATGGGTGAAATCGTGAACAGCCTCAGGCAATGTCGTAGGTATGATGTTCAGAATAATGCCTTCGATTTTAGTCCATCCGTAAGAAAAACCACCAGGGTCGGGGATGTTGTACCAATTGTCCTTGTAACCGCCCCAGCCAAAGTTGACATGGTATTTGCCGTCACTTTCGCGATAGCCGTCCACTACGACGTTGTGGCCGGACGTACCGGTGGAGTTTTCAACAGCCAGATGGGCAGGATAACCGGCTTGTATATTGGAAATCAAAGCAGCATACATTTCCGGTTCGGGTTCCCGAAACAGTTGGCAGTCTGTGAAACCAAATCGTTGATATGCCGCATACGCCTGATCCACAGCAAAGGTGCCGGAACCAAGATTGGGCGATGCGGTATAGACTTGTTTGCAGGCCACGCCGCAGGCAAAAATCACGGCGGCCACCAGTGAGTCGGAAAGCTCCTCTCCACGTTGGAAGGCGGCATCGGCAGAATCCAACAATTCGTTCAGCTGGGGAAATGACGGAAATTGATAGGTGTCCCAATCGTCATCAATATGGAATTGCCGACTGGAGTAACTGCTGACATAGTCATCGTCGTCGTCAAAGCGGGTATCGTGTGTCGTTTGCAAATAATTGATGATCTGCCCCATGGCAGTGGCGGGACAGCCGGTATAACTATGGTCATAATTCTCAAACGGATCAGCCGGGCAAAGCATGTTGTACGGATAATCCTGATTCCACTGCGTGTTGAGGAGCGGGCTTTGCGCAAAGCTGGTCAATGCGCAAAATAGCAACAATATTGATAAAACGTTCTTCATCTTATTCAGATTTGAATGGCAGTGCAAAAGTATGTTTTTTTCAACTTTGTTTATTAACATCGTGCGGAGTTTTTCGTTTTTTTCATTATATTTGCCGCTTTGATTTGAAACAAAAAACGAATAAATTTAATTATATGAACAACAATTCCCACTGTAAATTCTGGTTCCTGCTGATGTTGCTGCTGCCTTTGTCGGTAATGGCAACCCCTACTTATGGTATTGCCCATTTTGGCCAGTCGTCGAACTTCGACGCCTATACCATGGGCAATGGAAAAATCCATTTCAAGATTCTAATATACGGAAAGGGAACCAATTTAGACGGTTATGCCGGTAATGCCAATGACATTTCGGAAGCATACGCGTGGACTAAGATAGGCGAGGAAAGCCCTGTTCCTTTCCTCTATTATCACGCCGATGACGGGCGCAATCATGTAGGAAGATACTCCAATGTGCCTGAAGACCAGGCGTTTGTTAACATTAAGGTTCTCGAAGGATTGTTGGTCGTTACCAACGTTTATGAAGGCGACCCCGTTGTGTATAACGCAGGCGACTCCATCTATGAAGTGCTCCTCACCCGTACGCAGGTGACCGATAACAAGGCTTACCTCGAGTTCGACTGGTATCCCTCGGTTCGGTTGGTGAACAGCTCTTTCATTGCGGGTGTCCACTCCAAAGCTTACACCGGCGACCACGGGACGCATCGCACAGACGATTATAACCTCGGCTCTTTCACCTATAACGGCGACCAACAGCCCCAGCTGATGGATCCGGTCTTTTATCCTATTTCCAATAACGGGACAAATAACTACGGTTATCTCGCCGTTCCATACGTCTCATACCAACAGGTTTATCAATACTATACTTCGTGGAACGCCAGCCCTGTCATTTGCACGGAACAAGGTGGCATGCTCTCTGTGAAGAGTGCCGACAGCGTGCAGCACGGTTTCTACGTTGTCATGCAGACCAAAACCTCCAACTCCAGTGGCGATGTGGAAATCAGACAATGGATCAGGTCGAACAAGGTGGACATACCGGCCTACCACAAAATTCATGACTTTACCGTTGCCTCATACACCTGGCAAGACACAACGACGGGGTATTACTATTCTGATCCCCGTTACAAAACGCTTTCGTGGAAGGTCTATTTTCCATACGAAGAGGACGTCATGTCCAATGACCTGTTTGAGCTGCAGCGTGCTTATGACAGCAGCTTTGCCGACGCACAAACCATCGCCACCATCCCCATGACGTGGGACGAAACAGACTCCATTGCCTACACCACCTATATTTTTGTCGATTCTGCCTCTATTGTCGGGAGCAATGCGACGGTGAACAGCGACAGCGTTTACTACCGCGTCCGTCGCGCCTCAGCTTCCGTGTGGGGCTGGAAGAACCACGATTACGCCGCAGAAGGCTCCGATGCAATCGAGAAACGATTAATCACTCTCCGGCCTGCGGGATGCAAATACAGCAAGGATCCCGACTTCGACAACAACCACAAGGTAAACCTCATCATCGATATTTGGAATAACACTCGTGGCCGTGAGGACATAGACTTTCCCCGCGAAAGAGGATCTTATTGGGACCCTAACGCCACTCTTTATATCAAGAAAGTGTTGGTTGAGACAGGCGACACCATCCTCATCCGTGTGCCGACGGAAAGCATCAACAGTGCGTTGAATGCCACCTTCTACGCCCCCTCTCACACTCAATTTTTCAGTGGCACCATCACAGTCTCTTATGTTGACGAACTCAACACCCCCTGTAACCACGTCAACTACTTTTATTATATTGACACCGAGGAAACTTTCCTGCGTCAGAGAGACTTCGACATCGGATTGTATGGCGATGTCTCCCAGATCAGACCGTTTATCCTCACAGGTGAGGAACCCTATTTCACTGATGCCGGCAACCTCAATTCGTTGACGGCCACCCATGGGGATTATCCCGACCGTGTGCTCATCACTTGGACTCCCACCGAAGGTGCTGTGGATAACTACACTGTCGAAACTCGTCCCGACAGCTTGTCTGTCTGGTCCCTGTTAGGCACTACCACAAACGCTTATTGGAACGACCTGTTGGCCGACCCGACGGTGAGTTCTGAGTGGCAGTATCGTGTGACCATGAACTACACCTGTCAGGGAACCACCATTTCCGATAGCCGCACCACCATGGGCAGCCGCTCGCCCTGGGGTCGCGTGAGCGGACGGGTGCACTATGAGGATGGCAGCGGCTGTCCTGGAATCACCGTAGTGGCAACGCGCACCAGCGACGGCGCCACCGTCCAGACTGTCCTCACCGATGCCAGCGGCTATTACCTGCTCGACAGTCTGCCCTACGGCGGCAATGTGGAATACACCATAACCCCTACCTCCCAGACAGCACAATTCCATTACAACAACACCTCGTCGGGTTTTGCCACGGTGAACCTCTCACTGGCACGTTGCGTCACTACCGGCATCGACTTCGACAACATCTCCGCGGTGCGCCTCACGGGACGCGTGCTCTATGAGAACAGCAGTATCCCCGTGCGCGACGCCAACTTCCTGCTCAACGGGAATCTCGTGAGCCTGGCAGGCTCTGCAGTAAAGACGGATGCCAGCGGCAATTTCGAACTCCGTGTGCCCGAGGGCAGCGCTTTCACCTTGCAGGTCATCAAAGCGGGGCACCATTTCGCCGGAGATGGTTTCATCCGCATCAATAACGACAGCATGCTGACGCTCAACGTGGCGTTGGATGGCGTGCGTCTGTGGGACCAGACCAAAGTGCGCCTTGCCGGTCGTGTGGCTGGTGGCCTCGACCAGCGCAACCTGCCCTTGGGATTCGGTCTCTCCACCAACAACCTGGGTGACAACTTGCGTTTAGTGTTCGAACTGGAAGGCGACAATATCAGCTATATTGTCCGCGTACCGAGCGATCTGACCAAGGACACCCTGGAATTTACCGTACCGCATGTGGTTTATGGGCAGAATGGGGAAGAGAATGTAGGTGTGACACAGGTTCACTATCAGCAGAAGCGCATCATTGTGGAACCAGACCCTGAGACGGGCGAATTCTGCGTTGACCTCTTCCCCGTGCGCTACAAGATCACTCAGGCCACCGCTACCGGCTACGCCACCCTCTTCTCCGGAGGACGCACCAGCGAGACCATTGACCTCGGCAATGCTGCCACCCAACACGACACCATCCATTACGACTCTCAATTCACCACATTCAACGCCCAATACAAGCTCACGTATCGTTCTCCCATCAGCATCACTTGCAAACAGATGGTTTACGGTATGGAAATGCCCTACTTCGGCGACCAGTACATGCAGCGTGTCAATATCAGAAATGAGCATATCCAGGTGCCTTTGGCCTACAAGGATGCCAACGGGGGCTATCAATATCTCTTCGGAGCACCTGTGTTTTCAAGTGGAGAGTACAGTTTCCGTGTCTTTGCCCATGAGGACTATTACTATAACAACGAGCTCACCGGCCGTCACGATGAAGTGCGTATCAAGGGCGGCACCTTGAAAGTATATAACGGCATGCACGAGAATGAGGATAACAGCACTCATATCTTCATCAAGGAACTCGACACCCTTGGCCAGGCCGAATTCACTATCCCTGTCGATTATGTCTCCTTCATCCGTAACGACCAAGAGGTGCAGCGTGTTCTCGACCTTTCGGTAGAGAGCGAGGGCGAATTTGTGGAACTTCAGGCTGTGCGCGGCTATGTCACGGGTCACCGCATCACCGGTAACGAGGTCATCACTTCAACCCACGGCAAGGTGCAGCTGCTTGATGTCCTCCGCGATCCCCCGGGAAGCACTTCCTACTCCTGGCTCGAAGCAGGCACCGAATATGAATACAACTATACGTACACTGTCGATTTTGAGTTCGGTTTTGATATTGGAGCTGAGATTGGCGGTGCTATGAGCATGACATTCGGAGCTTTCGCCGGCCTGGGCGGCGGTGTATTCTCCGGACAGGATTTCAGCCTTGGTCAGACCTACGAGTTAACCCTTCCTATCCGAAGTCAATATCACTACAAGCACATGTCCTCTTACAACTTCAAGACTGCCGAGCGCATCAGCACCAGCAGCGACCCTTACTGGGTAGGACAGCCTGCCGATGTTTATATTGGACTGGTGCAGAATATGTATTCCCGCCGTGTTGACGCCGTAGAGCCCCTCGACTCGCTGACCTACGCCACACTCGGCGGACGGTCTTCCGCCGGCCTCATGCCCACGGTGGCCGAGGGAATGGGCCCAGACTCTACACGTTACTATCTGGTGATCGGCAAAGAACTGGAGATGAGACCTGACATCTCGGCAACGTTCATCTACACCCACGACTACATCGAAAACACCCTCATTCCGCGTCTGACACAAGAGCGCGATGCACTCTTGCTTACCTGCGACAGCGCCACTGCCCAATCCATCGCCAACGCGCAACACAAAGTGGTGTTCCAATCCCTCGTTCCCTTTGACGATCCTAATTGGGCCGCGGAAGATTACTATCGTGTCGTTATCCCGGAAGGATTCTCGGACGAATATGTCAACTCGGTGAAATCTGCCAATACCCTGATTGCCGATTGGATAACCGTGTTGTTTCAAAATGAGTCGGAAAAGGTGTCGGCCATCCATTATCATGAGCACGACAGCGTGGCCACCTATTCGCTGAGCTACTCCACCAGCGTGACGAGGACTGACAGCTATAGCTATAGTGACGTGACGCATTGGTGGATGAATTATCCCGGCATAGACCTATCCTCGACTGCTAGCAACTTCACCAACCTCCTCATAAACAGATTTGGCCGTAATATTGCCCAAATGATGATAGAGAACATGAGGAATACATTTGCTGCAAGTAACGGAATGCAACCTGCCCGGATCGCCAACCAGTCTCCAGGTTATAAGGCAAGTTTCCTCTTCAGACCCGTTCTCGACCTTGACATCTCGCGTGACCCTGTGGAGAACACCATTCACTCACGTACCGTGGGATTCACCCTGTCTCCCGATGAATACAGCAACATGGATGTCTCCATCTATCGCATTGTGAACAGCAAGGACCAATACAACACAGGTTCTTTATCGGCGCGCGAAGAAGTGGCTTCCCCCACCAGCTATAACGCAGACGACCACCTCTATGGTTCTCTGGTCTTCTATCTCCGCGGCGGTGCCACCAAGTGCCCCTGCGAATTGCCCGACAGTACGGATTACTATGTACCCAAGATGCCCATCTCGGCTGGGTCACTCCGTCTGGAGAACCCTAAGATCAACATCGACGTTCACGAAATCAGCAATGTGCCCGCCGACCAACCGGCTGTCTTTACCATCCGTCTCTTCAATGAGATGGAGCATACTGAAGGTATCATCCACAACTGGCGTGTCTTCTTCAAACTGAAGATAAATGACCTGAGCAACCCCCACGGCGCCCGTATCTATATCGACGGCATGCCCCTTACTGACGGGCGCACTATCGAGCTCATCGGCGACCAAGTCATCACCAAGACCATGGAGGTCTATGCCGGCGATGGCTACGACTTTGAAGATCTTGTTATCGAGCTTGTCTCCAATTGCATCGTCTTCAACAGGTCCAGCGCGCAGTTCTCGGTCCACTTCCTACCGGTATCTTGTGACGTCACCCTTACCTCGCCGCAAGACAACTGGGTAATGAACACCCTTGCTCCACAGGACTCTGTGGGCTACTACCTGCCCGTCTCCATCAGCGACTTTAACGTGAACTACCGTGGTTTCGACCACATAGAACTGCAATACAAGCTCTCGACCCAAAGCGATGACGGCTGGGTAAACCTATGCTCCTACTATGCCGACAGTACCCTCTACGCTGCCGCCAGCGGCAACAAGGAGATGATCCAAGGAGGCCGCATCGATAACATACGATTCTACGGCGAGCGCGATCCCATGGAGCAACGCTACGACCTGCGCGCCGTGAGCTTCTGCCGTCACGGCAGCGGATTCATCAGTAAGGCTTCGGAAATCAAATCCGGCATCAAGGACACCCGCTGTCCGCGCGTCTTCGGCGACCCTGAACCCGCCAACGGCATCCTTGGCGTGGGCGACCACCTGAAGCTGCGCTTCAACGAGCCCATCGCGGGCAACTACCTCGACGAGGACAACAACTTCCAATTGCTGGGAGTCACCAACCGTAGCGGCATCGCCTCCTCCACCTCGGTCTATTTCGACGGCACGCCCTCCTGCGGTGCCACCAGCGCAGTGACACGCGTGCTCAACGGCAAGAGCTTCTCCATCGACCTCATGGCCAAACCGGCAAACGGCACGACAGCGGAGGCCCAAGAACTCTTCAGCCACACCTCGGCGACTGGCGGCATTCGCTTCGGACTTGAGCCAGTCGGCACGCGCATGCGCCTCTATGGTTACATTGACGATCGCCGTTCCCAATCGCGGTTGCTTGAGCCGCTCACCGATTTCACCCGTCTCATCATGACATACGACCATGAGACAGGACGCATACGCTTCTATGCAGGCACACAGGATGTGACAGACCAAAGTTTCACACATGAAGAAGAGGTGACCGACTATGACGGTTCTGCTCCGCTGGTCTTCGGACAAGGCTTCCAAGGCAATATGCTTGAGACTCGCCTCTGGTTAAAGGTCCTTTCTACCGATGAGATCGTGGAAACTCACGAAAAACGCCTTACCGGTTACGAACGCAAATTGGCGGCCTACTACCCCATGAACGAGGGCCGCGGCGACCTCTGCTACGACAAGGCCAGCGGATCCACACTCACGCTCCAAGGTGCTTCGTGGACAACACCCTCGGGATATTCGTTGCAAATGAACGGTCAGCAGAGTGTCACCCTCGCACAAGACGTTCTCTCACGTTCCAATATTCAGGATTATACGCTGATGTTCTGGTTCCGCACCACTGAACTCAACCAGGGTCTCTTCTCGGCGGGATGGACAGACGGTACAGTTTCGGGCACCGGCCCGCAAGGTACATTGGTGGAAATGGTGAACGGACGCCTCGTGTTGCACAATGGGAACATGGAGCAGCAAAGCGCCCTTAGTTATGCCGACGGCCTCTGGCACCATTTCATCCTTACCGTCAACCGCACCTACAACAATGCTTCCGTCTATGTTGACGGCCAGATGATCAATACCTTTGCTGCAGAGAGCCTCTCCGGTCTGAGTGGCGTGATGATGTTGGGTGGCGACCAATACGGACAGACGACACTTTTCCAGGGTCATTTCGACGACTTTGTGCTCTTCGAGCAGGCACTGCCCGGCAGCCTTATAGAAACCTACGACAACCTTACGCCAATGGGCGACGAAATGGGTCTTGTGGCCCTGTTGCCTTTCTCTGAACAGAAAGAGAGTCTCAACGGCATTATGGAAGAGATTTTCTCCGTCAACAACCAGCGCATCTTCACGCTCAGCGATGGAACAGTGGTGGAAAAGGTGCAACCGCTGATTATCGCCCCCGACTCGCTGACACTGATTGGAATGGGCGACCCGAGTGACCACGCGCCTGTACGCGAACGTGACATGCTGACGAAGATGAACTTCGACTGGAGTTTCAACAATGACGAACTGCTCATCAACCTCAACATGCAGGACCGCGAGATCAACAAGAACAATATCTATATCACAGTGCGCAATGTGGAGGACCTCAACGGCAACCGTACCGTCAACCCTTCGATGTGGCAGGTATTTGTCAACAAGAACGTCCTGCTGTGGAATAGCGATGGCATCTATCAAATTTTCTACGAACGGGCAGACCGCGACACGGAAATTCCCGTACAAATCACGAACGTCAGCGGTCACCGCCATCAATACACCATTGACGGCTTGCCCGACTGGCTGAATGTGGATCAAGCATACGGCAGCATCAATCCGCAGGAGACACAGAATCTCATCTTCACCGTCAACGAGGATTTGGCTGTGGGTGTTTACTCTGAAATCATCTACCTGACCGATGAAAACGACCTTTCCGAACCGCTGAAGGTCATGATTGAGGTGCGTGCAGTCTGTCCGTGGGAGAATGTCTCCCCGCAGTATTTCGACCGCCAGATGTCTCTGTTGGGTCAAGTGGTGGTGGATGGAATCATCGACACAGACCCCAATGATATTGTTGTCGCTATTGCGAATAGACAGGTTGTGGGATACCAGCATATTTCGTATGATAACGATATCTATCCCGGCTACCTCTTCATGACCATCTATGGCAACGACTACACTCGCTTCCATTCGCTTCAGTTCTACCTGTGGCAGGCTTCCACGGGACGTATCTTCGGACTCACGCCATCACCATCCGTGATTTTCCAGACCAACAGCGCCGTGGGTATGCCGCCCGCCGACCCTGTCATTCTCTCCACTTCGGCCAACGAGGTGCAGAACTTTGACATTCTGGAGGGATGGAACTGGATTTCGTTCAACATCGACCCACGCGACGAAGGGGTGCTTGACGGACTCTTCTTCACCACCACGCCCTTCTCCGAGGGTAACCAGCTCAAATCCGCTGCCACGCAACAGTTTGCAGAATGGGATGGCGAACATTGGGCCGGCACACTCTCCCACGTGGACTACCACCAGATGTATATGTTGTACAGCCACTGGAATCATTTGGGAACGCAGGTGTCAGGGCGCCGTCTGACCAGCAATAGCGAGCGCACCATCAGCCTCCACCACGGATGGAACAGCTTCCCCTACCTGCTTACCGCCACCTCAGGACTGACCAACGCCATGGCAGACTATATCGAAAAAGCCAGTGTGGGCGACATTGTGAAGTCTCAGACACAATTTGCCGTTTTCAATGCCGACGGGCATTGGATAGGATCGCTCTCAGCCTTGGTTCCCGGTGAGGGATACCTCCTCTACCGCAATGGCGAGAGCACGGTGCCATTCACCTTCCACACCTACAGCGGTGCCAAGGACGGGAAGGAAATCTATAATGAAAAATCTAGGATTAAGAATGACATTCCGCTTCCGGCGACGAATATGACGATTATCGCTAAAGTGGATGACCCGTCAATTTATAAACCTGTCAATCTGTCAACGTATATCGGAGGTTCCCTCGTCAGTAAGACAGAACCCATAGAGGTGGATGGCGACAAGCTGTTCTTCCTCACCGTTGGTACCGACAAGCCGGGACAACTGAAATTCTTTATCGAAGAAGAGGGCGAGAAAACGGAGCTGTTCGCCAACATTCCACTGAAGGCTGCTGCCAACCGCCATTTCGGATCGCTCGACAACCCAGTCCTTTTAACTCCAAAATCTCAACTCTCAACGCCCGGCTTCCAGGCCTACCCCACCGCCTTCACCGACCATGTGGATTTCATGGTGACCAATCTTGCTTCGGAAGATGTGCGCATCATAATCCGCAATGCGGCAGGTATGACGGTTGACGAGATCACCTCTCTCCATTGGGCAGACTGCGAGAATCTGTCTGCCGGAGTCTATTTTGCCACCTTATACACCGAAGACTATACAGCTACTGTGAAATTAGTTAAAGTTAAAAGATAAATGGTTAATGATTAAATTTTAAGATTATGAATATGAAAAAGCATTTGTTCTTTCAATACCTGATTATCTTTTTAGTTTTGAATCTGTTGTTCGTGTCCTGCATCCCGGAAATCATCACACCTCCCACTCCTGATGAGCCTGCGATTCCCAGTGGCAACGTCTCCACTCCTGACTGGCAGGTGTCTTCGGACTACGACTACAGCAGCAGCATGACGGTCATAGCCCAAGTGGATCTCACCCAGACTTATACGCTCACCCCCGACGACTGGCAGCTTGACACCGCCGACCTGCTGGCCGCTTTTGCCGGCGGAGAGTGCATTGGGGTAAGTAAACCCGTCGATAGCCTCTTCTTCCTTTACATCACCGCGCCCTCACAGGACAACGAAGACATCACGCTCCGGTATTATTCCGCCCGCTTGCGCAATGTTTTCCAGGCCAACACCGTCCTTCAATTCGTGAACGGCGACCGCCAAGGGAGCGTCAACGACCCGCTCAAACCATTGTTTGAGGAATGGAGTGAATAGGTTATTTTGTTAGCATCTGAAATCTATACATACTTTAAACAGATTAAAAACAATCAGAATATGCAATCTCAAACAGATAATTCCGTCTCATTGGTGCAGACTACTGAGCTGACACGCACCAGCCAAAGCTGGGACGGCGCGGAGTTGCCCGACTACTTGCCGGGCCGTCCTGAACTGGTGGCTATGAAATACGAGTTCCCCGCCGGGCAGAAGCTGGGATGGCACCATCACCCCGTTATGAACTACGGCATACTCGTGCAGGGTGAACTGACCATCATCGACCAGTACGGCAATGAGAAAGTGGTACATGAAGGCGAGGCCGTTGTGGAGATGGTCGGGACCGTCCACCACGGCGAAAACCGGGGCACCAAGCCCGTCATTCTCTACATGTTCTACCTCTCGCAGAAGGGCCTGCCGCTTTCCGTGCCGCATCCGGAGATGGAACCGTATTATACCCCCTCTCATCCTTAACCACAAGCCCTTCGTCCAACATCTCCGAAAGCACTCGGCTGAGGGAGGGCCTTGTGGCACCCAACTGTTGGGCGACATCGGCAACGGAGGTGATGTTGACATTCTCCTCAAGATATTCGAGTACACGGTTTTTCAGTCCTTTCACAGCAAAAGAGCGCATCTTGCCGCTCAGGAAATGACCTTTCGCGGATAGTTCTTCCAAAAAGGCACGGAGCACAGACGGCTCTTGCTGCATGAAATCGAAGAAGGCTTCGCGGTTGATGTGCCACACGACGCAGCCGGTCACGGCGGTAACTTCGACAGGAACAATATTGGGTGTGGCAAAGAGGAATGCAGGAGCCAGCAGCATCGGGGCATTCAGATGGTCCACGAGCAACTCGCGGCCCTCATCCCCCATCATCCTTGCCTCGGCCTGTCCTTCGACAAGCACCATCAGCGCACGGCAAGGGTCGCCAGCATTGAGCATACGTCTGCCCGCAGGATATTCCTGACGGCGACACGGGCTTTTGAGAAGGCGTTCCAAAGCATCGTCGCTGCATCCCGCAAAGAGCTTGATTCGTTTTAGTTCTTCCATATCATTTTTTTTGCAAAAATATCAAAAAAAAGGCGTGCTGTAACAAATGTTACGCTTCACGTTGTGAGGCGGTTGTATTTTTGTCCCAGAATTCAGTATTAACTTAAACCTTATCTGTTATGAACGAAAAAATGTTTTGTTTCCAGTGTCAGGAAACCGCCGGATGTGCCGGCTGCAAGATTTCAGGTGTGTGCGGAAAGACCCCGCAAGTGGCCCATGCACAGGATCTGCTGATTTATGTCCTTAAAGGATTGGGCGTTATCGCCAACCATCACCAACATGGCTGCGGACACGACTATTGCGATTTCCGCAAGAGCATCCACGCTTTTGTGAACGACGCGCTGTTCTGCACCATCACCAACGCTAACTTCGATGTGGAGAGCATCTACGCCCGCATCGACAAGGGCTTGGAACTGCGCGATATGTTCAAAGACCGCGTGGTCAACAACAAAGGTATTGAGCTGCCGAAACTCGATGTGCTGGAATGGAACGTCATTCGCGAACAATACGACGAAAAAGCCCAAACCGTGGGCGTCCTTGCCGAAAGCAACGAGGATATCCGCTCGCTGAAAGAACTCACCATGTACGGCCTCAAAGGTATGGCCGCCTACTTGGAACACGCCGCCCGTCTCGGTCAAGTGGGCAGCGACATCAACGAGTTTATCCTGCAAACCCTCGGACAGCTCGTCACCTGCAACGATGCCAACGAGCTCACCGCCCTTGCGCTGAAGACCGGCGAATGGGGCGTGAAGGCAATGGCCCTGCTCGACAAAGCCAACACCACCGCTTACGGCAATCCCGAAATCACCGAAGTGAACATTGGCGTGGGTAACCGTCCGGGTATTCTCATCAGTGGACACGATCTGAACGACATCGAGCTGCTGCTGGAACAGAGCAAGGACGCGGGCATCGACATCTACACCCACAGCGAGATGCTGCCTGCTCATTATTATCCCAAACTGAAGCAATACAGCCACTTGAAGGGCAACTATGGCAACGCATGGTGGAAGCAGCGTGAGGAGTTTGAAGCCTTCAACGGCCCTATCCTCTTCACCACCAACTGCATTGTGCCGCCTACGGCCAACGCTACTTATAAAGACCGCGTTTTCACCACCAACAGCACGGGATTCCCGGGTTGGAAGCATATCCCTGCCGATGCCAATGGCAAGAAGGACTTCAGCGAAATCATCGCCTTGGCCAAGACCTGCCAAGCACCAAAGGAGATTGAAACGGGCAAGATTGTGGGCGGTTTCGCTCACGAGCAGGTGTTTGCCCTCGCCGACAAGGTGGTGGAGGCCGTGAAGAGCGGTGCCATCCGCAAGTTCGTGGTGATGGCGGGCTGCGACGGTCGCATGAAGAGCCGCGAATACTACACCGAATTCGCCAAAGCGTTGCCCAAGGATTGCGTCATCCTCACGGCAGGCTGCGCCAAATACAAGTACAACAAACTCAACTTGGGCGACATCGGCGGTATTCCGCGCGTACTGGATGCAGGCCAGTGCAACGACAGCTACTCATTGGCACTCATCGCATTGAAGCTGAAAGTGGTGTTCGGTTTGGACGATGTGAACCAGCTGCCCATCGAGTATAACATCGCGTGGTACGAGCAGAAGGCCGTCATCGTGCTGCTGGCTCTGCTGAGCCTCGGTGTGAAGAACATCCACCTCGGCCCGACCTTGCCCGCGTTCCTCTCGCCCAACGTGGCCAACGTGCTCGTTGAGGACTTCGGCATTGGCGGCATTAGCACGGTTGAGGAAGATATGAAGATGTTTGGAATCTAAGGTTTTTGTAACCTTTCCCGTCTTTGATCTGTAAACCTACGTCCAGCATCTCCGGTTTCACGGATGATGCTGGCAAGGTTTTAATGAAATGCTATTCCTATAGAGAAAACAGTATAAATATATGAGAAAAGCAAGCAGACAAATGGATGCCGCCTTCGCATTGGAGGTGCTGGACAAGGCTCCATACGTGACAGTCAGTTTCACCCGTCCTGATGGGACACCCTATGGATTGCCCCTGTCGTTGGCGCGGACTGATGAAAGAACATTCTATTTCCATTGCGCCTTGGAGGGCGAAAAGCTTGACTGCATAGCACACTGTCCAACGGTCTTCCTCTCGGCTGTCACCAAATGTGCGCCTACCGTTGGTCCGAAGGACGGCAACTTCACGCTGCAGTACAAATCAGCCACTGCCGTTGGAAAGGCAAAGTTGGTGACCGACCGCGAAGAGAAAATCGAGGGTCTTCGAGTTATCTGCCAGCGGTTCCTCCCCAAACACATGGACGCTTTCGATGCTGCCATTGCACGCAGCTTCGAACGGACTGCTGTTGTGCGCATCACCCTCACGGAACCTCCCATCGGCAAGCGCAAGCAATACGACAAGGCAGGAGAGGAAATGACGAACGAGCGAGAGCAGAGCTGTAGATAAAGTACCCCTCTTCATCGGCGACAACGTGACAATTGGAACGGACAGCGTGGTAACGAAAGACATCCCCCCTCGAACGTGGTGGCTTTGGGTAATCCGTGCAAAGTCTTCCATAAATTTATTGCAGCAAAACACAAAATTAATTAGAAATATTTGTTTATTTTTGCACTCGTTATATACCACTGGAATGATATAATAAAACAACATTATTGTTGTGAGCTAAAATAAAGTCAAAATGAAAAAGATTTCCTTACTAATCATCGCTCTGGCGACTACGTTCGTGCTGCAAGCCCAATGGGCCGACGACCCCATCAACAACAACCATATCGCGAATTGCGCTTCGGATGATGGCGAAATTTATCTTTCGGCCGATCAGGAAACAGGTGACACATACGTGCAATGGGCCTCTTTTGGAAGTAACGGCTATGGCCCCGTCTTGCAGCGTCTCACTTCCGACGGTACTCCGCAATGGGGCGTTGACGGCATTCGTATTACAGGACATAATTTCTACTCCTATTCGGAAGGCATTGCCATGACCACTACTACTGACCATGCCGTGGTGAGCTGTTTTGCCACCGCCAACGACCAGTCTGTGGCCGTTAAAATCAATCCCGACGGCACTTACGCATGGGGAGAGCAAGGTGTCAGACTCTTCAACGACAATGCCTTTTCACGTGTCGAGCTGGTCGCCGGCTATGGCGGAGGCGTTTGGGCCTTGGGTTACGACTACCAGCGGCTTTACCTGCAGTACATTAACGCCGATGGAACGCTGAACCCCTGCATCACTGTTGACGGTGGTAGCCAGAATGTGAGATACGGAAAACTTACCCTTGGCGTCGAGAACACTGTTTTTCTCACATACGAGAAAGTCAATTCGGGCGTTGGATTGTATGCTGACAAAGAGATGTACGTCGTCGGATATTCCCCTAATGGCACACAAATAGCCCCTGCGGTGAAACTGATGTCAACACAAAGTTTTCAAGTCACCTATCTCCACTATGCGATACCCGACGGCATGGGTGGCGGCTATGCCTATATCTGGCACCCGGGCATCGGAAACGCTTTCAACACCTACGTTTTCCATTACAACGGCGACGGCTCTTCCACGATTGCCGATCAGAACGGCATTCCCGTTCATTCTGCAGACCCGTCGAATTATTATGTTGAGGCCTACGGCACCGTTGATCCTGTAAGCCACGACCTCATCATCGGATATGAGCAAACTGATGCTGTATCGCAAAGCGAATCAAGAATTTATGTTAACCGCATCACCCCGACCGGCACAAGAGTCTGGGGCGAGGGTATTCTGGTTGCCGACAATATAGGTGTCAGCTATTCCAATATCTTGGTTGATGCTTTTGAAGACGGCAGCGGCTTTTCTGTGATTTATAAGAAAAGCGGCAACAACAACCCCTATATTTCAACTATCGAGGCCGTAGGTATGGATATGAATGGCAACATCCTGTGGACCACAACATTAAGTTCCACCCAATACGACCGCACTGTTTGCAGAAACACCACGGGCTTTAATCTCGGACAAAATGTCGTGGCTTGGATCAACAGCACTTCCGGCGGATTGTACGCCCAAAACCTTTTGCCCGATGGCACAATGGGAGCACCTGGTCCTGACGACACCGGAATTGAGGAATGGACTAATAATGATGCTATCGTAACTGTCCTACAGGTGTTCAATATATTAGGACAGCCTCTGAAGGTCAAAGACTTGAAAGAGCTAAACAAGGGCATCTACATTCTTCAAGGCCTGACCGAAGACGGACAATTAGTTAATAGAAAAGTGATTGTCAGATAGTTTCAAAACAAGCAGATTCTTTAGCTATTTTTTACTACTTTTGCGATTTCAAAATCCAACAATAATCTAATTCAAAAATTATATGGAAAAATTCGATCCCGCAACCAATTTGGAAAGATTGGACAAGAAAGACGCCTACCGTGGCGTAAACCCTGCTATCTGCGATAGCGCAACCTTTATGTTTGAACAGGCCAAGACGATGACCGACACCTTCCACGGCGAAACCGAGGGTTATTTCCTCTACTCCCGTCACTGGAACCCCAGCACCCTCTCGCTGGCACAGTCACTGGCCGCCATCGAAGGCACCGAGCTGGCATGGACCACCGGTTCCGGCATGGCCGCCATCACCGTAGCCCTGTTGCACGAAGTGAAGTCCGGTGACCACATCGTGTCCAGCATGACAACCTACGGCGGCACATTCGCTTTCTTGAACAACTATCTCAAGAAATTCAACGTGGATGTCACCTTCGTGAACATGCAGGACTTGGATGCCGTGAAGAAAGCCATTCGTCCGAACACCAAAGTGCTTTACACGGAGACGATGAACAACCCGTTGCTCCGTATCGCCAACCTTCCCGAGCTTTCCAAGATTGCCCACGCCGCTGGCGCAAAATTATTGGTTGACAATACCTTCACCCCGATGATTTTCTCACCCTACCGTCTCGGTGCCGATGTAGTGATTTACAGTATGACCAAATATGTAAACGGTATGAACGACTGTGTGGCCGGCGCCATCTGCGGTTCTGCTGATTACATCAACTCCCTCATCGATGTGAACGACGGTACGGCCATGTTGCTCGGTCCGGTATTGGACACTTTCCGTTCCACCAGCATCCAGAAGAACCTTCACACACTGCACATCCGTATGAAGAAACACAGCGAAAATGCCATGTATCTTGCCAAGAGATTCAAAGAGACGGGTATCAAATACAACTATCCGGGTCTTCCCGAGCATCCTGACCACGAGCTCTTCAAATCCATGATGAACGACGGTTACGGCTTCGGCGGCATGATTTCCATTGACATGGGCACGGCCGAGAGAGCCAGCGCCATCATGGAGAAGATGCAGGAGCTGGGCGTGGGTTACCTCGCCGTCAGTTTGGGCTATTTCAAGACGTTGTTCAGCAACTCCGGCAAATCCACCTCTTCCGAGGTTCCCGAGGACATCCAAAAGGAGATGGGCATGAGCGAAGGCCTTATCCGTTTCTCCATGGGCTTGGACAACGATCCGGAAGCCACCTTCCAGCTGATCAAACAAGCCATCGACGCCACGAAATAAGCAGTTTAATCTCAATAAAAAAAGCAGGGCTCACAAATGTGGGCCCTGTTTTTATTTATTGAAGCTCCTAAAACCCTGCAAACGGCATGAACAGCGGCGGAAGCAGGAGGACAAATCCAAGGATGATGAGGGCGAGCAGGAATTTCCAGATGAACTTGAACCACTTGGCATAGGGAATCCGGGCCACGCCCAGCACGCCGATCAGCACGCCGGAGGTGGGGGTGATCATATTGGTAAAGCCGTCGCCGAACTGGAAGGCCAACACAGTCAACTGGCGGGAGACGCCCATCAAATCCGACCATTCGGCCATCATGGGAATGGTGAGCGCGGCCTTGGCGGAGCCCGACGGGATGATCAAGTTGAGCAGGTTTTGCACCACATACATCACTCCCGCGGTGCCCACGCGCCCCGCATCGCCGAAGCCCTGCGAGACGGCATACAGGATGGTGTCAATAATCTTGCCTTCTTCCAAAATGATAATGATGCCGCCGGCCAAACCGACCACCAACGCGGCCACCATGATGTCTTTACAGCCTTCCAAAAAGAGACGCACGATGCGGTCCAGCTTCAGGTTGAAGGCAAAACCCGCCGCGATGCCCATGGCAAAGAACAGCCCGGCAATCTCCATCACGTACCAACCATAACCCAGCACTCCAATCACCAACACCACAATGGTAAGGAGCAGCAAGGTAAGGATGAAATGGTGCACTGACTTGCGGGCGGCGAAGAATCCGAGCAGGATATAGCACCCTGCCACAATAGGAAACACCACCATTCTATGACTGCCTAAACCCACTGTGATATCCGTCTTGGGAATGGCAATCGCGCAAAACAACAGCACCGCCGCAATGATGCCATACACCACCCATGTGGCGACTGTGGATTTGGCCAGCGACTGCTCCGTGCTCACCTCTTCGCGCTTGTCGCGCCAATACTGGTCCAACTCATACATAATGGACTTTTGCGGATTTTTTCTAACCCAACTGGCATAGATCAGCGTGAACACGATAGCCACGATGGTCAGCAGAATCCAGCAGAACAGGCGGTAGCCGATGCCGGAGAAGGTGGGCAGTCCAGAAAGTCCCTGTGCAATGCCGATAGTGAAGGGGTTGAGCATCGCGCCCGCAAAACCCACGTGCGCGGCCACATAACACATCAGCACGCCTACAATTGAATCGTAGCCCATGGAGATGGCCAAGGGCACGAAAATGACAATGAAGGCGATGGTCTCCTCGCTCATGCCGAACACCGAACCGAACAAGCTGAACATGATCATAATGGCGACAATGAGCAGATTGTTCACCCCAACCACTTGGAAAAACCTGTGTTTCTGCATCTTCTGTGTTCTATCTAAAAAGAGGTAGATGCCCTTGTTGATGGCGTTGGTCTCGTTCATGATCCAGAACGCGCC
Source organism: Bacteroidales bacterium (assembly GCA_017443175.1). Lineage (GTDB taxonomy): Bacteria > Bacteroidota > Bacteroidia > Bacteroidales > WCHB1-69 > F23-D06. The sequence goes on from JAFSOZ010000003.1 coordinate 233,813, forward strand.
GCCAATCATCAGGATGAACACGATGATATTTGCAGTGCGCTCGAAGCCCTTGAAAAAGGCGGTGAAGACCTGCCAGGTTTGGGGCTGGTTCTGCACATGATGGTAGGAATCGCCGACCACCACATTGCGTGCGTGACCGTCCACCATGACAGTCTGCCGCTCAAACTCTCCGCCCGGGACAATCCAGGTGAGGACGGCACAAACCACAATGATGGCAAAAACGATAGTGAAGGTGTGAGGAATCTTGAAGTTGGTACGCATCTTTGACAAATTTAAGGTGCAAAGCAAAAAAGCCAACAGGCTATTTCTTGACGATATTGGAAATCTTATAGGTCGTCACGGTGCCGTTGAACTCCTCAAACACCAATTCTACCGGAATATTATCGGATTTACGGTAAGTGATGACGATTTTGGAGTAGCCGCGCGGAGCCGCCTTCTTCGCACGCAACGTCACCACTTTGTTGGCTCCTTTTTCGACAACGGAGCTCTCAGCGTTATTGTCGGTGGCCGCTTGTTTCCAATTGGCGTTGACACAGTTCATCAGGGTATTGCGATAGGTGCGCATGGAGGCGTTTTTTTCAGTATCTACCACCGACTTTTTGCCGCGGAGATTCGAACTCATGGTCTTGCCGTCAATGATGAAATAATCTCCGGCCGGCTTGGTGTATCGAAGTTCCATCTTGTCGGCAGAAAAAAGCTTGAGATTGCCCTCCGCCTCAACGGTTTTGCCGGAGGCTTTGATGAATTTGGATTCGGTGAAACGGGCCTCCACCTTCTGGGCGGATGCGGCAAACGCCAACATGACAATGACAACAGTCAGAATTTTCTTCATATTTCAATATTATTAAATTTTTTCCACTCTTCGCTTCATATACGGCCATTTCATCAGCCAGCGGAACAACAACGGCTGCAACGTGTAGGTAATCAGGATGGTGGAGATCATGCCAATCAACGCACACTCGCTGATGGAGACGATGGTCGGATGCTTGGCGAACAACATGGCTCCCATCACGACAATCAACACCAAAGCAGAAAAGAAAATGGCCACTTTATGGTACTCCAACAGATGACTCTCCTCCTGACGTTGCCGCTCAATGAGCCCTTTCATGACGAAAATGCTATAATCCACACCGATACCGAAGATAAAGGTGGAAATCACAATGTTGATCATATTGAACGACAGCCCGAGAATAGCCATCCAGCCTTGCACTACATACCAACTCAGGAACATCGGCATGAAGGCGAGGAGCGAGATGAAAATGTCCCGGAAGGAGATGAGCAATACCAAAAACACAAAGATTGACGAGATGACCAACGCCATATTGAAATCTTTGTGAATCAGGGAGATCATGCCACCCGTGTAGTACAAGGGGTCCACCACCACGGCGTGCGGTTTCGCGGCAACAAGGTCGTCAACCTCTTTCATTTTATCCTTGGAAAACTTCGGGGCGTTGAAAATCAGGAATTTACCATCTGTTTCTTCGATAAAGTTGCAGAGCAAGCCATCGGGGACAATGCCCGACTCGTATAGGTTGCCAGGTTCGTATTCGGCCTCAATCATGGCCTGGAACGGCACAAAGATGTCAGGGGAGAGGCCGTTTTTCGAAGCGGCGGACTTCACGGCAGCCATCGCCTGAGAGACCTTTTCGGGAGTCCAATAACGCTGCCAGGCGGCAATGCGGCGTTCCTGTTCCGCTTGCGATTGGAACAGCAGCGACGCCACCGGTGTGTAGGAGAAAATGTCTCCAGTCCCGCGCAACGAATCCAATGTGGTGGCAAGCACCATGTTGGCATCCAAAGCTTCGTCCAAATCAGCAGCGGTGACCGCATAATACCGCTGCATACCGCCTTGGTCGTTCTTCTCCTCATACAGATCCCTGGACTTCTGGAAAGCCTCGCTCTCATAACCGATATGTTTCAGGTCATTGTCGAACTGCACCTTGCCCGAAAAGATGAATCCAATCAGGATAACGATGCATAATACTGTGATAATAATAGAGTTACGATCGTACGGATAATTATTGATCTTGTCAATTAATTTAAACGCTTTTTTGCTGTGTTTGGCATCTTTCACATTCAGGAAATGGGGCAGGAAAATTAATGCGAAAAAGGTGCTTCCAAGTAGTGCAAAGGTGGCGAACAGCCCGAAATCCTTCAATAGTTCGCTTTCGGTGAACATCAGACCGAGGAAGGCGCCGACAGTGGTAAGACAGCCGAGGCAGACGGGAACGGCCTCATCCTTCAGCATCTGCTCCACATCACCCACAAACCGCTGATGTACAATTATATGCAAACAATAACTGAGTGCAACGCCCAAAATTACGGCACCCACACCCAAGGCCATCAATGACATGCCCCCCTTGATCCAATACATGCAGGCCAACGCGAAGATTGTACCGTAAACAATCGGTAGCACATTCTGCCATATAATATTGTAGCTCTTGAAACTGATGCATAAATAGAGGAGAATCAGCACTAAAGAGATACCGATTGTAATGGCAATGTCGCGTTTCATGGTGCTGGCGTTGCCGACCGCCTCCACCGCGCCGCCATGCATGAGCACCTCCACATCCGGGTGCGCCTGATGAAATTGATCTATGCACTGGTTGAGATGGCTGACGAGCTTATGGCTGGCTTGTGAATCAAATGTTTGGAAATCAGGGGAGATGAAGATCAGTGCCACGGTGCTGTCGGGGCTGAAAAGATGTCCGTCAATAAGGGCAAAGCCCATGCCGCCGGAGATGTCGGACATCAGGCACTCGCGCAGCCCCAACGGGTCGGTAGAGACCAAATCCGAAGCCATGCCGGTCTCGTCGTTCATGATCAGCTCATAATTGCGGGCCATGGTTTCGTCAGCGTGAGCGATGGCGGAATCGAAGCGGGCGTACAGGGTCGTGTCCACGAACGACGGCACATGCATCATGGCATAATCGAGCGCGTTGAGGGCCATATCGGGCTCCAGACGGTAGAGCGTGTTGGCAATGCCCTCGTCGTTGGTGAGGATGGAGTCCATCAGCTCATCGACATAGCCGACCAACACCTCGGGTTCCGCCCCAGTCACTTGCATGAAGAGTTTGTCTTTGACCTTGATGTTGCCAAAGAGCAGCCCGCTTTCCGACTTCTCGGATTTCGGCAAAAGTTTCATCAAATCCTCTTCAAAATGCGCCTTTGCCGCAAAAAAGGCAAAAACGACACTGCTTAAAACCAAAAGTATATATAGAAGGAACTTATGCTGTGTGAAGAAGCGGTAAATTCTTACAAAAACCATATCAAATCTTTATCAAAAATAGTATCAAATAATGCCTGCCATTTTAGCGGCGGCAAAAATACTCAAATTTTATGTATCTTTGCAGCTCATTAAAATGATTGATTAGATGCATTTTATAAATATTAAAGAAACTTAAAATCAAAAAGATATGAAAATCATCATTCCGATTTTGCTTTTTTTGATTATTCATAATTTGTTGGTTTAGGTTGCAAAAAAATATTACTAAACATGAGAAATCATCTTTTACAAAAGAAATGCGCACAATACAGGGCTCCACAAATTGCAAAAGCCAAGGGAATCTATCCATACTATAAGGCTATTGAGTCAGAACAGAGTACAGTAGTGAAAATTGGCGGCAAGAACGTGCTCATGTTCAGTTCAAACAGCTATTTAGGTCTTTCCAATGACCCGCGGCTGAAAGAGGCTGCCAAAGCTGCTATTGACAAATACGGAACGAGTTGCTCCGGATCACGTTTTCTCAATGGGACACTCGATATCCACGAAGAGTTGGAAAACAAACTCGCCCAATTGGTGGGCAAGGAAGGAGCACTGTGCTTCAGTACAGGTTTTCAGGTCAATCTCGGCGTGGTTTCCGCACTGTGCGGCCGCAGCGATTACCTACTGCTCGACAAGCTTAATCACGCCTCCATCATTGAAGGAAGCCGGTTGGCATTCGGCAAGTCGCTGAAATACGCCCACAACGACATGGAGAGTTTGGAGAAGCTTTTACAGCAATGCGAACCCGAATCTGTCAAGCTGATTGTAACCGACGGTGTCTTCTCCATGGAAGGCGACATCGTTCCGCTGCCCGAAATGGTGGCGCTGGCGGAGAAATACGATGCGGAGATCATGCTTGACGATGCCCACTCCATAGGTATCTTGGGACATCAGGGCAGGGGCACTGCCGACCATTTCGGTCTGACCGACAAGGTGGATCTCATCATGGGCACCTTCTCAAAGTCGTTCGGTTCGTTGGGCGGCTTCATCGCTTCCGATGCTGACACCATCAATTACCTGAAACACAATGCCCGCTCGCTGATTTTCAGCGCCAGCATGCCACCGTCCAACGTGGCTGCGGTCAGTAAAGCTATCGACATCATGCTCAGTGAGCCGGAGCGTATCCAGCACCTGTGGGACATAAGCAACTACGCCCGCAATCAGTTCAAGGAGCGCGGCTTCGACACAGGCCGCAGCGAAACGCCTATCATTCCGCTGTTTGTCCGGAATTCGGAGAAAGCCTTCTGGCTCTGCTCCCGCCTGTTGGAGGACGGCGTCTTTGTCACCCCGGTCATTGCCCCTGCGGTACCCGAAAGTGACGTGCTGATCCGCTTCGCCCTGATGGCCACGCACACCTACGAGCAAGTGGATGAGGCCGTTGACAAAATCACAAAAGCGTTTAAGGACGCGGGAATCCTATAGTCATGGTTATTCTGATTACTGGTGTTTCGTCGGGTTTCGGTTTGGAAACCGCCCGTCTGCTGGCACAGGAAGGTCATACCGTTTATGGCACTGTGCGCCGTGAGGTGGAAGCGCTCCCCGGTGTGCATTATCTGAAAGTGGATGTCCGCGACCGCGAAGCGGTGAAAAACACCGTACAACAAGTGGTTGACAAGGAAGGTCGCATTGATGTGCTGGTCAACAACGCCGGCATGGGCATCGGCGGACCGGTGGAATTTGCCACCGAGGAGGAAATTCGGGAACAGATGGACGCCAACTTCATGGGGTTGGTACATTTTGTGACTGCCGTGCTGCCCTTCATGCGCAAGCAAGGTTCCGGCAAAATCATCGCAATGAGCTCCATCGGTGGCGTGATGGGACTACCCTTCCAAGGCTTCTACTCCGCCAGCAAATTTGCCATCGAAGGCTACTGCGAAGCACTTCGCTTGGAAATTCAACAATTTGGCATCCAGGTTGTTGTAGTTCGTCCAGGCGATTTTTCCACGGGTTTTACCGCCAGTCGAAAAAAGACACCCAACACGGAAGCGATGCAGGTTTACCAAACCTACGCCGAGTCGATGAATAAGGTGGAACACGACGAAACCGGCGGGTTGAAGCCACAAGTGTTAGCCCGCAAAATCAGCCAAATCATCCGTAAAGAGAGACCTCGCCACGGTTATGTGGTGGCCTCGTTCGAGCAACGCCTGTCAGTGCTCATGAAACGCATCCTGCCCGCCCGCTGGTTCGCGAAAATCCTCGGCAGTTATTACAAATTATAACGTGTAGAGACGTGCCATGGCGCGTTTCTACACGTGACGTTTATATGCCCTTCTGCGCATGAACGGAGTGGTTTTATATTCCCCGAACAGCGATTGCACTTTATAGTTCTCCTCTAATTGCGGGTTCATGATAATGGTGTCAATGCCCCGTTTGATACAGTTTTCGTGTAGATACTTGAATAGCAAAACAGGTATTCCACGTTGCTGATACTCAGGCATTACGCCCATAATAAGCGCCTCCAAAGTATCGTTTTTCTTCAGCGCCTTCATGATGCGGATGAAACCGAAGGGAAACAACCGTCCGTTGGACTTCTTCACCGCTTTGGAGAGCGACGGCACGCAGAACAGGAAGCCGATCGGCTTGTCTTGGCCGTTGACGGCTACTGCCACGAAGTCCTTGTCCAAGATAGGCACGTATGTCTTCAAATAGGCGTCTATCTGTTTGTCGGTCAGAGGTGAAAAACCGTGCAGCGGAGCAAAAGCCTCGTTATACATGTGGAAAATTTCCATGCCGTAGCGCTTGCACATGTCGTTCATGCTTTTGGGGATGACCACATGCACATTGGATCTCTCTTCAATCAGGTGAGCGAATTGGAACATGGACGGCAGTTCGGGGGGCACCTCCAACGTCCGTTGGGTCCAGTCAACCTCCTTCGTAAAGCCGAGTTTTTCCAACATAGGCCCATAATAGGGGTAGTTGTAAAGGCAGGTAAAGGGACTCAAATGTTCGAAACCCTCCACCAACAGGCCTTCTTTGTCCATGTCAGTGAAGCCCCACGGACCTCTCATCGAGGTGCGTCCGCGCTGTTTTCCCCATTCGGCGACAGTGTCAATCAGGGACTTGAGCACCTCCTCGTCCTCGATGAAGTCGAGCCAGCCGAAACGGACGAGTTTCTGTTCGTCGTCGGCCTTGTGGTTGATGATGGCGGCCACGCGTCCTACAACCTCATCGCCGCGAAAGGCTAAAAAACAGTCTGCTTCGCAAAAGTCGTATGCGCCGTTTTTTTGAGGATTGAAAGTGTCATATTCGTCGCCTTCCAACGCCGGCACCCAATTATCGCAGTTTTTATAAAGATGAAGGGGAAAAGTCACAAACTGCTTCAGCTGCTTGTGACTTTCCACCTTTACGATTCTAATATTCATAAACGTAAAATATTGAACGCTATTTTGTTGCGTGTGCACTCACGTAGTCAATCACTTCGCCCACCGTTTCAAACTTGGGCGTGCCTTCAAACTTGAAACCGAACTTGTTCTCAACGGCGAGGCTGAGGAGCAGGATGGTGAGGGAGTCGAGGCCGACATCACGGACGAGCTGTGAATCTTCGGTCACAGCAGACAAGTCCATGGAGGGTTTAATCAGAATCAGAATCTCTTTTAATTCGTTAAGAATAGTTTCTCTTTCCATGTTTTATTGATTACGTGATACTTTCAGGGCACCTGTACGCTTGAAATCCTCCTTACGCACAGTAATTTTACTAACTTGATGTGTGCTGGGCAGCGTGGCGTTGACCTTGCCGACGAGCTCCTTGAAGTAAGCTTCCACTTCCTCCCATGGAGCGTTGCCGAAGTCGTCTATGCGCGGCAAGATTTCGATGGCAATCACTTGACGGCCATCCATTTCGTCTTCCTTGACAAGGCAGTCGCGAAGTTTGGGGTCTTTGTAGAAAGGCTCCTCGATACTTTCAGGGCTGATGTTTTCGCCGTTGGAGAGGATGATGAGGTTTTTGATGCGGCCCACGATGTACATAAAGCCGTCTTCGTCGAAACGGACAAGGTCTCCGGTTTTGACCCAGCCGTCGGGCGTGAGGGTCTCGGCGGTCTTTTCGGGTTCGCCGTAATAGCCGAGGAACACGTTGTCGCCGCGGAACCACAGTTCGCCGTCCACAACCTTGGCTTCCTGCTCCGGATAGAGCTTGCCTACGGAAGTGGGTCTGGTTTTCACGTCAATGTTGCCAGTGGTGAGGTTGGCACCTTCGGTCATGCCGTAACCGCCGAAGAGGTTGATGCCCAGTTCGTCGAATTCAGCGATGAGTTTCGGGGGCACGTTGGCAGCGCCAGAGATGATGACCTTCAGCTCGCCACCGAGGAAGGGCTTGCCGTACATCTTGATGAGACCCAGCAGGATTTCGCAGATGCCGGGCACGGCCACAATCATGGTGGGTCTGATGACAGGCAGTTTGCCGATGGTATCCTTGGTATTGCCTACGGAATACCAAGAGGCACCTTTATAGAGGACGGACAAAGTGCTGTAAATCAAGCCAAATACGTGACTGAGCGGCAACACGCAAGCGTAGCGGTGACAACCGAGCTGGTGTCCTGGGGCGTAAACGCCATTCAATGCACCGCGCATCAAGGCACGGTGAGGCAGGATAGCGCCTTTGGGAGCGCCCGTCGTGCCGCCCGTGAAGAATATGGCGGCGGGGTCGTTCTTATCGACTGTGGCGACCGGAGCGGTTTGGTCGGCGCAATCCGTGATGGCGATAACCTTACAAGGAGCACCATTCACGGCTTCCATAAAAGATTTTCCAGCAGCCAGCACCTTGACAGCGAACTTCATGCAACAGCCCATAATAGCCTGTGCAGGCAACATTGCCGGCAGGTTGATAGCGATGTAGCCCGCCGATGTGACGGCAAGAAACATCTCCACCGAATCGGTGGTGGAGTTATCCAAAATGGCCACTTTGTCGCCCTTTTGCAGCCCAAAGCTGTTGAGGAGGGCACGTTTGCGTGCCACGCGGTCGCAGACCTGGCGATAAGTATAGGTGTTCACCGTGTCGGAAAGACAGGGAAGGTCAGACCATTTCTGTTCGATCCAAGTTACAAATTCGGGGAGAGTGGGAATGTAATTCACCTGCGCGAGCTCCTCGGCAGGAAGCATAGATGGAAAATAGTTGTTCTCTTGCATAGCTTTGATTCTATCATTTTTTTTCGGGGCGCAAAAATACATAAAATCTTAACATCTGTTAACATTTCCGGTTTATATTATCGTAGATACAGCCTTTAGTCTATCACAGGATGTAAAAAATCAGCAAACTACGCTTGTAATTTGCTGATTCTAAATAAATTTCAAACTTCTGCGGAGAGAGAGGGATTCGAACCCCCGGACCCGTGAAGGTCAACGGTTTTCAAGACCGCCGCATTCGACCGCTCTGCCATCTCTCCAGAACAGGGCGCAAAAATACTATTTTTTCCTTTTCAGTCCTTTCTACGCCGACAAGTTTTTGTAAACAATTGTTTTATAAGTATTTATTTTCTTCTTTTGGAAATATGCCCATTCGCTAATATCTCAAACCCTTCACCCAAATTGAAACAGTCCCGGATATTCTCCGGCGTGAGCACCGCATCCTTGACATCATGCTGCACCACCTTGCCGTGCTTCACCAACAACGCGTGCGTGGAATACTCTATGGCAATCGGGAAGTCGTGCATGATGATGATGACCATCACGCCCTGGCGGTTCAAATCTGCCAAAATGTCCATAATCTCGTAGCGGTGCGCAACATCCAGATTGGACAAGGGCTCGTCCAACAACATGATGGGCGTCTGCTGCGCCATGGCGCGCGCGATAAGCGACCGCTGCAGCTCTCCCCCACTCAGCTCGCGCAAGAGACGCCCGCGCAAATGCGTGAGATTGCACTTTTCCAGCATCTTGCACACCACCGCATCATCCTCCACCGTTGGCAACTGCCACTTCTTCTGATAGGGATACAACCCCATCATCACCAAGTCATAGACGGAAATATCAAACACATTATCCTGTCGCTGAGGTACATACGAAATCAACTTGGCCAGTTCCATCGTCTGATAGGCTGTAATGGGTTTGCCATTAACCCTTATTTCACCGGAAGTAATAGGGAGAAGACCACAGATACACTTCAACAGGGTGGTTTTCCCCGACCCGTTAGGCCCCATCAGCGCACAAAACTCCGCATCCGCGACCTCAGCCGAGAGGTTCTGAAACAACGGCGTTTTATCATAACCAAAAGTAATGTTATCTATCTCAATGCGATTCATCCCATTATTCAAAATAGCGTTTTAACTCGTCACCGCCAATCACATGCAGAATGCTTTTCTCCGAGGGCGAAGTGGCCGGACAGGCGCACTGGAAGAGATCTTGCAGAAAACCTCTCACTTCAAGCGCACTTTTCGGCATCGCATAGCGACTCCGGTTCTGCCGCGCCATGCAGATGGCCATGTTGCGGTTCTTGTCTGCTCTATATAAAAATTGGTTGGTCTTGAAAGATTCCAGAGCATTCTCAATCAGCGACTGCACATCGCCTTCCTCGCCGTCATTGGGCGTGCCGTTAACGGCGAAATGAGTATTGTCTATCTTTTCCAATTCATAGCCGAGTTTGAGGAAATCCTCTTTCATGGAATCGGCCAAGTCGGCCAAAGCCGGCGTAAGCGTGATGGTGTCGGGGAAAAGGCTCTGCTGCACCCTCAGCGGCGTATTCTCCAAGGCTGAAATATAGCGGTCGTACAAAATACGTTCCCGCGCATTCAAAGCATCTACCAGAAAAGCCTGTTCGTTCTGCTTGAAGAAGATATAGCGATTCTCCAAAATGAAAAACTCCAAATCCTCCGGAATCTCAATCTTGCACTCACAATTTTGATCCTGAGCAGACACTAAACCTTCTGCCTCAAGTTGTTTACTTTCCTGAACATCTTCCGTCTGCGTGCTGAGACCTTTCAGAAAATCCTCCCAGCCGCCCATACCGCCACGGTCTTTCCACGAACCGCCACTTCCAGAGAAGCTGTTAAATCCGCCGCCCTTATTATGCTGGACAGGCACGGTGTCGAACGGGTTGTAGTTGGGGTTTGCTCCGGTGCTCGGCATCACGATAGGATGCCCGGTAGGCCGCTCCGGCGGCACAAGTCCCTGCTCGGTGTCAAAGTCCAACTGTGGGGTCAGCGACATGGTGCCCAGAGACTTCTTCACCGCCGCATTCAAGAAGCCGAACATCAACTTCTCGTCCTGCAATTTCACCTCCACCTTGGTGGGACTCACATTAATATCAATAGCGGACGGATCAATCTCAATTTCAATAAAATATGCAGGTCTATAGCCTTGCGGAATCAGTTCCTGATAGGCCGTCTCCACCGCATAGTTCAGCAAGTTGTGGCGCACGTAACGGTGGTTGATGAACATGTACTGCTCGCTTTTCTTCTTCTTGGCATTCTCCGGCTTGGCAATAAACCCGCTGATTCGCATGAATTCAGTGCTCTGCTCCACGGGATAGAGTTTTTCCTTGAAATGGTTGCCGAAGATATGGATGATGCGCTGTTTGAAGTTGGAGGGTTGCAGTTGCAACACCGCCTTGCCGTTATGGTACAACGAGAATTCCAAATCGTGATGGATGAGTGCCACGCGGTAGAACTCCTCCTCGATATGGGTCATCTCCACATTGTCGGATTTCAGGAAGTTGCGGCGGGCGGGCACATTGAAGAAGAGGTTCTTCACGGACACGGACGTGCCGTCTTGCGTGGCAATCACCTCATGGGCTTTCACTTGCGAGCCCTCGATGAGCACGAGCGTGCCGGTGGGGTCCTCCGCCTTTTTGGTTTTGAGTTCCACATGCGCGATGGCAGCGATGGAGGCCATGGCTTCGCCCCTAAAACCCTTGGTAGTGATATGATAGAGATCGTCGGCGCTTCGCAGTTTGGAGGTAGCGTGCCGCTCGAAGCAGAGCCGAGCGTCGTTGAACGACATGCCTTTGCCGTTGTCAATCACCTGTATGAGGGTCCGTCCGGCGTCCTTCACGATAAGCTGGATGGAGGTCGCACCGGCGTCCACGGCGTTCTCCAGCAGTTCCTTCACCACAGAGGCAGGGCGTTGTACCACCTCGCCGGCCGCGATCTGGTTGGCCACCGCATCGGACAATAGTTTTATGATATCCACAGTTGTGTTTGGTTTTTATGTTTATAAAGTTGTAAGGTTATAAAGTTGCAAAGTAGAGACGCACAATTGTGCGTCTCAAAAACATTGCGAGAACAATATAGCGTTTGCCTATTGTTTCGAGAAAAATTTAAAGAAAATGATGCCCAGAATGACCGCGAAAAACAGCATGGTCACGATGGTGAGCCACGGGATATGTTTGTCGTTCTTGTCGTGGCGGCGTTTGCTGCTCCACTCGCGGTGCAGTTCATTGGCGAAATCCCTGCGGTGGTCATCCGTAGGTTTCTGGTCGTCAGGGGTATAGAAGCGCGGTTTGTAATTGAACTCGCGGGGTTCGGGTTTATTGAAATTGAACAGTGCCATAATCGTTTTGTTTTTATGGTGCAAAAGTACGAAAAAAGATGAAAAATATTGTACCTTTGCAGCCCTAATCTAAAAAACAATCCGAATATGAATCCAAGAGTCAGATTTGCGCCCAGTCCTACGGGACCGCTGCACATCGGCGGCGTGCGCACCGCATTATACAACTATCTGTTTGCCAAGAAAAACAACGGCACTCTCCTGCTGAGAATCGAAGACACCGACCAGACACGCTTTGTGGAAGGTGCCGAAGAGTATATCATTGAGGCCTTCCAATGGCTCGGTATCGCCTTTGACGAGGGCGTCGGCATCGGCGGCGAGTACGGCCCGTACAAACAATCCGAGCGCAAAGCCCTCTACAAGCCCTACGCCGAGCAGCTGGTCAACGACGGCTGGGCATACTACGCCTTCGACACACCCGAGCAACTGGATGCGAAACGCAAGGAGGCCGAAAGCCAGAAAAAGACATTCCAATACGACGCCAACACCCGCATGGGCATGGTGAACTCACTAACCCTTCCCGCTGAGGAGGTGGAACAACGCCTGGCCTCGGGCGAGCACTACGTCGTCCGCTTCAAATACCCCGCCAACTTGGATATCCATGTGCAGGACCTGATTCGCGGTGAAGTTGTCATCAACTCCAACTTATTGGATGATAAAGTTTTATACAAATCCGACGGGATGCCCACCTACCATCTCGCCAACATCGTGGATGACCATCTGATGAAAATCACGCATGTGATCCGTGGCGAAGAGTGGTTGCCGTCAGCACCGCTGCACGTGATGCTGTACAAGGCCTTTGGCTGGGAGGCTCCCCAATTCGCTCATCTCCCACTGCTGCTCAAACCCGATGGCAACGGCAAGCTGAGCAAGCGCGACGGCGACCGCCTCGGTTTCCCGGTGTTCCCGTTGCAATGGCATGACCCCAAATCAGGCGAGACCTCTTCAGGTTACCGCGAGTCGGGCTACCTGCCGGAAGCCGTCATCAACATGCTGGCTCTCCTGGGCTGGAACCCCGGCAACGACCAGGAACTGATGTCCATGGACGAACTCATCAACCTCTTCTCCATCGACAAAATCAGCAAGGCCGGTGCCAAGTTCTCATTGGACAAAGCCAAGTGGTTCAACCACGAGTACATCCTGATGAAACCCGCCGCCGAACTCCGTCCCCACTTCCGCAAAATTTTGGACGAGAAGGGCGTAACCTGCAGCGATGAATATTTGGATGCCGTAACCGACCTCGTGAAAGACCGCCTGAATTTCCTGCCCGACTTTTGGGAACAGGCCGGCTATTTCTTTGTCGCACCCACTGAATACGACCCGCAAGCACTCAAAAAACGCTGGAAAGAGGGCACGGGCGAAAAACTGCGCGTCATCGACGAGATGTTGTGCGGCATCCAGCCGTTCGACAAGGACAAAGCCCACGACATGGTGATGCAGTACATCCAAGACAACGAACTGAACATGGGCCAAGTGCTCAACAGTCTGCGCATTGCCATAGTCGGCACGGCCCGAGGCCCCGAACTGTTCACCATGATTGACGTGATGGGCATCGAGGAGGTGCACAAGCGTGTCATGAGAGCCATAGAAGTAGTTAATTTATAAAAGATTAACTAATGGCCATGGAGAAATACGCGAAGCGCATAGCGGAAGAACTGCATCTCACGGAAGAGCAAGTCAAGAACACCCTGGAACTGTTGGAAGGCGGTGCCACCATCCCGTTTGTGGCCCGTTACCGCAAAGAGGCCACGGGCAGTTTGGACGAGGTGCAGATTGGGCAAATCAAGGAGTTGCACACCAAATGGGTGGAGTTGGACAAGCGGCGCGCCGCCATTCTGGACTCCATCCGCGAGCAGGGAAAACTCACACCCGAATTGGAGGCAAAAATCAACGAGGTGCTGAGTATGAGCGAATTGGAAGACCTGTACCTACCCTACCGCCCCAAACGCAAAACCCGCGCCACCATGGCCATTGAGAAGGGTTTGGAGCCCTTGGCCAAGATTATCGCCCGCCAGCAGGAGACTGACCTGCACGCTTTGGCCACCAAGTACGTAAACCCCGACAAGGGCGTCCACAATATCGAAGAGGCACTGGCCGGCGCGCGCGACATCATCGCCGAGCACATTAGCGAGAACCTCTCCGTACGCGCGCGCCTGCGCAACACCTTCCGCCAGCATAGCCGCATCTACTCCAAACTCGTCAAAGACAAGGTGGACGAGGGCGAGAAGTACAAAATCTACTACAATGCGGAAGAATTTTTAGCAAAAGCGCCCTCTCACCGCATCCTGGCCATGTTCCGTGGCGAGGAGGAGGGCATTCTGCGCCTGACCATCGAGCCGAATGAGGAGAAGACGCTGGAGATGCTCCGGCGCGCCATCATCCGCAACAGCAGCAACTGCGCCCAACAGGTGTGGATGGCGGCCACGGACGCCTACAAGCGTTTGCTCCAGCCACAGATGGAGACCGAGATGCGCAAACTGTACAAAGACAAAGCCGACACCGAGGCCATTGAGGTGTTTGTACAAAACCTGCGCCAACTGCTCATGGCCGCGCCTTTGGGACAGGTCACCACGCTGGCCATTGACCCAGGATTCCGCACCGGCTGCAAGGTGGTTATCCTGAATCCCCAAGGCAAACTGCTGCACAACGAGACCATCTATCCGCATCCGCCGGTAGCCCAGTACAAGCTGGCCTCCGACAAACTCAAACGGCTGGTTTTGCAATACAAGGTGGACGCCATCGCCATCGGCAACGGCACCGCAGGCCGCGAGACCGAGAAGTTCGTGAAGTTCATCCCCTTTGAGCGGGATGTCAAGGCTTTTATGGTGAACGAGAGCGGCGCCTCTATCTACTCCGCCTCCGCCGTGGCGCGCGAGGAGTTCCCCGATTACGATGTCACTGTGCGCGGCGCGGTCTCCATTGGCCGCCGCCTCATGGACCCGCTGGCCGAGCTGGTCAAGATAGACCCCAAATCCATCGGCGTGGGGCAATACCAGCACGATGTGAACCAAAAACGGCTGCAAGAGAGTTTGAACACCACTGTGGAGAGTTGCGTGAACCATGTGGGCGTGGAGCTGAACACAGCCAGCAAAGAACTGCTGTCCTATGTTTCCGGCGTGGGTCCCGCATTAGCGCAGAACATCATCGACTACCGCAACGAAAACGGGCCGTTCCCATCTCGCGAGAGTTTGAAGAAAGTGCCGCGCTTCGGCGCCAAGGCATTTGAGCAGGCCGCCGGATTCCTGCGCATCCGCGATGCCGAAAACCCGCTCGACCGCAGCGCCGTGCACCCCGAGTCTTACGCCATCGTGAAAGCTATGGCCAAGGACCTGAAATGCACCGTCGGCGACCTGATCCTCAAGGAAGAGTTGCGCAAACAAATTAATCTCCAACACTATATGACCGCCACTGTGGGTATGCCCACCCTGAAAGACATCATGCAGGAGCTGGCCAAGCCCGGCCGTGACCCGCGCAGTCACTACGAGATGTTCGAGTTCGACAAGAATGTGCAGAAGATGGAAGACCTCGTGCCCGGCATGGAACTGCCCGGCATCGTCACCAACATCACCAACTTCGGCTGTTTCGTCGATATCGGCATCCACCAGGATGGGCTGGTGCACATCAGCAACATGTCTGACCACCGCATCGCCTCGCCCAACGAGGTGGTGCATCTCAATCAGAAAGTCATGGTGAAGGTACTCAGCGTGGAAATCGAGCGCAAGCGCATCAGTCTGGCGCTGGTAAAATAGATCAATCCTTAAGGCATCTTACAGAAAAAAAGCACCGTTGATATTGGCAGCGTAGAGCATCAGCATTATCATCAATTCCCTTCCAAAAGTACATTATCCATAAACAGTCCCACCCGGTTCAGCACAATGCAGGCGCGGCTTTTGTCAATGACAATACGAACTTTCTTGGTGGTTACAGTCTCCGTGAGCACAATGCGCTTGTAGCCGATGGTGGTCTCAGAGGCGATAGTGCGCCAGTTTCCGTTGTCATCCTCCACCTCAACATGAAAGCGCTCTACGCGTTGACCGAGAGGGATGTACTCTTGCAGCATAACACGATTGAAAGTTTTGGGCTCATAGAATTGAATTTCCACCCAACCATTGGTTATCGTATCATCCGCACACCAATAGGTGTTATCATCCCCATCAATGAGCGAAAATCCGCAATATGGCTCCGGAAAAACGGTATTACGCCATGAATAACAGTTCCCCGTTTGATCGGGTTTATGAATTCTACGGAAATTCGACACACAAATCGTTTTTACATCCTTTGCCAGATCGTGCGCGAAGATACTGTCCAAAGCGGCGCGGAACTCCATGAGCCGGAGGGAGTCCTCGGCGGGGATGAGACCTCGGTTGTCGGGCGGCACGTTGAGTAGCAGCAGGGAGTTGCGGCCCACGCTGTTGTAGTAGATCCGCAACAGTTCCTGCACGCTCTTCGGGTGCTCGCTCTCGCGCCAGAACCAGCCCGGGCGGATGGAGACGTCCGTCTCGGCGGGAATCCAGCACGCGCCGTTGTAGTTGCCGGCATTGAGCGTGTCCTGCGACGGAGCATTCTTGCCCGGCTCGAGGCCTTCTATGTCAAGTCGCGACCAGCAGGTGCGCCCACAGGTGCCCTCCTCGTTGCCGACCCAGCGGCATCCTGGCCCCACATCACTGAAAATCACCGCATTGGGCTGCAGTTTCAAAGTTTGGGCGTTGAATCTTTTCCAGTCATAGACTTGTCGTTTGCCGTTCGGACCTT
The DNA here is from genome assembly GCA_017443175.1 of Bacteroidales bacterium. Classification (GTDB taxonomy): domain Bacteria; phylum Bacteroidota; class Bacteroidia; order Bacteroidales; family WCHB1-69; genus F23-D06. Next base: position 250,305 of record JAFSOZ010000003.1, read on the forward strand.
CGCCGTTGGCCCCATCAAACCATTGCTCGAAGATGGGACCATAGTGTTTGTGCGCGTGTCGCAATGTTTTGAGAAACACTTTGTTATATTTTTCCGTGCCGTAGGTAGGTGCGTTGCGGTCCCAGGGGGAGATGTAGATACCGAACTTCACCCCTCCCCTCTTGCACGCCTCCGACAACTCCTTCAGCACATCGCCTTTGCCGTTGCGCCACGCGCTCTGGCGCACCGTATGCCGACTCTGAGGATTAGGCCACAGGCAGAAGCCGTCGTGGTGCTTGGCAGTGAGAATAATCCCTTGAAAACCAGCGTTCTTGGCCACGGAAACCCATTGGTTGCAGTCGAGGGCAGTGGGATTGAAGATGTCCTCAGTTTCTGTGCCCTCGCCCCACTCGAGGCCGGTGAAGGTGTTCGGTCCGAAGTGGCAGAATAGGTTCATCTCCATCTTTTGCCACTCCACCTGCGCAGGCGTGGGCACAGGGCCATAGGGCGCAGGAGGATCCGCAGGCTTCACTTTCGGAGGATGTTTCTGCGCGTAAAGAAATATACCCAAAAGGCAGAGTATCAGGAGCAAGGATGTCTTTTTCATAACAGGATGATTCTGTCGGCGAAGATACGAAAGTTATGGTATAGAACGACGTTAAAAAAAAATCCCCATAATGCTATCGTATTAAAAAAAATGTATTTTTGCGGTGATATTATTTTGATATTATTTTAATCACTTAAAAAATACATAACATTATGGAATCCAATGAATTTAACAAAACCATGACAACGGGAAACAATGGTTTCCTGCATCTTTTCATCAACCTTGTACTGCTGGCATTCTCCATCTGGCTGGTGGTGCGCTTCGCCAAATTCGACTGCATGCTGGATGCCGACGGCGAGCCCACCGCATGGATATTGCTGCCCATCCTCACGGGTGTGTTCATGTTTTTCATCTACATCCTTGATTTGGTCGGATTCATGGTGGTGCAACCCAACGAATCACGCGTGCTCACCTTCTTCGGCAAGTACTCCGGCACGGTGAAACAGAACGGCTTTTTCTGGATCAACCCCTTCTATAGCAAAGAAAAACTCTCATTGCGCGCCAAAAACATGGATGTGGAGCCCATCAAGGTGAACGACAAGAACGGCAATCCCATCATGATCGGCCTAGTGTTGGTATGGAAGATCAGTGACACCTACAAAGCTTGCTTCGAGGTGGATTCGGATGTACGCAGCACCATCACGGAGAACTCCATGAAGTCTGTCAAGAGCTTTGACTCCTTCGTGCGCGTGCAGAGCGACGCTGCGCTGCGCAAAGTGGCGGGCATGTACGCCTACGACAACATGGACCGCAACGATGAGGGAGTGACGTTGCGCTCGGGTGGCGATGAAATCAACGAGCGACTGGAGGGCGAATTGCGCAAGCATCTGGAAATCGCCGGCATAGAGGTTGTGGAAGCCCGTATCAACTATCTGGCCTACGCCGCCGAGATTGCCAGCGTAATGCTGCGCCGCCAGCAAGCCGACGCCATCATCTCCGCCCGCGAGAAGATTGTGGAAGGCGCCGTCAGTATGGTGGACTTAGCTTTGAAGAAACTGTCGGAGGACAAGATCGTGGAACTGGACGAGGAACGCAAGGCCGCCATGGTCTCCAACCTCTTAGTGGTGCTGTGCGCCGACGAATCCGCGTCACCGGTGATCAATACGGGGACGTTATACCAATAATTATGAAAAAGAATTTCGCCTTACGCGTCGATTCCGAGATATTCGAGGCCATTGAAAGATGGGCCGCGGACGAATTTCGCAGCGCAAACGGGCAGATCGAATGGATATTGTCCACCGCGCTGAAGAAGGCTGGGCGGCTGCCGAAGAAACCCAAAGGCGAGCCCCCCGCCTGTAATCCCTGAGATTAAAGCTGCAACAGGGCTTGCACAATCTTGCGGGCCGCATGGCCGTCGCCGTACAGGTCATCGGAGAAAACCGGTGGCATCTCCAGAAAATTACGGGTAGTAGTCACGATGTCCACATGATTATGGCCTAATAGATGATTGTACCCGCGAGCACACAACTCCACCCATTCGGTTTCTTTGCGCAACGTGAGGCAATACTTATGGGCAAAATAGGCCTCCTTTTGCACGCCACCGCTGTCGGTAAGCACCAATGCACAATGATTCAACAGATACAGCATTTCCAAATAGCCTACTGGATCGATGAACATAAGACGGGAGGTGTCAAACGGATATGCAATCTCGTTCAGTTTATTCTTTGTTCTCGGATGAAGCGGCAGGACCACCGGTACAAATTCGGCAATCAGCTCCAGCGAGAGCATCAGTTCTTTCAAAACATCAGGATTGTCGGTGTTTTCAGCGCGGTGCAAGGTACAGAGCACGAACTTGTCAGGAATGTCCGTCTGGGGTTTGCGTGCCAGCGGAGCGAAGACATACGCGGCATCCTTCATCACATCGCCGGTGAGCACCACTTTGCACAAGTCCACTCCTTCGCGCCGGAGGTTCTCCACGGCCACTTCGGTGGGCACGCACAGCAGGTCGCTGATGCGGTCGGTCTGTATGCGGTTGAACTCCTCCTGCATTTGCGTGTTGAACGAGCGCAGTCCTGCCTCCACATGGCAGAGTTTCACGCCACACGCGTGCGCGGCGCGCGCACCCGCCAGCGTGGAATCCGTGTCTCCATACACCAGCACCCAGTCGGGACGCTCCTTTTCAACAATCTCCACCATCTGTTCCTGCATCTGCTGCACCATCGCTTCATGCGGGAGACTATGCACGCCCAGATAATAGTCCGGTTTGCGAAGCCCCATCTCCTCGAAGAAGAGCTGCGACATGTTGGCATCGAAGTGTTGACCGGTATGCACGAGCACGTCCTCAAGACCCGGAGTACGGGCTATCTTTGCACTCACCACGGCGGCTTTCACAAACTGGGGACGAGCCCCTATGACACTGAGTATCTTCATTATCATTCGCAACTATATCATCAATCCGAAACAGGAATCCGGATAATATCTTCAGGGTAAGTCACTTTAAAATTAGCAGGGCTTCCTTGCACAATCTGAATCGGGACATCCGGGCGATAATGGGCCACCACGCCACTTTCATCCGTGGGCAGAAAGGTGCCGTCGGCAAACAGTGCTTCGAAGCAGTCGTAGAGCAAACCGGAGCAGAACGCCTGTGGGGTTTGGGCGTAGTAGAGGGATTTGCGGTCGAGGGTAGTTTGCAGGTGGAGATTATCGTCCACCCGGATCACAGTGTCGGTGGCCGGGATGGCCGTCACGGCAGCCTCATTATCTTGCAGGGCATCCAGGACATCGTCAATGATACGTGGCGTGAGTCCGGGACGCGCGGCATCGTGCAGAAGCAGGTTATCCTCCCTGCGGTCAATAAACCACTGGATGGCACTCCAGGAGGACTGGAATCGCTCTTCGCCGCCCGCCAACAGACGGTTTACCTTCGGGTAATTGTCGAAGAGATATTGCAACAATTCCTCCATTTTAAGATATTCCTCCGGCAGCACGACATAGATCTCATCGATGCGCGGGTGGTTTTGGAATGTCTGCAAGGAATACTCCAACAGCATCTTGCCATGGACTTCCATGAACTGTTTGGGGAGTTCTCCGCCCACGCGGACACCCTTGCCCGCCGCCATTAATATCGCCACATTCTGCGCCATTGGTTCTCAAAATTTTCAAGGCGCAAAAATACGAAAATATCCGCGTGATTCGCGGAAGATAGTATCTTTGCAGTCCATAATACTTGTTATGAAGATCCCGAAAAAACAATATATATTCATCTGTCTGTTGACATTACTCTCAACTCTTTTCTTCACATGCAGAAAACCTCAACCGGCGCAACAGGAACGTCTATCACCTGATACCGAAAAACAAACTACTCTTAAAGAAGCAGACTTGGAACCTTTGCCCGACGGTTTCTGCCTCCTCACCGACTCCATTCCGGATGCCATTCTGGAAATCCGTTACTACAGCGATAATAATTTTGTGGGCACATGCATTGACGGCTACGAAGAGCCCGTGGCCCTCATCACCCAAAAGGCCGCCTCCGCGCTGCGCAAAGCCAGCGATGAGTTCCACAAAAAAGGGTACCGCATTAAAATCTACGACGCCTACAGGCCACAGCGCGCCGTGGACCATTTTGTGCAATGGTCGAAAGACCCGGCCGACACCGCGATGAAGTCCGTCTTTTACCCGCACATCCAAAAGACTACCATCTTCTCGCGCGGATACGTGGCTCGCAAGTCCAAACATTCGCGCGGTTCCACCGTTGACATGACCTTGGTGGATCTCAAAACCGGCAAAGAGGTTGATATGGGAGGCTCTTTCGATTATTTCGGGGATATCTCACGCACCAAGTCGGAAAGCATCACAGCAGAACAACGTCAAAACAGACTTTTATTGAGAAATATCATGGTAGCCAATGGTTTTTATCCGGTCCAAGGCGAATGGTGGCACTTCACGCTCTGCAATGAGCCCTACCCTAACACGTATTTTGATTTTCCCGTGAAGATGTATCGGTAGTTGGGAATTGGGGATTGGGAGTTGGATGTTGGGGAAAGCCGTCACCAACAACCAACAACCAACAACCAACAACCAATCACTAATCACCAATCACCAATCACTAATCACTAACAGCTCTGTCCAAAATGCTGATAGAATTGGATAATCGTCTCTATACCTTTGTAGAAATGATCCAATCTGTAATTCTCGTTAGGTGAGTGGATAGCATCTTCGCCAAGGCCGAAGCCCATCAATATTGACTTGATACCCAACACCTTCTCAAAGGTAGCAATGATGGGGATACTACCACCGCTGCGCATCGGGATGGGCAGTTTGCCGTAGGTGTCCATGTAGGCAGCCTCCGCAGCCTTGTATGCCGGATGGTCGGTCGGGCAACCGTAGGCCTGGCCACCATGCAATGAAGTCACCTTCACATCCACATAATCGGGAGCATTCTGCTCGAAATAGTTCTTTACCAATTCGGCAATCTTCTCGTGATCCTGGTTCGGCACCAGACGGCAAGACAACTTGGCGTACGCTTTCGACGGCAGTACCGTCTTGGATCCTTCTGCAGTATAACCACCCCACATACCGCAGAGATCGAACGTCGGACGAATGCCCACATGCTCAATCTTCGTGTATCCTTTCTCTCCGCGCAGAGCCTTCACGCCCAGCGACTTCTTGTATTCTTCCTCATTGTAGGGAGCCATGTTGAGCAACTCGCGCTCGCGAGCGGAACACTCCACCACGTCATCATAGAAATGCGGGATGGTGATGTGATTGTTCTCGTCCATGCACTTGGCAATCATCTCGCACAAGGTGTTCAGCGGATTGGCCACGGAGCCGCCAAAAATGCCGGAATGCAGGTCGGCGTTGGGCCCAGTTACCTCAATCTCCCAATAGGAAAGTCCACGCAAGCCCGTGGTGATGGAGGGCACATCCGTGGCAATCATGCTGGTATCGGATACGAGGATGACATCGGCCTTGACCAAATCTTTGTTCTCCACAATCCATTTCGACAGGCTAGGAGAACCGATTTCCTCCTCGCCCTCCAACATGAATTTCACATTGCAAGGCAGCGTATTGGTCTTCATCATCGTCTCGAAAGCCTTGGCATGCATGAAGGACTGGCCTTTGTCGTCGTCGGCTCCACGTCCCCATATCTTGCCGTCTTTGATGACCGGCTCAAAAGGTTCAGTGTTCCAGAGTTCCACTGGATCCACAGGCATCACGTCATAATGTCCGTAAACCAACACGGTCTTGGCTTTGGGGTCAATGATTTTTTCACCATACACGATGGGGTTGCCTTCGGCGGGCATCACCTCGCACTTGTCCGCACCGGCCTCGAGGATGAGCTCGCGCCAGCGCTCCGCACAGCGTATCATGTCCGGCTTGTGCTCACTCTCCGAGCTGATGGACGGAATGCGCAACAGGGTGAAAAGTTCGTCTAAAAATCGTTTCTGATTCTCTTCAATGTATTGTTTGGGTTCCATAATAAAGTTTTTAAAGTTATAAAGTTTAAAGTTCTTAAAGTTGAAGGCTATTGGCCGTTAGCCGTTGGCTGTTGGCCGTCGGGGTCAATTTTTCGGGCGGTCCAGAAGTCGGCGTTTGGAATGTTCAGTTTTTCTGAATCGAAGACGGGATCCTTGCCCTCTTTCTCCTGTTTCTCATAATCTCTTAATGTCCTATGTGCCTTGGGAGAGAGGAGAAGAATGGCTATGATGTTGATCCATGCCATCATACCCACTCCAATGTCGCCGACATTCCAAGCGGTGCGCGCCTCCTTGAGGGTACCGAACACCACGGCGACAAGAATGCACACGCGCAGTATCCAAACCACCACATGTTCTTTCCTACCCTTCCCGAAAAGATACACGATGCTGGTCTCGGCATAATAGTAATACGCCATGATCGTGGTGAACGCGAAAAACGCCAGCGCAACCGCCACCACGGCATTGCCCAATGTAGTGCCCAGCAGCGTGCCGATGGCCGCGGAAGTATAGGAGACATCCGGTGCGCCCAGGTTGTAGGCGGAGGTAAAGAGGACCTCGCCAGTGTTGGCGTCTATCACATTGTAGGTCTTAACTGCCATGATCATCACTGCGGTGGCGGTGCACACGAGCAGCGTATCGACATACACGGAGAATGCCTGTACCAGACCCTGCTTCACGGGGTGCGACACTTTGGCGGCTCCCGCCACGATAGGGCCAGTGCCTTGTCCAGCCTCATTGGAGTAAATGCCGCGCTTCACACCCCAGGCAATGGTGCTGCCGATGATACCACCAAACACCTCATGCGTGCCGATGGCGCCCTTGATCATGTCCAACAATACGGATGGGATGGCAGTATAATTGCAAATGAGCACCACGATGGCCAAAACAACATACAGAATGGCCATGAACGGGGCCACAATCTGCGCCACCTTGGCGATACGCGTCACCCCACCGATAATGACAAGACCGAGTATGACAGCCACCACAATGCCAGTGTAAACAGGAGGAATCTGCACAGAGTTGGCAAACGCGATGGCAATGCCATTGCTCTGCACCGGAGGCAAGAGCAGTCCGCATGCAATGAGTGAGCAGACGGCAAAAACCACTGCCAGCCACTTGCAACGCAAGCCCTTTTCAATGTAATACGAGGGGCCTCCCCTGAACTGACCATTGTGGTCTTCTTTGTATATCTGAGCCAGAGTGGCCTCCACGAAAGAGGTTCCTGCACCTAAAAAGGCGATAATCCACATCCAGACGATAGCACCCGGACCGCCATAGCCGATAGCCGTGGCCACGCCCACGATATTGCCCGTCCCTACGCGGCCCGACAACGCCATGGCAAAGGCCTGGAACGAGGAGATGCCTGTCTTCTGCGTCTTGTCGGTGGAAAATAGCAATCGTGCCATCTCGCCCAAACGGCGGACCTGCACAAAACGGGTGCGGATGGAAAAATAGAGTGCCGAGCAAAGGCAAAGCACTACCAAGGCCGGACTCCAAACCCAGGAGGAGAGTACGGAGGATATCTTTTCTATGGAGATTGCACCGAGTGTTATCATGGTTTATGGTCTTCTATCTGTTGAGACGTACGGTCGTATGTCTTTACATAATACGATTGTAGTCAGCATCTCCCACAGCAGTCGGGTGGGCAAGCCCATCACATTGTAGAAGGATCCGGTGATGGACTTGATGCCTACACAGCCTATCCATTCCTGCACGCCATACGCACCGGCTTTGTCGAGTGGCTGATAATGTTCCACATAATAGCGCAATTCGCTATCGGGAAGGTCAGCGAAGGTGACATCGGTGGAACGGTAGTCGGTGAGCATGCGGGCGGGCGTGGCCACGGTGAGGCCGCTGAGCACCTTGTGGGTGTGTCCCGACAGTTGGCGAAGCATAAACAGCGCCTCCGCATGGTCCTTCGGCTTGCCGATAATCTTCCCGTCCACCACCACAATCGTATCACAGGCGATAAAGATGGTGTTGGCGGGGTATTGCGACATATCTATGGTGGAGAGTTTGAGTTTGGAGAGGTACTGCACCACCTCAGCGGGTGTCAGTGTAGGGTCGTACGACTCCTCCACATCCGTGGAGAGCAGTTCGTAGCGGATGCCCATATCCGAAAGCAGTTCCCGCCGCCGCGGCGACTTGGAGGCCAAGTAGATTTTGTAGCTTTTCAGTTCGTCCAATAGCATAACCGATGTGTTTGTCGGCTGCAAAGGTACAAATTTATGTGGAAAATGTAATGATGGATTTGAGATTTGCCGTTGTCAGGTCAGCCTATTAATCACTAGCGGGAAACCGTTACTGTTTCATCATCTTGCATACATCCAGCAACTGGTTCTGCCGCATAAGCTTCATCACATACATACCAGCCGGCAAGTTAGATATATCCAGCGTGGTAAATGCATCGTTCACCATTTCGGTACGGCATAGTTTTCCGAATACATCATACACCAGGATGGTCGTTCCACCTTCTGTCGCTTTCGGGCAGGAGATGTGTACGATTCCGGATGTCGGGTTGGGCCACAGGGATACGGTGGCAATATCTGCGACATCTTCAACCTTGGTCGGGACACCAGCTACCGTGGTATAATGGATCAGCATGGCCAGATTCAGCTTTGAAATCTCAGCGGCATAGTCGTAATTGTACAATCCGGTAGTGTCGCCCGGCTCGTGGTATGCGGGCGAGAAGTTGTTCTCAATGGCAAAGACCGAACGGAACCCGTTCTGCGCATAGTTCCAGCTGTCGCTGGCCTGACGCTCGTCATTGTCCGCGCCCATCGGCACAAACGGGGTAAGTTCCGTGTATTTCTGACAAAAAGAAACGGCGGTATCTCGATCTTCGATGGCGTTATCATACCAATGCAGCGTCACTACCCGCTCGTCATCGGGATCATTGGCCACCATGTCATTATTCAACATGACAATCACTTTATCCCCGGCATCATGCCTTGTTGCCGCATCATACTCACTACCCCACAATCCAAACTCTTCCCCGTCGTAGGTCATAAAGTCAATGGTGTAGTCGGGCGAAAAGCCGTGTGATTGCAGAACACGGAGCACTTCAAGCATGACGGCACAACCGGAGGCATTGTCATCGGCTCCGGCGGTGTTCTCATACATGACATTATAAAAGGGCGGATTGGTAGTGATGCAATCGTGGTGCGCGCCCATGATGACAATGGAATCCGATATGGTCACCCCTGGCAGCCTGCCACGGACATTATACAGATTGTGATTCACATAATCGTGCAACAACCAAGTGTATTCATTTATCGGAAAAGAGTCAATTATCACATCGGTCAGTCCATACTGCCGCATACGGCCGGCGATGTATTGCGCCACTTCCAGATTGCTGGTGGCGGCAAAGCGATTGGGGATGTCCACCATGTCCTGAACCGTGGCCCGGATGCTGTCGGCATTGATTTCGGAAAGCATCTGGTTGAACTCATGGTGTGACACTTGCGCAGAGGAGAGAAACAGGCTGCACACAAAACCCACTAAAACAATTACCTTTTTCATAATTATAGTTTTAAAACAAAAAAATCCCTTTTTTAGATATTATGCCATCATTTCCAAAACATTGCAGTGATATCTTCCCACTCGTTGCCGTTTCTGCGGTAGAGCCGCTGGTTGGTCGTGCGCGACTTCAAACTGCCTTTGTCGGCCATATAAGGCCCCAGTTTCACAAAGTCGAATAAAGCAGGATGAGGCGGCATTTCATTGCGCCCAGAATACCAGCCAATCTTCAAATCGCTGTGCTGACGAACGTAAGTAGCCAGACGTTCCAACTCAATCACATCACGGTCACCGCCCATGAAGCAAAAACAGGTGATATCATCGCCATATTTGGCCAATAGAGCATCGATTACTAAAGTGGTCAACTCCTCGCCGACATCCTGCTGCAAGTGCGGACTGTGGCAGCCTTCGCATCCGTTGGGACAATGCGTGATGTTGATGGCCAAGGTCACCTCATCCGGAATCTCTTGGAAAACGATATCGTAATTGTGGAATTTCAAGACGATATGAAATTAGTGCTTGTAAATTGTTGTGTGAAATTTTAGACTTTAGACTATAGACTGTAGAACGATGAACTATGCAATCTTCAGTCTCCCGTCTCCAGTTTTCGGTCTCCAGTCTAATTATTTCATAGTCCCATAATACCTTCTGCCGGCCTCTTCCTGGCGGGCGTGCGAGAAGTTGCTCACGCGTTTCATGTAGCCGATGATACGGGTGAGATAGTCCACATTCTGGCTGTGGCAGTGAGGGCACTCCTTCAGGTAGCGTTTGTCAATGTGTCCGCAGTCATTGCACACCGTGTTGGGGATATTGAAGGTGAAATAGTTGCAACCTTCTTGTGCAGCCACGCGCAGCAGTTGGCGATACTGCTTCTTGGACAAGTGCTCAGCCAGATTCATGTGCAGCGCGGAACCTCCTGTAAGGTGCGTGATGTAGTTGCGTCCGTGCAGTTTGAACTTCTCAATCACATCCAAGGAGTCATCTTCCACGATGTAAAAATAGCTGTTGTAGCAGTCGCGCGGCACCTTGTAACCGTCTTCACGATCCCATTTGGCGTGTTTCACGCCCACGTTTTCAGCAGGAATCATCTCGCAGTTGAAGAGCAAGCCCTTCTTGCTGTATTTCTTGTTGTATTTCTCGATGAGGCCCAGAATACTTTCAACAAATTTCTGGTATTCCTTGTTGTCGTTGATGGTAATGCCCATATACTCCGCGGCTTCCACCAGACCATTGATGCCGATAGTGAGGTATTGGCGGTTGATGGCAATGAAGCCGGCATCGAATAGAGGCAGCATGCCTTTCTCCAACAGGTATTTCAGATTCTCGTTGTACGACATCTGCACCTTATGGGTAAGGTCGATGATCTCTTCCAGATATTGGAGGAAGGGAACATCTTCCCTGTGGGCTTGCTGGATGCAGCGGTTGAGGTTAATGGTGAGCACGCTCTTGGAACCGGTGGACACACCTCCGGCGCCCAAGGTGTAGCTGAAACCATTGTCCTTGATCTCGTTGCGCAAGCGGCAGCAACTGCTCAGGGAGTCGGCGTTGTCGCTCACGTAGGTGAAGAAGGAGTGGCCTTCGGCGTACATCTCAGCCGTAAAGTCGGCGTATTCCTTGTCCTTGATGTCGCCGTTTTCGGAGAGCAGGGCCATGGTTTCCACCGGGAAGGTGAGCACGGCACGGGTGCGTTCCTGGTTGAACCAGCGCATAAAACGCTTCTGGAGCCAACTTAAGGATTCCCAGTGGGGTTGGCTGCCGTCGGGGAAGCGGAACTCGCCGAAGAGGCTCTTGAAATAGTATTTGTCGTAGTAGGAGATGTTCCAGAACACCGATTGGAAGTTGCGCGCACCCGTGGGTTGGTTGATGGAATAGACCACCTGTTGGAAACAGTCGGTGATCATCTTGTCGATGGTGCGCTGCTTGGTGGAGAGATCGACAACCTTGTCGGGGTGCTGGTAGTAGTCGGGACCGTATTCCTGGCTGATGAAGTAGTTGAGGTACATCAGGAACTCAGGCGTGGCGCACGCGCCGCTCAACATGCTGGACACCATGAACACCATGTTGATGAAGCCGCCGCAGAAAGATTTCAGGTTAGTGGGTTTGGTAGCGTTGCCGCCGATGCTCTGTGTGCCGCTGAGCAGCCACGGATACATCGTGATGCTGGCGCAGTAGTTGGCGATGCTCGTTTCATCATTCTTATAGATAAAATGATGATTGAGCAGATATAAGTACTTGTCGGACACCTCTTTGCCGAACATCTCCTTGATACGATCGCAGAGCATGCGGCGATTGAGACGGATGAAGCTCGACTTCGGCAACTCGCCGATCAGCGTGGCGATGTTTTTCTTCTCCACATTGGCGTTGGCGTCGTACTTGCTGCCGGTGGCCGCGTTCTTAGCATTGCAATAGTTGATGAGGAAGTCCAGTTTATCCTTCACTTCGCGGTCTTCATAGTGCTTCTGGCGGTAGAGAATATAGGCTTTGGCCACTTCGTAGTAGCGTTCGGCCATCAGCGATTTCTCCACTTGGTTCTGGATTTCCTCCACGGCGATGCCATCAAAGATGGAGAGACGGCCCAGGATGTTGATCATGTCCTCTTGTGATGGGAATGAGCCCACCGAGACAAAAGCCTTGGTGATAGCGTTGCGAATCTTCTCCATGGAGAAGGGTTCCCGTTTGCCGTTTCGTTTGATAATGTAGGTGTCTTCGATCATAGGTTGGTTTGGTTGTTAAGTTGTTATTTAAAATAGCAACTCATCAGGAATACGGATATATCCTCACGGACAAGTGCGCTTTTATCCCGAAAGCTACTAAAAGTTCGGATGCAGGCAGGTCTTCTGGCTTGTCTTGCTTCCCGGCGTCTTCCCAACAATTTTTCTATCGTCAGTGACATGGTGCCGGAAAGTTGTAAAGAACTGACAGCTACGGGAATAGCTCCTGATTCTCACAGGATTCCCTTTTAATCTTTTCAGAACCTGTATCTGGTTGCAAAAGTAAGACTTTTGGAGGTGACGCAATCAAAAAAGCCCTTGAATTTTATGCACATGGGAAGTGTGTCTAAAATAAGGGCTTGCAGGGAATCCGGGATAAATTGTTAATAAGTCCTAATGGCTCTTTCGGTAGGGTCTTTCAAAGAATGCCAACCGGCCATTATGCTGCTCATTGCAGACTCAATAGATATAATCTCCGATTCTGTTTTTGATATTTAAAGAACAGCGGCCACTTTCCTGATTTTTTTCAGCAATTCAGCCATAGATGAATCTCTTCGTGCTGTTTGCATATTATATTTCATCTGAAGATACATCAGAGAATCGGCAGGCACATCAAGAGCGGCTTCAAACATCAAGGCCGTTTTCGCTGTCAAAGGGCGGCGCGCATTCAGAATCTCGTTAACAACAGAGTATGTCAATCCCATACTTTCTGCCAATTGGCGTTGGGTGATGCCGCGTTCCTCAATCTCGTCTTTAATCACTTCCCCCGGATGCGTCGGGTAAGCTCCATAACCTAAATTCCCCATAGCTGTTTTTATTTATAATGATTTGACAATTCAATGATATTACAAATGGTGATTTCGCCTTTAGCCGATGTTTTGAATTCTATTCGATATTGGTCGTTTACACGAATAGACTCCAACCCATCTTTGTCTCCCGACAGCTTTTCGTAACGAAGCGAACGATATCGTTGCAAGTCCATTACTTTGACTACTGAATCGAGAATGTTCACTGCGCGTACATATCGTTTGACAATATGAGGCTGGTAAAGATGCTGTTTGTCTCTGGTTATGCCATTGTAATATAGTTCTTTCAGATACTCTTTCTCGAATATGATCTCCATTTTGTTTTTGATTTCAAAGTGCAAAAATAATACTTTATTTTATAATTCGCAAAAAATGCGATTTTTTCATGGAAAAGATATTGTTATGTCTTGCTTGAAAGAAATCTGAAATAGATTGTGAACAAGCAAGAAAGGTTGTGGTTCTTTCTAGGAGCAAAAAATTGCCTATTACTTCCGCTTCCCAAAGGTATGAATATACCCTATCTGCATGTAGAACATGTTGCTGCGCAGACGATAGGTACCATTCTCGTATCTGTCTGTGGGAGGAGGTATATGCATTGTGACAGTGCTCGGAACTTCTTCTATCATATGCAAAGAGTAGGAACCCGTGGAAAAATCCTGAATCGGACAGCTCACGCCAATTGTCCAGCGCAGAAAATCGTTTTTGCCTAATTGGAAGTAAAAACCGACGTTGGCCAATATATCGACATTAATGCGATTCGGATCAAGAACAGAAGGCGTAAGATTCAACTGGGGGTAAGGCTCCTCCGTTTCGTCGGAATCGTCCACACCTATCAGTGAGTTACCGGAATTGAGAATGCCTTTGTGGCGGATAAAGATGGTTCCCCAAGGTACACGAAGACGCATTCCGGTAGAAAGCGTTACCCATACTTTGGGTGAAATGGGAGCATGAAACTCGAATTTCACGGGTAGTGAGATTCCCAAATGATAAAAAGCGTAATCCTTCTTGTCGAAGGGCACGATATAGCCCATGTCACAATGTGCATGGTAACGGAAAGCACCCGTAGTGCCGTAGTCCATGCCTGCCGACACGCCAAAATATTTGTTGAAATGGTAGGAAAACTCCAATCCAAAGCGTCCTCCAGCCCCTATTTTCGACTGTATATATGTTGTACTTGACAATTTTGCAGGTGACATAATACCGGCATCTATCAGACAGCCAATATGGAATCCGTCAAAAGGAGATGATAGCTGTTTCCGCTCTTTTGCCCTTGTCTTGATTGTCTCGTTTGGATCTTGCTGTTCAGGTTCTGAACTCTCATCGTCCATCATGTCGCTAACGGATGTAGTTTGGATTTCAGTGGAATAACCTGTCTGATTCAAATCCACATTTTGTGGTTGGTCGGGATAGCGCAGCGATTCGGGCTCGGTAAGCGTACTGTGCACAACCTGCGTGTCATACACATGAGACGCATTGTTTGCGATGTCGGTCTGCTCAACGACAACCAATTTTGCAGGAGAATCAGAGGGAATAAGATCCGAAGTATTGGTTATTGCTTGTTGGGATTGGCTATTTGCGGACGGACCGGCGACATTTGACAAAGAACGCTGTACTGGAGCCGCGTGACTGTGGTCATCTGTCGTCTGCATATTGTGCTCATGTTGGCAGATGCCATGGTTAGTATTCAAGTTAGTATCGGTGTAAACATCACGTGTATCCGTTTTGGTGGTGGAATTTTGAGGATGATCGGATAGTGTGGATGGCGAATGCCACAAGGGAATGGTGGCAACAACACTAACAAGGAGCAAGATCAAAACAATCAGGATCTCTTTGGCGTGTGCCATCAGCCAGATCCCAACGCCGCCTTTGGAAGCGGCCGCGGCCACCTTGATCTGTTCGTCCGACAAGGTCTTTTGGGGCATACGCTCCACACCGGACACACCCTGCTCAAAGAGACGGTCCAGTTCTGTTCCATTGTTGCGTTGTGAATGTTTTGGTTGCATATTGTGAATGATTGCCGGAGGACTTATACTGTGATGTTCTGCTGAAGCAGCTCGTATCCGTCTAATAAAATAATCAGGGTGTAATTTCCAGAAGGCAGATTCTGGATGGAATAATTCAAGGTTTTAGGACAGAGACAGTTGGCGGAGATATTGTCATCAACCGTATAATTGATGGTGATGACGTTGCCAGAGATGGAGGCCTCTATGGCCACGGCTGATGATGCACAGTTCAGCATCAGCTCGTGGGTGATATGGAGCACACCGCCTATGTATTGATAGGTCAGGGCGTCACCGTCGGACTTATCATCAGACTGACAAGCAGACAAAACGCTGTCGGATGTGGTCACGGAAGTGTGCAGTTCAGGCCTGTCGCAGGATAGGGCCAGCGTGGCCAGAATCAGCATTATGCTGGTGCCCACCCGTATTATTCGGCCTCCGGATGTCAGAGTGGTTGGCAGATGGCTCTTACGTGAATAATCTTTAAAAATGGTCTTTTTCATAATTGTTCTTTTTTCATTTATCTCTTTTTCCATCCCCACGCTTCGTCGTAATGCTCGTTCGTGATGATGAACGTGAGTTTGCCGTATGTAGGATGGCCGTTGAAGACCCAGCCATTATTGTGTTTTTCTTCATATTGATAATGGGTACCCTTGAAGTTGAAGGGACTGATCCCCGTGGTGTCGGTGATATAGTAAATCACCTGTGGTGATGGTTCTATCTCGATATTGGGGAAGAGTATCGTGACGCTGTCGCCATAGTACTGCTGAAACGTTGCAATACCCTCCTCAAGGCTGGCGCCGCCGATGCCGCCGTTACTCTGGATTATCACTTCCTGGTTAGGCGCGATTGTATAGGATTTGTTCTCCTCATCATAATCAGGCTCTTCGGTGGCACATTCGCGTGTACCGGGGATGATGGTCACCGTGTAGGACGAAGCGTTGCGGATGACCATGTCCTCGTTATATCCGGGGTCGCAGGCGGTGGCGAAGATGGCCAAGAGTGCTATCGCTAATAATTTTGCTGTATGTTTCATATCATTGTTATTTTTATATCATTTGGTTATGCATGTCCATTGACGAAGAGAATAATATATGCCCGGATTCATCATTTCTTCACAAAAGTGTTGCAAAAGCCATCGCAGCATTCATTGCAGATAGATAGCACTTGTCCTTCTGCTTCGCTGTATCCGAGGGTGGCTATGAGTTTGTATGCACTCAGCGATATGGTCCCGTCGGTGGCCTCCGACATTTTCTTCCACTGAGCCTCCGTCAGATGAAAGCGTATGTTGAACCAAGAGTAGAAAGGTCCGTTATTGTTTCCCTTGTTGGTGTATAAGCTTTCATCAACCTTGTAGTCAATGTGATAAGTCCCAGACACAACTTTCTTGCCGTCCTTGTAAAAGGTGAATTGACTGCCTTTGAAGACGATTTCGGCCTCGAAGCCCTCGCTTTCGGGCGTGTAGTACCACCCGCCGATGCCGCCTGAGGTGCTGGTCCATCGCCATGTGCCGGCGAGTTCTTTCTTTTCGGGTTTGCTGCAGGATACTGTCAGTAGGGAGAGTGCCAGTATGATGATGGTGACTATCCCCATACTGCGGCCTGCGGCCGTGGTGTTGGTCTCCGACCCCATACTGCGGCCTGCGGCCTTGTAAGGGGTTAATTGCACTTCGTGCGTGTCGTCTCTCCGAGACTGCTCAATGAAATTAATTTTCTTCATATTTTTTACCATTCTACCGAGCTCTTGTCCCTAACGGGACTGCTCAATGTAATTATTAATTATTAACTATTATCTCTCAACTCTCATTTCTCCTCTCCTCCTCTCCTCTCCTCCTCTCCTCCTCATCTCTCCCATCACCCTCAACCTCGCCTGCAGCTCGGCTCTTGCGCGGAAGAGCAGCACTTTGGAGTTTGCGACGGAGATGCCGAGCACTTCGGCTATCTTCGCGTGCGAGTAATGCTCCACCGCGTAAAGGTTGAAAACTGTGCGTTGTTTGACGGGCAACTTGCTGATGGTCTCCAAAAGTTCCTCTTGCGAGAAAGCCACCTGCGGTATCGTTGCGTCTTCGGTATGTGTCCCCTCATCAGCTATTTCCACTTCCATTTCCACCATGTCGGGCCGCTTGCGCAAATACATCAACGCTTCGTTCACGGCTATCTTCTTGAGCCATCTCCCGAAGCTTCCCCATGCACGGTAGGTATCCGACTTTTCGATAGCGTGAAGGAACGCATCCTGAGCCAGATCCTCTGCCAGCTGCCAATCACCCACATATCGGTAGCAGGCGCCCACCATCTTGCCGATATGGCGCTGATACTCCTTTGCCCAGAATTCAGCCTTCTTCATCCTCTTTCGTTGCTACATAAAGATGATGCAAAAGTATGAAAAGGTTACAAAAAAAGTTTAGTATAGAAAATTATTATAGGGATAAATCTGGATATGCAGCTTCTTGATTTCCTCGTACAGCATATCCTTCATCTCTGGCACATTCTCTTTGGTCTTGGCGGAGATGAAGAAGGTTTTGTGGGCACTTTTGGCCATCCAGGTGGCCTTCAATTCTTCCAAGGTGATATTTTCTTTCCCTTTTGGTGTTAAATCCTCGGGGTCTTTCTCCACCCAGGTATATTGGTCTATCTTGTTGAAGATGATAATCATGGGTTTGTTACCCGCATTGATCTCAGAGAGAGTCTGGTTCACTACGGCAATCTGCTCCTCGAAGTCCGGGTGGCTGATATCAACCACATGCAATAGGAGGTCGGTCTCTCGGATTTCGTCCAAAGTGGATTTGAAGGAGTCCACAAGGCTATGCGGCAGCTTGCGGATGAAGCCTACGGTGTCGGAGAGCAGGAAGGGCAGGTTGCCGAACACGACCTTGCGCACGGTGGTGTCCAAGGTGGCAAAAAGTTTGTTCTCAGCAAACACCGCCGCATTGCTTAGCATGTTCATGATAGTGGATTTGCCCACGTTGGTGTAGCCCACCAACGCCACGCGCACGAACTTGTCGCGGTGCCCGCGCTGAGTGGCCTTCTGACGGTCGATGGCTTTCAACCTGTCCTCCAACAACGAGATACGGTTGCGAATGATACGACGGTCGGTCTCGATTTCCTTCTCGCCGGGGCCTCTCATACCAATACCGCCTCGCTGTTTCTCCAAGTGCGTCCACATGCCCGTGAGTCGGGGAAGCAGGTACTTGTACTGAGCAAGCTCCACTTGCACTTTGGCATGGGCGGTTTGCGCGCGCTTGGCGAAGATGTCCAGAATGAGATGCGTGCGGTCCATCACACGGCAGCCCAAAACGCCTTCAATGTTGCGCTGCTGCGAAGGCGACAACTCGTCGTCCACCACCGCAAAGTCAATGCCGTTCTCGTGCACATACTCAGCCACCTCCTTGATTTTGCCAGAACCCATATAAGTGCGTGAATCTGGATGTTGCAGATTCTGGACAAACTGCTTCACAGCCTCCCCACCGGCAGTATCAACCAGAAAGGCCAATTCATCCAGATATTCTCTGGTTTTCTCTTCGGAAATGTTGGGAGTGGATACGGCAAGAAGTACAGCGGTCTCGGGCATAGAAGTGAAAAGTTAGAAGGTTCGTAAAGTTAGAAGGTCCATAAAGTTATAAAGTCATAGCTCATAGTTAAAGCTGCCGCAAAAATAATAAAAATCGCATTTAAATCATTTTTTGCTATCTTTGCAACGCTGTTTATGATAAGCAGCATGACATATTAAGAAAGCGCATTTTCGCTTATTCCGATGGTGTGAAATTCGACCCTTCGCTAAATAAGACCGGAATACGAGAAGAACGCTCATCTATATGTATTTGTGATTGCCAATACATTAGGTGGGGCTTGTTCTTCCTTATTCGTCTTATGGGAGGTCGAACCCCGCACTATGAATAAGGTCTGGAATCTTGCTCCACTTTCTTTATGTCATCTTTGAATAAATGCAAAATATGCTGCCAAATGGCTGCTTTCTATAGACATACCATGAAAAGTGAATAAAAAAGGGTTGGGAGGCGCACGATTGTGCGCCTCCCGTTTTTTCACCGCCAAACATTGCAAAAAAGGGTAGAGCCGAAGCCCTACCCTATCCATCATTAATATTTAAGAATTTGAACGTTTCTTTCTGAAACTATGCCAAACCACCACCGTTCATCATGGGCGGGATGGCACCCTGCTGGTTGTCCACGATGACTCCGTTCTGCTCCTCATACTTGGAGACGTTGTCAGCCAAAGCATTCAACAAGCGCTTGGTGTTCTGCGGGGTCATGATGACGCGTGAACGCACCGTGCCTTTCTGCACGCCCGGCAGGAGGGACACAAAGTCCACAATAAACTCCGTGTTGGAATGGGAAATTATGGCCAAATTGGAATATATTCCCTGTGCCACTTCTTCCGGCAAATTGATATCGATTTTCTGATCTGGCATTTTCAATTGTTTTTAGATGTTAGTTATTCACTTCTTCCATCACCATTTCCTCCTCCTTGGAGGCCATCAGGGATTCGTACTCCTCTTTGGAGCCGACCTCGATGGTCTGGTATCTGCGGATACCCGTACCGGCCGGAATCTTCTGACCGACGATGACGTTCTCCTTCATACCAATCAGGTTGTCGGACTTGGCGTTGATGGCAGCCTCCGTGAGGACCTTGGTGGTCTCCTGGAAGGATGCGGCGGAAATAAAGCTGTGCGTCTGCAGGGAAGCACGTGTGATACCTTGTAAGATAGGCTTACCGGTAGCGGGACGTGCATCGCGCACCTGCACGAGCTTCATATCCTTACGTTTCAGGATAGAATTGATGTCGCGCAACTTCTTGGCAGAGATGATCTGACCCTTGCGAACCTCATCGGAATCGCCCGGATCTTCCACCACCTTCTTGTCCCAAATGATGTCGTTCTCCTCTTGGAAGTCGATCTTGTTGATCAACTCACCTTGCAAGAATTTGGTATCACCCGGATCCTCGATTTCCATCTTGCGCATCATCTGACGCACAATCACTTCAAAGTGCTTGTCGTTGATCTTCACACCTTGGAGACGATAGACTTCCTGGATTTCGTTGATGATGTATTCCTGCACCTTCTGGGCACCCTTGATATTCAAAATGTCAACCGGGGTGAGAGAACCTTCGGACAGCGGCGTACCAGCCTTCACGAAGTCGTTCTCCTGAGCCAGAATCTGCTTGGAGGTCGGGATGAGATAAACCTTGGCACCTTCGCCATCGTCGTTACGCGGCGTGATCTTCACCACACGGTTACCACGCTTGAGCTTCTTCTCGAAGGAAACCACACCGTCGATTTCGGAAACCACAGCGGGATCCGACGGGTTACGGGCCTCGAACAACTCGGTGACGCGCGGCAGACCGCCCGTGATATCGCCAGACTTACCAAAGGAACGCAGAATCTTGACCAGGATTTCACCAGAGTCAATGTCCTGACCCTCTTCCACGGACAGACGAGCACCCACAGGCACGTCAAAGCTCTTGATCACATCACCGTGCTTGTCCAAAATGGAAATGCTCGGGTTCTTGGTCTTCAAACGGCTCTCAATGATCACCTTATCGTGGATGTTGGTCTGTTCGTCCGTTTCCACACGATAGGTCACACCTTCGATAATGTCGTTGAACTGGACCTTACCAGCCACGTCAGACAGAATCACAGCGTTGAACGGATCCCAATCGGCAATCAAATCACCCTTCTTGATGGGGTCGCCATGCTTGAAGTAGAGGTTAGAACCGTAAGGTACGTTGGCGGAAGCCAGTGCAATGCCGGTCTTCACGTCGATAATCTTGATTTCAGCAGTACGGCCGATGACCTTGTAATAAGTCTTGCCGAAAGCGTCCGTCTTCTCCAAAGCACGCAACTCGTCGATGCTCAACACACCGTCGTAGGAAGCTTGGATAGAAGAGTTGGCGGCCACGTTACCGGCCACACCACCGACGTGGAACGTACGCAGGGTCAGCTGTGTACCAGGCTCACCGATGGACTGTGCCGCGATGACACCGACAGCCTCACCAATCTGAACCATCTTGCCGGTAGCCAGGTTACGACCGTAACATTTCTGGCAGATACCATGCTTGGACTCGCAGGTCGGCACTGAACGGATTTCCACTTCCTCGATAGGAGATTCTTCTATAATCTTGCAATATTTTTCTGTCAACTCCTCACCGGCCTTGATAATCAATTCGCCGGTTTGAGGATGATACACATCGTGCAAAGTCACACGACCGAGCAAACGATCGTAAAGGGTCTCGACAACCTCTTCATTCTTCTTCAATGCGCTCACAGTCATACCGCGCAATGTACCGCAGTCTTCTTCCATGATGATGACATCGTGGGAAACGTCAACCAAACGACGGGTCAGGTAACCAGCGTCTGCGGTCTTCAAAGCGGTATCGGCCAAACCCTTACGGGCACCGTGGGTAGAGATGAAGTACTCTTGCACGGACAGACCTTCTTTGAAGTTGGACAAAATCGGGTTCTCGATAATCTCGCCACCGGAAGAACCGGCCTTACTCGGCTTGGCCATCAAACCACGCATGCCGGAAAGCTGACGGATCTGCTCGGCAGAACCACGAGCTCCGGAATCACGCATCATGTGCACAGGATTGAAGCCCTGACGGTCTTCCTCAATCTCTTTCATCAAAATCTTGGAGAGGCGGGCGTTGCACTGTGACCAAACGTCAATCACCTGGTTGTAACGCTCGGTGTTGGTGATGAAACCCATGTTGTAGTTCATGGTAATCTCATCCACCTGGGCATTGGCTTCGGCGATGAATTCCGGCTTCTGCTTCGGGATGATCACATCACCCAGGTTGAAGGACAAACCGCCTTCGAAAGCCATACGATAACCGAGGCTCATGATGTCGTCCAGGAACTGGGCGCAAACCTTGTTACCGCACTTGTTCAGCACATCACCGATGATGTCACGCAAGGCCTTCTTGGTCAACAGCATGTTGATATAACCGTACTCCTTGGGAACCACTTGGTTGAACATCACACGACCAACGGTAGTGTCGATGATCTTGATGGTGCCATTGCCGTCCACATCGACTCTACATTTGATCTTGGCATTCAAATGCACTTTCTTCTCGTTGTAGGCAATCATCACCTCCTCTGGTCCGTAGAAAATGCTGCCCTCGCCCTGCACCTTGTGATCAGGGGTGGAAGGAAGCTCTTTGGTGATATAGTACAGACCCAACACCATGTCCTGGGAAGGCACAGTTACAGGCGCGCCGTTGGCAGGGTTCAAGATGTTGTGGGAGGCCATCATCAGCATCTGGGCCTCCATGATGGCGGCATTTCCAAGGGGAACGTGCACAGCCATCTGGTCACCATCAAAGTCGGCGTTGAAAGCCGTACAGCACAACGGGTGCAGGCGGATAGCCTTACCTTCCACCAATCTCGGCTGGAAGGCCTGGATACCCAGACGGTGCAACGTAGGAGCACGGTTCAACAATACGGGGTGACCCTTCAGGATATTCTCGAGGATTTCCCAAACAACGGGATCCTTACGATCGACAATCTTCTTGGCGGATTTCACCGTCTTCACGATACCTCTTTCCAGAATCTTGCGGATAACATACGGTTTGAACAACTCAGCCGCCATGTCTTTCGGCAGACCGCATTCATTCAGATGCAAGTCGGGACCGACGACGATAACGGAACGGCCGGAGTAGTCCACACGTTTACCGAGCAGGTTCTGACGGAAACGTCCCTGTTTACCCTTCAAGCTGTCGGAAAGGGATTTGAGCGCACGGTTGGAGTCGGACTTCACCGCGCTGGATTTCTTGGAGTTGTCGAACAGAGAGTCAACAGCCTCCTGCAACATACGCTTCTCATTACGCATGATGACATCCGGAGCCTTGATCTCGACGAGGCGTTTCAGACGGTTGTTGCGGATGATGACGCGACGGTAGAGGTCGTTCAAGTCGGAAGTGGCGAAGCGGCCACCATCCAGCGGGACGAGCGGACGGATCTCCGGCGGAATCACCGGCACGATCTTGACAATCATCCATTCCGGTCTGTTCTCCGCACGTTTGCGGCTGTCGCGGAACGACTCAAACACATGCAGACGTTTGAGCAGGTCTTTCTTACGCTGTTGAGAGGTCTCATTGTTGGCTCTGTCTCTCAACTCGTAGGATTCTGCATCGAGGTCCACCTTGCAGAGCAGGTCATAGAGGGCTTCAGCACCCATCTTGGCCACGAACTTGTTGGGATCGTTATCGTCCAGCAATTTGTTCTCTGCGGGCAGATTGTCCACAACCTCGTAATACTCCTCTTCGGTCAGCAGCGTGTTCTTGCGAACATTGTCGCTCTCTGCCATACCGGGTTGGATGACGATGTATTTCTCATAATAGATCACAGCATCCACATCCTTGGAGGAGAGGCCGAGCAACGCACCGATCTTGTTCGGCAAGGATTTGAAGAACCAAATATGGGCGACGGGCACCACGAGCTGGATATGGCCCATCCTTTCGCGACGCACCTTTCTCTCGGTCACTTCCACACCGCAACGGTCGCAAGTGATGCCTTTGTAGCGGATTCTCTTGTACTTACCGCAGTGGCACTCCCAGTCTTTGGTCGGTCCGAAAATCTTTTCGCAAAACAGACCATCGCGCTCCGGCTTGTACGTCCTGTAGTTGATGGTCTCCGGTTTCAGCACCTCGCCATGTGACTGTTGGAGGATGGTCTCCGGAGAAGCCAGACTGATGGTAATTTTTTGAAATTCTTTTCTTGTATTACTGTCTTTTTTAAAAGCCATGATTTACAATATTATCTTGTTGTCTTATTCAAATTTAATATCCAGTCCCAGACCGCGCAACTCGTTCACGAGCACATTGAAGGACTCTGGGATGCCGGCAGTCGGCATATTGTCACCCTTCACGATGGCTTCGTAAGTCTTGGCACGACCCACCACATCATCGGATTTGACGGTCAGGATCTCCTGCAGCACGTTGGATGCACCGTAGGCCTCGATGGCCCAAACCTCCATCTCACCGAAACGCTGACCACCGAATTGGGCCTTACCACCCAGCGGCTGTTGCGTGATCAATGAGTACGGTCCGATAGAACGGGCGTGCATCTTGTCATCAACCATGTGGTGCAACTTCAGATAGTAGATGTAGCCCACCGTGGCTTTTTGGTGGAACGGTTCGCCCGTCTCACCGTCGTACAGCTGCGTGCTGCCGTTTTCGGGAAGCCCGGCCTCTTTCATCAGCTCGTTGATCTGGTCGATGGATGCGCCGTCGAAAATAGGTGTGGCGTATTTCACACCCATCTTCTTGCCGGCCCAACCCAAGACAGTCTCGTAAATCTGACCCAAGTTCATACGGGAAGGCACGCCCAACGGGTTGAGCACGACATCCACCGGACGGCCGTCCTCCAAGAACGGGAGGTCTTCCTGACGGACAATCTTGGCCACACAACCCTTGTTACCGTGACGACCTGCCATCTTGTCGCCGATACGGAGCTTGCGCTTGTTGGCGACATAGACCTTGGCCATTTGCACGACACCTGCCGGCAGTTCAGTACCGATGGTGGCATCGAACACTTCACGCGTCTTCTTGGCGTTCAGCTCTCTGACCTTGATGAGGTAGTTGCGGATAATTTCGGCAACCAGTCCGTTGATCTTCGCATCGTTGGTCCACTTGGAAACCGTAACAGCAGTGAAGTCAACGGTATTAAGCATTCTCTGGGAGAATTTAGCGCCCTTGGCAATGACGACGTTCTTGGAATTGTCATAGACGTTATGGGCGATTTTGCCTTCCAGAATCTTGTACAGCTTGGACACAGCAATGTCATGCAACTTGTCAAACTGCACTTGGTATTTTTCTTCGATTTCAGCCACGATATCCTTATCCTTGGCTTTGGATTTTCTATCCTTGATACGGCGGGACAAGTCCTTGGCTCCAATCACCACACCCTTCATGGATGGAGGTGCCTTGAGGGAAGCGTCCTTCACATCGCCGGCCTTGTCGCCGAAGATGGCGCGGAGCAACTTCTCTTCAGGACTCGGATAGGACTCGCCCTTAGGCGTGATCTTACCGATGAGGATGTCACCTTCGTTCACCTCGGCACCCACACGGATCAAACCGTTCTCCATCAAGTCGCTGGTGGCTTCGGTGGACACGTTGGGGATGTCGTTGGTGAGTTCCTCGATACCGCGCTTGGTGTCGCGCACGTCCATCGTGAAGGACTCGATATGTATAGAGGTATAGAGGTCGTCGGTGACTGCCTTTTCGGAAATCACGACAGCATCCTCGAAATTGTATCCCTTCCAAGGCATGAAGGCCACCATCAGGTTGCGTCCGAGGGCAAGCTCGCCGTTCTCGGTGGCGTAACCCTCCGTCAGCACGTCGCCCTTCTTCACCTTCTGGCCTTTCACCACGATAGGACGCATGTTGATACAGGAGTTCTGGTTGGTTCTGCGGAACTTGAGCAACTCGTAGTTCTTGGCGGCGGGGTCGAAGCTGACCAGCTCTTCCGTCTCGGTACGGTCATACTCGATTTCAATATGCTGGGCATCCACAGACTTCACCACACCGGTACCTTCAGCGAGAAGCACGGTACGGGAGTCAACGGCCACCTTGTGTTCAAGGCCGGTACCCACGATAGGAGCTTCAGGCCTGAGCAACGGCACAGCCTGACGCATCATGTTGGATCCCATCAACGCACGGTTAGCGTCGTCGTTCTCGAGGAACGGAATCAAGGATGCAGCGATAGAGGCAATCTGGTTGGGCGCGATGTCGATCAAGTCGATTTCCTCCTTCGGAAGGATAGGATAGTCGGCCAAACGACGAGCCTTCACCTTCTCGCCCAGCATGTCGTTCTCGTCCATCGGCGTGTTGGCCTGGGCGATACGCTTGTTGTCCTCCTCCTCGGCGGTCAGGAATACCGGCGGCTCGTTGAAGAGCACCTTGCCGTTCTCCACACGACGATAAGGAGTCTCGATAAAGCCGAGATGGTTGATCTTGGCGAACACACAGAGTGAGGAAATCAAACCGATGTTCGGACCTTCAGGGGTCTCGATCGTACACAGACGGCCATAGTGCGTGTAGTGAACGTCACGGACCTCGAAACCGGCGCGCTCACGTGACAGACCGCCAGGACCCAAAGCGGAAATACGACGCTTG
Source organism: Bacteroidales bacterium (assembly GCA_017443175.1). GTDB lineage: Bacteria > Bacteroidota > Bacteroidia > Bacteroidales > WCHB1-69 > F23-D06. The sequence goes on from JAFSOZ010000003.1 coordinate 276,470, forward strand.
TGCGTGATCTCGGAGAGCGGGTTGGTCTGGTCCATGAACTGCGACAGCTGGTTGGTGCCGAAGAATGAATTCACTACGGAGGACAAAGTCTTGGAGTTGATCAGGTCAACCGGGGAGAACAACTCATGGTCACGCACATTCATCTTCTCGCGGATGGTACGGGCCATACGGTTCAAACCGAGGCTGAACTGGTTGTATAACTGCTCGCCGACGGTACGGACACGACGGTTGCTCAAGTGGTCGATATCATCCACATCCGTCTTGTTGTTGATCAGCTCAACCAAATAGCGGATAATGGAAATGATATCCTCGTTGGTCAACACACCCGTCTCCATCGGGATATTGAGATTCAGTTTCTTGTTGATACGGTAGCGACCCACTTCCCCAAGGTCGTAACGTTTGTCGGAGAAAAACAGCTTGTCCAGCGTGGCACGGGCAGTCTCCTCATCAGGAGCCGTGGTGCTCTTCAACTGCAGATAGATGTACTCGATGGCCTGTTTGCCAGAGTTGGTCGGGTCTTTCTGCAGCGTGTTGAAAATCACGGAATAGTCGGTGTTCTTCTCATCTGTCTTGTGGAAGAGCACAGTCTTGATGTTGGCATCCGTGATCATCTGGATGTGCTGCTTGTCGAACACGGTCTCGCGGTCAATGATAACCTCGGTACGCTCGATGTTCACCACCTCACCGGTCTCATCATCGACAAAGTCCTCATACCAGGTTTTGGTGACGGCGGCTGCGAATTTTTCTCCCAAATATTTCTTCAGGTTAGCTTTGGTGGCCTTGACCTCGTGAGCGATGTCGAAAATGCTCAGGATGTCCTTGTCGGTCTCATAACCGATGGCACGCAACAAAGTGGTAACCGGTAATTTCTTCTTACGATCGATATACGCGTACATCACGTTGTTGATATCGGTCGTGAACTCCATCCATGAACCCTTGAACGGGATGATACGGGCGGAGTACAGCGGTGTTCCGTTGGTGTGATAGGAGAAGCCGAAGAAGACGCCCGGCGAACGGTGCAGCTGGGATACCACCACACGCTCGGCACCGTTGATGATGAAAGTGCCGCTGGGGGTCATGTACGGGATCATGCCCAAATACACATCCTGGATGATGGTTTCAAAATCCTCATGCTCGACATCGTTGCAGGAAAGCTTCAGTTTGGCTTTCAAAGGAACACTGTATGTCAAACCTCTTTCAAGGCATTCGTCCATCGTATAGCGGGGAGCGTCGATATAATAATCAAGGAATTCGAGGACGAAACTATTTCTCGCATCGGTAATCGGGAAGTTCTCGGAGAAAGCCTGGTAAAGGCCCTCGTTGTGGCGCAATTCGGCGTCAGTGTCAATCTGGAAAAACTCCCGGAAAGATTTCAATTGAATATCAAGAAAGTCGGGATATTCAACCGGTCTTGTTGATGCAAAACTTATTCTTTTATTGTTATTAGTTGCCAAGACTTTGATAATTAGATTGTTAATACTGATTTTAAGGGGAATACCAATCAGTGGGTATTAAAGACAACAATAAGTACAATACTTCCACCGAAGTGGAAGTGTTGTACTATTGATGGGGGTTGGTTTGAAATTAGTTGAGTTCGACCTCAGCGCCAACTTCTTCGAGGGCTTTCTTCAAAGACTCAGCTTCGTCTTTGGAAACGCCTTCCTTAACGGCCTTGGGAGCACCGTCAACGAGTTCCTTAGCCTCTTTCAGACCAAGGCTGGTGAGTTCCTTCACTAATTTGACAACTTGCAATTTCTGAGCACCAGCGGATTTCAGAATCACATTGAATTCGGTTTTCTCCTCAACGGCTGCTGCGCCAGCGCCGGCTGCGGGACCTGCTGCCACTGCTACTGCTGCAGCTGCGGGCTCAATACCGTATTCTTCTTTCAAAATTTGAGCTAACTCGTTAACTTCTTTAACGGTCAAATTAACTAATTGTTCTGCAAATGCTTTCAAATCTGCCATAATTTTATTTTTTTAAAAGTTTTTACTAAAATGATTTGTTTGTTAAATTTGATTTTTTTATTGTCTTTCGGACAAAGTCTTGACGATACCGGCCAATTTGCCGCCACCAGACTGCAGTGCGGAGACCACATTCTTGGCGGGTGATTGCAACAGGGCCACGATGTCGCCGATCAATTCCTCGCGGGACTTGATATTGCACAGAGCTTCCAACTGGTCGTCTCCGATGTAAGCGGTCTCCTCGATGAAGGCAGCCTTGATGAGGGGTTTGTCGTTCTTTGCACGGAACTCCTTGATCAAGCGGGCAGGCACGTTGCCTGTGTTGCACAACATGATGGAGGTGGCGCCGTTCAGCACCGGATAGATTTCGGAATAGTCTGCCTCAGCCTGGTCCATAGCGCGTTTCAGCAGGGTGTTCTTCACAACCTTCAGCTTGACGTCGCGTTTGAAACAGAGTCTGCGCAACTGGTTGACTGTACTAACCGTGAAACCGGAAATATCGGTTACATATACATGGGAATAGTTAGCCAAGTCCTGTGCGATTTCTTCGATAATCTGAGCTTTTTGTTCTTGTTTCATACTAACTAATCTTTAAATTATAATGTAACGGATTTGGGATCCACCTGGACACCAGGACTCATGGTCGTGGAAAGGTAGATGCTCTTGATGTACGTACCCTTGGCGGAGGTCGGTTTCAGCTTGATGACGGTGCCGAGCATTTCGCGGGCATTGTCGGTCAACTGGTCCACGGAGAAATGATTCTTGCCGATGGAGGTGTGGATGATACCGTATTTGTCCACCTTGAAGTCGATCTTACCGGCTTTCACTTCGGAGACGGCCTTGCCGACTTCCATCGTTACAGTACCGGATTTGGGGTTCGGCATCAAACCGCGGGGTCCCAATATTCTACCGAGAGCACCGATCTTCGGCATCACGCTCGGCATGGTGATGATGACGTCAACGTCGGTCCAGCCTTGCTTGATCTTGTCAACGTATTCATCCAAACCAACATAGTCGGCTCCCGCAGCCTTTGCCTCTTCTTCTTTGTCAGGAGTACAGAGCACGAGCACGCGGATGACTTTTCCAGTACCATGGGGCAGCGTCACAATACCACGGACCATCTGATTGGCCTTACGAGGGTCAACGCCCAGACGCACGTCAATGTCAAATGATGCATCGAATTTGGTATATGTGAGGTCTTTCACCACCTGGATAGCTTCCGGTAAAGCGTACACTTTACTCTTATCAAATTTAGCAAAAGCCTCTTTGCGTTTTTTTGATATTTTAGCCATGTGATTTGTTTTTTACTTGTTATTAATTTTTCTCAAAAGGATTCTGGCCACCTTTCACGGTAACGCCCAAACTGCGAGCTGTACCGGCAACCATAGACATGGCGGACTCGACCTCGAAACAGTTCAAGTCGCTCATCTTGGTCTCGGCAATGGTTCGCACCTGGTCCCACGTGATGGAACCGACTTTGGAACGGTTAGGCTCACCGGAACCTTTTTGAAGTTTGGCTGCTTCCTTAATTTGTACAGCAACCGGAGGGGTCTTCGTGATGAAGTCAAAGGACTTGTCCTTGTAAACCGTAATCACAACAGGGATGATCTTGCCAGCCATTTCCTGCGTACGCGCATTGAACTGCTTGCAAAAGTCCATGATGTTCACACCCTTGGAACCCAACGCAGGTCCTACAGGGGGTGCTGGATTGGCGGCTCCTCCTTTAATTTGTAACTTAATTAATCCAGCTACTTCTTTTGCCATTGTTTAATTTGATTTAATTGTTTGTAACTATTTGTGGCGCTATATTTTTTCAACTTGCATAAAGCCCAGCTCCAGCGGGGTTTTACGGCCGAAGATTTTCACCATAATCTTCAGCTTCTTCTTCTCCGTGTCTATCTCTTCGATAAACCCGTTGAATGTGTTGAAAGGCCCGTCAATAACCTTAATCTCCTCACCCACCGTGAAAGGCTGCAAATATGAATCGTCTTGGGTCATCAATTCGTCAACCTTACCCAGCAAACGAGAGACTTCTGCCGGACGCAATGCTACGGGAATGTCGCTCTTGTGCTTGCAACCTACAAAGCCCAACACCCCGGGAATGTCCAGAATCATGCTGAAAATCTCTTCCATCTTGACTACCTCAATAAAGATGTAGCTCGGGAAGTAGTTCTTCTCAGTCACAACCTTCTTTCCACTCTTGGTAATGTGGTGAACCTTTTCTGTAGGTATCAACACCTTCGTCACATAATCCTTCAGATGGGAAAGCTCAACCTCGGTCTCGATGTTCTGCTTCACCTTCTTCTCGGTGCCTGTGACCGCTTTAATCACATACCATTTACGCTCGACTTCTGCCATGATTCGCTATTTTGGATATAACAACCACTGATAAAAGAAAACTACATAGCCGGGAATACGAGATCCATTCCCAAGTTGAAGACGGCATCCATCAAAAACACGATTAACGCGATGATTAGGGAAGCAATAGACACCACCACAACACTGTTGCCAAGTTCTTGCATAGTCGGCCAAGTTGTCTTGTGTACCAACTCGTCGTAAACTTCTTTACAATAATTAACTATTTTCATCTTCTTATATTTTTTTCGTTTTTTATCTGTTTTAGAAACTTTTTGTCAACTTTCTGCCAAATCCACCCTACCGCACTAACACTCTTGTGTTGAAAAATCAAAAGCGCAAATTATTGTCATTTAGACGATTATAGAAACTTACTCACAATCCCGGTCCCTCATTGCGCCTATTTTCTAACAAGTTGGCAAATATAGTATTTTTTTTATATGAAAATATTTTTTTATGAAAAAAATATGATATGGCACTATTTTTGTTTCAAGCGCACCTAAATCTTCAATTTCAAGTACGAAATCGTGCGTCCTTCCGCCAGCCACATCTTCTCGTAAAAGGTCTGAACCTCCGTCAACAAAGCATCCGCAGGTTGCGTATAGACATTCTCAACATCCTCCAACACAGTCCATTGCTCCTGCGGCGCAGTCTCGCGCACATACTCGTACAGGAGCCGGCTGTCCGTCTTCAGATTCAGCACTCCCCCACCCTCGGGCAACACCTCGCGGTAAAAACCCACAAAGCGCGGGGACACCAACCTCCGGCGCTCACTCTTGGGCTGCGGGTCCGGAAACGTGACCCAGATTTCGCTCACCTCACCCTTCTCGAAATAATATCCAATGTTGTCGATATTGATACGGAGGAATGCCACATTGGGCATTTCGCCCTCGATGGCGTCCTTGCAGCCACGCCACAAACGCGCCCCCTTGCGGTCAATGCCGATGAAATTACGGTCTGGATAACGCTTCGCCATGGCAATGGTATAGTCACCCTTGCCACAACCCAGCTCCACCGTAATCGGATTGTCATTGTGAAAATAATCCCTACCCCACTTGCCCTTCAACGGGAAAGGAATGTTCTGCCGGTCATAACTGGTATGTTGGAACAAATTTCCAAATGTCTCGTTTTCCGCGAATCTCGCTAATTTATGTTTTGCCATATTGTTGGTTTTAATTTACTTAACTCACCCCTTTCACCTCATGTACCCCATTCACCATTCACCATTCCCCTTTCACCTCATGCACCTCATGCATCTCATTCACCCCATGCACCCACTTCACCTATTTCACCCCTTTCACCATCCTACTATACACTCCGCACTGTGCAAGCAGCTTCTCGTGTCTGCCCTGCTCCACAACACGCCCTTGGTCCAGCACCACAATATTGTCTGCCTTCTGAATAGTGGACAGTCTGTGGGCAATCACCACCGCCGTCCGATTCTGCATAACATTGTCCAAAGCGGCCTGCACCAAACGTTCAGACTCCGTGTCCATGGCGGAAGTGGCTTCGTCCAAAATCAGGATGGGCGCATTGTGCAACACGGCGCGCGCAATGCTGAGCCGCTGACGTTGGCCACCCGACAAGTTCAAACCACGATCGCCGATATTGTGCTGTAAACCGTCCGGCAATGTTTGGATAAAATCAAAAATATTGGCCACTCGCGCCGCTTCCAACACATCCTCTGTACTCACATCCGTCCGACCCAACACAATATTATTATATATAGTGTCATTGAACAACACCACATCCTGCGACACCAAAGCAAACAAAGACCGATATTGATGAATATCATAGGAACGGATATCTATTCCATCCAGAAGGACTGCACCATTGATGGGATCATAGAAGCGCTCCAGTATGTCGGCAATGGTAGTCTTTCCCGCGCCCGACTGCCCAATGAGTGCAACAACTTGCCCTTTATGAATCTCAAGATCGAGATGGTCCAATACAGGTTTGTCCCCGTAAGCAAACGACAAATCCTTCAACACAATACTGTCATGGAAGCCATTGAGCGGCACAGGATTCTCTGGGCTTGTAATAGATTCCTCTACATCCAGAATTTCATTAAGACGGTCAAGGGCCGATTGTCCACGACGATAGTTTGCGAAAGCTGTGGAGAGATTTTTCACTGGATTGATAATCTGAGAAAACAGGGCTATGTAGGTGATGAACAATTCAGCGGTCAGTGTAGGTGTTGGTGACAGTACTAACATACCGCCAATCACCAAGACTACCATCACAAAAGAAACACCCAGAAACTCTCCAAAGGGTGAGGCTATATCAATCTTTCGATAGATGTAACGCTGCTTGTCGGAGAACTTAGTGTTAAGGCGATCAAAAACTTGCTGGGCAGTTTGTTGAGCATTGAATCCCTTGATGATGCGCAGACCGGAAAGGGTCTCTTCCACATGGGAGAGTAAGGATCCAAGACGTTGCTTGGAAGTCTTTGCATCTTTGCGCAACGATCTCGTAATCCACCCAATAATAAGGAAAGTGGCAGGCAGCAGGATAAGGGAATATAGTGACAGACGGACACTGATATAGAATAGCACCACAAGATAGAAAACAATGGTGATGGGGTCGGTCAGAAAAATCCGTAAGGCGCTCAAGATGGTAAACTCTATCTCGTGCGTGTCGTTCACGCCGCGTGAAACCACATCTCCCCTGCGCTGAGAATTAAAATATCCGAGGGGCAAATGCAGTATCTTATCGTACAACTGGTTCCGCAAAGTAAAAATCAAGTCGCTACGCATAGATGCCATCACCCACTGTGACAGATAGGCGAACAAGTTCTTGAACAAGTAGAGGAGAATCGCCGCTACCACCAAGCCGAACATGGAATGACTGGCAGCTTGCAAATCCACCATTTTACCAAGCAGGGAAACAAAGAACGATGAGATTGGGCTCAACCCATCCAAGGTACCTCTGAAAAGCAGCCTGCAAAATGGCTCAATCAACATAAATACCAGGATGGAAAGCAGCACAGAAATAAAATTCAGGAAGAAAACCAATGCCAGCCGCCAGCCATACCTGCGGAGCAAAACTATGATGAAACCGGTATTCTTCCTCATATAAATCAGTAATAAAAAAGGGAGTTGTGGAATAAGGCACAACTCCCTTAAGTATGATAATAACTATTGATTATTTCGTAATGACAAGCTTACGTGAAATCACAGCGTCATCATTGACGATTTGCAGTACATAAACGCCAGGTGTGAGATCCGACACATTGAACGTTTCGATAGAGAAGTCGTTATCAATGCTGATAGCACGGTGAGCAACTGTCTTACCAGTCAGGGTAGAGATTCTGATGGTGGTTTGACCACTGATACCCTCGATACGGACATTGACATTCTCGGAAGTCGGGTTCGGGTAAAGCTTAACAGTAGGCTCGCTGGCGATAGGATCAACAGCAGGAGCTTCAGGTGACTCGTTAGCAGCAATAGCAGGACCATCATTGACATGGATGGTGAAGACATCAGAAGCTAACCATGTAGCACCATGATAGTCATGACCACCAATCTTCTTAGATGTGCCATCAACATAGTAGATGTTGATATCAGAACCATCAGTAGCATAGAGTGAATAACGAATCTCATATTTGCCAGTCTGAGTGAACTGAGCAATAGTATTGGTCACATCTCTTGATACGAGGAAGTGGAGATAAACCCAGCTATAGTCGTATGAACTACCACTCAAGTTGAAGTAAGGATAATGATTCTGCATTGATGTGTAGAATGCATAAGCATTCAAAACAGGACCACTGGTCGGATACTCAACATATTGGTTGGTGTTCCAAGTATGAGAAGTAAGATCAACCGTAGTAGTAGCAGTGGAGATGTAGTTACTAATCTGAGAAGCGGGGATAAGAGTATCATTATGATAGATATCGAATGTTACAAATACCTTAGTATCATCCGGGTAATCGCAGTTACCGAGCGTCCATCTATAACCAGTCGTTTCGTTGTTAATAGAGGAGTTGATATCGTGAGTCTCAACACCGCTCAAGTTAGTGAATACGAAGTAAGGCTTGCTGGTCACTTTCACGGTAATCACATCAGAAGAGATGGTATCAGATGAAACATTGATTTGAGTTTTGGAAACACAATTGTTTACATCAGTTTCCACAACGAAGAATGTCATCACAGTGTCAACCACACCAGCAGGAAGTGTAACAGAAGGTGCGTTTGCAACTAAAACGCTATCTGAACCAAACCACTCGTAAGAGGAGTTGACATTTGCATTCTTAACACTCAATGTGAAGGTGTTGCCAGCACCAGCACATACCACAGTGTCAGCCAACATGGAAGGAACAGGAAGAGTATTAATAGTGATGGTCTGCTCGTATTCATTGCTACCGCAGTCATTAGCGATGACGAGTTTGATCTTCTTACCATTATAGGTAGCAGCATCATAAATAGTATTGAAATCAAGAGCAACACCGTTGATGGTCCAGGTCTTAGTGACCACACCACCGTTAGCATTGACGTACACGGTCGGCTCAACACCGCCATTGAACTTCTGACCCTCACAGATTGCTGCAATAGTGAACGGAGTTGCATCCACAAAGGTAGGAGCATGATCAAATCCGAGAACAACATAAGCAGACATAACCGGATTAGATGTGCACTGAGTGGTTGCACCGTAAGCAATCGTGGTATGTTCAGCAATAACGCTATCGGTAGCAGATACAATCTTCACATAGGTTGAACCAACTTTCTTGTACCAACCTTCGCTCAAAATCACAGTAGCATTGGACGGTAAAGTGACTTCAGGCGTACCGTTCACGATAAAGTCATTCAGCTTATTGTTTTCACAAGTATCGCGGAATGTCACAGAGGCAATACTTACGACAGGAGCACCGGCAACACGTACCACAACAGTGTCAGAGTAGTTGGTACCGCAGCTGTTGGTAACCTTATTGTAGATCAAGGCGCTGTCCATAGCAACAGTCACAGGAGTAGTGATTGTGAATTCAGAGTAACTTGTAGCAGTCTTGGTCTTCATGAAGTAAGCATTCGTCGGAGTATCTGAATGGTTAGCTGTAATATTCAGCGTAGGATTGATAACAGCACCAGCGCAAAGCGTGTCGTCAGGTACACTAAGTGTAGCCGTCGGCTTGTTATTCAACTTGATGGTGATGGTATCAGTCTTGTCATAAGATTGACAAGTTGTACTCACAGTAGAAACAGTACCCTTCAAGGTGTACGGGAAGGTAGCGGTAGCAGGAAGTGTAACCGTACCAGAAATCGTACTGCCCGTGACAGACAAACCAGCTGTAGTAAGATTTGTAGAGAGCACGAGCGGTTTGTTGGTAGTCATGACGATGTCAGCGATTGCTTCACCGTAGCACAATGTTTGCGTCATATTTGCAGCAGCAGTCAACTTGGCAGTATCATTAACGGTAATGAAAACTACGTTAGAGTAAGTATCACCGCACTTGGTTGTAACTTTGTAACGAAGTGAAGCACCATTATAGGAGGATGACATTGCAGTAGTGGTGGTGAAAGCACTGTAATCGGAATCACCAGACTTCTTAACCTGCCAACCTTGTGAATAGATATTAGCATTACCCGTAGTAGTAGGAGTAGTAAGAGTAAGAGTTTGACCCTCGCAAACAGCTGCAGGAGCAGTGATGTCGGCAATAGAACGTTTGTCTGTGACAAGGAATGCCACTTGTTTCGTCTTAACACCACAGCCATTCAAACCAGTAGAGGTAACAGTCACAGTAGCAGAACCAACAGAAACAGCGGTCACAATGATGTTAGCACCAACATGGGATACTGTAACATTAGCTGAAGGAGAAACGGTAACAACATTGGTAGCATTGGTGTCGATGGAATAAGTAAAGGCTTCACCAACACACAAGGAATCAAGAGTACCATTCACAACCAACTTAGCTGTATCGTACACATGGAGAGTAGCTTCGTTGGAAGTAGTCGTACCACAGCAGTTCGTAACAAAGTAAGTCAACTTAGCATTGTTATGAGCTGTTGTAATAGTCGTAGTGGCAGGATTGAATGCAGTGCCGTCAAGTTTCCAACCTTCGCTTCTGACATTACCATTAGCAGTATAGGAAGGAGCAGTAAGCGTGAGCGTGGTACCGACACAAGCATTGACATCTGCAGGTTGAGATGTAAATACAGGCGTTGTAGCGGCCTTGAAGGTCTTGGTGACGCTAGCAGAACCGCAAGCACTGTTAGCAGCTGTGCTAGTAAAGACAACGGAAACAGGACCAACAGCAGTAGGAGTAACAATCACTTGATTGCCATTCTTTTGGATAGTAGCATTCGTCGGAGTGATAGTCACAATGTTGGTAGGCAATGTATCGATAGTATAAGTCTGGGTAGAACCTAAACAAACAGTATCTGCATTACCAGTAACAACCATACGGGCAGTGTCAGTAACTGTAATCGCTACACCGTTGGAGGCAACTGCAGAACCGCAAGAGTACGTAACATTAGCAACAAAACTCTTACCATTATCATTTGCTTTGAGAGCAGTACCAAGAGTATAGGCAGTGCCACCTAAGGTATAGGACGGGTTACCGACAACACTTGCAGTGGTATTGTGTGTAATGGTAATGTTAGATGCTTGAATAGATTGGCCTGCACAGAAGCTCGTGACACCAAGAGCAAGTGTAGGAGCAGCAACTGTATGAACAGTAAGTTGAACAGGAGTAGAATAGGTTGTACCGCAATGGTTGGTAGCTGCGAAGAATACATACTGACCATTATTCTCTGTGTTGGCATTAGTAATAGCAGTAGCAGTTGCAGGATTTGTAGTGGAGCTTACCTTCCAAGTACTAGTCATAGTACCTGTTGTTGCATTCCAATTGGTAACAGAAGCACTAAGCGTAGGTGTAATAGGACTACCGGCGCAGAAATCTGGAGTACCGGAAATCGTGGAAACAACAGGCAGCGAGTCAACAAAGAGTTTACCAATCATAGCGTAAAGAGTATCACAAGCGTTGTATGCGTATGCATAAACATTCATATTGTTCATACTACGAGTAAGAGCAGCAGTAGGAACGAAAGGAGCATCCGTCATGAAGGATGTCTTTGTCAACTGATCACTATTGGTAATTCTGTAACCAGAAGCAGTTGCATGATTAGTTGTAATAGTGAATGAAGAAGGTAACACATCACCGTCACAACGTACAACCTGACCTAAAGCGTTAATAGCTGCGGTAACATTCAGTGTAGGATTAGCTTTAATAGTTACGGTGTAAGTAACAATGCTGTCGCAAGTGTTCGCAGCGTAGAAGGTATCTACTACAGTATAGACATTAGCTGCGCCATCAATATATTGATAGTCATAAACCTTACCGCTTCTATTGGAAACATAGTGGAATGAACCACAAACTTCCATATCAGTAGCATAAGTGGCAACAGGACGAGTAATAACATTGGCGACAGAGTTAGCTGTACAACCATTATTGTCCATAACCCACACGCAGTAGGATGTCATGCCTTCAGTCAGCTGATAAGCAGGAACTGTGAACTGATAGACATTCGTATCAACATGACCATTAGACCAAACAACAGAATCATAAGAATGGTTAACGATACCAAAATTGAATGCATAATTCTCACAATTCGTATAGGTTACGGTCGGATTAGCATACAAATACTGAATATTGGCACCAGTAGCATAGAATTCAATTGTCGGATTAGGATCAACAACAACAGTAACAGCCATTGTAGAAGAACAGCCAGAGCTATCACCCACAGCAGTTACAGTGTATGTACAAGAGAATACATCGCCAGTCCAAACATCCATTGTATTGGTGTTGGAAATGATAGGATGACAATCGCGTGTCCAAGTGTAGGTAAATGACGGGTCACAAGCGCTTGTAGCATCAGCAACCAATTGAGCATTAACTGTACCAAGGCAGAAGTAGTAGTCATTACCAACGTGCTTGTTATTATTCACGGCAGAAACAGTAATGCTGGGTGAACAAATATTTTCGGTGGTAAGGGTAACTGAAATAGTTGTATCACATCCAGTAGTATTGTCCGTGATGGTAACCTTATACTCAATACCATTGAGGTGACCCCAACCATTGGTAATAGTAGTAGCATAATCAACAACAGAGTAATCAACATTAGTAAGAACAGCTGAATAGTCAACATCAGTACCATCGTTGTACTTCACACCGGTAATAGTGATGGAACCGTTATACAAAGCAGGATCACATGCGGTATTGTTAACAGTAGCAAATGTGACATTAAGTTGTTTCTCCACCGTGTTGATAGTAACATCCTTGTTAGCGCAGGTGTCATACAGGCAGTTGAACCAGGTATCTTTTACAAGGATCTCATAATTTCCAGAAGTAAGGTTATTAATGGTAGCGCCGCTATTGTGCCATGTAGTACCACCATCGATACTGTAAACGAGAACAGCATCCAGATTGTCAGCAGTAGCTGTAACTGTGATAGAACCGTTACCATAACCTTGTGTACAAATATTGTTGTCCGTAGCTACAACATCAAGTGTAACGTGAACAGTAGAATCAGGAACGAATACATAATTTGTAGCGACACATCCAGTGACCGTATCAGAAATCACAACGGTATAAGTGGCAGAAGCCAGAGAACACCACTTGTAACTCGGGATATCAATACTATTGGTTTCCCAAACACCAGGCAAAGTGAGGGAATAGGTATAGTTGTTATGTTGTGCATTGTTATGCGGTTCCATAACATAGATACAACCCGTACCCGGCATATTAATAGTAGGAGCGCAAGTGAAGTCCGGTGTAATAACAAAATCGGTCTCAATGAATGCACTGTCAACGACAGAAATTAAACTGGTAGTAGAAGGACAATGCAAATCACTTGTGAAATGAACAGAATAAGAATTGCTATTGAGGCCTGTGAAGACACCCGTAGTATTATTGGCAACCTCAAGTGAACCATAGTAGATATAATAGGTACCAGGAACTATACTATCAAGAGTAACTGTAACAGTACCATTCTTATCTGTAATACAATTGTAGTTAGGAGTAGATGTGACAGTAGCAATTTGTGGAGTGTAACTATTCAAAGAAACAGTGATAACAGTATCATAGTTACAATTCGTTACATTATTGAATGCATAAACGTGATAATTAACACCGCCATTGCCGTTCAAACCGGTGAATACAGTAGAATCAACACCATTCAATGAATATGTGAAGTTAGGATTCGGGTTTGTAATGGTAATAGTACCAGTACCGAGAGAAGAACAATCTTCGTCATCAACATGAGTAGCAGTAATATGGTATTCTGGCTTCACAACATGCAAATACTGCCATGGAATTGATAAATAACATTCGAAAATCTTATGCTCTTGAACGACCATATAGTATCCGTCGGGCAAGCTATCAATAATGAAGTTATGGTCAGCAAAGTTATCTTGATCACGTTCAATATCCCATACATACCTACCAGCTTCAGGACTATACATCCAACGAGCCAAGAAATAGTTATATTCGTTGTTAGGATTGGTAATCTGAACCTTATTGTCCGGATGAGCACAATCAGTACCATTGGTGTAAGTAGCTTTAACAGTATCAAACACCAAGATGCTATGAGGAACCTCAACGTTAAAATTAATACCGCAGTTATGGTCATCCTTAATAGTCATAGCGTAAATTTGGTCAGCTAAGCTGTCAAATACAACAGCAGTACCGGCAACACCAATAATCGTTTCACCAGCAAGAGTGTAGGTAAATCCAGTCATAACTTGGTTAGCAGGAACGGTAACAGAACCATTCTGACCATGGTAGCCACCGAACATATATTCACAATAATCATTATCATGAATTGTAAGAGTCGGAATAGCAGGCACAGCCGTACGTGAAGGCATGGTGAAAGGTTGGACAAACGTACAATTACCAGAAGAAACGATGGTAATAGGATGATCGCCGACAGAAAGGCTATCGAATGCCAATGTGCCATTGTTACCACGAACAGTTTTACCATCTACAGTATAGGTGTATGTCGGATTAGAGTTGGCAATATAAAGAATACCATTGTCCATTGTACAATCAGCTGTATCAATTGTAACAATATGAGTGGTAGGTGTATCCGTAACGTCAAGTACAGTCACGTCATTAGTAACGAAATGACAGCCCTTAGGAGAAACAACATACACGCGATAGGTATCTTGATACAACCAGTTGAACATAATCGGGGTAATCACAGTAGAATCACTTGTGATAACCTCACCGTCAGTAAAGTGAGTGTCACTTGAAATCTGATAGACATAGTTCTCAACATTAGGAGTAACTTGGACCGAACCTTCATAAGGATTCTCACACTTGAAATTGTCGCGGAGACGAGTAGCCGTGAACGGAGCATTAAGATCAGTCGTGTCGTGTTTTACAGTGTCGGTGAAAGTAGCATAACAACCGTGAGTAGTATAAACCGTGAAGTCGTATGTATTCTGAACAAGGCCAGTGTAAACATAGCTAATCGGGCGATACGGTGTATAGTTGTCACCATTCCACTTGTAACCGGCGATCTCAGCAGTGTCATTCAAAACATTGATAGTGAAAGTACCATCGTAGATAGGATTATTCATAGCATCAACTGCGCCATCGCAATAGGTGTTCGGAGTAGTGACAAACTCAATGTCAGTACGAACAGGTGTACGATAAACAAGAGGAGAAACTGTCATAATGCTAGAACAACCAGCCTGATCTGTAACAGTCAATGTGTAGGTATGAGCTGCAGTGGTCATAGTCACATCAATGGTCTCTGTGGTTGCACCAGTGGACCAAGCCCAAGTGCAGGTACCGATAGCATTGACAACGGTCGGGGTGAGCGTAGTAGCAAGAGGCTCACAACCAACATTGCTAGAAGCGATATCCGTGATATTAACGGTGTTGGCCGGCATCTTCACATTGATAACGTGAGTGTATGTCAAGCAAGGAACTGCATCAGGATTATTCTGGTTACGAGGAGCTGTGATGGTAATCACAACAGTGGTATCGTGATTGACGAAAGTACCAGGAGTAACATCCTGAGTAATCTCCATCTCACTCAGAGAGAAGCAATTATGTTGTACAGTCAGCGGGTTGAAATAAACGTTAGTAGAGACAAAGTCAGGAACACTGATAACGCAATCATTACGTCCGGAAACTAACGGCATCGTTATTTCTGTGATAGCAGTAACAGTCAGCGTATCCTCTGCTCTGAGAGCACCGTAGATATTGAATGCGGTAGTGGCAGAGCAGTTCTTCATGTTGGTCACGGTGAGATATGTGGTGTATAAAGTGTCACAGTTCTCACAAGCCATCTTGAACATGTTGGTGTAGGTGTGCTTGTTCAAAACATCGGAAGCACCAGACCATGTATAACCGAGGCTCTGGTAATTGATGACAGAGTCAGGAAGGTTAGAAACTGAGTTGCCAGATTGTACATAGAAGTCGCCATAGTTGGGGCAAAGGGTGTCGCCATCATGGATCGGGTTGCCGGTGTTTTCAGGATGGCTGATAATCTCAGCGGTAGGCAGACGGTAGAAGTGGACAGCATTGGAGGTGTCAGCAGCAACACAACCGAGAGAATCGGTAACCGTCATGATAAAGTGAGAAGAGGTGTTAAGCATCTGGTCAACAGGAGCAATAACAGCTTCAAGATAGTTGTTAGAATCCGGAGTAATGATGGACTGACCAACAACAGAAATCTGTGACCATTGATAAGTATAAGGTCTGTCAGCATTCATGACAAAGTTGTCATTGAAATGCATATTGGTCGTAACGTCAGCACAAAGTTCAAGCGTATCAATCGTGATAGCACCATGGGCAATGTACATAGCAGCCGGTTTGTGAATATCAAATACCGGAGTCTTCGCAGAGCTATTGCCGCAAGCATCGGTAACAACAGCATAAATCGTCACCAGGTTGGTGTCGGCGAAGATATTGAGATTGCCATCGGCCAAAACATTGGTGTTGTTGATGTAGAACACCACCGTGTCGAAAGCAGACTCAGTACAATTATAAGTAACATGAATATTCGTGTCGTTATCAAAGATGTTACGCAGTGTAGCGTATGAAGGAACATCGTAAGTACAAGCAGTATCACGAACAGGGTTCACATTGATACGGCCAGAGATAACGGGCTTGAAATCATTGTTAATAGTAAAGATCTCAGAAATAGTGTTGGAGTGGTTGCCACAAGCATCAACAGCCTCGTATGTACGAGTCACGATGGTCTGGCAAGCAGTATGGGAAGTAACCACGTCTGTAACATTGAGGGTGTTCACGTTCACACAACCATCAATGATAGTACCGACTGCCGTAGCAGGAACAGTGGCAGTGCTATCGGCTATGACAGCGAAATCAGCAAGCGTATAAGGAGCAGGAACAGCAGAAGAGTCGCAACCACTCAAGGTGCGGATCTTGTTGCCCAATGTGTCAAACGCAGCGCCGGTAGTATCCCATGCCATAACAGGGTTCTCGATATCCTGAGCCTTGATAGTATAGGTACGAGTCATTTCATTTTGACATCCTTTAATGGTAGCTGCCGTAATATGGACAGTATAGGTGTCAACCTGGTTGCAAACCATGGAAGCGTTTACTGTGAGGTTGGTGTCATTGGAGAGAGAAACATTGTTCTTGAACCACTCATAAGTAACAGTAGGAAGAACATCGTTATAGTCAGGCTCAATGGAAGAAACCATACTGTTCATTGTAACAGAAGCACCTGGACAAACCACGAAATCAAGTTGAGTGGAATCAACAACGAATTCAGGAGTCATAAAGAACTCGAATGTCACAGAATCATATTTAGCCGAGAAGGTATTCGTGTTGGTATTGACCGTATAAAGATAGAAGGTAATGACCTTGTCTTCGTTCTCGGGATTCAGTTCTGTCAAATCCAGACTGATGGTGTCTCCGATCTGTTTCAGATATGCAGCGGCGTGAGTAGGATAACCCAAGTCATCTTCGGTGTACCATCTGATTTCTGTGGAGCAGAAATCCTGAGGATCCAGATGAGCACGGAGCACGACCGGAGAGTTGGCTTCCAGAGTCTCATTACAATAAGAATAATAATGAGCACCTTCCAGGATCGGAGGGAAGAGGTCGCGTACGTTCACCACGACGGTATCAACCTGACCACCACAACCGATGGTATCATCATCCATGGCGTCATAATAGAAATTGAACTGACGAGCATAGAACGGATATTGACCAGCAGTTTGGGTCAGCTGGTTCAGAGACAGAAGTTGGGACATGTCGGTAGTCCAGCTCACACCGTTCTCAGACCAACGGATTTCATGACCGATGATGCCAGGGGCATCCAAGTCAACCTCGGTCACAAGACCAAGCAAGTCAGCTGCGGTGAAATTCTCGTCACGGCAGAGGTTGGTGTCTCTGGCCACGATATCGGGATTGATACGGGTATAGAGTTGAAGAGTATCGATACGTTCCACAATCCAGTGGTCGCAAACATAGTCACCGAAGAGAACATAATACAGACTTTCTTCTGTGAAAGCATAAAGGGTAGAACCAGTGGGGGTCACTTGGCCACGGCCATACATGAATGTCTCGCCGTCGCAGATGGATTTTTCATGAGCAGTGGTCACGAGATAATGCAGAGAGTCTTGATAAAGGATCTGGCCGCAGCAGCTCTGGTGGCCGCCGATATACATTTCAGGATTCTGGGAACCGTCCATCGTGAAGTCATAGTCAGTACCACCGATACGTTCACGGATACGAACTACGAGAGCATAATTACCAACTTGTTTCCATTTGATGACAAAATCAGTAGTGGAGTGTTCACTTGCGAGGAAAGGCAGATAGAAATAGTCGAAGTTATACGTGTACATTACATGCGTATAACCGGCAGCGTGGTGAGACTCATCAAAGTATGCAGGTGCGAGCGGATTAGCCTGGCGTGCGCCCGGGAAGTCATTGTGATTGACATGCCAAGTACTGGGATCGCAACCACAAACACCATCGCCATTTTCTACGATACCACCCAGCCAGTTGATGTTCTGGCATACGCCGGCAGCGTTAAGCTGATCATAGCGGGTGTAGATGCCGATTTCTGCATAGTCTGACAGATCACCATTTACCAATTGGCCGTCACGATAAAGCAGCCACTCAATGGAGACTTTAGTCCCACAGTTAGCACCTGTCGGGAAATGAAGTCTGTAAATGTCAGTGCTGTCTTTACGGGCGATGTTAAGAACATTGTTCAACACAAGGTCCATGCCGGCACTGGTGTCTTGAGCAATCCCAGTACCGTCCAGGTTGGCAATATGCTGGGCCGTCACCGGCTGCATGTTTTCAACCCAGAAACAGCATGATGGATTGCTACTTTGCGCTTGAGCTGTGAAAAAGCTCATCATCGTAAGCAGAACGCTTAGCAAGCAAATTGATAATAGTTTTTTCATACTTGTTTTTTTTTGTTGTTATTAATTATTTATTCTTTTTTTTCTTATATCATTGGCTTTTAGATTCATAGAGTACAATACACTATACTAAACTTTCAACCTGCAAAAATACATTTTTTTTTCATTCCTATTATTATTGCATTTTTTTTTTGATTTTTTTTCAAACCTTATTCACACCAACAAGACGGATTTTCGACTTATAAAATAATATCTGTTAAGATATAGTTTTAAAAATCAAACCTTTAAATTAGCCTTGCAATTTAAAGTTATGAACATTGGAGTAATGATAAGTATGCCGGATTCCTCCCGTCGGAGGCCGGATTTTCAAAGAAACAGAAGGGGAATGAAGGGTTTTAGCGGACGAATCTGAATTCTGTGCGACGGTTTGCGGCCCTGCCCTCCTCTGTGGAGTTATCGGCGACAGGCTGCCGTTTTCCATAACCGGCATAGCTCAGACGTTCGGCGGGAATTCCACGCTCCACCAGATAGTCGTACACCGCCTTGGCTCTGCTCTGGGAGAGTCTGTCGTTATACTCGTCGCTGCCCTGGTCGTCGGTATGGCCGCCAATCTCTATCTTGACATTATTGTGAGACAGGTAGTCAACCAGTTTGTCGAGCTCCATATATGACTCGGGCTTCAGCTCGCTGCGGTTAAGGTCGAAGAAGATATTCTTCAGCACTACCACCGTGCCCACATCAGCACGATGCAGACGGATATCCTTTATATAAGGTGAAATCTCCGTATAGGATTTCTCCACCTGGAAATTTTCAGAATAGAAAGGATAGTTGGCACAGGAGACATTGAGCATGATATTGGTGCCAGTTTGGATACATGCCAGATACTCTCCGTTCTCGGCATCCGAAGTGGTGTGTGCCACCACCTTCTTCGTATTCAGATCCACCATTTCAAGCACGGCCTCTTGCGGAGCACCCGTCAAAGCATCTGTGACATGACCTTTGATATAGGTAACCGGATTGGGTCTCAGGGTCTCATCCAGTTCAAAGCTGTACAAATCAAGTCCGCCTTCACCGCCGTCCTTGTCGGAAGCCATATAAGCGACCGTTCCTTTTGCATTGATGAAGATGTTGATTTCATCCGCCGGGGTGTTGATGGGATATCCCAAGTTCTGGGGTTCGGTCCAGGAGCCGTCAGCTTGCAACACTGCATAGTACAGGTCATAGCCGCCCATCCCCACTCTTCCGTTGGAAGCGAAGTAGAGCGTGCGCCCGTCACTATGGATGAATGGCGCTGCATCATCGCCCGGCGTGTTGATGACAGGTCCGAGATTCTCCGGAGCCGTGAAGGCACCCTCAGAAGTCATAGTGGTTTTCCAGATGTCCTTGCCGCCGAAGCCGCCCGGACGGGAGGAAACAAAATAGATCGTATGGCCGTCCGAAGCCATCGAAGGCTGGCTCTCCCATGCAGGTGAATTCACGGGCGCGCCAAAGTTACGCGGCCGCGACCACTTCTGCCCTATCATCTTGGACCAGTACAGATCGCAACTGCCCATACCATAGTCGGCATCGCACATGGTGTATAACAAATAATTGCCATCTGGGGAAATGCACTGTGCACCTTCATTGTAGCCACTCTTGATGGGAGCACCGATAGGCTCGCGCTTCTGCCACTGACCGTTACCATCCTTGACAGAGAAATAGAGATCCTCTTCGTTCAGGCAGAAAGCACAAACCGTATGTTTGTCCTTGGGTCTCTTTACCGTATATATCAAAATGGAATCATCCGCCGTGATAGAAGCAAGGTACTCATCCCATTCCGAATTGATGTTTGCTCCGAGATTTACGGGCTGGAATTTCACAGGATGCTCCATTGCCTCAATGCCAAACCGACAATTGGCGATTCCTCGCTGGGCTTCCGAAAGCACCTCCGTATATTGTAAGCCTTTCTGCATGAAAAGTTCGTAATTCCGAAGGGCATCACGGTACTGCGCACACTTGGCACCCTCATTGGCAGCAATGAAATAGAGCATCGGATCAGGATCGCCAATCAACGCAATGGCTTTGTTATAGCACTTGACGGCCGAATCGGATTGCAAGGAGAAATTGTACACATCCCCCATTATGATATACGTATCTGGATATTGGGGATCTTTCTGTTCGGCTTGCTTCAACAAGGCCAACGCCTTTTCAAAATTGTGCTCGTTGACACATTGTTCAGCCTTTTTACAGAGAGCTGCCGCTTTGGAATTCTTCTGTGCAAATGCAACATTGCTCGTGACAATGAAGACGGTCAGCATTAATGTATATATATATACTATTTTATATAAATAACCATTCTTCATTGCCACTTGGATTATTGTTCGTTATGCTTGGCCTCCTGCCAATAAGTTTCCATCTCTTCCAAAGTGAGGTCAGTCAATTTGCGATTGGACAATTTGGCCTGTTCCTCTATGTGTTGAAAACGCTGGATAAATTTGCGATTCGTTTTCTCTAACGCATCATCAGGGTTGATTCGTATAAATCTAGCATAATTTATCAGAGAAAAGAGCACATCGCCAAGTTCATCTTCTACTCTATCGGATTGATTATCAACTTCTTTTTTCAACTCAGACAATTCTTCCTGAACCTTGTTCCAAACTTCTTGCTCATTGTGCCAGTCAAAGCCCACACCATTGGCCTTCTCCTGAATCCGATAAGCCTTGATCATGGACGGCGCACTTTGGGGCACACCGCCCAACACGGAACGGTTTCCTTCCTTCTGCAACTTGATCTTCTCCCAGTTCTCATGGACTTGTTGCGCATTCTGCGCAGATGTATCCCCATATATGTGGGGATGGCGTCGGATCAATTTATCACAGAGTTGATTGATAACATCTGAAATATCAAATAGTTTTGTTTCGGATG
This sequence comes from Bacteroidales bacterium, assembly GCA_017443175.1. Classification (GTDB taxonomy): domain Bacteria; phylum Bacteroidota; class Bacteroidia; order Bacteroidales; family WCHB1-69; genus F23-D06. The sequence goes on from JAFSOZ010000003.1 coordinate 298,040, forward strand.
CTATTTTAGCATAAAACACAATATGCAACATCAAATCTCCGAGTTCCTTGCACATATCCGGATAATCCTTGCCCACAATTGCCTCCGACAGTTCAAAGGTCTCTTCTATGGTTAGGCAACGCAAAGTCTCAAAAGTCTGCACACTATCCCACGGACACTTCTCACGAAGTTCATCCATGATGTCAAGCAGTCTTTGAAACGCCTCTAATCTTTTATCCATCAAAAAATAGTTTTGAAAATAGAGAAATACTAATAAGATCTGGCAAACAAGACTCTCTGTTTGGAAGGTTTGCCCGTCAAAATGCACTTGCCTTCCTCCAGCGGATTATTGAACGGTATGCAACGAATCGTCGCCTTCGTCAGTTCCTTGATCTTATCTTCCGTTTCCGCTGTGCCGTCCCAATGTGCGTAGATAAAGCCAGGGTGGTTATCCAGCAAATCCACAAACTCGTCCCAAGTATCGGCTTTTCGAGTATTATCGTCTCTGAATTTCAATGCTTTGGCAAACAGATTAGCTTGAACATCCTTCAACAGCTGTTGTACATATTCAACAAGTGTATCAAAAGGTACAACCTCCTTGGTCAATGTGTCTCGACGGGCCACCTCGGCAGCATTGTTTTCCAAATCACGAGGCCCGATGGCGATTCTCACGGGGACACCCTTCAATTCATATTCATTGAATTTCCATCCAGAACGCTTGGTGTCATCATTGTCAAACTTTACAGAGATATTAAGCTCTTTCAGTTTTGCAATGAGCGGCTGAACCTTCTCGGCAATTGCCTGACGTTGTTCTTCTTCCCTATAGATAGGTACGATCACCACTTGAATAGGAGCAAGATTCGGCGGCAAGACCAAACCGTTGTCATCGGAGTGTGTCATAATAAGAGCGCCAATCAATCGGGTGGAAACGCCCCAGGAAGTTGCCCATACATACTCTTGCTGGTTGCTTTGGTTCAGGAACTTCACATCAAAAGCCTTGGCAAAATTCTGACCGAGGAAATGGGAAGTACCAGCCTGCAATGCCTTGCCATCCTGCATGAGTGCCTCGATGCAATAGGTGTCAATAGCACCGGCAAAACGCTCATTCGGAGACTTAACACCCTGAATCACAGGAATTGCCATGAAGTTCTCCACAAAGTCTGCATAGACGTGCAACATTCTTTCGGTTTCTTCCACGGCCTCCTCGCGGGTGGCGTGCGCAGTGTGACCCTCCTGCCACAAGAACTCTGCCGTGCGCAGGAACAAACGCGTGCGCATCTCCCAACGAACCACATTAGCCCACTGGTTGCACAAAATCGGCAGGTCACGGTACGATTGAATCCAATTCTTATAAGTGTCCCAAATAATGGTTTCGGAAGTCGGACGGACAATGAGTTCCTCTTCCAGCTTAGCTTCAGGATCAACGACCACTCCGCCGCCATTGGGATCATTCTTCAAACGATAATGTGTCACAACGGCACATTCCTTGGCAAAGCCCTCCACATGGCTGGCTTCACGACTGAAAAAGGACTTGGGAATAAAAATCGGGAAATAGGCATTCGAGTGTCCCGTCTCCTTGAACATCCGATCCAAGGTGGACTGCATCTTCTCCCAAATCGCATAGCCGTATGGCTTTATCACCATGCATCCTCTAACCGCCGAATTCTCAGCAAGATCTGCTTTCTTTACAATATCATTATACCATTGTGAATAATTCTCATCTCGTGTAGAAAAACTTTTAGCCATTATTTTTGAGTATTAAATTAACTTTTTCGTATTTTTGCCGTCAATGAAATGTTGTTTTGATTTGAATTGCAAAAATACGAAAATAAGCCATAAGGAGGTCATTATGAAAAAACAATTTTTATTTGTTCTAATCCTCGCAGCAATTTGTATAACATCTTGTCAAACAGGTTCTTTCGCCTACTACGACGACATCTACTCCTCATCGGGCGATGACCAGTACAAGATCATGCGTGCGGAAAGCCAGAACAAGCCCGCAAACAATCCGAAGACCGTCACCTATTATGAGGAGATTCCGGCTCCGGATTCTATCTCCTATCAATACAATGAGGATGGAAGCATCGGCACCACCTATTATTATAATGAAGACGATTACTACGACTACTATTACACCTCCCGCCTGCGCCGCTTCCACACGGATGTATATAGCGGCTGGGGATATTACGATCCTTATTTCACCAATCTGTATTGGTATGACTACTGTCCATCAAACTGGGGCTTAAGCATTTACATGGGTTACAACTGGTGGTGGCCAAACTACTACTATCGTCCGTATTACTATAATTACGGCTGGTATGACTATGGTTTCCGCTATGGTTGGGGCTGGGATTATTACAATCCTTACTGGCACAACCACGGATGGGGATGGTACCATCACCACAACTGGGCTATCGACTATTATCACAACAACTATGACCACAACCACTCGTTCTATTATGGTCATCGCAACAGCATAGGACCCGTTTTGGGAAATCAAGGAAACGACGACAGAGGTATGCGTCCCAATTTCGATTACAGCAACAGTAACAACGACAACAATAATCACTACTCTGTTGTTTCCTCTTCACCAGCCTCATTCAGCGATCGTTACGATGGTTTAGCCGCATCTTACAGTCCTTCGGGGGGCGGCGGTTCCAGCTCTGGTTCCCATAATCCTTCTTCAAGACCCACCACACAACCTACTCCTACTCCTACGCCTCGTCCTGCCAACACACCAGCCTCCGCAAGCACAAACCGGACAAATGTAAACACGAACAACAGTCGGACTTACGACAATAATCCGACCTCTAATTCAACCCCCAACACCCGTCCCAACTACAATTCTTCCAGAACTCCAACAAACACATCTGCCTCCACTTCAAGACCTTCGTCCAACAATAGCCGGAGCACTACTACCTGGACAACTCCGAGTTCCTCCACCCACGACCGTCAGCCGAGCAACTCACACAACAGCCGGCCAGGTTCTTCCTACAATCAAAGCAACACTTCCAGACCAAGTTCAACTTACAATAACTCAAACTCTTCCAGATCTTCTTACAATAATTCTTCTTCCAGAAGCAATTACAGCTCCCCGTCCAGCAGCAGCAGCTCTTCTCGCAGCTCATACAGCGGATCCTCACGAAGCAGCAGTTCGTCATACAGCAGCAGCTCTTCACGCAGCAGCGGGGGAAGACGATAAACAAAATGGTATTATCATCTTAAATCTCACAACAATGAAAAGGATTTTAACCAGCATAGTAATGTTGTGCCTAATCAGTACAACTTTCGCACAAGGGGACTATGAGGCATTCCGTTTCTCCCAGATCGAGTACCAGGGAACGGCACGTTACATGGGTGCTGGCGGAGCATTCAGCGCCACAGGCGGAGAGTTTTCCGCCATTAGCGTAAATCCCGCAGCCATTGGACTTTACAAGCGCCACGAAGCTTCCATTACCCCATTATCTTTGGCCTTTACCAATAACAATTCCACCTATTACGGGGAACCCAGCTTTACTCAAAAAGCCAAATACACAGTTCCTCAATGCGGACTGGTCATCACCAACCACATCGATAACTCCAATTGGAACTACTGGCATTTCGGTTTCGGGTACAACCGCATCATGGACTATAACAACACGTTCCGAGCCAATGCCCCTGTTAACAAATCTATGGCTGACGTCATACTTCCACACGCCAACGGTATCGCTTACAATGCGCTTACTGGTGATGCTTCTCTGGCATGGAGCACTTGGCTGATAGACACAATACCTGGGACTAACAATCAGTATTATAGCCCTTTCACAGACGCAAAACTCAACAATGAAGCACTTGTAAAAACCTCCGGAGCCATGGATGAAATCAGCTTCTCCTTCGGCGGCAATTATTCTGACAAACTCTTCATCGGTGCCACTCTCGGCGTGCCCGTGCTCAGCTACAAAGAGGTCATTTCCTACGCCGAATACGCCACTGATTCCGCCACCTTGGCCAAAGGAATCGCCTCTTTCCAAACCAACAGCGCTCAACAGAACTCCAGTGCCGGTATCAATTTGAAATTAGGCGTTATATATCAGCCTGTCAGTTTCCTGCGTTTAGGCGCATCTTTCCAAACTCCTTCCTATTTCTGGAAAGTCAAAGATTCGTACAGCCGGGATATGATCTCCTACTATACCAACGGCAAGAATTCCGACACGTGGAGTTATGACAACAACTATCGCTTCTCGCTCACCACTCCGCTCAAATTCAATGTAAGTGCCGCATTCCTCATCAACAAAAGAGCATTCATATCCGCTGAATACGATTTCATCGACTACTCCATGGCCAAACTGTACGCCGACGACTACAATTTCAACACAGAAAATCAGGCTATTGACAACAAATACGGCATCTGCAACACATTCAAACTCGGTGCCGAAGTAAACGTCACCTCCAAGTTCCTGTTGCGTGCCGGTTACAACTACAAAACCTCTCCTTATAAAAACTTCAAATCCAGTTTCAACGGAAGCGCACATTATGGTTCTGTCGGCTTCGGAATCCGCACCAAATACGTCTTCTTTGATTTGGCCTACGTGCTGAAATACTCCAAAGACAGCTACTGGTTGTATCCCGATACGGTCCAATATCTTACCGCCAGCGAATACCAGAACCTTATTCAAAACAGTCTTCCCGACCGTTACACCTCTGCCATCTCCACCAGAGGCATATCCCACAGAATTGTCGCTACAATCGGTTGCAAATTCTAATCAACTATGAACAAATGCGTTGTCATCACCTTTCTGATAACCATATCCATTGGTTTAGGACAAGCGCAATCCTTGTTCGATGCAACGTATGACCACTTCACAACCGACAATCAGAACAATATCTACACCTGGAGGGGGGCCAGCCTGACCAAATATTCAACCCAAAACACACCCGCTGGAGAAGTCCTGTGGGTGTTTGACAAACCCGTATATGGCAACATCTCATCGGTAGATGCCAATGTCATCAAAACCCTTGTCTTCTATCAGGAATCCGGCAAAATAGTGTTGTTAGACAACACCTTATCCCCTATCGGGAACGAACTTGATCTTTTCGAGCACGATTTGACCTCTGTAACACTGGCCGCACTCTTCGGCAACAATCGAATCGTCTTGTTTGACGAGACCAACCAGGATCTATACATCACAGACCTGAACCTGAACGTCGTCTCCAAAACACATTGCTCTTTCCCAGAAGAGATTGCCCCGTTCAGCCTGCAATCAGAACCCGACCATTGCATCATGCTGATAGACTCCATGAAAGGCATATTCTTTTTCGATAGATTCGGCACATTTGAACAACGACTGCCTATAACGGGTATCCTTTCCGCCCAACTGTCTGGAGAGAACATCATCTACCTGAAAGACAACACTCTATATCAATACAATCGTAAAAAACTAGAACAATCACAGTCCTATCCATCTTTTATTTCCAACAGCAAAGAACTCCGCTTAACAGGATCCTGGCTGTTCATTCTGGACAAGGACGGTATTCTACACACCATACAAGATTAAGATCAAGAGACCACAAGCACTATGAGAAGATACCTCTTTACAATCGCCCTGCTATTGAGCATAATTCCGGCATTCAGCACCCATATCCTGATTCCGATGGATTTGGAGCAAAAAAATCATCTGAAAGCATACGGAATAGCCTATTACGCAGTAGCCCATCAGATTGACATGAGCTGGCTCCTGAACTACCGCGGAGGCAGCTTCATGTGCGCGTACAATGATGCTGTGGAAAACGAATGCCGTGTCCGTGGCGTTTCATTTCAGGTCATCGCGGACATACAGGCCCAACAGATTCTCAGCGAGATTGCGGCTGTAGAGAACAATATGAACGAAATCCGGCTCACCAAAGAGCCCAAGATCGCCGTTTACTCGCCAAAGAACAAGCTTCCTTGGGATGATGCCGTTACTTTGGTGCTCACATACGCGGAAATCCCCTATACCGTGCTTTATGACGAAGAGGTAATCAACGGTGAATTGCCCAAATATGATTGGCTGCACTTGCATCACGAAGACTTCACCGGACAATATGGTAAATTCTGGGCCAGCTATCGTAATGCCAAATGGTATATTGATGATGTGAAAGAGAATGAAGATCGGGCCGCACGATTAGGATTTGCAAAAGTTTCACAAATGAAATTGGCTGTAGCCAAGGGTATCCGTGACTTTGTGGCTGGCGGCGGCTATCTATTCGCCATGTGCTCCGGTCCCGACAGCTACGACATCGCACTGGCCGCCGAAGGTGTGGACATTTGCGATGTAATGTTCGACGGCGACCCTATGGATCCACAGGCCCAAAGCAAACTCAACTACGACAACTGCTTCGCCTTCACCAACTTCCATATCGTCACCAACCCATACGAGTATGAGGTTTCGGACATTGACGTGAAGCCTACCCTGCACATGACGAACAAGAGCAACGATTTTTTCACCCTGTTTGAGTTTTCCGCCAAATGGGACCCTGTTCCCACCATGCTTTGCCAGAACCATCTAACCGTCATTCCTGGGTTCATGGGCCAAACCACGGCCTTCCGCAAAGCGGTCATAAAGCCCACCGTCACTATCCTGGGAGAGTCTGCTCAATTTGACGAGGCGCGATACATTCACGGGGAGTATGGCAAAGGCACCTGGACCTTCTATTCCGGCCACGACCCTGAAGACTACCAGCATTTGGTAAACGACCCACCTACCAATCTGGACCTCTTCCCGAATTCGGCGGGATACCGCCTGATTCTGAACAATGTGCTATTCCCTGCAGCCAAGAAACAGCAGCAAAAGACATAAAAAGACGGCGGTGCTATCGCACCGCCGTCTTTCCTTATTATATGATTCCCAAAGTCTGCTTTATTTTGGACGTCAGGATGTCAATTCCTTTCTCATTTTCCGCTCCTATCGGAATGATGATGTCCGCTAACCGCTTGGAAGGTTCAATAAACAGTTCGTGCATGGGTTTCACAAAATTCTGATAGTGGATGATGGATTTATCAAGTCCGCGCCCTCGCTCATTGACATCGCGCTGGATGATTCGGATCAAACGCTCATCGGCATCCGTATCCACAAAAACCTTGATATCCAAGTTTCTGCATAGGGGCTGGTCTGTAAAAATCAAAATACCTTCCACAATGAGCACATCGCAGGGATTCACAGGAATGGTATCCTTGCCTCGAGCACAAGTCACATACGAATAAGTAGGCATCTCAATAGTATGGCCGGCACGTAATTCATCTATATGGTGTACTAACAGTGGCCATTCAATAGCGGACGGATGATCGAAGTTGATTTTTTCCTTCTCTTCTTGCGGCAGATGACCATTATCTTTATAATAGGCATCCTGCGAAAGTACGCTCACTTTCTCTTTTGGGATGCTTTGGATGATTTTCTTCACCACGGAAGTTTTGCCCGAGCCCGAGCCGCCTGCGATACCAATTACTAACATAGCTTTTGATTTTAAGAATGACAGGCGCAAATATAAGATTTTTTAAACAAAAAACACGCCCGATTGAGCGTGTTTGAATTTTATTTTTCTGTTGCCCCGATAGGACTCGAACCCATACAAACAGAACCAGAATCTGCTGTGCTACCATTACACCACAGGGCAATTCGTTTGAGCGCGCAAAAATACATTTTTTTTTGAAACACGCTCAAACGAATTTGATTTTTTTATTTTTTTCTTTTATGAGACGAAGACCACTTCATACCAGAGGTACCCACTCACGACAACCTCCTTGTAATATACGTTGTCCACTTTGAAGTACACATTGCCTTCAAGGACAATCTCTTCGTAGTTGCTGGGCAGTTCTGCCACACGGGCTCCGATAGGAGGGGCGACCACTTCGTAGTCATTTTTTCTCGGCACATAGAAGGTTCCATCATCGTAGTAGTAAGTCACATTTTTGTGGATTACGATTACCGGCTTCCAAGTGTTGAAGATGCTGTAGGCAATCACGGCACCAATAGGCGGGCGGCAGATTACATAGTAGCCATTGATATAGCGGCAGAAGAGGCTATTGTAGAAGTAGTATGGCATACCATGATAGTAAACCGGACGGATGTGGCGCGGAACCGTCATGTGATGACCGAAGTTGTGGTGATTCGGGTGCACATAGGGTGCCGGCTTGGGACCATGAGCAGCTCCAGCGTGGCTTCCGTGATGTTGCGGAGCTGGCTGCGGACGAGCCTGTCCATTGCTTGTATAACCTCTTTTAGTGTTATCGCCGGCTGTTGTAGGAGCAGGACCTCTGTCATTGGCCGAAGATGCCGTTGCGGGAGTGGTAGAAGTTGCACGGGCAGGTGTACTCGCTCTGTTAGCGGTGGAAGATGATGGCGTTGCCGAGGCCGGAGTCTTGCTGTTCACCGTAGTGGTTCTGCTCGGAGTAGCCGCACTGGTCTGTCTTGCAGTTGACGATGAAGTGGCAGCCGGACGTGCCGTACTGGAAGATGCTGACGTGTTAGTTCTGTTGGCCGCACTATTGTTCACCGTAGAAGTTCTGCTTGACGTAGCTGAGCTGGCAGGTCTTGTGGTTGTTGATGTCGCAGGACGGGAACTCGGAGTTGTCTGACGCACACTTGTGGCAGGGCGAGCCGTAGAGCTGGATGACTGAGCACGTTGATAGCTGGAATTGGCTTTATTGAGTTGAGTGTCACCTTTACGCATTTGGCGAGCTGACTGTGAGCTGACTGTGGTAGTTTGAGTTCTACTACTGCTGGGGGCAGTTTGCCGTGCAGGCGCCTGGGCCATAGCATCTGTGCTGATCAAACTTGCAACACAGAGCATTAACGACAGGATTACATTCTTTTTCATCTCTTTGTGTTTTTGATTGTGAATAAAAACACTCATAAGACGAAAGACTACACTGAACGTTTAACCACCTTAATGCAGAACAACAATTTTTTTCTTGTAGGCAACAGTGCCGTCTTGGACAATTAACGTATAGAACCCATCAGGCAATGTCCTGACATTCAAATCAACAGCTCCCAAAACATTCTTTTCCGCACTTACCACACGTCCAGTGACATCATATAACATCACCACGGCTTCATCCAAGTGAGCTGGAACTCGAACATGTATGCTGGAATATGCAGGATTGGGGTAAATTGTGATTTCGTTCTCATCAAATTCCTCCAAGCCATCCGGAGAATAATCTGAAGTCCAAGACAGCTCAAAACCATCTCCGCACAAATAATTGTCAGTCACAAATTCAACGAATACATAATTGCTGAAGAAAAGCAAATCTCTCGGACTGTCATTTTCAGAAAAAAGTGCAATCTGAGGTTTCTCTGGGTCAGACCAATCATAGAATGCTAACCGGTCACCTGCAGCCAAATCCAATTCGGAAAAAGCAAAATTGATCATTGAAGCATGGGGCAGATAGAATCGCCAGCTGCAATTAGCGTTATATTTGTACGAAGTTGGTCCGCTTCCGTCGGTCAGTGTACCATGATACTGTTGAATCAGGTCATCATGACAGAAGTTTTCATGTCTGGCCATTCTGAAATCCAGACGCCATCCCTGTGCTGTCACAGAATCATCGCTTCTGAATGTGATATACAGACTGTCGGAATTAAAGTAATAGGTGGTTCCCTGCTCTACCGTTCCGGAGAGCGTCAACAAAAGATTGCCCTGATCAGGATGTCCATCCCAGAAGCTCAAAGAGTCATGATTTTCCTGGGTTTCAAACGATTTGATTTTTATCATAAATCGATATGCTGCACCTTCAGTGAGCACAAACATGCAATCCGAATTGTTCTGATAATCGGATGGGCCGCTGCCATCCTCAATCGTTCCATCCGAACAATGGATTTCACGATTAGCGCACATGTACGGGTAGTTCTCATCCCCGGGATAGATATTTCTGATAATCCGCTGGGAATGCTGAAAACCATTTATCACATTGGAATCGCTATCGCTTGCAGTCAAAACATAGTAACCATTGGAACTGCCGCCCCACCCGAAATTGAAATGATAGTAATCGTCATTTTCATAGCCATCGCACACAAAAGCGTGGCCGCCATCATCGCTATGTCCAGCATAATACAAAGGTCTTTTGGCATTCAAATCCTCTTTTATGAAATTCTTCCACTGGGCCAACGTATAATCGTAACGGCGCAGGAATTGACAATTAGAGGAATAGCCGAAATAAGAAGCAAGTGCGTCAGGCACGCTTTCAGAATAGGCGCCTGATCCATCGGCACCATACATCATATCGACAGCAGTGGCACAATGGAATATCAATTTGGCCACTTCATTGTTAAAATGGCTCAGCTGATCCGTCATCGCATCATAACAATAGGTCTGTTGAGCAAAATTCACATAATAATCGCCATAATCCGTATGGTTGGTATGGGAGCCCCAACCATGTGACGGATATCGATAATAATACATGATCATAGCCATTGCCACGGCGACGCAGCCATTGGGTGTACGCTGGTCATAGCCAGAGGGTGCATTCGCATCATGCGGGGAATATGCATTATAATATTTGGTCTGATTCCAAAGAGCCGTCAACAAGGGAGCAACACTTTGCGAAGTTTGGTCTTTAATTCCAGAAGCAGTTCTCAGAGACTCCCAGGCTTGGACCACCTTTAACGATGGTGTAGTCCCATGTTCCCGTGCGTATTGGATTTGTTTTGCATAGGAATCCAGCCACAACAGGGCTGCGGGAGCGGCCTCCTCCATGTAAAACTGTTGGTCCAAGGAATATGCCAGCACCGGAAAAACAGCATCATCGGCTGATAACACGATAAATCCCTTGGAAAAATTCGCCACCAGCAGCAGGGTATCGGATCCGTCAGTTACAAAATGACAATCCTTAAGTTCCAGCGCACAAGCACTTTTCTGTTTGAAAGCGTTCACAGCAGCAGAAACAAGTTGTTTTCTGCCAACAGGTTTGGCAAACAAGGAAACGGATAAACAAAACAGCAAGAGCAGCCCTATAGATTTCTTTGAATTTGTCAGCATTCGTTCAGATTTTTTAAAAGGCCGCAAATATACAAAAAAGGATATTTGGTTAAAATATCCTTTAGTTCAATTTATTTCGAAAAAAATCAGAAATTGTTGATATCCGCCATCGGAATAAACGGGTCGTCTTCTTTGTCATCGCGGCCGAGGCCTCCCGTACTTCTCTGTAGAGATGCGATGAGGGATCCTATCATCTTGGTGAGCTCCATCAACTGACTACGGGAATAGTTAACAGACTCTTCGCCCATCAGTTGCTTGCGAGACATCATTTCCGTATAGACCACGCACTCGCGGACAGAGCTTTTGGCCATTTTCAGATAATAAAGAAATTGTGTCTTGCTTCGCGAAGAGCCTTCCGCCGTGTTGAGTGCGATATTCTGTGCCGATTTCAAGAAGGATTCTTTCAGCACATTCACCGCACTGCCGTCGGTCATTTTTTCAATCTCAGCATAGAGCCATGTAATATAGTCCATGGCCTTTGCATAAATTCTCAAATCTTCAAATCTGAAGAAACTTACATTAACATTAGATTCGTTCATAATATAGGATTTAATTATTAAGGGCCCAAAGATAATGTTTTTTTTCAAACAATCCACTTTTTTTACTTTTCTGCGTTTTTTCAAAATTCAGTGGAAGATTGGATTCAGCACGTTCCAAGTCTATTTTTTATTACTTTTGCACCGCATTTCAACTGAAGTACGAACATAGAACATGGGGAAGCTACAGAAGCTAAAACACATCTGGGGTATCGTGGTAAAAAATTGGAAGACGAGATTCCGTCTGGTGTTCTCCAACGAGGAGACGCTGGAACAACGGCTGGTGGTTCAGCATATCACGATACAGAAAGCTGCAGTGGTCATTATCATTGCCGCTTTTGTGGTGATTGTGCTCACCACTCTCCTCATTGCATTCACCCCGTTGCGGGTTTATATACCCGGCTACACTTCGCAAAAGGACTACAAGCAGTACAAATTGGCCGCAGCCAAAATAGACTCGTTGGAGAAGGCCATCGAGTATAATCAGCAGTTCATGGACAATTATATTGCGATGGCCAACGGGAGAGTGCCCACTGCCAACGAGATGGACAGCAACGCCGCTGCCACGCCACAGGTACACGCAAAAAAACGCGACAGCTTGCGCACTCGCCAAAGCCACAAAATCCTTGAAGAAGCAGAGATGATTTTGGGGCGTGTGCAAAAGAACAACACGGCGAACACACCAGGCATCGATCAAGCCAAGATCTCCAACCTATCCATTTACCCTCCTGCCTCCGGTGCCGTATGCAGGCTCTTCAGTCCCGATGAAAACCATTATGGCATTGACATCAGAGGTTCTCAAAACAGCACTGTTTGTTGCGTCGCAGACGGGGTTGTCATTTTCGCGGGTTACAACGCCAACGACGGTCATTTCATTGTAGTTCAGCACCCTGGCAACCTCACTTCCATCTACAAGCGAAACAGTCGCGTACTGAAGCGCATCGGCGACCGTGTATCCGCCGGAAGTCCCATAGCCCTCATGGGCAACACTGGCGCAACGGGGTCAAAAACAGCACACCTGCATTTTGAACTGTGGTATAACGGTTTCCCCATCAACCCATTAGATTATCTTGTCATACAATAACCCATGGAAAAAACAATCACTATTGAACCTTCAATGGTTGTCGGATTGTACGGCAGCCACAACGCCAACATAGACCTGCTCACGCACATTTTCCCGAAGCTCAAAATTGTAGCGCGCGGCAATGAGATAAAAGTGGCGGGGGAAGACCATGAAGTGGAAAACTTCGAAGAACGCATACACCTGCTGACAGCACATTTGGAGCAATACGGCAAGCTCACCGAGACCGACATCCTCAACATCTCCGCGATGGAGGACGACAGTTTCTACCGGCTGGACGACAACGGCAGCAATGTCATTGTACATGGTCGCGAAGGCAAAATCATCAAGGCAATCACGCCCAACCAAAAGAGGATGGTGGAGAGTGCGAACAAGAATGACATGGTGTTTGCCATCGGTCCTGCGGGCACAGGAAAGACCTACACAGCCGTAGCATTGGCCGTTAAAGCATTGAAAAACAAACAAGTTCGCCGTATCATCCTGACAAGGCCCGCCGTCGAAGCAGGTGAGAATCTGGGGTTTCTGCCCGGCGACCTGCGTGACAAGCTGGACCCTTACCTGCAACCGTTGTATGATGCGCTTTGGGACATGATTCCCATGCAGAAGCTGATGTCGTACATGGAAGACAAAGTGATAGAGATTGCGCCATTGGCTTTCATGCGCGGGCGCACGCTTGACAATGCATACGTCATCCTCGATGAGGCTCAAAACGCCACCTCAGCTCAGTTGAAGATGTTCCTGACACGTATGGGCAAGAATGCCAAGTTTTTCATCACGGGCGACATCACGCAAATCGACCTGCCCAAGAACCAGCAATCAGGCCTGCTACAAGCTGACCGCATTCTGAGCAAGATACCCGGGATTGAATTCATTTACATGGACACCAAGGATGTGGTGCGCCACCATCTGGTGACCAAGATTATCAAGAGTTACGAAGAGTACGAAGAAAAGCAGGCCGCATACGAGCAGAAGCGAAAAGAGGAACGGCTGGCGCAAAAGGCAGAACAACAGACTGACCATGAGTAAGCCTTTGAAAGTTCGGCGTATATTGTATCCCCTCGCCTGGATTTTCGGCGGGGCAGCGTGGCTTCGGCGTTTCATGTACAGCCGTGGCATTCTGAAGTCATACAAGCCCGAGATTCCTGTAGTATGCGTAGGCAATATCGCCATCGGCGGTACCGGCAAGACCCCGCACGCCGAATTCATCACGCGCACTTTGTCAGAGAACCACCATGTGGCCATGCTCAGCAGGGGCTACGGGCGTACGAGCAAGGGCTACCTCCTTGCCAACAGCATGCCCGAAGAACAGCTCACAGCTGAACTTATCGGCGACGAGCCCATGTTGCTGCACCAGCGGTTCCCCAACCTGCCCCTTGCGGTTGATGAAGACCGCAAGGACGGCATTGAGAAACTGCAAACATACGCTCCGGAGACCGACGTCATCGTGATGGACGACGCCTACCAGCATCTGTCCGTCTCCCCCATCCTGCGCATGATTCTGACTGAATACGAGCGACCCTATTTCAAGGACTACCCGCTGCCTGCCGGGCGACTGCGCGAGTACCCATCCGCGGTTCGCGATGCCGACTTGGTTATCGTAACCAAAGTCTCTGACGAACAAGTGGACCGTAATCTTTGGCGCAAGAAACTGGGCATCCGAAACAATCAGCCGTTGTTCTTCACCCGGTATAAATACGGGAAACCCGAACCTGTGACGCAACCAGCCAAAGATCTTACACTTGATGATAACTCTGAGATATTGCTACTCACCGGCATCGCCCGCTCCCAGCCTTTGCTGGAACATCTGCAAAAGGCTTACCACATCGAACGGCATTTCAAATTCCAAGATCATCACCGTTATACCTTATCTGAAATTGAAAGCCTGAAAAAATATTTCAAGCATAACAGCGTTTTATTCACTACCGAAAAAGACTGGATGCGACTGCAATACAGCCACATCAAAAATTCATTATCTTTGCTGCCAGTTTTCATCCTCCCTATTGAGGTGGAATTTTTAACTGAAGAAGAAAACACTACATTCATAAACATTTTAGAAGACCATGTTAGAAGAGAGAAAAAAGAAGATTGAAGAGACTGTTTCGTATTTAAAAAGCAAAACAAGCATACATCCCAAAGTAGCCATTGTGTTGGGTTCCGGTTTAGGCGGGCTCACTCAATCTGTAGAAATTGCTGATGAAATCCCCTACACGGAAATACCCAACTTTCCCGTTTCAACAGTCAAGGGACACAAAGGCTCTTTGATTTTCGGGAAGCTGAACAATACGGAAGTGATGGTCTTCAACGGTCGGATGCACTATTACGAGGGCTATCCGATGAGTGTAGTGACCTATCCGCAGCAGATTTTGAGTGGTTTGGGAGTGAAATGCATCATCCTTTCCAATGCCGCCGGCGGCATGAACCCCACCTTCAAGGTAGGCGACATCATGATCATTAAGGACCATATCAACATGTTCGGCGACAACCCGCTGTTAGGGCCCAACGACGACACATTGGGACCGCGATTCCCCAACATGAGCGAAGTCTATTCGCACCGTCTTATCAAATTGGCCTATCAGAAAGCCGCGGAGACTGGTGTACACTTGCAGGAGGGCGTGTATATGGGCGTGACCGGCCCCTGCTTTGAGACTCCGGCTGAATACAAAATGTACCACATCATGGGTGCCGACGCAGTGGGCATGTCCACAGTGCCGGAGGCCATCATGGCGCATCACAGAGGCATTGAAATCTTCGCTTTGTCGGTCATCACCGATTTAGGCATTGTAGGACAGGTAATGGAAGCCACGCACGAAGAAGTTCTGCAAGCTGCCCAAACAACCGGCCCGAACATGGTAAAGCTGATTTTCGCCATGCTGCCTGAGATGTAGGATCAGAATATAACCGGCAGCAACAGTTCCACGATTATAGCCACAAGCACGGCCACCAAGGCCACTTGGACCAAACCACGGTTTTTCCAAGCCATCACAATCGCCACCATCGTAGCAATGGACGCCGAAGCAAAATGCGGTGTGGTGGCACCTGTCGGCGTGGTGGAATAGATAACATCCGGAAAAGTCATGGCCGAGAGCACACAGAACGGGATGTAGAACAGAAAGTCCTTAATCCATTCATTCTCAAGTTTTTTCCGTACAAACCCGATAGGGATGAGGCGGATGAGATAGGTGGTGAGTGCCATGATTACCATACAGATGGCGATATTCTGCATACTACACATGGGCACCTCCTTCCTGAACTTGTTTTCTTTTGAAGCGCTTCACCTCCTTGATGGAGGCGCAAATGGCCGCACCAAGGATAGCGGAGATGATGATGGCCCAGCCACCACCGCCGCTTTTGGAAAGCACATTGATACCAGGCACATATTTGAGCAGGCAGGATAGCAGTGCCGAGACAATGACCGCGATGGCCACCTTCCTGCCCTTGCGCGCCGGCGGGATGATGATGGCAATGAACATACAGTAGAGCGCGATGCCAAAGCAGCCCTGAAGCATGGGCGAAAGCAGGCTGGAAGCCACTGCACCGAGGCAAGTTCCCAGCGTCCATCCGAAAATCGGGGTGGCCATCAAACCGCCGAAAAACGGGAAGCTCACATCCTCTTTTTCCATAGAGGCCAGCGCAAAGACCTCATCGGTGATACAGAATGCCATGACGGCACGTTTGTAGAAGGGCATGTCGGAGGCCACCTTCTGGGAAAGCGACAGCGACATCAGCATGTAGCGCAGGTTTATAACAAAGGTGGTGATTACCAGCTCGATATACGGTGCGCCTCCCTCTATGAGGCGTATGCCGGCAAACTGGCCCGCCGAAGCCATGTTGGTGAGTGAGATAATAGTGGCTTCCAACGGATTAAAACCCATCTTCACAGCAATCAACCCGAAGGTAAAAGAGACAGGTATGTAGCCCAAGCAGATGGGAAAACCTTTCTTTATACCTCTAAAAAATTCATTCATAAATAGTTAACGGGTTGACTTTCAAGGCTGCAAAGATAGTAAAAAAATGGCAGTCAGCGAGGTAATGCCCTATCCTCTCATCAAACAAGGCTTCGAAGGCAAGTTTTGGTATCCCCAAATCAATAAATTTAGTATCTTTGCAAGCTTGGGTAAAAGCTTTGACTGCCACTGAATAACAGTGGCATAATGCACTGCGATTTTGTTCAAAACAAGCCTATCTGAAATTCGATGAAACTGATATCAAAAACACAAAAGAAAAGCATTGCTTTGTGGCTTCTTGCCGCAATAATTTCATGTACATTGCCTACACACGCTCAAGATCCAGTCTGTCGCGTATTTCATGTGAACGACATTCCGTTAAGAATGGTGTTTGTGAAAGGCGGAGACATGCAATTAGGCTGCACTGCAGAAAGGGATGACAGCTGTAAAGCTCGTGAAATTCCCAACCACACAGTGTCTTTGCCTGATTTCTATATGGGCGAAACGGAGGTAACCCAAGCCCTGTGGATGGCAGTGATGGGTCGGGACAACAATCCGAGCTATTGGAAAGGCAACTGGCTTCCCGTGGAGCGGGTGAGTTGGGCAGAGTGCCAGCGTTTTATAAACCGCCTCAACAAGTTTCTCTCTGCCGATTTGCCGCAGGGTTATCGTTTCGCACTGCCGACCGAGGCCCAATGGGAGTATGCCGCCCGTGGTGGTCTCAAAAGCGCGGGCACCAGCTATTCAGGTGGCAATGACCTGAAACAAGTCGCATGGTTTTATAGCAACAGCAACGAACGCACCCACGATGTCCGTATCAAGACTGCGAACGAGCTGGGACTATTCGACATGAGCGGAAACGTTTGGGAATGGTGTCAGGATTGGTTCGATGAAAACTACTATGCGGAGAACAAGGACTGGAATAATCCTTTGAACGACCAAGAAACAGCATATCGTGTACAGCGGGGCGGCAGCTGGAACTATGCAGCTCCCTATCAACGCTGTGCCAACCGCGATCGCGGCAGCATCTACTCCCGCTACGAGGATTGTGGCTTCAGGGTTGCGCTAATACCAAAATAATTAAAACGCATATTTCAAATGCAGCAGAATCTGCCACGTGTTCGACAAGTTGTTGTAGAGCGACCACGTTGACGTAGTGAAAGTGTATTTCCCGTTCTGGTTGTCATATTTCAACACCACTTCGTTGTCCAGCACTTTGTAAGCGCCCCACTTACTGCAGAAAAGGTTGCCCAGATTATTGAAATCGACACCAACGTCGATGGTATGCTTGTGACCTTTGATATTGAAGTATATCTCCTGCTCCACCTTGAAATTGATGCGGTTCACCCAAGGTGCCTTACCGCCGTTGCGGATGGAATATTCGCCTCTGTGCTTGCTTAAATAATTGTCGTTGCTGATGAACTCTTCGAAAGCATTGCGATTCTCCTCGGAGACGAATGGCATAGCCGCCAGTTCTTCGGAGGTGGGAATATACATCAACTGCAAACTGTTCATTCCACTGGCATAGTCAATGAGGTAAGAGCGGCGGGAACGATAGTTCACATTATAGATTCCCATGTTCAGACCTTCGTAGAAAAGACCGAGCCGCGTAGCCGTGTGTGGACCTTCCTTGATGTTGTATCCAATGGAGGCAATCACACGGTGAGGCGCAACATAGCCTGTAAGCCCGAGTTCTGGGCTGTTGCTGCCATTCACACTGGCCGTATTTGCCAAACTGGAGACTTGGTCACTTATTCCGTCGGAGATTGTCCTCGCATTGCTTAATGTGTAAGCCGCCATCAAATTCAGACCAAAACGAAACTCTTTGGTCAACTGGGCGGTAAGAGATACATACTGTCCGTGCAGTTTTTTCTCGTTGTAGAGATAGTATCCGCTCATGTAAGAGCCATCACTATTGGTAATGCCCTCGCTTGCGTAGTTGGTACGGGTATTGGGTTCTCCAGGAAGCGATATCGTACCGTCTTCCTTATAACCTAACACCTTGGCATACACTTCGTTGAAATTAAAAGAATAGACAGCCTCCAAAGTGGCCTTGATATCGCCAGGAATCACAAAGTCCAAGGCCAGGGAGGATTTCCAACTGGTAGGCATGCGCAGATCCTTTGCCAAAATGGTGGCATTGGTAGGTGCTGGCAGACTGGTCCGGTTGTACTCCTGACCATGGTGGACGCTGTTGATGATATTCGAAAGTTCGGGGTCGAAGTTCACCACATCCTGTCCTGTTTCCAGATTGGCGATGTATTGGTATTGCAAGCAATTGGAGTTGCCCGCTGCACTCACCAGCCATACGTTAGGAATACGGCCCGTAAAGAGGCCTGTACCGCCACGAAGGATGACTTTACGCTTGTGCGTGATATCCCAGTTGAAACCGACACGCGGGGAGATATGGTAGTCAACATTCGGTACATCGTCGGTGCTAAGTCCCGCAAAAGAGCTGTTCGGATTCGCTGCCGCAATTTGATCAAACTCGACATTGAGATTGTTGTAACGGAAACGGACAAAAGGCGCCTCCAGACGGAGACCGACGGTGAGTTTGAAAAACTTGCTGAATTCCATGTCATCTTGAGCGTAAATGGAAATCTGGGAGTGGGTGAAAGTTGGAAAAACCTGCTCAGTAGGATTGTCTGTATTGGCATGGGTAATCATGAACAATGAAGGTCCGGCACCTTCCTCACCGTTTGCATCTGCAAGGAAAGACTGCCATGAATCATAGACATACCAGCCGGCACCGCCTTGCATGAAGCCGTTGACAATACGGTTCCATTCAAACTGCGCACCAGTCATGATATTGTGGATGCCTTTTTTATAATTGAATTCATCGGTGAGCGTGATGGTATGAACGCGGCGAAGGTTGTTATAGGTGAATGGATCCGGACCAAATGTTGTGAACAGAGCTAACTGCGTGCTACCATCCGCGGCAGTATAGGGCTCCAAAATATCAACGGTCGGGAAATAGCCGCCCACGAAAGTGCGTGGTTCATTTTGCAATGACCAGGTGATTCGGGCCATATTATTGCCTTGTCCGTTCAGCACATGACTGTTGAGTTCCGCCGCCAGGGAAGTAAAGTTCTGTTTCTGGCAATAGCGGGCCGATTCAAACGGCATCGAATATTGCGAGTTACGTCCAGCATTGTCGCGGTTCACTGTATAGAGCTCCCCGTTAGACAGAAGTGTAATGTTGCTTCCTCCCAATGGGTTGAAAGAGCTGGCCGCAGGGTAAGGTGTGGAGACGTGTGTGTGTGATAAACGGATGTTGAACAGATTGTAATCGTTGATTCTCCAATCAAGACGTGCAAAAGCCCTGAAGTCGGGGGTTTTCACCGTATAGTACTCGTAACGTCCAGGGTCATAACCGTATTTGTCAACAAGGAATTGATGTATGGCATCCATTTGACCTGTGGTGGGGCGATTGTAACCGGTGCTGCCACCGTAAGGTTGACTCTCATCCATGCGGGATAAGACATCGGATCCGGCATCATGACTCACCACGTATTCTCCATTGACGAAGAAGAAAAGCTTGTCTTTGACAATGGGACCCTCGAGAGTGACACCAATGGTATTGTTGAGGGTAAACGGAACGGCCAACCAGGCATCACCAACTCGTTTCCCTTGCAAATCATCATTGGTAAAGTAATTATAAACAGATCCATGCCATTTGTTTGTACCATGTTTGGTAACCATGTTGATGGCACCGCCTAGGAATCCGCTGTGGCGGACGTTGTAGGGAGTGAGGTTGACACTGACCTGGTCGATAGCCTCAAGGGAAATCGGGATGCCGCCAGCGGGCAGGCTCGAACCTATGCCAAAAGCGTTGTTGAATGAAGCCCCGTCCACAGTAACAAAGGATCCCCGATAGTTGGCACCGCCGAACGCTGCTCCGCCTTCCGTTATCAGACCCTGCGGAGTATATCTCAACATATCGTATAAGCTGCGACTCACGGAAGGCACCGTCACGATTTCGCTGCTGTTGATGAGGATGCCTGCGCCCGAGCGGTTGATATTCATGGAGGATTTCTCTCCGTCACCGAAAATGGTAATCTCCTCAATCCGCTGTGAGGTGCGGGCTAATTCCACATTTACAACTACGGTCTCACCGATAGGGGCCACGACATCGTGTACTATTGCGGTTTGGAAATTGAGACGTTCCACTCGAACCGTGTAGGGACCTCCCACTAAAACATTATTGATAATAAAGTTACCCCTCTCATTAGAGAAAACATAATAGTTCGTACCTGTGGGACCGTGCACAACAGTGACCACCGCGTTCGGGATAGGATTCTTACCATCACTGACATTCCCCGAGATGGAAGAGGTGGTGATCTGCGCCGTCAGTGGCAAAGCCGTCAGCAGCAAGCAGAATGCTAGCACGATGGCCGACAATCCTGTTCTATTTCCGTTGTTTTCACTAAAAAATCGTAAAATATAAGCCATAATCAAAATGTTGCAAATCAGGATATAAAATATTCATCTTGTTAAATACCAGTAAGATATAATACAACAAAGAAAATAGTTATCCAATATTTAACAAGATGCCAAAATTACAAAAAAAATCCCAATGCCGAGTGCTAACATTTCAGCTCAAGCGAAGATAATAGAGACATGGCCGTTTTCAATCCATCGATGGCAGCACTCATAATGCCTCCTGCATAGCCCGCACCCTCGCCTATGGGATAGAATCCGGGGAGTGTACACATACGGTCCTCGCCACGTATCATGCGCACAGGTGACGACGAGCGAGTTTCCACGCCGGTGAGCACTGCATCAGGGTCGGCGAAACCAGGCATTTTGCGGTCGAAAAGGGGCAACGCCTTGCGCAGAGAGTCCACTACATAATCGGGCAGACAGCGATGAAGGTCGCAGAAACAGACCCCATGGGGATACGAGGGTTTCACGCTGCGGTACATCTGCGCTATCTTATCCTGCAGGAACTCGCCCACCAAATTGCCGGGTGCACGATAGTCGCCGGCCACTTCGAAAGCCAGCCGCTCGTATTTTTCTTGATAGTCGAGTCCATCCAAGGGGCTATTTTTCAGATAGTCTTCTGGGTTAACATTGACCAGCAGGGCGCTGTTGGAGTTGGCCTTGTCGCGTTTGCGCTCGCTCATGCCGTTGGTCACGATGGTGTTGGGCTCGCAGGCGGAAGCCATTACCGTGCCGCCGGGGCACATGCAGAAGGTATAGACGCTCCGGTCTTCCAAGTGGACAACTCCCTTGTAAGAAGCCGGCGGCAGAATTCGCGCCGCCTCGCCATACTGCATACGGTTGATACGCCGCTGCTGGTGCTCAATGCGCACACCCATGGAAAACGGTTTGGCTTCCATGTCCAAGCCCCGCTTGTAAAGTTGCTTGATGGTGTCGCGCGCCGAGTGGCCCAGACCGAGCAACACATGATGTGTTTTGATTTTCAATCCGGGCTCACAAACCAGTTCTATCACATCTTCCTTCCGGTGAAAATCCTTGAAAGTCGCATTGAAGTGAAACTCTCCGCCCAAAGATTCTATCTCCAAACGCATGTTCCGCACCACTTTCTCCAGATAATCGGTCCCTACATGTGGGTTCTGCATATAGGTGACATCCTCGTGGGCACCGTGCTTATGGAATTCTTTCAACACAAAATCATTGTACTCACTATGCACATTGGTGTTCAGTTTGCCATCGGAAAAAGTTCCTGCCCCACCCTCGCCAAACTGCACATTGGAGTTGGGATTGAGCGTTTTAGTGTACATGAAGTCGGACACAGCCCGCTTACGGTCCTCAATTTTGCCGCCTCGCTCCAAAACAATGGGTTTGGCTTGGCAACGGGCGAGGTACAGTGCAGCGAACATGCCAGAGGGACCGAAACCGACCACCACGGGGCGGAGGTCGTCTTTCCACAATGGATACTCCACCTCAACCGGTGGTTTCAGCTGAGAGACACCATCTTTTTCAAGAAGCGAGGCATAGCTGTCGGGCAACGTCACCGCCACTTGATAATCGTACATTACCTTGTTCTTCTTGCGGGCATCAATTGCCTGGCGGAGCACACGGAAGTCCTGGACATCCTCGTGGCGGATATGATACTGCTGGCACACAGCGTTTTTTACATTCGGATTCGCCGAAACGGGGATGCGGATATTGGAGAGTTTCAGTTTCATAGCAAGTGTTATTTTCTGTGCAAAAATAGTATTTTTGCACGCATAAAAAACATCATGCCCAAACTGCACGAATTATTCTGGTCCTTTTTCAAAATCGGGACATTCACCATCGGTGGCGGATACGCCATGATACCGTTGATGGAGCGGGAGATTGTGGACCGGAGACAATGGATGGACCGGGAGTCTTTCATGGACATTATGGCAGTGTCGCAGGCCATGCCGGGCATTTTCGCCGTGAACATGGCCACGAATGTGGGTTATCGTATGCGCGGGCATCGCGGGGTGGTCGTCTCCATCATCGGCAACATTGCCATGCCCATCCTCATCATACTCGGCTTTGCCACCTGTTTCCGTTTTTTGAAAGACAATCCTGCTTTTGAAGCTGTCTTCAAGGGCATTCGTCCTGCTGTTGTAGCTCTGATTGCAGCACCTGTGTTCAACATGGCCAAAACGGCCAAAATCAGTTGGCGGAACTGCTGGATTCCGTTGGCAGCCATGCTCTTGATATATCTGTTAGGTCTGTCGCCCGTCTGGATTATCCTTTCGGCCATCATCGGAGGCGTATTATACAGTAAATATTTAGAAAAGAAGGAGGTACAGCCATGATATTCCTTCGTCTCTTTCTTACATTCCTGAAGATCGGTGTCTTCAGCTTTGGCGGAGGTTTGGCCACCATCGCGCTCATACAGCATGACGTAGTGGAAAAGCAAGGCTGGCTCACTTCGCAAGAGTTCACCGACATTGTGGCCACCTCGCAAATCACGCCGGGACCGGTGGGCATCAACACGGCCACCTATACAGGCTACACGGCCATCGTGAATGCGGGGTATTCGGAATGGATGGGGGTTCTCGGCGCGTTCATTGCCTCTTTTTCCGTCATCTTGATTCCTGTCATTTTAATGCTCATCGTCAGCAAGTTCCTGCTGAAGCACAAGGACAACAGGACCATCGCAACCACCATGTCAGTATTGCGTTTGGCCGTTGTCGGACTTGTTGCCGCCGCCGCGTTGCTCCTGGTCACTCCGGAGACTTTCGGCAACGTTTCGCCGCAACTGTGGATCAGTATCGGTATTTTCGTTGTGGTATTCATTGCATCTTTGAAATTCAAGGCAAGCCCTATTCTGATGATACTGCTCAGCGGCGTGGCGGGGTTCATCGTTTACGGGGTGATACTGTAGTCTCCAATCTCTTCCAGCAAGATATACACGGGCAGATGGTCGGCGAACCCGCCGATGTAACGCGGACCGAGAAAGGTACGATTGGTCTTCACGCCGCCGTATTTCTCATCGGGCACCAACAGGAAGGGTGCTTGGTAGATATGGGGCAGGTGCTGGAATATACGAAGTTTGTTTTTGTCAAAAAGAAGTGCGCGGGAAACAATAATCTGGTCAAGGCATCCCCAGAAATCCTCATGCTTGTGAGAACCCACATTATTCTGATTCACAAAATAATACATTAAGTTAAAAAGGGTGTCGCCAATATTATCAGGGCTATATTTTCGGGCGCGAAGATGCTTTTCCATGCTCTCGTCGGTGGCATAGTCGTTGAAATCGCCTATGAGCAGGATATTGGCTTCTGGATTATCAATCAGCACAGAGTCCACCACTCTTCGTGCCACATCGGCGTAATAGTTGCGTTTAGGAATAGTGGCCGCATAGCCGCCGAAGCGCGAAGTCCAGTGGTTGACGATGACATGGAGAGAGTCGCCGCAGGGAAACTGGGCAAGAGCGTAGAGCAAGTCGCGGTTGCGAGTTTTCGGTTCGAAGGGAAATTGGACTGGCACTTTGTGCTCGCGCAGGATGCGGACGAGACTGTCGCGGTACAGGAGGGCCACATCCACGCCGCGGCGGTCGGGCGAGTCGTGATGCACATAGCGGTAACCGAAAGTCTTAAGTGGCGATCGGTAGCAGAGGTCCTTGAGTACCCGTTCGTTCTCGATTTCAGCAAGACCGACAATCGCTGGAGGCTTCCCCTGCCCCATGGCAATCAACACTTTAGCCACATTGGCGATTTTCTTGTAGTACTTGCCATACGACCAGTGGTAGGCACCTGTAGGCGTGAAATCGTCATCACGAGTGAGGGAGTCATCGGAGGGATGAAAGAGGTTTTCCACGTTGTAGAATGCGACCAACAGGGTGTCGCGTTGCGCCGGGGCACACAAATGCGATGTGCACAGCAGCAGACAAAGTGCAAGAATTTGTTTTGTTTTCATCATATATTAAGAATTTCAAAGTCGCTGCAAAAATAATAAATATTTCAATATATTGATTTTCAGTATTTTATTAAGAAATATTTGTTAAAAACAAAGGATTATGGGAAAATATTTATCTTTGCAGCCTTATTCATAATTTGGATTAAAATGTCTATTATTGTCAACAACGTCACCAAGGTTTTCGGCGAACAATACGCCTTGGATAACGTTAGTTTTGAAGCCAAGAAAGGTGAGATTGTAGGATTCCTGGGTCCCAACGGCGCGGGCAAGACTACCATGATGAAAATCATCACTTGCCTAATCCCCCCCACCCAGGGAAATGTGTCGGTTTGTGGTCTGGACATCTGGAAAGATTCATTGGAATTAAGGAAGAAAATCGGCTATCTTTCAGAGGCCAACCCTCTTTATTATGATATGTATGTGCGAGAGTTCTTGGAGTTCATCGCCGGCGTGCACCATTTGTCAGACGTCAAGGCCAAGGTAGCCAACATTATAGAGAAGACCGGTCTCACACCTGAGGAGCATAAGAAAATCGGGGCTCTGTCGCGCGGATTCAAGCAGCGTGTAGGCATCGCGCAAGCACTCATCCACGACCCTGAAGTGCTGATTCTTGACGAGCCCACCACCGGTTTGGACCCCAACCAGCTCATCGAGATACGCGAACTCATCCGCTCTTACGGCAAAAGCCGCACTGTGTTGCTCTCCACCCATATCATGCAGGAAGTGCAGGCCATGTGCGATCATGTCATCATCATCAACAAAGGCAAACTGGTGGCTGACGCGCAGGTGAGCGAACTGCCTACCATGGCTGAGAAACTCGGCCTTAAACACGCCTCCGAACTGAACGCTTTGGGCATGGAAGAACTCTTCCAGGCTTTAACGCAAAAACAATAATTCATGCGCAGACTTCTACAACCTCTTCTCAAAACCGACGGACACTACCAGACCATCTCATTCGAGGAAGCTTACGAACAGATTGCTACCCACAGCAAACTGGCGAACAACAACAGCACCTTGGTCATGGCCTCTGGTGATTATTCCAACGAAGAGTTGTACCTCATCCAGCGTCTTGCACGCACCGGCCTGCACACCAACGCCATCGGTTCCTTTGATTACTACAAACGAGGAACCGCTTTTTTCATCGACAAGAACGACATTGTGCCGTTTGCCGAACTGTTCGGCGCAAGCGCATTCTACACCCTTCTGGATGCAGCATCCACGGCACTGTCACAGAAAACAGCTCTGGAGATTTTACAAGCATGCCCTGATACCCCGCGATACGATTTCAACACACCGGGGCATCTCAGTATCCGGAATTTCGGTGACTTTTTCCGCTGCATCAACCAGTATATCCTGCGCAACGACCTGGCCAAAGGCATTTACGTGCAAGGACTGGGCAAGAATTTCGAAACCTACAAGGCGCAAATCCTGACGGAAGACCTCAACCTGTTGCTGGCCTCCAATCAACTGACCGAAGAAGAAATCCGGTCGTTTGCGGAACGACTGCTGCGTGACGAAGCGCCCGTGTTTGTGATGTGGGAACGTTTTTTGGATGACCGCGCCGTGATAGAGCTTGAAAACCTCTGCATGTTACTGGATATCCAAGCCAAGCCATCCTCCGGATTTCTATGTCTGAAAGCCGAGCTTAACTCGCAGGGACTGTTCGACATGGGCTTGTTTCCTGACATCTGTGTCGGCGGGGAGCCTTTTGACGACGAGCATCGTCAGGTAATGCAGGAACTGTACGGCCAAACCGTCTGTACGGAGCCCGTGAATCTTCATGAGAAAATCATGACACAGAAGTTCAACCAATGTTATCTTTTCAACGCCACGGGCACAGAAATCCCCCAAGACATCATGGAGACCGCGAAGCATTGCTCCTGGAGTATGCTGCAAACTGCGTATTGGGACAACGAACAGGAAACCTTCGATTTGATTTTGCCTGCATCCTTGCCTGAGGAATGCAACGGCACTTTCACCGATTCGGCGCGCGCCGCACACACCAGCAAAGCCGATGCCACCTGTCCCCTGCCCTACGACAACATACAATTGATTTCTAGTATAGGAAAACATTTCGGACTGCCCGCATTGGACACCCCTACCGACATTTTCATGGAATACATCTCGTTCTTCCACGCCGGATGCCGCAGCCAGCAGAGACATTTCTTTAGATAAATTATTAAATCCTATCAATATGAATGACAACGAATTAAACAATCAACCCCAGATCATCACGGTCCAACCGGAATCCCGCGCAAGGAAATTCTGGCGGGTTGTGCTGGGATCCATGCTGGGATTCTTCTTTTCCATTGTACTGGTTTCTACGTTGTACACATGGATGCTTTTCAGCATGATTTCCACATTGTCCTCCGTAAACATGGAGAGTGTCAATGTGAAAGACAACAGTATTTTGAAAATCAATCTGACCCAGGGGATAACCGAACGGGCTGTCGAATCTCCGTTTGACAAGTTCGACACCTACAATGTGCAGATTGGGCTGGATGACATTCTGGCCTCCATCAAGAATGCCGCATCCGATCCGAAAATCAAAGGCATCTATATCAACTCTTCCACCGTAAATGCATCTCCTGCCTCGGTGAAAGAAATTCATGATGCGCTGCTTGAATTCAAGAAATCCGGCAAGTTCATCTACGCCTACAGTGACGTATTCGCCCAAAACGGCTATTATCTGGCATCTGTGGCCGACAAAATCATCCTCAACCCTGCCGGCTCTTTGGATTTCAAAGGCTATGCCATGCAAATCATGTTCTACAAAGGTCTCATCGACAAACTGGATGTAGATGTGCAAGTGGTACGCCACGGACAATTCAAGAGTGCGGTTGAGCCCTATGTCCTGGATAAGATGAGCGAAGCCAATCGCGAGCAGCTGACTTTGCTGACCAACACGCTATGGAACGTGTTCATCAGCGATATCTCCGCATCTCGCAACATTCCAGCTGACAGTCTGAATGCCATCGCCGACAATCTGCTATGCGCCATGCCGAAGGATGCCTTGAAATTGAAGCTGGTAGATCAACTCGGGTATCCTGGCGACATTGAAAAAATGCTGAAATCCAAACTCAACATCGACGAGGACGACAATCTCAACATCATTACGATCGACAAATACAAAAAATCCATCCAAAACAGCAACAAAAAAGCTTCTGACAAAATTGCTGTTGTATATGCGGTAGGCACTATAAGCGACGGTAAGGGCAACAACAGCAAAGGCATCTATTCCGAAAGCTTTATCAAAGAATTCAAAAAGGCCTATAAGGACAAGGATGTAAAGGCTATCGTATTGAGAATCAATTCTCCTGGAGGAAGTGCTTTGGCATCTGAGAACATCTGGAGGGAGATTGAGAATGCCAAAAAAGCGGGCAAGGTGGTGGTCACCTCCATGGGCGACTACGCTGCCTCCGGCGGCTATTACATCGCCTGTAATTCCAATTATATCATCGCGCAACCCAACACACTGACAGGATCTATCGGCGTATTCGGCATGATCCCGTCTTTCCAGAATACCCTCAAAAACAAATTAGGCGTTACCATTGACGGTGTGAAAACCAACAATCATGCGGATTATGGCACCGGTTTCCGTCCTATGGACGAAACCGAGTTGGCCGTATTGCAAAACTCTGTGGAAGACATCTATGCCACCTTCACCAAACGTGTGGCGGACGGTCGCAAGATGACCGTGGCGCAGGTGGATAGCATCGGGCAAGGCCGCGTATGGGCCGGTGCGGACGCCATCAAGATCGGACTTGTGGACAAGCTTGGTTCCCTGAACGACGCCATTGCCAAAGCTGCCCAACTGGCCAATATCTCAAATTACTCTTTAGTCTATTATCCCAAACAACAAGACTGGTTCACGATGTTATTCGGTCAAGAAGATGAAGTGGACGCTGCTTTGAGAGCTAAACTGGGACGTCTCTACTTCACTTACGAAGGTCTGGAGCAATTGATGAACCAAGAGGGCGTGCAGGCCAGAATGCCAATGGAAATTTACATTTACTAACTCTCTAAAGTTTTTTATTATGAATGCAGAAATTTTATCCTCCGCTTTTTACATATATTTATATGTGATGATCGGCATTGCCGCCGTGGTATTCGTCTCCCTGTATTTTGTCGATGCCAGCTATGGTGCTTTCACAAAAAAAACTTGGGGTAAGACCATCAACAACAAACTGGCCTGGTTCCTCATGGAATTCCCCATCTTTCTGGCCATGATTATAATCTGGTTGTGTTCCCCGCACCGGTTTGAAATAGTGCCCATGGTCTTCTTGCTCATTTTTGAGATACATTACTTCCAGAGATCCCTGATTTTCCCATGGATAATGAAAGGGAAAAAGAGCCAGATGTCACTGTCCGTGATGTTCATGGGCATTGCTTTCAACATCCTGAATGCCATGATGCAGGGTTATTGGATCTTTTTCGAATCCTTCAAGTGCAACTACCACGTTCTTGGCCTGTCCTACACAGACCTTGCCTGGCTGAAATCGCCACAGTTTATCATCGGTGTGTGCATTTTCTTTATCGGATTCTTCATCAATCTGCGTTCCGACTATATCATCCGTCACCTGCGCAAGAACGACGATGACAACAAGCACTATCTGCCGAAGGGCTTCATGTTCGAGTATGTCACCAGCGCCAACTATCTGGGAGAACTCACCGAGTGGTTAGGATTTGCCATTCTCACATGGTCGCTATCCGGTC
This sequence comes from Bacteroidales bacterium, assembly GCA_017443175.1. Taxonomy (GTDB): domain Bacteria; phylum Bacteroidota; class Bacteroidia; order Bacteroidales; family WCHB1-69; genus F23-D06. The sequence goes on from JAFSOZ010000003.1 coordinate 327,652, forward strand.
TTGTGTTCTTCATCTGGACATTTGCCAACCTGGTGCCGCGCGCCCATGCTATCTACAAACGGTACAAGACTGAGTTCGGTCCTGAGATGGAAGCCAAGAAGCTGAAGAGAGTGTTTCCGTTCATCTATTAATTTTTCTGAAAGTGCCTGAATAAAATGGATATAGAACATATCTACGCACAATATCTATCGCATCCGCAGATTTGCACCGACACACGCAACATCGTCCCTGACAGCATATTCGTATGTCTCAAAGGCGAGCGTTTCGACGGCAACCAGTTTGCCTTGACGGCACTGGACCAGGGCGCGGCGTATGTCATCACCGAGAACAGTGCACTGGCGGACAACCCGCGCTGCATAGTGGTGGAGAACAGTCTGGAGACTCTGCAACAACTGGCCGCCTACCATCGGCAACAGCTCTCCATCCCCGTCATCGGCATCACAGGCACCAACGGAAAGACCACCACCAAAGAGTTGGTTTCCACTGTGTTGGCAAAAAAATTCCGCACCGCCTACACCAAGGGCAACCTCAACAACCACATAGGCGTTCCTCTGACATTGCTCTCGATAAAGCCATCGGATGAAATTGCCATCGTGGAGATGGGAGCCAACCATCCGGGCGAAATTGCCGACCTGTGCGCCATCGCACGCCCCAACTACGGACTCATCACCAATGTAGGGAAAGCTCACATCGAAGGTTTCGGCTCCGAAGCGGAGATTGTCCACACCAAAAAGGCACTTTATCGCTCCGTCATTGGCGACCATGGGACCTTATTCGTCAACATCAACGACCAGAAGCTTCGCGACGGGTTGGACTATGACAAAGTAGTCTATTATGCTGAAGGCGGCGAAGACAACATCGTGAGCATGTCGCCCTACCTGCGCATACGTGTGGCAGGACATGAGGTTGACACTCATCTGACCGGCAGTTACAACATTTACAATTTCCTGGCTGCCGCAGCCGTGGGGCGCTTTTTTGGAGTCAGCGACAAACAGATTGCCGAAGCGCTGGGCCAATACGAGCCCTCCAACCATCGTTCGCAGGTGAACAAAATCGGCACCAACGTCATTATCTCCGACTATTACAACGCCAACCCCACCAGTATGGAGGCAGCAGTACGGAACCTCGCCAAATTGGACCATCCCCACAAGCTTGCCATCTTGGGAGACATGCGCGAACTGGGACCTGTGAGCCGCGAGGAGCATCTGAAAATCATCCAACTGTGCGAGGAGATGCATCTGAAGGCAATCTTTGTCGGTTCCGAGTTCAGTGCCCACCATCCGGAGCAATGCTACCCTGATGCAGAAGCACTCAACGAAGCACTGAAAGCGCAACCCGTCTCCGACTCCCTGATTCTGGTCAAGGGCTCCAACAGTATGCATTTGGACAAGTTAACTGCGCTATTGCAATGAGCAAAGGCTACCGCAGCGGCATAGGCGTGATGTCCGGAACCTCGTTGGATGGGCTGGACTTGGCTTGGTGTTCCTTCGAAAAAGAAGATACCGGCTGGCGATACCGCATTGAAAAAGCCTGCACCATACCTTACGAGTCAGCATTCCAAGAACGGCTATCCAATGCCACCCTGCTGTCCGCATTGGATTATGCGCAGCTGAATGTGGACTTGGGCACGATGATAGCTGACAACATCAATGAATGGATTGGCCACGAAGGCAAGCCAGACTTCATCGCCTCACACGGACATACAGTGTTTCATCAGCCCGCACAGGGGCTCACTACGCAGATAGGAAGCGGAGCCGTTATCGCTGCACGAACAGGCATAACAACCGTTTGCGACTTCCGCACCTTGGATGTGGCATTAGGCGGTCAAGGCGCTCCATTGGTCCCTATCGGCGACGCCCTGCTCTTCGGGCAGTATGATGCCTGCCTCAACCTCGGCGGTTTCTGCAACATATCCTTTCAGAATGAGGACAGACGCGTGGCCTTTGACATTTCGCCCTGCAACATGGCCATGAATCGTATAGCCAATCTCTTGGGCAAACCATACGACGAGGACGGCAACATTGCACGCAACGGGCAATCCATCCCAGAGCTTCTACTGCAACTCAATCAGTTGGAGTATTACAATCAGTCTTATCCGAAATCCTTGGGCAAAGAGTGGTTTGAACAACAGTTTTTGCCGTTGCTTCACGACTTTGAAAAACATCATTCTGCAGCAGACACACTCCACACCTTGGTGCTGCATATATCTGAACAGATTGCCCGCATCATTCCCTCTGCCGCCAAAACCCTGCTGGCGACGGGCGGAGGCGCGCTCAACAAATTCCTGATTCAGAACATTCAAGAAAGATGGGGAGGCAAAATTATCGTACCAGACCCCCTCACCGTCAATTTCAAAGAGGCATTGGTTTTCGCATTTCTAGGCCTGTTGCGTTTGCGGGGTGAAAAGAATTGTTTGGCAAGTGTAACAGGTGCAAAACAAGACAATTGCGGTGGCACTGTTTATTTTGTTTAAAAAAATTAAAACGTACAATATTTTTTTACCTCATCACGTTGCGATTTATAGAAAAAAAATAGTACTTTTGCCGTGCTAATTATGTTAAGAGTAATAACCTTATAAATCATCATAATTATGATTACGAAGAAAACCGACAAAGGAAACCTGGAAAACAAGAGAACTCTGTTTCTCTTATTGGGTTTCGTAGTTGTATTAGGCTTGGTTTATGCCGGATTTGAGCTTTTTGCCAATGAAGACAAGGCTCCCGCATTCACCATCACCGATGACGACTTCATTGAAGTGAAAGATGAGGATGTCATTGCCACTGACCAAACACCTCCCCCGCCACCAGAGCAGCCGCAGCAGCAACAAGCTGTAGTGCTGAACATTGTGGAAGACAACATCAAGGTGAGCACGGATTTCGATTTCGGCCAGGACGTATTTGAAGACGAGGCCATCGCAGAAATTGACGATGTGGTGGAAGTCGTGGAAGATGTGGAAGATGCCGCACCTCCCGTATATTTCACTGAGGAAATGCCTGAGTATCCTGGCGGTATGGAAGCACTGAACTCTTTCCTTTCCAGAGAGATTCAGTATCCTGAAGTGGCCAGAAACAATGGTATCATGGGCACCGTGCTGATTGAGTTCGTCGTGGAACGCGATGGTCGCGTGAGCAACGCCAAGGTGAAAGTGCCGTTGTATCCCGACTGCGACAAGGAGGCCGTTCGCGGTATCATGGCTATGCCGAAGTGGAAACCCGGTAAGAACATGGGCAAGCCCGTACGCTGTTTCTATCAGGTGCCTGTCACTTTCAGAATGTAAGACTGAATGTTTTCAATGATAAAGAAAAGGGGAACTTGATGTTCCCCTTTTTTATTTCGCTGCAAACACATCCCAACCGTTGGCTTCCAACACCTCCTGCGCTTCGGCGTTCTGCATAATGCTGCCCCCATACTCATTGAAATCGAAATTATGAGGAGACGTGAACCATCGATTTACATTCATATCCAATGCAATGTCCATAACATCGCCCTTTGAAAGGGTCTTTTGAGTCAAGGGCAAAGTCACCATGAACGAATGCTCGAGCGTGTCCCCTTCGGCGGTCATCACACGGCCCGAGTGCAAGTTGAACGGATGGGCGGTCCCGTCCGGAGCCAGCCAGCGGCCATTGATTTTCATGTAGTGGTAGCCACCGCCGAGCACCGCCGGCCAGCTCATGTTGTTCTCCGGCGCATCCGTGTAGGCATGCATGACATTGAGCTCCGGAGCCAGGCCGAACACAAAAGACACGGATGTGTATGTGCCCGCAGGCAGCTCATCATTAGGCAGCCAATCCAAGGTGCCCGGAATGTCCGCATCCACGTAATGGGCACGCTTGTCAGACTTTATCGCGTATTGCGTGCCGTCCGACTTCGTCAAAATCACATTTGAAACAAAATATTGAGCCTCTGTAACCTCATATCGGTTTCCTGCCGCATTCTGATACAACATGGTGTCCTGTTGCATCTCATCGCCATCTACAGAGAAAGAAAAATGCAACCTGACTGTACCCGTGGGATTCTGACAGGATGCACATAGCAAGACCAGCAATATCAACCCTGAAATTCTACCATTCATCTTCGAAGACTTCTGGTGGCAGCATGCCCTCTTCCAGGGAATTGATCAGCTTTTTAATCTGCTCATCGATCTGATTCAGCCATTCGTACTGAGACGGAGACCAATAGGGGCTGTCGGTCTTGAACCAGTTCTCAATGGGAGCAGCGGCAGCGGCCTTTTCATTAAAGTTGGTAATGGTATAACGATAACGTCCTTCGCGGCATTCGAGTTTGAAAGTGTAATAAACTATATTCTTCTGCATCATGGTGCCATCCTTCTGCTTGGAAAAGATACGGACGCTGGAGCGCATCTCTATCACACACTTGTCAGCATCGGACACTTTGATAACCTCGGCTGTGTTTTTATAATATTTTTTCACCCACGTCAAGGCTCTGTCGTAAAGCACTTGGGGTGTGCCTTCCTGTTTTACCACATCCTGATACGTCACCAAGTTGGTCCGCTCGTCGATAGGGAGATCCGGAACCGGGAGTTGGGAAGGCTTCTGGGCGTATGCGACAGCTACAATCACCAGCAAAGTCGCGAACATTGCAATCTTTTTCATCATCTTACTTTCTGATTAAGGTTTGAAAATACAAATCGAATTGGTTTTTCTCGTCTTTCGGAACAAATTCACTGTCTGTTAACGTCCATTCCCCTTCATTTATTGCCGGAAAATAAACGTCAGCGGTGAAGGCGGACGCTATTCTGGTAAGGTAAAGTTTATCAGCGTACGGTAAAAAAAGACGATACATCGTGGCACCTCCCATTACGAAAGCCTCTTCCTCATCCTGTACCAGCGCAAGAGCATCTTCTATGGAATGCACCGTTTCACAATCCGGAAAAGAGATATCATCCAATGTAATCACGATATTTCTTCTGTTGGGAAGCGGTTTTTTCGGAAGAGACTCCCAGGTCCTGTCGCCCATCATGACCGCATGGCCGGAGGTAATCTCCTTGAAATGCTTGAGATCAACGGGCAAATGGCATAGCAGCTGGTTTTTATAGCCGAGTTCAAGATTCTCGCCCACTGCGGCGATCATGCTGATATTTTTCATTGCATTCAATATTTGGTTTCTAATTCAGGGCTGGCTGAAAATCACAGGAGAACGCCCTCATCACTTCTGATTTGCGCCGATTATTTCATCAATCACGCGTAATACATGGTCGATTTTATCCTCAAAGCAGAGTTCTGCGTTGATAATGCGCAGTACAGGATGTCCTTTCCATGCGGCGATGAGATTGTCGTCCACTACGCGGGCCAGTTCGAGGGACTCGGAGCGGCAGTTGTTGTTCTGTCGGGTATAGAACTGCTCGGCACCTTTGGCGGCAGTGCAAATGTGGAGCACTGCCTCATAGCGTTTGTCGCGCAGGGTTTCGGTGGTCCCTCCCACCGCATCCATCACATGCTGCCACACATCGTGGTCCATATAGGCCGCCGTATCCATGGTGCCCCGGTCACAGACCAGCAGAGCAGGCTTGTCGCCCGCAGCGGCAATCCGCGTAATGCAGTCTTCCATGACCATTTGAAACTGTAGTTTGTTGGATTCTGTGGTGAACGAGAGATCAGCATCTTTGGTCAGGAAGTCAGCACCAGCCTCAATGAAGAGCGTGGCGGACTCGGGCAGGGTGAAGACTGCGTAGCCCAGGTTGGAGTATTTGTTTTGTATCCGTTTGAGAATAGTGGATTTGCCGGCGCAAGGGCCGCCTGTGAGTACGATTCGGGTGATTTTTGGCATATCAGAGAGGCTTCAAAAGAATGGAGCAAAAGTACACAATATTTCCCAATTCCGCACGTCATCGGGCAACATTCTTATCGCATTTTTTGTACTTTTGCAAATTGTTGAAGCTATGAGTAAGAATACCAACACATCACAGATAGAGATCAAGAACAGGAAGGCTGACTACCAGTACTTTCTGCTCACCTCATACACAGCCGGCATTGTGCTCACCGGCACGGAGATCAAGTCTATACGCGCGGGCAAGGCCAACATCACGGATGCTTACTGTTCTTTCATCCAGAACGAGCTGTGGGTACACAACATGCACATCAGCGAGTATGCGAACGGCAGCTACAACAACCATCAGCCCAAGCGCGACCGCAAGCTGCTGCTCACCAAAAAGGAGATGCGCAAGCTGCTGAGCAAGCTCAACGAGCGCGGTTTCACCATCGTACCCACCCTGCTGTGGATTAACGAAAAAGGCTATGCCAAATTGGACATTTCCCTGGCCAAGGGAAAGAAATTATATGACAAACGCGAGAGCATCAAAGAGAAAGATGAGCGCCGCAGAAAACAGATGGAGGATGAATAATGAATGACGAGATGACTGACAGCAGTGGCTATCTGCCGCTGCCGGAATCGTTCGATTCCAAGGAGAAAATTTACTACAGCATGGGCGAGACCTGCGAAATTTTCAATCTGCCCGCCTCCACGCTCCGTTTCTGGGAGAAGGAATTCGACGTGCTGAAGCCGCGCAAGAACAAAAAGGGCGACCGTTTCTTCTCCAAAAACGACATCTCCCTGATCCGCACTATTCATTACCTCACCAAGGTGAAAGGCTACACGCTGCAGGGTGCCCGCGATGCCATCAAGGGCAACCTCATCAAAGAGGCCGACAACGCCGCCATTATCGCATCCCTGACCGAGATCAAGGAGATGCTGCTGAAAATCAAGAAAGAAATCGATTAAGGAGCCGACCGGCTATTTTTTCAGAAACTCCATCAGTTTCTGCATGGCGCGTGCGCGGTGGCTGATGCTGTTTTTCAACTCATCGCCCATTTCCGCGAAAGTCTGGTCGTAGCCGTCGGGCATAAAGACCGGATCGTAGCCAAAGCCTGATGCACCGCGCTGTGTCTCAATGATGGTGCCATCTACCCGACCTTCAAACAGATGTGTTTCACCGTCCAAAATCAAAGCAATCACCGTTTTGAAGCAGGCTTTGCGGTTGGTCATGCCTTGCATTTCCGCCAGCAATTTGTTCACATTGTCCTGATAGGTGCAATGTTCACCGGCATAACGAGCAGAATAGACACCTGGACGACCGTCCAGAGCCTCGACTTCCAATCCCGTGTCATCGGCAAAGCAGTTGGCGTGGAAATGGTCAGCCACATACTGGGCTTTTTGCAGGGCATTGCCCGGAAGCGTGTCGGCCGTCTCGGGGATCTCCTCCTCGCAACCGATGTCGTGCAGATTTTTCAACGTCCAATCATCACCTAAGATAGCCCTTGCCTCTTGGGTCTTGTGCTGGTTATGTGTAGCGAAAATTATCTCCATATTATAAACATAAAAAGATGGCATAATTGCTTATGTCATCTAACCTTAAGTAAAAAAAATGCAGGGGTGTGCTTACTGGGCGGCACCGCTGACTTCGATGGCTTGTTTGCCTCTGTAGTAACCGCATTCCGGACAAATACGATGTGTCAGGATGGGGGCACCACAATGGCTGCAAGTCGTCAACTGAGGAGCAGTGATGAAATCATGAGCTCTTCTCTTATCTCTTCTCATTGCTGAGTGTCTTCTTTTAGGATTCGGCATAATATCTAAATTTTATAGTTACTAATCTAATTTAAGATTCTTCAACGCTTCCCATCTCGGGTCCATTTCTTTTTCTTTCTCCGCTTTGGCTTTCTCCATTTCCTCCAACTTGCGCATCACCTCGGGATCGCACGTCGGGTTCCCATTCTCATCGTCCTCATGGACAATTCGGTGTGGCAACTCCAGGAAGATGGATTCATACACATAGTGGAAAATATCCAGCTCGTATGTATTCTCATCCATCACCCAGATGTCGTCATCATCATCATTTTCTCCCTCTTCCACCATAGGCACGAGCTTCACGATCAAGCGCGTGTCAAAATCCATCGGAATGGACACCGGCAGAAGGCAACGGTCGCACGGTGCAATCACATCACCTTCGAAATGGCAGTTCAAGACCACCAATTTCTCAGTTTTCTCCATTTCAACCCGCAAATGCAAGTTGCCGTCGCGCACATCGGAGATTTCAGCCAACTCAAAGAACTCTTTATTGCATTCTATTGAATAACAATATGTTCCGTCTTCAACTCCGGATAGCCGCAGCTTAAATTGATCCTTTAAGTCCTTTATATCCATCGTTTGAATTTTTGGGCTGCAAATATATGATTTTTTTAATATGAAAACTTTATATCCAACATATTTATTTTCACCATAGAACAGCGTCTATTTTTTTCGTAACATTTTGTACCGAAAACACGACATACATTATATAATACATATTTTTATTAATTTTGCAGACGACAATAATCCCTTGCATTATGAAAAGATTTCTATTTTTTATTTTCATATTGTGTGTCAGCATAATGGTGCTTAGGGGCCAAACCACCGTTCTGATGGGTTCACAAGCCTCCGTAACCAATTGCAATATATTAATTTACGACGATGGTGGTCTTACCGGCAATTACGCACCCAACGTCAACGAGACGCTCACCATTTTGTCCAACGACCCCAACAATGGTTGTGTCATGGTGGAAATCACCGACTTAGACATTGATGTCTCCGACACGCTGACCATATACGACGGCGTGGGCACCAGCGGGCCGGTGCTCCACAAGATCAACAACGACAACTACGATCCCACTGGCACCTTCCGCTATGCCGCCACCATACAGAACACCACGGGGGCCCTCACTTTGCAGTTCACCTCCGACGGGTCCGGCGAGGGCACCGGTTTCGAAATCCGCACCAGTTGCATCGCACCCTGCCAACGTATAACGCTCCACATCGACTCTGCCAACTGTTCCCATCTGCCTCACCTCAACCCCGACGACGGCTATTATTACGTGGACGTATGCCCATACGACACCTTCTATTTCAGCGTGCGTGGCGAGTATCCGGACAATGACTTCAGCTATCATCAAGCGGACAACACCACTACATTCCTTTGGGATTTCGATTTGGAGGAGATTGACAGCTTAGGCGGCAATTCCGTGAATTACTATTTCACGCCTGGCAGAGGGTACGATGTGTCCATCAGCGCTGCCGACCAGTCGCAATGTCTGTCGCTGATTCCCATCACTTTCCGCGTGCGCACGTCGAAGAACCCGATCCGCGACATCAGCCAGCTGCCACCCATCTGCACAGGCCAGCAGCTGGACCTGAGTGTGGGTTATGACCAGATTTCGAGTTTGCAGTTGGACTCTGTTGGCAGCGAGCAGATCACCTCTCTTGGAGTTACCGACACAGTGTTCCTGCCCGACGGCATCAGCTGTCCGCCCTACGGCTACTATTACCGCTCATACGTCAACTTCACCTCTTTTGCGCCCACCGCCACCATCACCAATGCCAACGACATCCTCTTTGTCCGCATCAAGATGGAGCATTCGGCCATCGAGGATATCCGTATCAAGCTGTTCTGTCCGAATGGCAGTTCATGCCGCATCGTGCCCGACTATCAGAACGACGGATGGGGCGGCATCACCCACTATTTCAGAACAAATCTGGGACGTGCCAACCGATTGCAGGAGGTAACCAGCTGCAATCCCGCCCAAAACCCCATGGGCGAAGCCTGGAACTATGTCTGGTCCAACAATACCACACTGGGTTACCAGTACGCAAGCGGCACCTACGGCTATTGCTATGAGCCCAGCAATATCCACTACATCTATAATCCCATGTGGGATGACGGCAGCTACTCCTACGTGATTGATTCAAGCAATGTGGCCAACATGACGCAGATCTACCACCCCAACCAGAGTTTTGCAGGCATGGTAGGCTGCCCGCTGAACGGCAACTGGTACATTGAAATCCAGGATTTGTGGACCAACGACAACGGATACCTGCACGAGTGGGAGATTGCGCTGGACCCGCATCTGCTGCCGCAGAACTGGTCATACGCCGTACACGTGGACACCACATACATAGTCGGCCCCGGAGCCAACAGCATGTACATCGTTCCCGATGTGTCCGGCGACATTTACTACACCGCCGTGGTGGTTGACGATTTCGGGTGCACCTACGACACCCTGATGCCTCTCCATGTGGTGCAGTCACCAAAACCCGAGTTGGGTGAGGATTTCCACATTTGCTACGGCGACCGGGCCATAATTACCAGCAACTACAACGAGCCCAACACCACCTACGTGTGGAACACCGGCGACGACACCCCCGACATCCAAGTGGCATCAGCGGGGACTTACACGGTTTTCATAGCCACTACGGACAGCACCAACAACCTGACCTGTTACGGCAGCGACACCATCAAAATAAGTGTGCTGGAAGTGCCCCATGCGGATTTTCGCATGGCAGACACCACCGGTTGCGCGCCCGCCACAGTCCGTTTGTTTGACGAGACCACCGTTGAAAACCCCAACTATTTGTACGAATGGATGATATTGCACGAGGACGGCTCTTTGGCATACGCCTCCCCCAACAAAAACCCGATAATCACCATTGAAGAACCCGGAATCTATACGGTAGGATTGCGCGTACACACACCCGAAGGCTGCTACGACTCACTCTTTAAATGGAATTGCCTGCATATTTACCACCAACCGTTGGCCGAATTTGTTTCCGAACCTGAAATCTCCTTATACAGCGAAAGCAACGGCCTCATCCATTTCCACAATTACGCCGATTCCACCTTTGTGGAAAGCGGCGACATCAAACTGCGATGGGATTTCGGCGACGGCAGTTCCGACACGGCGGCTTTTTCACCCGACCACACCTACGCTTCGTGGGGAGATTACGATGTCACCTTGAACCTTATAAGCAGCTTCGGGTGCTCCAGCAGCATCACACACACGGTGGTGATTGAGGACGACCTTGTCTTCCCGAATGTCATCACCCCCAACGGCGATGGGACCAACGACTGCTTTGCCATCCAGAACCTGAACATCCGCTACAACCCGGAGGATCCCGACGAATACCGGTCCAACGAGCTGTACATCTATGACCGATGGGGGAAGATGGTCTATCATGCAAAAAACTACGACACCTACGCGGTTAACGGGGAGATTGTCAGGGGAACGCAATATTTCGACGCTTCCCAGCTCAGCGACGGCGTGTATTACTATACATTTTATTATAAAGGAAAAGTGAAAACCGTTGATTATCACGGCAGCATTACCGTGATAAGATAAATGACACTCTTTGTAATTCCTTTTTTGTATCTTTGCGGCTCACTATTTTTTGAGATGATAGAGAAACTCAAGGTACTTATTGTTAAGATATTCACGCCTCAATTTATCAGGTTCATTCTCACGGCCATCCTGAACACGGCATTCGGCCTGATCATCAATTACGTGTTCCTGTTCATTTTCGAGCATTTGCTCAAGATCAACCATGCATACGTCATCTCCAATTTTTTCGCCACCATCGTCAGTATCCTTTTCAACTTCAAGACGTACGGCATACTGGTATTCAAGAACAAGAACAACAAACTGCTTTTCAGGTTCCTGATGGTCACCTCGTTCACCTACTTGCTGAACATCGGCGGAATCGCACTGATGGAGCATTTAGGAAGCCACAACAATTATCTGAACCTCACCTTAATGGCCATACCGGTTGGTTTGCTGAACTACATTCTGAACAAGCACTTTGTATATACCGACCGTGCCAAGAGATGGCACTGGTTCTGCCTGGTGGGCGTGCTGGCGATTGAGCTGACTCTCTTCCTGATCCTGAAATATTAGGGTTGTTTCGGGAAGATGCCGAACACGGCCGAACCGCTGCCCGACATGGCGGCATAGAGTGCACCGTCATCATAGAATTTCTGTTTGATACCTTCCAACTGCGGATGCAATTGGAAAACTGATTCTTCAAAATCGTTGAACAGACAGTTTTTCCACTCATGCACGGGCACATCGCGCACGACGTCGGCGAAATTGAGGTCCGACTCATGCGGGCGCACACCTGCGTAGGCCTCGCGCGTGGAGACAAAGATGTCTGGCTTTATTATATATATATTGTATAGCGACAGGTCCAGGTCAACCGGGGTCATGATCTCACCGCGCCCTGTGGCATAGACGGGGGTGTTATCGATAAAAAAGGGGACATCGCTGCCCAGTTGCGCGGCGTAATGTTTCAGGATCCGGTTGTCAACGGGCAAATTGAAGTGCTCGGCCAGCAATTTGAGCGTAAACGCCGCATCGGCGGAGCCTCCGCCCAAGCCCGCGCCCGTAGGGATTTGCTTGTCGAGGGTCAACCGAACACCTTGGATGCCGTAGTCGCGCTGCAGCAGACGAAACGCCTTGACGCACAGATTGGCCTCATCCGGACCCACATCCTGTGCACTGCGGCAGACGAATTCAAAATCCTGTGGCACATTCTCCAAGAAGATATGATCCGTGAAATTATTTACCGGGTAGAACACGGTTTGCAAGTCATGATAACCATCCGGACGTTTCCTGATGATGTTCAGACCGAGGTTGATTTTGCAATTGACGAGAGACATGGATGGGTGAAGGGTAAAGGGTGAAAAGGTGAAAGGGGTAAATGGGGTGAAGGGTGAAAGGGAAAGTTCAAAGTTCAAAAATCAAAAATCAAAAATCAAAATATATTATGAATTCTGTATTTTGGATTTTGAATTTTGAATTTCGTATTTCGGAGGGGTCAGAGTTTCAATGTGTCAAAGTTTTTTCCGAACACGCTGGAGGTTTTGGTGATGGTGACGAATGCGGTGCTGTCAATCTCTTTGATGATGCGGGTGACACGGACCTTGTCAGATCGATGGGCGATGATCAGGAGCACGTCGCTCTCCTGGCGGTTGTACGAACCGTAGCCTTTCAGGAAGGTTGCGCCGCGGTGCAGTTCCTGGTTGATGCGATGAGAGATTTCGTCGTTTTTCTTGGAGAACACCATAAACTGATAGGTCTGGTGAAAGCCGTCTATCACCGTGTCGGCCACCAGCATACCCACAAAAAGCACGACGAAGCTATAGACCAGTTTTGGCACATCATGCAAGATGAAAAATGAGGATCCCACGATAATGAGGTTGCACATCATATTGACTTTGCCGTATGAGATGTTGCGATATTTGCCCACCATGAGGGCAATGATGTCGAGGCCACCGGTATTGCCGCCCCAGTTGATGGAGATGCCGGCGCCGAGCGCACCCAGCGAGGCGCCGATGATGACGCTCATGAACATGTCATCCACAATGGGCTTGGTGAAGATACGTTGTCCGAGATAGAAAAACACGGATATGATGATGGTGCAAATCAGCGAGTTGATGCAGAATTTGGGGCCCAGGATTTTCCACGCGATGGCGATAAGTATGGCATTAAGCACGAAGGTGGTGACGCCAATGGGGATTTTGGTGGCGAAAAAGAGGATGGATGCAATACCGGCCACGCCGCCGCCCGTCACCTCAAAAGGAGTCATGAATGCGGACCATCCGAGCACGAAAATCGCCAAACCAAGGGTGATGAAGAAGTAGTTTTTGATTTCGGTGAAGACCTGCTTGCGGGTTATCATAATAGGAGGATATATTTTATATAATTGATTTTTAAATAATTAACTAATGATTAGCCTAATAATTTTTTGCAAAAATAATTTTTTTTTCAAAAGTATTGAGACATATTAAAAAAAATGTATTTTTGCAGCCGTTAACCAAAGCGGTTAAGCACCCGCTTCCTTAGCTCAGTTGGTTAGAGCATCTGACTGTTAATCAGAGGGTCCAAGGTTCAAGTCCTTGAGGGAGCGCAAAACGGAAAAGCACTTGCGAAGATATTTGCGAGTGCTTTTTTTTGTATGCACTAACAAACGGACTAAAATTTCCTCGCTCATGCGGCATATTCTTCCCCGCACAGAGTGCAAACACACGCATTTTTCCATATACTTTTTTTTACACATGTAATCTATTGAAAATTAAACAATAAAATAAAAAAAGACAATGGCAGTGTTTTTTATATGTAAAAAAATGCTATTTTTGCCAGATTAATGTTACTTTGTAAAAAAATATACGAGAAAATTTAAAATAATTAATAAAATAAACCACTTATGAAAAAATTTCTAACTTTAACCTTGACTGCGATTCTGTGTTGCCTGTTGACAGGCGTGGCACAGGCGCAAAGCGTTGAATCTAAGACTCAAACGTACAACTCTGGTTCCGGTACATGGACCGCTCCCACAGGAGCCTGGAAAGTCACCAAGCTTGAGGCTTGGGGCGGCGGCGGCGGCGGCGGAAATTGCAGTAATAGATACCGGGTTGCTTCTGGCGGCGGCGGCGGCGCTTATGCTAAAACCACAACAGAGACATCTGTCATTCCAGGTGATCGATTGCCATTTTCGGTTGGTACTGGTGGCGCCGGTGGCGCAAATGGAAACGATTCTTGGATGAAAGCCAACGCTAACAGCACGGATTACTTGGTTAAAGCAAGTGGTGGTAGCAGTGGTACTTACGTAGTAAGACCAACCTCTAATGGTACGGTAACAGCAGCTGGGGGAGCTGGTGGTTCAGTATCTACATCTTTTGGTACAGAAGAAACCATTGCTGGGGGCAATGGTTCCGATGCAACCATAACAAGAAGTGGCACCTATTCCTATTCTCAGAGTGGTGCGGGTGGAAAAGGTGCTAATGGCGGCAACGGAGGAAATTCTGTATCATCAAATTATGCGGCCGGTAATGCAGGAACCGCTCCTGGCGGTGGTGGTAGTGGGGCCCGAAATACCAACAGAAATGGATACAGTTATAATGGTGGCGCCGGAGGCTCCGGTCGTGTGACAATCACCTACGAAATCCTCACCCTTACCGTGACACTGGACCAGAATTACTTCGGTGCCCCTGAAGCTGAAACTTTTGACATACTTTATTATGACACATGCGGCAATAACCTTACAACTCCCGACCGTGGAGCACGTTACCTTTTCCTTGGCTGGTTTACCGAGCCCTCGGGCGGCACGCAAGTGACTGCAACCGACACATGCAAATCCACCAGCAATGTTACGCTGTACGCACACTGGGCATACGCTGGCGCCATTACGACCATCACCGAAACTACAGACCCTTGCGGCAATTATGAAGTAACGCAAGATACCGCAGCTGTGGGAGAAGTCGTCTATTCCTGGGAATACGCCTTCAACAATGGCAATTGGCAAGCCATCCCCAATGCCAACACGGCTGCATTGACCCAAGAATACATGAATCTCAACCAAATGGGTACTTACCAGTTCCGCCGTTACATTACCGGCAACAGCCAGACAGTGATTTCCGGAGGAATTTACTCTGTTAAAGTAAAGGGTTTGAGCACTGCCGGTGCCATTGCTTCCAGCAGCAGATACTCATGTACAACAGGCTCCGACACGATCAAAAATGTAACGGAAGCAACACCGGAATACAGCACCAGTACGGTAACCTACATTTGGAAATACAGCAAGGATGGAGGTGCAGAAACCACTATTGACAACAGCAATTCCGCTTCCTACATCGCACAAAACCTGACAGCCGGTACATACGTATTCAAACGCTATGCCACGATAGGCTGCGCTGAGCCGGTAGTTTCCGCAGGTGAAGATACATTGATTGTGATTGATTTAAACAACTATACACCTACGGTTTCTGCCAACTACACCCAATTATGCGAGGGAGGTACATTAGAGATCGAAAGCGACAATTATGAGCTTTCTGATATTGACCAAAATTATAACTATCCTGCATTCAAATGGATGATTTCTGAAGATGGCGACAATTACATTCAGGTTCCGGATATGTATGGAAAGACGCTTTCCCTGGTGATCAACAATGACGGCGACTACAAATTCTTTCTGAATTTGACCTACTTTGGCCTGCCTGCTTGTGTGATTTCCACCGACACCACTGACATCACCGTGGTGGACGATCCTACTATCGGAGCTCCCAGCATAAGTGCCACTGAACCTATATGCCCCAACAGCGAAATAACAATGGAGGCTGCCACTATTCAAGGTGGTGTGGGTATCTATACCTACACTTGGGAATTTCTGCCTGCTGGCGGAGATGAAACCACTGATTGGGTAGATACAGCTGCCTCTCAGGCTACCTACAGCAGCAACGCCACTGGCAGTATCCTTACGGCCAGCAACTTCCTGGTAACCGGTGATGTGAAATACAGAACCAAAATCAGCAATACACAAGGTTGCGATTTCACCAGCGATCCTGCTGCTTTGAGCATCAAAGAACTGCCCATTCCTACTGTAAGCCAAGCTATGGATGTATGTCCAGCTCCTGGCGACACTGCTTTCACCTTCATGGTGAGCACCACCGATCAGAGTTACGAATTAAGCTGGTTTGCTGATGCCACTTCCACCACTGCCATTCCAGCTCCGGAAACATCTCTCGCCAGTGAGGGTGTGATTACCTATTACGTGGCCCAACGCAACCCGGTTGACGACTGTTTAAGTGCCCGCGTACCTGTTACGTTGACTATTACCTACACCGCACACCTCGGCCACACCGGTGGCGACACAGTGCAGGTTGTATGCCAGAACAGCGCCATGGAGGCCATCACGTTCGACCATTCCGGAGACTGCGCCCCGCAAGTAACCTGGAATCCCAGCCAGCCCGCTGGTGTGACCGTGACGACGGAGAACGGCATCACCACCATTGCCGGTACTCCTGAAGAGGCCGGAAACTTTACATTCAAAGTGGAGTTGCATCCTGATGCCCAAACGGTTTGCGCTGCTCCCAACGTTTTCACCGGCAGAATTCAGGTAAACACTATATATAATGTAACGGTTGACACTACAATTTGTAGCGGCAGTGTTACGATTAGTGACAACAATGGCCACAGCTACACCTTCAGCGAGAGCGGCAATTACACAAGAACCTTGGAGGCAGTGACCGGCTGCGACAGCGTGGTGACATTGAACCTCTATGTGCATGAATGGAATCAGTTCGGATTCAAGGAAAATGAAGAGCTGATTGCCGGTTGGACCTCATTCAGCAGCGTTAATTCTCCTATTAATGCCGATGCAGGTTCCGTTTCCGGATCCCGTATTACATATAGCGGATGGAACGGCAGCAACGCCAGAAGAGACAATCTCTCTTCAACCTCAATGGTGAGCGCTTCAGGTTATTCATTAGGTTTAGTAAATGGTTCATCAAGCAGTAATTTAAATAATGGTAAAACCATTACTATAACGACTTCAACTAAAGATTTTGGTAATCTGAAACTGCATTTTGATTACGGTGCTGAAAGATATCAGTCTGTTACTGGAATTTATTCATCAAATGACAAAGCATTCACGGATATTACATATAGGGTTGCAACCACGACGGGTAGTACTGACTTGCCCTCTACTCATATTGAATTGCAGCAAAGTACCCTTACAACCGGCTCTGTGGATATTGATTTGTCTGCCTCTGAGGATCTTAGAAATCTGATTGAGAATCAAGACAATATTACAATAACGTTGACTTTTAGTGGAGCAGCATACTCGGTTGTTCCCTTCGTTACTCATACACAATATTTACGCCTTGACAACATCTGCATATCCGGTACCAAGGCCATAGACGAAATAGAATTATCGAGAGCTGACGAGACAGAGCCTTGTTGTACTAATCAGCCGTTGACGTTGGTAGCTACTGCACCGTACGTTAACACCAATGCAGAGCCGGCAGTTGAAACGCCTATTATCTACAAATGGGAAAGAATTGTGGGAGGTGTGAGTACCGTTTTGGATGAAACGTCCTACGTTTTGACCGACAACGATGTGCAAGAGGGTGATTATCAATATGTGGTAAGTGTAGGCGAGGCTCCTTGCGGCAAGTCCGACACCATCAACGTACATGGTATCAAGCCAGCCTATCGTTTGGACATTGTCCGTCATGGTACGGTCTGTTCCAACAAAGTGGATCAAATCAGTAACATCGATTTTACTGATTGCGAATATGAGGATGGCATGTTCATCGTAACGCCTTCTGCTAATGAGATGCGTACACCGGGCATTTATGAATGCCAGTTGAGCGTCCCTACCACGGAGAATCCTTGCGACAGTGTCATCACCCTGATGCTGGAAGTACTCAAGGCATTTGACACTACGATTGTGGCCAACATCTGTTTGGGAGAAACCTACAACCAATATGGCTTTAACATTACTCCTACCGTAGAGGGCGTCACCTACCATACTTCTGACCCGACTTGGACTTGTTCCACGGGTTGCGACAGTATTTATCGTCTGACGTTGATTACAAGTAGCGTTAAACAGACTTTGAGCTCAGAAACGGATGTGACATTGGCTGCTTGGCCTATGGATCATGGAATCAACAAATTCGTGCCTGCGTGCGGTGTGCGTACTGCCAATAGTTCATTTATGGTATATGGTGGTGAACACATGCCTTCCTTTACCAATACAACAGGACATGCACCCTCTTCTGACTACTGCTACGCTGCCGCATCAAGTAATGGCGCTCTGAATTGGGCAAATTTAAGCAGTGACTGTAGTGGTTTATTGAAAACCCCCACCTATATAGATTACAGCGGTGCTTACTTTGAAATCAGGATCAACCCATACGACTACGAGAATCTTAAGTTGAAATTTGATTACTCACGCCAGAATGCCTCCAGCAATGGCCAGGCCTTTAACAGAGTGAACTATTATTATAAGTTCAGCGAAACGGGCAGTTATACTTCATTAGGCTATGCGAATATTAACTCTACCAATTGGGATTCTCAAACGTTGGATTTCTCTTCCGCTGATGCTATTGACCATAATGTGATGTATCTGAAGGTTGAATTTACAGGAGGTTCTGCCGGTAACACGCAAAATTGCGGAACAGCACAAGGTTCAAAATACCTTCCTAGCTATATCACGGTGGATAATGTGAAGATTACGGGTGACCGTCCGGCAAGAGCCTCATTGGATGGCAATGCACAGACCTGCAGCGAGACATACGTGTGCGAAGGCAATGAAGTGGTATTCAACTGCCAGGGCGATGACAACTACTTCAAGTTCTATGTGGTGGATGAAACCGCCAATGACACTACCGCCTTCAATGGTAGCCTCTCCCTTGTCAAAACCCCGACCCAATCTTCAACCTATAAGATCGTGGGTGTAGAACAGACCACCATGTGCGACACTGTATGGGGTCCGTTTAACGTGGAAGTGGTAAAGAACCCGACCATCACCGCCTCACAAGGTGAACTCAACCTGGGTATTTGCGGTCACGATATGGTCAACAACGTGTTGCTCATTGAGAACGCCACCGGCTACACCTTCTCTTGGCTGACGGATAGCTTGGGCTTAGCTCATACCGAAACCACAGGCCATCAAGTGGATACCATCACCATCACCGGCACCTTGTCCGAAGGTGGTTACGTTGGATACAGAATCATAGCTAATCCTGACGACCGTTGTTCCAGTGTTAACGTAAGAGAAGAGGGTTCCATCACGGTTCGTAGAGTGCCCACATTCGAGCAGACCATCGGCAAAGACACGGTGTGCGAGGGCGCTGATATGCAGTTTGTGGTGGACACCACCGGTTGCAACTTCTTCCAGATCGCCCCGGATCAACGCATCAAGTGGTACACCAACAATGTTGTTCTGGGTAATGAAGACACACTGAACTACGTGGCAGAAGAGGCCACCCACTCCGCACGCCACTACATCATGGTCAACCAGAACGGTTGTACCACGATAGATTCCATGGACATTGTAGTCTATAAATTCGATGCAGACACGCTGCGCCTCAAAGAAAGCCACTATGTGCTCAACTATGGTGACAACTATCTGATAGCTGATTCAGTTCAAAAACCCGACCTGATGCACAATGGTGAAGCTATAGCTGAAAAGAATATCCAATCCATCACTATCCGCGGCATTACAGACAACAAGATTCCTGTCAACAGCATCACTGACTTGAGCGCCACCATTATATGGGACGTTGTGGATATGTGCGGCAACACACACAGCAGAGAGCAGGTTCTCACCTTCGAACTTCCTCCTTGCGGCGACGAGGATCATTTCTTTGTCACCGATGTGGACGGCAATGAGTATCACACCGTGAGAATGGGCTGGAACTGCTGGATGCGTGAGAATCTGAAGACGCTGAACTATGCAGACAATACGCCGGTAGCCAAGGCTATGGGCTATGTAAGCAGCGAGTTCCCGAATGCTGACACCACAGCAAAAACCTTCGGTCGTCTCTACACCTGGTACTCCAGCATGGGCATAGAGGAAGGTTCCAACACCATGCCGACCGTCAACGAATTCGGCCACGTGCAAGGTGTCTGCCCTGAAGGTTGGTTCGTGCCCGCTCCTGAGCAGTTCAACACCATGTCAGAAATTGACATGGACAATCTCCGTGCTCCCGAATATTGGCTGGATGGCGGTGGCAACAACAGCACCAAATTCTCCATCCTGCCGGGCGGCGCATACAACAGCGACAAAGACCGTTTCGAGAACATCCTCGGTAACGCCTACTTCTGGAGCACAGACCTCACAGGTAGTGCACAACCCAGAGCATACATGGCCGACTGCAACTGCTACATGTGGCAGATTTTGGATAGTTCCCCGAAACACGGATTCAGCGTCCGTTGCGTGAAGGAGAAAGTGAAAAACGAGTAATGGATACTCCATACATGAAAAATGGCTGCGTTTCCGCAGCCATTTTTTTTATTCCAAACTTTCAAAAAAAAATGTATCTTTGCGCGTCTTTTGCAGGAGGAACAACAACCTGTCCATATCCTCTACGGGTGGTCCTCCATATTCAGCAAGGAAAATCCTATTCTACAAATTCTTAAAAACAATGTCAGAGTCCGTTGAAAATAGACCTAAGAGACGAAGAATTAGTACGGCAAAACCTATACCCGCAGGTTCTTCAAACCAAAAAAAAGTCACTGAAAAAGTAATATTGCCGGAAAAGAAACCCGTGGTATTCATCAAGGAGCGTCACGAGCAGCCGGTGAACGAGGTTGCCGCAACCCCTTCCGTCCAAGAGGAAGTGGTGATGATGGCCAATCCCATTGCGCCTGCCGAGAAACCCAAGCGCGGTCGCAAGAAAAAAACAGAGGAACCTGTAGCCGCACCCGTGGAGAATGTCCCGCAAGAAGCAAGTGCAATTCAAAGTACAGAAGCTGAGCCTGAAATTCCCGTAAAGAAAAAACGCGGACGCCCTAAGAAGAACCCCGCTCCTGACGTTGCCCCAGCCATAGAAGCCAAGGAAACGGAGGTGAAAGAAGAAACCGCTGAAAAAACCGAGCCCAAGGAGCAGGAGACCAAACCGGCCAACGATGAAACCAATCCTCAAAAAAACAATTTCAAGCAGAAAAAACAGGACAAACATAATAAACCTGATAACCAGTCCAAGACTGCCGAGCAGAAACCCACTACCCCACCCGCTCCTGCCAAGACCCAGGAGGAACTGTTCCTTGAGGAGCAGATGCGCATACTGGCCGACTCGCAATATGACGGTGCGGTATCCGCCGAAGGCGTATTGGAAATCACCAGCGACAACTGCGGTTTCCTGCGTTCCTCTGACTACAACTACCTTACCTCCCCCGACGATATCTACGTTTCCATGTCCCAGATCAAACTGTTCGGTTTGAAGAACGGGGACACCATTTATGGCCAGATTCGTCCGCCAAAAGCCGGTGAGAAATACTTCCCGCTGACGAAAGTGGAGAAAATCAACGGATGCAATCCTGAGGACATTCGCGACCGTATTCCGTTTGACTATCTCACGCCGATGTTTCCGGATGAGAAAATCAACCTCACCGGACATCCAGGCTGCAACATCTCCACGCGCGTCATCGACCTGTTCGCGCCCATCGGCAAGGGCCAGCGTGGCCTGATTGTGGCCCAGCCCAAAACGGGTAAGACGGTATTGCTGAAAGATGTGGCCAACGCCATCGCTTACAACCATCCCGAGATCTACCTTATCGTGCTGCTCATCGACGAGCGTCCTGAGGAGGTTACGGACATGCAGCGCAGTGTGAACGCGGAGGTCATTTCATCGACCTTCGACGAGCCCGCCGAGCGCCACGTGAAGATCGCCAACATGGTTCTGGAAAAAGCCAAACGCATGGTGGAATGTGGCCATGACGTCTGCATTCTGTTGGATTCTATCACCCGTCTGGCACGTGCGTTCAACACCATCGCACCGGCATCCGGCAAGGTGCTCTCCGGCGGTGTGGAAGCCAATGCCCTGCAGAAGCCCAAACGTTTCTTCGGTGCTGCCCGTAACGTGGAGAACGGCGGCTCACTCACCATCATCTCCACCGCCCTCATCGACACCGGCTCCCGCATGGACGAGGTGATCTTCGAGGAGTTCAAGGGCACCGGCAACATGGAGTTGCAACTCGACCGCAAGCTTTCCAACAAGCGCATCTACCCGGCGGTTGACTTAGTAGCCTCCAGCACGCGCCGCGACGATCTCCTGCAATCACCTGCCACCTTGCAGAAAGTGTGGATCCTGCGCAACCATATCGCCGACATGACCACCATCGAGGCCATGACCTTCATCAAGGAGAACATGGAGGATACGAAGGATAATGAGGAGTTCTTGAGTGCGATGAATAGCTAGGGATGTTTAGAGTTGAGAGTTTAGAGTTGAGAGTTTAGAGATTAAAAGATTAGAGGTTATGAGAAGGTTGGTTGGTTGTATGTTTTTGGCGGTTTTGGTGAGCTTGATGGGCTTGATGGCTATGAGTTGCACCAAAGCGAACGCTGTCAGGGACAGAAGCGGCCGTATGGACAATCCGATTGTCCGCGCAGACACCACATCTCCCTTTGTGCGCGAGCTGGCGCAATATATTGACAACACCTGCAACCGGTTGAACGGCACATTGATTATCGCACGGCACGACACCATTTTGTTGGAGCGCGCCAGCGGTTACCTGCAACTGTTCCGCGAGGCCACGGGCTACGACACCATCACTTACAACGACCTCGCCCGGCTGCGCAAGCGCGAAGACAACCGGATGACGATGAACAGTCTTTTCGACTTGGCATCCGTGTCCAAGCAATTTACCGCCGCAGCCATCATGAAGCTCTGCTATGAGGGTAAGATCAAGCTCACCGACTCACTATGCCGTTTCTTCCCCAATATCCCGTACAAGAACGTCACCATCAAGCAGCTGCTAACCCACACCTCCGGCATTCCGGAGTATTTCAACTTTGACTTCAAGATCTACGACACCACGTTTTTCATTGACAACGACCAGTTAGTTCAGGTGCTGGAGCAGCAGCGATTCCCGCGCATGTTCGTGCGCGGCACCGGATACAAGTACGTGAACACCAACTACGCCCTGCTGGCCGCCATCGTGTCCGATGTAACAGGCGATTCGTTTGAGCATTATGTGCGCACCAACCTATGGGAGCCTGCCGGTATGGAGAACACACGCTTCTTCACGGAAATTGTGGGCATTTCTCCCGTGGATTTGCTGCAGCATGATCCAGCAGAAAAAGGACAGGAATACGTAATTGCCTACCCCATGCCGTGCATGTCGAAAGTGCCTGTGACACGGGGACACTGGCGAAGCGGCGCGCTGGCCCAATACGACCGGCTGAACGGCATCCTGGGCGACAAAGGCGTCTATGCCTCCGCTGAAGACCTCATTAAATGGACCAACGCTTTCTACATTGAGCACAAAATTCTGCCCAAGGAATGGGTTGACGAGGCCACCCGAGCCCAAAACAGACTGAGCAATGGCAGCTATCCCAAAGATGGCTACGGCTACGGTGTCCATCTGGAAGAGAAAGAAGAGAGCGGTTTTGTAGTCTATCACGGCGGGCTGTGGGACGGCTATCACAACGTATGGCTATACCGCCCGTCCGACGGCCTCCAAATCGTCTTCCTGAGCAATTTCTATAACCGTGCCCATACGGGCAAATGCGACCAGATTCTCCAGTTCGTGGACAGCCTTTACCACAGATAGCATGATGAACACCAACTACCATACCCACTGCACTTATTGTGACGGAAAAGATCCGTTGGAAGCTTTTGTAACCGAAGCCGAACGGCTGCATTTCAGTCAATTGGGATTTTCGTCCCATGCCCCCGTACCCTTTGAGAACGAATTCGGGATAAAAGAGGCGCAAATTCCCGACTACTGCCGTGATATTGACCAATTGCAGACCCGCACCCCCATACAACTGCTGAAAGCCCTGGAATGCGATTTCATCCCCTACATGTCCACCACGTTTGAGACGTTCAAAGAGCAATATCATCTCGACTACATCATCGGCGGCGTGCATCTGGTGCGCCCCAAAAACAGCGACCGGCTCTGGTTCATTGACGGCCATGACCGCGAAATTTATGACAACGGGCTCACCCAGCTCTTTGACGGCAATGTCAAAGTAGCGGTGACTGCATTTTGGGAGCAGACCTTCGAGATGTTGGAGACTCAGCAACTGGACATCATCGCCCACGTGGATAAAATCAAGATGCACAACCAGCACCGTTTCTTCCAGGAAGATGAAAGTTGGTACAGAGCACTGGTTGAAAAAGCCATTCAACTGATTCACCAGCATGATGTGGTAATGGAAATCAACACCCGGGGGCTGTACAAGAAGCGTTGTGATGCTTTCTATCCTTCCACAGAGATATTGATGAAAGCCCGAAAACTGGATATCCCCGTTGTCATCAGCACCGATGCGCACAAGGCGGAGGAGTTGGGTTTGTACGCGGATGAGGCCATGATAGAGCTACAAAAATGTGGTTATGGGAATGTGGTATCATTTGATACCGTTAAGCATTGCTTCCGATAAAAGGTTTTCTGAGGTTTAATATTACTACCCCGGCCTGCGGCCACCCGTTGAGGCTACGCCTCCTTTTCCTCTTCACTCGGCATAGTCAAAGCAAGCTTTGCCTCTGCACTCGTTCATTCGTCAAATCTAAAATAGAAGGGGAATTTTGGGCGTGTACGACAAAACGTGCAATAACTATTGCAATGGATTACTTCCTGCGGTTCAGTTCCTCCTGGATTTTGGAGGCCAACTCGAAGTCTTCGCTTTCAACGGCCCCGTCCAGCAGGGCCTGCAGTTCCTGCGTACTCATCTCCAGCAGTTTCTGTTCAATGTATGCATCGGGGCGGATTTCTTGCGTTTCGGTCAGCACTTGCGACGGATTGAAAGTTTCTTCCTCCTCTGATTCCCGATCTTCCAGACAGTTGGCATTGAAAACATCCTCATTCATGTAGAAAGGCACTTCCGCTTTCAACGCCAGGGCAATGGCATCCGATGGCCGTGCATCAATGAAAAAGATGGTATTGTCCGGGCGCATCATCAACATATCGGCAAAATAGACCCCATTTTCGTAGTGCACAATATCCACCTCCGTAAGCCGGCATCCGATATTATCGCACAACGAAGCGAACAACTCGTGCGTCAGCGGACGCTGCGTATGCGACTGGTTCAGCTCCACCAGAATAGCCCTCGCCTCGCTCATCCCGATGATGATGGGCACATAGCGGTCGCCCTCCTTTTCTTTCAGAATCAAGGAGAAGGCCTCCGAAGGATGCTGGGCCGCATGGATAGCCGCTACTGTGAGTTCGATTTTGGACATGAGAAAGGGCGAATGAGGTACATGGGGTGCAAGAGGTGAAATGGAATAACTATTATCTATTAACTATTAACTCCGAAAATATTCCACTGCATTCTTGAAGATATCCTGGAATTTGTCGCCATCGATATTCTTGTACAAGTTCTCGCCTTTGCGCTCGCTGTGGCCCATCTTGCCGAGGATGAGGCCGTCGGGAGAGACGATACCTTCGATAGCGTAGGAAGATCCGTTGGGGTTGTCGAGCGGGTTCATGCTCACGTTACCAGCTTCATCACAATACTGGAAGGCTACCTGGCAGTTCTCGAAGAGTTGTTTGGCCAGTTCTTCACTCACCACAAACTTGCCCTCACCGTGGCTGACCGCAATGCTGTGCACGTCGCCCACCTGGAAGGAGGTGAGCCAAGGCGAAGCCACTGTGGAAATGCGCGTGCGCACGATGCGCGAGATGTGACGGTTGATGTTGTTGCGGTACAGTGTAGGCGATTCGGGAGTGATGTCACCGAGCCGTCCGAAGGGCAGCAGGCCTGACTTGACGAGGGCTTGGAATCCGTTGCAGATGCCGAGCACCAGTCCCTTGCGCGCCAACAGGTCGTTGACAGCGGCCTTCACTTGAGCGTTGTTGAGCACCGTAGCGATGAACTTGCCACTGCCGTCGGGCTCGTCGCCGGAGCTGAAACCGCCGCTGAGCGCCAAAATCTGAGATTCACGGATAGCAGCTGCCAACTCGTTCAGTGAATCGTTAATTTCCTTCTCATTGAGATTACGGAAGACAAAAATGCGCGCCTCCGCACCGGCATCTTCAAACGCCTTGGCTGTATCATAATCACAATTCGTGCCCGGGAACACCGGCAGGATCACCTTGGGTTTGGCCACTTTAACAGGGCTCTTGCCCACAGGCTGACATTTGCTGTTGATAGCAAATTCCGTACCTGTGCTGACCGTCTCGTTAGCCGCCATATCGGGATATAGATTGAAATAGACGCCACGCCAAGCTTTCAGGCAAGCCTCTTTGTCGATATGCTCCCCATTGATGATAAAATAATCATCCACCACACCCAATTCGATGGCAAAATCGGCATCCAGTTTTTGCGTGGATTCCACCACAAAACTGCCATATCCGTAATCGAACAGATTGAGGTTGGTATTCACGTTGAAACCCAAATCGTTGCCGAAACTCATTTTGGCCAAAGCCTCGGCAATACCGCCGTATTGCAGCGTGAAAGCAGAAACAATAGTGCCGTTGAGCGTATGTTCATGGACAAAATCGAAAACACGTTTCGTACGCTCCACATCGGGCAGGCAGTTTTCAATCATATTCTGGATAAAGTAGATATGATTCCCTTTCTTCTTGAATTCGGGAGAAATGATATTCCCGGCGTTCTCGGTGGTAATGTTGAAAGAGACAAATGTGGGCGGTACATTGAGATTCTTGAATGTGCCGCTCATGGAGTCCTTGCCACCCAAGGCAGCCAGGCGGAACTGTTTGAGCATCCAGATGCAGCCGAGCATGGCAGCGCAGGGTTTGCCCCAGCGGTTCGGATCGTGTCCCATCTTCTCGAAATACTCCTGGAACGTAAAGCGGAGATTACGATAGTCGGCGCCGGTAGCCACCACCTTGGACATGGACTCTAAGATGGCGAACACAGCAGCGTGGAACGGCGAGCGCATGGCGATGTAGGGGTTGTAACCGAACGCCATCACGCTGGCGGTGTTGGTGTGGCCGTGCAGCACGGGCAGTTTCTGCACCGAAGCCTGCGTCTCCGTCAGTTGTCGTTTGCCGCCGAAGGGCATCAGCACGGTAGTGGCGCCGATAGTGGCATCAAACATTTCGATAAGACCCTTCTGCGAAGCCACGTTGGGATTGGTAAGGCAACTGAGCATTTGCTCCTGTAGGGTGTTACCAGCCACGGGCTGCGGTTCCAGCACATTATCGGGGATGTCATTGACCACCACTTCCGTTTTCTGGCGCACGCCGTTGGTGTTGATGAAGTCGCGACTGAGATCCACAATGGTCCTGCCGCGCCAAGTCATGGTCAGGCGGTTGTTATCCGTAACACGGGCAATGATATTGGCCTCAATGTTTTCCTGACGACAGTATTCAAAGAAGGTCTCCACATCCTTTTGGTCCACCACCACGCTCATACGCTCCTGCGACTCGCTGATGGCGACCTCCGTGCCATTGAGGCCTTTGTATTTGGTACGTACAGAGTCAAGGTCAATTTCAAGGCCGTCGGCCAGCTCGCCGATAGCCACGCTCACGCCACCGGCACCGAAGTCATTGGACTTCTTGATAAGGCGGGTGACTTCGGCGCGACGGAAGAGGTGTTGGATCTTGCGTTCCTCCGGCGCATTGCCCTTCTGCACTTCGGCGGCACAGGTGTCCAATGATTTCTCGTTATGTTCCTTAGAGGCACCCGTAGCCCCTCCAATGCCGTCGCGGCCCGTGCGTCCACCGAACATGATGATGACATCGCCCGGCTGCGGACGTTCGCGGCGCACATGATCCACCGGAGCCGCGCCCACCACCGCGCCGATTTCGAGACGCTTGGCCTTGTAATTGTCGTGATAGATTTCGCGCACGTGCGTCGTGGCCAAACCGATCTGGTTGCCGTATGACGAATAGCCGGCAGCCGCGCCCTTGGAGATCACCGACTGGGGCAATTTGCCTTCCATTGTCGCGCTCATCGGGGCGTTGATGTCGCCTGCGCCCGTCACGCGCAGTGCCTGATACACGTAGCTGCGCCCGCTCAACGGGTCGCGGATGGCACCGCCCACGCACGTGGCCGCCCCACCGAAGGGCTCTATCTCCGTAGGATGGTTATGGGTTTCGTTCTTGAACATCAGCAGCCACGGCTCGGTCTTGCCGTCCACCTCCACATTGATGTGGATGCTGCATGCGTTGTTTTCTTCCGAAACTTCCATGTCTTCCAAATTGCCGGCCTTGCGCTCGTACTTGCCATTGATGCACGCCATGTCCATCAGCGTCTGCGGCTTCTCACGGTCACCGTACAGCTCTTTCCGCATAGCCAGATACTGGTCGTAAGCGGCCTGTAACTGGTGTTGGAACTTGGAGGGTGTAAACGTGATTTTCGTCAACTCCGTCTCAAAGGTCGTGTGACGGCAATGGTCGCTCCAATAGGTGTCCAGCAACTTGATTTCCGTATCCGAAGGATCTCTTTTTTCTTCGTTTTTGAAATATTCTTGAATGAAAAGAATGTCTTCAGCAGACATGGCCAAACCCATCTTCTGGCGAAAGTCCTCCATTCTTCCGGCAGGCCATTCTCTGAAACCGTCATAGATGCAGACATCTTGCACATCGGGGTTCTCCGTCAGGGCAAGCTGGCTCATATCCTTCTCGCGCGCTTCCACCTCGTTGATGCAATATTTCTTAATCTGCGCAAACTGCTCCTGCGTCAGGTCCGCGTCAAAGACGTACAGTTTGGCGCTTTTGATCACCACTTCCGTTTTCGGGTCGAGCAGCGAGAGGCACTGCATCGCGCTGTCGGCGCGCTGGTCGAACTGGCCGGGCAGGTATTCCACTGCCAGATAGGTTAGGCCGTCCAGCGGAAAGTTCTCGGTGATGGTGTCCACCACCGGCTCCGACAGCACGCCCACGGTAGCCCGCTGCAACAGGGTGTCGTCCACATTGAAGATGTCGTACACCACCAGCAGGCGGAGATTGCGGATTTGGAGGTTGAAATTACGGTTCAGGGTGTCTTTCAGGCTGATGGCTTCTACATCAAAGCCCGGTTTCTTTTCAACGAAAATACGTACGTTGCGCATAATTTATGGGGTGATTTTTTTAGGTTGCAAATGTACAAAAAAGAGAGTTATGTTTAAAACCCCTCTCAACTCTAAACTCTCAACTCTAAACTCTCATTATTCACTACTCCTCGGGCAGCGCTTTGAAGCCCAATCCCATGATTTCGGAGCTTTCGATAACGTTCACAAAGGCCTGCGGGTCCAGGAAGCGGAGGTTGGATTTGAGTTTGATGAGGTCCGAACGGTCCAGGGTCACGTAAATCATCTTGCGTTGCGCACCTTGGTAAAGGCCTGTTCCGGCAAAGGTGGTACCGCCGCGCTTCATGTCGTTGATGATGAAATTGCGCACCTCGTCAATTTTATCGGTGACGATGAAGACCGTCTTATACGACTTGATACCGTCCACAATAAGGTCAATCACCTTGCTCTCAATAGCAATGAGGATGATGGAATAGATGGGCAGGCGAATCTGCTTGAAAGCGATAAGTGTGGTGAGGGTGATGCAGGAATCCACGATAAGCACCAGCGTACCCAAGGAGATCTTCGTATATTTATGAATAATCATGGAGATGATATCACTGCCTCCGGAGGTAGCACCCGACTTGAAAATCAGGCCGATGGCGATGCCGTAGATCACGCCGCCCACCACCGTATTGAGGAAATAGTCGGGAATGAAAAACTGACTGCTGTGCGGAATCTGCACATAGTTATGTGCTTTCGCAGCCTCCGCCACGATACCCTCGTGAATCACAGGGTCATAACCCCAGATTGTCTCCAGCACCCACGTGAATGCGAAAATCAGTATGGTGGAAACCACCGTCTTCACGCCGAACTTGGGTCCGAGAATCCAGGTTCCTATGAGCAGCAGGGGAATATCCATACAGATGGCATAGTAACTGATTTTCCAGGGCCAAACGGTATTAAGCACGTTGGACAAGCCGTAAGTGCCTCCGGGAGCGAGCAAATAGGGGTTCACAAACATCACATCGCCGACGGCAAAGAGCAAACTGCCCACAATCAGCAGCAAATATGCCATCAATTCATTCTTTATATTGTTCTTTTTCTGCATGTTATATATTTTTTATTCCAGGCTGCAAAAATATCAAAATCTGATGTGACTTTAATCATACCCAACATCTTTTTGTATCTTTGCTGCCCATTACTAAAAAACATCAATTATGAATCTAGAAGGAAGAAGAGAAAGCACTAATGTGGAAGACCGTCGCGGCAAGAAAGTGGGTGTGGGTGTCGGTCTTGGCATTGGCGGAACTATCATTGTGGGCATCATCGCCCTGCTGTTGGGCAGAAACCCTTCGGAGGTCATCCAGACTGTAAACCAAATGAGCGGCGGCACGCAGCAAACCGAATACACGCCAACGGCGGAAGAAGAGGAGTTGGCCACGTTCACCAAGAAAATCCTCGCCGGCACGGAGGATGTCTGGACGGCAGAGTTCAAGAAGATGGGCAAAGAGTATATCCCGCCCAAACTGGTGCTGTTCAGCGGCAGTGTGCAGTCCGGATGCGGCAATGCCAGCTCGTCCACAGGTCCTTTCTACTGTTCCGCCGACCAAACGGTATATATTGACCTTTCGTTTTTCAGCAGCATGAAAGAGCAGCTGGGTGCGGATGGTGACTTCGCTTACGCCTACGTCATCGCGCACGAAGTGGGACATCATGTGCAATATCTGTTGGGAACCCTTTCGCAGGCGCATCAGCAGATGAGCCAGGTCAGCAAGACCGAGAGCAACCAGATCAGCGTGCGTTTGGAGTTGCAGGCCGACTTCTATGCCGGTGTGTGGGCACATAACGACAACAAGATGTTCAACTCTTTGGAAGACGGCGACGTTGAGGAGGGCTTGAACGTAGCCTCCAAGATCGGCGACGACTATCTCCAGAAAAGGGCCCAGGGCTACACCGTGCCCGAGTCGTTCAACCACGGGACCTCCGAGCAGCGCGCGCGATGGCTCAAGAAGGGCATCCGCACGGGCGACATCCGCCAAGGCGACACGTTCTCGCCGGCTTACAGTCAATTGTAAATGAACACTTGCAATCCATGCCAACCTGTACTAACGTGTACAGGAATCGGGCGATGAGATCATGGTCGAGGTCGAATTCCGCAAAAAACGTTGGATTCGCCGCAAATATGAATTCGACTTGGCGAGAGAGTCGAAACAGTGCGCCAACACACCGTAGCATACGGTTTTAGTCTTGCATAGAGCGATTATAAACAGGCAAATCAAGCGAATATGCGCCTTGTTAATACTTTTGGAGAAAAAAGTTGAAAGTGTCGAAAAATTCATTATTCTCGCATTCGTGATTGGTATTTCATAGATGAAAAGATGCGGTGATTTTCAACCCTAAAACACTGAACAACAATCTCTTTTGCAAGAGACAACTAAAAAAGTCACCAACCAATCGATTGTCGCTAATTTTCTAAATGTCAACAAGACAAAGGAAAATTAGAAGTTTTGTCGTGTACTAAGTTTCCCTCATTATCATCTAATTGATAATCAATATATAAAAACCTCTATTGGTATCTACAACACTGCAGTAATGCACATACTATCAACAAAAACTGTCTTTTTAAAAAAGAAAAGTAACAATTCATATCCATTGGAACTTATTTCGAAGTAAAAAACGACAATGATTATGTACAAAACGGCATAGGTATTACATTGCATAACCATCAATAAAATCTATATACATTATGAAAAGAACAGTGTTTTTAATAATTGTCATGTTTTTATCCACCTTGATAACATCAGGGCAGGATACCCTGTCTTCCTCAAAGAAAATTCAATATTACCATGCGATTGACGCTGGCATTGAAATCGGCTGTTTCAAGGGGTTTTCCCAATATTCCACCTATCCTTTCGGTGTGACTATTCACGAAACCCATGCCATACAGTTTAACCCGCATTTTATATGTGGATTGGATGTTGGTTTTGAATACGCCAATCTTGACCTCTACGACATGTACACGCTATCCGCTTGTTTAAATTTTCGATATATCATCCTAAAGAATAGGAAATGGAGCCCATTTGTTATGGCCAACCTTGGAGCAGGCGGCGGATTTGAAGGTTTAAAATCCAAGCGCCCCGACTACGGCCTCCAAAATTGCAATTCAGTATTTGTGATGAAATCGGCCCTCTATTTAGGCATTGACCACCCTTATCGGCCTCAAAAAAGCCTATTTTTTGCCGTTGGATATGAATTGGATTGGGGGTGCTTTGTTTTTCGCATTGGAACGCGATTATGATCAACGAACAAAGTTTTCTCTAATCGCTTTTCGATTAACGATTTTGTGTTTATAAAAATCTCGGGACGCACTAAAACAATAGTGTGTCCCGTTGTATATTTGCAAGTTGAAATCCGTATTATGCAAAATCATATCGTTTTTTCTCCGATCATAATCTTCATCGCCATCATGGTCTTCTTTTGCGGCACTGCCAATGCACAAAGCAAGAGCAGCAGTCAGCTGAAAAAAGACAAGCAGAAGTTGGAACAGGAGATTGCCAACACGCAGAGCCTGCTCAAAAAAACCGAAAAGAACCAGAAGGCTTCCCTGCAACAGATCGCGGTGCTCCGTCAGCAGATCAACAACCGTGAGAAACTGATCACCGCCCTGAACGACGAAATCATGCAGATGGAGCAGCAGCAAGCCCTGAACCAGGAACTCATCCAGAATTTGCAGAAGAAGCTGGACTACATGAAGGCTGACTACGCACAAGTGGTCTATATGGCTTACCGCCACCGCCGGCTGATGGACAAGGTGACCTTTATCCTGGCTGCCGACGATTTTTCGCAGATGTTCCGCCGGATGCGGTATTATTCTGTTTTCGCGCAGAATGTGCGCAGCCAGTCGGAGAAGATAACCAAGACCCAACAGGAACTCAAAACCAAGAACGAGGAGATTGTCGCCCTGAAAGAGGCCAAACTAAAACTGTTGTCGGGCAAAGAGACCGAAATCAAGCAATTGGAGATTGACCGGCGCAACAAGACAAAGAATGCCGAGCAGCTGAAGAAGCAGTCAGCGCAATTGAGCGCGGAGCTGAAGACCAAGCAGCAGAAGCGTCGTGACATTGATGCGGCCATCAAGAAAGCCATCGCCGCCGAAGTGGCTGCGGCCAACGCCAAGCGCGCCAACGCCAACAAAGGAAAGTCCGGAGGCACCGGAACATCCACTGCCAACAAAAGCAATACGACCACCAATCCGCGCGCCACCGCCACTGTGGCGCTCACCCCTGAGGAACTGACGCTCAACAATTCGTTCATCAACAACAAAGGCCGCCTGCCCTGGCCTGTGGCGAAAGGTGCCAAAGTGAGCGACTTCGGGCACTACCCACACCCTGACGTGCCGTCAGTGATGGTTGACAACCACGGCATCGACATCATGGTGGACGCCGGCTCCGCAGCACGTGCCGTGTTTGAGGGCGAAGTGACCGCCATCATGGACATCATGGGCACCAAGGTGGTGATGATCCGCCACGGCGAATACATCACCGTCTATCAGAATCTCTCCTCCGTCAGCGTGAAGAAAGGCACCAAAGTGACGACCAAACAGAACATCGGCACTATTGCGAAAAACACCGCCTCCAACACATACGAGCTCCATTTCGAAGTTTGGAAGAACAACAGCAACCTTAACCCCAACGACTGGTTGGCCCGCAGATAACAATATGACAATCAAAAGCGCCCAATTCATGCAGAGTGTAACGGACTGGAAGAAATGTCCGGCAGCCCATCTCCCAGAATATGCGTTCATCGGACGCTCCAACGTGGGCAAGTCGTCACTCATCAACATGCTGGTACGCAACAGCAAGCTGGCCAAGACATCTTCCAAGCCCGGCAAGACGCAGACCATCAACCATTTTCTCATCAACCAGAACTGGTATCTGGTGGATTTGCCAGGATATGGCTACGCCAGCATATCCAAAACCATGCGCGAGAAATGGACGAAGATGATCCGCGATTACCTGCTGCTCCGCGAGAACCTGCAAGTCGTATTTGTTCTGGTGGATTCCCGTCTGGAACCCCAAAAAATCGATTTGGACTTCATCAACAGTCTCGGTGAAGACGGCGTGCCTTTCGCCATCATATTCACCAAAACCGACAAGCTATCGGCCAACAAAGTACAGGGCAACGTGCAACGACTCAAGAACAAGCTCGCCGAGTCGTGGGAAGAAATGCCCTACATGATGTTATCGTCGGCAGAGACGGGCAAAGGCCGCGACGAAATCCTGAATTTCATCGAACAAATCAATGAACAATATCATTCATCCAATAAAAACATCCCCAATGAAACGTAGGTTTACTTTTATCTTTTTGGCCTCGCTGACACTTGTTTTCACCCAATGTCACTCCTCCAAGAAAATGGCGGAAAGCACCAACACTCCTCTGCAACTCGTTCAGTGGAACCTCATATCCATTGAAGGCGAGGCATTGGACAGCACCGCATACGTTGAAAAGCCCTATATCGTATTCAACGACAACGGGTCCTTCACCGGCAACTTCGGATGCAACACCTTTTTCGGTGACTATTATAAGAAAAAGCAGAAACTGGAACTGACCTACAAGGGTGCCACCAAGAAACTCTGCCAACAGATGAGCGTGGAACGCACCATGATGAAGGCTATCAAGAAAGAATTGAACCGATACGAGATTTCCGGCAATATATTAATATTGTATTCCGGCAAACAGGAAATCATGAGATTTGAGGATTCGGGTATCCGGCTGAAACCAACCGAACAAAACGCCGAATAAATCCTGATAGAACATACAAAAAAGGCAACTCAATCGAGTTGCCTTTTTTGTATCAAGCATCAAACATATTATTTGGTCTGAGTACCCACGCGAGCCATCGCGCAGCGGAATCCGATATAGTCGGCTGCCTCGTCTTCGTCCAGATAACGTCTGGAGCCAGGAGCTGACCAATACGGGATGTCTCTCCAGGAACCGCCCTTATAGACACGGGCACGGTCGCTGACCAAGGAGTATGCATAGTTGTCATCAAGCTTGCGGTACATCTGGTCGGTAGCCTCAGTGTTGGTAGTGGCTGTTTTCCAGCTGTCCATGTCGTACAGTGACTGCCAGTCGCCGTCCAAGTAGTTCTTGTTGTCAGCGGCGCGGTAGTTGCGACGTCTGTCGTTCTTGAAGTCGGACACGGGAACCATGGGGATTCTACCCACACTGTCACGTTCGGCCACAGTACCGTCTTCGAGCAGTTTCTTGGTCTCGAAATAGTTACCACGGAACGGGTTGAATTCTGACACATCGTCGTGGGAGCCTTGTCTATAGACATCCATCACCCATTCTGCGACATTACCTGCCATTTGGTACAAGCCGTAGTCGTTCGGCCAGCCGGAGCGTACATCCATCGTTTTGAAGCCGGCATCGTTGAGGGCGGTGGCGACACCCATAAGGTCGCCGCGGCCACGACGGACATTGGTCATAATGTCACCGTAGTATTTCTTGTCTTCGGTACGGAGCTGTTGGCCGTTCCAGGGATAGACTTTGCGTTCAAGCACGCGCTCGTTGAGGGTGTTGCCCACCAAGCCGAGAGCAGCGTATTCCCATTCAGCTTCGGTCGGAAGTCTGTACTTGGGCAGGAGGATACCGTCTTCCATCTTCACGTTGCGGTATTCACCGGAAGAGATGTAGCGAAGACGTTTCTCACCTTCAGCCTCGTAAGTTTCGTAGGTCAGGTAAGCGTCGGTGCTGAAATAACCTTCGGCGGTCGGGGTTTCGGAATACTCCACATAGCCACGGTCGGCGAGGATCTTCTCATTGACACGGTCGGTACGCCATGCAGCGTAGTTGGTGGCTTGCATCCAGCTGACACCTACCACCGGGTATTTGTTGTATGCCGGGTGACGGAAGTAGTAGTCCACATCAGGCTCATTGTAGCCCAGACGTTCGCGCCAAACATTCTCATCTGGCATGGCGTTGTCATAGACTACTTTCAAATCCTGGGGAATGAATACGCGTTCCAGCCAGTAGAGATACTCGCGATAGTCCAGATTGGAAATCTCGCATTCGTCCATGTAGAACGAAGCCACAGACACGCGACGCGGCGTGTTGTTCCAGTCTTTCATCACATCCTCTTCCATGGCACCCATGACGAAAGTACCACCTTCGATGAACACGAGGCCGGGACCGGTTTCCTGCTCTTCAAACGGAGCCACTTCAAAGCCGCCGTTCTTAGCATCGTTGTAATTCCAGCCTGTGGTAGGAGAAGCATCCTTTTTACAAGAGGACACCATGACCATAAGAGCCATTGTCAAAAACAGACCTGTAAGTTTTGTTGCTTTATTCATTTTGGATGATATTTATAATCGGTATTAAATAGTATTTTCGTGATTTAGAAGGACGGGCACTTGAGGTCCTTGATGGCTTTGTGTTTCTCCGGACACGGGAGCAAGAATTGCAGGGAGAGTTCGTGTGCACCGCCAGTCTCGCTCTTCAGCGGTCCGAGGGTGATGTCGTAGGAGTAGCCGAACTTGATCCACTTGTACTCCAAGCCCGCCATCAGGATGAGCGCGTCGGAATTGTTGATCTTGCCCATAACATTGTTCTCTTCGTCCTTGATAGTATAGGCAGGAGACAATCTATACCAAGCACCGATGGTGAAAGGATAGAAGTTCATGTAGAGGCCGAAGTTGAAATAGTTGAAATATCTCTGATGTTGATAGACGAAGTTAGGGCTCATGGAGATGTCACCGAAGTTGGTCTCGATTTTGCTCTTGCGTTTAAGATCGAAATGAGCACCAATGTGAGCCGTCCACTTTACAGGAAGCACATCGTAGGTTTCGGCATAACTGTTTTCAAGAAAACTATCAGCTTGTCCGTCCAATGCAAAGGACACGAAATGGTGGGCGGCGAAGCCGAAATAGAGATGCGGCGTGTAACCCAGGAAGCCGGCAGAGAAGCCAGCTCTCCAGCGGTGGAGGTTGCCGGGTTGGATTTCGTTGGTTTGATAGACAAAACCGTATCTCGGGTCAATCATGTCGGGGAATGTCAGGTCGGTCCAGTTCAGGTACTTGTCCTGGAAGTCCACCTGCACAGCCATGCGGATATTGAATTTCTTGGCGATTTTGATTTTCAGTGAGTACATGGGGCTGATGGTGGAGGTGTTGAGGTAACCGCTTCCAGCACCGGCACGGTCATGCATGAGGATGATACCCACGCCGCCGTAAATTTTGTCAAAATGCTCATCGAAAGACGCGGTGGTCGTCATATAGTTACCCGCCAAATTAGGCCACTGGTCGCGCCAGTTCAAGGCAATACGGGGGCAGACATTCGTGCCCGCCATCGCCGGATTCAAATATAACGGATTTGCGTAGAACTGGGAGAACAACGCATCCTGTGCGTCCACTCTCATGCAGGCAAAAGCCATCACCGCTGTCAGCAATATTAAAATACGTTTATGCATAGTCTTTATTTTTAAGCGGGCAAAGATACAAAATTATTTTATTATCTCTTTTTCCAAATTTTGTAACTGCAATATTCCAAACGAATTTTCGTTAGCAAAATTGTATGATATTTGCATTTTCTAAAAAAACGTCAAATGAAAAATAAACCTTGGGTACTCCTTTGCATTTTTTGCTTATTATTTTTTCAAATCATTGATACACAGGCTCAAAAAATTAAAAAAAATATCAACTTGTCATGGACTGACA
The DNA here is from genome assembly GCA_017443175.1 of Bacteroidales bacterium. Taxonomy (GTDB): domain Bacteria; phylum Bacteroidota; class Bacteroidia; order Bacteroidales; family WCHB1-69; genus F23-D06. The sequence continues at coordinate 365,596 of JAFSOZ010000003.1, forward strand.
ACCGGACCTACCCCCTTTCAGAAGAGATCACCATTGAATTTTTGCATTTTGAAGGGGCCGTTTATCGGGATAAATACGGCAAGCTGCCCACTTTTTATGAAAAAATCCCTGTTGATAATTTTTTCTCCGATTACACGGTCACGGTCACCGGTGTGCAGTATGAACAGCTGAGTGCGCATGACCTGTCGCTGGTACCCGAAAACACGCCTTCCGAGCTGCACGTCGAGGTCACGTCCGCATACGAGCGCAGCAAGCCTTTCGCGTTGCTGACCTTTGTGCCCGTCATCCGCACCAGTGCGAGCCAGTGCAGTCGTGTGGTCTCGCTCACCGTCAGCATTGAAGGACGTAACCCATTGACTGCCAAGAGTGCAAAATCATACACCAACCGCTCGGTCCTGGCCTCCGGGCAATGGTACAAGTTTTCCTTGACCCAAACCGGCATCTACAAGGTCACATACAACGACCTGAAGGCAATGGGCATGAGCTCGCCCATTGTATCCAGCCAAATCGCGCTGTTCGGCAACGGCGGAAAGATGCTGCCCGAGAGCAACTCCGTGCCCCGCACCGACGATCTCAGGGAATTGCCCGTCATGATGATGGACGGCGGCGACAACTCGTTTGACGCCGGCGACTACTTTGTCTTTTTCGGCGAATCACCCCATACTGTATATTATGATTCCACCGCCGGACGATTCACCCACCTCAACAATGTCTATTCCGACTCCTCCTATTATTTCATCACCTGCACCCCGGGCGTTGGAGAGAAAAAACGTGTCCAGACGATGGACAACTCCTCCCTGCAGGCCAACCAGACCTGCAACGATTACACGCACTTCGACTTCTACGATGTTGACCTCTATAATCTTAGCAGTTCCGGCAAGGACTGGTTCGGCGACCTGTTCGATGTCACCACCCAACGGTCATACACCCTCCAGGTGCCTGGTCAGAAGCAGTCGATCTCGCGTATTTCCGTGGCCACTGCCGGTGTTACCAACAGCTACGCGCAGATGAGCGTTGAAGTCAACAGGACGCAGGTGGGACAGGTTTTCATCACGCCCATCGGCGGTGCCAACATGGCCACGCTGAACAAGGGTGATTTCAGTTTCACGCCAGACCGCGACAACATGACCGTCACGCTGACCTTCAGCAAGCCGATGACCACCTCCTCGGCCTACCTGAACTGGATTGAAATCGAGGTACCTTGCTCCTTGAAGATGCACTCTTCGCAGTTCGGATTCTGCAATCCTGCCACTGCCGGAGCGGGGCGCGTCACGCAGTTCAACATTGCAGGCGCGAGCGGAAACACGTACGTGTGGGATGTCACCGACCCCGGACAGACCGTGCGCTACGCGCTGACCGAAAACAACGGGACGGCCTCTTTCAAAGTCGGCACGGAAGAAATCCGGCATTTCTATGCATTTGACGGCACTTCCTATCTCTCCATAACCCCATCCGGTTCTGTCGCCAACCAGAACCTGCACGCCACCAACCAAGTGGATTTGGTGATTGTCAGTCACCCCGACTTTCTGGCGCAGGCCACCAGATTAGCCGATTTCAGAACCAAAAACGACGGGCTTTCCGTCAAGGTGGTCACCACCGAGCAAGTATATAACGAGTTCTCCGGCGGTTCCTTGGACCCCATGGCTATCCGCGATTTCGCGAAGATGATTTACGACCGCACCGACAAGGCCTATCCCAAGTATTTGCTTCTGGTGGGGCGTCCTTCTTACGACTTCCGGGGCAGAAACGAGGGAACTCAGATTTTCGTTCCAAACTATCAATGTTATGCAACGAATTACATCACGGAGCTCAGCTATTCCAATGACGACAATTTAGGCTTGTTGGACGATGACGAGGGAGCAGAATCGACAGGGAAATTGTTTGACATCGCCATCGGGCGATTCCCTTGCTCCACAGTCGCACAGGCCACCGCCGCTGTGGACAAAAGCATCATCTACACCGAGCGCAAGAATCTGTTAGCAGAGGGCTCGTCCCAGATCTCCAATTTCGGGGACTGGCGCAACATGATGGCATTTGTGGCCGACGACGAGCAAGACGAATTCATTGAAAGTTGTGAGAGCTTCTATGACATCATCTCCAACAACGACCCCAACATCAATTTTGACAAGATATACCTGGATGCCTTCCAGCAGGTTTCCAATGCCGGCGGGCAGCGATATCCCGACGTGACCACTGCCATCAACAACCGGATGAACCGGGGATGTCTGATGATGACCTACGTCGGACACAGCGGAAGAGACGGATGGGCGGCGGAGCGCGTATTGGAAAACTCCGATATCAGCCGTTGGAGCAACAAATACAACATGCCCCTCCTGCTTTCCTTGTCGTGCACCTTCTCCTACTACGACCGGCCCGCACTGTCACCGGCGGAACTGGCCCTCCAAAACAACCAAGGCGGGCCGTGTGCAGTATTGTCCGCCTCCCGCGAAGCATGGTCGATACCGAATTACAATTTCGGAAAGAAGATCTTCAGCGCCCTGTTCAACAACGAATCCAACCAACATCCTACGGTCGGAGAGATGAACATGCTGGCCAAGAACAACCTTGGCGGTTCCCGGAGCGACCTGGCCATGTTCGTGATGCTGGGCGATCCTTCCATGCCATTCGCCTTCCCCACCTACTCGTTGGTCACGGACTCCATCAACCACCATGCCGTGGCAGAGCACAGCGACACCATCCGGGCCCTGTCCAAGGTAACTATAAGCGGCCGGGTAGTTGACCATAACATGCAGACATTAAGCAACTTCAACGGTTCAGTTTTCCCATCCGTATATGACAAAAAGGTAAAAACCTCCACATTGGCCAACGACCCCAACTGCGAGCCATACGAATTCGAGATTCAGAAAAGCGTACTGTTCAAGGGTAACTGTTCCGTCAAGGACGGCCATTACACTTTCTCCTTCTATGTACCCAAGGATATCGACTACAGCTATGGCAACGGCAAGATCAGCTATTATGCCCGCAGTACCGGTTCCGACGCCACCGGAGCTTTCACTGATTTCATCATCGGGGGTACCGACACCAACGGCGTGCAGGACAAAGAGGGCCCGACCATTGAGTTGTACATGAACGACGAACGTTTTGTCGATGGCGGCATCGTCAACCCCAACCCCACGCTTATCGCGAAAATCAAGGACAACTACGGCATCAACACCACGGGCAACGGCATCGGCCATGACCTTGTCGCCATCCTGGACGACGCCACCGAAGGGCAGATCAACCTCAACGACTATTACGAAACGGAGAAAGACAGTTTCAACATGGGCACAGTCCGCTACAGTCTTTCCGACCTGCCGGTGGGCATGCACAAGATCAAGGTGCGCGCGTGGGATATCAACAACAACCCTTCCGAGAGCGAGCTCGCGTTTGAGGTGCTCTCCGACCAGAAGCTGGAGCTGAGCCATGTGCTCAACTACCCCAACCCGTTCACCACGCATACGGAGTTCTTCTTCGAGCAGAACCAGAACGGCGGCATGTTCGACATCCTGGTGCAAATCTACACCATTTCCGGAAAGCTGGTTAAAACCATCAGCTCATCCCAATACATAGAGGGCAACCGCAGCCAAGGCATCCCATGGGACGGACTGGACGACTATGGCGACAAAATAGGCAAGGGTGTTTATATGTATAAGGTGCGTGTCCGCAATCAAAACAATGAAATTGCAGAAAAAATTGAAAAATTAGTGATCCTGTAAAATAATATTCCAAATTCATCGTTTCCATTTTTCGATTATTAAAAATTGAGTTTATATAGATCGTAAAACATAACCTTTAAAAACTTATGAAAAAAACACTTATCCTTCTTCCCGTGTTTATCATGATTCTTGCATCATCTGTCAACGCCCAATCGGCTACCGGACAAAGCCTCTATGATAAATATGGTAACAGGCTTAACACCATCACCACGGCTGTGCCGTTTCTTCAGATAGCCCCGGACTCCCGTGCTGGAGCAATGGGCGACATGGGTGCCGCCACCTCAGCAGACGTCAACTCCCAGGCTTATAACCCGGCCAAGTATGTTTTCAACGAAAACATCTTCGGCGTCAGCGTGTCTTATAGCCCATGGCTGCACAACCTTCATTTGGATGACGGTATTAATTTAGCCTATCTGGCAGGTTATTACCGTCCGACAGAGATGGATGCCATCGGCTTCTCACTCCGCTATTTCAATTTGGGTTCCATCATCTTTACCGAGGACGGTATCACGGGCGTAGATTATAATCCCAACGAGTTTTCCATTGACTTCACCTATAGCCGTAAACTGATTGACGAGTTGTCCATTGCCATGACTCCTCGTTTTATATATTCCAACTTGACGTTGGGTCAATTTGTGGATGGTCAGGAAACCAAACCGGGTATGGCAGGTGCCGCTGACATTTCCTTGTTCTATCAACAGGATTTCAGAGCAAAAGGCTTGAACAACAGCACCCTGCGCGCCGGTTTGAACATCTCCAATCTGGGTAGCAAGATGCGTTATTCCAACGGTACCAACCGTCGTGAGTTCCTACCCGCTAACCTGAGACTGGGCATCGGCTATGAGATGGACTTCGACAGCTATAACAAACTGGCCATCACCGGAGAGGTAAACAAGCTCTTAGTACCCACCAATCCGGTTTACGCCACCGATTCAATGGGACGTATTATTTATGACGAGTTCAACAACCCCGTCATCGAGTCCGGACGCAATCCTGACGTATCTGTACCACAAGGCTTGATCCAGTCATTCTATGATGCCCCCGGCGGATTCCGCGAAGAAATGCAGGAGGTTGTCTGGGCTCTTGGTGCCGAATACAGTTACCGCAACCTCTTCTTTGTGAGAGCCGGTTACTTCCACGAGAGCAAGTTCAAAGGCAACCGCCAGTTCCTCTCACTCGGTGCCGGTATCAAGTACAATATCTTCAACATCGATGTCTCCTATCTGTTCGCAACCAACGGACAAAAGACCAACCCGTTGGCCAACACCTTGCGTTTCACCCTCTCCTTCGATTTTGCATCTTTCAACAAGGCTGAAATCAAGAATCAAGGAAAACTGAAATAGGTATGGATTTTCGTGTTGGTTTCGGATACGATTCACACAGATTTGCCCCCAACAGACCTCTGGTTCTCGGGGGCATTTGTGTTCCTTACGAGAAGGGCCTGGCCGCGCATTCCGACGGCGACGTACTGATTCACGCCCTTTGTGACGCCTTGCTCGGCGCAGCCGCGCTGAAGGACATCGGCACACACTTCCCCGACAACGACGCCACCTACCAGAACGCCGACAGCAAAGAGCTGCTGGCCAAGGTGGTCAAAATGCTCTATCTGAAAGGCTGGCTGGTGAACAATGTGGATTGCACGCTGATTCTGGAACAGCCCAAGATGCGTCCCTACATCGACCCGATGACAGAGACACTTGCGCCCATTTTGCGTATTGAAACGGACCGCGTCTCCATCAAGGCCAAGACCAATGAGAAGATGGGATTCACGGGCAATGGCGAGGGCATCGCCGCCACGGTGGTGGCATCCATCGTGCAAAACGGGAACCCGTTTGTGCTGGAGTGGAACACGCCGCACCAGACACCCCCATTCGACAAGATCAAGCCGGAACATTATATCCCAGCCTTCGAATTCGGCATCGAACAGGCGAAAGCAGCTATCAAGGATATCAAGAACAACCCCGAAGAGCCCACCTTCCAGAATACCATAGTGGCCCTTGACCGCACAGGCAAAGTACTGAACAAGGTCGCCGGCGTCTTCTTCAACCTGCTGGAGTGCGACTCCACGGATGAGATGCAAGCCATCGCCAACGAGGTACAGCCCATGCTCACATTGTATTCCAACAGCGTATATCTGGACGAGACTCTTTTTGCGCGAGTGAAAGCGGTGTACGAGCGTGAATATGCGCAGCTGCAAGGCGCGGAAAAGATGCTGATGGAAAAGACATTCAACGCCTTTCTGGACAACGGGGCCAATCTGGCACCCGAACAGAAGGATATCTTCAATAAAGTTTCGGTGGAGCTCTCCAACTTAACGTTAGCGTTCGGCAACAACGCGCTAGCGGCCACCAACAGCTGGCACAAGCTCGTAGCCGACAAAGAGGAACTGCAAGGGCTTCCGGACAATGAGCTGGCCATCGCCGCGCAACGGGCAGAAGCGAGAGGCGAAAAAGGTTATGTGTTCGACCTCTCCGCCCCGAGTGTCAATGCCATCCTCAAGTATGCCGACAACCGCGAGTTGCGCAAGGAGATGTTCCTGCACTCCTGCAACAAGGCTTACGGCGGCGAGTTTGACAACTGCGAGAACATTCAGAAGATTTTGCAATGTCGCGAGCAGCTGGCGAGACTGTTGAGCTACGACAATTACGCGCAGTATGCCCTGCACGACCGCATGGCCAAGGATTGCGCGCATGTCTATCACTTGCTCGACCAGTTGCGCGAGGCCTCCCTGCCCGCCGCACGACGCGAGCTCGCCGCCCTGAACGAGTACGCGCACTCGCTGGGCTTCGAAGGCGACCTGCAACGCTGGGATCTCGCTTACTATACTGAAAAACAGCAGAAGAATCTCTTCAACCTAAGCACCGAGGAACTTAAGCCCTATTTCAAGTTAGAGCATGTCATTGACGGCGTGTTCGCGCTGGCGGAAAAGTTGTACGACCTGCGTTTCGTGCCCACTTCCCACATTGCCCGATACCATCCGGATGTGAAAGTGTATGAGGTCCATCGCAAAGAACAGTTCATGTCGGTGCTCTACCTGGACTTCCATCCACGCGCCACCAAACGCAGCGGTGCCTGGATGACCTCCTTCCGCGAGCAGTATGTGGATGAAAACCAACAGGACGTGCGCCCGTTAGTGAGTTTAGTGATGAATTTCACACCCTCTACGCCCGACAACCCGTCGCTGCTCTCCTTCAATGAAGTGACCACCTTCCTGCACGAGTTCGGCCATGCGCTGAACGGGATGCTGTCGGAGGTGCCTTACCAGACCATTTCGGGCACCAACTCGCCCCGCGACTTTGTAGAACTACCTTCCCAGTTGAACGAGAACTGGGCCACGGAGCCAGAATTCCTCCAGATGTTCGCCCGCCATTACCAAAGCGGCGAGCTGATACCGATGCACTATATTGAGCAATTGAAAAAGATGCGGCAGTTCATGGCCGGCTACGCATGCGTGCGCCAGCTTTCATTCGGCTATCTGGACATGATGTACCACACCACGCCGGCAGCGGACATCTTGGATATCCACGCCAAGGAGCGCGAGATTTTCGATCCGCTGGACGTGTTGCCAGTGGTGCCGGAGGCGTGCATGAGTTCCTCATTTGGCCATATCTTTGCGGGCGGGTACGCGGCCGGATATTATGGCTACAAGTGGGCCGAGATGCTCGAAGCAGATGCGTTTAGCATGTTTCAAGAAGAAGGAGTCATGAATAAAGACACAGCCAATCGGTATTTGGATTGTATCCTCTCCAAAGGCGGTTCTATTCCCGCAGACGAGATGTTCCGGCAATTCCGTGGCCGCGAGCCGGAAATCCAAGCACTTTTAAAAAGAGATGGATTGGTGAACGGTTAGAAATGAGAGACGAGAGAAAACCTAATCTCTCTAATCTATAATCTTTAATCTATAATCTTTTTTACTATATTTGCGCCCTAATTCATTGCAACATGATAAGTTTGTATATCAAGGAGTTGAAAAGCTTTTTAAGTTCCATTATCGGCTATATCATCATAGGCGTTTTCCTGATTATCTCCGGCTTGTTTCTGTGGGTGTTCCCCAATATGAACAATGTGATGGAGTCGGGATTGTCGGACTTGCAAGGGCTTTTCAGTCTTTCCCAGTTCCTGTTCATCTTTTTAGTACCCGCCATCACCATGCGCTCATTTGCTGAAGAAAAGCGCAACGGCACCATGGACCTCCTGCTCACCCAACCGCTGACCGACATGCAGATTATCTGGGCCAAGTTTTGCTCCTGCCTTACTTTGTTGGTCATCGCGCTCCTGCCAACCCTAATCTATGTCATCACCATTTATTTCCTTGGCAACCCTGTCGGCAACATCGACATGGGCAGCACGTGGGGCTCCTATCTCGGACTGCTCTTCCTGGGTGCCACCTTCATCTCCATCGGGCTTTTCTCGTCCAGTCTTACCAACAACCAGATTGTGGCTTTCATCATCGCCGCCGCCCTCTGTTTCATCATCTTCTTCGGATTCGCCTTCATTTATTCTTTTGAAGCGCTCGGGGCGTTTGGCTACTATGTCAAGAATCTGGGTATTGAGCACCATTACGCCTCCATCAGCAAGGGCGTGGTTGACACCCGAGACATCATCTATTTTTGCAGTGTGATCTTCATCTTCCTGTTCGGAACACGAGTGGTTCTGCTCAGCAGAAAATGGTAACTTTTTAAACGAATGCAGCATGAAAAAGAATAACTCAAAGAAAAACAACCGGCAAACGGAAGGCGGCAGACAGTTTAAGAAGAACACGCTCATCGGACTGTTGATTGCGCTGGCGGCCGTAATTGTCGTCAACATCATCTCCTCATTCCTGTTTTACCGAATCGACCTCACCAAAGACAAACGGCATTCCCTCTCCAAGGGCACCATCGAGATGCTCAACAACCTGGAGGACAGGGTCTATATCCGCGTCTATCTGAAAGGCAAAGACCAGCCCGCCGACTACCAGCTGTTCGCCAAACAGGTGGAGCAGGTGTTGCAGGATTTCCGCAGCTACTCCAAAAACGTCTATTTCGAGTTCATCGACCCATTGGAAGGCAAAACCACGGAAGAGGTAAACTCCATTTTGGGTGAGTTCGTGAAGAAGGGTCTCGACCCCATCCCCGTGAGCCGTGAGGACGCCAATGGCTATTCCACCCACATGGTCATCCCGGGTGCGATCATCTCCTACCGTGACCACGAGTACCCGACCAAGCTGGTTGTGGCAGACCCTGCCGGTGCAGACTGGATGCAATACTCCATCGAGGAGTTGGAATATAATTTAGTGGCTCCGATTCGCCGACTGCTGAAAACCGAAAAACCGACTGTCGCATTCCTCGACGGGCACGGCGAGTTAGACTTCTGGAACACCTGCTGGACCGGCATGAGACTGCAGCGTTTCTACAACGTCAGCCGCATCACCCTGGACGGCAAAATCAACTGTCTGAGAAACATCAGCATTGAGGATTCCGTCAAGCAGACCCTCAGATTAGGTAACAACAAATACGATGTGCTCATCATCGCGCAGCCCACACAGCCGTTCAAAGAGTACGACAAATACATCATCGACCAGTTCATCATGCGCGGCGGCAAGGTGCTGTGGCTCATCGACAACACCACAGCCTCGCTCGACAGCCTGCAAAACTCGCCCGAGTTTTTCGCCACCCCGCGTTCGCTATATATCAACGACCTGCTGTTCACCTATGGTGTGCGTATCAACCCCAACCTGATACAGGATCTCAGCTGCCTGCCTATCCCGCAGCAAGTGGGCATGATCGGCGACCAGCCGCAATTCAAGCTCATGGCGTTTCCCTATTGTCTCGACATCGTGAACTTCGGCGACCATCCCATCGTGCGCAACATCAAGGAAATCAAATCCGAGTTTGCCGGCAGCATCGACTTGGTGGGCAAGAACGCCGACTTGAAAAAGACCATGCTGATGTGCAGCTCCGAACGGTCCAAGCTGGTGCCCACACCCTCCATTGTCACCTTGAAGGTAGGCGTAGCGCAACCCAACCCGCAGGAGTTCGCTTTTCGAAACCTGCCGGTGGCCGTGTTGGTAGAAGGTGAATTCGAATCCGCCTTCAAAGGCATCCTGCCTGTGGAATTCGACACCATCAAGGAACTCGACTTCCGTCCCAAGAGTACATATACCCGCCAGATTTTCGTCTCCGATGGCGACATTATCCGCAATCCTTTCGACCGGAAACGCAACCAGCCCTACCCTGCCGGCTACGACATCTATACCCGCAAGATGTATGACAACACGGAATTCATCGTCAACTGCGTCAACTATCTCTGCGCCGATGACGATTTGTTGCAACTGCGGTCCAAGAATTTCAGAATCGGCTCGCTGAACAAGGAGAAGGTGAGAGGACGCAAGACCTTCCTCGCCAGCATCAACATCATCATCCCATTGGCTTTGATAGCTTTGATGGGTGTGGTACTGATCCTGATGAGAAAAATCAGGTTTTCAAAGAAAATAAACAAATAGGTTCACTGAATATTAATCTTAAAAAAATAAGCTTATGAAAAAATTAGTTGCATTTGTCATGATCTTCAGCTGTGTATGGATGACTTTCGCACAGAAAGATCTCAACCTGAATGATCCCATCAAGGCGGATCCCAATGTTACCATCGGTAAATTGGATAATGGTTTAACCTATTACATCCGCAAGAACAGCTATCCGAAAGACCGCGTGGAGTTCCGTCTCGCCGTGAACGCCGGTTCCAATCAGGAAACGGACGAACAGCAAGGTTTGGCTCACTTTACCGAGCACATGGCTTTCAACGGCATTGAAGGTTTCCCGAGCAACAGCGTGGTTGATCACCTGCGCAGCAAGGGTGTGGTGTTCGGCGCTGACCTCAACGCATACACCAGCTTTGATGAAACGGTCTATATGATCCCCATGCCGACGGATGATCCGGGCAACATTGACCTCGGTCTCAAGATCCTGCGCGGCTGGGCTGCCGGTCTGCTTTATGACAATAAGGAGATTGACGAGGAACGCGGTGTCATCATCGAGGAATACCGCCTTGGCTTGGGCGCCTCCGACCGTATGCGCAAGGAGTACTGGCCTATCCTGATGAAGGATTCCCGTTACGCCGACCGTCTGCCTATCGGCAAATTGGACATTTTGCAAACTTTCGATTATCAAGTAATCAAGGACTTCTACAAAGATTGGTATCGTCCCGACCTGCAAGCCGTGATTGTAGTTGGCGACATTGACGTTAAGGTTGTGGAAGAGAAGATCAAGACGATGTTCGGTAACATTCCGGCCAAGCAGAATCCCAAGAAAAAAGAGATTTACGGCATCGCCCCGAACAAGGAGCCGTTGGTAGCCGTATGTACCGATCCGGAAGCCACTGGCAGTCAGGTGATGCTTATCCGCAAGCACCAGCACAAGGCCATGAAGACCATCGGTGATTTCCGCCAGCAACTCTGCATTGACCTGTATAACGCCATGTACGACGCTCGTTTCGAGGAGATGACCCAAGATCCGAAGTGCCCGTTCATAGCTGCATCTGCCGGCTACGGTGATTTCATCGGCAACACCGACATGTACGGTTCCAATGCCATGGCCAAGGAAAACCGCATCAACGATGCCGTCACAGTGCTCATGCAGGAGGACTACCGCGTGCTGAAACACGGTTTCCTGCAAACGGAGCTCGACCGCGCCAAAGAGGAACTGTTGGAACGCTACGACAAGGCAGCCAAAGAGGTTGACAAGACCGAATCGGCCAAATTCGCTTCCCAATACATCAACAACTTCCTGCGTCAAGACCCTATCCCGGGTGCCAAACGCGAGAACAACTTCGCCAAGAAATTGATTGAAGGTATCACCTTGGAAGAAATCAACGCCCTTGCAAAAGAATGGGTCACAGACGACAACATGGTGGCCATCATCACAGCTCCTGAAAAAGAGGATGTGAAAGTTCCCACAAAGGAAGAAATCTTAACCATCTTGAATGACAAATCTTTAGCCAACGTACAACCCTACGTGGACACCTATAAAGATCAGGAGATTCTGGAAAAAGAGGCCTTGACGCCCGGCAAAATCACCAATGTGGAGAAAATCGAGGCCGTGGGTGCAGAAAAATGGACTCTTTCCAATGGCATTACGGTTTATGTCAAGAAAACCGATTACAAGAACGACGAAATTCTGTTCTCCGCCTCCAGCAAGGGTGGCAAATCTCTCTATCCTGTGAAAGACCTGGCTTCCGTTGACTTCGCCGCCGAGATTATCGACCGTGGCGGTATCGCCGGTTTGGATTACAACTCTTTGATGAAGAAGATGAAGGGCAAAAATGTTGGTGTGTCTCCTAACATCAGCCTGCTGACTGAAGGATTCTCCGGTTCCTCATCCCCGAAAGATCTGGAATTCTTCTTCCAATATCTCAACGCCTTCTTCACCAACCCGCGCATCGACAAAAATGCCTTCGATTTGGTGTTGGACGAGACCAAAGAGCAGGTCAAGATGATCACCGCCCAACCGATGTACAAATACATTGGCAAGTTCATCGAGGCTGCATACAACAACGATCCTTACATGAAACAGATGTTCTCATACGATGACGAGTATTTTGCTCAGGTGGATTTCGACCGTGCTGTGAGAATTTACAAGGAACGTTTCGCCAACCCCGCCGATTTCAACTTCTTCTTCGTGGGCAACTACGATGAAAAGGAGATGAAAGAGTTTGTGGAACTCTACCTCGGCTCTATGAAGACCGAACCGTCCAAAAAAGAGAACTACGACTTGAGCGTTTTGAAACCTCGTCCGGACAAAGCTTCTACGCAGACCGTTTACGCCGGTACCGAGCAGCAAGGCTGGATGGGTATGTACATCACCAACTCCATTGAGTGGAATTATCGCAATTCTATCATCGCCGACATGATTGGCGAAGCATTGGACATCCAATTTGTCAAAATCGTGCGTGAAAAGATGGGTGATGTCTATTCCCCGATGGTGCAGATGAGTGCCAGTAAACTCCCGCAACCCGAAATGACCCTGATGATCCTGTTGGGTTGCGATCCTGCAAAAACCGACAAACTTGCCGATGCCAGCTTGAAGATTCTCAACGACTTCAAAGTCAAAGGTCCGGACAAGAAAACGATGGAATTAATCAAGAAGCAGATGCTGAGCACACGTGCCAAGAACATCCAGACCAACCGTTTCTGGCTCGGCTATATCAGCGGCAAAATCACACAAGGCGAGCCCATCGTCAACCCGTCCGAATACGACAACATCGTCAATTCCGTCACCAAGAAAGAGATGGTGGAGTTCATGAAGAAATATTTCAAACCCGAAATCTATACCCGTGCCGACATGCACCCGACCACAATGCAGAAATAATCGTAAGGGCGAATGACAATTCAGCCCCAACAAAACTATTAAGATATGACCGATTACAACCTCAAATACAAAATCGCCGATATGGCGTTGGCCGAATGGGGCCGCAAGGACATTGAAGTATCACAAAAGGAGATGCCGGGACTGTTGGCGTTGCGCGAGAAATATGGTGACAGCAAGCCTCTGAAGGGCGTGCGCGTCATGGGTTCTTTGCACATGACTGTCCAAACCGCCGTGTTGATCGAGACGCTGGTGCACTTGGGCGCTGAAGTACGCTGGTGCAGCTGCAACATCTTCTCCACCCAGGACCACGCCGCCGCAGCCATCGCCGCCACGGGCGTGAACGTGTTCGCCTGGAAGGGCGAATCGCTGGAAGACTACTGGTGGTGCACCAATCAGGCACTCTCTTTCCCCGGAGGCAAAGGCCCGCAACTCATCGTGGACGACGGCGGCGATGCCACCCTGCTCATCCATCTGGGATACAAAGCCGAGGAAGACCCCACTGTTCTGGACAAGGAGCCTTCCTCCCACGAAGAGGCTGTCATCTTCCAGACTTTGAAAGAGATTCTGAAAGAAGACCCGCACAAATGGCACAACATGGTGAAAGAAATCAAGGGTGTGTCGGAAGAGACCACCACGGGCGTACACCGCCTCTATCAGATGATGGAGCGTGGCGAGCTGCTCTTCCCTGCCATCAATGTGAACGACTCCGTTACGAAGTCCAAATTCGACAATAAGTACGGCTGCCGCGAATCGTTGGCTGATGGCATCAAGCGCGCCACCGACGTGATGGTGGCCGGCAAGGTGGTGGTCGTGTGCGGCTACGGCGATGTGGGCAAGGGCTGTGCACAGTCCATGAAGTCCTACGGCGCACGCGTCATCGTCACGGAAGTGGATCCCATCTGCGCCCTGCAGGCCGCCATGGAAGGCTTCGAGGTGAAGACCGTGGAAGACGCGCTCGAAGAGGGCAACATCTACGTCACCTGCACCGGCAACTGCGATGTAATCACCGTGAATCACCTCAACAAGATGAAAGACCAGGCCATCGTGTGCAACATCGGCCATTTCGACAACGAAATCCAAGTGGGCGCATTCGAGGCCCAGCCGAACATCCAAAAGCGCAACATCAAGCCGCAGGTGGATGAATATATCTTCCCCGACGGACACTCCATCTTCATCCTGGCCGAAGGCCGCCTGGTGAACTTGGGTTGCGCCACTGGACATCCCTCCTTCGTGATGAGCAACTCCTTCACGAACCAGACCATGGCCCAGCTCGACCTCTGGCAGAACGACTACAAGATCGGCGTGTATAATCTTCCGAAACACTTGGACGAAGAGGTAGCCCGCCTGCATCTGAGCAAAATCGGCGTCAAGCTGACCAAGCTCACCCAGAAGCAAGCCGACTATATCGGCGTGAAAGTGGAGGGGCCGTTCAAGACCGACTCTTACAGATATTAGAAATAATATTTCACACTTACGGAAACCAAAACAATGCGACACTTCTACTTCTTCCCGGATTAGGAGTGTCGCATGTTTTTTCCTGCCCTTCAGCATGCAATCTTTTCGAAAAAACAAACAACAGTCAACCGTGTATTTTATTCTTGAAGAATCAAACAAACGAAAAATGAAAAAAATATTCTTTTTATTGTTGTTCTCGGCCTGGTTTATTGGAACAACGTATGCCACCGATACGGTAAAGCTGAACAGTCCCGACGGACAATTGGAGCTGATATTCAAAATTGTCGATGGTGTGCCGCAGTATTCCCTGAACCGCAACGGAAAACCAGTAGTGCTGCCTTCCAGAATGGGTTTTATTTTGGAATGGCGCGACGACCTTGCCCACGCTTTCGTGCTGAAAAACACGGAATATAGCACCTTTGACGAAACTTGGGACCCCGTTTGGGGCGAAGAAGCGCACATCCGCAACCATTACAACGAAATGCTGGTGACGCTGGAACAGCCTGTCGGCAGTGTGGAGAGCATGGACCATTCGACAGAGAAACGCCCCACTGTGATGCAAATCCGTTTCCGTCTCTACGACGACGGGCTCGGCTTCCGCTACGAGTTCCCGGACCTGCTGCCTACCAAACTGTACCCGGGAAACATCTACAATGCGCTGGTCTGCTTCTGGTTCAAGGAGGAACTCACCGAGTTTGCCATGGCCGGCGACCACACCGCGTGGTGGATTCCCGGCGACTACGACACGCAGGAGTACAACTACACACGGTCAAAGCTATCGGAAATCCGCAACTTGTGGGAGGTTAGCCACAAAAACGGCGGCTGGCCGTGGACAGCTTTTTCGAAGACGGGCGTGCAGACGGCCTTGCAGATGAAAACCGACGACGGATTGTATATCAACATCCACGAGGCGGCCACCCTCGATTTCCCGACCATGCACCTCGAATATTTGGATGCCTTGTCAACAAACCCATGGGACACGATGTCTTCTGTACCTCACCAACAGCCAAAATCCCATACCTTCCGCGCGTGGCTTTGCCCCGATGCTACCGGCTACAAAGGCCGCATCCAGGCACCATGTACTACCCCTTGGCGCACCGTGATGGTCTGCGAGAAGGCCACGGACGTGCTCGCCTCGCGCCTCATCCTCAACCTCAACGAGCCGTGCGCTTTGGAGGATGTGTCGTGGATTCATCCCGTGAAGTACATGGGTGTGTGGTGGGAGATGATTTCCGGCAAGAGCACCTGGAACTACACCAACGATTTCCCCTCTGTGAAACTGGGCCAGACCGACTTTGAGCACGCCACGCCCAACGGCACGCACGGTGCCAACAACGCCAATGTGCGCCGCTATATCGACTTCGCCGCTGCCAACGGCTTCGACGGGCTGCTCATCGAAGGCTGGAACATTGGCTGGGAGGACTGGTACGGCAAACAGAAGGAGTTCGTGTTCGACTTCCTCACCCCCTACCCTGACTTTGACCTGCCCGCCTTGAACAAATACGCCCATGAGAAAGGCATCCGTCTCATCATGCACCACGAAAGCTCCGCCTCCACACTGAATTACGAACGCTGGATGGAGAAAGCCTATAACTTGATGAACCAATATGGCTACGATGCCGTGAAGGGAGGTTATGTGGGCACCATCATCCCGTTCGGAGAGGGACACTACAGCCAGCCCATCAACAACCACTACCATTACGCCATCGTGGAGGCTGCCAAGCACCACATCATGGTCAACTCGCACGAGGCGGTAAGACCTACGGGACTCTGCCGCACGTGGCCCAACATGATTGGCAACGAGAGCGCGATGGGCACTGAGTTCCGTGAGCGCATCCACCCCGGTCACACCGCAATCCTGCCATTCACGCGTCTGCAGGGCGGCCCGATGGACTACACCCCCGGCATTTTCGAACCCGACATGGGCAAAATCGTACCGTGGGGAAAGAAATTGAGTCACACTATCTGCAACCAATTGGGACTTTACGTTACCTTCTACTCTCCGCTGCAGATGGCCGCCGATTTTCCGGAACATTATGAACCTTATATGGATGCGTTCCAGTTCATCAAAGATGTGGCGGTGGATTGGGATACCAGCATCTATATCATGGCGGAACCTGGGGAATTTATCGTGACGGCACGTCACCCGAAAATTTCTTCGTTGAACAAGGCCGCCGATGGTGTAGGGACATTGCCTGACGGCAAGAAAGGGGTGATTTCCAATGCCACGAGGTTTGTGTATGCCATTCCCGACACTGTAGAGACGCAAAATTTTGCGTCTCTACAACAACAAAATCCCCGTGACGTTTGGTATGTCGGCGGCATCACCGATGAAAACGCCCGTGAGATTACGGTGAAATTGGATTTTCTGAAACCCGGCGTGAAATACGAGGCCACCATATATGCCGATGCACCCGATGCCTGCGGCCTTCCTGATGATTCAGAATTCAGAGTTCAGGATTCAAAATCCAAATATAATCCTCAAGCCTATACCATCACAAAGAAGATCGTTACTGCCAAGAGCGTCTTGAAATTGCGGATGGCCCCGTGCGGAGGCTTCGCGGTAAGTATTCGAGAAAAGTAAAAACATTAAGTATAAATAACATGTATAAGAAAACATTAAGAGTTCTCATTGTTGTCCTGTTATGCTGGACGGCATTGGAAGCCAACGCCCAATGGTCACTTGGCCTCAGAGGCGGATGGACGTATAACAATGTCACTCGTTCCAACTCGGGCCGTATTGACGAGACATTCTCATCGCAAAGCGGCTTTGAAGCAGGCCTACAGGCCAGCTATTCCTTCACCCAATGGTTTGCCCTCCGCGCCGACCTCTGCTATATGCAACGTTCGCACCGGATGGACCGCAACCTCAATTACCTCGAGCCGGTTTTCACGAAGTATTGTAATTCTTACCTGATGCTGCCCGTGATGGCCGACTTCTCCTTCGGTGGGGAGAAATTGCGCGGGCATGCGCTCTTGGGCGGCTACGCCGGCTATTGGCTCCAAGCACGTGTAAAGGGTCAAACATATTGGATGACAGATTATTATGTATATTTCAACGACTTTGATGAAAATAGGGAATTCAACAAGGAAGACCGCCGGTTTACAGCCGGGCTGGTCGGTGGTGTAGGATTGAGTTACGACATCGCTGCCCATTGGAGCCTCAACCTCGATGCGCTCTATTACTATGACCTGGTCAGTTTCCGCAAGGGTTACGAGCATCTGAGCGACCCGCGCTATCTGAACACCCTTACCGTCAATTTAGGCGTCTCATATAAATTCTAAAATCGAAAAATCATGAAGAAATATATCCTTGTATTGACCCTTATCGCATTGGTTTTCAGCGGTTGCCGTAAAGAAGCCGATTATCATCCCTATATTGGCGAAAACGGTGCTTTGGCTTACGACAGCTATGCTGGACAGTTTGAATATCTATGGAAGTGCATCAGCACAGGTTATGTCTTCTGGGATGTGGACAACACCGACTGGGATGCCGTTTACAACCAATATATGCCTCAATTCAAGGCTCTCGACGAGAAGCATGCGGCTGGACAAGACGTGACTATCGCAGAGTTGGACGCGCTGTATCAAGGTGCCCTTGGCGGCATGACCGACCACCATATGACGATTGTGCTGAGGAACATCTTCCCATCAGCGAATGATATTAATTCATTCGTGATTGTCAGGCCTGGAGCCAATGAAGTGGCACAACGAGATTATTACATTGAATCGATTGGTGAAGAACAAATTAACATGTTCGCATTTCTTGGCAACATTGAATCACAATACAACATCGCAGTTCATGAATCAGCCACAGCATTCGTAGATGAAATCGGGGCCACCATCATTTATCATTACTGCCTGTTCACCCTTCCCGACGGACGCAAAATCCCCTACCTATGGCAATCTGCAGCAGCCATGACACCTATTATGCGTTCAACGAACGGGGACAAAGGGGTCAGAGAGGCCGCGGCGCTCATAAAACATTGGTTGACAGCTATTAAGGAAACGCCCCGTAATCAGTTGGCCGGCATCATCCTCGACAACAGAGCCAACAGCGGTGGTTACCAAGACGACCTGGACTATCTGATAGGCTCATTCATCAATGAGAAAAAAGAGATTTTGAGGACGCGCTATAAAGAAGGTCCCGGCAGACTGGAGCATTCCGTCTGGACTCCTTATTACATCTATCCTCAAAGCCAATACCACCGCGACATTACCGCCGAAAACATTCCATACGTGATCATTTGCGATATCAACTCCATCAGCATGGGTGAAATCGAGCCCATGACCATCAAGGCTGTACTGCCCACGAGTTATGTCATCGGTGAGCGCACCTACGGGGCCACCGGTCCCCTGCAGCCAGTTGCCTCCATCAATCTAAACTACGGAGGTCCTTTTGGCAATTACAATACAATGAACCACTACATCTACACTTCCACATTTGAGGCGCAGGTGGGCGGCAAGGTATTGGAAGGCATCGGACTCATCCCCGATCAGTTGGTGCTCCGCAAAAACCATAACGGGGATTTCAAGCCCCAGCTGGACGCTGCCATTCAATATATCCAGATGCACTGATTGGGATTGTGACACATCTGTATGAAATAATCTGCAACATGAAACGGTTCCCCATACACTTTCTTGCCGCCATAATGCTTTGCGGCAGCCTGTCCGCCCAAGTGCGGATGGACAGCATCCCTTTCCTCATGAGAGGACACTTGATTCTTCACGCCACAATCAATGACACAATTGAATGTGACATCATCTATGATACCGGGGCCGCCGATATGTTTGGCGTGGACAGCGTATGGCTTTCCAGCTCCCAATGGAAGCCCAAAAACTTTGGATACGCCAATGCAGGTGGCGGGGCAGGACGTACGCTGATTAGAATTGTCATGGACCAAACGAAAGTGCAGGTCGGCAACGTGGAGGAGCACTACGACATTGCACCCATATTTCAGCTTCGAGACGTTGTGGACTGCCATATCGATGGCATTATGGGCATAAAAAACATTGACAAACACCCATTTGAAATCAATTTTGAGCACAACTATCTCAAACAATACAAGACAGGAGTGCCCAACACGAACGGCTACATGAAGTTGCCTATCAAATTCGAAAACAACAGAATCCACATTCAGGCCGAGACTCGCATTGGGGGCAAGACCATCAAGGGCTGGTATCTGATGGATACGGGCAGCAGCGGTACAGTAGATTTCACGGCACAGACCACAAAGCAATATCAGCTCGATGCGGTTCCGGGCAAGCGATACTTCACAGACATCCTGCAGATGGGACTTGGAGACAAGAAACAGGAAGTTTTCGTCGATATGCTGTCCAATTGGATGATCATTGGAAACGATACCATAAAGGGGAGGCCTATTTCCTACATTCCCGAAGGGACAGGTGCATTTGGCAATGCGTCGTATATCGGGGTGATTGGCAATACCATCTGGTCGAATTACAACATCATCATCGATGCCAAGAACCAAACACTCTACCTTCGCCGTTTCAAGCCCCAAAATCCTCTGAGGCCAACTTATGGCTACACATTCCGCAACCGCACCGATATTGGCCGAGGCTGGATTGTGTCATCACTCGAACGAGAGAGCGATGCGGCGAAAGCGGGTATGGCCTTGGGTGACACCATCATCACTGTCAACGGGCGGAATGTCAAGGATTACACTTGGGAGGAGGAGTACTATATCGATGAACAGCCCAACCAAATCCTGGAAATCATCGGTACCGATGGCCAGAAAAAGCGGATTACGCTGAAGGCCAAGTTGAGATGGTAGAAGATTGGGGGGGGCGCCAAGATGCCGAAAATTATTTAATTTGCAAAGAAAAAAACAATGCTATCACAAAACCACACTATCCGCCCCGCCAAATTGCCAGATGATGCTGAGAGAATCCTTGAGGTTTTCGCGGCGGCAAAAGCCATTATGGTGGCTGACGGAAACACGAAGCAGTGGATCAATGGCTATCCCTCGCTTGAGGCCGTGAGTGCGGATATAGAGAGAAACGAGAGCTTCGTGGTGGAAGACGATGGCCGTATCGTAGCCTATTTCGCATTTTTGCCATCGCCGGAGCCTACCTACGCCACCATTTACGACGGCAAGTGGGTGGATGATACATTGCCCTACCATGTCATTCACCGTATTGCCAGCTTTCCGGAGGTGCACGGCATCTTCCAGAATATCATGGAGTTCTGCTTTGCCCACGACCGGAACATCCGCATCGACACGCACCGCGACAACCGCATCATGCAGCACAACATCCTGAAACACGGCTTCCAATATTGCGGCATCATCCTCTTGGCCAACGGCGACGAGCGGCTGGCGTATCAGAAAATAATTTAAAGCTTCAGGATATTGATTGGCAACATAAGGCAAACAAACACCATCGCCTACATGAAATCCCTGCGCAATGAGAAGGAATCCGAACCGCCAACTCGCCGAATATTTTTTGCCAAGTTCCCGAATGAAATCAAGCCAAGTTCCCGAATAGCAAAAATTAAATTTGCGTAATTGATTTATTTATAGTGTTTTTGCAGCGAATTTATCGTTTTCATTATGGATGCTTATAAACCACAACTGCCGAACAGCAGGCAGCAAGTGTATTGAATATGGCTGACCCTTTGCACATCCTCCACTCCGCTATATTGCCATAAGACGCTGAATTAAAATCAATCAACAATCTTTCTATTGTTTCAGAACAAAGATTTTGATAGTTTTGGTGCGACCCATCTTGATCAAATACACACCTGTGGAGGGTACCGAAACAACCTCTCTATTGTTTTGCATCTTCCGCGGCAAGACAATCGGACGGCCCAGCAAATCGAACACGGAAATTGTCCGCTCTTCGGACAGATTGTCGGTGCATTCACTTAACTCGATTACAATATTACCGTTGAACTGATATATGTTCCATTCGTTATGATCAAACTCTTCAACAACGGTCGGAGGATCTATCTCTTCTCCAGAGATTTGCCACTCTACACTCGATTCACCACCGTTGCCCCACCACCACCAGAAGTAGGTCTGTAGTATATCCATAACAAATGTATCGGTCGATCCCCAACGGCTATAAGTATGTCCCACGTCATACCCTACAACGATAGCGTCAGTATTGTATCGACCAAAATAGTTGCCGTAAGGATCCGATTGGTGGTAGCACACATCCATGGGTATCCAGCCATATCCCTCTATCTTGAATTCTGCCCACACGTGCTTTTCGCCATTTGAATAGATGGCTACCACATGCCGAGACGGAATCCCCTTGCAGCGCAACAACGAGATAAGTATGGATGAAAGGTTGCCGGCATCACCACCTCCATCGGCAAGAATCTGACTTAACGGATGGATGCCCGTATTCGGATTAAGAAAAGTATAATTCTCCGCCACATAATCATAGCAGTTATACGCAAAGTTGACAATACCTTCACTGCTGTTCCAAATATTGTCAGCCAAAGAGCGGATGACCGGATTGTCAGGATCTACATATCCGCCTGCCGTGCTCCCCGTGTACAACCTGTATTCTTCGGATGTCATATCGTAGGAAATGCTTTCGTCAATTTGGGAGAAGTCCACATTGATGCTATGATGCGTTAATTCCGTCCTCACACCCACCATGATGTTGTCATCGGAGACGTTGTTGAATTGGAATCTGGCATAACGGTCATCTGAATTGTCCACCTCGCAATACACACCACCCTCGTAGGCCACATTATGAACCGTTTGGTACTGGTTTGTCTGGGGAATCGGGATCAATATGGACAAACGACTAATCGAAGCCCCGTTGCGCCGGAACATCACATTGTCCGTCACACGTTCCGTATATTGGGCTTTTGCCGACAATCCTATAATAAGAATTGATAAGAAAAATGTCAATTTTTTCATCATTGTGTTGTTATTATTAGACTTATTGTCAATGATATTAATGTTCTTGATGATTCCAATAAACGTTCATTGGAAAAAGCAGTGTCTTTACACCTTAAAAAAATGCCAACAATCAATTGCTGGCATTCTGTCCGGTTTGGCTATCACTACGCATTGACAAACGCAGTGAACTTCTCAGCCTGCTCTTTCAGCATGGCAACTTGCTCGTCGGTGAGGTTGAATTCGCCTTTGGTCCAGGCCTCGATGCCGAGGGCGATGCCCGTCTGCGGCTCTGTCATCACCTGCATTTTCATAAACTCCAACAGTTCGTTCAATTTGGCACGGCAAGAGGCGGTCTTGTTGTTGCCGCCGGCGCCGCTCACTGTCACCTTTTTGCCAACCACAGCCGTGGGGTTGGTGAAGTCGCTGATGTCCATCGGGCGGGAGAGCCAGTCCAACAAGTTCTTGAGCAGACCGGGATAGCTATAGTTGTACTCGGGCGTGAAAATCCAGATGCCGTCGGCGGCGAGGATCTCCTTCCGCACGCGTACCACAGGAGCGGGAGTATTCGCTTCCAAGTCTTGATTCATAAACGGAACATCTTCAAATTCAAGATATTGAATATTGAATTTATTAACCAGCATCTTCTCGGCCATAGCGGCCAGCTGACGATTAAAAGACTGTTTTCTTAAAGAACCGACGATAAAAAGGATGTTTTTCATAACGATTATTTTGATTATTCTATACTTTGATTTTGCAAAAGTACAAAACATTTTCAAATTGCCAATCCAATTGCCTGAATATTCTCGTTTTGTGTACTTTTGCGGCACAATTAGCAGTAATATGGATTTGTGAATCATATAAACAAACGAATCACCATAACATGAACCCTATCCGCCAAGATTTACAAGTATATATTGAACGCGAGATACTGCCGCGGTACGACAGTTTTGATGCAGCGCATCAGCGCGACCATGTGGAAATGGTCATCCGCCAGAGTCTGGAACTGGCCGAGCAGACGGGCGCAGATGCGGAAATGTCGTATGTCATTGCCGCTTACCACGACACCGGCCTGTGCGAGGGACGCGAGCGGCATCATTTGGTTTCCGGACGTATTATCCGCGCCGACCGGAATCTGCTCCGATGGTTCTTGCCCGAACAGATAGAGACAATGGCCTGCGCGGCGGAAGATCACCGTGCTTCGGCGGACCACGCCCCGCGCACACTTTACGGGCGCATCGTGGCAGAAGCCGACCGCTTCATCGACCCGGTGACTATTGTCCGTCGCACCGTGCAATTCGGGCTGGAACATTATCCCGAACTTGACAAAGAGGGACACTATGAGCGGACCATCCAGCATCTTCACGAAAAATACGGCCATAACGGGTATCTCAAACTGTGGTTTCCGGACTCCCCCAACGCCCGACGACTGGAGCAACTGCGCCAAATGATTGACGATGAACCGCAAATCCGCCGCATCTTTGACGAATACTGGATTGGTCATTTAGCATAAAAGTTGTACCTTTGCCCCGTAAAACATTTAACCTCCAAAGAATATGTCAACAATTTACGATTACAAGCCCCTGAACAATAAGGGTATGGAAGTGGACTTGGCCCAATATGAGGGCAAGGTCCTGATGATTGTCAACACTGCCTCCAAATGCGGTTTCACCCCGCAGTATGACGGATTGGAAGCTCTTTACCAAAAATACAAAGACCAAGGTCTGACCATTATCGGCTTCCCCTGCGACCAGTTCGCCCACCAGGAGCCGGGTTCCGATGAGGAAATTGCAGAATTCTGCCGCCTCAACCACGGTGTGACTTTCCCTCTGATGAAAAAGATCGACGTCAACGGCAGCGAAGCGCACCCCATCTACGAATATCTGAAATCGCAGGCCCCGACCGAAGAGTACAAAGGCTTGAAAGCCAAAGCTTCTGCAGCATTGTTCAAGACCCTCAGCAAGAGCGTGGAAAAGGAAAGTGACATCAAATGGAACTTCACCAAGTTCCTCATCTCCCGCGACGGCAGCACAATAAAGCGTTTCCCGCCCACCACGACACCGGAGGAGATGGAGAAGGATATACAGGATATGCTCGGCTAAAACAACTGATGAACAAACTACGCCTTCTAACGGCAATATTTCTCCTGTGCGCCTCGTGCGTGTGGGCACAGACCGACTCTGCCACGCTGGTAAATGCGGCGTGGCAGGTGGACTCACTGGACGGCATGGTGCTGAAAAAAGTACACTTTACCCATCACGAGTATTTCAATAGCAACCAATTCATAGCGATATTGGAGATTCCGGCGCAGTCGGGCAAACGGCTGGCTTTTGCCTACGAGCCCGAGCGCACCCCCACGTCCGTCATAGCCCAACGTCACGATGCGGTGGCCGCCATCAACGGTTCTTTCTTCGACATGGACAAGCACCACCCTGTATGCCATCTCCGCATTGATGGCGAGGAGCTGGGCGAGAACACGCCGGGCACGGACACCGTCAACAGGAAATATTATCAATATGGCACGTTAGTCCTGCGCGAGGGCGCGCCACACATCCTGCGCACGGACAGCGCGCGCACATGGGAACGCTCGCTGCCCGACAGCAACGTGATGACCGCCGGCCCCTTGCTGATCCTCCGGGGCGAAACACAACCCTTCCGCCACGACCGCACGTTTGTGAGCAACCGGCACCCGCGCACTGCCGTGGGCATCCGCCCCGACGGTACCACCCTGCTGTTCGTGGTCGATGGGCGCACCAAAGAGTCGGAAGGCATGTCACTGGATGAGCTGACCAGCACCCTTCACTGGCTGGGATGCAAAGATGCACTCAACATGGACGGCGGAGGCTCCACCACCCTGTATATCAAAGGAAAACCTTACGATGGCATCGTCAACTACCCCATCAACAATGGCCGATTCGACCACACCGGAGAACGCGGCGTGTCAAATGCCATACTGGTCGTAAAAAACAGGTAAAAGGTACAAGGTGCAGGGTACAAGGTCGGTCTCCAGTCTCCAGTCTTTCGTCTCAACTCTCAACTCTCAACTCTAAACTCTCAACTATATATCCTCAGCCTCACCCCATCAAACCGCGTGTTGTACCTGCGACAGGGGTATTTCGTCGGACCGCCAAGCTGCATTCCATCCAGAATATTGTACGTGGAACCGCACAGCGAGTCAATCAGACGCAGACCGTCAGGGGCCACATATAGCCACGATTCATTCTCCTCATAGTCGTAGGGACAGGCACGGTCGAAAGCGTTGAAATTCCACTCGTCAATCCGATAGACAATAATGCCATTCACGCCGCCGGTCAGGTATTCATATCCACCATACGTGTTCAAGCGGTAATACTGGACATCGTTGGGATAGATCACGAAATCTATCTTCACGTACGGCACCGGATTGTTGTAGATATCACAACAAACCAGGAGCGGCAAAACGCATATCAGGAAAACAATAATCTTCTTCATAATGATTAATAAATGCCCGGGAAAATCTTATAGCGCTTCAAATCGGTGAACTCTTTTCCGAAAAACTGGGTGTAACGTTCATAGACAGCCTTGGAGCGCGGGATGATATTGGCACAAGTCCAGAGCAGGAATACAAAGCCGGAGATGGACCAAGTAAGGATGGCAAAACCCAGCCATTCCAAAATTTCACCCGTGTAGTTTGCGGAGCTGATTCTGTTGAACGGCCAACCTTTAGGCAAATAGTAGTTATTGTCGGTGATATCGGTCCGCAAAGCGCGTATAATGCGGTCGGAGTGCAGGTTGATGACCATGCCGAACAAAAAGATGCAAGTGCCGAGAATGAACTGCCACGACCAGAACCAGGAAACCGGATAGGCATCGGCGGGGCAGAAGAAAAAGAGCCAACCGCCTTGCATGATGGCATTCAGAGTATTAAACACAAAACCTGTGATAATGATGGAGATGGGCATTTTGCTTTGTCCTTTCATCAAGAGAGGAAAGATGAACGACCTTTGGAAATAGTGGAATTCAAAGAAGAAAAACATCACAAAGGTCACGATGTTAAACGGTTTGACACCCTCCAAAGTGGAGATATAATAGAGCAACAACATGGTGAAAAACACGGGAGACTCCATGATAAACCAACCCAAGTTGCTGCGCACCGACATGCCCCATCGGTTGTTGAAAGTCATACCGTAGGCCGGGGTCACAAACTGCAAGGTGATGAAAACACCTACACCGAGTACCGACATCACAATCAGGATATACTCATATATCTGGCTGAAAAGTTCCATAATCTGCTGTTTTTAGGAAAAATCTGTTCCGTTAAAAATCTTTTTGCGTTTGAAATAATGCAGAAAAACGACCGACTTCGGATAGGTGTCGGTGTATGCCAGTTTGGGAAGCGTATTGCGTTTGGCCTTGCAGGAGGCGTAATTCTTGTAGAAATCGCGCATGGCCTTATAGACAGCGATAAAATCCTTGAAATGTCCTTGCAAAAGGAAGAACACAGCGGCTACCTGATCCAGGAAAAACTTCACCACCAAAGTCCGTTTGATGCGTTCTTCGGGCAAGTTTTTGAGCAGCAGGAACAGGTTGTTGCGGAAGTTGAGATACGTTTTGTAGGAGTTATTCTTGGGCAGGGTGCCGCCGCCGATATGATATACGACCGAGTTGGGGTTGAATTTGATTTTGTAGCCCGTATTCTTGATACGCCAGCAGAAGTCAATTTCTTCCATGTGAGCGAAGAAGTCGGGGTCGAGGCCGCCCATGGTGCGATAGACGTCGCTGCGCACGAACATGGCTGCACCGGAGGCCCAAAAAATGTCCGCCTCCGTGTCGTACTGCCCGTGGTCCTTCTCTATGTTGCCGAACACGCGCCCGCGACAGAACGGGTAGCCGTATTTGTCGATGTAACCGCCCGCGGCCCCTGCATACTCAAACTCGTCGCGATGGTGGTACGACAGCAACTTGGGCTGCACGGCCGCAATGGTCTCGTTGGTGTCCATCATCTCCACAATGGGCTCTATCCAATGCTTCGTAACCTCAATGTCGGAGTTCAGCAGGCAGAAATATTGCGCATCCACCTTCTCCAGAGCCATATTGTAGCCGCGGGCAAAGCCCTCGTTGCGCTCGTGCTCCAGCACGCGAATCTGAGGATAACTTGCCTTGAGAAAGGGAACAGAGTCATCGGAAGAGGCGTTGTCCGCCACCACAATCTCCGCATAATCAGGCAAATATCTGACCAATGCAGGTAAAAACTGCTCCAGGAATTTCTTCCCGTTCCAATTCAATATGACGACAGCAAGCTTTGCCATGTGGTTCTCAATTAAAGAGTGCAAAGATAAAAAAATTCTGTATCACTGCACTTTCACCTCATCGGTCATGATCCACACCTTCTCGCCGGGGGCGGCGTGCCATTCGGGCAATTTCTCCACCGGCTCGGCCTCGATGCGGATGTATTTGACCTTTTGGTTCGGAATCTTGTGGCGCAGGATACAGACCCGCGGCTTGCTGTTGGCCTCCAAGGTCGGATTAATCGGCAGCGCGACCTCTTCGGGCTTGCTGAACTTCTTGCCGTTCTTGGAGTACGACACGGTCACCTTCTGCGGCATAAACACCCACTGCGAGGGGTGGTGCGCGAAACTGAGGGTGACGGTCAATGAGTCTTCTTGACTCTCATCAAACTTGCATTGCAGTTGCATTGGCACACCATTATAGCCGACCCATCCTTCGTGAAAGTTGGCGGGGTTACCGATTTTTTCATCTATGAGAAGGGTGTCGGCATCTTTATCGTATGGCGCAGAAGGTTTATTGAGAAGTGTAATGGGATTCCTTATCCATCTCCATTGTGCAAAATCTATATGTCTGACAAACAAATGATCCAACTCTTTGGATTGATTCACAAAGAAATCTTCAAAAAACGCATTTTCACCAAGTTGCAAATGCAATTCCATGGAAACAACACGGTCCTCAATCTTTACTAAATCCCTTTCAGCAATGTCCGGCCCGCAGGTGGCAGTCCCCAATCCTGCTTGATCGTAATCTATATTTAAGGTATAGTATCCGGCCCTTTTGAGTTCGTTGGTGTGTTTGGCCTGCTCTATATTCTCATCATCGTATGGATAAATACTGAATTGAAAATCTTTCGGGTGCCAATTCAAAAGTCGGGCGGAGAGCATCCGCTGGTGTTTTTTATTGAATAGTGAGACGTAGCGCGCTTCCATGCGGTTGCCTGCCGCCTGCGGACGCACATAACAATGGAAGAGATCGCAGGTTGGGGCTTCGTAATGTCCTAAAAAGCCACACGCCTGACGGTCTTTGTAGCTTTCCTGCGCATAACCCACCCATTCGGTAGTCACTAACTCGTCTGACACTTTCGTCTGCAGGCCGATTTTCGGGAAAGAGGGAACCCATTCATTCCTAATCAAATCGTAATGGATTCGGATGTCGCCGCTGCGCTTCACTTCGTAGTCATCATACGAACTAAACACCCTTTCCCCGTTCTCGTTTACTGCTACGCGAAACACGGAGATGACGAAGTTGCCGTCCCAATTATTGTGCACTTCTATGTCATCTATTGTCCACGTTAGGTTGTCCAACCCGATTCTGCGCCATAGTAGCTCGCCATGACCATCCACGCGGTCGTTGTCGGTGGGCGGACGCCAGAAATTGAGCTGCGGGCCGTCCACCACCACGGTCTCCCCATCTTTCTTGATGCAGGTAATAAGCCCCGTTTTGGAATCGAAAAGCATCTCCATGTTGCCCACATTGACAATGAGCATAGTGCCTTCCCAATGATAGGTCACGCTGTCGGTGATGAAACCGAAATTGGCGCTCTGCGGTTCGCGCTTCGGCACGGGCAACTTGAACTGTTCGTAGGCGACCACATTTTCCTTTTCACCTATTTCACCCCTTGCACCCTTTGTGCCCTTTGTGTTATTAGTGTTAACCATCCAGAAATCCATCATCACATCCCGCCCCGGAGCCACGGCACCCAGCTTTTTCACAGATTCCGCCACCTCAGGCAATTCGAAATAGCCCGTGTCGTGCGGTGCCAAGGTGATGGGAACTGCGCTATAGAACGACTCTTTCGTCTTCAAAAAATCATTGGGACACACCGCTGGCTCATGTGCCACGTCCGGACGTAGGCGATACAGCAGCGCGCATTCGTTCAAGTTGCTGAAATCGAAACGGTTGATAATGCGGAATTTCAATGAATCCAAATTCACTGCCTCAATTTTGATGGGCTGATAGACCTTCCGCACTTCGGCCAGCTGCGGGTGCGGTTTGCGGTCGGGATCCACCAAGCCGTTGATGCAGAAATTGTCGTCGGAGGGCATGTTCTCCCCGAAATCGCCGCCGTATGCGTAGAACTCACGGCCTTGCGCATCTTGGGTCAGCAAGCCCTGATCCACCCAGTCCCAAATGCAACCGCCCTGCAATTGCGGGTACTTGTAGATGGTGTCCCAGTAGTTTTGGAGGCCGCCGCAGCTGTTGCCCATCGCATGTGCGTACTCGCACATGATGAACGGTCTTTCCTGCTGTTTTTGTGCGTATTTAGAGAGGTGATCAACAGAAGGGTACATGATGGTCACAATGTCGGTGTTGCGGTCGTAGAGGGCGCGCTCGTACTGGATGGGGCGGGTGCTGTCCTTGGCCTTCAGCCAGTCGTAGGCGGCCTCGTAGCACACGCCGTTGCCCGACTCGTTGCCCAGCGACCACGAGATGATGCACGGGTGGTTCTTGTCGCGCTCGTACATATTGCGGGTGCGGGCAATTGTGGCCTCTTTGAAATCCTCGCGTTTCGCCAACGACTTCTCGCCATAGCCCTGCGCGTGCGACTCCGCGTTGGCCTCATCGATGACGTACAAACCGTATTCGTCACACAGGTTGTAAAACTCCGGTGCGTTGGGATAGTGGCTGGTGCGTACCGTGTTGACGTTGTTGGCCTTCATCAGCAAAATATCCTGTACCATACGCTCTCTGGAGACTACGTGTCCCGTTTTCGGGTCGTGCTCGTGGCGGTTCACCCCTCGGATGGTCACCGGCACGCCGTTCACCAACAGAAGACCGTTCTCGATTTTGACGTTGCGGAAACCGACATAAATTGCTGCATCGTCAATGGATTTGCCTTTGTTGTCCTCCAAAGTTAACCAAAGGGAATACAAATGAGGGTGTTCGGCAGACCATGGTTTGACATTGGGGATAAATAATTGGAAATGAATGGTTTGTTTGCCTGAATTTTGAAATTGGATTTCCGTGGATTTCCGTAGGGGCGAATAATTATTAGTCCCTAAATTTTCAAGTTTTTCCATTTCTACGGACACGCGGAATGATTTGCCCTTTGAAAAATTTTCCAAATTTTCCACTGTTACCTCTACATCTAAAATCCCGTTTTTGTAAGAGGAATCCAAATCCGCTATCACTTTGTAATCAAGAATATGCGTTTTGGATTGGACATAGAGAGTGATATCGCGTTCGATACCGCTCAGCCGCCAGAAATCCTGACACTCGAAATAGGAACCGTCGCTCCATTTGAAAACCTGCAGGGCGATGAGGTTAGCTTTCCCGAAGTGCACAAACTCAGTGATGTCGAACTCAGAATTGGTCTTGGCATCCTCGCTGTAGCCCACAAACTGCCCGTTCACCCAGAGATAGAAACAGGACTTCGCACCTCCGACATTAAGGATAACCTGCTGTGGTTCGTCATAATCGTTGTCAATGTATATCCATCTTCTATAGCTGCCCACGGCGTTGCCTTTTACAGGCATTTTCGGCAGCTGGCTGTTGTCGAAATCGTTGGTGGTGTTCACATAGATAGGCACGCCGAAGCCATTTAGCTCCCAGTTGCCCGGCACGGGAATTTTTTTCCAATCACTGTCATCGAAATCTGTACGGAAGAAGTCCTTCGGGCGCTCATCGGCGTTAGGTGCATAATGGAACTTCCACAAGGGAGAGACCCCCCAGTCAATGTAATCGATAAAATTTGAGCTCCTGTTATTTTCTGGGATGTTCGCCCTCGGGTAGAGTTTGTTCACCTCGAACACGGCGGGGTCCTGCCATTCGGTGAAGGTCTGGGCAGAAAGTCCGAAGGCAGTGCAAAAAACTATAAAGAAGAAAATCTTTCTTTTCACGGAAGTCTATTGTTTTTATTACTCCTGCGTTTTGCCATTATACATTGGCGACGCTTCTGCCGCCCTACCAAAAAGATCCTCCAATTCGCCATATTCATAAAGGATGTCGCTTGGAAGATCAATGTTTTCATTCCAATACACACATGTTCTGCTGGTGTCAAGTTTCACATTACGCCATAGTTCAGAATCCGTTTTCAACTCTTTGAAAACAGGAATTTGATCAATATCTTCCTTTACATCATACAGCATCGTTTTTTCATCATCAAAAACGACACGAAGAATGAAATTGTCAAGAGGGGTTATGGTTTTAATTCTAGGTATCATATTATTCGAGCGGGGGGATTTTGGTTAAAACTTGTGAATTCCACATTTGTAGCAACTCTTCCTTGTGAATGATAAGCCACTCTTTTACAAGGGATTGCGCTTTAGCAGGCAGATCACCTTCCATCATTTCTAAAGTGAACAAATTAAAAAGTCCAACGTGTTCGTTATAAATGGCATGGATATGAGCAGGATTATGTTCTTTAGGCTTATAGAACATTTTAATGATGATTCCGTAAAAGTGAGATATTTCTGGCATGTTTTCATTATTTGATTGGTTTGCAAAGATACATTTTTTTCAATATGCTTTAGACTTATTTGTTTAGTGTATCTTTTTCAAAAGAATTATTATTTTTGCTCCCAAATAATCATCGCCCCTATGAAAAAGTTTTTCATCCTCCTCTTCATTGCGGCGCTGGCTTTCACTGCAAACGCCCAAGATTTCTCCGCTGTTTGCGAAACCGGCCAGACGTTGTATTACAAAATCAAAGACAAAACAAGCCATCAGGTCGAAGTGGTTGGGCCTGGCTATATGTCTTATTACCAAAACAGGCGGGTCATGTATCCGTGGGAGGGGTTTGAAAAGCCGACCGGAAAAGTGGTATTGCCCAGCCACGTGGAATACAACGGTGTGAACTATGAGGTTGTTTCCATCAACATGCGGGCATTTGAAGGGTGTAGCGAAATGACCTCCATCACCATTCCGAATACCATAACAGATGTTGATCCCGTCTCTTTCGAAAAGTGCAGAAATTTGTCGGAAATACGCGTGCTTCCTGGCAATCCCGTCTATGATTCCAGAGATAATTGCAACGCCGTCATCAAGACAAAAGAGAACGAGTTGGTTTTCGGATGCAAGAACACCGTGATTCCCAAAACGGTCACCTCCTTGGGGTGGTATGCATTCCGCGGCAGCGGTTTGACCTCCATTACGATCCCCAACACCCTGGAATACATCTCCTCGGATGCCTTTTACAACTGCTGGATAACCTCCTTGATCATTCCCAGTTCCATCCAAGGCATTGGCACATCTCCTTTCGATTGCAACATGGTCACGGCCTCACTGACCAACACGCCGCTCCAGCTTGAGGTGGGCAAATACTATTTTGAAGAGTATTATGATGAAGATGGCTATGCGATGGAAGCCCTCGTGGTCCCATGCGGCATGAAGAAGACGTATGAAAAATCTCCGTGGGGCAAATATTTCGTGATTTGGGAACATTGCGACACATATTCCATCGATGTTAAAAACGAAGCGGATGGCGTGGTGATGCTATCGACCAACAAAGCCAAATTCGGCGAGACGGTGAGTGTATATTACAGGACAGAACAGTATTCGGAGGATTATTACCTCGTTGTTTGCAGTAGCGATTCCCATAGAGTAATGGTTCCGGTTCGCAGCAACACGTTCATCATGCCGCCCTACGATGTGACCATAGAGATATTCAAGCGCTGATGCTATTGTTTTTTCTTCATTCTATTCAAGTACGGCAGAATATATTTCCGCAAATCCAATCGGTATAAACGCGCCGGAAAATCAAAGGTGATACCCATCTTGGTGGTGGTGAAATGCTCACACGTAAGATAATAATCCAATCCGTTTGATGTGGCAATGGCCTCAATCTGCGCCTTAACACCAAGGCCGAAATCCAATCGCCGCTTGTTTCCCGATAAGAAATCATCATCCTTAAAATCATACAACAAAACAATAAAAGGATGTAGCGCCGACAGAAGATTTTTCTTGTCGTAATCGTAACCACACAAAACAATCAACTGATATTCAGGCAGGTATATTACACCTGTAATCAACCCTTTAACATTGTATGTCCCACAACGATGGGCAATATAGGTACCAGGCGTTTTGGGAAGACTGTAAATAGTGGTCTTTCTGGAGACCCATTGCTTGGTAAAAAGATAGATGCTGTCTTTCGTAACAACAAACGCCTCACAATCAAAGTCATTGGCATTCAGGCGAGCCGTGAAATCGGTTTGATCTTCGTAGGAAAACCGTATGGTATCAACCTTATAAACTTTATTCTGAATGGAATCCTTTCTGATACGCAGGATTTGGAGATCCTTTCTTTCCCCACTATTATTGCCTATATCTCCAAAATAAAGATATAAACTGTCTTGTGCAATTTCTTCCGTATCCTGATTTTTTATCCCTTTAAGACAAAGTGTTTCCGATATTGCCGCACTGATGCTGTCAATCCGATACAAACATTTGTCTTTGTGATCATTATAAGTCCAATAGTTCTTATTCCAATAAATAAGCGATGAGGTTCCTTTCACTAACGTGTCCAACTCACCTATCACAGTGGCCTTGATGATTGCGGAAGCATACTTGCATTTACCGTCGTTGATGATGGCTTTGGCATTATAGTTGGAGGCCAGCGGGTCGGTGCAGCCGCACACTTGCGCTCGGCACCAACCGACAGTGGCAAGCATCAAACCAAAAACGATAATAAATCTACGCATGGGGAAAACTGTACGGGGTCAAAATTCATTGTTTTTTACTCACTTTTTAATAAAAGATATCTTCTTCAGGCTCCCGTTTTTCCAAACCGATAAAATATATTGCCCAGCGGGCATGTTTCTGTTACCCAATGAGATAGTTTTATCATCCAACATGCCTCCCGCCACTTTCTGACCCCTAAGATTGTATATTTCATAAACCGCCCCGACGAGATCCTGCGGAAAATCAATGTTAATCCTGTCGCTTACGGGATTGGGATAAATCCGGAAATTCTCTTCGGACAAATTCGGCACGACATCAGGATTGTCAGAGATGCCAAACTGGCTCAAGTAGGGAAGAAGATATTCGCGTAAGTTCAACCGTTGGAGTGCTGGTGAAATATCTATAACATAATCCATTACGGAAAAAGAAGTCTGCTCGTTGGTGATGTAGTAATCCAAGGCATTGTGGGTGGCAATAGCTTCAATCTGAGCCCGGGTCGAGAAATCGAAATCCAGTCGCCGTTTATTACCCGAAAAGAATCTATTTCCTTGAAAATCATACAATAATATCATAAACGGATGAAGCGATGACATTAAATTCACCGGGTCATAATCATAGCCGCAAAGAACAACCAGTCGATATTCAGGCATGTATGCAGCTCCCGTAACCAGTCCACCCACATTATAGCTTTCGTGCCGGCGCGCGATGTGGGTGCCGGGGGTCTTGGGAATGCTGTAAATCGTGGTCTGGGTAGAGACCCACTCCTTGGTAAAGATATAGATGCTGTCGTCGGTGACAATGAACGCCTCGCAATCAAAGTCGGTGGCCTGGGGATTGGGTGTAAAATCCGTTTGGTCCTCGTAGGAAAACCTTATTGTATCTATCACAACCATCTGATGCAAAATAGACACCTTGCTGATTCGTAATATTTGGAGATCCTGCCGGTTTCCGTTGTTATTGCCCACATCACCGAAATACAAGTAGAGACTGTCTTGGGAGATTTCCTCCACATCATCATTTCGGAGGCCGTTGATACAGAAGGTTTCCATGAGGTACGCGCTGGTGGAGTCAATACGATAAAGGCAATTGTCGTTGTGATCGTTAAAGGTCCAGAAACCATTGTCCCAATAGAGCAGAGACGAGGATCCCTGCATCAGCGGATCCAGCAAGCCCACCCCATCCGCCGTTATGATGGTCGTGGCATACACGCATCCCCCGTCGTTGCTGGTGGCATTGGGGTTGTAATTGACCGCCAGCGAATCGGTGCACCCGCACACCTGAGCTTGGACGCAAAAGGCAGTAAGAAACAGCAGAAATAGGACAACGATATTTCGCATAGCAAAACAATAACAGATGCAAAGGTACATTTTTTTCATCATTGTGGCATTTATGAAATTATTTGCTACTTTTGCTTCATTGTCCTTTTCGCCGCCGCGAAAGGGAGATATTTACCAATCTGATATTCAAACGATTATTTACCTTCCGCCTTTATAAACGGTAGCAAATATTTTCGCAAATCCAACCGGTACAGCTGCGCCGGAAAATCGAAGGTAATCCCCATCTTGGTGGTGGTGAAATGCTCGCAAGTGAGGTAGAAATCCAATCCGTTTGAGGTGGCTATGCCCTCAATCTGCGCCTTGACTCCGGAGCCGAAGTCCAAGCGCCGCTTGTTACCCGAAAAGAAAAATCCATCCTTATAATCATAAAGCAATACAATAAAGGGGTGCAATGCCGACAAAATGTTCCGCTTGTCATAATCGTATCCACAAAGGACAACCAGTTGATATTCAGGGATGTATATTGCACCCGTAATCAGCCCTTTCACGTTATAGGTCTCGCGCCGATACGCAATATGGGTGCCGGGCGTTTTGGGAATGCTATAAATGGTAGTCTTACGGGAAACCCATTGCTTGGTAAAGAGATAGATGCTGTCTTTCGTAACCACAAACGCCTCACAATCAAAGTCAGTGGCGTTCAGCCGAGCCGTGAAATCGGTTTGATCTTCGTATGAGAACCGGATGGTATCAACTTTATAAACTTTATTCCGGATGGCATCCTTTCTGATACGCAGGATTTGGAGATCCTTTCTTTTCCCACTATTATTGCCTATATCACCAAAATACAGATACTCATCATCTTGTGAAATTTCTTCGGTGTCGAAATTCCGTATTTTATTCATACAAAGTGTCTCCGCTGTGGCTGCATTTGTGCTGTCAATCCGATAGAGACAATTGTCATTGTGGTCATTGTATGTCCAATAGTTATTGTTCCAATAGAGCAGCGAGGAGGTCCCTTGTATCAGGGGATCCAGCTTGCCCAACACTTCAGCCTTGATGACTGAGTGAGCATACTTGCATGTACCGTCGTTGACCATGGCCTTGCCATTGTAGTTCAGGGCCATCGGGTCGGTGCACCCGCACACCTGCGCCCGGACGCAAAAGGCGGTGACGGAAAGAAGCAGACAGAAGGCAACGACATTTCGCATGGCAGAACAATAGTAGATGCAAAGGTACATTTTTTTCATCAACATGCCTCATTATAATTTATTTACTATTTTTGCACCACTTTCTGCTTGTCGGAAGGACATCGTTATCATAACAACTAAAATTCCAAAACTATGAAAAGAGCATTGAATTTGATGATAGTGGCGGCATTTTCCGCCGCACTATGCCTCACCGCCTGCAATCATGAGAACGGCGACAACAATGGCGGCGACACCCCAGAATATCCGACTACACCAATTGTGATTCAAAATGCCGTTCAGGATATTGACGGAAACCAGTACAATGCTGTACGCATGGGTGAACAAGTATGGATGACAGAGAACCTCAGAACCACCCGCTACGCAGACGGAACCGAAATACCACTGGGCACCAGTGCATCTTCCACTATCGCGTACCGATATGTCCCTGATGATAACCCCTCAAACGTAAATGCTTACGGTTATTTATACAACTGGACGGCGACGATGGGTAATTCGTCATCCAACAGCATCAATTCTGCCCCTGTGCAGGGAATATGTCCCGACGGCTGGCATGTGCCAAGCGATGCAGAATGGACACAAATGACCAACTATGTGGGTGGCAACAGCCAATATGTATGCAATGAAATCAATGGCAACATAGCGAAAGCTCTGGCATCCACTACGGGTTGGAG
Source organism: Bacteroidales bacterium (assembly GCA_017443175.1). Taxonomy (GTDB): domain Bacteria; phylum Bacteroidota; class Bacteroidia; order Bacteroidales; family WCHB1-69; genus F23-D06. Next base: position 403,030 of record JAFSOZ010000003.1, read on the forward strand.
CGTCAGTTCCAATTCCTGTGCGGTGGGCAACGACCAGAGTTCCAATAATGCCTCTGGCTTTTCCGCTCTTCCTGCTGGAGGCTACTACGGAAACCACAGCTATTTCAGTTATCGCGCATACTTTTGGACTGCTGACAAGTTCAACGACTGCAACGCATACAGCCGCAGGCTCGACTACAACTACGCCGACATAGATAGGAACAACCACGACAAGAGCGACGGATTGTCTGTTCGCTGCGTTCAGGATTAAAACGGAATCACCTCCTTCACCACCACTCTTCCTTCCATCACACAAAATTTCACCTCGTAACCCTCGAACGGGAACCCATACACGCGGGTTTCATCGTCATGGTAGGCGGGGCGCGGGTCCTGCGCAAGCACCTGCCGCAACTTCTCTGTCGTGGCTTTGGGCATCTTTTTGGCTATCTCCTCCGGAATCTCCACTTCCACCAGATAATCCTCGTGCTCCTGCGTGAACCCTTTGGTGGCCTCCGGGTGGCAGTCGGTGGTGAGCAGATAGGGCTTGATGTCGTAAATCGGCGTGCCGTCCATGAGATCCGCACCACCCACAAGGAGCGTCGGGTTCTTGGGCGACAGGTCAACCTCAATGAGCTCCACACAAGAGAGCCCGATGGGATTGGGACGGAAGGGTGAGCGCGTGGCAAACACACCCATCCGCTTGTTGCCCCCAAGCCGCGGGGGACGCACGGTAGGCGACCACTGTTCCTGACGCACCTCCGAGAACCCCCAAATCAGCCAAATGTGCGAAAATGCTTCCATGCCGCGCAACGCCTCTGCATTGCGGTACTCCGGCTCAAAAACAATACGCGTGCGCAACGACAGCACCAGCCCGCTCTGTCGCGGGATACCGAACTTGGAGGGAAATTCACTGTGTGCGTAGGCGATGGTGGTTAGGTTCATGAGGTGAAGGGTGAAAGGTGGAGTGGGTACAAGAGGGGAAAAAGGTGAAAGGGGTGAAAGAGGTAAAAGTGATATAGTAGATTAGGAGGATGCAAAGATGCGAAAAAAATCAAAGTCAGCATCCAAAAGGCTTTTCTGGCAATTTCCTTCCATTTTTTATTTAACAATCATCTCTTAAAAAAGACATTTATGCTTGATATTCAATTATTTAAAATTATATTTTTAAGAATCTTCTGTTAAAAAACACCCTGTTTTCGTATGGTAAAAAAGCGTATCTTTGCGGTCTATTAACTCAAAAAAACTTTAACCTATGGAAAAAGAAACATTACAAGGCAGCGTCAATGCCGAAAAGTTGAAAGTGCTGAATTCGACGCTGGAAAAATTGGAAAAACAGTTTGGCAAGGGCTCCATCATGCGCATGGGCGACACCAAAGTTGAAGATATGGACGTGATTTCTACCGGCTCCATCGGGCTGGACGCCGCACTGGGTGTGGGCGGTCTTCCGAAGGGACGTATCATCGAAATTTACGGACCCGAGTCTTCCGGTAAGACCACTTTGGCCATCCACGCCATCGCGGAGGCGCAGCGCAACGGTGGCATCGCCGCCTTCATCGACGCGGAGCACGCCTTCGACCGCTTCTATGCTGAAAAACTGGGCGTGAACACTTCCGACCTGCTGATTTCGCAACCCGACAACGGCGAGCAAGCCCTGGAAATCGCCGACAACCTCATCCGCTCGGGTGCCATCGACATCATTGTCATCGACTCCGTGGCCGCCTTGACCCCGAAGAGCGAGATTGAGGGTGACATGGGCGACTCCAAAGTAGGCCTGCAGGCCCGACTGATGTCACAGGCTCTGCGCAAGCTGACGGCCACCATCAACAAGACCGGTTGCTGCTGCATCTTCATCAACCAATTGCGTGAGAAAATCGGCATCATGTTCGGCAACCCGGAGACCACCACAGGCGGCAACGCTTTGAAATTCTACGCATCCGTGCGCTTGGACATCCGCCGCCAGGCCCAAATCAAAGACGGCGACACCTCCGTCGGCAACCACGTGAAAGTGAAAATCGTCAAGAACAAAGTGGCGCCTCCATTCCGCACGGCCGAGTTCGACATCATGTTCGGCGAGGGCATCTCCAAACGTGGCGAAATCATCGACTTAGGTGTAGAATACGGTATCATCAAGAAAGCCGGCTCCTGGTTCTCCTACGGCGAAACGAAGCTGGCACAGGGCCGCGAGGGCGTGAAACAGGTTCTGGCCGACAACCCCGAACTTTCCGACGAACTGGAAGCCAAAATCCGCGAGGCCATCAAAAACAACCAACATTAAACCGTTTTATGAAAAATCGCATAGTCCTTCTATTATTATGTGCGCTCGTCACCTTTTGCGGCTGCCAAGACAACAAGAAATATGCAGGTCTGCCGAAGGAACTGGCCACTCTGTGCAAAGAGATAGACAAGCACCCCAAAAACTCCGAGCTTTACTACCAGCGCGCTGACTATTACTACCATCACAAAGATGTTGACAAGGGTATCGCTGACATGCAGACGGCCATCCAACTGCAACCCGACAGCAGCAAGTATTATATCATGCTGTCAGACCTGTATTTTGCACAAGTGGAGACAGACTTGGCTGAGGAGATGCTGGAAAAAGCCATCCAGAAAGAGCCGAAAAACAACGAGGCCCGACTCAAATTGGCAGAGCTGTATTATCTACAGAGTATGCTCACCCAGTGCGACAAGACGCTGGACGAGGCTATCAAATTGCAGAAATACAACCCGAAGGCTTATCTTATCAAAGCCTTTATGTACAAGGACATGCAGGACACAACTGCTTATCTGAGAATGCTGCAACTGGTCATAGACCAAGACCCCAAAGAGGTGAAGGCCTATCTTGAACTCGGCAATTTCTATCAGAAGACTCTCAATCCCATTGCCGCCTCCTACTACCAAAATGCCCTGAACGTAGATCCCAACAATGTGGAGATTCATTACAACCTCGGCAAGTTGTACCAAGACTTGGAACAGTACACAGAGGCGGAGCAAGAGTACAAGACGGCCATCCAGTTGGAGCCTCAGCACGTTCCCTCGCTGAACAATCTGGGTTACATGTATCTGGATGAACCGTTCAACAGATATGAGGATGCCGTCAAACTGTTCACGCAAGCCATACAAGCCAAGCCGGATTTTGTATATACCGTGTGCAACCGTGGCGTGGCGTACGAGTATCTGGGGCAGTACGACAAGGCCAGGAAGGATTATGAGCAAGCATTGAAGTTGAAAACCAACTTCGAGCCTGCCATCAAGGGATTGAACCGTTTAGATGAAAAGCAAAGCAAGTAACGATGAACGAAAATTTAGATCCGACCGCCACCCGGCTGTCGTCAGCCGACAAAGAGTTCGAGAGAGCCATCCGGCCCGCTGTTTTTCAGGATTTCCAGGGTCAGAAACAGGTGATTGAGAACATCATGGTGTTCGTGCACGCAGCCAAGGCGCGTGGCGAGGCGCTGGACCACGTATTGTTGCACGGGCCTCCAGGATTGGGCAAAACCACCTTGTCGCACATCATCGGCAACGAGATGGGCGTCAATGTGCGCTGCACCTCCGGTCCGGTCATCGACAAGCCCGGCGACCTGGCGGGCCTGCTCACCAACCTCGAACCACACGACGTGCTTTTCATCGATGAGATTCACCGACTCTCGCCCGTGGTGGAAGAGTACTTGTACTCCGCTATGGAGGACTATAAAATCGACATCATGATTGACAGCGGTCCGAGTGCGCGCAGCGTGCAAATCTCGCTGAATCCCTTCACGCTGGTGGGTGCCACCACGCGGTCGGGTTTGCTTACGGCTCCCCTGCGCTCGCGATTCGGCATCAACCTGCGCTTGCAATACTACGATGCCGAAACGCTGTGCCATATCATCCAGCGTTCCGCTGCCATCCTGGACATTCCCATTCACGACGAGGCTGCCCTGGAGATTGCCGGACGCAGTCGCGGCACACCCCGTATCGCAAACCTGCTCCTGCGGCGTGTGCGTGACTTTGCACAAATCAAAGGCGACGGCACCATCACCCTGCCCATCACGCAAGTGGCCCTGTCCGCACTCAACGTGGACAAGCACGGCCTGGACGAGATGGACAACCGCATCCTGAGCACCATCATCGACAAGTTCAAAGGCGGCCCGGTGGGCCTGAGCACAGTGGCTACCGCCGTTAGTGAAGACGCCGGCACTATAGAAGAAGTCTATGAGCCGTTTCTCATACAGGAAGGATACCTCATGCGCACGCCACGCGGACGCGAAGCCACCCCGCTGGCTTACGAGCACCTCGGCAAAAGCAAATTCTCATCATCCCAACCAGAACTTTTCTAAAATCATCGTATTATGAAAAAAATTCTTATTCTCTTCGCAATCAGCATCCTGGGAATATCCCTATCCCTTGCGCAAGTAAACACATCCGTCGGTCAGAGACCCAGGCCTAAAGATACGCCCAAGGTCATCAAAGACAATGGGATTGGACACAGAATCAATTTCGGGCTTGTCTTCGCCCCAACCATCGACTGGATGTTTCCCGCCTCTACCGGTATGGAACGGAACGGCATCTCCGTCGGCATGAGATACGGTGTAGGCCTCAATGTCAATCTGACCAAAAAAAAGAATTTCTACGTCTCTTCTGGCGTTTACTACGAGCAACTTGGCGGAAAACTGAAATTTATTGACAACATTCTGGTCCACATTTCTGAGCAGAATTTCATCTTGAACACCACCGAAGTCCAAAGGAATTATCAGGCCAACTACCTCACCATCCCATTGGGCATCACTTTGAAGACCAATTCCATAAACAACTTCTTCATCGTGGGCAACTTTGGCCTGTACAACAGTTTTCGTTTGAGTGCCTTCAACGCTGACACTTACACATTTAAGAACTGGCAGACCAACGAACCGGAATATTGGAGCCGCCAACGGGTAAAATCTGACGAGGTGGCTTTAATGAAGGAAAGTGTCTATGGCGGAGTGGGCATGGAGTACTCCATCTCCCGCGACTGCAGAGCAGGCATCACGCTCAACTACGTGCACTCCCTGACCAACTACTTCAAAGGCAAGGGCAACGCTCAAAACAATTTCACACACGAGGACCAGAATGCCAAATTGGGTTATTTGGAGATTGTCTTGAACATCAACTTCTTCTAACACATGAAATTCATCTGCATCGGACGGAACTACGCCAAACACATTCAGGAGTTACAGCACGAGACCCCGAAAGAGCCCGTGTTTTTCCTGAAGCCTGACAGTGCCATCACCCGATGCAACCGCCCGTTTTTCCTGCCGGATTTCTCAGAACGGGTGGATTATGAGACTGAAATAATTGTAAAAATCAACCGATTAGGCAAATATATCGCGGAAAAATTCGCGCATTTGTACTACGAGGAGATTGGTCTTGGCGTGGACTTCACTGCTCGCGACGTGCAAGAACACTGCATTGACCATGGAGATCCTTGGGAGAAAGCCAAAGCCTTCGACGGGTCTGCCGTGGTAGGCAAGTTCGTGCCTAAAAGCACACTGCCCGACGTGCAAAACCTCAACTTCCATCTGCTGCTGAATGGTGAAAAAGTGCAGGAGGGCAACAGTGGAGACATGCTTTTCACCATCGACCAGATCATTGCACACGTTTCCAAATTCATCACGCTGCGCACTGGCGACATCATCTTCACGGGCACGCCTGTGGGTGTAGGTCCTGTGCACATCAACGACCATCTGGAAGGTTTTCTGGAGGGAGATAAATTATTCGATTTCAAAGTTAAATAAACACAAACTATGCAACAGTCTAAACTGAAAATCCAACTGATCACGATGAATCTCCTCCAGTTTGCCATCTGGGGAGCCTATCTTACTTGCATGGGACGCTACTTGGGTCCTCATGGATTGGGAGACCATATCGGCTTGTTCTACTCTATTCAGGGTATAGTTTCCATTTTCATGCCCGCGTTGCTGGGTATTGTGGCCGACCGCTGGATTCCGGCGCAAAAAATGTTAGGCATCAGTCACGGCATTTCCGGTGCCGCCATGATTTGTGCCGGCTTGTACGGCCTTTCCGCAGGGATGAACGTGCAATTCGGTCCGCTATTCGCCCTCTACACGCTCGGTGTGGCTTTCTATATGCCCACTTTGGCACTGTCCAATGCTGTAGCATACAACGCACTGGACAAGGCCGGATTGGACACGGTGAAAGCATTTCCGCCCATCCGCGTGTTCGGCACCATCGGCTTCATCATCTCCATGTGGGCCGTTGACCTCCTTGGTCTTCAGGAAAGCGCCCGCCAGTTCATCTTCAGCGGAACCATCGGTTTGGTGCTGGCCACGTATGCCTTCACCCTGCCCAACTGCCCGATTGTCAAAAATAAAGAGCATAAATCCATGATCGAAGCCCTCGGTTTGAAGGCTTTCTCTCTTTTCAAAGATAAAAAGATGGCTATTTTCTTCATCTTCTCCATGTTGTTGGGCGTATCTTTGCAAATCACCAATGGTTTCGCCAACCCATTCATCTCAAGTTTCGGCGCCAATCCGGAATATGCCAATACCTTTGGTGTAAAACATGCGAACATGTTAGTGTCGCTGTCTCAGATTTCTGAAACGCTGTGTATTCTGCTCATCCCGTTCTGTTTGAAGAGATTCGGCATCAAGCGTGTGATGTTAATTGCCATGTTCGCATGGGTCCTGCGATTCGGACTGTTTGGCGTTGGTAACCCAGGCAGCGGCGTGTGGCTGTTCATACTCTCCATGATTGTATATGGTGTGGCCTTCGACTTCTTCAACATCAGCGGATCACTGTTTGTGGACAAAGAGACCGATATTTCCATCCGTTCTTCCGCACAAGGTTTGTTTATGCTGATGACCAACGGTATCGGTGCCACCATCGGCACACTGGCCGCCCAAGCTGTGGTCAATCAATTCTGCTCTTGGCAACCGGTAATGACCGAAACCGGGATCAGACATTTCCTGACAGGTAATTGGACCGCAGTATGGGGAATCTTTGCCGCTTACGCTTTTGTGGTAGCCTTCACCTTCATCTTCGCTTTCAAGTACAAGAAAGAGGACCAAGCAGCATAAACATCAATAAACACTATACAAAAAGAAGAGGATGACCCAATGGATCATCCTCTTCTGCTATTCGGAATACTGGATTACGCATCCAGCTTGCAGACTAAGTTGCGATCGCCGAAGGCATCGTCAATCTTGCCCACTGTAGGCCAGTACTTTTCGGTATGGGCCAACGGGAAAGCGGCTTGCTGACGACTGTACGGGCGAGTCCACTCATCAGCGCAAACCACATTCATGGTGTGCGGAGCGTTCTTGATAAGGTTGTTGTCGCGCTCATACTTGCCTTCCTCAATGTCACGGATTTCTTGACGGATAGCAATCATGGCGTCGCAGAAGCGGTCGAGTTCGCTCAGCGGCTCGCTTTCGGTGGGTTCCACCATCAAAGTGCCGTGCACCGGGAAGGCCACCGTGGGAGCGTGGAAGCCGTAGTCCATGAGACGTTTGGCAATGTCGCCCACTTGCACGCCTGCGTGGCGGTCAAACTCGTTGCAGTCAAGAATCATCTCGTGTGCGCACATGCCGTTCGTGCCCGTGTAGAGAATCTTGTAATCCTTCTCCAGTCTTGCACGCATGTAGTTGGCGTTCAAGATAGCGTTCTTGGTGACTTCTGTCAAACCCTCGCCACCTAGCATCTTCAGATAGCCGTAGGTGATGGGCAACAGATAAGCGCTGCCGAACGGAGCCGTAGCCACCTGGCTGCCTTGTTTGCCACCAGTGGTCACCATCTCGTGGTTGGGCAGGAAATCGACCAGTTTTTCGCAAACCGCGATGGGTCCCACGCCAGGGCCACCGCCGCCGTGAGGCATGGCAAATGTCTTGTGCAGGTTGAGGTGGCACACATCGGCGCCCATGGTGCCCGGAGAGGTCAAACCGACCTGGGCGTTCATGTTGGCACCGTCCATATAAACCAAACCACCGTTTTCGTGGATGATCTTGATGATTTCAAGAATGCCTTCTTCGAACACGCCGTGCGTGGAAGGATAGGTGATCATCAGGCAGGAGAGGTTGTCCTTGTATTGCTCGGCTTTTGCACGGAGGTCTTCGATATCCACTTCGCCGTGTTCCGTAGCCTTCACCACTACAATCTTGTTGCCAGCTTTGGCCGAAGATGCGGGGTTGGTACCGTGTGCAGAAGAGGGAATCAAGCAAATATTGCGGTGACCCTCGCCGCGGCTGAGGTGGTAGTTGCGGATGACGGTCATGCCGGCGTACTCGCCAGCAGCACCGGAGTTGGGTTGCAAGGAAACAGCTGCGAAGCCCGTAATCTTGCAAAGCCACTCGCTCACCTCTTTGATCATCTCCATATAGCCCTCGGCCTGGTCGGCAGGGGCGTAGGGGTGTACATTGCAGGCCTCGGCCCAGCTGAGCGGCAACATTTCGGCGGCGGCGTTCAGCTTCATGGTGCAGGAGCCCAGCGGAATCATGGCGCGGTTGAGTGACAAATCTTTCACTTCCAGCAACTTCATGTAGCGCATCATCTCGGTTTCGGAATGATACTGGTTGAAAATCTTCTGCTGCATGAAAGCGGATTTACGCGTCAGCTCGGCAGGGATGTGCAAATCTGGAACACCGCAGGAGCCGTCGCACACATACGGGGTGAAAGTCTTGCCCGCAGCGATAGCCAATATCTCCAGAATCTCATTCACTTCCTTGAGTTGGACGGTCTCGTCCAGAGAAACGGTGAAGCAACGCTCGCAGTGGTAGTAAAGGTTGATTTTCTTCTCCAATGCCACTTTCTTCACATCCTCGCAAGTCATGCCTTCGGGTGTTTCGAGGCAAACGGTGTCGAAGAAGTATTGGTTGTATTGTTTGTAACCGTATTTTTCAGCTTCTTTTGCTAAAACGCCAGCCAGCACATTGATTTTCACGGCCTTGTTGCGCAGTCCTTCGGCACCGTGCCACATGCCGTAGAAACCGGCCATGATGGCAGTGAGGGCGCTGGCGGTGCAGATGTTGGAGGTTGCGCGCTCGCGTTTGATGTGTTGCTCGCGGGTCTGGAGTGCCATACGCACGGCGCGGTTGCCTTGTGCGTCAACGGTGACACCGATGATACGGCCCGGCATCTGACGCAGGAATTCTTCGCGGCAAGCGTAGAAGCCGGCGGCGGGACTGCCGTAGCCCATCGGGATACCGAAACGCTGGGTGGAACCCATCACGCAGTCGGCACCCCACTCGCCCGGAGGCGTGAGAAGGGTGAGTGCCAGCAGGTCGGTGGCCACGCCCACGAAGATGTTCTTGGCATGAGCTTTCTCCACCCACTCGCGGTAGTCGAACACACCGCCCCAGTAGGTCGGGTATTGAATCATGGCGCCGAAGAAGGTCTCGTCGAGCTCCACTTGATCGGGTTTGCCAACAACGATCTCAATGCCTTGCGGTGCAGCGTTGGTTTTCATCACGCCGATGCAGTGCGGGAACACGCCTTCTGCGACGAAGTATTTCACCACATTGTTCTTCTGTTGCTCGCGGGAGCGGCTGCGGAAGAACATCAGCATCATCTCGCCCGCGGCGGTGGCGTCGTCCAGCATGGAGGCGTTGGACAGCGGCATGCCCGTCAAGTCGCTAATCATCGTCTGATAGTTCAACAGCGCCTCTATACGGCCTTGGGAAATCTCAGCCTGATACGGTGTGTAGGAAGTGTACCAGCCCGGATTCTCGAAAATGTTACGCAAGATTACCGCCGGAGTGTATGTGTTGTAGTGACCCATACCGATGTATGACTTGTAAATCTTGTTCTTAGCCATCAAGGCATGGATGTGGTTGAGGTATTCGCCTTCGGTCATGCCTGCCGGCAGATCCAGCGGCTTGGGAAGGCGGATGGCGTTGGGCACAGTTTTCTCGATGAGTTCGTCCATGGATTTCACTCCGATGACGGACAGCATCTTCTGCTGTTCGGCCTCGCTCGGCCCGTTGTGCCTGCTAACAAAGTTGTCTTTAATTATCATATTGATTTTAAATTAGTTGTGAATAAAAATAATCTTTTACAAAGAGGTGGCAAACTTACAGAAAATTTTTGAAATGGCATGGAAATTCCATGTGATAAGATAAAATAAAAACAATTCTCATCAAGCAAAGCGTTGCGCGTAAACCGCACTATTTTTCAATACTGTTGTTTGTGTGCAACATTTATATTATTTTTGAACCGTATGAATGAACAATAATGGTGGAATGGATGAAAAAATACCCTATTTACCCATTCAATAACATTGCGGTAAGCGGTTAAAATTTCATAGTTAGCGCACGCTTATTTTTTTTAACCACGCGCCAACTATATTTTTTTTTATATTTGCCGCATTAAAACAAAAGAAAAAAATGGAACTCATCGGTCGAAAAACAGAGGTTAATTTATTGGAAAACAGCTTGGAAAGCAACTTACCGGAATTGATTGTTGTGTATGGAAGACGACGTGTAGGAAAAACTTTCTTGATACGCCAGTTTTTCAAAGACAAATTTGTATTTTACACAACAGGGATATATCAGGGAACAAAGCAGGAACAACTTTCCTTTTTCAACAGGCAGTTGAATGCGTATGCCTCCGGCGCATATCCGCTTGCCAAGGATTGGTTTGAGGCATTCGACCAGTTAAAACATCACCTATCGCATTGCAAAAGCAAAAACAAGGTGGTCTTTATTGACGAGCTGCCCTGGATGGATACCCCTCGAGGCCGTTTTCTGAAGGCTTTTGAAATTTTTTGGAACAGCTGGGGATCTTCACGGTCTGACCTGAAATTGGTAGTATGTGGTTCCGCCTCATCATGGATGACTAACAAGTTTCTGAAAGGGAAAGGCGGCCTCTACGGAAGAATGACCCGCAACATCCCACTGGCTCCATTTTCTTTGTCGGAGACAGAAAAGCTCCTCGAGAAGCAAGGAATCAGATGGAACCGCAGACAAATTCTGGACTGTTACATGACGTTCGGAGGTATTCCGTATTATTTGAACCTGCTTCAAAAGAACCTCAGTCTCGATCAGAATATCGATGCATTGCTATTTGCTCCCTCGGCGCAATTGAAAAACGAATACGACTTCCTGTTCCAATCACTTTTCTCACAAGCAGAAACCTACCGTGCCGTTGTCGAAATATTAGCGAAAAAATCGGTCGGTCTTTCCCGACAGGAAATTGTCAGCTCTTTGAAACAACTCGATGGTGGTGGACTTACTGTTGTTCTGGAAGACCTGTGTCGCTGCGACTTTATCCGGAAATATTCGGCATTTGGGAAAAAAGAACGTGAATCTATTTTCCAACTGACAGACATGTTTTCATTGTTTTATCTGCGGTTTGTCAAAGGATATAATGGAAAAGACCCCAACCATTGGGTCAATATGATGGATTCCCCGTTGCAAAACACATGGCGAGGATATGCTTTCGAGCAAGTATGCCTACTACACATTCCACAAATAAAAAAAGCATTAGGCATCAACGGCATACAAAGCGACATTAGTTCCTGGCATTATAAAGGTGCTAAAGAAGGTGCCCAAATTGACATGATAATTGACCGGCGAGACCAAACCATCAATCTTTGTGAGATGAAATATTCCTCCGCCGAGTACGAAATAACCAAAAACTATAACGAAAAGATACTTCAAAGAAGGGAACTATTCCGAAAGCAGAGCAAAACCCGCAAGGCACTTCATTTGACCATGATAACCACTCATGGTCTTTTGCAAAACAAGTATTCAGGAGACATCCAATCGGAAGTCACTATGGATAACCTGTTTGAAGGTTAAATCAGAATATTTTGTATTTTTGCATTAAGTAATCATAAATATTATCCACTGCTCGATTTTACTGCACTCACTGTGATTCTTTCGTTCTTTGACATGCTGAAAAATCAAGTTTCTTGACATTTTGCATTTGAATCTTCTAGAAACAATACGATGATAGGGTTTTGTTGCGTGATTAAAAGACGACACTATCTTTTCACAAATTTAATAGACTTACTTGCTCCTTCTGGTGTTTCCAGACAAAGCAAATAAATCCCTGATGTCAGATTTGATACATCTACAGTGTAAAAAGAATCCATAATCTTTTCTCTCATTATCACTCTACCTGTGATGTCTGTGATAGAAACACTGAAATCCATCATCTCTGTACAACTCAGATTTAGTACTGTAGTAGTAGGATTTGGGTAGATTGAGATTTCTTGATCCCAAGCTGTCACAAATGGACGACTCTGAATCTGGAATGGAATACTGATTTCATCTTCACATTGCAAATCCAATTCTACTCCAAATACTCCATAATACCTGAGTATATGTTCTCCTACCAGAAATCCAGTAGTAGAGAGTGTATAGGTCTCTGGTATATTTTCTGCGATGAAAATATCATCGATATACAAACTTCCTCCTGGCGGTGAAACATGGACTATAAAAGTAGAATCAGTCGTAATCTCTGCTGTCTCGATAGTCAACAAAATTTCTGGATTGTAGATATTGACCCATACAGAGTCATGAGTCACACAACCATGTTGGTCATAGAAATCTACTGATACAAGTGTAGCTTCAGTTAGAGATGGTGTATTATACTCTGCTATCAATACAGAATCTGCAGCTACCCATGTCCACCAATTCACACTATCCACAGAATCTCCTACATGCCAGACATAGTCTCCGTAGCCTATACTCTGAGCCTGTGCTAGGAATGGTGAACCATAACAAGTAATTGGATTAGTAGTAATGATATGGGTACTATCTTCTATGTATTCGTAAAGATAACTAAATATAACCTCTATTTCATCACCAAGGAATTTACATCCCCTGGAATCATACATGTAAGTAAGATATATTTTTCCTCCAGCTTCCAATCCACATGCTAAACGAGTAGTATCCTCCAAAAAAATAGTATCAATAACATCCCCATCCTGCTCTAGATAAAACCATGTGAAACTATAAGGTGGAGTACCTCCATACAACTCAAGTTGTATACATCCAGTTTGACCAGAACATACTGTATCAAATAGACATCCCAAATCCACCCATGGGTCCGGTTGTTCAATAGTCACACTATCATGGTATTCACAACCATTAATTCCATATGCTGTCACATAATAAATACCTGATCTTAAACCAGTTAGTGTTGCAGAATCATATATCGTATACATTAAAAAAAATGGGGTATCTACTTCTACTTCTATCCACGCATAATTTTGCACAGAATCTTCCAAATCTACATAAAAACTTCCATCCATATATGGATAATATCCACCATAAGGATGTGCTCCATCTGGACATGTCACGTGATGAATAGAATCTGGTGGAATACTGATGGTGGGTGGTACTTTGATATACACTGTCAAATAAATAGGACACCCTACTACGGAGTCTCCGTTGATAGAGATTACCTTATACAGCATATCTTGATATGGAGATACTTGGATAGTATTCCCCACCACTGTATCGTACTGAGCATTTTGGTAGAATATAGTCCAATCATTTGGGCCACTTGCGTAGACCAGAGTATCATTGGGTGTAGCATATTCACTGATATCCCAGTAATATACTTCACCCTGACATATATGGATGATATCATGTCGGGCATAACTACTGACAGCCAGACAAACAATCAAAATGAGTACAATATATTTTTTCATAAAATGATTATTTTTGCAGCATAAAAAAGAAAAAGTATTTTTGTTTGCTCATATTTATTTCAATGACCACAAAGTAAAAAACGCAAGTATATGAAAAAGTTAGTTCTTTTTTTAGTTTTGGCTTTAGGGATTCTGCAATATGGCTTTAGTCAGGCGGCATTTGTATCAATATGCCAAGGTGATTCATATACCTGGCATTTTGACACTTCTCCTACATCACAAGTCATCATACGTGCTATGAAACCTGGTAGCATTACCTATGATACTATAAATAGCAACCAAATCGTATTAAGTCCACAGGAATATACGATTTATGACATCATCAGTATCAATGGCATCTCATACACTTGCAATGATCCTCTGTATATTGAAGTAATAGATGTATCTCCCACAGTATCGATCAATAATCAAGATCTATCAATATCAGTGACATCAAATTTAGACTATCCAATAGCTCTATTTATACATATCACTGATTATGACAACACTCTATTTTATCGTTATTATTCCCAAACGGGTGCTACAATCAATGTAGATAATATTCCTCCAGGAAATTATAAATTATATATTACCACAGAAGATTCAAATTGTCGGACAATCATTCCTATTACAATTCCCTAAAACAATCTCACAAGCCGACCTTCTGGATCAGAGGTTGGTTTTTTTGTCTAAAACCTGCTTTGGAATGTTTGTTTCAGCATACGCCTTCGGTCATTAAAATAAACATCTTCGACATGTCAAAGAACAAGAATCCCCATATTGGCAAATTCAATATATCTGATGGCAAAGATACAAAAAAGTTCTATTCCTGATAATTGCAGTTTTTTTTATTCTTTCCATCTTGTGCAGTTGTCGCAAATTTTGCGACAACTGAATAATCAGAAACACGCCACAGCGATGCCTATGCCATTTACTGAAAAATGATGGAACGGTCTTGCTATAGCTCAAGATTGGGATTGTTCTGCAAATCTGAAATGATGTTTTTGTATAGCATTATATCTTCAACACGAGATATGGAGGTGATTTTTTTGCCGCCGTCTTTTGATGATCCTCCACAGTGAAATATAGTTTCATCAGGCGAATTGTAGTCTATGATGATGTATCGGTCATGATAAATTCCCCCTGTGGTTTTCAAAGTAATGTCCACATTTGGATATTCACGCTGGAAATCTGCAAATTCGGTCAAATGAAGGTTTCGGCCAGTGTTATCACTGAAAATAGTCACTTTTACAGTTGGATTGACTGATTTCAACAATGCTAAAGTTTTTAAATTGATGTAATTGTCGATGATATGAATAGTTTTCTTGGCGAAGGAGTAGATTTCAGCATACGCAATATCCGATTCAACGGTTTGCCCATTATAAAACAAATAATCCTTTCTGATGTTTGGAGCTGTGAAATCTTTAATAATCACATTCAATTCATCATGAGTGACCATTTGTTGTTTGATTTGCCAAATATCCTCAGTGTTGTTATGGGTTTGTATTGATAGTTTTAACAATTCAGGACTTGCTAAGATATTTTGGTTTTGGATGATATAGTTCTTCATCTGTTTGAAAAGCCGTATGAGTTTTTTGCTTTGATTTGCTGCAAGATTGCCCTTCAGTACTGACATAAGCATGTAAATACCTTCTTCAGTGAAGGCGTAAGGAAGCTTTCTTGTGCCGCCCCAACTTGATGTGAAATTTTTGCACATCAAGTTTTTGAACTCATCTTTGGTGAGTTGGAATCTGAAGTCTGAATCAAATCGGTCCAAATTATTACTGACTTGACGATTGAAATACCGTGTTTCGTATCCGTAAACAGCAGCTAAATCAAAATCCAGCATCACTTGAACTCCTCTAACAATGTGAATCTTGGATAACAAATCATCTTTTGAGAATAGTGCCAAACTATTAGCTTCCATGGTATGCATCTGTTCCATAAGTGTTTTGTTTTAATGTTAAATAAATTGTTCTCGCAAAAGTACACAATTTTTCTTCTGTTGTTGATAGTGGAGAATTATTTTGATTACATTCATTATCTTTGCCCCCGATGTTCCACCGATTCATTTTTCCACATTGCCAGTGTGCGACTTTCGCGGCGGGAAAGGGACGCGTTTCAGAGCACTTGTCGTGCGCGCCGCGAGGGGGGGGGGCCTCTGCGCACGTATCGCAACGCCCCACATTGCGCTCCCTACGGTCGCTAATGCGGGGTTACAGAGATAGCATCCCTGTCGGGATGCATCCCAGAGCAATGGGGATAGTGCCCATGACGACCTCGTAGAGGTCACATATTAGTAACCCCAGATAAGCGTAGCGCAATCTGGGGGGAGAGGCATGGTGGGCTGGCCTGCCGCGGTGCACTACGCGCTTGCTACGGAACACTTAATCCGCCACCGCGGAAATCACACACTGGCAGTGTAAAAACAATATATTTACAAGACTAAAAGGGATAAATCCGTTATAAATTGGGATTCAACAATCAGTGGCAACAAGAAAACATTTGGGAATAACCATATCATTTTTTTTATAACTTTGCGGCTCTTTTCAGAACTCATAAGAGAAACCGCAACCATCATGCCCACATTCCCACCCGCCATAGAATCCCTCGACCGCGCACTGCTGCTGCTCGTTAACGGAACACACACGCCGGCGCTGGATTCGATCATGTGGTCGCTCACCAACGCGGCGACCTGGATAGGGCTGTTTATAGCCGGGACCTTCTTATCGGTCAAGTTTTACAGAAAGAGATTCTGGATGGTTTTGTTGACTTTGGCACTCTCCATCGGACTGACGGACCAGATTTCCTCCCACATCATCAAGCCCGTTGTAAAACGGCCCCGTCCAACGCACAATGTGGAGATTCAGGACCAAATCCACTGCCACCAATATGCCGACGGCTCCGAATACCGGGGCGGTTCGTACGGTTTTGTCTCCTCGCACGCCGCCAACAGCACCACAGCTTCCATCCTCATGTTCTTCTTTCTGTCTCCCTTTTTCAAGAAAAAAATCATACTCATCTCCTCCTTACTCCTTTATGTTCTCGTCTTTTGCTACACGCGCGTCTATCTGGGTGTGCATTATCCATTCGATATTCTCGGCGGCTGGCTGTTAGGTATCTGCCTTTGTATGCCCATCACCTTCTATTTCCGCCAACATCCCATTAGAAACACCAATTATTTATCTATAAACCTTTAAATTTATCTATTATGTTCAACAAAAAGATTGAAAAAGCGATTAACGATCAAATCAACGCCGAAATGTGGTCGGCTTACCTTTACCTCTCCATGGCAGCTCAATGCCACGAACTCGGCTACGGCGGCATGGCAAACTGGTTCGAAATCCAGTTCAAGGAAGAGCAAGACCATGCACAGATTTTCTACAACTATATCATCTCCCGCGGAGGCCGCGTGACCCTTAAACCTATCGAGAAAGTGCAGACCGAATGGAAAGACGCCCTCGCCATGTTTGAGAACACCCTCGAGCACGAGAAAGTGGTCACCTCACTCATCAACGACCTGTTTGCCCTGGCCACCAAAGAAAAAGATTACGCCACCCAAAGCATGCTGAAATGGTTCATCGACGAGCAGGTTGAGGAAGAGGAGAACGCCCGCGCCCTCATCGACAGCCTGAAGATGATCAACGGCAACGGCTATGGCCTCTACATGCTCGACAAGGAGCTGGCCGCCCGCACCTATACGCAGGCTTCCCCGTTGACAAGCGAAGAATAATCGTTGTTTTTGATGAGAATGCCCGCAGACCTACGGCCTGCGAAATTTTGTCCAAAATCTCATAATTCCACCAATGCCGGAAGACCCAAAGGTCTGCCGGTTCCTGTTCTCTGTACCCTGTTCCCTATTTTTTGTATCTTTGCGGCTCATAAAAAATAAGACAATGAAAAGAATCTTCACCCTCATTCTCGTGACTGCCATGACCGTCGGCATAATGACGGCCCAAAACGAAACCATCGACCTGAACGGTGTTTTTCAGGGCAAATACATGTTCGAGCGCATCAACGGCCTCAGCTGGCAGCCCGGCACCGACAACTACGCATACATCGACGATAAAGGCGACATTATGCTCGTCAACGCCAAGAACGGCAAAGAGAGCGTCTTCCGCTCAGGAAAGAACCTTGGCGAAAACGGTTTCAAGAACCTGCGAAGCTTCCAATGGGTGGATGCCAATACCATCTATAGTCCAAGAACCCATTCCACGCTGACATACGACGGGAAGACCGTCACTGTGGGCAAGTTCGAGGATGTCAACTGGGACGATGTGATTGACCAGTCCATCAAGAACAAGGTTTTCGTTATCAAGAATGATGACGGTGTGTTTGTCCAAACTGCCCGCAACGACTACAAACCCATCTTGTTGTGTCCCGACACAGGCAAAAACATTGTGTTCGGTGAGTCGGTTCACCGCAGCGAGTGGGGCATCAACGAGGGCCAGTATATCTCGCCCAAAGGCAATTACATCGCATTCTACCGCATGGATGAAAGTATGGTGGAAGACTATCCGCTGGTGAACACCACCACACCCATCGCCACCGTGGAAAACATCAAATACCCCATGGCGGGACGCACCTCCCACCAGGTCAAGGTCGGCATTTTCGATGTGGCCAAGTCCGTTCAGGCCGGCAAGCCCGTTTACCACTACATCAACACCGACCTCAACGACGGCGAGTTCCTCACCAATGTAACCTTCTCTCCCGATGAGCAATATCTCTACATCTCGCACCTCAACCGCGAGCAGAACCACTCCAAGCTCATCCGTTACGACCTGCAGTCCGGCAATAAAGTGAAAGTGCTCATTGAGGAAATGGATTCCCGTTATGTGGAACCCTCAGACCGCATGATCTTCTTGAAAAACAATAACTTCCTCTGGATCAGCGAAACCGACGGCTGGCGTCATCTCTATCTGTACGACATCAACGGCAACCTCATCCGCAAGGTGGTGGATGGCCGCTTCGACATCGTGGATGTAGAGGGCCTGGATGCCAAAGAGGAGTATGTCTATTTCACCATGGCTCCTACCGAGAAACCGGTGAACCAGTATGTGTGCAAGGCTGCTCTGAAAGACGGCAAAGTGACACGTATCGCAGCCACCGACGGCACGCACACGCCCATCTTCAATGAAGGAAAAACCTATTTTGTGGATTACTTCACCAGTGTAACCACCCCGCGCGTCATCAGCGTGGTGAACAACCAGGGCAAGACGATGAAGGAACTCAAAAACTGCAAGAATCCATACGCCAACTGCGCGCTGGGCACCACCAAAATATTCCCTATCCTCAACAAGGAAGGCGACTCGCTCTGGTGCCGCCTCATCACCCCGCCCAATATGGATCCTACGAAGAAATACCCCTGCCTGATTTATGTTTATGGCGGCCCGCACTCCCAATTGGTCACCAACAGTTTCATGTCCGGAGGCGTGTTTTTGGAGTACATGGCCGAGCAGGGTTATGTGGTATTCACGCTGGACAACCGCGGCACGCAAAACCGTGGCGCTGACTTTGAGAAGTGCATCCACCGCAACCTCGGCGTGAAAGAGGTGGAGGACCAGATGTGCGGCGTGGATTATCTGAAAACGCTGCCCTACGTGGATGCCAACCGCATCGGCTTGGACGGCTGGAGTTACGGCGGATTTATGACATTGTCACTGATCACTGAGCATCCGGAGGCGTTCCGCGCGGCCAGCTGCGGCGGTCCGGTGGTCAACTGGGCCTGGTACGAAGTGATGTACGGCGAGCGCTACATGGACACGCCACAGGAGAACCCCGACGGCTACGAGCACGCCAACATCATCCCCAAGATCAAGAATGTGAAATGCCCGCTGCTCGTGATGCACGGTTGTCAGGACCATACGGTGGTTTGGCAACACACCTTGGAGCTGATGCGCCAGGCCGTGAGCGACGGCATTGAAATCGAATACTTCCCCTACACCGCTCACGACCACAACGTGATGGGCGTGGAGCGCGTGCACCTCTGGAACAAACTGCTCCGCTTCCACAACCAGAATCTGAAAGGCGAGCTATAATGAAACGGCTCTTCATCGCCACACGGGTCGAGTTAAGCGACGAGCTCAAAGCATGGCGCACCCAGTTCAAGTACGAAATGCGCCACGACGACATCGTGTGGGTAAAAGATGATGTGAGCCATTTAACCTTGCGGTTCATAGGCGCCACCCCAGACAACCGCATTCCCGACATCAAGGATGCGCTGAATGAAACTTGTGCTAACCGTTCGCCCTTTCATCTGGAACTGAACAAGCTGGGCGTTTTCGGCAGTCATTATCATCCCGAAGTATTATGGTTGGGTTTTGAGGAGTTTTTCTTCTTCAAGCAGGCCTTCATCCAAATGGAATCGTTGCTAACAGAGAAAGGCTTTGAACCGGCGCAAGGCAACTTTGTGCCGCATATTACTTTAGGAAGAGTAAAATCGGTGGTAGATAAGAAGAAATTCTGGGAGCGGTTTGAGAAATACCAGTTAAAGCAAACCCAGATGATACCCATCACGGAATTTATATTGTTCCAGAGTTTCCTGCACAAGGAAGGCCCGGAATACAAGGCATTGGCCAGGTTTACATTGAAATAACACATCGTAGAGACGTGCCATGGCGCGTCTCTACTAATTCGCCTTGAACTTATAGCTCACCTCGGCCAAGTCGGCATTGGCCTTGACAATTTTCTGCTTGAGATTCTGTTTGTGCAAGATCACTTTCTCGCGCATAGCGGGGTCTCCGGCGGCAAGAATTTGCATGGCCAAGATGGCGGCGTTCTGAGCGCCGTTGATAGCTACGGTAGCCACGGGTATGCCCGGTGGCATCTGCAGCATGGCCAGGGCAGCGTCCATGCCTTCCAATGAGGACTTGATGGGCACACCGATCACGGGCAGCGGGGTCATGGCGGCAATCACGCCCGGCAGGTGCGCGGCCATGCCGGCAGCGGCAATGATCACCTCCACGCCGCGCGAGTGCGCGTTCTTGGCATATTCAGCCACCTCGTCCGGCGTGCGGTGCGCTGACAACGCTAACATCTCGAAAGGTATTTCATTGCTATCTAAAAACTTGCAAGCCGCCTCCATAACCGGCAGGTCGGAGGTGCTTCCCATGATAATGCTTACTCGTGCTTTCATATTTCGACTCGATTTTTAAAGCGCAAAAATAAGAAAAAAAGGAATTAAAAACAAAAGTATAATCACGCATAATGATACCGTTCGCGATATTTGCGTAGCATCAGGAACGGCATTATCAGGTTGACGGCCGCAAAAGGCGTCTTGTCCACGAAATTGGAGACGAAAACGCCATCCACCACGCTGTATATCGAGGTGAATATCATCGTAGCGATAGTCGGCAAGGTAAACCGCAGCAGTTTGCGGTAGCCGAAATGGTCAGACAGTTGGATGGGTTGGTTTGTTTTCATTGTTTCTCCTCCTTTCTTTCAATGGATTTGAACCGTTCCTGTAATTTCTGGAACACCGTAAACAGCGCCGGCACGGTAACCAATAACCCTAAAGTGCCGAACAGCATACCGCCCAACACGCAGACACCGATGGTGCGACTGCCATTGGCACCTGCACCGGTGGCGAACATCAGGGGCAACATGCCGAAGATCATCGTCAGAGAGGTCATCAGGATGGGGCGCAGACGCTCCCTTGCGCTCTGCAGGGCGGCATCGCGAATGGACAGCCCCTTTAACCGACCCTGCGAGGCGTATTCCGTAATCAGAATGGCGGTCTTCGCCAACAGGCCGACCAACATGATAAGGCCAATCTGCATATAAATGTTGTTTTCCACGCCAAAAAGCTTGGCGAACAGCAGACTGCCCGCCAAGCCGAAGGGCACCGACAGCATCACCGCCAGCGGAATGAAGAGGCTTTCGTACAAAGCAACCATCACCAGATAGACGAACAATGCGCTGATAATGAAGATGATGGCGATACGGTTTCCGGTACGGCTCTCCTCGCGGGTGATGCCGCTGAACTCCACGCTGTAGCCCACGGGCAGCTCCTTTGCCGCCACTTCCTGTATAGCTTTGATGGCGCTGCCCGTGCTGCCGCCCTGCGCCACATTACCACTCACATCAATGCAACGGAACATATTGTGACTGCTCAGCGTTTGCGGCATATACTCTTTGGTGAGTGTAATAAACTGACTGATAGGTAGCATATTACCATCTTCCGAACGAACAAAAAGCTGGTCAAGCGACTCGGGACGGGTACGGTCGGAAGGATGCAGCTGCGCGGTTACCTGATACACCTTTCCGTATTTGTTGAAGTTGGAAATGTAGTCTCCGCCGAGATAGGCACCCAACTCGTTGAGAACCGTGGAGGGCGACACGCCCGCCTTCTTGCAGCGCGACACATCCACATCCACACGGTATTGCGGATAGTTGACATCGTAGCTGGAATAGATGTCGCCAATTTCCGGACGCTCTTGCAGTTTCTCCACAAAGCGGTCAGTAATTTCTTTCAAAGTTCTGACATCCATACCGTTGCGGTCTTGCACCGAGAACTCGAAGCCACCACCTCCTCCATAACCCTCTATCATGCCCGGCTCCATTGCGAAGGATTCTGCCTCGCGCTCCTGCGCCAATATCTCGTTAATCTGCTCCATCACGCCTGTCGAAGAGTTATCGTAACCCTTACGTTGTTTCCACGGTTTGAGCTGCACAAAAATCTCCACGCCGTTGCTGCCCGCCCCGACACCCACTACGCCGCCAACTGACTCCACAGCAGGTAGTTCCTGAATCTGGTCGCTGACGCGGTTCATCACCTTTCGGGTCTTCTCCATCGTGTAGCCCGACGGCGTGTTGATTTCCACAAAAAGGGTGCCCAGATCTTCCGAGGGTACGAAGCCCGTGGGGACAATCTTGAAAAGCACCACCATCAGTGCAATGGCGACAGCCACACTGGCAGCGACCACCCATTTGCGACGGAGGAGCCAATGGACCATGTTGGTGTAATGTTTTAACAGGGTATTGAAGGTCGTGGTGTAAACGGTACGGATTCGCGATTGTAGAGACGCACGGTCGTGCGTCTCTACCGACGACGGTTTCAAAATCAACGCACACAACGCCGGTGCCAACGTCAAGGCATTCAGGAATGAAATGCCCACCGCCATCGTCAGACCGAATTGTTTAAAGAAGATGCCTGTGGTACCGCCCATAAACGACACAGGGATGAAGATGACAATAAACACCAAGGTCGTAGTGAACAGCGTGACGGAAAGACCGTTCATAGCCTCCTCCGTGGCTTTACGGGCGGAGGTTGTAGAGATGCGCCATGGCACGTCTCTACTTTGCCTCGCCTTTACCGCTTCCACCACCACAATAGAGTCGTCCACCACCGTACCGATAACCAGCACCAGCGCGAAGAGCGTCAGCAGGTTGACAGAGAATCCCGCCATTTTCATAAAGGCGAAAGTGCCGATGAGCGACACCACGATACCGATGGCAGGAATCAGCGTGGCGCGGAAGTCCTGGAGGAAGAAGAAGACAACCACCAGCACCAGCAGGATGGCGATGATGAGCGTCACCACCACCTCGCGGATGGAGGCAAAGAGGAAGTCGTTGGTGTTGTCGAAGGTGACAATTTTGATGTCCTTGGGCAGCGATTGCTCCACCTCGTGGATGAGTTTGTCAATTTCGAGGTTGATCTTGGTGGCGTTGGAGCCGGCCACCTGATGCACCGCTCCCATTACGCCCGGATGTCCGTTGATGCGGTTGGTGAAGGCATAATCGGACTGTCCCAACTCAATGTCGGCCACATCTTTCAGCCGCAGCTCTTCGCCAGTGGGCAGCGAGGCGATGACCAAATTTTCGAACTCGGATATTTCGGTTTTTCGCCCAGTATAGCGTAAGGAATACTGGAATACGTTGTCGGAGTTCTCGCCCAGTGCGCCCACCGAAACTTCTATGTTCTGTTCCGCTAACACTGCGCTGATGTCGCTTGGCATCAGGTTGTGACGGGCCATCACGTCGGGTTTGAGCCAGATGCGCAAGGCATATTGCGCACCCCACACCTCCACCTTACCCACACCGTTGATGCGCAAGATGGCGGGACGCAGGTTGTTGTAGAAATAGTTGCTGAGGAAGTTCTCGTCGTAGGTGCCGCCAGGACTCTCCAAAGCGATGATGCGGAGTTGTCCGGGCTGCTGTTTCTCGGTGGAGACACCGATTTGTAGCACCTCGGCAGGCAACTGTCCCTGCGCCTGAATCACGCGGTTCTGCACGTTTACCGCCGCCATATCGGCATTGGCTCCCTGCTCGAAGTAGATGGTGATGCTGGCCGATCCGTTGCTGGCCGACGAGGTCATGTAGGTCATCCCCTCCACGCCATTGATGGCCTCCTCCAACGGCATAACCACGCTTTTCTGCACCGTTTCGGCACTCGCGCCCGGGTACGAAGCCCACACATAGATAGTCGGCGGCGCAATGTCTGGATATTTCTCCACCGGCAGCGACAGCAACGAAATCACCCCCAACAGCACGATGAACACGCTGATGACGAGGGAGAGCAACGGCCGATGGATAAATGTCTGGGTATTCACGACTTTCAACTATTAATTATTATCTATTAACTTTTAACTATTTTTGTTCCTTCCTCCACAAACCCCGCCCCTTTGGCTATAATCACATCTCCCTCTTGGAGACCGCTAATCACCATGTACTCTTTGCCGTTGTTCTGCGGTGACACTTGGACGATGGTGGAGACTGCCTTGCCGTCCACCACTTTCATCACATAGACCTTGTCCTGGATGCTGTAGGTGGCCTCCTGTGGGATGACGATGGCGTTGTGCAGTTCGGTGGGGACAACGATTTTGCCCGTACCGCCACTGAGCAGCATTCCGTCGGGGTTGTCGAAGCGGGCGCAGACCGAGACGGCTCCTGTGCGCTCGTCCACCACGCCGCTGATGCTCTCCACACGGCCGGTATGCTCGTAAAGGGTGCCGTTGGGCAGTTGCAGCCGCAGTTCGGGCATTTGCCTTATCGCCGCTTCCATACTTTTGTGCTCGGAAAGGTACTGCATCACCGTTTTTTCCGTCATCGAGAAATAGACCCGCATCTGCCGGTTGTCGGCCACCACGGTGAGTCCGTCCTGGATGGAAGGTCCCACGAGTTCGCCCTTGCGGTAGATGATTCGCCCCACTACACCGTTGGAAGGACTGCGGATTTCTGTGTAACTGAGATCGTTGCGGGCGGAGGTGAGGGCCGCCTTCGCTGATGCGAGGTTCGCTTTCGGCCAGCGACAGCTCGAATTCTGAAATAACCGATTTCTGCCGCAAATTCTTCTTGCCGTTGTATTCCAACTGCACACGGGATAGGGCGGCCGTCATCATCTGCACATTGGCATTGGCCGACTCCACTGCCGCCCGACTGGGTGCATCATCGAGACGGAACAGCAGTTGACCTTCGCGAACACGCTCACCCTCTTTCACATACACGCCCATCAAGTGGCCTTCCACACGAGGAATGATCTTGATGTCTTGGGCGCCATGGATAGAAGCAGGATATTCCGCATCTAAGGTGTAATCCTGCGCCGTGACCGTGAGCAGTTCATGGAATTCGGGCTCGTTTTGCTCCTTTTGCGCTTTATTCTGGCACGACACCATCAGGAGCAACGCCGCCGCCAATATCAATAATCTACTGATTCTCATATAATTACAAAACCTTATTTCAATTCTGTTTAATAATGCAAAAATACCGTGCCGTAAGGGAACAAAGGTGTATGATAATGAACCAGTATTGTATGTTTTCGGAACTTTTGTATTTTTGCCGCATGAATGTTCCCATCCAAGAATATCACCACGGGGAAGAACTCGTGAAGTCCAACCTCAACGGGTTATGGCTTTGCCGTGTGCTAAAAGGCAGCATACGGGTGCTTTTTGAGCAGAAATCGTACAAATTAGCCGCCGGAACAGTGTTTGCCGTGCAAGAAGGCGCGACGTTCCGCGCGCAGTCGTCCACCCAGAACATGGTCTTGGAGGTTATGGACTTTGACGAATCGCTGATGAATGTCGTATATGCTTTGCTTGGGGCGGAGGCCGACATCGGGACGCTGGAAACGACCTTTTGGAGCGACACAACGCTGGACGAGCCCTTTGGCCGAATGTTTGCCGCCGATTATGAGCTGCTTCGGACGGCTGTAGGACAGCCCGATCTCATCGCCCGCCACAAAATGATCACCGCCAGTCTCGTCCACCTGTTGCTTTCCATTTTCAATGCGGTGGGAGAAGCCACCACTTCGTCGTCAGGCGATAACGGCAAACGTTCTCGTCAGCTGTTGAACCATTTTTTCGAGCTGGTCGGCGAAAACACTCCATCAGGATGCCGCAATATCACATTCTATGCTGACAAACTCTGTGTGTCAGAGCGTTATCTCTTCAAGGTCTGCAAAAAGGAAACCGGCAAAACACCGAAAGAACTCATCCATCAGTTTTTAATCGGCCAAATCAAGAACGCCTTGCTGACCACCGAAATGACCCACCAGCAGATTGCCGACCAGTTCGGCTTCCCGGACCAGTCGGCTTTCGGGCAGTTCTTCAAGCGTCAGGAGGGGATGTCGCCTTCGGAATTCCGGAAGAGGTATAGGTGATGCGTGTGTAGTGTAAACAATCCCGAGGCAACTACTTGCACCAATGAGATTTCTTTCGTTTTGGGAAAATCGCTTTGATCCTTCTGTCGTTCACACCGCGTATGTTCAACACAATCTTTGCTTAATCGCCCATTGGACCGAAAGCACTCTGACGGGTAAGTGGATAACCTGGTTTGCGACCGAGTTTCCAGTAAAGTGGCGAACGGAAGCTGAAGAAGAACACCACGGCAAACCATACCACGGCAATCACCCAGTCATACCACACGTACTGGCTGGCATCGAACACACCTCCGAAGAAGTAGCAGCAAGCGATAATGCCCAGTCCGATGGTGGTGATGAGACCTGGGTTGTAGCAGGCCTTGAGACGGATAGGGAAGATGACAAAGTGCATGAGAACCTCTGCGAAGAGGAACATAAAAGCTGCTATCGTCATAAAGCGCACGCCCGGCAAAAAGAGTGGAAGGATGTACACCAGCAACAGAAAACCCCAGTTGCCGAACATCGAGCTGAGATTGTTGACACCCCATTTGGAGGAGTCGGGCTCGCTACTGCCCATCAGCACTTTCATACCGACCAAGGGGAACCCGCCTGGCCAGCCGAACTCCTCGAAGAAGTGGAGAAACAGCAACGCATTTGCGGCAAGAAGCAGTTTGGTGACGACATCCATAGGTACCAAAATAGCCACAAGGGCGAAAGCTCCGGCCAAGAAGACCGAAATGTTGTGCCAATTGTTGATTAAATTTTTCATTGTTATCTGATTTCTAATTAGTTATACAATCTGAACAATCACCTGTTTTATAAGGCAAAAATATACTCTTTCCGAATTTCGGCAAAGAGCAATGCGTTTGGAGTATTGAGCAAAAGGTACGATATTTGAATTATTTTGTACTTTTGCAGCTCTGAATATTGAGGATTATGGAGCAAAAAGTAGGTGTGTCAATATGCACAAACGGATGGGCGAAACGCATCGTAGGCAGCCGTATCTGTCGTGTAGAGAAGGGTTATGCCACGGTGGTGTCGCCAATGCTTCCCACTATGGACGTGGAACGCAGCGAGGACTATGCCGAGTGTGTCATTGTTGAAGATCTGGTACACGTGTCGGGTGAAACAGCGCCTTTTTTCTCAAAGATAATGCCGTTAGTCAGCGACTCGTTGCCCTGTATAAAACTTGACGAGGACAAGCAGTCGTATTTAATCGATATGGCGCACCACATTGCAGAACGAGAAATACTGCAACCTGATACTGAAATCTTCCGCCAGATGAACAATCATCTCATCTCTTTGCAGAGGTTGCAATTGATTCTGGAGTTTCTGTATGATTTTGCTTCCACCAAAAGACCTGTAGCAGCCACTTCCTCGCATAGCGAACAACTCTTTGTCAACTTCATGAAATCGCTCGCACTTCACTGCGCTGACCGGCTCGCCGTATCCGACTATGCTACTGAGGCATGCCTGACGGTGCGCCACTTCTCTTCACTCATCCATCGTTATTCAGGCCAAACGCCAAAGCAGTGGATTCACCTTTTCACCATCAACCAAGCCAAGCACCTGCTTATGCAACCAGATCTGCAGATCAAGGAAGTCGCCGAACGACTCGGCTTCCCCGAGCAGTTCACCTTCCGGAAGTATTTCAAAGCCCACACGGGAGTCTCGCCCAGCGAATACCGGCGTGCGTTGTCCTGAATCAAAGAGTAACTATCATCAATCAAAGCGAAGGGACTAGCAACTTACCTGAAACTTTTGCGGAACGTCAGCGGGGAAACGCCTTCGTTGCGCTTTATTCTCCCCCTGTCCTGAACGCCTTCGGGCTCACGCCGACCGAACGACGGAAGAAGGTGCCGAAATGGCTCTGGTTCTGGAAGCCGAGACGGTCGGAAATCTCTTGGACAGAAAGCGTGGAGGTCTGCAACAGCGATTTCGCTTTCCGAATCAGGATTTCGCTGATGCAGTCGCCGGCGGTGCCGCCCGTCACCTGTTTCACCACATTGGCCACATACGTGGGCGTCAGGTGCAGTTCGTCGGCATACCATTTGATGTCGTGATGCTCGTGGCAGTATTGATCCACCAAAGACAGAAATCGCCCCGTCAATTCCTCAGCACGGGAAAGCGGTTTCTGCGACGCAATATTGTCGGTGAAAAATCCGTAAAGAAAAGACACGAGTGATCGGATAAGGTGCAGGATAGTCGTTTGCCGATTCGGGGTTTCCTTCCACATCAGTTCCTCTGCGAGGTCGAGATAGAGCATTAACGTCTGCATATTGGGTGCGTCAATCTGTGAGGCGGGGCGTATGTATGCGTAATGCAATTTGTCGTATGGCAATGAAAGCATCAGTTTCTCCGCAATGACAGGCGAGAAGGACAGTAGCCTAACCTTCAGGTCCGGGGTGCTGTTGTTATATCGCAAAACGTGGTCATTAAAAATATACACAGCAGCCGGTGCTTTTAATTCAATGTCAAGCAGGTTGATCTTTGCACAGAGTGTTCCCTGTGTGATGAAAAGGATGGCATAATGGCTGGTGCGAAAGTACTCTGGCAGGTTTTCATCACCATAACCATCTATTTCCGCCACCAGAATCTCGCTGTTACGCCACGAGGTACGCTTTACGATTTTTTCCGAATCGTACAAAACCGGCAGATCGCCGTTTCTCTTCGTTTCAATCTTCATAATATCTGTGTTTTTACATTTCAGAACAATCAATATTAAAATTTAGAATATTTAAATCATTGCAAAATTCACTAAAACTCGGCAAAAATACATTTTTTTCAAATTGAAATGTATAAAATAGAACACATTTTCTTGTTATGAGGACATTGGCATAACGCACAACAGGTTTATTTTTGCGAAAAGTTTTACTTATTCCATTCGTTATGAGAATTCTCTTTGTCATAGACACTTACGACACTAACAACAATGGCACCAGTATCTCGGCGCAGCGTTTTGCCGCCGAATTGCGCCGACGCGGGCACGAAGTGAAAATCCTCACTTCCGGAGAGCCGGGCGAAGACCGTTTTGCCTTGCCCACCTACAAGATGCCCATATTCCAGCCATTGATGGACAAACACAACTTCAACTTTGCCTATAATGAAAAAAAGACCATTCGGGAAGCTGTTGAATGGGCTGATATCATACATTGCTTCCTCCCGTTCGCTATCGAGGTGGAAACCAAGCGTTATGCCGACAAGATAGGGAAGCCCTCTACCGCCGCTTTCCACATCCAGCCGCAAAACCTTTGGTCATCGGTAGGATTGGGCAAGGTGGACTGGATTCAGAACGGTACTTATCGGAGTTTCCGTACATTTCTGTACAACAAATTCCGCCACGTCCACGCCCCGTCACAATTTATGGCCGATGAAATCAAAAAACGAGGTTACACCGCCAAAATCCACGTCATTTCCAATGGCATCCAAGACGCCTTCCTGGAGGCCGGGCATCTCGTCCATCAACAGGGCAGGCCAGCCAAATCGTCTGATTTTGAGGGCAAAATACCGATCATCATGATCGGCCGTCTTTCTCAGGAGAAAAGGCAGGATGTAATCATCAATTCGGTGCAATATTCGAAATATGCCGACAAAATACAGCTGATTTTTGCTGGAAAAGGTCCCGAGTACGATCGTTATGTGGAACTTGGAAAGCAGTTGAAAAATCCGCCCCAATTTGTCTATCTCGAGCAACAGAAACTGATTAACTTGTTGTTGCAATGCGACTTGTACGTACATGCCAGCGATATGGAGAGCGAGGCCATCTCGTGCATCGAGGCCTTTGCCACCGGGCTGGTGCCGGTCATCGCCAATTCGGAGGTCAGCGCCACGCCACAGTTCGCCCTCGACGGCCGAAGCCTGTTCAAGCCCGGCAGCCCCAAGGATCTCGCCCGCGCCATCGACTACTGGCTTGATCATCCGAATGAGCGGGAATATATGGGAAAACTTTACCGTGTGGCAGCAAAGAAGTACAGTCTGGCCAACTCGGTGCGAATGTTCGAGGAGATGTTGAACGAGGAAATCGATGACAATGCAAAACAATCCGTTCAAGATTAAAATAGTTTTGGTCTTCCTGTTGGTCCAACTTCCTGTTTCGCTTTATTCACAAACATGGAAAACTGCATCGCCCGTAATCCATCCAGACGGATCTGTCACTTTTTCCTATAAAAACCCTTCCGCTAAGCGAGTCAAATTATTCTGCGACTGTGATTTGCGAAACAATAACTATAACATTGAGAGGGAAAATTTGCAGTCCGTCCGTATGAAACCAGACAGCAGCGGCGTGTTCACCTTTACCACAAAGCCACTCACCCCGGAAGTTTATACCTACCAGTTCAAGACACATGGACGACGATTTGTGGATCCAGACAATGCGGACTCCATTCGTGTTTTGAAGACCAGACGAAGCGTGTTTGTGATACCCGGCTCCACCTTGTCTGATTTATGCATTAAGGATTCTTTGCATGGCAGAATTGAATTTTTTGAGATATGGGACACGGCCTGTGGAAAGACAAGGCGCATACTTTTGTATCTTCCTCCCGATTATGACCGAAACGAGCAACTTTATCCTGTGCTTTACTTGTTGCACGGCATCAATGGGTACGAAAAGGCCTGGCAAGACAAAGGGCGTGCCGTGCAGCAGGTGGATAAACTGATACGACAAGAGAAGATTGTGCCTATGGTCGTGGTGATGCCGGATGTGAATCCGCGAAAACTTATAGGACAGAAAGAAACGATAGGAATGATGCGGAACCTGCTTCATTATCCCTGTTGGTTTCATCGCGACTTTGAACAGGTGTTCCCACAAATGGACAGTCTGTTGTCTGTCCATTATCGTATATCCTCCGACAGGCAATCGCGGGCTGTCGCCGGACTATCCGCAGGAGCTATGCAAGCCTGCAACCTTGCCAATGTTAATGGAAACCGCTTCCAATATGTGGGCTTGTTTTCTCCCGTAGTGCATCGTAAACAACTGCCGACAGATCAGAGTACTATTTACTGGATTGGATCCGGAAAAGTGGACATCTTCCATTCACAAAGCTGTCGATTCGTCAAGAAGATAAAAGACAAGCAAACTTCTTTTGTCTATTATAGTACAAGCGGAGGACATACTTGGCGAAATTGGAGACTCTATCTCTCAGAATTTCTTCAATTCATTTTTAAAAGCACGAATAAATGAAAAAATATTTCTTTCTGTTTTTGACAACCATCCTGAATCTGTCCCTTTATTCCCAAGAGCGAATCGAATATCTTCCATACGGCAAGATGGACTCCTGGACGGTGCGTTACATCAAGGAGTCGGTTTTGTTGGGCGGCAAAACCCGTGCGCTGTATGTCATCGCCAAGACTGACACCCTACGGCAAAACAAGCCCTATCCCTACGGCAAAAATGGTTCTCCGTGGGGCACGAGCAATGCATACGCCAAAGTGTGCGGAGTGGAGAAAGCCGCCGTGTCGGTCACTCCGGAGCGACGGGGAAAGGGCTACTGTTGTCGGTTGGAAACCACATTGCAGACCGTCAAAGCCGTTGGCATCGACCTCAAAGCATTAGCCACCGGCAGCATCTATACAGGCCGACTGCTCGACCCCGTGACCTTGGAAGGGGTCAAAGTGCCGATGAAAGCCATTGATATGGGCATTCCTTTCACAAAACGACCGACGGCTCTGATGCTTGACTACAAAGCGGTTATACAGCAGGGTAAGCCAATGGTGCGGGCCACAGGAGCCACCAAAGTGACCACTGTTCAAGGGCAGGATGCGGGCGAGCTCATACTGTTTTTGCAGCACCGTTGGGAAGATGCCGACGGCAACATCTTCGCCTATCGCATAGGAACGGCATCGGAACGCATCACGAAAAGTGTCCCCGACTGGAAAAACAGCCATCGCGTGCCCATACGCTATGGGGACATAACCAGGACCCCAAACTACAAGTCTTGGGAGAAATTGTCAAAAGACCGCTTTATGGCCCGCAATTCAAAAGGGAAGATGGTTCCTGTGCAAGAAATTGGCTATAAAGCGGATGCGGCGCCCACCCATCTGATTCTGCAGATCTCCGCCGGCTGTCAGGAAGCGTTCACCGGCTGTCCAGGCAATGTGTTGTGGGTTGACAACATACGGTTGGTGTACTGACCTGAAATCAAAGCTCAATCACACAATCCCGCAAGTCTGATGCAGATTGCGGGATTTTTTATGCGATGCTGGGAAACGATTTTTTTGCGACGCTGGAAAGTGCCGCCTCCTAGAAGAAAT
The DNA here is from genome assembly GCA_017443175.1 of Bacteroidales bacterium. Taxonomy (GTDB): domain Bacteria; phylum Bacteroidota; class Bacteroidia; order Bacteroidales; family WCHB1-69; genus F23-D06. The sequence goes on from JAFSOZ010000003.1 coordinate 435,441, forward strand.
CATCTCGTCACGACAACTTTCCGCGCAGGGCGGTCGCCAACTTTGACGACATAGACACCAGGAGCGAGTCCACGGTCACCGACTCGACGGCCTTCCATATTGAACACGCTCACTTCGCAGTTGTCGCAACCTTCCACTACGATGTTGCCGTAAAGGCCCTTGACAGTGACACTCTCGGGATCTAATTCGTCAACACCGACGCCGTCGCCCCCGACATAGCAATTGCCTTCAAAATGAGCTGTGCCTCCGCTGATGGTGTTACCATTGGCGAGTGAAGGCGTTGAGGGGGCGGAGATGAATGTAGAAGCATTACCGCCTCCAGGGCCTCCTCTGGGACCCCCACCTCCAGGGCCTCCGCCAGTGCTAATGGAAGGTGTGTAAAACGCCACTGCATTGTCGCCGTATGTCACGGTGTACCAACTATTGCTGCTGACAGAAGAAGGCTGGATGTAGGGCTGGTTGACAGAACTACCGCTCTCGATGCCGCCCACTGCAATGATGACTCCGCCATTGATATAAAGTTGTTTATGTTCTTCGCTGTTGACATCAATAGCCACTTCGGGGCTTGAGGCTCCGATGGCATAAACCAATCCGCCATTGAGATAGCCGTTGCCATTGGCGTCGATACCATCGTTGTTGGAGGCGTGTGCATAAACATAACCGTCGGTAATGGTCATGTCCTGCGCAGAGTTGATGGCATCATCGTATGCGTTGACGTAGATTTCACCGCCGGTAATGTTGAGGTAATTCTTGCTCTCAATGCCTTCTCCGTTATATCCGGTAGTGGTCACCTTTGTATAGCCGCCGCTGATGACCACTCCGCCACTATAGGTGTAGCTGTTGCCGCTCTGCGTCTTCACACCGGCCTTGATGCCTTTGGGTGACGAGTAATAGTCGCTGCTCACGTTGTCTGTGTTGCCTGTGTAATTAGTGTTTTCCGTCGAGCCATTGTTGTAGTAGAGGCCGCCGCTGGTGGAGACAGTGACGGTGCCATCGGCGAGAGTCATCTCACCGTCGCACTTCATGCCCTTTCCGCCCGAACCGGTGGAGGTGAGGTTGAGCGTGCCTCCACCGATGTTCATATTGCCGTCACAACTCAGACCGCAAGCCGCCTTTGTCTCCAAGTCGTCCTCATCCCAAGTGCCGTTGCCAGTGGTGGTGACGGTGATGTCACCTCCGGAAACGGACATGTCGCCCGCGCATTTGATGCCTTTGGCGGCAAGAGCGGTGCACGTGATATTGATGGTGCCCCCGCTAATATAGATATTGCCCGAATCTTCGTCCTCGTGGTCGGTAGTGATGCCTGTGGAAGTGTCGCCGTCAAGGTCGCATTGGATGCCGTCGTCGCCAGTCCCACTGATAGTAATTGTGCCGCTTTCCATCAAGAAATACTGGTTGCACGAAATGCCGTCGCCCACGGCGGAAGTCACGTTGATGGTGGCATTTTTCAAGCTAATGTACTCGCCAGCCTTGATGGCGTGCTTCACGTTGCCCGCCACATTGAGCGTGCCCTGCTGTTTGAACTCGGCATGGCCTTTCACGTAGAGACATCCCTTTTGCGAACCACTGGCCGCATCGACAAGCGTGTTAGTAGTGCCGGTGATCACCTTCACGTTGATGCGCTTGCCATTCTGGATGTGGACGGCTGCGCCGCTATAGACCGGGGTGGTGTTGGTCAATGTGAGGCCGTTGAGCTCAACAGTGGCCTTGTAGGACCCCGACATATAGAACTCTCCATCACTGGATGTGCCGCTGAGATTGTAGGTAATCTCCGTGGCTAAGCTATCGCTCTGTGCGATGCTGACGTGCGCTCCGCTCTGCGTTATGGTGAGGTACTGGCTGGCGATGCTGTCAGCAGTGACGGTGGCCGCGCTACCGCTATAGACGACGCTGACGTTCTGGGCCTGCGCTGCTCCTATTGCAAGCAACAAAGCGATAATAAGAATACTGTTTTTTTTCATAAAGATGACGATTTTGTTATTACTTATTCTATTTCCGAAGGATTATTAACTCCAGTGTACTACCATAATGGATTTTGATGGCAAAAAAACAAATTAATTTTCTTTCCATAAATATCATATCGTTGGTTTTGTTTATCAAAAATTCCGACAGTGGAATTGTTATCAAAAATAATCAGTATTTTTGCATCGTGAAAGATCATCAATCATACACCCATCCAATCACGCTCTACAATCAGAGAATCAAAGAGGAAGGCATCGTTGTGTTCGATGATGTGAGAGGTTTGCCCGCCGACAAAGAGCCATTCGTTTCGCCCGATTATGTCATTTGTATCGGTCATAGAGGGCGCATTGACCTTCTGTACGACGGTATTCCCGACTATTCCGAGCAACATACCGTGGGTGTCATTTTTCCCAACCACGCCCTTACGATGGTGAGTAAGACCGACGATTACCTTGCCACACTGATCATTGTTGACGCTGCGGTGCTGAACGACCCAATGCTGCAAATCATCAACCAACTGCGCTACCGTTATGAGCCACACCCCAATGTGAAGCTCGACAAGCACGAGTACAAGATGATATTGAATGTGGTAGAGGGGATGCGCGAGATTGTGCGCCTCGAACTACCTGACTGCAAAATGTTGATGATGCGATTGTTGGAGTTCTTCCTACGGCTGCTCAGTCAGTACCGTACACGCCAATTAAAAGAGACATCCACCGACAAACGAGTCAGCATCCAGTTCCACAACGACCTCGCCAAACATTTCCGCGAGCATCGCGACGTGGGCTTCTATGCCCAACAGGCCTGCTTGTCGGCCAAACATTTCAGCACTATTATCAAGGAGGAGACTGGCCACACCGCCGCCCACTGGATACACACCCAGGTGGTGGCCGAAGCCAAGATGCTCCTGCATATGCGTCGCGACCTCACCATACAGGCCATCGCCGATATGTTGGGCTTCGAGGAACAAGCTACTTTCAGCCGTTACTTCCGCCGCGAAACAGGGATGTCCCCCACAGAATTCCGCAACAGCTAATAAGGGATTTCCTTGGATAATATTATTTTTTTGCTGATGATAGGTACACAAAGCAGGTCAAGCAGTGAAATATTCGTTCAGAAAAAAAAGAAAAGTAGTGTCAATCAACTTTCCGAGACCGAGACAACTTCTAAAATTCGTTGACTATAGTCAACAAAAATAACTAACCCAACGTATAATAGCAAATCATTTTAATCCCCAAAATATGACAACCCACAACATCAATACCGACCGCGTTTTCATCATCCGTCCAGCGAAGCCCGAAGAGGCGGGTCTCGTCCTGGAATTCATCAAGAAGTTGGCCGTCTATGAGAAATGCGCCGACGAAGTGGTGGCCGACGAGGCCACCGTCTATCACTCCCTGTTTGTGGAGCGTTCCGCCGAGGTGGTCTTCGCGGAGGAAGACGGCGCGGTGGCCGGCTTCGCCCTCTTCTTCCACAACTTCTCCACCTTCGTGGGGCGCAAGGGACTCTATCTCGAAGACCTCTTCATCCTTCCCGAGAAGCGGGGTAGGGGATACGGCAAAGCCCTGCTGAAGCATCTGGCCAAGATCGCCGTGGAGCGCCACTGCGGCCGCTTGGAGTGGATCTGCCTCGACTGGAACAAGCCCGCCCTGAAGGTCTATCGCAGCATCGGGGCCGTCCCAATGGACGAATGGACGGTGCAGCGGTTGGACGAGGGGGCGTTGAAGCGGTTCGCGGGAGAATGAAAAGTTGGAAAAATGTAAATTTGTTTAACCATATAAAAGAAATCGGAATAATCCCTTTTTGTCTTGCAATTAGAAAAATAAAACATTCACCAACCAACAAGCAAATATGATTATGAAAATTCTGAAAAAACGAAAAATCAAGTACGCTGCCCTATTCTTCGTCTGCTGGTTTGCCCTGTTGGTCTTTCTGGTAGATGGAGTTCTGAAATTCCAGACCTTGGTTGACTATTTCGGCTCGTACACCGTTGTGGAGGTGACGTTAGTGCTGTTGGTCATTATACCGACTTTGGCTGTTTATGTATTTACAAAAAAATAAGGGCACACCGTGAATGTCCGCCCCAAGGTTTTTGTGACCTTTGCGGCGGTTGATTTTTGTTCATTATAATGAACAAAATTTAAACATTTTTCATTTTGTTTATTGTAGTCAACAAAATTTTACTATTTTTTGCACGGTAAAATTATTGAGATATGGAATTGGGTTCAAGACCCAATTATTACTCCAAAATAGAAAAGTTACTCGGGAAAGGCATCCTGATCGTGTTGACTGGTCAGCGCCGCGTCGGAAAGAGTTATGTCATGAAAGAACTTGTCCAGCGGAAACAAACTGAAGATGCCAACATCATTTACATTGACAAGGAAAAGACCGCTTTCGACTTCATTGCAAATTACAAGGATTTGGTGGCTTATATCGATGAACAAAAGAAGCCTAAGAAGCACACCTATATCCTTATCGATGAGGTTCAGGAAATCGAGGAATTTGAACGGGGGCTTAGAAATTATTATGATAACCCCGAAATTGACATCATCGTTACAGGCAGCAATTCAGACACGCTTTCAAGCGACATGGCGACGCTGCTTTCGGGCAGGTACGTGGAGATTCTCATCCAAGGTCTCAGCTATGAGGAGTTCTTGGTTTTCCATCAGTTGGAGGACAACGACGAGGATCTTCGTAAATATATCAACTATGGCGGACTGTCCTGTCTTCGTCCTATGGGACTGGATGATCCAGAGGTCATCAGGCAGTATATCCAAGGCGTTTACAACACCATCTTGGTGAAGGATATTGTTAGTCGCAAAAAAGTGCGGAATGTGCCTTTTTTGGAGAATCTGATCAAATATTTCGGCGACAATATCGGAAAGCTGTTGTCGGCAACCAACATCCAAAACTATATGACATCGAATCAAAATGAAGTTTCCAAAAATCTCATCCTTAAGTATTTGAAAGCGACCACCGAGGCTTTCCTTGTGCATAATGTCACATGGTACAATCTGCGCGGAAAAAAGTTGCTGGGGAGCAACGACAAGTACTACTTCGGCGATGTGGGGTTGCGTAATTTCATTGTAGGCGGACGACGGTCCAATGATATCGAGAATATTGTGGAGAATCTGGTCTATCAGCACCTCATCCGGTTAGGATACAAGGTGAATGTCGGGCAGATGTATGCCACAGAGATTGACTTCGTCGGGACGAAAGGCGATGACACCATTTATGTTCAGGCCTCCTATCTCATCACTGATGAGTCAACTTTTGAGCGTGAATTCGGAAATCTCAAGAAAATTAACGACAACTATCCCAAATATGTGATTTCAATGACCCCATTCCTTGATTATAGCAAGTATGAGGGCATTATCCACATCCCGCTTGCGGAATTCTTGAAGAAATGAAACATCTGCCAAATATCATAACTCTTATCAGGGTTGCAGGCTCTTTTAGTCTGCTCCTTTGTGATGTGACGGGTATGGTGTTCTGGGGAATCTATGGTTTCTGCGGCATCAGCGACATGGCCGACGGATGATTGGTCCGGAAGCTCAAGTGTTGCACCAAGACGGGAGCATTGCTTGATAGTTTAGCAGATTTAGCTTTTGCGGCATGCTGTTGTTGGCAGGTTATCCCTGTCTTGAACTTCCCAAAATGGCTGTGGATTTTTTGGGGATCAATTGTCATCATCAAACTCATCAACCAAATCTGCGCTTTGGTAATATACAAAAAATGTGTCTTTCCTCATACTTTGGCTAATAAAGCGACCTGTTTGCTGCTGTTCATCGGCGTTCCCTTGACGTTATACTTGGAATCCATTACTCCAATCGTCATCATTGCTGTTGTGGCAACATTTGCCGCCGTACAGGAAGGGCATTTCATAAGGATAAAAAAGATAGAGTAAAAAAGAAACAAGCCTTACACGGTGCATATGACGTTTTGCGAATGGGATTGAAAAAAATGTCAACAGAATTGATTATTAAAAAACATCTCCTTAATCACCATTCTATTCAAGAAACGTTGTGTTTTTGCATCGTCTTTTGAATAGAATGAGATAACGTATTTGCAAGCACTCGCTCACCTTATCTCTTATTTCTTTACAAATTCCACACGGCGGTTCTTGGCGCGACCTTTCTCAGTAGTGTTGGGAGCAATGGGAAAATGTGAACCTTTGCCCACGGCCGTGAGTCGTGATTTGTCGATCCCCAGTTTTACCAATGCATTCACGATGGCTTCGGCACGCTTCTGACTCAACGGGTCGTTCACAGCGTCACTACCGGTGTTGTCGCAGTGACCCTGCACCTCGAAGTTGAGGTCGGTGTGCTCCTGCATCAGCTTGGCTACGCGGTTTATCTCCACGACGGATTCAGGTTTGAGGTCGGCTTTGCCCGTCTCGAAAGTGATGGCGTAGGTCACTATCTTGCCTTCGGATGTCAGACGGTCGTACAGGGGCACAGCGCCCTGGGCGATGCGCACGTTGCTCAATCCCGTGTAGCGGTATAACGCTGAGCTGGCGAAGAAGAGATAGCCGGGAGCCTTCATCATCGGTACGTTGATCATACGCACGCCGTTCACGTAGCCCTTGAAAGCCCGTTTGTTGAACGAGAAGGCGAAGTGGTTCCATTGGCCGGCAACCAAGGGGTTGTCCTTCTCCAGGTAGTCGCCGGTGCTGGGGTTGAGTCCCAGCGCCTTCTCTCCATTCGTTTGGTTGTTCCCGTCGGGTTTCAGCAGTGTCCACGTGAGGTTGCACGAGCCGTCCTCGCGGTACCAGAAACGCACATAACTCTGTGAGTTGTAGTAGCTCTCGTCGCCGCGTTCGCCGAAAGAGATGGTCATATCGAGTGTCGTCTCCTCCTCGTCGCCAGTATTCAACGGCGCCACGTAGAGGTCGAACTCCACGGTGAATATCTCGGGCAGCCAATTCCATTTCTCCTTCATAAGAGGAATTACCTGTCCCAACCCATTGTCGGTGAACGCCAGCACATTGCGACCTTTCTGCTGCGCCGTCTCCGCGTAGCCGTCCAGCAGGTCCCATCGCAGTGGGAACTCGCCGAGTTTCTCGTGCTCGAAATTGTCGTCGAAGAATATCTCGTCGCCGGGGACGAAATCGGTCTTCGCATAGTTGCTCTACTGAGCCTTTGCGGTCATTCCAATGAGCATAAGCAACACTGCTGCTAATATTGTTTTCTTCATAATGATGTGTTTTATTGGTTGTGTTAGTTTACTGGTTTTTCAATTTGCAAAGGTACGAACATTTTTCGACATAATAACAAAAAGTGCCCGACGGGACACTTTTTAACATTACGGGCATTGTGGCAAACGCCCAAAGAAAGATGCTTTTAAGCACTGGGCACCCATCTTGCATATTGTCCATAAACTGACAATCTTCATTCAACCTCGTGGCTGGAGGCTGTGGCGGTACTCACTGGGAGACTGTCCGAGGTGCTTGGTACAGTAGCGGCTGAAATAGGAAAGCGACGTGAAGTTCATGCGATCGGCGATCTGCGTGAGCGAGAGACGTTCGTCATCGAGATATTTCTTCAGGATGGGCACCGTGTGGCGGTCGATGAAGCTGCTGACGCTGTGGCCGGTGACGCGCTTGACGGTGGCGGAGAGGTACTTCGGCGACACGTGCAGTCGCTCGGCATAGTAGCTCACCTCGCGCTCGGTGCGGCTGATGCCGGTGGCGAGCAGGTCGGTCAGCTGTCGGACGATATAGGCGGTGCGGTCGCTGTGGGTGTCGGTGGCCTCGCGCTGCGCGTGCGGCTCGAAGATGTCGTACATCATCGTCAGGCAGAGGCTGCCCATCAGCTCACGGTAGAACAGCAGGTCGCGGTCGTCCATGCGGTCACGGAGACGGTGGAAGTCTGCGAGGAGAATGTCCGCCTGCCTGTCGGTGAGCTTGATGACAGGGTCGTGGTTGAGCGAGATGCTGCCCCCGATGCTGTAGTTGTTCGACGGCAGCAGTCCGCCGAGGTATTTGTTGTCGGCGGCGAACCACTCGACTTGCATCCCCGGTGCCGCCGCGAGGTTCTTCGCCCGTGTGGGGTTCGGCTCACCACCAGGTCGTTTTTTACGATATGGTAGCACCTCTCGTTGAACACGAAGCTCCCCTCCCCTGCCGTACACAGCAAATGCATGCAGGTGTGGCTCAATTCCGGCGCGTTCATCGCGAGGAAATCGGTGGAATAGAGGAAGTCAGGTTTCATAGCGCAAAAGTACATTTTTTTCTTCAATTTGTGAAAATACTAATACTTTTTGTGAAACTTTCACGATGGGGAACATTGTATTTTTGCCTCGTCAAATTGGCAAAGACAATAAGGATATTATAAAACAAAGAAAACCAATACGTTATGCAAGAATTTATCGTTGATCCGAGACAAAGCACGCCCGAGGAATTGGCAGAAGGGATGCGTCAGGCGCAGACCCTGTTCAAACTGAACCACACGATGCCCTACACCGACGAGTACAACGCGCTCGCCAAGGAACTGTTTGGCCACGATGTGTTTGCCGACGGCGGCTTCGTGATGCCCGGACTGACGGGTGTCTGTTTCGACCGTGTGAAATTAGGCAATGGCGTTATGATCATGAACAACTGCCTGATGATGGCCCGCGGCGGCATCACCATCGACGACCACGCGATGGTCGCCGCCAACGCGCAGCTCATCTCCAACAACCACGATCTCCACGATCGGATGCTGCTCACCTGCAAGCCCGTCCACATCGGCAAGAACGCCTGGATCGGGGCGGGCGCCACCATCCTACCTGGCGTGACCGTTGGCGACAACGCCGTGGTAGCCGCCGGTGCCGTGGTGACCAAAGACGTGGCCCCGAATACCATTGTGGGAGGGAATCCGGCAAAATTCATCAAGATGGTGGAATAATGTCTAACATTACAATTCATAATATGGGATTAATTCTTGCATTGATGATGATGGCAAACATATCGTGTACTCAAGCGCAGCAACAGATAAATGGAGATGACAGTCTGCTCCGTCTTGCTGAGCACCGCAGGTCGGTAAGGAAATATACGAATAAGCCCGTTGACCGTGAAACCATCGACAAGATACTGACTGTGGCAGCTTTAGCTCCGTCAAGCTATGGGCAGAACCCCGTGGAGTTCGTGGTTGTGGAAGGTCATGAACAACTCTCAAAACTGGCCGACTGCAAGCGCATTGGTGCTCCGTCTGTTCGAGGTGCTTCCGTTGCCGTGGTGGTGATGGCTGATACATCGAAAGGCGAATTATGGGTGGAGGATGCCTCGGTAGCTGCTGGCTACCTGCTTCTTGGCGCAGAGCAATATGGCATCGGAGCCTGCTGGAACCAGATACACCTGCGCGACGGTCAGCGGCTGTCGGCAAGTGACGAGATACGCCAGCTTCTCGGCATCCCCGACCACTATGAAGTGCTCTGTGTCGTGTCTCTCGGCCACAAAGACGAGCAGAAGAAATCCCGCTCAGGCGAGCAGATGAAGCAGGGACGTATCAGATATGGCAAGTTTTAATCACAAACAAATACAAGATGAAAGTATATGCAATAAACGGCAGTCCGAGGCGAAACAGGAATACCGCCAAGATGCTTGACAAAGTGCTGGAAGGCGTGAAGGCAGAGTTCCCAGAAGCCGAGGTAGAGAGAATCAATCTCTTTGACCTGAAGTTCACCAGTTGCAAGAGCTGTTTTGCCTGCAAGCGTAAGGACGAACGCTTCAAGGCCACATGTGCCCTAAAAGACGATCTCGCCCCTGTACTGCAGAAAATAAAGGAGGCTGACGGTCTGGTAATTGGTTCTCCAATCTATTACAGAACCATCACGGGGCAGCTTCATTCCTTCTATGAGCGGCTGTTCTTTCCCTATATGCTCTACAAGGAAGACTATCCGACACTGGTGGAGAAAAGAATCCCGACGGCTTGCATCTACACCATGAACGTCGATGAAAAGACGATGATGGAGGACGGCTACAGGCAGAACATGGAACTGTGGGAGAATTTCCTGGAGGCATACTTCAAGAAGCCGCTGCTGGCATTTGCCTTCAACACGTATCAGTTTGATGACTATACGAAATATATCTGCGAGACATTCAATGAAGCAGACAAGGCAGCTTACAGGGATGCGCAGTTCCCCAAGGATTTGGAGAATGCCTTTGTGCTTGGTAGAAAACTTTTAAAACAAGAAGACTAAGAATATGGAGAAGAAAACAATTGTAGTATTAGGTGCTGGAAAGGGACTGGGTAATGCCGTTGCCCGGCTTTTCGGCAAGAATGATTTCCGTGTGATACTGATTTCGAGGAACCTTGACAGACTCAACGGCTATAAGGCAGAGTTTGAGGCAGCTGGTATTGAGACATACGTCTATGCGGCTGACTGCGAGAAACCAGAAACCTTGACGGCTGCTTTTGGCGAGATACAAGATACGTTCGGTGTAGTTGACGTACTCGTGTATAATGCTGCCGTGTTGGAGAGCGGTGCAGCCACTGAGTTCGACAATGCCAATTTCCTCCGTCACTATCAGGTGGATGTGGCCAGTGCCCTGCATTGCGCAAAACTCGTCATCCCCAAACAGGCAGAGCAGAAGAGCGGAGCCATCCTGCTGACAGGTGGCATCTTGGGTGACTATCCAGCGAGTCAGTACACAGGTGTCTCAGTCGGCAAGGCAGCACTGAAAGCACTGGGTAAGACGCTTCATGAAGAACTGAAGGAGAAGGGCATCTATGTCGGACTTGTGACCGTCTGTGATGTCATAGCCCCAGACACGAAGCATTCTCCTGAACTGATTGCCGAGAAGTTCCTCGAACTGTACAAGCAACAGGACAAATTCGAGATTGCCTATTAAACCTAAGCATGACGAAAGAAAATCAAAAAGGTCTCTCAAACGACAACTTATGGGATTGATCCTGACATTGATTATGGCGACAGCACTGACGGCACAGGGCCAGAACTCCGATGAGCAACAGATACGGCAGCTTTACGAGACCATGTATAACGCCATGGTCTCTAAAGACACGGCCACGCTCAACCGCATCCATGCCGACGAGTTCGTGCTCGTCCACATGACGGGGATGCACCAGTCGAAGCAGGAATACATCAACGCCATCGCCGACGGCACGCTGAACTATTATTCCGCCCAGCACGAGCAGATGGACATCCAAATCGACGGCGACCAAGCCACCCTGACAGGCCGCAGCCGTGTGACGGCTGCCGTCTTCGGCGGCGGTCGAGGCACTTGGCGGCTGCAATTGCGCTTCAAACTCGCCAAGCGCGAGGGGCAGTGGAAGTTCACTAAGGCGAGTGCGGGGATGTATTGAAACAATGGGGAAAAAGTGAAATTAAATCCGTAAAATGTGAAACTCACGCATTGCTGATTTTCGTTTCTTTGCAGCAATATTTAAAAACACAAACCTATGGAACATATCAAATTATCAAACGGAGTTAAAATCCCCCAACTGGGGTATGGTGTTTATCAGGTGACACCTGAAGAGTGTGAACGTTGCGTGAGCGATGCTCTGAGCGTAGGCTACCGGATGATTGACACGGCGCAGGCTTATCATAACGAAGAGGGCGTAGGCAACGCGGTGAAGAAAAGCGGCATCGCCCGCGACGAGGTCTTCATCGTGTCAAAAGTCTGGATTTCCAATTACGGCTACGAGAAGACCAAGGCCAGCATCGACGAGAGCTTGCGCAAACTGCAGACGGAGTACATCGACCTGATGCTGCTGCACCAACCCTTTTGCGACCGCTACGGGGCGTATCGCGCATTGGAGGAAGCCTACCGCGAGGGCAAGCTGCGCGCCATTGGCGTGAGCAACTTCTATCCCGACCACCTCATCGACTTGGCTTCGAACGTGGAGGTGAAGCCTATGGTGAACCAAGTGGAGACCCACGTGTTCGACCAGCAGGTGGAGGCCAAAAAGTATATGGACGAACTTGACTGCCGCATTATGTCGTGGGGACCGTTGGCCGAGGGCCGCAATGGTTTCTTCACCAACGAGTTGCTTGGCGAGATTGGCAAGAAGTACGGGAAGAGCATTCCGCAGGTGGCTTTGCGCTGGCTGCTGCAACGCGGTGTCATCATCATACCGAAGTCAACGCATAAGGAACGGATGGCCGAGAACCTCAACCTTTTCGATTTCGAGCTCACCCCCGACGATATGGCGCAAATCCAGACCCTTGATACAGGCAAGAGTCTCTTCTTCGACCATCACGATGGCGAAGTGACCAAGATGTTCATGGGCTGGAGAGGTTTGGTATAAAACAATTGTAAAACGAACAACAAAAAACAAATACAATGAAAAGAATCGCATTTTTCGCCGTTGCAGTGCTCGTGCTGCTCGGCTGTCAACCGAAAGAGGAAGTCTTCGCACAGCAACCCCAGGGTTCGGTGGTCTATATGACCAAGGAAATCACCCCCGAAGCACTGGTCAACATCTACCAAGCGCTTGGTGTGCCGGCAGAAGGCCGCGTGGCCGTGAAAATCTCCACCGGCGAGTCAGCCAAAAGCAACTATCTGCGCCCCGAACTGATCAAGGATCTTGTGCAGATGGTGAATGGTACCATTGTGGAGTGCAACACGGCGTACGGTGGCAACCGTTCCACAACCGCCAACCACCGCAAAGCCATCGAAGAGCGTGGCTTCAACCAAATTGCCGTCGTGGACATTATGGATGAGGACGACACGATGCACTTGCCTGTTACGGACACTAAACACTTGAAATACAATATTGTAGGTTCACATCTTGCCAACTACGATTTTATGATCAACCTGGCCCACTTCAAAGGGCATGCGATGGGCGGTTTCGGCGGCGTGCTGAAAAACCAAAGCATCGGAGTGGCGTCGAGTTCCGGCAAGATTTACATCCACACTGGTGGCAAGAGCCAATCGAACTGGACTTCTGTGGAGCAGGACGACTTTTTAGAGTCAATGGCCGCGTCCGCACAGTCTGTGCACAACTATTTCAAACAACCAGGCAAAAACATCATCTACATCAACGTGATGAACAACATGTCGGTGGACTGTGACTGTGACGGCAACCCTTCAGCGCCGTGCCTGCGCGACATCGGAATCCTTGCCAGCACTGACCCCGTGGCCCTTGACCAAGCCTGCCTTGACTTAGTCTTCAATCACACGAACAGCAACGGCGACGACGCGAAGCCCCTTGTGGATCGAATAAACAAGAAACACGGCATCCACACCGTGGAATATGCCGAGCAGTTGGGCCTCGGCACCCGCAAGTACAAACTTATCAGCATTGACAAATAGATCAAGACTATGAAATTCAAGAACATCATTATCGCAGTTCTGGCCGTGGTTATGGCCACCGGCTGCAACGGACAGAACAAAAACAGTAACGAACAAAAAACAAATTCCGGAAACATGAAAAAATCCATCGTCATTTTCTTCTCCCACGCGGGGGAAAACTATTCCGTCGGCGTCATCGACACGGGCAACACCAAGATCGTGGCCGACTACATCAGTGAAATCACGGGCGCCGACCAGTTCGAGATCGTCACCCACAAATACGACGGCATGGCCTACACACCGCTCATCGAGCTGGCCAAGGAGGAGGCCCGCAAAGGCGAGCTGCCGCCTTACGAAGGCACCGCTCCGGACCTCAGCGGCTACGACACGGTCTATATCGGCGGTCCCGTGTGGTGGGGCACCTACCCGCAGATCATGTTCACGCTGTTCAAGGACATCAACCTCGACGGCAAGACCGTCATCCCCTTCACCACCCACGAGGGCAGCGGCTTAGCCTCTTGCGCCAAAGACGTACGGAAAGCCTTCCCGAAGGCCAACGTCACGGGCGAGTTCAGCATCTACGGCCACGAGGTGCGCGGCGGCAAGGCCAAGGTGGAAAAATGGCTGAAGTCAATTAGGAATTAGCAATTAGAAATTTAAAAATATGGAATATATCAGATTATCGAACGGAGTGGAGATGCCGGTTTTGGGCTACGGCGTGTTTTTGGTGAGCCCCGAAGAGTGTGAACGTTGTGTGAGCGATGCACTGAGCGTCGGCTACCGGCTGATTGACACGGCGCAGGCCTACGCCAACGAAGAGAGCGTGGGCAACGCCTGGCGCAAGAGCGGTCTCAAGCGCGAAGAACTGTTCCTCGTCACGAAAGTGTGGATCGCAAATGCTGGCGAGGAGAAGGCGGCGAAGAGCATCGACGAGAGCCTGCGCAAGCTGCAGACCGACTACATCGACCTGCTGCTCATCCACCAGGCCTACGGCGACGTGTTCGGTTCGTGGCGGGCGATGGAGAAGGCCTACAAAGACGGCAAGGTGCGCGCCATCGGCGTGAGCAACTTCCAGGCGGGCCGTTTCTTCGACTTCGCCCACTATGTGGAGGTGAAGCCGATGGTGAACCAGCTGCAGTGCAACACGCTGATCCAGCAGACGGGCATCGAGCCGCTGATGAACGACTTCGGCACAAAGATGATGGCCTGGGGACCGTTGGGCGGTCAGGGCGTCGAGGGGGTCGTGAAGAGCGAGGAGCTGGCAGCCATTGGCACGAAGTACGGCAAAAGCACGGCGCAGGTGGCCCTCCGCTGGCTCACGCAACGCGGCATCGTGGCCATCCCCAAAAGCAGCCACAAGGAGCGCATGGCCCAGAACTTCGATATCTTCGACTTCACCCTCTCCGGTGAAGAGATGGCCAAGATTGCCACGCTGAACCGGCACGACACGGGCACTGTCAACTTCGGCGACCCGCAGTTCGTGAAGTATCTCATCGAGAATTACGGGTAAAATTGATGACTATCCTGTCGAGCCAGGCTTCGCTCCCGAGGTGGGCAGCGACACCTACAAGAAGTTTGTGGCAGCAAAGGTCCCTATGCTGTTCCTCTTCGGCGACTACATAGAGAACGGCCCCGAGGACATCCAATCTACAGTGTTCTGGCAGACGGTACTGAACCAGTGCCGCGACTTCGCCAAGCAATAAGCCAGATCATGGTCGTCAGGCAGATTAACGGGTTCTGTCTGTTGGACGAACCAAAAAGTGAATAAATAGAACCCGCCATACATATCAATGATGAACTATGTGGAATTTCCCGACCGCAAAGGATCGGACAAGAACGAATCGACAAAAGAAAAGAAAAACAGCTCGGCAAAAATGCCACAGGGCGGCGGCTCGTGGATGTGGGGGCTTGTATGCGTGGTCTGCCTGCTGCTGTTACTAAACTACTTCATCACCCCTTTGGCGACAAGCCACAGCGTCGAGAACACCGACTATGGCACCTTCGTCACCACCGTGGAGTCGGGCAAGGTGAAGCAGGTGGTGATCCAAGAAAACCAGATCTATTACACCACTGCCGACAAGACCTATCGCACCGGAGCCGTCGATGACCCCGGTCTGGTGGACCGTTTGCTCGAGGCCTCCAGTCCCAACGACAGCGGCAAGATCGAATTCGTGCAGAAAGTGCAGAGCCAGCAGTCGCCCATTGTGCAGTTCCTGCTATGGTGGATTCTGCCTGGTCTGTTGTTCTACCTGATGTTCCGTGCCATGTCGCGTCGTATTGGCAAAGGCAACGGCGGAATGGGTATGGGTATGGGCAATTTCATGTCGTTCGGACAGAGCGGTGCCAAAGTCTATGCCGACACTGACGTCAAGACACGCTTTGCCGACGTGGCCGGACAGGACGAGGCCAAGGCCTCGCTGCAAGAGATGGTCGATTTCCTGCACGACCCGAAGAAATACACCGCCCTGGGCGCAAAACTGCCCAAGGGCGCTCTGCTTGTGGGTCCTCCAGGTACCGGTAAAACGCTCATAGCCCGCGCCGTGGCTGGCGAGGCCGGCGTGCCGTTCTTCTCGATGTCGGGCTCCGAATTTGTGCAGATGTTCGTCGGCATGGGAGCCGCCAAGGTGCGCGACCTCTTCAGCGAAGCGGCCAAGAAAGCCCCATGCATCGTCTTCATCGACGAAATCGATGCCATCGGCAAGAGTCGCGAAGGCCAGTTCGGCAACAACGACGAACGCGAGCAGACCCTCAACCAGTTGCTGACCGAGATGGACGGTTTCGAGGGCGACAAGGGTGTCATCATCCTCGCCGCCACCAACCGTCCCGACAGCCTCGACAAGGCCCTGCTGCGCCCTGGTCGCTTTGACCGCCGCATCCAGATGGAACTGCCCGACCTCGAAGGACGCAAAGCTATCATACAGGTGCACCTGAACCACGTGAAACACGATGCCATCGACCTCGACGTGGTGGGTCGCGCAACGGCAGGCTCGTCGGGTGCCGACCTGGCCAACATCGTCAACGAAGCTGCCCTGCGTGCCGTAAGGCAAGGGCGTCCGACAGTGACCACTGCCGACATCGAAGAAAGCGTCGAGACTGTTATGGCCGGCGAACAGCGCCGCAACGCAGTCATCTCGCCCGAAGAAAAACGCATCATAGCCTACCACGAGGTGGGTCACGCCATGGTGGCAGCGGCACAGAGCAACTCGGCTCCGGTGCACAAGATCACCATCGTGCCCCGCACGTCGGGTGCTTTGGGCTATACGATGCAGGTTGACGAGGGTGAGCATTTCCTCTACAGCCGCCAGTACCTGCTCAACAAGCTGGCCACCCTCACCGGTGGTCGCGTGGCCGAAGAGCTCATCTGCCACACCTGCACCACAGGCGCCAGCAACGACATCGAGCAGGCCACCAATCTGGCACGCGCCATGGTGACCCGCTATGGGATGAGCGACCGCTATGGGATGATGGCTCTCGAAACGCGCGGCAACACCTATCTTGGCGGCGGTTCGAATATAGCCTGCAGCGACCAGACGGCCGCCGACATCGACAGCGAGGTGCAGCGTATGATTGCTGAAGCCAAAGACAAAGCCTCGCGGATTATCGCCTCTCGAATGGACAAGATGCACGCCGTGGCCGACTACCTGCTTGAGAAAGAGACCATCACCGGTGAAGAGTTTATGGCTATCCTCGAAGAGAAATAATGGAGCGAGCAATGTTTCGAAAGTGCAGTTGGCTGTCATAAACCCTCGCGGCCTACTTCAGCTGGAGCGGCAACACCGGGGCGGCGGCGAAACACATCATCAAGGCAACGCCCAAAAGCGCCCACCGCAACGGCATCTGCATCGTCACCAAGGAGATGGGCGGCCAAGGCATGGACAAGAAACATGGCCAGATCGACAAGTGGCTGAAGAAAATTGGATATTGAAGACCTTTGAAATGAACAAATTAATTGGATTTAGATATGGAATACACAACATTAAACAATGGAGTGAAAATGCCGATGGTTGGGTTCGGCGTTTTTCAAGTGAATGACCAAAAACAGTGCCAGATGGCTGTTGAAAATGCTATTGAAGCGGGTTATCGCAGCATCGACACGGCAGCTTCATACATGAATGAGGAAGCCGTTGGAGCCGCTATCCGCAACAGCAGTATAAAGCGTGATGAGTTATTTGTCACCACGAAATTATGGGTTCAAGACCACGAGTATGATGATACTCTACGAGCCTTCGACACTTCCATGGCAAAATTAGGTTTGGATTATCTTGACCTGTGGCTGATTCACAAACCCTATGGCAACTACTACGCAGCATGGCGCGCGATGGAACGACTCTACAAGGAAGGTCGCATCCGAGCCATTGGTGTAACAAGTTTCTCCAACGACCGCCTTATTGACCTTGTGCTACATAACGAGGTCCGTCCTGCCGTCAACCAGATTGAGACCCACCCGTTCTTCATACAGGAAGCAGCCAACCAATTCATGAAAAAAGAAAACATTCAACACGAAGCTTGGGCACCATTCGCCGAGGGACACAACGACATCTTCCACAATCCTGTCATTGCTGAGATAGCTCAAAAGTATGGCAAAACTATTGGACAAGTCATCTTACGATGGCATTTGCAGCGTGGTGTGGTGGTCATCCCCAAGACCGTTCATAAGGAGCGTATGTTAGAAAACATCAGCGTCTTCGACTTCACTCTGACCAACGAGGAAATCATACGGATTTCATCACTTGATCTTGGACATAGCGTAGCATACGATGACCAAGACCCAGAAAACACACGCTGGATTGGTACTATGAAAATTCACGACTAATCCTCTTGTTTCAAAACAACAAAAATGAAGAAAGTAGCAGTCCCAAACTATGGTAGATGCACCTTTCCGAAGACACTCTGCACTTTAATCATCATAACCCTCACCATGACTATGCAATCCCAAACCGACGACCGACAGCAAATCCGTCAGCTCTACGAGACCATGTACCAGGCCATGGTGGCGAAGGACACGGCGACCCTCAACCGTGTCTATGACAACGAGATGGTGCTCGTCCATATAACCGGTATGCGCCAGTCGAAAAAGGAGTACCTCGATGCCATCGCCGACGGCACGCTCAACTACTACACGGCGGTGCACGAGCAGACGGAGGTCACCGTGGAGGGCGACCGCGCCACGCTGACAGGGAGAAGCCGCGTGACCGCAGCGGTGTTCGGCGGCGGACGCCACACCTGGCCCCTTCAGCTCCGTTTCCAGCTCGTGAAGCGCGACGCGATGTGGCAGTTCACAGAGGCGAGAGCGAGCACATATTGAATAAGGCAAAAGCAGTGGAAAAGTATGAAAAACTATCCCGCAGCTGTCTTTGCGTCGGCTGTCACTGCGCGGGTTAGTATTACAATATCGCAAATTAAAACGAAAAGATTATGATATTCGACAGAAACGAAAAGAAACAAGTAGTGGCACTGTTGGGTGCCGGAAGTATGGGAACCGCCATCGTGCGCCGTATCGGGGCGGGCAAGAAAATCCTGTTAGGCGACATCAGCGAGGAAACGCTGAAACGCGTCGGCGAGGATCTCAGCCGCTGCGGATACGATATGAAGACATTAGTAGTAAACGCTTTGCAGAAGGAAAGCATCGAGGCTTTTGCCCGGAAGGCGGCCGAACTGGGTCCCGTGATGTATTTCATTGACACGGCCGGTGCATCGCCCAACCAGGCCAGTCCGGAGCATATCGTCAACCTCGATATGGTGGGCACGGGCTACGCCGTGGATGCCTTCGGCAAAGTGATTGCCGAAGGCGGCGCAGGACTCCTCATCAGCAGTCAAGCGGCCTATATGTACCCGATTCCCAACGATATAGAATTGCAATTGGTAAACACCCCTACTGAAGAACTGAAAAATGTGAAATTCATCCAAGAGGTGGCCATGCAGAACAGCGGTTTCGCCTATATGATTGCCAAGCGGATGAACCACCTGCAGGCGCAGCGTGCCGCAGCCACCACTTGGCGTAAACGTCGTGCCCGCATCAACTCCATCTCGCCCGGCGTCATCGTCACCCCGCTGGCTTACGATGAATTCCGGGCCAGCGGAGAAGGCTATCAGGCGATGATTGACGCTTCAGCCGCCCAGCGCACAGGTACCAGTGATGAGATTGCCGAGGCCGCCGCTTTCCTGTTGGGCGAGCACGCAAAGTTCATCACCGGCACCGACCTGCTCATCGACGGCGGCGTGATTGCGAGCATCCGTACAGGCGAATTCAAACTTTGGCTATAAAAACAACGAATTATGAACATCAAAAACATCCTCGTCGCAGTCCTTGTCGTGGTTTTCGCCACGGGCTGCAACGGACAGAATAAAAACAATGTGGAGACGTTTCAGGAAACGTCTCTACAGAACGAACAAACATCAAATTCCGGAAATATGAGTAAATCCATCGTCATTTTCTTCTCCCACGCGGGGGATAACTATTCCGTCGGTGTCATCGACACGGGCAATACAAAAATCGTGGCCGACTACATCAGTGAAATCACTGGCGCCGACCAGTTCGAGATCGTCACCCACAAATACGACGGCATGGCCTACACACCGCTCATCGAGCTGGCCAAGAAGGAGGCCGCCGCAGGCGAGTTGCCGCCCTACGAGGGCGCTGCTCCCGACCTCAGCGGCTACGACACCGTCTTCATCGGCGGTCCCGTGTGGTGGGGCACCTACCCGCAGGTGATGTTCACGCTGTTCAAGGACATCAACCTCGACGGCAAGACCGTCATCCCCTTCACCACCCACGAGGGCAGCGGCCTGGCCAGTTGCGCCAGCGACGTGCGGAAAGCCTTCCCGAAGGCCAAGGTCACGGGCGAGTTCAGCATCTACGGTCACGAGGTGCGCGGCGGCAAGGCGAAGGTGGAGAAGTGGTTAAAGAGCCTGTAGAAGCGGTCTGGCATATCCATTGACGACCATACCATACAATGATAGGACTTAAAGAAAAATCAACCGTAAACGAGCGGAATCGGAAAATTTTTAAATGATTCCGCTCGTTTACGGTTATTTTTTTTTTATCTTTGCAAAAAAAATCAAGACTATGCTCATAGGAAGAGACAAAGAGAAGCAAATCCTGCAAAACGCTCTTACAGAAGAGTATTCACAGTTCGTCGCTGTGTATGGCCGTCGTCGCGTTGGCAAGACATTCCTGATCCGAGAGTCCTACGACTACAAATTCACTTTCCAATTCACAGGAGCGGCCAACACATCTTCCCGTAAACAATTGGCCCGCTTTCGTATGGCACTGAAAGAGCACGGGCTGACCGATATGGCAAAGGTATTTGCTAACTGGATGACAGCGTTTTCTGAATTAAAACGCTACATAAACCTTCAGCCCGAGGGAAAGAAGATCATATTCCTCGACGAACTACCTTGGATGGATGCGCCGCGGTCGGGTTTTTTATCGGAGCTTGAATCTTTTTGGAACGGATGGGCTTCGGCAAGGAAAGATATCGTTTTTGTGGTATGCGGTAGTGCCACCTCTTGGATGGTAAAAAAAATCATCAAAAACAAGGGAGGCCTGCACAACCGACTCACACACCGCATTGCCTTGAAACCATTCTCACTTCGTCTGTGCGAAGAACTGGTTCAATCGCGTGGTATCGAAATGACGCGGAAGCAGATACTGAACGGATATATGATCTTCGGCGGCGTGCCCTACTATTGGAGTTTATTACAGAAAGGGCATAGTCTTACCCAAGAAATTGACCGTCTTATCTTCACGAACGATGGCGACATGTATGATGAGTTCAGCATGTTGTATGCATCGCTCTTCAAGAAACCAGAACCATACATCAAAATCATCAGTTTGTTGGCAGGGAAAAAAGAAGGGATGACACGAATAGAACTGATTAACAAAGGCGGATTGGAGGATAACGGTGCGTTGTCAAAGATACTGGACGACCTCGAATGGTGCGGTTTCATCCGCGGATATACCGTGATTGGCAAACAAGTGAAGGATGAGATCTTCCAACTTATTGACCACTACACCTTGTTTTACTATGAATTCATTCATGGAAAACGCCACGGGAAAAACTTTTGGCAAGCGATGGAAGGCAAGCCGCAATACAACAACTGGTGCGGAAGGGCATTTGAGCGGGTCTGCTTATGGCACACCGACCAGATAAAGCATAAAATCGGCATCAGCGGTGTACTCACCAACGAGTATGCTTGGCGTCACGTGCCTAAAGACCAATCCGCAGAGCCGAAATCCGAAGGTGTTCAGATTGACTTGCTCCTTGACCGCAGTGACGGAATTATTGACCTTTGTGAAATAAAGTATTCAAGTGACAAATATTCTATCACCGAAGCCTATCATGAAAAATTGAACAGGCGAAAAGCCGTTTTTGCAGAAGTGACAAAAACTAGAAAAGCCTTGCACACGGTGCTCATCACAACCTATGGCCTGGCAAAAAACGCATACGTCGGTGATATTCAGAATGAAATACAGTTAGACGATTTGTTCTCAGTGTAATTGATGAGGACATAATTTTAACATAGTATTTGCGTCTTGCAAAAACAAAAAGGGTAATCAAAAGCATCCTGAAATTATGAAATACACACAATTAGGAAACACTGGCATTGAAGTCAGCCGCATTTGCGTCGGCTGTATGTCGTACGGGGAGCCCTCGGAGGACTTCCACCTGTGGACTCTCAACCAGGAGGAGTCCACGAAGATGATCAAGCACGCCCTCGACCTCGGGGTGAACTTCTTCGACACCGCCAACGGCTATTCGCACGGCACCAGTGAGGAGTTCTTAGGCAAAGCGCTGAAAGACCTCGGCGTCGCCCGCGACCAGGTGGTGCTCGCCTCAAAAGTCTATTTCAACGAGGGCAAGCTCTCCGCCGCGGCCATCCGTCGCGAGATCGACGGCACGCTGCAACGTCTTGGCAGCGACTACCTCGACCTCTACCAGATCCACCGTTTCGACTACGGCACGCCCATCGAGGAGACGATGCAGGCGCTGCACGAGTTAGTGCGGAGCGGCAAAGTGCGTGCCATCGGTGCCTCGGCGATGTACGGCTACCAGTTCCACAACATGCAGATCTGCGCCGAGCGCAACGGTTGGACGCTGTTCTCCACGCTGCAGAACCACTACAACCTCCTCTACCGCGAGGACGAGCGTGAGCTGATTCCCGTGGCGAAACAGTACGGCGTGTCGCTCATCCCTTACTCTCCCCTCGCCAGCGGACACCTCACCCGCAAGGAGTGGAATAGCGCGTCCAAGCGCAACGAGACCGACAAGGTGATGCACAGCAAATACGACCACGCCATGGAGAACGACATGCAGATTGTCGCCCGTGTGGCGGAGGTGGCGGAGCGTCTCGGTGTGACGATGACGGAAGTGGCGTTGGCCTGGCTGCTGAAGCGGGGTGTCGCCGCGCCCATCGTGGGAGCCACGAAAGTGCCGCACTTCAACGATGCGGTCCGCGCCCTGGAACTCGACCTCAGTGACGAAGATGCCACCTACCTCGAAGAGCCCTACAAGGCGCACGAGGTGGTGGGAGCGTTGTGAGTGCTGTGAGCTCCGCTTTTGATTAGCCTACGGCTGTTAGTTAGCTTCGCTGTTGATTAGCTCCGCTGTTAATGACTTCGTGTTAACATTCACTTATTAACACGAAGTCACCAGCTTTCCGTTTCATTCAAGAAAAGTTGTATCTTTGCAGCGTCTTTTGAATAAAATGAGATAATGACCTACTTGGAGTTCAGGGAACAGTGGCACGGGATGGGATGTTTCAACGTCTATCAAATCCGTGCATGGAAGCCGGGATTCGACCGAAGCAACTTCACACGCTGGGTGAAGCGGGGCTATCTGTCGAAACTGCGGCAGGACTGGTATGCTTTCAGCGACCTGAAGGGCACTCCCGAGATGGCGCGTTTCATAGCGCAGCGCATCTACACGCCGTCGTACATCAGCCTGCACTACGCCCTGTCGTTCTACGGCATCATTCCCGAGGCGGTGACCGACATCACCTGCGTCACCTCTAACCGCACAGCGGCCTACCACAACGACTTCGGCCGCTTCAGCTACCAGACCGTCAAGCCCGATCTTTTCTTCGGCTTCCGCCAGATGCCCGTTTCGCCTCAAGGCAGCTACATGTTAGCTTTTCCGGAGAAGGCCATCCTCGACCTGCTTTACCTCTACCCGCAATACAACACCGCCGAGGCCTTGTTGGAGTTGCGTTTCGACGAATGGTGGATGCGGGAGGAACTGGACAAGGATCGACTGACGACTTACGCAACGCAGAGCGGCAACAAAGCGCTGCAAGAACGAATACAATTGTTGATGAAAACTTATACAGATGATTGATTTACAGTCCATATTGGCCTACTATCCACCGCAACTTGCCGCGAATGCCGCTTTCCACAAGCACATCTTGAAGGAATACATTAAGCTGTTGGCGTTGGAACACCTTTCGCAATCGCCCTACGCGCCCAAATTGGTGTTCATCGGCGGAACCAACCTGCGCCTTGTCCTCGGATTAGACCGTTTCTCCGAGGATTTGGACTTCGACTGCAAGCGACTGACGGCTGACGAGTTTGTCTCGATGACCGACGCGTTGGTCGAGCACCTTCGACTCAACGGTTTGCGCGTGGAGCTGCGCGACAAGGAGAATCCCCGGTTGACGGCTTTCCGCCGCAACATCTACTTCCCGGAACTGCTGTTCGACCTAAATCTCACCGGTCATCGGGAGGAAAGGTTTTTGATGAAGATCGAAGCCCAGGACCAAGGGGTGGACTACATACCGCAGACGGCGATGGTCAGCCGCAACGGCTTCTTTTTCCCCGTGACGGTTCCGGCCAAGGGAACCATGCTCTCCATGAAACTTGCGGCACTGCTGGCCCGGGGCAAAGGACGCGACTTCTACGACACCATTTTCCTCTGGCAACAGACCGACCCCGACTACGAATTCCTTCGCCAACGGTGTGGGATCGACAGTCCCCAAATGTTGAAGAAAGCGCTATCCGACAAACTTGACACCACTGACCTTGAACTAAAGCAGAAAGACTTCGAACATCTGCTCTTCAACCCTTCGCGCAGCGCACAGATACTGCATTTCAAGCAATTTATAGACAGCAAATTAGAATAATAACAATGAAAAAACTCATCATCCTTGCCCTCGCGGCGCTGACACTGGCCGCCTGCGGCAACAAGCAAGAAACAAAAAACAACGAGAATATGAAACAAGAACTGAACCTCACGCAGGAGTGGGATAAGGTGTTCCCCCTCAGCGACAAAGTGAACCACCGCAAGGTGACGTTTGAAACACAATACGGCCTGACCTTGGCCGCAGACCTTTACACGCCCGTAGGGGCGAATAATGATTCGCCCACACGTCTCCCCGCCATCGCTGTGAGCGGTCCCTTCGGAGCTGTGAAAGAGCAGAGCAGCGGTCTTTATGCCATGCGCATGGCTGAGCGTGGTTTCGTGGCATTGGCTTTCGACCCGTCATATACGGGTGAGAGCAGCGGCGAACCCCGTCGCACGGCCTCGCCCGACATCAACACCGAGGACTTCATGGCTGCCGTTGATTTCCTGTCGCAGTTAGAAAATGTGGATCCCGAGCGCATCGGCATCATCGGCATCTGCGGCTGGGGCGACATCGCCCTGAACGCCGCCGCTGCCGACACCCGCATCAAGGCCACCGTGGCCAGCACGATGTACGACATGACCCGCATCAGCGGCAACGGCTACTACGACAGCGACAACAACGAGGAGGCCCGTCACGCCGCCCGCGAGGCAATGGCCAAGCAGCGTCTCGCCGACCCATTGGCCATGGCCGGCGGTGTCATCGACCCGGTACCCGACGATGCCCCGCAGTTTGTGAAGGACTATCACGCCTACTACAAGACCCCGCGCGGCTACCACGTGCGCAGCGGCAACAGCAACGACGGCTGGCGTGTCATCGGCACACAGGCCTTTGCTAACAGCCGTTTCCTCTACTATATCAATGAGATACGCTCAGCCGTCCTCGTGATGCACGGCGAGAAGGCCCACAGCCGCTACTTCGGCGAGGCGGCCTACCACTACATGGTGGATGGCAAGGCCGAGGGCTACAACTTCATCGGCAAGACGAATCCCAATCCCGACAACAAGCAGCTGCTCATCATCCCCGGTGCCACCCACTGCGACCTCTACGACGGCGGCGAGGGCAACTACATCCCGTGGGACACGCTGGCGGAGTTTTTCGGGAAGAATCTTAAATAGCAACCATAGCCTGACGCCTCTGAGCGGATGCCCATAGTGCTGACTGGTTTGGCAGCATTTACCGAGGAGTCCAAACGAAAGTATCGCGAGGGGCATTGGGAGGAAGACCTACAAAAGCATTCAATGCAGGCAGGCGCATAGCGGGAAAATATCACAAAGTAGATAAATAACTAAATAGACACTTATAAATTATCGAAACAATATGAAAGCTGCAATCTTAGAAAACTACAGCAAAAAAGGCGGGGATCTCGTCATCCGTGAGGTCCCCGTGCCGGAAATGGGGCGTGGTGACGTGCTCGTCAACGTGAGGACGGCTGGTGTGAACCCGCTCGACAACATGATTATACGGGGCGAGGTGAAACTGATTACCCCATACAAGATGCCGCTTGTCATGGGCAACGAATTCGCGGGCATCGTGGAGAAAACGGGTGCCGATGTCACCGGCTTTTCGGCAGGCGACCGCGTCTATGGCCGTTTGCCACTCAACCGTATCGGTGCTTTCGCTGAGCAGGTGGCGGTAGAGGCTTCAGCCATTGCCAAGGTGCCGGACTACCTTTCCGACGAGGAGGCCGCCGCTGTTCCGCTCACGGCCCTTACCGCACTGCAGGCATTGGAGCTCCTGAAGGCCAAAGCCGGTGACAGGCTTTTCATCAGCGGCGGTACGGGCAGCTTCGGCGCAATGGCTATTCCTATCGCCAAGAGCAAAGGACTGCACGTTATCACCAACGGCAACGCCGCCGGACAGGAGCGGGTCTCGGCTCTCGGTGCCGACCGTTTTATCGACTACAAAACGGAAGACTACGCCCAAACACTCAAGGATGTGGACTGCGTTATCGACACTCTTGGCGACAGCGAGCTGCCCAAGGAATTCAGTATCCTGAAACAAGGCGGCCAATTGGTGTCGCTTCGGGGACTGCCCAACGGCGAGTTTGCCCGTCGAGTGGGGATGCCGTTCATAAAATGCCTGCTCTTCAAGATGGCGGGAATTAAATACGACCGGATGGCCGCCAAGAACGGACAACACTACCATTTCATCTTCGTGCACGAAGACGGCCGAGGCCTACAGCAGGTGTCGGATCTTTTCGCCGAAAAGCACATCACCGCCTCCGTGGATACTATTTTCGCACTGGATGAGGTGAACCAGGCCCTCAAGAAGGTGGCCGCAGGCGGGTCCAACGGAAAAACGGTGCTGAAAATCAACAATAATCCTGTCTAATAGAAATGCCTGCGCAGCCACAAAGCAAAGGCGAGCTTAGCAAGGTGCAGGTGGCTAAACAATTGTATTAAGAATAATTATTTTTAACAAACAACCAAAATGAAAAAAGTAACCGTAATTTCAACCAGTCTCCGCCCGGGCTCGAACAGCCACGCGATGGCGGAGCAGTTTGTCAGGGGCGCGGAAGCCGCCGGGCATCAAGTGGAGTTTGTCTCGCTGAGAGGCAAGGAAATCAAGTTCTGCATCGGCTGCCTGTCGTGTCAGAAGACGGGCGCGTGCGTCATCAAAGACGATGTGCCGGCCATCATGGAGAGCGTGCTCAACGCCGATGTGGTCTGCTGGGCCACGCCCATCTACTACTACGAGATGAGCGGCCAAATGAAGACCCTCATCGACCGCATGAACGAAATGTACCCCAAGGACTACAAGTTCCGCGACGTCTATCTGCTGACCACGGCAGCCGAGGACGAGGAGTTCGTGCCGAAGCGCGCCGAGGGCGGCCTCACCGGCTGGATCGACTGTTACGGCAAGTCCACGCTCAAGGGCCACCTCTTCTGTGGCAGCGTGGGCGGCCCGAACGAGACTGCCAGCAACGCCAAGTTGCAAGAGGCGTTTGAGATGGGAAAGAATGTCTGATTTCTGTTCACAAATAGTCTTCCAGATTTCATTCATTCGCCAGAATGCAATCCATAGTCCAAGAAGAAATATAGTCCCTGATTGTATTTCATTATTTTTTTGTATATTTGTAGTCTTAAAAATCTTCATAAAAGAAAAACTGATCAGAATTATTAATCAAAAAACAAAAAAATGAGACACTTTGCCTTTATTGCATTAACAATTTCAATATTTATGAACCTTTGTGCCTGCAACGACGATGACAAGCGCCCCATCAACTTTAGCGAACTGCCACAAAGTTCACAAACCTTTGTAAAAACGTATTTTTCTGACAAACAAATATCTGCGGTTTTTAAAGAAACCCACGGAAATAATGAGTACGAAGTGTGTTTCAGCGATGGAGCGCAAATAGAATTTACCAGCAAAGGCGATTGGGATGAGGTGAGAGATCGCGATGAGGATGGTATACCCACTGGATTTCTGCCTACAGCCTTGACGAACTATGTCGCCACAAATTTCCCCGGGGTTAACATCATCGAAATCAACAAAGAACGCTCCAAGTTCGAAGTGGAACTCCGCAATGGTATTGAACTGGTGTTTGACCAGAATGGAAATTTCCTCCACTACGACGACTAACAGCGCAAATTGATAGATTTTTGAGCGGGAATTTCGGATGTGGCCCTGTTCCCATGCCTGCCTTTATTCCTGAGGAATCGGCTACCGGCATCGCCAAACTGCAGAGGTGTTTGAGATGGGGAAATCCATCATGTGATCAAATCCAATATAGCATAATAAAACTGAAGAAACGTAAAATCAAGTTCGCAGCCATCTTTTTCCTCTGCAGGCTTGCCTTTCTGGTCATTTTAGTTGACGGGATCCTGAAATTCCAGACGCTGGTGGACCTTTTCGGGTCATACGCCTTGGTAGAGGTCACGTTATGGCTGCTGGTCCTTCTGCCAACCGTGGCAGTTTATTTGTTCACAAAAGAATAGAGGCAACTGCCCGCCCGCTAAGCTGCAGGAGGCATTTGAAATGGGAAAGGGTGTGTAAACATAGAACAAGCTGATTAACAATGGTTTGTTATAACATTCCGAATATTTCTGTATATAATATCGGAGAAAAGATTATCTTTGCATTTGAATTCTTTTGAATGCCATGAACAGAGAAAACGCTGAAATAGAACTGAAAAGTATATTCGGCATAGACCATTTCTACGACGAACAATGGGAGGCTATTCGACGAATTCTCAACGGCGAACGCATTTTGATGATTCAACGCACAGGCTTTGGTAAATCACTATGCTACCAGTTTCCAGCCACCCAATTCGATGGCATTACGGTCATCTTCTCTCCTCTGATAGCCCTGATGAGAGACCAGGTAAAAGCATTGAACAAAAAGGGCATTCCTGCAAGATACATCAATTCAGAACAAACAGTGGAGGAAAACTCTGCCACTATACAAGACGCGCTTGACGGCAAAGTCAAAATTCTTTACATCGCCCCAGAACGCCAGGAAAATGCAGAATGGATTGAAGCGACCAGAAAGATGAACTTGTCTATGGTTGTAATTGACGAAGCCCATACCATATCGGTTTGGGGACACGATTTCCGCCCAGCCTTCCGCCGTATCATTAATTTGGTAAAGTTGCTTCCTCAAAGTCTGCCAGTACTGGCTACTACTGCAACCGCAACCAATCGGGTTCAAAGTGACATCGAACAACAGATTGGAGGACGATTGACTACAATCAGAGGCCAACTTGTCCGCGATAATTTCAGATTGTATGTGATAAAAGTCCATTCAGAAGACGAAAAATTGGTTTGGCTGGCCCAGAACCTCCATCAAATCGATGGGACGGGATTGATTTATACGGGAACCAGAGTCAATACTGAGATTTATGCAAAATGGTTGGCCTACAACAATATAAATGCAATCAATTACAATGCGGGACATGATGCGGATACCCGTAAAGACATTGAAAACGGATTGATGCACAACAGATACAAATGCGTTGTTTCCACCAATGCACTGGGAATGGGTATCGACAAGCCGGACATCCGATTCATTATCCACACACAGATTCCCGCTTCCCCCATCCATTATTATCAGGAAATCGGTCGTGCCGGAAGAGATGACAAGCCAACCACAATTATTCTATTCTATAACGAGCAAAAGGATAAAAACGGCATCGAAGAAGACTATAAGTTACCCAAAGCCTTTATTGATGGGGCAAGACCTTCAAAAGAAAAGTATTTAAAAGCCATCGATGCTTTAAGACAAGAACCACTCAGTGAAAGAGGCTTGATGGAGGCCACGAATTTAAAACAGACTCAAATCAGGGTCATCAAGGCCGATTTGATAGATCAAGGAATAGCCAAAGAAGTGGTGGAGGGGAAAAGCAAAGTGTTGGAATACCAATTCGGTGCCCGAGAATTGGACACTCAATCTTTTGAAGATCTAAGAATGACTAAACTCAAGGATCTGGATGCCATGGTGGGTTACGTCAACACCACCAAACCTCGAATGCAATATTTGTGTGAATTTTTGGATGATGGTAACAATATGGAGTATTCCAATTGCGACAACACCAATTTAAACAAGCTGACCGTTGCGTTGACTGATGAGTGGCAAAAAAAACTGTCTGATTTTAGAGAAAACTATTTTCCCATATTAGAGGTTTCAGAAACAACATCAAAGACCCAGCACTCTAATATCAAATGGTCTGTCAATTTGCCATTAGAAAATCAAATTGACATCTATAAAAATGATCAATTATTCGGATCATATAGCCATATAATCAACTGGGATTGTTTTTCTGTTGACGAAAGGGAATTTATAGAATCCTTGTTAGAAAGTCACTTCGTCAAAAAATCTCATATTGTCAATGGCATTGCAGCTTCTTATTATGGCGTTTCGAATGTCGGTAGTGCCTTGCATCGCTCAAAATATGAAAACGGCGGCGACTTCCCTGATTTCCTGTTGCGTCTCACATTAAAGGCTTTCTTCAAGACTTTTGGCAACTCAAAATTCGACATGGTGTTGTACGTTCCCCCAACCCATTCGGGCGACCTTGTCAAGAATTTTGCTGTAAAGTTTGCTTCTGTCATCAAAGTGCCTGTCTCGCATAAACTTGTAAAAATCAGACAGACAAGCGAACAAAAAGTATTTCAAAACAGCTATTTAAAACAAGAGAATGTCAAAGATGCGTTCTCGTATTTGTCGCCAGAAGAAATCAATGGAAAGAAAATCATTTTGTTAGATGACATCTTTGACAGTGGAGCCACGATAAAAGAAATTGGGAAATTATTAACAACAATGGGGGCGGAAATCATAGTTCCAATAGCCATTGCAAAAACCGTAGGAGGTGATATATGATGGAAAACGAATTGACATATTGGGTTGCCTTGACGCACACTCCTAAAATTTGGACAAAACGAAAAAACGAAATCATTGTCTATTGCTTCAATCTTGGTAAAACTATCGCAGATTTCTTTGAATCAGAGAATTTCTTAGGAATGGAACTGAAGCACGAAGAGCAAGAATTGTTATTGCAAACCAAGAAGGAATTGGCAAACTATGCTTTTTTGGTCGAAGAACTTTTAAATCAAGGTTATAGCATCATTCCGATAACATCGCAAGAATATTCACCAACGCTAAAAGCTAACCTAAAATACAATACGCCGATTATTCTTTATACCAAAGGCAACAAACAACTTCTACAGGAAAACGCTATTGCGATTGTCGGCTCCAGAAATGCCAACGACAAATCTTTGCTATTTACGGACAATGTGGCAAAAAAGGCTTCCTCTGAGCACAAAGTAGTGGTAAGTGGCTTCGCCAAAGGCGTTGACAAGCAGGCTCTTGACTCCGCACTGAATTACAAGGGACAAAGCATCATCGTTTTGCCTCAGGGTATTACAACTTTTGCCAGTGGAATGAAAAAATACTACAAACAGATTATAGAAGGAACTGTTTTGGTGCTGAGCGTTTTCCACCCCAAATCACCGTGGAGCGTTGACTTGGCGATGGCAAGAAATTCCATTATCTATGGTCTCGCAGATGAAATATATGCGGCCCAGTCCGACGACAAGGGCGGCACTTGGAGCGGAGTAACGGACGGCCTAAAAAAAGGAAGGTCCGTTTTTGTGCGTATGCCTGAGAGAAACGAAAAATGCGCCAATATGACGTTAATAGAAATGGGAGCCAAAGCCGCTGACATGGAGGGGAATCCCATACATAAAACGACAGAATACGTATTGCAGGAACAATCCAGTCAAGTAGTGGCAGAACCAACAGCATCATACCAAACCACCTCCGTTGACAAACAAATCGTTGATTTACTAAATAAAGGAGAGTATTCTTCAAAACAAATCATTGAGATATTGCATCTTTCAGACTTTAGCACCCAAAAGCTATCGCAACATCTATCAAAGATAGATGGAATTCAGATTCATAAAATTGGAAAGACCAATAAATATTCGTTGAAGGTCAAAAAACAATCTGAGCAATTGACTTTATCTTTGTGAATTCAATAGCCTAACAAAGCAAACGATAATGAACAGAAACAACCAAATCATTCTCCTGACCGGGGCGAGCAGTGGTATCGGATACGACACGGCCGTGGTCTTGGCAAAGCAAGGGCACAAGGTGTATGCCGCCGCCCGCCGTGTGGAACTTATGGAACCGCTCCGCGAGTGGGGCATCGTGCCGCTCCAGATGGATGTCACCGATGAGGCATCGATGCGGCAAGGGGTGCAGACCCTGCTCGACCGCGAGGGGCGCATCGACGTGCTCATCAACAATGCCGGCTACGGTTACTTCGGTGCGGTAGAGAACGTGCCGATGGACGATGCCCGCAACCAGCTTGAGGTCAACATCTTCGGCTTGGCACGGCTCTGCCAGTTGGTGCTGCCAGCCATGCGTAAGCAACACAGCGGCCGCATCATCAACATCGCGTCGGTGGCGGGCAAATCGGTCATCTACTATGGCGGCTGGTACCACGTGTCGAAGTATGCCGTCGAGGCGCTGAGCGACGCACTCCGCATCGAGATGCAGCCGTTCGGCATCGACGTGGTCATCATCGAGCCCGGCGCCATCAAGACCAACTGGGGAATTATCGCCGCCGACCATCTCGCAGAGACCTCCAAGAACACCGCCTACGCCGACACGGGCGCGATGATGGCGCAGAACCTGCGGGGCATGTACGAGTCGTCAAGCATTTCCGCCCCCTCCGTGGTCCAGAAAGCCATCTGTCGTGCCGTGAATGCCCGCCGTCCCCGCACGCGCTACCGCATCGGGCGTCTCTCCTCGACGATGGTGTTCTTCCACTGGCTGCTGCCCACCCGCTGGTGGGACAGCATCGTGCGGATGATGGGGAAAAGGAAGTGGATGTGAGCAGATTTGGGTTCCATTTTCACGACACACTTCTGATTTCCAAATATTTCGTACTTTTGCGAATAGATTTTTTTGAAGAAATAAACGTATGAAAAATTTTCTTATAGCCTTATTTTATGTTCTGATTGTATCTTTCGGCTACAGCCAGAAAGTGCAACTGTTCGACAAAGAGAGCTCCACCATTTCGGAGAATGACTTGTGGAGCGTTGCATTGGACAACCAAGGGCGGAAATGGATAGGGAGCGCCCATTCCGGCTTTCTTGCTTTTGACGGGAAGTCATTCACCCCTTCACCTGAAATCAACGGAGTGTTTATCACCCCCATATTCAAAGACTCAAAAGGAAACATCTGGATTTCCTACAGAGGACCGGAGGAAAATGCAGCAGAGGTGTTGTCTTGCTATGACGGCTCCCAATGGCGGCATTATAAAGTTGAGGATATCGGCTCCAAGGATTTGTCTGTCGGAGATATTTGTGAAGACAAAAACGGCAAAATCTATTTCGCAGGTTGCGAAGGAGTTTTATTGACGTTTAAGGACAACCGCTGGGAGTTGCTGGAACTCCCCGAAAAAGATATGGTGGCTTTGTCTGTTGATGTGAGTGACGATGGCGTCATAGCCCTCGGTTTCGGGCGTCCCGACTGCGGACTGTTGTTGTATGAAAACGGCAAATGGAAAAGTTTCTCCGAAGAAAAATCGCCCCTGGTCATCAATGTGGTGCGTGCCTTGAAATTCACCAACGACGGTTCCCTGATTGTGGGTTATGGCGGGGGCTTTGGGGATGGAGGCTTCTCTGTGATGAAAGGCAAAAAGTGGACCCACTACAACAAGTCCAATTCCGGCATCTCCGACCACATGGTCCGCGACATCGAGTTTGACGGCCAAAACTATTGGATGGCGACAAACAACGGTTTGGTGAAATTCGACGGAAAGAAGGTCTCATCAGTCCTTTTCCGTGAAGGCATATTCAAAAATGTTATTAGAGACATTGCCATAGAGGATGGCACCCTTTGGATTGCCACCAACTTCGGGCTGATCAAATACATTCCGTAAAATGAGGATGCGACAAGAAGTACAAAGAGGGCACCGCCCAAATGGTGAAGTCGCTGAAACTGATCGACACCCACCCGATGGTGGGGATGGAGATGATAGGACATTGAAAAAAGGAGTTCGCTTTCTTTGTTCGGAGAAAAGTTGTATCTTTGTAGATTGAAAAAAATATAACGGCTATGACATCAACCACAGCTTCTCAAATTCAATTTGCCACATTGGCGATAGGAGCCACTGCACAACGTATGGGAATTACCGCCACTGAGTTGTTCAATCGCCTAAAGCATCACGGATTGGTGCAGCGATTGCTATTCGACTGTTACGACACATTGCATGCCGAGAGTATTGATGGTGTCGTTTGGAACGTTCAAGAAGCCCTTAAAAACTGGGACAAAAAGGAAGGAGGCGGATTATGACGACCCTATACCACGGCTCTTTCGTAAGTGTGCCATCGCCACTTACCGGTGTTGGACGCCGTGAACTTGATTTCGGACCTGGCTTTTATGTCACCCGCATTCGTGAGCAGGCGGAACGTTGGGCTCGTCGCGTGTGCGTTATTCGAGCCGTTGACACACTTGTACTTTCCATATATGAGTTCGATGAAAACACATTGCCTGCCAATGTGCGCCGTTTCCATCTAGAACATTATGACCAACAGTGGCTCGACTTCATTGTCAGCAGCCGTCGAGGTGAAGAGCCGTGGCGTGGCTATGATATCATTGAAGGCGGTGTCGCCAATGACCAGGTTATTGACACCGTCGAGGACTATTATTCAGGCCGCATCTCTGCAGATCAGGCAATCGGCCAACTGCGCTTCGCCAAACCGACGCATCAAATGTGCATCAGCAGTCAAATTGTTGTCGACCAATGTCTGCACTTCATCGGTTCTAAAACTGTTGTCTTGACGGGAGGAGGTCAACAATGAGGGATCAGGTTTTATGGCGCAAAGAGGCACGTATCGCTGTACTGCTCGCCGAAAAACTCAACATCAATGCTGAACGGGCACTTGATATACTTTACAATTCCCGCACATACACGTTATTGGTTAACGCTGAGAGTGGCCTTCAATTGCAAAGCGATGAGTATATCCTCAATGACCTGCTTCGCGAATTAGAAGCATAAATGTTAGGGAACAAATTCATTCAAAATTTCAGAATAATCTGAACAATTTACTGAACCATAGCAATATCCAGTTCAGCACTTATTCATATCAACAATCATTACAAAATCAATATGAAACACACCCTTCTGATTTTCGCCGCCATCGTGTTAATGGCCGGCTGCACTAAGACAACAAAAACAGACAAAGATATGAATACTTTGACATTCAACGAGAAACAGGCGGCGGCAATGTCGGCCATCGCCTGCTATGAGGCACAAGGCGTCCAAGCGTCGTTAGCCACCGCCATCAACGAGGGCTTCGACGCGGGGCTTACCGCCAACCAGATCAAGGAGGCCCTCTCGCAACTCTACGCCTACACGGGCTTTCCGCACTCGCTCAACGCATTAGGCACCCTGCAGAAGGTGATGGAGCAGCGCGATGAGGTGGAGATCGGCACCGAGTCCACTCCCCTACCCTCCAACTACAACGCCCTGAAACAAGGCACCGAGATACAAGCAAAACTGTCGGGTCAGCCCTTCGACTACAAGTTCTGTCCCGCCGAGGACTATTACCTTAAGGCGCACCTCTTCGGCGACATCTTCGCCCGCGACCTGCTCACCCACGCCGACCGTGAGTTGGTGACCGTCAGCGCCTTGGCTGGTCTGGAGGGCGTGGAACCCCAATTAGCCGCCCATGTGCGCGGCGCACGGAACATGGGTCTTACCGACGCACAGCTGCTCGCCATCCCGAAGGTGTTGCAGGAGCGTGTGGGCAAAATGGAGGCGCATCGCGTCGCCGTGGCCATCCAGCAACTGGGTGTCAGAGACTCTGTCAATGACCACATCGCCAGCGATATATACGTCCAGAATTACGTTGATTTGAAGTCAAGCTGGCGGAGGGGCGAGCCCAACACTGCCTACGCGCAGTACTTCATCGGCAACAGCTATCTTGCGCCCTACGACGGCGGTATGGTCAACGTGTCCTTCGAGCCGGGTTGCCGCAACAACTGGCACATCCACCACAAGCAGGTGCAGGTGTTGGTGTGCGTGTATGGCCGTGGCTGGTACCAGGAATGGGGCAAACCCGCCGTCAAGTTGGAACCCGGCGTGATTATCGAGATCCCTGAGGGCGTGAAGCACTGGCACGGCGCCGCCAAGGACAGCTGGATGCAGCATCTCACCTACCACAAGGATGTGCAGGAAGGGGCCAGCAACGAGTGGCTGGAACCCGTCAGCGACGAACAATATGGAACACTAAAATAGTTAGTTAGCCTTCGGCTGTTAGTTAGCTTCGCTGTTGATTAGCCTTCGGCTGTTAGTTACTTCGTGTTAACATTCACTCATCAACATATACTCACCAACACGAAGTAATCAACATGAAATAACCAACACGAAATAACCAACACGAAGTAAAAAACATTCACTTAAAAAGTATGAAAGCACTTCTTATCAATGGCAGTCCCAACGCGAAGGGCTGCACCCTCACCGCCCTGAGCTTTGTGGCGGAAGAATTACAGAAAAACGGCGTGGAAACCGAGATCGTCCACGTGGGGCACAAGAATATCCACGGCTGCATCAGCTGCGGGAAATGCTACGAAACAGGCAGGTGCGTCTTCGATGACATCGTGAACGAAGTCGCCCCGAAATTCGAGCAAGCCGACGCGCTGGTCATCGGCTCTCCAGTCTATTACGCGGGCATTGCCGGCACGATGAAGTCCTTCCTCGACCGCCTCTTCTTCAGCACGCACTTCCGGAAGTGCATGAAGGTGGGCGCCGCGGTCTGCTCGGCCCGCCGTGCCGGCACCACCGCCACCTTCGACCAGTTGAACAAGTACTTCACCATCAGCGAGATGCCCATCGCCAGTACCCGCTACTGGAACATGGTACACGGTCACAGCGCCGAGGATGTGATGCAGGATGCGGAGGGCGTGCAGTACATGCGCATCCTCGGCCGCAACATCGCCTTCCTCGTCAAGGCCATCTCTGCGGAGAAAGAACGCAACGGTCTGCCCGAGGCGGAAGAAGCGGTATTCACAAATTTTATCCGCTAAAATAATGAACGACAAACCCACAGGAAAAGACTATGTCGGCAGCGACGACCTCTATGCCGATGTGCAGCGCACCATGCGGCTCTGCGCCGAGATGAACAGTGGCTACCACACGGAGGCCGAGGTGCGCGACTGTCTGCGCGAGATCACCCGCAGCGAGGTGCCCGACACCGTGCGCGTATTCCCGCCCCTGAACATCAACTACGGTCCGGGCGTGCGTTTCGGCAACGACTGCTTCCTCAACTTCGGCTGCACGTTGTTAGCCATCGGCGGCATTACCATTGAGGATGACGTTTTCATCGGACCGCACTGTGTATTAGCCACCGAATATCATCCCGAGGCCCCCGACACGCGCCATTCGCTGCTCACCAAGCCCATCGTCATCGGCCGCAACGCCTGGCTCGGCGCCGACGTGAAGGTGCTGGCGGGCGTCACCATCGGCGAGAACGCCATCGTCGCCGCCGGCAGCGTGGTCACCAAGGACGTGCCCGACAATATGGTGGTGGCGGGGAGTCCGGCCCACATCATCCGGCCTGTCAATCCCGAAAAGTAACACTTTGGACTTAATGTTAATTATTCTGCTGCAGTTGTTCTATTCAAGAAAAGTTGTATTTTTGCAGCGTCTTTTAAACAAAACGAGATAATGACCTACTTGGAGTTCAGGGAACAGTGGCACGGAATGGGCTGTTTCAACGTCTATCAGATCCGTGCGTGGAAGTCGGGATTCGACCGGAGCAACCTCACACGCTGGGTGAAGCGGGGCTATCTGTCGAAACTCCGGCAGGACTGGTATGCCTTCAGCGACCTGAAGGGTACTCCCGAGATGGTGCGTTATGTAGCGCAGCGCATCTACACGCCGTCGTACATCAGCCTGCACTACGCCCTGTCATTCTACGGCATCATCCCCGAGGCGGTGACCGACATCACCTGCGTCACCTCCAACCGCACCGCGACTTACCACAACGACTTCGGCCGCTTCAGCTACCAGACCGTCAAGCCCGATCTTTTTTTCGGCTTCCGCCAGCTGCCCGTTTCACCGCAGGGCAGCTACCTGCTGGCTTTTCCGGAGAAGGCCATCCTCGACTTGCTCTACCTCTACCCGCAATACAACACCGCCGAGGCCTTGTTGGAGTTGCGTTTCGACGAATGGTGGATGCGGGAGGAACTGGACAAGGCACGACTGACGGATTACGCGACGCAGAGCGGAAACAAGGCACTTCAAGAACGAATACAATTGTTGATGAAAACTTATACAGATGATTGATTTACAGTCCATATTGGCCTACTATCCGCCGCAAATTGCGACAAATGCTGCTTTCCACAAGCACATTTTGAAGGAATACATAGAGTTGTTGGCGTTGGAACATCTTTCGCAATCGCCCTACGCACCTAAAATGGTGTTCATCGGTGGGACCAACCTGCGCCTTGTCCTTGGCTTAGACCGTTTTTCCGAGGATTTGGACTTCGACTGCAAACGACTGACGGCTGACGAGTTTGTCTTGATGACCGATACGCTGGTCGAGCACCTGCGGCTCAACGGTTTGCGCGTGGAGCTGCGCGACAAGGAGAATCCACGGTTGACGGCTTTCCGCCGCAACATTTACTTTCCGGAACTGCTATTCGACCTAAATCTCACCGGTCATCGGGAGGAAAGATTTCTGATGAAGATCGAAGCCCAGGACCAAGGGGGGGATTACACTCCGCAGACAGCGATGGTCAGTCGCAACGGGTTCTTTTTCCCTGTGACGGTTCCGGCCAAGAGCACTATGCTCTCCATGAAGCTTGCGGCACTGCTGGCCCGGGCTAAAGGACGCGACTTCTACGACACCATCTTCCTTTGGCAGCAAACCGACCCCGACTACGAATTCCTTCGCCAACGGTGTGGGATCGACAGTCCGGAAATGTTGAAGAAAGCTTTATCCGACAAACTTGACACCACCGACCTTGAACTAAAGCAGAAAGACTTCGAACATCTGCTCTTCAACCCTTCGCGCAGCGCACAGATATTGCATTTCAAACAGTTTATAGACAGTAAATTAGAATAATAGATATGAGGAGTCCGGTCAAGGTGATTGGGGAGATAAAGAAGCAATAAAATCGTATGCAAATGAAAAGAATTCTTTGGTTACTTGTAGCAATACTGATTACAGGTTGCACAAAAAACAGCGAGACTTTTGCACAGACTATGGAACAGAAAATGTATATCACCATTGGTGAGGAAACACATGCCGTCACGATGGAAGACAATGTCGGCACACGAGCCTTGATGGCTGCATTGCAAGCGGACAACATAACCTATACGGCCGATGACTACGGCAACTTTGAGAAAGTAGGCTATGTCGGACAGTCCTTCCCAACCGACAACCACCAAATTGCTACTTCTGCAGGTGACCTTGTCTTATACAACGGCGACAACATCTGTATCTTTTATGGCAGCAACTCGTGGTCTTATACTCGCATCGGAAAACTTGACAACCTTTCAGCTGAAGAGGTGCGCCAGTTTGTCAAAGCAGGCGGGGGAGAGGTGAGCATTACGCTCTCGTTGCAGCCTGTCTATACGGGGATAAATGAGTTAGCACCAGAAAGGAAAACCGATGACGGCCCGACTTACACTGTTACTGGCCAGATTGTACCAAAAGGCTACAAAGGCATTGTGATTAAAAACGGAAAAAAAATCATCAAGTAATATGAAGATTATTTTGACAGGAGCCACAGGATTCGTGGGCGAAGGAATCTTGATGGAATGCCTCAGAGACGAAAGAGTAGAGCGGGTGCTGAGCATCAGCCGACGACCATGCGGACACAAACA
>JAFSOZ010000004.1 GCA_017443175.1 Bacteroidales bacterium
CCCCACCTAGTCGGCAATTAAACACTTCATAGGCAAGCTTGATTTCCGATATCCGTGCAAACTCGGTAAATTGTCCAGATTTACTCTGCCGGATAAGCGAAAACTCGCTTTCTTTTCAATAAAAAATCCGTTGCCCGCCTTTCGGCCGAACAACGGTGCAAATATAACAAATAAATCAACGGCTGCCACAGAGTTTCACCCGCAACAGCCGATTTTATAAAAAAATGTCAACTCCGAATTCTTTGTGACAATATTGGCCGGTCTTGGTGCGCTGTCCTAACATCACCTCGAAGGGACCAACGAGAAGGATGTTTATCAATCAATTTAACTATTATTTGTTAAAATATATTGATTATCAATATGTTATAAATTTTGTATCTTTGCGGCGGTACAAAATTTTGAATTATTCTCAACTCAAAAAACGAAATATCATGAAACAAAAAAGTCATTCTCCTGAACTGATAAGCAGACCTTTAGTCACTAGAGCTTCTCAAGAAAATGACGCGGCAAAAGTAATGAAAATAATCGTTGTCACAAAAGAAAAATTAAATAATCTTGCCGAACAATACAAAAGGGTCACCGAAGCGAGAGGTTTTATCACTGATTTGAAGATTGCTTTGGGCATGAATCCCGAAAACGCCAGTGGATATAGTATCTTTGAGATTGGTGACAATCAAATGCGCGTCTCCATACGGGTCAGTAATCACCATGCAAATGCGAGCATGTATTTAGAGCATGAGCCCAACGACTTCAATCTAAGCATTATGGTTTCCAAGCGGTACCGGAAAAACACTTTCCACGCTGATCCTGAAGTGGAGTTGACGGAATATGTCTATATGGGGCGGCAATTGGAAACCCTTGACAGTCCATTTTCTCAAATTGCTTTATCTTTAGTTCAGTTTTTGGACACCGGCGAATACGTGGACACCACTGGCGTAGCGAAGGTGAACGTGTCACCAGAACCTGAAATGTGATTATTGTTTCACCACCTTGCGAATCCCTATCATGTGGCCATTGGCCACGGCCTTGATGAAATACACGCCTTTGGCGTAACGCGACAGGTCGATTTGGGCGGTCTGTAGAGACGCAAAATTTTGCGTCTCTACACATTTTGATTCATTTGGGACGAAAAATCGGAGGGACCGGTGTTTAGACCACGTCCTCTTTCAGCCTTTCGGCGTTCTCGGCCACCTGCAGGGCTTGGAGCACCTCTTCGATGTCGCCGTTCATGAAGTTGGCGAGGTTGTACATCGTATAGTTGATACGGTGATCGGTGACGCGGTTCTGCGGATAGTTGTATGTCCTGATTTTTGCGGAGCGGTCACCGGTGGATACCATGGTTTTACGCTTGGAAGCGATTTCGTCCAGATATTTCTTGTACTCCATCTCGAACAGACGGGTACGCAACACGCGCATGGCCTTTTCGAGATTCTTGATTTGGGATTTCTCGTCTTGGATGGATACCACGATGCCGGTGGGGATGTGGGTGAGGCGCACGGCGGAGTAGGTGGTGTTCACGCACTGGCCGCCAGGGCCGGAGGCGCAGAAGGTCTCCT
Organism: Bacteroidales bacterium; assembly: GCA_017443175.1. Classification (GTDB taxonomy): domain Bacteria; phylum Bacteroidota; class Bacteroidia; order Bacteroidales; family WCHB1-69; genus F23-D06. The sequence continues at coordinate 1,557 of JAFSOZ010000004.1, forward strand.
TCTTGATGTCGCTCTGCTTGAGCTCCACGTCAAATTCATCGGCCTCGGGCAACACGACCACCGAAGCGGCGGACGTGTGGACGCGGCCTTGTGACTCGGTTTGCGGCACACGTTGCACGCGGTGCACGCCTGACTCGTATTTCATGATGCCATACACGCCCTCACCGTTCACGGCGAAGTCGATTTCCTTGTATCCGCCCACGGTGCCCTCCGTCATGGAGAGGACCTCGATTTTCCAACCCTTCTTGTCGCAGTAGTGCTGATACATGCGGAACAAGTCGCCGGCGAAAATGCTGGCCTCGTCGCCGCCCGTGCCCGCGCGGATCTCCATCTGCGCATTCTTGCTGTCCTGCGGATCTGAAGGCAGCAGCAACAGGCGGATCTCCTCTTCCAACGTCTCCTTCTCTTCGGTGAAATTGTCCAGCTCCATCTTGGCCATCTCGCGGAACTCCTCGTCTTTCTCGTTGGCCAGGATTTCCTTGGCGTTGGCGATGTTGCCAATCACGTCCTTGTATTTCTTGTATGCATCCACCACAGCCTGCAGGTCTTTGTAGTCCTTGCTCATCTTGATGAATTTCTTCATGTCGGACATGGCGTCCGGTTGAGCAATATCCTCACCAATCTGCAGCCAACGCTTGTATATCAGCTCTAATTTCTCCAGTAAATCGTTCATAAAACGGTGTTTTCAAATTTGGGCGCAAAATTACAAAAAAATCCCGTAGGCAGGAATAGGCCAAATTTGCCCCATTTTTGTTATCTTTGCACCCTGTTTTTGTCACCTCGGATTGTATGGAAGATAATGCGTATGCTGAAGATTCACTGATTGTTACCGGCGCACGGGAAAACAACCTCAAGGATGTGTCGGTCACGATTCCGCAGCAGCAGCTGGTGGTCATCACCGGGCTGAGCGGCAGCGGCAAGTCGTCGCTCGCCTTCGATACCATCTATGCAGAAGGCCAGCGTCGTTACATGGAGACATTCTCCGCCTACGCGCGCCAGTTCATCGGCCATCTGGAACATCCTGATGTGGACAAAATCACCGGCCTCAATCCCGTCATTTCCATCGAGCAGAAGACTGTGAACAAGAACCCGCGCTCCACGGTGGGCACCATCACGGAGGTATATGACTTCCTGCGACTCCTGTATGCGCGTGTGGCGGATGCCTACTCGTATAACACGGGCGAGAAGATGGTGCATTATTCCGAGAAGGAACTCATCGATCTGGTTATCTCCCGTTACGACGAGTGCCATGTAACCCTGTTGGCCCCCATCATCAAAGGTCGTAAAGGCCACTACCGCGAGCTGTTCGAGAACCTGCGCAAGCAAGGCTTTACTCGCGTGCGCATTGATGGCGTGATGCGCAAACTGCTGCTCAACATGCAGGTGGACCGCTACAAGATGCACGACATCGAGCTGGCCATCGACACACTGAATATCACGCAGTTCTCCAAAACGCGCGTCAGCAACAGCGTCCATATCGCGATGAAATACGGCAAAGGCTCCATCATGATTCTGGATAATGACACGGGCGAGGTTAAGAATTACAGCAAGTTCCTGATGTGCCCCACCACGGGCATCTCCTACCCCGAACCCGAGCCCAACAGCTTTTCGTTCAATTCGCCCTACGGTGCTTGTGAGCACTGCAGTGGATTAGGGTTTGTGTCGGAAATAGATTTGGAGAAGATGATTCCCGACCCGTCGAAATCTATCAAGAACGGCGGAATCGTGGTGATTGGGGAATACAAAAACACGTTGCTTTTCCGTGAACTGGATGCTTTGGCAGAGAAGTATCATTTCTCTCTGTCAGACCCCATTCAGGACTTGTCGGAACAGAATCTGAACATGGTGCTGTACGGCTCTCCGGAGTGGCTCTATGTGAAACGCGAATATGAGGGACTGGCCCCGATGAAGAAGTCGTTTGAGGGTGTGGTCAACTATATCCGCAATCTCAACTCGGACAATATCCCGGCCTCGTTACGCAAGTGGATCAACCAGTTCATCAACATGGTGCCCTGTCCCGATTGCCATGGTACGCGTTTGCGTAAGGAGGCTTTGCACTTCCGTATCGACGGTAAAAATATCGCGGAGCTGGCGCACATGGACATTTCTGAGTTGTATCAGTGGATGGAGCAACTGCCCAAGAAGTTGGATCCCTCCAAAAAACGCATTGCCTCGGAGATTATCCGCGAAATCACCTTCCGGCTGAAATTCCTGTGCAACGTTGGCATACAATACCTGTCGTTGGACCGCTCGGCGGCGTCTCTCTCCGGCGGTGAGGCCCAACGTATCCGCTTAGCCACCCAGATCAGCTCGCAGCTGGTGAACGTGATGTACATCCTGGACGAGCCGAGCATCGGCCTGCACCAGCGCGACAACCACCTGCTGATCCAGTCGCTCAAAGACTTGCGCGATTTGGGCAACTCGGTGATTGTGGTGGAACACGACCGTGACATGATGGAGGCGGCGGATTTCATCGTCGATGTGGGCCCAGAAGCCGGCAATCGTGGCGGCCACATTGTGGCTTCCGGCACTTACACCGACATCCTGAAAGCCGACTCGCTGACCGCCGACTATCTGACTGGCCGCAAGAAGATTGAAGTCCCTGCGGTTCGCCGTGCCGGCAATGGGCACTCGCTGACCCTGATTGGTGCGTCGGGCAACAACCTGAAAGACGTAACGGTCAGCTTCCCGTTGGGCACGCTCATTTGCGTGACGGGCGTGTCGGGCAGCGGCAAGTCCACCCTCATCAACGAGACCCTGTATCCCATTCTCAACCATTACGTGTATCGTTCCGAGAAGAAACCGTTGGATTATGCCGCGGTGGAGGGCTTGGAACATATTGACAAGATTATCGAAATCAATCAGCAACCTATCGGGCGCACGCCGCGCTCCAATCCTGCTACATACGTGGGCGTCTTTGATGACATTCGGAAACTCTTTTCCGACATGCCCGAATCCAAGATTAGAGGTTATAAACCGGGCCGCTTCTCGTTCAATGTGTCTGGTGGACGCTGCGAGGAGTGCAAGGGTGCCGGCGTGCAGAACATAGAGATGAACTTTCTGCCGGATGTGTATGTCACCTGCGAGAAATGCAACGGCAGACGTTATAATGATGAGACATTGGAGGTGCGTTACAAAGGCAAGTCCATCAATGACGTGCTGGAGATGGACATTGAAACTGCCATTCCGTTCTTCGAAAACATTCCCTCTATTGTTCTGCCTTTGAAAACTATGGCTGACGTGGGCTTGGGTTATTTGCGTCTGGGACAATCCTCCACCACGCTCTCCGGTGGTGAGGCGCAGCGCGTGAAGCTGGCTGCTGAGCTGTCGAAAAAGGAGACGGGCCAAACGGTCTATATCCTGGATGAACCCACGACCGGTCTGCATTTCCACGACATCGCCATCCTCATGGATGTACTCAACAAGCTGGTGGACAGGGGCAACACGGTGATTGTGATCGAACACAATATGGATGTTATCAAGATGGCGGATTGGATTATTGACATGGGCCCGGAAGGAGGTCGCTCCGGCGGCGAAGTGGTGGCCGAAGGCACACCCGAGGAAATTGTGGTAAAGGGCGTCGGATTCACCGCCGAATATTTAGCCAAAGAACTTGCACAATGATAAAGCACATGACCCATTTCCTCGATATGGACGAGGAATTATATGATTTGGAACACGCCCGCTACGTGCTCCTTCCGGTCCCGTATGATGGCACCAGCACGTTTGTGAAGGGTGCAGACAAGGGCCCGCAGGCCATCCTGGATGCCTCCGACAGCCTGGAACTCTACGATGTCCAATATCAAATAGAAGCCTGCAATGCCGGCATCCATACGGACCAGCATACCTACGATTTATCCTCTCCAGACAATATGGTGCAATCGGTTTATCAACGGGTTAAGCATTTTATGGAGATGCAGAAATTTTCCATCCTGTTGGGTGGCGAGCATTCGGTTTCCGTGGGTGCCATCAAGGCCATGAGCGAGCAATATGAGGATCTGACTGTGCTGCAAATTGACGCGCATGCCGACTTGCGGGATGAGTATCACGATTCCATCTACAATCATGCCTGTGTGATGTGCCGTGCGCAGGACTATGCGCGCGTGGTGCACGTGGGCATCCGCAATGTGTGTACAGAAGAGATGCACAACCTCGTGCCCGAGAATGTCTTCTACGCGCATGAAATTTTTGATAATGACAACTGGATGGACAAGGCGGTGGAGCGGCTCACCCGTAATGTATATGTCACGTTCGATTTGGACGGGCTGGATCCCTCCATTCTGCCGGCAACCGGCACCCCGCTGCCCGGAGGCTTGCAATGGTATCCTACGTTGAGATTCTTGGACAAAGTGTTCCGCCAGCGCCATGTGGTGGGCTTCGATGTGGTGGAGCTCTGCCCGCAACCCGACAACAAGGTGTCCGACGTCCTCGCCGCCACGTTGGTCTATAAGATGATCAACATGCAGGAAGTGAAGTAGGGGATAGTGAGCAGGGAACAGGGTACAGTAGAGACGTGACATGCCGCGTCTCATGGGTGCACGAGGTGCAGGAGGTGAATGGGGAACAAGGGGACAGTGAACAGGGAACAGTAGAGACGCAATACATTGCATCTTTTTTTGGTACATGAGGTGCAAGGGGTACATGGGGTGAAAGGGATACATGGGGTGCAAGAGGTTCTGTGTCTGTCTTTGCGTGCTGGAAGCACGCCATCCCAATAACCCCTAACAAGCGATAGCGCAGTTTGGGGGAGTGATGATCTCTATGGAACCCAGCGTGCCGAAGGTACGCAACTGATTCCCAACACCAACCCCCAACTTCTAACACCTAACTCTCATCTATAATCTCTAATCTCTCCACTATCCTGTATCCTCCCGTCTTGTTCGCCCCGACGTGCCGGATGAGTCCCTGCTTCTTGAGTTTGGCGATATATTTGGCCACGGAACTGCGGGACAGGCTGGTCTTGGTCATGATGTCTTCGGTGGAACAAAGGGGATGGTCGGCAATAAACGAATATATCAGCGCAGGTTTCCTGCCCATTGTTTCGTTATACCTTGAAACAACCGCCAAATTATCTTGCTTCTCGTCAGATGATTTGTCCGGATTGTCTGCGGGTTTCACAAAAGGTGCTATTCGTTGATGTACGTGTTCCCTGTACGAATTTGATATTTTAAAAGTGACAGTTTCTTCGCCTTCACTCAGAACACTCAATGTATCATAGGTATAATCGCTGATGTGCTGGAGCATCACATAAGTGCTTCTGGAAATCTGCACGCCACGCTTGCCCATCATGCCTGTTATGTCGCTCATGGTGCCATTCATGTAGCCCGTATTTCCGTCAACGAGATAAAATCGGATCTGGTTCCCGCATTTCTCACAATATCTCACATGGTAAACGGGCACCTCAAAAAGCATCCGTTGGATGCTGGTCAAAACCAAAGAGCCGTGATGTTTGACCCAGAATCTGCTTTTCATGCGGCCCATGCGCATTTCACATCTCAAGGCCATTATTGTGAAGATGAAAGTGATTATGCCAACATTCCGAAGCAGCACGAGGAGGGAATCATAAGCAAAATACAGACGAGCCGTGTGAATTGGATATTGACAATTCATGATGGCTATGACCTGAGGGTACACCATCGCCATTTCACAAAAGGTTGCGGTGGCTATCGTGGCGGCAGACAGAAAAAGATAGCGGATATGCTTGAAGCCTGACGAAATGCGAGGTATAATCCAAAAAACATTAAGGTAAACCATGACCAGTACAACGACACCACTCAAATATTCCTTGTACGCGCAAGGGAAAGCAGCAGTCCGAAGAGTGCAGCTCTCTCCAAAGCAAACAAGGAACACTCCGCAAATCAGAATGTTCACAACGAACCGGAAAAACAACTTTTTTCTTCCTTTCATAGGCAATTATTTGGTGCAAAGATAGACTTTTCGGGCGGATTTATTATGTAATTATTGCCATGTTCGTCATATTTTTATGAAAAATTACACAATAAACGCTGTTTTGAAGATTGTTTCTTTAAGTCGGTTTTGACAGTCTTTTGTATTTGCAAGTATCTGTTTTATAAACAAAAAAGTGGAATTTGGCAAGAAAATCCTGAAAAATTTATTGTGTAATATAAATTCCGTTTCGTCATTTTTAAGCCAAATGCAGGCAAAGCAGACTTTAAAAACAGAAAATTTAAACAAGAGAAAAACTATTTTTGTAAGGCAATAAAAAATACAATTGATATGAAAAAGACAATAATTGGAATTATGGTGGTTATGTCATTCGTTCAGATGGCGTGTCACAAAGAAGAATCGAATCAGACCGGCTTGGGAAACAGGGTTGTTTATATCCAAGGCGAAGGGAAAACAATGGGTACAACATTATTTAGTTTTTTTGTTGGTCATGATGGTGCGAAATGTTCGGGTTGTGTTTACAGGTTTGGGCAATGGGTTCATGAGAACTGCCAGGGTTATGGAAACTTGTGCAGCACTTCGGCTGCGGTCACCCTCCAGCAGATAGGCACGGCCATCACAGCCACGACCACGGACACATTCGGTTTGACAAACCAGAGCTTTTTCAACATGCCGGCGCGGTCGCTGAGCACGGGTGAGGGCGGCAGCACAGCCTATCTCAACATCCCAGCACAGTTGGTGGAGCGCGACACCGCCACCCTCCAATTCACCTTCACCGGGCTGTTCTATACCAACAAGCCGGAGTATAATAACTTTTAGAAAGAATATAGAATATGCAAATTAATTTCTACCCACGATTTATTTTCTACATAAACCAATATTGATTATGAAAATAAAGTTCAACATTGCAAAAGTTGTGTTTGTCATCACTATGTTTTTAACAGCATGCGGTAAGGGCGATTTAATACATGCAAAATATTCTTTGGCTCCAGATCTTCCTCCTGAGCTGCAAGAATTATACGCTCAGCTACCAGTGCGAAACTACGGAGGTATAACAGTTATCGGAGACGGTATTCTTAAATTTGATTCCGAAGAGCAGGTAGAAGAGGTCATGAATATGCTGCGTCAGGATTGTGACACTTGGGACGATTTGTTTATGAATAACTATGGTGAAATGCAAGAGGAGGAGTTGGAAGAATTGGAAGGTGTTCTTGGATATAACGAGTTTCAACCGCTTCTGGAATTTGAAGCCCAACTGAATGTCAGTGGGTTGATGCTTCGCGACCAGCAGGAAACAGTCATTGACACATGGTTGAATAATGATATGGAAGGAAATATTCCGATTGATTCTGTTTTTATTGACGAGATAGAACAAACATTGTACAATCAGCACAGGGAAATCTGTATTGGCGAGATTATTTATCAGTACAGACCAGATGGATACGTAATGATACCCGAAGATTCGATTGAATCCATGAATGTGTATAGAGAAATGACACTTGAGGATTTAGAATCCTTTTTCCCTGTGGTTTGGAGGATGAGCTCACTGATAGATGGGGTAACATATATACCTGACTCATGGGGAGGTACGGCAGCTGTTACTGCAACAAATAAATCCCATTGGTTTGTCCAGGGAAGTTGTAATACCAACATCAATAATGCCTATAAACTTAAAATGAAAGCAAAACTGATTAATTTCCGATACAATGAAAACCGGAATAGATGGGTGAAGACGAGACGGCTCTGTTCAATAACTACAGAGGACATTTTTTATTGGGAGGGCTATGATAATACGAGCTCGATGGAAACTTATGAGTTCACCCAAAGTTATACTAACTCGGTTACAGAAAAAAAGAGAAGAATACGCACAGATGTGGTCAAATGCAGTATTAGTGACTTATACTATTTTTATGTTTTTGGGGTTAAGAATTATCCTGTTGTAAAAATCAAGATTAACGGAGTAAACCATGACACATACTTGATACATTAATCACAAGATATAATAATATGAAAGTGCAATTTTTTTTTAAGGCTTTTACAACAATAGTATTGTGGTCCATAATCTCATTTATGGGATATGGTCAACATAGTACAGGCATTGTCTCCAACGGATTTCATCTTGGAGTGCTCGGTGAGGGTAATGTGGCGCAAAAAATGACAACTGTTACGGTCAGTGGGGAAACCCCAGCCCCTGAGTCTCATGCCACAATGGGATGGAAAACAGGGGTGGAGATTTCTTACCATTTTGCCAATTATTTCGGAGCATCAATAGGTGTGTCATACGGTACGGTAGCCCAGTATAGGTATGATATATTCACCTCAAGCAGCAATCTGGGAATACAAGACAATCGTTCCGGCCTTGGGATGCCGATGAGGCAAAACAGACTCCAAATACCTGTTAAGTTCGAATTTCATGTTCCTTTTGCCGATAGTTGGGCTTTATACAGTGCCATAGGTGTTAATCTCCAGAATCTGCCTCAAGCCATAGGGTTTGCATGGGAAAAGAACAAAAGAGGCCATGTTGACTCTTATCTGCTTAACAAATATAATGATTCGCACAATACCGTATGGTCTGTTCCGGGAGGTGTTGCATATAAAGCACGGATCGCAGATGATCATGGGCATACAATACGTACTGATCTTATGTTTGATGTAGGTGTTTATTATAGGCTGCCTTATGCAGATTTGCTTCGAATCGCGATGGTCGGAAATGTCGCGCTGTCAGAAAAACTCATTGGCAAGTATGAATATATGTTTGACAACACGATGGGTACGCTGAGTTACAGTCACAATTATGTCGGCATGGAAGTAGCATATATACACTGCTTCAAGATTAAGGAGCAGCATACGAAAAGAGAGTATGAGAATATCCCGAAAGACAGGTAGTGAAACGATTTTTTAACAATCTTTGCCCAGGTTCAGCTGCTTAAGGCAGCCGTGCCAATCGGAAAAGAAAAGCTTTTTGGTACAAGAGGTAAAAGGGGTACAAGGGGTGCAAGAGATGAATGGGGTACAAGGGGGTGAAAGAGGTTCAAGAGGTTCAAGAGGACAGTGAACAGGGTACAGTCTTCAGTCTCAAATCTTTTATTATCTTTGCATCGAATAAATAATAATTCTCAATTCTGCATTCTCAATTCTCAATTAAACTCGTAATAAATCATGCTTTTCCAAAGCGGCCAGTTGTTTTTCTGCATCCTGTTGTTCATCACGGTTTTCGTGGTGTGCAAGTGGGTGTTCCGGAAGGGCTGGCTGAACAATGTGGTTCTTCTTTTGGGCAATGCGTTGGTGCTGACCAACATCGTGCGCCCGCAGTCGGTGCTCATCCTGCTGATAGTGGCGGTGGTTTGCTACGGGGCAGGCGTGCTCCTGCAACGAAAGAAATGGCGCTGGCTGCTGGCCCTTGTCCTTGTGCTGTTGATCGCTCTCTTCGCCATACGCCAGTATCCCCTGGTGTGGCGCTGGTTCGGGGATTTCTGGACCACCAGCATGAAGAAGCCGTTTTTCTCCGTGGAAAAACTCGGCCTCTCCTATATCCTCTTCCGCCTCATCCATTGGTTGGTGGAGTGCCGCCGGGGAACGTTGCGTACCCGTAATTTCCTCTCCTACATCAACTATCTGTTCTTTTTTCCCACCTTCATGGCGGGCCCCATCGATACGCTCAACAACTTCCACTACTGGATAAACACCACCCGCGTGCGCTTCAACGCGCGGATGCTGCTCGCGGGCGTGGGCCGCATCTTCCTGGGTGCCGTGAAAACACTGCTCATTGTGCCGCTCATGCTGCCGTACGCCACCGACTACCAGACCCTGCTCCCGCACATGGGCCCTTGGGGCGCCGTGCTGTGCGCCGCCCTGCTTTACTCCCTGTACATCTACATCGACTTTTCCGGCTACTGCGATATGGCCATCGGCATGGCCTACATGATGGGCATACGCACCCCCGAGAACTTCAACAACCCCTACCTGTCGGCCAATGTCGCGGAGTTCTGGAAACGGTGGCATATCACCTTCTCCACCTTTTTGAAGATATACGTGTTCAAGCCTGTCGTTGGCTTGCTTAACCGGTTCCCCATCCGGAAG
>JAFSOZ010000005.1 GCA_017443175.1 Bacteroidales bacterium
CAATGTGTTCATCAATCCGTTGACCGATTTTGGTTTTAAACGTGTCTTTGCCAGTGAGGAGAACAAGGACATCCTCATCGCGTTTCTCAACGACTGCATCATCCCGCCGGTTTACTCGTTCAACATCCTGGACTACAATGCCCCAGAGTTCATGGGCAGGGAGGAATGTTTCTGGGCGGTGCACCTGAAGGACAACCAGAACCGAATTTTTTCAAAGAAAATCATCTTGTTTTTCATGGAATTGACTAAATTTGCGGCGCAGTTTTTTCAAAGCCGCTACAGGCCGGCAGATTGGAATCCTTGGGTGACAACCAGTTTGGTTGCTGTTTCGGGACGGTTCATGTCCCCCACCAATATATAATCCTTTTTTCTTTCAAGGATATGCGGCAGCATGGCTGCCTGATAGCGGTTCACTTGGACACAGTTTTCCCCGAGAGTCTCACATGTCTGTCTCAAAGACGAGCGCAGGCGATATTCCTGTTGTGTCGTGATGATGTGCGTGTAGTTCCGTTCCTGCTGACAGTAGAGTATGTCGGAAATGTTCAGGAACAGGCTGTTGTTGTCCGCGTCCTTCACACACACAACTTGCAGATGGTTTGCCGTGCTCTTTTGTAGCTTATGGATGGAATGTGCTGTATGCTGGTACAGGGAGAGCAGGATGAAGAAGGCCAGCAGGGCTGCGTCACGGTAGAAGACATGCCTGAAGTCGCCGAACAGGAGCGTGTTGTGTGTGTTTGGAGGAAAGCCCTTGTAGATAGTCCTCATCAGCTCCGGTTCTATGATGAGCAGTTCGAGCGCTGCGCCCGTTGAAATGGTGGCGACGGCACAGATTGCGTATGCGATGCATCGGGCTTGAATGAGTAGTCGTGGGATGAAAAAGAGATAGTGGCTGTACAATAGCGCGAGAACAATGACTGCGGCCAGTCTTTCCTTGTACGGGATCCAGTGAAGCACAGGGCGCATGCCCGATGTCTTGGGGAAAATGCAGATGAGCAAGCAGCAAAAGAGGATGTGAGGAAGCCAACATCTTCCAAAATGCAGGATTTTATGCCCAAGATAGGCCGCGGTTTTGTCCATGTTTTAGCAGTGAAGGGAGTTATTTCAATGCAAAAATAAAAAAATTCAAGAAAAAATCAAGGGAATTTAATATTTCTAATGCTTTACAAGTGGAGCGCGACACCTTTACCCTCTTTACCTCCTTCACCCCATGTCCCTCATACACCCCTTTCACCCCATTTCCTCTTCCACCGCCTCGTAACCTCCAGTCTTGTTCGCCCCGACGTGCTCGATGAGGCCCTGCTGTTTGAGGCGCGCGATTTGGCGGTATATGGTGTTATGTGTCACATTCATGCGTTTTGAGATGTCCTGTGCCGAGCAGCCAGGGTGTTTGGAGATATAGTGGAATATCCTCTTTTGCTTTCTGCTCAATTGAGCCTCTCTTTGTCAGGGATGACGTCAACGGAAATAGTTCGGTCCACTTCGGGACGGGTGTTTAGATGCAGTTGTATCTGTTTGAAAATATCATCGGCCTCCCTGCGAGGGAAAATGATACGGACAGGTTCTATTTCTCCGTTGTAAACATCCACATGCTGTTCGGAATAATCCGTGATAGCATCGTACAGGACCAGGCAATTGCGTGAAATCCGAACGGCACAGGTGTCGCCAAGAAGATCATATAAATGCGTAAGCGTGCCGTACCTGTCCACAGATTCCCCGTTTTTGAGATGTATGCGGGTGTAATTAGAACTCTGTTCACAATAGGAGATGTCCGAAACATGGACCAAGTCCGAAAATTCTTCCGTTTGCGGGACCTCGATTTGGTTGTGCTGTTTGAAGATTTGCCGTTCATTACCCAAGATGATTTTTGCCTGAATCCGGACTATGGCGAGCAAGGAGGCAAGCAGAGCGAATCCCGCATCCCTGGCCAATACAAAAAAGAAGGAGTTCAGAATATAACGGTTTACCATAGTCTGACCGAATTGCATGGCCAGAATGTTGTGGATTTGCGGATAGACGAGAAGCATTTCTCCCCCGGCCGCCAGCAAAACGGTCGCGAGCGTGAGCAGGGTAAAGCGGACGGGCCGGTTTATGGGGAGGCAGAGGGGAGCCCAGAGGAGCAGGATCGTGTAGGTGGCCACGAGGACTATGATGCCGCACAGGTATTCCTTGTACAAGGTCGGGAATGCGACGGGGCGAAGCCGGCAGAAGTTTCCGAAGACGGCGATGACGATGGCGCAGAACACAAGGTGTGCGGTCAGACGAAGGAGATTCTTTCTTTTTTTCATCATTTTCATTGCGAATAAGGCAGCAAAAATAGGCGTTTTTGCCATTCGTCATGCAGTGAAGCATAAAAATATGACGAATGGTAAGAATGTGTAGGATTCTGGAAATGTATTACGAATGTATTTTATTATAGTCCTGTGTTTTACATGTAAAAATGGTATGATTTATTGATACATTTTATACTTGATTTATTGTTGCAGAAATTGACCATTCGTCATAATTTTGGGCTTTTTGGGGCATGATACGGCAACGAGTATGTTTTTTTCAGTATTAGGACAGTATTTTTGTAACAAAAACACAACAATATGAAAAGAACAAGAATGATTATGGTGAAGCACGCCATCTGTATAGTGCTGTCATTGCCTTTGCTTGTGTTGGGATGCCAAAGGCCGGATGAAACGACCCCGAACGAGAAAAACAGGTTGATATCCCTGAGTCCAGAAACTAAAACAGGATCAATGTTCTACATGGTCAGTGAGGTTGGTCACGACGGGTCCAAGTGTCCTGGATGTGTATTTGAAGCAGGTCAGTTGGTACATGTGGATTGCCAAGGTGACGGAAGTCAATGTAATATTACAGCCTCTGTCACCCTTCAGCAGGTGGGCTCGGCCATCACGGCCACGACCACGGACACGTTCGGGTTGACGAGCCTTGACTTTTTCTACATGCCGGCACGTTCTTTGAGCACGGGCGAGGGTGGGGACAATGCTTACCTCAACATCCCGGCGCAGCTGGTTGAGCGCGACACCGCCACCCTTCAGTTCACCTTCACCGGGCTGTTTTACACCGGCAAACCGGCGTACAATAACTTTTAGGCATTCATTGGTGTTGACCGTTAGCTAATTAAGCCAACACTTGCCCACCAACAGCCTTATGAACAATTTAAAACCTTTTATATTCACAAAAAAACACTTACGCTTATGAAAAAGAGAATTTTTCTTGCACAAATCCTGATTGTTTGCTGGGTATCCTTGATTGCACAGGACAAACCGACACCATGGTATACTAACGGCAATATTTTCCCGGAAAATATTGTTCCCGTTATGGGTTCCATAACCAATAATCCATTTGCATTGATAACAAACAATACGTTGCGAATGTATGTGGACACTAACGGCAATATTGGCTTTAACACACTTTCTCCCAAGCAGATGCTTCATGTCGTGGATGGCAACATATTATTGTCTCACACATCCCGCGCACAGGGTTCTCTTAACGGATCTATACTATTCGGTGCCGAGACCACTCCGACGTGTCCTTATGGGGTCTGGGGTATAGAATACGTGAACAATGAGAACGAAGGATACGGTTTAAATTTCTGGAAGACATGGAACTGCAGCACGGGTTTCAACCATGCTCTGTTCCTGTCCGACAGCGGCAATGTGGGGATCGGGACAAAAAATCCTCAAGCAAAACTTTCGGTGAATGGTAATATTTGCGCAAAAGAAATACGGGTTTCCCTTAATGGCACTCCTTGCTGGCCTGATTATGTGTTTGAAGAGGGGTATTCATTAACCTCCTTACAAGATTTGCAAAAATATATCAAGGAGAACAGACACTTGCCTGATGTTCCTTCGGCTGAGGAAATAAGTGACTCAGGAGTGAATTTGGGTGAAATGAACACACTTCTTCTTAAGAAGATTGAAGAGTTAACTCTTTATATCATTAATTTGGAAGAACGTATCTGTATAATGGAGGAACAAGGAGGTTCTCGATGAAGGCAATAGTTCACTTTATTGTTTGTTTTTTTACATTTTGTCAAGTTCTTGCACAGCAAACTCCATTCTGTGGAAGTTGGCAAAAGATATTGATGGTTACCGATAATTGGGATTGCAATGACTATGAACACGGATTGTGGACATTAGTGTTTGAAGATAATTTTGATGGTAATACCATAAACACCTCGAATTGGTTCACGTGTCCAGATGGCTGGCATAGAGACCATGGCGATGAATTGCAATATTACAAAGATGAAAACATTATATTATCTGATGGTATTTTGCATTTGACCGCAAAGCATGAGCCGGGGTATGATACTGTATACTACTTTGATTCTTTAGGCATGCATCCGCAAGAAAAGTTTTTTGAATATACATCAGGTTGGATTCAAACCAAAGCGCAATTCCAACACGGTTTGTTTGAGATAAGATGTAAAATTCCAAGCGGACAAGGTTTTTGGCCAGCATTTTGGTTTTATGGTAATGAAGGTGAAATAGATGTTTTTGAATTTAACGGTAGTTATCCAAATAGACCTTATATGACTATTCATAATTGGCTGCAGAACGGAAACCATGAACAATGTTCTACTTCTCAATCAAGCAACACTAATTTTTCTTCTGATTATCATACGTTCTCTCTGGAATGGGATGAGTTCAAATTGTTATATCGTATAGATGGTAATATTGTCAATGTTTTTTATAGGTATCTCAATTCGCTTGGCGTTGGTATGCCCTATTGCGAGTCTTTTCCAACAGGTTTATATCTCAAAAGCCCGTTTCTTCCTCAAAACGCCCAATCATTAAGATTGAACTTGGCCATATCCCCGGAAGGGGGAGGTGTTGGAAATGCGCATGCCCCGAATAGTCAGACAGTTTTTCCTTCTTCATTTGATATTGATTATGTACGAATATATAAAAAAAACAATCCTAATAGCACTATTCAAATATGCGATTTCCAAAACATTGAACCAAATGTGCTGACAGCTGATACCATAATATTTTCCAACGGTTGTGAGACAAATATTACAACAAATAAAGCAGCTATAGCCAAAGCCAACAAGGAGATTATCTTAAAATCCGGATTTCATGCAGAGTCTGGTTCAACATTCCATGCTTTCATAAGCAATCCAACAAATGCAGCTACAACGCAGACAACGCCAATTTACGATAATAACACAGAGGATTATATGGAACAAAAAAAATACCTTCAAAAAAAACATAGGGAGCCATCAGTTTTGCTATATCCATCTCCAAATAATGGAAACTTTCAGTTGAATATAGAGGTGTTTGCAGAAGGAGAAGATGTTGACTTGGAAATAAGAGACATCTATGGAAAAACCATATATTTGCAAAGAATTTCAGGAAGCATTGTTCCCATAAGTGTTGATTGCCCTTCCGGCCAATATTTTGCGATACTGAAATGCGGAAGAAACACTGTTGTTGAGAAATTTGTTGTAATCAAATAAATCATTAAATATGAAACGATATGTTATTGTGATGGTATTAGCAGGCATGGTGTTTTCCTGTATGGCGCAGCATGGCAATGACACATCCCGCAGAGTAGTAGTGCGCCCTTTAATTGAAGTTTTTGTTGGATCGCACGGTACGTTTTTCCCGGACGGTGTCAGCCAGAAAATGCCCTTTTCGGCGGGAGTGCTTGCAGGTGCGTCTTTTCTGGAAAAGAAGGGATTTCTGACATTTAATACAGGATTTGTCGTATATAACGCCCATTTCAAGTGGATGGAAGAGAGTTTATTCCGTATCTTGTGTGCGCATCTGCCAGTTCTGATTGGCTATGATTATCCTATAGGGGACAAAATGTCTATTGATGCATCGGCCGGTGTTATGTTCACCCGTATTTTGAAATATGCCCGCACCAATCCGATTGAAGAAGATTCACAGTGGCCATACCCATACCCGCCAACACATTCGGGTGGTTGGATACACAACATGGATGAATATTGGAGCCAGTGTTGCGCTTTACATTTCCTTTTCACCATGGGCTTTAACTATTGGTTCCATCCCAGGTTTGCCATACAGGTGGCCCCTTATTTCAGGTGTTGGATTCCGAGCTGGAATGTTGACTTCAGCGAGTCCATTTTCAGCCCCACCTTGGGGTGCAAGGTGGGTGTTCTGTTTAGATAAACGGAATGGATCAGGAGACACCATGCGCGTGGAAATGTCGACATGTTCGGGAGGATCGTTCCCGTAGAGACGCAAAATTTTGCGTCTCTACCGTCCCCGACAACCACGGTCACCACCTCCGACATCCCCTCGGGCCTGTACGTTCTGCGCGTCACCATGACCGACGGCACCGTGCGAACCACGAAAATCGTAAAACGATGAACGATTATAGAAGGGTCTCCAGTCTTCAGTCTATAGTCTCCAGTCTTCAGTCTCCAGTCTCCGGTCTTTATTCTAATTCCCAACTCCCAACCCCCAATTCACCCCATGCACCAACTTCACCCCTTTTACCCCATTCACCCCATGTACCTCATGCCCCCTCATACACAGTGGTAATTCCCATTGACAAGCTGCGGTAATGCCCTCCGGAGAACCCGGCTATCCGCAGATGTTCCGCCATCTCTTCGCCCCAGATGAAATTCTTGACACTTCGGTTGAGGTAGTCGTAAGCGGTTTTGTCGTGGCTCAGCCATTTGCCAATTTTGGGCAAGATGTGTGAAAAATAGAGGTCGTAAAACCAAGCGATGATTTTGTTGTTCGGGTAGGAGAATTCCAGAATCATGAGTTGGCCACCGGGTTTGAGCACGCGCCGCATTTCGCGCAGGCCTTGGTCCAGATCGGAGAAATTACGGACACCGTAAGCGCAGGTCACCGCGTCGAAATGCCCGTCGGGGTAGGGGAGCGCCAGGGCACTGCCCTCTGTAAATTCAATTTGCCCCTGCATGTTCCGCTTGGCCACTTTTTCAGCCCCGATTTTCATCATCTCCGTTGACAAATCAATGCCTATAACATGTTGCGCTTTCTGCTGCCGGATGATTTCTATAGCCAGGTCGGCAGTACCGATGGCTACATCCAGCAATTGTTCGCAAGGGCTCATCCGTTTCACCGCTTTCTTGCGCCATCGTTTGTCGATATTGAAAGAAAGAAGATGGTTCAGCTTGTCGTAAGAGCCGGCTATGCGGTTGAAAAGGGAGCCGATGTTGTTTTTTTCGTTCATTATTTTTTCTTTTCGACTGAAAAACCGAATTTGCCGAACATTTTGCCCAAATCATAGTAATGTCCATGGGAATAGGTCACGAGGTTGGCACGTTGCAGTTCCAGGGCGTCCGTTTTCCTGTTGAAAAGTGCCTCTTTGGCGTGCACGGCCACAATTTCAGCGATGAACATGTCGTGTGAGCCCAAAGGGATGATTTCTTTAACTTTGCACTCAATGCTGACAGGGGCTTCGTCAATCATGGGAGCGTGCACCTGCGTGGCG
Organism: Bacteroidales bacterium; assembly: GCA_017443175.1. GTDB lineage: Bacteria > Bacteroidota > Bacteroidia > Bacteroidales > WCHB1-69 > F23-D06. The sequence goes on from JAFSOZ010000005.1 coordinate 7,444, forward strand.
CGCACGGGCGTGAGGCCGGTTTCGAGGAATTTGTTGTAATCCTTGCCCGATTTAACCCCGCACCAGTCGGCGATTGGTGCCAACTCGTTGCTGACCAGATTGATGACAAATCCTCCATTCTTTTTGATGATGTCGTAGGAGTGTCGGCTGGGGCGCACGGAAATGTAACATAACGGCGGATCGGAGCACAAAGTGCCTGTCCAGGCGATGGTGATGATGTTGTATTCATCCAAGGTATCACCGCAGGAAACCATTACTACAGGGGTAGGGTTCAGCATGTTGCCGGCGCGCAAGGGGCGTTTTTTGGTGGTTTTCATATTGTTTAAAATCACGTAGAGACGCACAGCCGTGCGTCTCTACAAATTATAATGATGAAATTGATTCGAAAATTATCTGCCAACAGAAAATGCAGTCTTGTTGGGTATGATGAGCAGCGGCATGGGGCAGGTGCTCAAAATCTGGCGCATGTTGCGGGATGCCGTGAAATCGGTTTCCTGCTCTTCACGCATGATGGTGATGAGGTTGGCATCCAGTTCCTTGGCGCTTTTCAGGATCGTGTCGCACACATCGTTGTTGCTCACATTGTGAGTTTCGACATTGTAACGCACGTTGGCATCGTCGCACATGTCGGCGGCGTGGCGCAGCTGCACATTGACGATGTGGCGGCTCTCATTGTTGTTGGGATATACCACGCCGAACAGATAGACCTGTGCAGCAAAATTCTTGGCCAGTTCGATGGAGAGTTTCATCTTCTGCAGCGTTTCAAAGCTGATGTCGATGGGCACAAAAATCTTGTGCAGGTCACGGTTGATCTGGATGTTTTCACGCATGATCAAAACAGGCACATCAGACTCGTTGATAAGTCTGAAAGCGTTGTTGCCGATGTAACCCTCTTCAAAGCCGGAGGCGCCGTGCGCACCCATCACGATGATGGAATCGGGCAGGTTTTTGGCAAAGCGCGTGACCTCAATGTGAACTTTTCCTTCCAATATCACAGTGTTAACCTGGCTTTCAGGAGATTCTTTCTTGCATTGGTCCGCCCATTGTTGCAGTTTGTTTTGTGAATGGGAGGTGAAATTACCGGATTCATTTTCGTTTTCCACGCTTTTGGCCCCGGGAGTTTTCACCCATACCAGATGCAGGGTGGCATTGGAGCGGATGGCTAATGCCACAGCATGGCGTGTGGCCGTCATAGCGCTATTGGAAAAGTCGGTACAAACAACAATATTTTTCATAATGTACTAATTTTAAAGTTAATAATCTTATTTGGATTCCGAAGAATAATTGGGGGCTTCGGAGGTGATGGTGATGTCATGCGGATGGCTTTCGAGCACGCCGGCGTTGGTGATGCGGCAGAAGCGTGCGTTGTGTAGCTCCTCAATGTTGTGGGCACCGCAATAGCCCATACCGGAGCGCAAACCGCCAGCCATTTGGTAGATGACTTCATAAAGGTCGCCCTTGTACGGCACACGGCCCACGATGCCTTCCGGCACGAGTTTCTTGGCATCCTCCACATCGCTCTGCATGTAGCGGTCTTTGGATCCTTGCTGCATGGCCTCCAAGGAGCCCATGCCTCTGTAGGTCTTGAATTTACGTCCGTTGAACAGGATGGTGGTGCCAGGAGATTCCTCCACGCCGGCCAGCAGACCGCCCAACATCACGGAACTGCCGCCAGCGGCGAGCGCTTTCACTATGTCGCCGGAGTAGCGGATGCCACCGTCGGCAATCAGAGGGATATTGTAAGATTGGAGGGCTTTATAGACGTCATAAACGGCGCTCAGTTGGGGTACGCCCACGCCGGCCACCACGCGGGTGGTGCAGATAGAGCCAGGGCCAATGCCAACTTTCACGGCATCTGCGCCAGCGTCAGCCAGCATCTTGGCGGCCTCGCCCGTGGCGATGTTGCCCACCACCACGTCCACACCCGGGAAGTGCTGTTTCACGACCTTCAACACGTTGACCACATTTTGGGAGTGGCCGTGCGCACAGTCCAGCACCAGCGCATCCACGCCGGCTTCCACCAGGGCTTCTGCACGCTCCACGGCGTCGGTGGTGATGCCCACGCCCGCGGCCACGCGCAAACGCCCCTGCGCATCCTTGCACGCGTATGGCTTGTCCTTGGCTTTCGTGATGTCTTTATAAGTGATGAGCCCTAACAAGGTGCCGTCCTCCGCTACCACCGGCAACTTTTCGATTTTGTACTGTTGTAAGATGTCCGTGGCCTTGTTGAGGTCCGTGTCCCGGGAGGTCGTGATGAGGTTGTCCTTGGTCATCACCTCCGAAATGGGCTTGTTGAAATTCTTTTCAAAACGCAGGTCGCGGTTGGTGACGATGCCGATGAGACGGTTTTTGTCATCCACCACCGGGATACCGCCGATCTTGTATTCGGCCATGATGCGCAACGCATCACCCACGGTCTTGTCGGCTGTGATGATCACCGGTGCGTTAATCATGCCGTTTTCGGCACGCTTCACGGAAGCCACCTGCTTGGCCTGTTCCGCAATGGTCATGTTCTTATGGATGACACCAATGCCGCCTTCACGGGCGATGGAAATGGCCATCTTGGCTTCCGTCACGGTGTCCATGGCGGCGGACACAAATGGCAAGTTAAGCTGTATGTTGCGTGTGAAGCGGGTCTGCAAACTCACTTCTTTGGGTAGCACATCGGAATAGGAGGGAATCAAGAGAACGTCGTCAAACGTCAATCCTTCAAGAGCGATTCTATCTGTAATAAAAGACATAAAATTATTGTTTTTTTATTACGCGCAAAAATATAAAAAAAAGAGAAAGAACAAACAGATAAAAGTGTTATTTTTGCCCATTGCTTCTTAAAAACAACAATTGTTTAATTATCAAACTTTTATAAAATGAAAAAAGTAATTCATACAGAGAAGGCTCCGGCCGCCATCGGTCCGTATAGCCAGGCGATTGAGGCCAACGGCATGTTGTTTATTTCCGGTCAGATACCGGTTGACCCTGCTACTGGCATTGTGCCGGAAGGCATCACAGCTCAAACCGAACAGGTGATGAAGAACATTGCCGCCATTCTGCTGGAGGCCGGTTATTCTTTCGATGATGTGGTGAAGACCACCTGCCTGTTGAGCGATATAGCCAACTTCGGCGCGATGAACGAGGTCTATGCCCAGTATTTCCTGGTCAACCCGCCCGCAAGAGCCGCCTTCGCCGTCCGCGACCTGCCCAAAGGCGTGATGGTGGAAATCGAGACTATCGCTGTAAAATCCAAATAATCAAACCGCTATCTGTCCGCGCTGTCCAACAGGATGGTGACCGGCCCGTCGTTGACAAAATCGACTTTCATGTCCGCGCCGAAACGCCCGGTCTCCACGGTCAGCCCGTAAAGTTCGCGCAGCAGCGTGTTGAAATACGCATACAACGGCTCCGCCACCTCCGGCGGGGCCGCTTTTATGAAGCTCGGACGGTTGCCCTTGTGCGCGTTTCCGTACAAGGTGAACTGCGAAATGCTCAATATCGCACCCCCCACTTCGGCTAACGAGAGGTTCATTTTGCCCTCCGCATCGTTGAAAATCCGCATGTTGGCGACCTTCTTCGCCAGATATTCCGCCTCCTGTTTTGTATCACTGTGCGTGATGCCTACCAGCAACAGGAATCCCGTGCCAATCTGCCCGACGGTTTCCCCGTCAATCCGAACCTCCGCCCGGCTGCAACGTTGTACGATTATTCGCATATTCTTTGTTTTTTTAACGTGCAAAAGTACTAAAAATCGTAGAATGTATTACAAAACTCTCCACCCCAACACTCTTCTCTAAACTCTAAACCCTCCACTCTAAACTCTAATTTTTTGTACCTTTGCGCCCTCAAAATCCATCCAATGAACTATCTGGCTGTCAATAATCTTACCAAAGCTGTCGGGGAAAAGCTGCTTTTCCAGGACATTACGTTTGGCTTGGAGAAGGGGCAGAAGAGTGCGCTGATTGCCCGTAACGGCACGGGCAAGAGCACTTTGCTGAACATTATCGTGGGCCGCGACATGCCAGACTCAGGCGAAGTGGTGGTGCGCAACGACATTGTGGTTTCGTACCTTCCGCAGATGGATGATTTCAACGAGGAGGACTCTGTGCTGAACGCCCTGTTTGACGAGCAAACACCTGTGGTGAAGGCCATCAAGGAATATGAAACTTGTGTTTCGTTGCTGGAGCAAGGCAAAACGGATGAGGTTCCACAGGCCCGTATGGATAACGCTATCCTGGAAATCGACCGGCTCAACGCTTGGGATTATGAATCCCGAATCAAGGAGATTTTGTCCAAGTTCGGGATACACGATATCTTTAAGAATGTGAATGAGCTTTCCGGAGGCCAGCGCAAGAAGGCTGCCTTGGCCAAGACGCTGATTGCCGACACCGACCTGCTGATACTGGACGAGCCCACGAACCATTTGGATGTGGAGATGATCGAGTGGCTCGAGAACTACCTGTCAGCTGCCAATATCACGCTGCTGATGGTGACGCACGACCGCGCGTTTTTGGACAAGGTTTGCAGCGACATCTTCGAGTTGAGCAACGGCAAACTGTTCCATTATCGAGGAAAATACGACTATTTCGTAGAGAAAAAAGCCGAACGGCTGGCCAATGAGGCGGCGGAACATGAGCGGCTGAGGAATCTCTATCGGCGCGAGCTGGAGTGGGTGCACACCTCTCCGCAGGCGCGAACCACCAAGGCACGCGCCCGCATCAACAATTTCGAGAAATTGCAGGAGCAGATGGACCGCAAGGTAGAGTCTGCGCCGGAGGCCTTTAAAGTGCAATCGGAAAGAATCGGACACAAGATTTTGGAGATCAGCCATTTGGATTTCGCCTATCCCGATCAAGTGATTATCAAGGATTTCTCCTATATTTTCAAAAGGGGAGAAAAATGCGGTATTGTGGGCAAGAACGGCACAGGAAAGAGCACGTTTTTGAAGATGATTATGGGCGAAGTAAAGCCCGACGGCGGCAAAATCACCCCGGGTCTCACCATCCAATTCGGATATTTTTCGCAAAACGGCATGACCTACGCCGGCAACAAGATTGTGTTGGAATTAGTGAAAGAGCATGCGGAGGTTATCCGCATGGACAACGGCAACTATATCAGCGCGTCGCAGTTTCTCAACCATTTCGGATTCCCGTTCAGCCAGCAATACACCTATTACGACGATTTGAGCGGCGGCGAGAAACGGAAACTCCACCTGCTTATCACGTTGTTAAAAAACCCCAATTTTCTCATTCTGGATGAGCCAACCAATGACTTTGACATCGACACACTGAACCTGTTGGAAGATTTTCTCACCAATTTCGGCGGTTGCATGATTATCGTGTCGCATGACCGTTGGTTGATGAATAAGCTTGTGGATCATATTTTCGTGTTTGAAGGCGACGGAAAGATCAAGGATTATTACGGTAATTACACCGAGTACCGGCAAGCCAAAGACAAAGAGCTGAAAATCCAGAAGCTGGTGGAAAAGGCGAATCGTCCCGTGGAGGAGAAGCCGGTGCGAGAGCAATCTAAAAATAAGTTAACATATAAGGAGAAAAGAGAGTTGGAATCCTTGGAAGTGGAAATCGAGCAATTGGAGGCGGAGAAAAAGGATATTGAAGAAAAAATGAGTGCGGGAGAAGGCAGTCCTGAGGAATTTGCCGCATGGGGAAAGCGTTACGCGGAAATAGGTCCATTATTAGAGGAGAAATCAAACCGCTGGCTGGAATTATCCGAAAAACCAACATAATATAATTATGATATTTGACCAATATTTTTATCATCCGGACCTGACGCAGAGTGTGGTCACGTTGAGTCGGGAGGAGTCGGAGCATTGTATGCGGGCTTTGCGGCACCGTGCGGGGGACCGCGTGTTGCTGACCGATGGCAAGGGTCATGAGGCCACCGCGCTCATTGTTTCCGCTGATCCGAAGGCGTGCATGGTGGAGTTGTCGGAGGTGCGTGAGGTGCGCGCGGGTTCGTCCCATCGCTTGCACTTGGCCATCGCCCCCACCAAGAACATGGACCGGATGGAGTGGCTGGTGGAGAAATGCGTGGAAATCGGCATAGAATCGGTCAGTTTCATTGTGTGCGAACACTCAGAGCGTCCCAAAGTGAATCTTGACCGTTTGCAACGCATCGCCATCTCCGCCCTTAAGCAGTGCCAGACCACCTGGCTGCCGCCGTTGGAATTGCTGACATTCGGCGAGTTTGTCGATGGGCACCGGCAGATGGTTGCAGACAAGTACATAGCTTGGTGCGATGATGACAACACACGTCAGTTTGCGGAAGAGGATTTCCGCCATGAGGACGTTATCCTGCTCATCGGCCCCGAAGGGGATTTCAGCCCTGCCGAGATTGCGTGCGCCAGGGCAGCTGGATACGTTGAGATTAAGCTTGGGAACCGCCGCCTGCGCACGGAAACAGCCGGTCTCTACGGTTGCCTGACAGTAGCCATCAAGACGGAAAATCATTATTAATTTAAAAAATCATTTGTATTAAAAAAAATATTTGTACTTTTGCCATCTTAAAAGTAGTTGGGTCTTTAAGAATCTTAAAAGTAGAAAGAAGAAAAAAGTAAAATATTAAAAACTAAATGCTTATGAAAAAATTTATGCTCTTAGTATCATTGTTGGCAGTGATGTCTCTCGGTTTCTCAACGAACGTTGTACCGGTAGATGACGCTGTCAGAGTGTCCAAGAACTTCCTTTCGGAGCGTATCGGCTCCATGGAGGCTCAGAATTTCTCCATCACGCTTGTAGAGACGGAATATACTACAGACGGCACTCCTGTTTATTATCGTTTCCAAATTGGCAACAAGGGATTTATCATCATTTCCGCTACAGATCAGGTGGCTCCCGTGTTGGCTTACTCTTTGGAAAGCAATTTCACAAAAGGTCCTGCAGCCTCTTACCTTTGCAGCAGATACAAATCAGAAATTTCTGAGGTTGTAGCCATGCCTTCTACCAAATCAAACAGCGAGTGGGCTTACTATTTGTCCGACAATTTCCAACTTAGACCGTCCAAGGGTGCTCCTTGCGTTGAGCCGTTGGTAACGACCACTTGGACCCAGAACCCGTACTACAACGCTGAGTGTCCGTACAATCCGAGAACCAAATATGAAAATGATGACAAAAGAGCTCCCGTGGGCTGTGTGGCATTGACGATGGCCAATATCATGTTCTACTACCGTTACCCGTCAAGTGGTTATGGCGGTATGCTGTACATCCCTGTGGAATATGATGACAACACTGGTGATGTTCTTTATACTTATCCTCCTCAACAAGCTAATTTTGCACAGGCTTCCTATAACTATGATGCCATTCCTAACAGATTGGAATCCTACAATCACGAATTGGCTCATTTGCTCTATCATTGCGGTGTTGCTACCAAGATGGGATATGGTCACGATGGTTCCGGTACACAATCAGAATACGCGCTCAACGCATTGCAGTCTAATTTCTACTATGCACAAATGGCACAATACCAGAATCTAACCGATGTGGTAACCGATACAACAGCTTCTGCTGCCGCAACAACACTTCCTATATGGGAAGAAAGACTTATATCGGAGTTGGACAACCATCGCCCTGTATTCTACTCCGGTCGTAGTGCTGCTGCCGGCGGTCACGCTTGGATTGTGGATGGCTATACCACCATTAACGATGCCCATTATTTCCATGTGAACTGGGGTTGGGCTGGAAGCGATAACGGATTCTATCGTCTTCGCAACATGAACACTTCCGGTTATGGCAACTTCAACTATCAATTCAAAGAAGCCATGATGCTTCGTTTGTTCCCGAACGACACCAATGCTATTGCCAAACCGACCTCTGGTTCAACAAGAGTCACTGCCGCCCATGGTACGATATCCGATGGTGCAGGAAATGTGAAATATGCTCCTAACACCAACCGCAGCTGGGTGCTCGCTTGCCCTGATGCCCGAGTTTATAAATTCCAATTCTCCAAACTGAAATTGAAAAATGGAGACAAAGTGACGATTTACAACGGTGGCACAACAGCTTCCGGTATCAAACAAGAATACACTGGCGAATATAAGATGGCTGCTTGTTCCGACTATTCCGCACAAAGCGGAAGCACCGCCGGCGATTTTGTTGGCCAAAACCTGCCGGGATCCATTACGGTTACCTCTGACAGTGTGTTAGTAGTGTTCACCTCCAACAGCGACGATGAGACCAGCTATGGTTTCGTGTTGGATTATGAAGTGACTACATATTATACTAATACTTGCGCCTTGATTGTTCCGTTCACGAATGTATATAGCGGTTTCATCACAGATAAGAAGAACAATGAAGAGAGCGATGACAACTACAGGGCTTCTACCGTTTGCCAATACAGATTGAACGGTCTGAGATTCAACACCGGATATGATGTTGCTTTCCCGAAATTCGATTTGAAAGCTGGTGACTATGTGGAATTCTATGACTTGGACAGCGATTTGCCTGAGAGCCCTGACGGAAGAGATTTCATCATGCGTTTTGACATGAACAATGTGCCTGCTGGCATAATCACCATCCCTGCTACGGATGTGTTGGTGAGATTCGTCTCCGACAACTGGAAGCAAGGTACCGGTTTCAAGATGGATTTCTACGGTAGATTAGGTGTGCCTTCTCATACTAATTTTGAGGATGCAACCATTTTCCCGAACCCTGCAACTGAAAACCTGTTCGTCAAGTTGACTGCGGATGCACAAGACGTGCTGGCCACGGTGGTGGATTTGACAGGCAAGGTGGTTTACACCGACAAGTTCAACCATGCTGGTGGCGAGCAACAATACACGCTCCCTGTCAACACGTTGGCCAACGGTATCTACTTCCTGAATTTGCAAGGTAAGGACGGTGGCAAGGTTACTTACAAGTTCATTGTGAAGTAATTCTCGCTACAAACGATCTATAAAAAAGGCAGACTTCAAAGTCTGCCTTTTTTTTGTATAATCAAATTCCGTATTTAAACGTATTTCTTCTTTACCATATTAACCAAAAAACCTGGCAGCAGGAAACAGCAGAGCAGAAAGAAATAGTTGATGAGTCCGGGAATCTTGCGTTTTCTGCCGTGAAACATGGCACGAAGGCCGCGGTTGGCAATCTGTCGCGGTTTGAGCATGAGACCGAAGCGACACAGCCATTTGCGCATATTGGGTGACAGATTATATAGATCGGTGTCCACCGCGCCAGGGCATACGCAGCAAACGTTTACGCCGTAATGGCTCAGTTCGAAAGCCAGCGCTTTGGAGAATTTCACAAGAAAGGCTTTTGAACTCTCGTAGGCGACAATGGTGGGAAAACTCATGAACCCGGTGATGGAGCCTGCATTGAGGATGTATCCATGGCCTTTCTCTTTCATTTCCTTGCCGAACAAAATACACAAGTCGGCAGGCGTGGTGATGTGCAACGATAGCATCTTGTCGGTGAGGGCACAGGGTTTCTCCACCACTGCACCGAAGTAGAACATGCCGGCGTTGTTCACCAGGACCTCAATATCCATGTCGTGCTCGTGGCAGTAGTCATATAGCCGTTGGCCAGCTCCTGCCTCCGCCAAATCCATCATGAGGGTTGAGACGGTGATGTTAGGATATTTTGTCTGCAACTCCGTTTGTGCGTTTGCGTTCAGATCCTCGCGATTGCTGACAATCAGTACGTTATAGTTTCTTGCAGCCAGTCCTTCCGCGTAAGCATACCCGATGCCTGAACTTCCTCCGGTAACCAAAGCGTATTTCATAATAATTGAGTGTTAATAATTGAGAATTTATTGGAGCATTTGAGTGGCTTTTTGTACAGCCTGCACAAAAAAGTCGATTTCTTCTTTCGTGTTGTACAGGGCGAAGGAGGCCCTGACGGTGCCGGGAATATGATAGTGGTCCATGATGGGCTGGGTGCAATGGTGTCCCGTGCGCACCGCCACGCCCTGATGATCCAGCAGCACTCCCATGTCGTAAGGATGGATGTTGCCTACGAGAAAAGAGATGACCGCGGCTTTGTGCGCCGCCTGCCCGATAATCCGCAAACCATCGATTCTCAACAATTCTTGGGTGCCGTATTGCAACAGCTCCTGTTCGTAGTCGGCAATGTTTTGGATGCCGGTTTGCTGCATGTATTCGATGGCTTTGCGCAGTCCGATGACATCGCCCACCGCCGGTGTACCTGCCTCAAACTTGAAGGGCAATTCGTTGTAGGTGGTCTTCTCAAACGTCACGGTGCTGATCATTTCGCCACCGCCCTGATAAGGCTTCATCTCCTTGAGCCAACGTTCCTTGCCGTACATCACGCCGATGCCCATAGGGGCGTACATTTTGTGTCCGGAGAAACAATAGAAGTCACAATCCAGCGCTTGCACATCCACGGCGCCGTGAGCCACCGCCTGCGCACCGTCCACCATCACGGGCACATGGTGCGCGTGCGCGATGTCAATGATTTCTTTTATCGGATTGATGGTGCCCAAGCTGTTGGAGACGTGCGTCACGGCAATGATTCTGGTTCGTGGAGTGATGAGAGCCTCTAACTGGTCAATACAAAGTTCTCCCTTTTCGTCGAAGGGGATCACTTGCAGCTTTGCGCCACGGTCCTCGCACAGGAACTGCCACGGCACGATGTTGGAATGGTGCTCCATCTCGGAAATGATAATCTCGTCACCTTCCTGGATATAGGTGCGCCCGAAAGAGGCCGCCACTAAATTGATGGACTCCGTGGCCCCGCGTGTGAAGATGATTTCGTGATCGTGAGCGGCGTGGATGAACTGTTGCACGGCCTTGCGCGCTATCTCGAACTCCTCCGTGGCCTGCTGGCTCAGCGAGTGCACGCCACGGTGAATGTTGCTGTTGATAGTCCTGTAGTAATCCGATAGTGCATCAATCACCATCATGGGCTTCTGCGTGGTGGCAGCATTATCAAAATAGATCAACGGCTTGTTATAGACCTGTTGATTCAGTATGGGGAAATCTTCTCTATTCATTGTTGTCATTTTGTTCGTTGTCAATCAGACCATTGGTGTCGGCATCCTTGTCCCCTTGCATATACCGCAATTGTGTGGCAAACAAGATGATGATGAGCACCGTCATGACCACTGCGGACAGGTTCATGGCCATCTTGCCGCCAATAAGGAAATTCAAAATACAGAATTCAAAAATCTGGGCTATTGTATAGATGTGGAAACCGAGGGGTTTCAGTTTCCAGATCATGATGAGCGCGCCTGCAAAGGAGGCAATCTCCGCCAAAATCAGCAAAAGGTATTGTTGAGGTGTTACCGACAGGAAAATTTCGAAAATCTCTCTGTATTCGTCCCCGTTGCGCATGGGCATATTCAGTATGAAATCCATGGATTGTCGTATGAGTCCGGGAAAAAAGGCATACAGTGAGAAAGATACCACATTCATGCCGGCGTTAATCATTGTGCAAATGGCCAAAAACCACAACACAAAGGTTCTTTGGGGTTTATTATCCTGATTCTTAAAAAATTCCATTGTATTGAATTTTGAAATAGACTTGGGTTTTAATGGGGTCGATTTTGTAACGTTGGTCGGAGCGGTAGCCGATTATCCAGACGATATTTTCATCCATCTTGAGCAGTCGTACCTGCTGTTTGGTGAAACGGTCTATCTTGTGGTCAGTAAAGAAATCGCTCACTTTCTGTTTCCCTTTACCGCCGAGCGGGTAGAAATAATCGCCCGCTTGCCAGGTGTCAATCGTCATGGGAAACATCAGGTCGTTTTCTGCCAGATAGAGTGTGTGATTGTCGCGGTCGAAATCAATCTTGCCGTTGTTAGTCAGGCGCTCCACGGTAAAATAGTGTTGCAACTCTTCCATGGAACGAATGGTGATGGGCTGAAAACTTTCGTTGTCGTGCGGGCGGATGAGGTATTCTCTGCGGTTGACTAACAGTGTATGTGTGGCCGAATGGTATTGTGTGCCGGTTTGAGGGTCGCGAGCGCACAACTCGTTCGCAATGTCAGCGGGGAAACCGAAGTCGTCCAGAATCTCATACACAATCAAATCCCTGTGCGGATGGCCTTGGAGGTCGTCAATATGGACAATCACGGTTTCATCCCTCTTTTCCACTATTTTTTCTTTCTCTTTTTCTATGTAATAATTATAGAAGGCGAGTTGTTTCTGAAGGATTTTGCGGTTATGGGAATATGTGTGGATGAGATTGGGGTTCTGTGTGGCGAGTAGGGGAATGACGGATTTCCTGATTTTGTTCCGTCGGATGGACTCGTCGTCATTGGTACAGTCGATGGCGAAGGCAATGTTGTGGCTTTGGGCATAGTTGCGGATCTCTTCGGCGGAAAAAACCAGCATTGGGCGGATGATGTTTCCGTTGCGTTCCGGGATGGAGGCCAAACCTTTGATGCCAGTGCCTCGGCAGAGGTTGAGCAAGGTGGTCTCCAACGCGTCATCGGCTTGGTGTGCGGTGGCTAAGAAGTCGTAGTTGGCCATGATTTCCGCGAACCAGGCGTAACGCAATTCGCGGGCCACCATTTCCACGGACTTGCCGGAGTCCTTTTGCAACGCCAAAGTGTCGAATTCTTTCACAAAGATTTCGACATCCCAACGTTTTGCGAGTTCTTGCACCAGTTGCATATCTTGATTGGAGTCCTCTCCGCGCAGGTGGAAGTTGCAGTGCGCCAGGGCGAAGTTCAGTCCGGATTCGCAAAACAGTTGCGCCATGACACAGGAGTCGGCCCCCCCGCTGACCGCTAACAAGTAGCGATGTCCGTAGGGGTCGCCTACCAAATGGTTCATCTGTTCGAGAAACCGCTTTTTCATAGGCTAAAGGGGCATGTCGGTTGTGGCGATACTGAAATACCTTCGGATGGTCATCTGCATGTATTCATAACTGCCAAAGGGAACGGTTTTGGGCTCCTCGCCTTTCTTCATCAGCACCATGCCGCATAGCACGTTCCCCACGTACGGGGTTATGTCGGCGGTGACGGAGAAGCTGAAGTCGTAGCTCTGGATCAGCACCTGGTTGTAGTTTTGGTAAGTTTCTTCATACAGAATGTTGTTCTCTTCGCAGAAGGATTGCAATCGCTCCATGCACTCGTCCCATGCTTCAGGTTTTTCGTTGCGGTTGTAGAAAAACACCACGGCATTGTAGTTGGGCAGTGTGTCGGTGTTTTCCACCAGTTCAAAGCGTCCCATGTCGTTGATGATGAATTCCTCTACCACGTGGTTTTCACGATGATACCTCTCAGGGTTGTCCATCACTTCTTGGCGCGTGGCCTTGCTCACTGAGCGCACCCACTCGTAATTCTTGTTCACCACAAAAGAACCGTCAGGCATGCGGAGGGTGTTCCACTCTTCCGTTTCGAGCACGTCGTTGGATTCTTTGGCGATATTGATGGCAACGGGCATCAGGTCCAGAATGCGCTGGGTTCCGAAGCCGGAAGTGATGACCAGATACAACCATTCCCGTGACTTGGATTGCATCAGCCATAACTCCTTGCCTTCGGGCAACCGCTCCACGCAACGAATACCCCATTCCTGCGGGAACTCTACTCTGGCTGTGATTTTGTGTCCTTGATAATCATTATGTTTCTCAAGAAAAGACTCCATGAAATCCTCAGAGAGGGGATACAATTCCGTGTTGTCAGCAATATCCGCCCGTAACGTGTCGGCAATGATAGAAACAGGGTATTCTATGGTCTCCTCCTGTGGATCCTGCTGCTTGTGGCGACAGCTGAACAGGATTATGGGACATAAAAGCATGAAAAACAAGCCGATTTTTCTCATATAGGTCAATGGTTTTTGGGATGGCAAAGATACAAAAGAAAAATTATTCTCAACTTTTGTTAAACTTATGGTATAAATCTGGGTCACACACTTCTCTTTAATCACTACCTCTTATGAAACAAAGGATATTGATAGCGTGTTACTGCCTCTTGGTCTCCTCCTTGTTCGCCCAAAATGATGGCAGTCAGAACGCTACAGGAAAAACGCAATTTTCGTTAGAAGATTGTATCAATTATGCAGAAGAAAACAATTATTCATTGCAAACCGCTGGGTTGAACGTCACTTCTTCCGAAATCAGTTTGAAACAGGCCAAAGAAAACATTGCCCCTACCATTTCCGCTTCCGCTTCACAGGGCTTGGGCACCAACCATTATCAGAAATCGGTGTCCTGGAACGGCAACTATGGCATCAGTGCAGGCATGACACTGTTCAATGGACTTAGCAACTACAATTCCATTAAACAGAGCAAATTGCAGGTAGAGCAGTCGAATCTGGAATTGGAGCAGAGTAAAAACAACATTCGTGTTGGCATTATCCAGGCCTTTTTGAATATCATGATGAATGAGGACTTGTTGGAATATCAGCAGGAAGTCTTGAAAAGCAGCCAGGAGCAGATGGAACAAGGTGAGCAACAATTCAAGGTGGGCCAGATTCTGGAGAGCGACTACAAGATGCTGCAAGCGCAATACACTTCCGACCGTTTCAGCATTGAAAACACTAAAATCAACATCCAGAACAACTACCTCACCCTCAAGAATCTATTAGCGATAGATCCTGCCAGGGAAATCCGCATTGTCCGTCCTGACAGTGCGACGCTGTTCCGCAGTCTGGAGATTCCGGGATTGCAGGCGATGATGGAAAAATCCATCAACTACCTGCCGGAGCTGAAGATCAGTCAGAACGACGTTACCAATGCGCAGTACAATGTGAAGTTGCAAAAAGCCAACTACTATCCGAGTCTTTCGCTCAACGCGGGCATCAGCACGGGTTACAACAGCAGCAATCTGACAAACAACCCGGGTTGGGGCACGCAGCTTTGGCATGGTTTGGGTGAGAATGTGGGCCTGAATCTCAATATCCCCATCTATCAACGGAGCTCGGTGCGTCGCAACGTGCAGCAGGCGGAGTTGCGGGTGCAGCAGGCCGAGCTGAGCCAGAAGGAGACAGAGTATCAGGTGGGTCGCGAACTGCAGCAATACTACCTTGATGTGCTTTCTGCGCAGAATGATTATATGACGGCGGAAGCTAAAAAAGATGCGTACGAGGCCAACTACAACGCCTACAGTTTCAAATTCAAATATGGCGCTGTGACCGCTGTGGATCTGATACAGCAACAGACCAATTATCTGAACCAATTGAACAATTACATGCAGGCCAAATACACATTCGTTTTGAAGCGTAAAATTCTGGACGTGATGATGGGCGAACCGGTGAGGTTGTAAGGGTGAATGGGGTGCATGAGGTACAAGAGGTGAATGGGGTACATGAGGTGAATGGGGTGAAAATGGGAATAGGAAAATGTTAAATACATAAATAAAATGAAAAAATCAAAAAAAATCTGGTGGATTATAGGTGTTATAGCAGTGGTGATTGTCGCGCTGATTGTGATATTCGCCGTTAAGAAAGGCAAGCATGCCGAGATGCAGATCAACACGGTGCGGAGCACAATGGACAGTATTGAGGTGACGGTGACCGCCACCGGAGAACTGCAACCTGTCTATAAAGTGGATGTGGGTACGCAGGTGTCTGGCATAGTGGAACACATCTACGTGGATTTCAATTCCGTGGTGAAGAAAGGACAACTGTTGGCCGAATTGGACCGTTCCAATCTCAACGAACAACTGACGCAGGCGCAGACCAGCGTGTCGAATGCCAAGAGCAACCTTACGCTGGCGCAACAGCAATATGATCGAATCAAGGCGTTGTACGACAACAAGGCTGCCACGCAGGAGTCGTACGAGTCGGCGGTAAACTCGCTGAACTTGGCCAAAAACCAGCTCAAGACGGCACAGTCGGAGTTGTCGCGAGCGCAGACCAACCTCTCATACGCCACCATTTATTCGCCTATTGACGGCGTGATTATGGACAAGGCTGTGGAGGAGGGCCAAACGGTGGCTTCTTCGTTCAGCACCCCCACCTTGTTCACCATTGCCAACGACCTGACCCAGATGCAGGTGGAAGCCGCCGTGGATGAAGCTGATATCGGCGAGGTGAAGGCTGGCCAGCCCGTAACGTTCACTGTGGATGCCTTCCCGGACGATGTCTTCACAGGCACCGTGCGCGAGGTCCGCATCAACCCGACTGTAACCTCCAATGTGGTCACTTACACGGTCATCATCAATGCCCCGAATCCTGAAACCAAGCTGTTTCCCGGCATGACCGCCAATGTTACCATCGTCACCAAGAAGGAGAGCGGCATTTGCATTCCCATGACCGCGCTATATACCTCTGTTGATCCTACTGTGCAGAAACAACTTGAGAAAAAAGGATACACCTTCAAGTCGTTGTATAAGAATCAGGAAGAACTCGCCCAGGGTTTGAAGGACATTACCAAAAAGAACATTTGGGTGAAGAAAGGTGACAAGACCTACGAGCAAATGAGTGTGACCACGGGTTTGAACAACGGCGTGAAAACGTTGATTATGGATGGTTTGCGTGAGGGTGATGAAGTAATCGTGAGCATCAGTGAAGCAATGAACGGAATGCCGACCGACAAAGGTTCAGAAAACGGTAACAATCCGTTCATGCCAGGACCTCCCCAAAGAAAGAGCAGATAATTATGGCCAAAGATATTTTAAAAGTAGAAAAGTTGGAGCGTATTTTCCGTGTGGGCAGTGAGGATGTGCACGCGTTGCGCGGCATCTCCTTTTCCATCACGGAGGGCGAGTTCGTGAGCATCATGGGCACCAGCGGCTCGGGCAAATCCACTTTGCTGAACATTCTGGGTTGTCTGGACACGCCAAGTGCCGGCGACTACATCATTGATGGAGTTTCTATCAAGGATTTGAGCAAAAATGAGTTATCGACATTGCGCAACCGTAAAATCGGATTTGTGTTCCAGAACTACAATCTGTTGGCGCGCACCACGGCTATTGAGAATGTGGAGTTGCCGTTGTTTTACAATAATTCCGTGCCGGCCAAGGAGCGTCGCGAGCGCGCGGAGGCCGCCCTCAAGTTAGTGGGTTTGGAGAACCGCAAGGAGCACATGCCCAACCAGCTCTCCGGTGGTCAGCAGCAGCGTGTGGCCATCGCCCGCGCGCTGGTCAACGACCCTGTGATTCTGCTGGCCGACGAGGCTACCGGAAATCTGGATACCCGTACCTCTTACGAAATCATGAGCCTGTTCCAGGACCTGCACAGCCAGGGCAAGACCATCGCGTTCGTCACGCACGAGCCTGACATCGCGACCTTTACCACCCGCAAGATCAAGCTGCGCGACGGACAGATTATAGAGGATGCGCCCATTGACACCCAGTCGGCCGCCGAAGCACTGGCTGCCCTTAACCTCCAAAAAGAAGACTAAGCTATGAATATCGGAAATCTCATCAAAATAGCCATCAGCTCGCTGTTCCGCAACAAGATGCGCACCGCCCTCACCATGCTCGGCATTGTGATCGGTATCGCTTCCGTCATTGCCATGGTCAGCATTGGTCAGGCCTCCACGCAAAGCGTGCGAGGGGAACTCTCCTCCATGGGCTCCAACATGATCATGATTATGCCCGCCCGCCAAAACCGTGGTGGCGTGGATATGGGTATGTCTTCTTCCAAAACCCTGGACAATAAAGATTTGGAGGCTTTGACCAAAAACACCCGCTATGTGGCTGCCGTCTCTCCTGTGGTCAGCAGCAACAAACAGTTGATATATGGAAACAACAACCACAGTTGTTCCATCAATGGAGTTTCTGCCGCCTTTCTTGAGATTCGGAAATATGAATTGAAAGAAGGAGTGATGTTCACCGATGAGGATGTGAAACGCTATAATAAGGTCTGTGTCATCGGGCAGACAGTAGTGGACAAGCTCTTCACCAATGGAGAAAATCCCATCGGCAAGACCATCCGGTTCGGATCTATTCCCATGACGGTCATCGGCGTTTTGGCCGAAAAAGGACAAAGCGGCATGGGTGACGACCAGGATGACATTGTGTTTGCGCCCTATACTACCATTCAGAAAAGGTTTTTAGGCATTACCTATTTCAACATGATGTATGCCTCCGCCACTTCGGAAGAGGAATCGGAATTGGCCGCCACCGAAATCACTTACATCTTGCGCAACACGCACGGCATCAAATCTGGAGCCAGCGATGATTTCGACATACGCACGCAGGAGGAGCTGGTTTCCACCATAAGCTCTATCACAGGCTTAATGACCACTTTACTGGCCGCCATAGCCTCCATCTCTTTGGTGGTGGGTGGTATCGGCATCATGAACATCATGTACGTGACCGTCACGGAGCGCACCAAAGAAATCGGTTTGCGCATGGCTATCGGCGCGCACAATCGCGACATCAAGTTGCAGTTTCTGTGCGAGAGTGTGATTTTGAGCTTGATTGGTGGCGTCATCGGCATCATATTCGGTTTGATTATCTCGTATGTGGCCTCCAAACTGTTGAACATGCCATTCGTGGTGAGCGAGATGGCCATCGTTGCCTCTTTCTTCGTGTGTGCGCTCACGGGTATCTTCTTCGGCTGGTATCCCGCCAAGAAGGCAGCCAATATGGATCCGATTTCCGCACTGAGGTACGAATAGGCACTCTTTGTTTTTCGTTGTCCAAAAGTCGTTGAAAATTCCTATCTTTGCAGCCCATAACTGGTTTTTTCAATGAAGCAATATCAAGACCTACTTCGCACCATTCTGGAGACAGGAGCCTATAAGTCGGACCGTACTGGCACGGGCACCTACAGCATTTTCGGATATCAGATGCGCTTTGACTTGTCACAGGGTTTCCCGCTGCTGACGACCAAGAAGTTGCACCTGCGTTCCATCATCTATGAACTGCTTTGGTTCTTGCAAGGAGATACCAATATCAAGTATCTGAAAGACCATGGCGTATCTATCTGGGACGAGTGGGCCGATCCGAACGGTGACCTTGGACCTATTTACGGACACCAGTGGCGCTCGTGGGGCACACCCGATGGAGGCAAGGTAGATCAAATTACGCAATTGATTGAGCAAATCAAGACAAATCCAGACTCGCGCAGACTCATGGTGTGTGCTTGGAATGTGGGTGAGATTGACAAGATGGCCCTGCCGCCCTGCCACGTGCTGTTCCAGTTCTATGTGAACAATGGTGAAATTTCGCTTCAGCTCTACCAACGCAGTGCGGATGTGTTTTTGGGCGTGCCGTTCAACATTGCCTCTTACACTCTCTTGCTGATGATGGTGGCCCAGGTGTGCGGCCTCAAACCCAAAGAGTTTGTACACACGTTGGGCGACGCGCACATCTACTCCAACCATGTGGAACAGGCCAAGCTGCAATTGTCGCGTGACCCGCGGCCCCTGCCCACCATGCGCATCAACCCTGAGGTGAAAGATATCTTCTCTTTCCAGTATGAAGATTTCCAACTGGAGAATTACGACCCGCACCCGCATATCAAAGCCGACGTGGCGGTTTAGTTTTCTCCGAACAATAAAAAGAACATTATTCAGTTATCATATCAGTTTTCACAAAACTACAGTATTATGAAATCCATAGACCAATACAATTTCAGCAACCAAAAAGCACTCATCCGTGTGGACTATAATGTTCCATTGGATGACAATTTCAATGTAACGGACGCCACCCGTATCATCCGCACAAAAGAGACTGTCGGCAAAATCCTGAACGATGGTGGTACCGTGATTCTGATGTCGCATCTGGGTCGTCCCAAAGGGGAAGTCAACGACAAATACTCCCTGCGTCACATTGTCAGCAAGGTTTCTGAAATTTTAGGTCAAGAGGTGGTTTTCGCCGGCGACGTGCTGGATGACAATACTGCTAATGTAATCGCCGGTTTGAAGCCCGGTTCCATTGCCTTGTTGGAGAATCTGCGTTTCCATGCAGAAGAAGAGAAGGGCGATGTGGAATTCGCTAAATCCATTGCCCGTTTAGGCGATGTTTATGTGAACGATGCCTTCGGTACCGCGCACCGCGAGCACGCCTCCACGGCCACCATCGCGCAATTCTTCCCTGGAAAAGCTTTTGCCGGTTATCTGCTTTACAACGAAGTGATGAGTCTGGAAACCGTGCTGAACGGTGGCGAGAAACCCTTCACGGCCATTATCGGCGGTTCCAAGGTTTCTACCAAAATCAACATCATCACCAACCTGCTGCCCAAGGTTGACAACCTCATCGTGGGTGGTGGTCTGAGTTACACGTTCCTAGCCGCCATGGGTTACACCATCGGCAACTCGCTGTTCGAGCCCGACATGCTGCCCGTGGCCAAGGAGATTCTCGATCAGGTGAAGGCCTCCGGCAAGAACTTCTACTGCCGTTTGGATACCATCTGCGGCGACAAGTTCGGCGATGATGCCAACGTGTTGGTTACGGAAGATAACAATATCCCCGACAATTGGGAAGGTTTGGACATCGGTCCGAAGACCCAGCGCAGTTTCGCACAGGTCTTGCGTGAATCCAAGACCATCCTCTGGAACGGTCCGGTGGGCGTGTTCGAGCTGGAGAAATTCAGCAAGGGCACCAAGGCAGTGGCCGTGAGCGTGGCTGCGGCCACGTTAGCTGGTGCATATTCTGTCATTGGTGGAGGAGACTCTATCGCGGCGGTCAACAAATACGACCTCGCCGATTTCGTGTCCTACATCAGCACCGGCGGTGGCGCCATGTTGGAATACCTCGAAGGCAAGGAATTGCCCGGCGTGAAAGCGTTGAACAGGGAATAGGGTTCAGGGAACAGGGTACAGTAAGTTTTGTTACCCCATGTACCTCATTTACCTCATTTACCCCATGCACCCCATGCACCCCATTCACCCCTTTTACCTCATGCACCTTTTGTATTAATTTCAAAATTTAAACAATCGCTAATGATCAATCCCAATTATTATTGCGTCATCATGGCTGGTGGCATTGGTGCCCGTTTCTGGCCGATGAGCAACAGCACAACCCCTAAGCAGTTCATTGACATTCTCGGTGAGGGGCAGACCTTGATTCAGAAGACGTTTCATCGTTTCACCCAGATTTGCCCGAAAGAAAACATCTATATCGTTACCAGTAAGAATTATAGAGACATCACGTTGGAGCAATTGCCGGAGATTTCGGAAAACCAGGTGATTCTGGAACCCTATCGCCGCAATACTGCACCATGCATCGCGTACGCCAACTACAAGATTAAAAAGCAAAATCCCAATGCGGTAATTGTGGTGGCCCCTTCCGATCATGTGATTCTGAAAGAGGATGTTTTCACACGCGTTATTGAGCAGGGTCTTGATGCTGTGTCGTCCAACGACTGGTTGCTCACCATCGGCATCCGTCCCTCTTCGCCCAACACCGGCTACGGCTATATCCAATACGACGAAGACAAGAGCTACGACAAGAATGCCACCATCTATGCGGTGAAAACCTTTACGGAGAAACCGGAACTTGAGATGGCCAAGAGTTTCCTCGAGAGCGGAGACTTCCTCTGGAATGCCGGCATTTTCATGTGGTCATTGTCTTCCATCGAAAAAGCTTTCGAGCAATATCTTCCCGAGGTCAACGATCTGTTCAAACAGGGTGAGGATTTGTTCAATACGGACAAAGAACAAGAGTTTGTGGACCAGATCTATCAAATCTGCAAGAATATCTCCATTGACTACGGCATTATGGAGAAAGCCAAGAACGTGAAAGTGTATGCCGCCGATTTTGGTTGGTCGGACTTGGGTACGTGGGGTTCGCTATACGAGCTTCGCAAGAAAGACCAGAACCGAAACGCCATTACGGGAAATCATGTCAAAACATACGACACTAACCGTTGTATCATCAATGCACCCAAAAACAAGGTGGTGGTGGTCCAAGGTTTGGAGGACTACATTGTGGTGGACAATGGCGATGTGCTGCTGATCTGCAAGAAATCGGAAGAGCAGCAGATACGGCAATATGTGGCCAATGTGCAGGTTGATTTCGGTAACAAATACGTATAAACAGGTTATAGAATTCATCCTATGAATAAAAAATGGACAATCGGGCTTGTGTTGGCAGGGCTGATTGTCTTTTTTTGTGTAGGCAGTGCCTTGGCGCAAAGCGATACCACTGAAAAGCCGGCGCACTGGCTGCCGGAGGTGCAGATTGGCGGCTGGTACTCCAAGATTGAGGCCAGTCCCGCCGCCGTGCAGACTCTCACCGTGCATCAGATCGAGAATCTGCCGGCGTTGCAGTTGTCGGACGCTTTGAAATACATGTCGGGAGTGGTGGTCAAGGACTACGGGGGCACCGGAGGCATGAAGACGGTTTCCGTGCGCGGGTTGGGCTCGCAGCACACGGGCGTGGCCTACGACGGCATGGCCCTCACCGACTGTCAGACTGGTCAGATTGACCTGGGCAAGCTAACCTTGGACAATGTCGGTAGCCTGAACCTCACTACAGGCTTGGATCTGGATATCTTCAAGCCCGCCCGTCTTTTTTCCTATAGCAATTTGTTGAATATTAACACTACCAATTTTTTCCCCAACAAGCCGCTGAAAGTAAGGGTAGCGATTACCGCAGGAATGTATGGTCTGATTTCCCCGCAGTTGTTTCTTGAAAATCTGATTAAAAGCAAGAAGCAAAGCGACCGCTACGTGTTGTGGAATCTGTCGGCCAACTACACCTACTCCAAAGGTGAGTACCCTTATCTGTTGTATTACGGAGGAATTTCCGACAGCGTTTCGCGCGAGCGGAGACAGAACACGGACCTGTCGGCCATCAACGCGGAGGCGAATGTCAAGGTCAGTTTCAACGCCAACCAGCGGCTGTTGGTCAAATGGTACTACTATGATTCGGAGCGTGGGCTACCCTCCGCTACGGTGTTCTATAATCTGAAATCTTCGCAACGGCTTTGGAATAGGAATACCTTTGCACAGACCCAATACTACCACAGTTTCGGCAAAGGATGGCGGTATCAGGTGGGCGGCAAGTTCAACTACGACTACACACATTATTTGGATCCGGAGTATTTGAATTTTGAAGGTAAACTGGACAATGAGTACCGTCAGTATGAAGGTTATCTCACGAATGTGCTCTGCTATACGCTGCCGAAAAATACCAAAGACATTGACTTTTCCGTATCGGTGGCCAATGATTTGTTCTATAATCAACTAGATGCCAGTACAATGGAATATGTAAGCCCTGCGCGCTTCACTTCCATGACTTCGCTGTCGGTGCGTAGCGGAAAGAAGATTTTCTCCATCGTGGGCAATCTGTTGTTCACCACGGTCAACAACATGTCGCAGGGCGAGCAGTTGGGCAAGAACTACCTGCATCTCTCTCCGGCGGTCAGCGCCTCGGTGCGGCTCAAAGATGCCGTTACCCTCAGGGCGTTCTACAAGAACATTTTCCGGATGCCTACCTTCAATGACCTCTATTACCGCGAAGTGGGCAACTTGAACTTGGAACCGGAGAAAACGCACCAATGGAACCTCGGAGCCGTGCTGAATCAACAGCGTCTGGCCGCTGGCAAAGTTTATCTTTCTGCCTCCTTGGACGGCTATTTCAACATCGTGAAGGATAAAATCGTGGCCTTCCCCTCGCACAATCTCTTTTCCTGGACCATGCTCAACTACGGCACGGTATGGATTGCCGGCGCAGAGCTGAATGCTAACGTGGAGTATCAGTTTGTGAAGCACTATTACCTGCGTTTCAACGGCAATGGCACCTATCAGAAAGCCATCGATCGCACCGACCCGTTAGGAAAAACCTTCAACCACCAGATTCCCTACACGCCCGTATGGTCGGGTTCCACCAGCGTGGGGCTTGAGACACCATGGTTCACTATAACCTACGCCACGATTCTGTGTGCCAAACGCTATGCATTGGGTGAGAATATTCCCGCCAATGAGGTGCCTGGCTATGTGGACCACAGCATCACGATTGGCCACGAGTATCCTGTCAAAAGTACAAAACTTGGCTTCAAGATTGAATTTCTGAACCTCGCCAACAAGAATTATTCGATTATCCGTAACTATCCCATGCAGGGATTCGGATGCCGAGGGCGTATCAGTTTTGAGTTTTAGGGAAAGACAAATCCTATTCCGGAACTTTTGCTATTTTTGCCCTCCTTTTTAGAAGAAGATGAAAACCTACCTGTTTCTACATCCAGAACAAGTGACATCCCAGCAGTTGGAGTTGGAAATGCTGCCGCAACTGCCTGCTTGGCGTCGTGAGCAAGCGCTGAAATTCCGTCATCTGATAGGGCAGGTACTGTGCGCCGAAGCCTATCTGCTTTTGAAGGAGGGTCTTCGAAAAGATTTCGGAATAGCAGATGAGGTTTCATTTGATTATCTTGAACATGGGAAACCGGTACTGAAAGAATACCCGAATATCCATTTCAACCTCAGTCATTGTCTCAAAGGCGTGCTCTGTGTTATCGATGAGCAAGGGCCGGTTGGTTGCGACATAGAATCCATTGAACGTACAGTCAATGAGCCGTTATTGCAACGTTGCTGCAACGAAGAAGAAATCCGGCAAATACGAACAGCTCCGGATCCTGATGCGGAGTTTATGAAAATATGGACGGTCAAGGAGGCCGTGCTTAAATATACCGGACAAGGGCTTATCCAAGACCTTCCCTCTTTGTTGTCGCCCGAAATGATAGCCTCCATCCAATTGCAAACCTGCGAAAAGGATGGGGTGGTTTTCGCCACTTGTCGGGCAAGATAGAGAAACAGGAGAGCCTATGCTTCCATGCTTTCGAGCATATCTACCACATTGTCAAGATAATCCACTTCGGCCTTTTCAATTTCGCCTTTGTCGGCTAATTGTGCCAAATTGGAATCGATGGGCATCTGGGCCAGCAGTTTCAGGTTGAACTCTTTGGCCACCTCTTCCGCGTGGCTGGTGCCGAACACGTTGATTTTCTCGTTGCAATGCGGGCATTTCACGTAGCTGTAGTTCTCCACTAAGCCGAGCACGGGAATGTTCATCATGCCGGCCATGTTCACGGCTTTGCTTACGATGAGGGAGACCAAGTCTTGCGGGGAGGTTACCATGATAATCCCATCCACGGCCATGCTTTGGAACACCGTGAGAGGCACATCGCCGGTGCCGGGGGGCATGTCAATCAGCAGGAAGTCGATGTTGTCCCATATCACCTCTGTCCAGAATTGCTTCACCATGCCGGCGATGAGCGGGCCGCGCCAGATGACGGGTGTTTTCTCGTCATCGGTGAGCAGGTTGGCCGAGATAACGTGGATGCCGGTCTCGGTTTCTGCCGGAATCACACCGTCCTGTGTGCCGCCTACGATAGTGTGGAGGTTGAACATCTTGGGGATGGAAGGGCCGGTGATATCGGCATCGAGGATGCCCACGCGATAGCCCTTGCGGTGCAGTTGCACGGCTAACAACGAAGTAACGGAGCTCTTGCCCACGCCACCTTTTCCGCTCACAATGCCGATGACTTTCTTAATATTGCTTTTGGGATTCGGTTTTTCACGCAAATCTCTCTGTTCACAAGCCGATTGACTGCAATGTCCGCAGTCGTGATTACATTCTGCCATAAAAAGTTGTTGTTTCTCTATGTTTATAATTTTCAAAAGGGCCGCAAAAATACAACATACAATTCAAAGTTCAAAGTTTAAAGTTCAAAGTTCAAAAAACTGAACTTTGAATTTTGAATTCTGAATATTGCATTACTTATTGTGCTTGCCAACAAGCCGATAGGTCTTCATGCCGCCGATGAGGTTATAGACTTCTTCAAATCCCGATTGCATGAGGATGCGGGCGGCTACATAGCCGCGCAAGCCCACTTCGCAGAACACCACTGTCTTCTTGTCGGGTTGGATATCTTCCAGAAATTCGCGAAGTTCATCCACAGGATAATTCTCTGCCCCTTCGATGGTGCCAACTTTGAATTCCTGGATCTCGCGCACATCGATGAGGTTGATGTCCTCTTGTTTGTCCAGAATCTCGTCCAGTTCAGCTGCTTGGATAGGATTCATCAGATGGGAGAGGATGTTCTCGGCCACCATGCCGGCGAACATCACAGGGCTTTTGGCGGAGCCGTAGGGTGGTGCGTAGGCGTGTTCGCTGTTCACCAGGTCGAAAATGGTGCCCTGGTGCTTGAGGAGCAGCGAGATCACGTCGATCTGTTTATCCACATTCTGCGAGCCCACCGCTTGTGCGCCTAAGATGCGCCCGGATTCAGGGCAGAAGTTGAGCTTGAGGTGGATGGGTTGGCCGCCTGGGTAGTAGGTGGCGTGCGGTGCGGGGTGCGTGATGACGGTTTGGTATGCGATGCCCGCTTTTTGCAGGGCAGCCTCCGAGAGGCCGGTGCTGGCCGCTGTCAGCTCAAAGATTTTGGCGATGGCCGTAGCCACGGAGCCCTGATATTGCACAGATTGGGGATAGACCATGTTCATGGCTGCTGTGCGCGCCTGCAGGTTGGCGGGTCCGGCTAAGAAGTTGCAGTATGGTTTGCCCGTCACGGGATGCGGAAATTCTATGGCGTCGCCCACCGCGAAGATGCACTCGTCGGAGGTTTGCAGGTACTCGTTTACCCAGATGCCGCCGGCCTCGCCGATTTTGAGACCGCAGGCTTGCGCCAATGCGATGTTGGGGCGCACGCCGATGCTCAGAATGGCGATGTCACAGGGCAGTTCGGTGTGGTCTTCCAGGACGACCGAAAGCTTTCCGTCTTTTTCCTGGAATGCGCTCAGGCCGTTTTGCGTGATGACGCGCACACCCTTGTCTTGCAGATGTTGCTGCACAATGGCGGCCATGGGCCAATCCAGCGGTGTGAGCACGTGTGTGGCTTTCTCCACCACGGTCACAGCATAGCCGATTTTGCACAGGTTTTCCGCCATCTCCAATCCGATGAATCCGCCGCCGATGATGACAGCTGTGGCGTTGTCGTGCATCTGGTCGATGGCTTGCATCTTGATGCGGTCGCAGTCGGCTACGTTGCGCAAGGTGAAGATACCAGGCAGATCAATGCCTTGAATGGCGGGTTTGATAGGCTCTGCACCTGGCGAGAGCAGCAGGATGTCGTAATCCTCTTCATACTCTTTGCCGTTGCGCAGGTTTTTCACGGAAACGGTCTTGCGGTCGCGGTTGATGGCAGTCACCTCGTTCAGTGTGCGCACGTCAACGT
This sequence comes from Bacteroidales bacterium, assembly GCA_017443175.1. Lineage (GTDB taxonomy): Bacteria > Bacteroidota > Bacteroidia > Bacteroidales > WCHB1-69 > F23-D06. The sequence goes on from JAFSOZ010000005.1 coordinate 34,431, forward strand.
CGTAGCGGTTGCCGAACGAAACCGGGGTTTGCAGGAAGAGTTTTTTCCGGTCCTCAATGGTGTTGCCGATGTAATAGGGAAGTCCGCAGTTGGCGTAAGAGATATGTTCGCCTTTCTCAAACAGCACGATTTCAGCGTCTTCGTTTATTCTTTTCAGTCTGGCTGCCGCCGAAGCGCCTCCGGCTACGCCACCGATAATCACGTATTTCATAAGCGAGGGTTTTAAAGGTGGGCAAAGATACTGTTTTTTATTATTTTTGTACGCAAAATTTGATGTTATGAAAATCAAGGAAATAACGAATTATTTGGAGGAGCGTTTTCCTCTTTGTTTGCAGGAGGATTTTGACAATTGCGGGGTGCAGTGCGGCGATGTAGAGCAGGAAATCAGAGGTGCATTGGTCTGTTTTGAGATGTCGGAGAAGGTCATTGACGAGGCTTTGGCCATGGGTGCCAATCTGGTGATTTCGCACCATCCACTGATGCTCAAGCGCGGACTTTGCAAGATTGAGCCCACCAACCGCGTGGGCAAGGTGATTTGCAAGGCGTTGCGCCACGACATGGTGCTCTACTCCATGCACACCAACATCGACAGTGCGGAAGGAGGCGGCAATGATGTCTTCGCCGAGAAGTTGGACTTGCACGATGTGCGCGTGCTGGTGCCTTCGGAGGCCGACGGCATGGCCGAACGCAATGGATTGGGACGTGTTGGCAAATTGCCTCGGCCGATGTCCATGATGGATTTCCTGCGCTACGTGAAGGAGCAAATGGCCTTGCAGGTGATCCGCTATCACGGCAATCCGGCAAAAACCATTGAGACCGTGGCGATTTGCGGTGGTGGCGGCGCCTCGTTCATTGAGGATGCATTGCGCGCCGGAGCAGACGCCTACGTGTCGGGCGACATTAAGTACCACGACTTTTTCAAAGCCGAAAATGAGATGCTCATCGCGGATATCGGGCATTATGAAGGCGAGTTTTTTATTAAAGAAATAATTTATAAGGCATTAAAAGAAAAATTTACTACCTTTGCCGCCTCAATTTCTAAAATGGACAATTTAGAAGTTTTGTATTTATAGATATTTGATAATCAAACAATTAAAATAGTATGGCCACAAAAAAAGCTACAGAAAAAAAAGTTGCTGAACCGGCAGAAGAACCCAAAACCAAGAAAGCCACGACCAAAAAAGCCGCTGTAAAAGAGGCTCCAGTCCAAGAAGAACCCGTTGCGGAAGAGGCTGCTGAAAAGAAACCCGCCAAGAAAGCCGCTGCCAAGAAGACTACGGAAAAGGAGAGTGTAAAGAAAGAGCCTGCCAAGAAGTCAACACCCAAAGCGAAAAAAGCGGAAGCTGTAGCTGAAGAGCCTGTTGTGGCTGCAATGGAAGAGGAAGTCACCGTGGAGAAAAATTCCGACGGTGTGGTGGAAGTGAAGAAACACGAGGATACCACCATCACTTCAGAAGAGATCACCATTGAGCAAAAGCTGCTCTCTTTATACAATCTCCAGCAAATCTGCACCAAGATTGACGATATCCGCATGATTCGCGGCGAGTTGCCGGAAGAGATTCGCGACAACGAGGACGAATGCGAAGGCAAACGCACGCGTATTGCCAAATTCAAAGACGAGATTGAGAACCTCCGTTTGAAAATCTCATCCGAGAACACCAAGAAGGAAGAGTCCATGGCTGCCATCAAGAAATATGAGGAGCAGCAGAACAACGTACGTAACAACCGCGAGTATGAATCCTTGAGCAAGGAGATTGAATACCAGAAGCTGGAAATCCAGGTTTCGGAGAAGCACAAAGTGAAATACGAAGCTGAGATTGAAGAGAAAGAGGCGCTTATCGCTGAGACTCAGGAAAAGCTTGGCGAGTTGGAAGAGGTGTTGAAGCAGAAAAAAGCCGAGTTGGAAGTGATTGTGGCTGACACGGAAAAAGAGGAAGAAGAACTCTTGGCACAGGCTGAGGTTCTGAAAGCCAAAGTTGACCAGCGCTTGCTCACCGCTTTCGAGAGAATCCGCAAGAACGCCCACAATGGTTTGGCCATCGTGAAGATTGAGCGCGACGCTTGCGGTGGTTGTTTCAGCAAGATTCCTCCTCAACGCCAGCTGGATATTGCCCTGCACAAAAAGATCATCGTGTGCGAGGCCTGCGGTCGTATCTTCATTGACGACAAGCTTGTCCACAAACAGGACGAAGCATAGCAAGATACAGAGAACAGGATACTGTTTACAAAAGAGACGCACAGCCGTGCGTCTCTTTTTGGTATATGGAGAGAGGAAAATCATTGTAGATATACTTGATGTGTCAGGGAAAAGGCAGATCAGGATGCAACAAAAAATGATGTTCGGAAGCCATTTTCTTCCAAAACGGAGTATTTATTCATCCCATATCCGTCATTATATGCCCCATATTTCAATTGAAAACGAGTTTTTTCAATGCAAAAATCGAGAAAAAAAATATGAAAAAATCAATTTTTTTTTCGTGGTTTATTGGTCTGAGAATTAGTGGTTTGGGACGAAACTGGGACGAACTTGGGACGAAAGTGGGACGAAGGAGGGGTGAAATTATGTGGGTCTCGGATGTTTCATGATGATGATGTGTTAAAAACAGGTATTTTAGCAAGCGACAAACCCTTTTTTATTCACATTTTTATACAACATTTATGACAAGGATTCTTTTCCTTGCACAAGTCCTGATCATGTGCAGAGCATCCTTGCTTGCACAGGACAAATCGCCCCCTGCCCATGGTAAACGCCTGGCGGGGCGTCTCTACAATAAATACGGTTTGGTAACGCCCCGGTATTCCTCCGTATATTCGTTTTGTTCGTTGCGGATGACCAGATGATGTTCTGTGCAAGAGACATCCGCGCGGCTGTATTCCTGTATCACGCGATGGACCGGTTTCTTGGCGGTGGGTTGGATAAACACCCGTTTGCGGCAGTGCAAAAGACCTTCCGTCAAAGCGTGGAACTGCGCACCCTCCACGGGTGGCAGAATCAGGGCGAAGCGGCCTCCTTCTTTCAAAAGTTTTAACACACTTTGCAACAACTCCTCGAAGGGGAGCTGGTGGTCACGGTGCTTGCTCCGGAGCCTCTTTTCCTGCGCCGGCTTCAAATCATGGCCGTAAAAGGGCGGGTTGGTGACGATGAGGTCAAATTGTACGGGATGGTCGGCGGCGGCCATGTCCTGCACGCGCCCCTGCACAAAGCGGAACGTATCAGCGGGGAGCAGGGGATAGGCAGCGGCGTTTTGCCGCGCCTCCAAAACCGAAGCTTCGTCAGGGTCGAGACCATACACCAGCGGTTGGGCTTGCTTGTGCGCCAGCTGCTGGGCCAGGCAAAAGGCTATCACACCGCACCCGCAGCCGATGTCCAATACCGATTGCGCATTTTCCACATCGGTGAGTGCTGCCAATAATACCGCATCGGTACCTATCTTCAAGGTACTTTTGTCATGTTGAAGTGAAAATTTCTTAAAATGAAACGAGGCCATTAGCAATAGACTTCCAGAACTTTGGATTTGCGTGCTGGCAACAGCTGCACCTCCTCCATCTCGGCAGGGATGAGCACCACCTCGCCCGTTTCCAACCGCTCGCGCTCGTCACCGTAGGCCAACAGAATCTGCCCGTCCAGACACATATAGATGACGAAAGAGTCTATCTCCACAAAGGATTTGTTCAGCGGCTGGTCGAATTCCAGCAGGCTGGTGTTGAAATATTGGGAGCGCACCAAGCGCACCGTCTTGTTGAGTTGCGGCTGGTACTCTACTTTGAAATTGTCGGTCTGGTGGTCAAAGTCGATAGCCTCCAGCGCCTCTTGCACGTGCAGCTCGCGGGAGTTGCCCTCGTCATCCAAACGGTTCCAGTCGAATACGCGGAAGGTGATATCCGATGGTTGCTGGATTTCGGCCAGCAGCACGCCCTTGCCAATAGCGTGCACCGTGCCGGCGGGAATCATGAACGTGTCGCCGGGTTGCACAGGATAGAACTGCAGCACCTCTTCCACGGTACCGTTGGCGATGGCCTCCTCAAACTGGGCTTTGCTGACAGTCTTGTTGAAGCCCACATAGAGGCCGCTCCCTGGCTCCGAAGCAATCACGTGCCACATCTCCGTCTTGCCGCTTTGCCCATATTTGCGTTGCGCCAATTCATCGTCAGGATGCACTTGTACGGAGAGGTTGTCCTGCGCATCGATGAACTTGATCAGCAGCGGGAAGCCCAACCCGTATTTCTCGTAGTTTTTCTCACCCACCAGTTCTGTCATGTAGATTTCCAGCAGCTCGTTGAGGTTGTTCTCCGCCAAAAAGCCGTTGGTGATCATGGACTCGTCGCCCACGAGCCCCGACACCTCCCAGCTTTCGCCACAGCAGTTGGCGGGACTGATCTCTTTGTATAACATGGTTTTCAGCCGGGTGCCGCCCCAGATCTTGTCTTTCAAAATGGGCTCGAATTTCAAGGGATATAAAGAAGTCTCCATTATTTGGTCTTGTTTGGATTATAAAAGTTTCGGTTTTTATGCTGATAGTCGGGTCTCACCTTGTCGGGATTGGACCCGCGTACGCTTTTCATGAATAGCCATTTGCCGTTGTCCTCGATAAAACCCTGGTTCAGGCTGGATTCCGGCACCATGTATGCGGGCACGTTCTGCACTTTCTCTTCCATCGGGATTAATTCGTCGAAGATGATCATCGGGCTGTTCACGTTGCGGTATTCCGGCTCGCGGGTCTTGGGGTTCAACTTGCCGGTGCTCACGGCGTACTGCTGGTGCTCGTAGTTGAGGTGCAGTACGGCGTTTTTGGAGTACTCGAAAATCACGCGGCTCACCCGTTCGGGGAAGTTTTTGAAGATGCGCGCTCCGAACACAGGCACGGTCTCTTTGTTGAAATGCAGCACCTCTATGATCTTCTGGTTGGTGAAGATGTTGTTGCCGTTCCAGCCCAACAGCGTGTAGTAGGTAAAATCCTTGGTTCTGAGGGGTATGATGGTGTAATACACTGCCCCGTACCAGCGGTTGTGGTTACCGATGACGGTTTTGGGGTAGTCGAGCGTGCTCCGTTTGTCGTACAAGGGAAACAGCACGTATTTTTTTCTACCTTCATTATACACTTGGATAAATCCGAAATTCTCAACGGAATAGTCTTTTTTCACCACATACCAGGTGAAAATCTTGAAGTTGTTATCAGGTGAGACCAGAACGGAAAAGTTTTTGACGGAATCCCAAGTGAATTTAAAGGAATTGGGCATTTGCAGAACCTCTTCCAGCAGGGTCATGAAATCCTCGTTCAAAGCCAGACGGGTGGTTTCGTCCGGCTCGTCCATCACTTGGTTGCGTAGTTGGATGAGGGAATCCTCCCATATACGGAACCCCATGCTTTTGTCTTTCTGACCATAGCCAGAAAGACAAATCAGGATGAGGGTTATATAACAGAGGATTCTTTTCATAAAAGGAGGGCAAAAATAGTATTTTTATCAACAAAAGAGTATTTTTTAGTTTTTGAATAACGCGGAATTGCCGATTTTGTTTTTGATATTTTTGCGAAATGAATTTTATGTACAAAAATCAGCAAGTTATGAAAAAGATCAGTTCAATTATTCTACTTATAGGGCTTATTTGGTGCGCCAACGCACAAGCCCCCTATCGCCACAGCATTGGTGCGACATTGGGCAACATGAACGCTGTTTCCTACAAAACATTCTTCACTGACAATATCGCGTTCAGTGTGGATGCCGGTTTCAAATGGACGTTGACATCGGCTACCTATCATGAGAAACAAACCGGGTTTGTTTGGCATGGTACCACGACCCCGATGACCATTGAGGTGAATCCTAATGTGATGTATGAAGGCTCCACCAATGTGAACGGTTTGCATTGGTTGGCAGGTGCCGGACTCAGTGCCGGATATGCATGGTCGACTTACCATGATACCTGGGGCACTTATAAAACATACTATGGCAAACTCGGTGTGAATGCCATTGGTGGTGTGGAGTACAGATTCAGATTCCCGCTCACACTGCAAGCAGACTTCAGACCTGGTTTCGGTTTGCTTTTCAACAACCATTACAATGTAACCTATTTCGATTGGGGTCTGTTTGTCGGTGCACGCTACATCATCCAGTAGCGTTTTTATAGACGATTTTTTTCTGGCGCAAGGATAGCGGATTGATTTTTTGCTATCTTTGCGCCATTATTAATTCAAAAAAACAATATTATGAAAAAACTCTTCACAATCATGAGCGTTGTCGTGGTCGCTCTGTTGCTGGTTTCCTGCGGTTCTTCCAGCCCGAAGGATGTAACCAACAGCTATTATAAAGCTCTCCAAAAGGGAGATTATGAAAAAGCGTTAAGCTATACAACCGCGGTGGACGACAAAGATGAGATTCAGAAGGAAATCAAGAAAATGGAAGGTCTGGATGTTAAAATCCCTGAATATGAAATCGTTTCCGAAGAGATTTCCGATGACGGCCAGACGGCTGTGGTGGAAGTGAAATATAAATTCACTTCCTCGTTCAATTCCGAACCTGAAGAATCCACCAACAAGGTGAAATTGATCAAACAGGATGGAAAATGGAAAATTAAAGGCTGATTTTTTCCAGCTTTTCCAAAAAGGTAGAGGCAGGAGGGTTCTTGTTTCTACCTTTTTCATTTGTACCTTATGCATGCTGGTTGGTTGCCGGCACGCGCCCGATTACACGTTGTTTGAGGTACCCGACACGCTGGCACTGCGCACGGGCGACATTGTTTTCCGCACGGGAGAGAGTCTGGAAAGCAAGACGGTCACCTCTATGGATACGGCCAGCTGTTATTCCCATGTGGGCATGGTGATCTGGCACAACAACCAATGGTGTGTGCTGCACGCCGTGCCCAACGAGCGTGCAACAAAAAAGGAGAAGGATAGCGTCAAAATAGAACCCGTTGGCGTGTTTTTCCGCTCCGACCGTGCGTTGGAGGGTTGCGTATGCCGGATGCCACTTGCGCCGGAGGATACCCTGGAACTGCTCTCCACGGCCGAAAACCTCTATCGTCGCCATCCGCTTTTCGACAGAGCCTTTGACGACAAGGACTCCACCACTTTCTATTGTTCCGAACTCGTCTGGTACCTCTATCGGCAAAGCCTGGGTGTGGATCTCACGCAGGGCCGCCGCCACAACCTGCCCCTCTTCCCGCCGCTCATCTTCTGCTCCGACATCAAAGCTTATCCGGAATTACGGGAGATTTACAAATTCTGAATATCATCAAGAAGTTAATAAACAAATTCTCCCGTCTCCCGTCTCCCGTCTCCGGATTTAATTTTCAATTCCTCATTCCCAATTCCCAATTCTTTTGTACCTTTGCGCCCTCAAAAAACAATCATTATATGACTTCAAACGAAATTCGTGCCGCTTTTTTAAAATTCTTTGAATCCAAAGGACATCATATCGTGCCGTCTGCCCCGATGGTGATTAAAAACGATCCTACGCTCATGTTCACCAACGCGGGCATGAACCAGTTCAAGGACATCTTTTTAGGCAACAATCCCGCTGAATTTCCGCGTGTGGCCGACTCGCAGAAGTGCCTGCGCGTGTCGGGTAAGCACAACGACCTAGAAGAGGTGGGCCGCGATACGTATCACCACACCATGTTCGAGATGCTCGGCAACTGGTCGTTCGGCGACTATTTCAAGAAAGAGGCCATCGCATACGCGTGGGAGTTTCTTACAGAAGTCATGAAACTGGACAAAAACCGCCTCTATGCCACGGTTTTCCAAGGCGATGAGAAGGACGGTACCGATTTCGACCAGGAGGCTTACGATTTCTGGAAAGCCTATCTGCCCGAAGACCGCATTCTGAAAGGCAACAAGAAAGACAATTTCTGGGAGATGGGCGAAACCGGTCCCTGCGGTCCCTGCTCCGAAATCCACATAGACCTTCGCGATGATGCCGACCGCGCTCAAGTGCCCGGCCGTGATCTCGTAAACAAAGACAATCCCTTAGTAATCGAGATCTGGAACCTCGTGTTCATGCAGTACAACCGCATTGCTTCCGGTGAGCTCAAGCTGCTGGCCAACAAGCATGTGGATACCGGCATGGGTTTCGAGCGTCTGTGCATGGCTGTGCAGAACAAGAAATCCAACTACGATACGGATGTCTTCCAGCCCATCATCCAAAAGATAGCCCAGAATGCTCACGTGCAATATGGTGAGAAGAACGAGACCGACATCGCGTTGCGCGTGGTGGCCGACCACTTGCGCGCCATCTCCTTCGCCATTGCCGACGGCCAGCTGCCATCCAACACGGGCGCGGGCTACGTCATCCGCCGCATCCTGCGCCGCGCCATCCGCTACGGTTTCACCTTCCTCAATTTCAAGGAACCCTTCATGCATACGTTAGTGGCTGACCTCGTGGCCCAGATGGGACACCAGTTCCCGGAATTGCCAAAGCAGCAGACGCTCATCGAGCGCATCATTTTGGAGGAGGAGCAATCTTTCCTCAAGACACTGGCCAAAGGTATCGCCCGCTTTGACGAATATGTGGCCAAAAACGCTGGCAACAGCGTGGTGGACGGTGATTTTGCCTTCGAACTTTTCGATACCTACGGCTTCCCGATAGATTTGACCCAACTATTGGCATCCGAGAAGAGCCTCACCGTGGACATGGAGGGATTCCATCAGGGCTTGCAGCAGCAAAAGGAGCGTTCGCGCGCTGCCGCTGCGGTAGCCACCGATGATTGGGTGGAGCTTGTCCATCAGGAAACCCCCACGCAATTTGTGGGCTATCACGAGACGGAATGCGCTTGTAAGATTGTGAAATACAGGAAGGTCACTGCTAAAAACAAGACCTTCTATCAGATTGTGTTGGACACCACCCCGTTTTATGCCGAGTCGGGCGGACAGGTGGGAGACACCGGTGTGTTGGAGAGCGTCAACGAGAAAATTGCCATTTACAACACCACCAAGGAGAACAACCTGACCATTCATCATGCTGCCACGATTCCAGAAAATCCCAAAGCTGAGTTCACGGCTAAGATTGACACGGGCAAGCGCCAGATGACGGCCAACAACCACTCGGCCACGCACTTGTTAGACCACGCGTTGCGCGCTGTGCTTGGCACGCACGTGGAGCAGAAGGGCTCCATGGTGGCCTCCGACCGCTTGCGTTTCGACTTCTCGCACTTTGCCAAGATGACGGATGAGGAAATCATCAAGACGGAAAAGATGGTGAATGACATGATCCGCCAGAACCTTCCGTTGCAGGAGTTTGTGGATATGCCCATTGAGGAGGCTCGTGAAAAGGGTGCCATTGCTTTGTTCGGCGAGAAGTACGGCAATCTGGTGCGCGTCATCCAGTTCGGCGATGCCATAGAGCTTTGCGGCGGCACACACACCTCCGCCACAGGCAACATCGGTCTGTTCAAGATAGTGTCCGAAGGGGCTGTGGCTGCCGGCGTGCGACGTATTGAGGCTGTCACAGGAACCGCCGCCGAGGAGTTGGTGTATGGCCAGCAGGATCTGATCAAGAAGATAAAAGAATTGTTAGGTTCCAACAACATGGAACAGGCCATTCAGAAACTGAATGACGACAATGCGGCTTATCGCAAGAAAATAGAGGAATTTGAAAAGCAGCAGGTGGTGAACTTCTGCAAGGAGGTGGAACAAAAAGCCCAGGAAATCAACGGAGTGCAGGTCATCTCACAGATCACGGAATACAGTCCGGACATTTTGCGCAACGCTGCGTTCCAATTGCGCAACGCCACCAACCGCATTGTGGTGTTGGCCAGCGTGTTCGATAATAAACCCAACTTGGTAGTGGCTGTTTCCGATGACCTTTTAGGACGTTTTGAAGCGCCGAAGATTGTGCGCGCGGTGGGCAAACTCATCCAAGGTGGCGGTGGCGGACAACCTTCGCTCTCCACTGCTGGAGGCAAGAACCCCGCCGGACTTCCCGATGCGGTGGCCGAAATCTTCAACTTGATTTCTGCCAACTGATCACAACTTCCATCTAAAACGAATCAAGATCCAACTCCTTTAAAAGAGCCTTTGTGCGATCTGTGACAATCGGAGAGAGTAGAAACTGGATTACTTCTCCTGTTTCATTTTTCATGTAATTATAATGGACGATGTTGTTCAGGGCATAACGTGCATACAATTTTTCGTTCACATCCTCCTTGAATTGATAATGTTGAATGCCCTTTTGGATGATTTTTTCCAAAGTGGTAACAAAAGGAGAATCCTCTGCGGTAAAAAGGTTGTTATCTACCAGATATTGGTAGTAATAACGTTCGTTGGACCGCACATACTGCAGTTCATATCCGTATTGAATAAGTTCCTCCACTGCATGATTGCACAAGGCTATTTTCTCTTGAAACCGGCATTGAAATGTTTCATACCAGAATTCGATAGCCATCTTCATCGCATTGTCTTTGCTTTTATAACGATTGAAAAAGGTTTTGCGGCTGATATTCAGCGCTTCCACTATTTCATCCGTGGAGCAATCGAAACCATGTAGGAGATAAAAGTTAAATAAATCTTCAATTTTTTTTGCGGGAATAGGCATCTGGAAAATATTTATTCAGAGAGAAAATCTTTGATTTTTTTATCGTCCAACCCTCTAATGTCAACAGACTCCACAGGCTTGCCATCTTTAACCAATACGTATGTGGGGAATACGCCATCCACCATATTGATGGCCTCTACCGGGGATATGATAGCATAGCGGAAATGCGTGGCGCCGGTCTCTTCTTTGAAATGTTGGATGGATTTTTCCGAACCCCAGATGAAGAAAACCACTTTGTTGGTATCCAATTGATTGTTTTCCACTATTGTATTCAGCTTTTTGCTGCCGAGCTTGCAGTACTTGCAGCCAGCTAAAAGATACCCGAACACATAATTGCCTTCATTGATGTTCAGCGACTGTGCAGTGGAATCCTGCATGAATTGCTCAAACCGTTTTTCATCCAGCACGTTGTTGGATTTCTTAAACAAATTGTAAGCAGCATCAGTAGGAAACAGGATGAAAGGTATTCCGATGGCGAGTATCGTGCAAACGATGCCTACAGCTGTTTTACCTTTGAACCGATAATCTTCTTCTTTGCGAACAAACAGCAACAAAACAATGGTTGCAAGGTTCTTGAGGATAGAATAGGCGGGGTTCAGTTCCACGATATCGCCCATGCAATGGCAGTTGGCATCGTGGCGGAACAGGGCCACATAGACCAAAAACAGCGTAAAACCGACCATCATCAGCATGGTGAGCCACCAGGCCTGTTTGTATAGGATTTTGGCAATGAGCAGGGAGCCCAGCAGCATTTCGCCGGCAATCACCAATCGGGCAATGATGCCGCACAGATTGAAGCTGAACAGGTTGAAGCTGTAAATGTAAATCTCGAAACTGTCCAGAGATAACAGTTTCAATATCGCCGTAGTGATGAAAAACGCTCCGATGAGGATTCGGATGATGAATTTCACGATAATGGCGGCGGAAAAACGGTGTTCTTTCATTTTTTTACAACAGGTTTGAAAAACAGGGTGCAATAATACACAATTTATGCGTTCATGCAGATGCCTTTCGGGATGGCGGCGATGAGTTTCTTCGTGTACTCCGTTTGCGGGTGGTCGCAGATGGCATCCGCATCGCCCAGCTCCACGATGGCCCCGTTCTGCATCACCGCGATGCGGTCCGACATGAAACGTACCACCGACAGGTCGTGGGAAATGAAGATGTAGGTGAAATGATACTCTTGCTTCAGTTCGTTGAGCAGGTTGAGGACTTGTGCCTGTACGGACACATCGAGAGCCGACACCGATTCATCACAGATGATGAACTTGGGGTTCACCGCCAGGGCGCGTGCGATGGAGATGCGCTGGCGCTGGCCGCCGGAGAACTCGTGCGGATAGCGGTAGAAGTGTGTTTCGTTGAGGCTCACGCGTTCCAACAGTGCCAAGGCTTTCCGCTTGCGTTCGCTGTCGTTGCGCCCGATGCCGTGTACGCGCATAGGCTCCATCAGGGCGTCGCCGATGGTGAGCCGCTGGTTCAGGGACGAGTAGGGGTCCTGCAAGATGATTTGCAGATCCTTGCGCATCTCCCGCATGGCTCGGGTGGAAAGGCTGGTCAGGTCCGTGCCCCGATAGAATATCTGGCCGGAGGAGGGCTCGATGAGCCGTATCATGCTGCGCCCCAAGGTGGTCTTGCCGCAACCCGACTCGCCCACTAAGCCTAAAGTTTCGCCCTCATAAACCTCCAGATTGATGTCGCGCAGGGCGTGGAGATACTGCTGTTTCTCAAAGAGTTTGCGCTTGCGGAGCGGATATAGCTTGTTCAGGTTCCGGATGGCGATGAGCGGTTCTCCGGCGTACAGTTGCTGATGGAAGGCGGCGCGCTCCTCCGGCGCAATCGACAGTGCCTCCACGTCCGTGTGCACGCCCCGCTCATGGTCGCGCATGAAGTCGTCCACGGTGGGCAGCTTGCGCAGGCGCACGGTCATGGAGGGCCGGCACGCCAGCAAGCCTTGGGTATAAGGATGTTGCGGTTTCAGAAAGATGTCGCGGATGCTGCCGTGCTCCACTACCTGGCCTTTGTACAGCACCAGCACCTTGTCGGCGATTTCGGCCACCACGCCCAGGTCGTGTGTGATGAATAGCACGCTCATGCCATGTTTCTGTTGCAGTTTTCTGATCAGCTCCAGAATTCCCTTCTGCACGGTCACGTCCAGCGCGGTGGTGGGCTCGTCGGCAATCAGCAGGTCGGGCTGGCAGCTCATGGCCATGGCAATCATCACGCGCTGCTTCTGCCCACCCGACAACTCGTGCGGATAGGAGTTGAAAATCTGCTCGGGTCGCGGTAACATCACCTCCTTGAACAGCTCTATTACATGCTGCTTGGCCTCCTCTTTGGTTTGCTTCTTGTGCAGCAGTATCTGTTCCGTGATCTGCTCCCCGCACTTGATAACGGGATTCAGGGAGGTCATCGGCTCCTGGAAAATCATGGCGATACGGTTGCCGCGCAGGTGCTGCATGGTTGTCTCCGGGCAAGTGAGCAGGTTGACAGGGTGATCATCCTCTGTAAATCGGATTTCGCCTTGCGGGTATCGTGCGATTCGCTCATTCAGCAATCGCATCACCGATAAAGCCGTCACCGACTTGCCGGAGCCCGATTCGCCCACAATGCCCAGGGTCTCTCCTTTGCCAAGACTGAAACTCACCTGATGCAGAATGTGTTTCCATTTTCCATCCTGCTTGAGGTCCAAAGACAAATCCGAAATCTCCAGAAGAGTATTCATCAGACCGCAAAGCTAATCTCTAAACTATTTCACCGTACTTCCCTCTTTCACGGGCTTTTGCGGCTGCATGAGGCTGAGGCTGCCGTCGGCGTTTTCGGCCATGAGCACCATGCCGTGCGAATCCACGCCCTTGATGTTCTTCGGGGCGAGATTGATGAGCATCAGCACCTGCTTGCCGATGAGATCCTGCGGCTCGTAGAACTCGGCAATGCCGGACACGATCTCGCGCACGTCCACGCCAGTGTTTACCTTCAGCTTCAGGAGTTTCTTGGTCTTGGCCACTTTTTCAGCTTCCAAGACAGTAACTACGCGCAAGTCCATTTTCTGGAAATCGTCGAAAGAGACATCCTCTTTGGCGGGGGTGGCTTCGGCGGTGGCTATCTCGTTGGCTTTTTTTGTGTCTTCCAATTTCTGCACCTGACGGGCGATGGTCTCATCGTCAATCTTCTCGAACAGGTATTCGGCGGGGTTGAGCTGGCTGCCGGCGGGCAGCAGGTCGGCACGACCGCCATCCTGCCAATTCTTGTTGTCAATATTCAGAATATGCTGCAGTTTCTTGGCGGTGAAGGGCAGGAATGGCTCGCACAACACGGAGAGAGACGCGCAGATTTGCAGGGAGAGATGCAGAATCGTCTTCACAGCCTCCGGATCTTCTTTCTGTTTCTTCCACGGCTCGGTGTCGGTGAGATACTTGTTGCCGATGCGGGCCAGGTTCATGAACTCTTGCAAGGCCTCGCGGAAGCGATAGTGCTCGATAGATTCGCCGATAATCTTTGGAAATTCGGCCATTTTGGCCACAATCTCTTTCTCGTAGTCGGAATATTCGCCGTGCTCAGGCACGATACCGCCGTAGTATTTGTGCGTCAGCACCACAGTGCGGTTCACGAAATTGCCGAAAATGGCCAGTAGCTCGTTGTTGTTGCGTGCCTGAAAATCGGCCCAAGTGAAATCGGCATCCTTGGTTTCTGGCGCGATGGCGGTCAAGGTGTAGCGCAGCACATCCTGCTTGCCGGGGAAATCCTCCACATATTCGTGTGCCCATACGGCCCAGTTGCGGGAGGTGGAAATCTTGTCGCCCTCGAGGTTCAGGAACTCGTTGGCGGGCACGTTGTCGGGCAGGATATAGGAGCCGTCGGCTTTCAACATGCAGGGGAAGATAATGCAATGGAACACGATATTGTCCTTGCCGATGAAGTGCACCAGTTTGGAATCCTCGTTCTTCCACCATTTCTCCCACTCTGTGTTGTGAGCGGCGGCCCACTCCTTGGTGGCGGAGATGTAGCCGATGGGTGCGTCGAACCAGACGTAGAGCACTTTGCCGTCGGCATCAGCCAACGGAACCTTCACGCCCCAGTTGAGGTCGCGGGTGACGGCGCGGGGTTGCAGACCCTGGTCAATCCACGACTTGCACTGGCCATAGACGGTGGGACGCCAGTCGTCCTTGTGCCCTTTCAGAATCCACTCGCGCAGCCACGGATCGTACTGGTCCAGCGGCAGGTACCAATGTTTGGTCTCCTTGAGCACGGGGGTGTTGCCGCTGAGCGCCGAGCGGGGGTTGATGAGGTCGGTGGCGTTAAGCGACGTGCCACACACTTCGCACTGGTCGCCGTAGGCGTGCTCGTTCTTGCAGTGCGGGCACGTGCCGGTGATGTAGCGGTCGGCGAGAAACTGTTTGGCCTCCTCATCGTAATACTGCATGGAGGTCTTCTCAATGAGCTTGCCCTCGTCGTATAATTTTTTGAAATAGGCCGCAGCAGTCTCGTGGTGCGTGGGATTGGAGGTACGCGAATAGATGTCGAACGAGATGCCGAGGTCTTCGAAAGATTTCTTGATGATGTTATGATAGCGGTCCACGATGTCCTGCGGGGTCACGCCTTCCTTGCGGGCCTTGATGGTGATGGGCACGCCGTGCTCATCGGAGCCTCCGATGAAGAGCACCTCCTTGCCGTTGTTGCGCAGGTAGCGCGCGTAGATGTCGGCAGGAATGTAAACGCCGGCAAGGTGGCCGATATGGACCGGTCCGTTGGCGTAAGGAAGAGCAGAAGTGATCGTGTAACGGGCTATGTTTTTCATACTTCAATGTTTTATATCGAACAATGGTTAGATTTGAGGTGCAAAAATAGCAAAAATAATCGAAGGTCTGAATGGAAACGGTCAGAATCGAAAATCCTCTGGCAAAAGCCTAAAAAAGTGTATTTTTGCCGCTGGAAATACCAGACATTCTTCAGCAAATTATCACATACGATGCGATACTTTCTCCATTTGGCATACAACGGCGCTTCTTATTTCGGTTGGCAGGTCCAACCCGACCATCCGTCGGTGCAGGAGACTTTGGAGAAATGTCTCTCCCTTCTGCTGCATCAGAAGCGGATTCCCATCACAGGTTGCGGACGCACCGATACGGGTGTGCACGCGTCCTGCTACTACGCCCACTTTGATGTCGATCAGCACTATGACAGGAAGGCCTGCGAGCGAATCAAGGACCAACTCAACAATTTTCTGCCCAAGGACATTGTCATATACCGTTTGTTTGCGGTGAAGGAGACGGCCCACGCCCGCTTTGATGCCGAAAGCCGCACCTATCAATACTTTATATCTACGGTGAAAAATCCGTTCACCTATTCGCAACGCCTGTTTTTCCATCGTCAGCTGGATGTGGATTTGATGAATCAGGCAGCGGAGTTATTGAAAAAAAACGAGGACTTTACCAGTTTTTCCAAAGTGCATACCCAAGTGAATAATTTTATCTGCCATGTGTCCGAGGCTTTTTGGGAGAAAAAGGGAGATGATTTGGTGTTTACAATAACGGCCAACCGCTTTTTGCGCAACATGGTGCGGGCTATCGTGGGCACTCTGCTGGAAGTAGGGTTGGGAAGAATGTCTTTACAGGATTTCCAAAAGGTTTTGGATCGGAAAGACCGGTGCGAGGCCGGCACTTCTGTTCCAGCCCACGCACTATTTTTGACAGATGTTCGTTATAACGAACGCGAAATTTTAGAAAATGATGATGAAATTGAAAAATAACTGGATACTCACACTTTTAATCATTCCTCTTCTGGTGGGTGCGCTGACGTTCAGCGGATGCCACCGGGGGCAATATGACGAGAGTGTGAAATTGGTGTTTTCTACCGATACTCTGATGTTCGATACGCTTTTCACCACCGTATCCTCCATCACCCGCAGTTTCACGGTCTATAATCCCAGTCCGGATCCTGTCAAATTGGATGTGTATCTGGCTGGCGGCGACCAGTCCTATTACAGCATCAATGTGGACGGTGTGGCGGGCAAGGAGTTCCACGATGTGGAGATTCCTGCCAAGGACAGTATTTTCGTGTTCGTCAAGGTCACTATCAACCCTACTAATCAGAATAATCCTTATTTGGTCACCGATTCGGTGCTGTTTTACAACACACAACGCAAACAGTCGGTGCAGCTGGTAGCCTTCGGGCAGGATGCTCACTTCATTGTGCCCGACCATTTAGGCTCCGCCATGTCTTACAATATCGTGGCGCATGAGCATGAAGATGTGCACTGGACCAACGACAAGCCTTGGGTGATTTACGGTTGGGCAGTGGTTGACTCTTTGGGCAAGCTCACCATTGACCCGGGTACGAAAGTCTATATTCACCATGGCGGCGGAATCTGGGTATATCGCTATGGCAACATCCACGTGAATGGCACGTATGATGATCCTGTGCTGTTTGCCGGCGACCGCCGCGAGTCGTTCTATGCCACCGACTATGAGCAATGGAACCGGATTCTCATCAATGAAGGTACGCATGACAACATCATCAACAATGCCATTATCACCAATTCGGCCACGGGCGTGGAGGTGTCGTCGCTTATGGAATATCTGGGCAACAAGACAATTATCAACAACACGGTCATCCAAAACAACAAATACTACGGTTTGGTGGCGCAGGGTGCCGATGTGGAACTGAACAACTGCCAGATCAGCAACACCGGCAGCTATAGCGTTATACTGCAGGCAGGCGATTTCACACTGAACCACGTGACCATCGCCGACTATTTCTCCCAGTCGGCGCGCAAGGAACCGGCATTGGCCGTCAGCAATTACTATGACAAAAACGATACCCGTTATTTGGGCAACACCAATTTGGTGTGCAACAACTCTATTATCTATGGTAATCTTGCAGAAGATGAATTTGTTGCGGCAGCGTACGAAGGCGTGGATTTAAATTACCAGTTTAACCATTGCTTGATTAAGAAAGAGACTTTGGATAATCACTTCACGAATTGCATCCATCTGAAAGACCCGGAGTTTGTGGCCAATTACAGTCAGAACTATAACCTGAAGGAGACTTCGCCGGCCATTGATGCGGGAATGACGGGTTTGGGCATTTCGACGGATATCTTGGGGCGCCTGCGCAACGGCAATCCTGATATCGGAGCATACGAGTATTATCCTGCTGCTGAGGAGAAAAGGATGCGCCGGTAGTTTCAGAATCCTAACAGAATTTTCACACCAAGGGCGACAAGCACGAGTCCGCCGATGATTTCGGCAATGTTGGCCTTGACCAGCTTATGCAGATGCCGGGTCAAGTAATAGCCTATGAGCGAGACGATGAAGGAAACGATGCCGATGAGGAAGAGGGCCAATCCTATGCGCACGTCTTGCATCATGGAAAAACCAAAACCTACGGCTAATGCGTCAATGCTGGTGGCAACGGAAAGCAACAATACCGTGCCGATGCGGGTCATGTCGATTTTGGAATCATCATCATTGTTGCGGATTCCCTCTATAATCATCTTGCCGCCGATGAAAGCCAAGATGCCGAAGGCTATCCAGTTGGTGAAACGGCTCAGATAGCCGACCACAATCTCGCCGCCCAACCAACCCAAGAGGGGCATGAGGGCTTGGAAGAATCCGAAACTGAAGGCAAACGCCAGAATATTCTTTGTCTTCAGATTAGGTTGCAATGCTCCGGCAGAGCAACTTACGGCAAAGCAATCCATGGCTAAACTCAACGCTAATAGGAAAAGAGAGAAAAACCCCATGTTTATTATTTTTTTGAGGCGGCAAAAATAACAAAATCAATGGTTTTTTAATAAAATAAAACCACTTGTTATGCGTTTCATAGTGTTATGTATTTGGTAATAGATATTGGAAACACAGCGCAAAAGCTGGCCGTCTATGACGAGGCGGGCCGGCAGGTTGCACTTGTCCGGCAGCCTGAGTTGGATGTTTGCACATTAGAGGATATCTTCGGACAGTATAATCTTCGGGCAGCCTTGTTGTCCTCCGTGGGGAAAGTGAATCCTGACGTGGTGGCTTGGTTGGAGCGGAATACCCGGTTGGTGAATTTCTCCCCCGCGCTGCGCCTGCCCATCCGGCTGAACTACGACACCGTCGGCACGTTGGGCACCGACAGGGTTGCCGGTGCTGTCGGCGCAAATGCGCTCTTCCCCGCCTGCCCCGCCCTGGCAATCCAGGCAGGCACGTGCCTCGTGACTGACTTTGTGGACGAGCAGGGCACCTATCAGGGCGGCTCGATTGCCCCGGGCTTGTGCATGCGCTTCCAGGCACTGCACGACCATACGGCGCACCTGCCCCTGCTGGATCCTCAACATCCGGATTCCTACACGGGGAAATCTACCCAGGAATCCATCCTGTCGGGCGTGATTTATGGTATGGCTTGCGAAATTGACGGCATTATTGGCCATTATCAAGCCCTTTATCCAAACATTCACATTATTTTAACGGGCGGGGATGCTGACTTTCTGAAAGATTACATAAAAAATCGTATATTTGCCGCCCCTAATTTGGTTTTAGAGGGATTGTATAAAATTCTAAAGTGTAATGTCGAATAGGAATCTCAACAGGATTGTCTTTTTATGGGTGATTATCCTGGGAACGTTCGGTTCTCAGGCCCAGAATGAGATTAGCAACCCATACTCTGCATTCGGCATTGGCATAGTCAACAAGTACTCAAATGGCATTTTGGACGGAATGGGCAGCACCTCTTACGCCATACAGAATCCTTATTACATTAATTTCCGAAACCCAGCTTCCTATGCGGCTTTTGACTCTTTGTCGTTCGTGGCGGATGCTGCGGCTTCGATTTATGTATCTACACTCGCTTCCGGAGATATGGTGCAGAAAAACTCTTACGCCCGCCCAGGATATATCACTATCGGGCTTCCGGTTACCCGCCATTGGCGTACCAGCGTAGGGGTTGTCCCCTATAGTTCAGTGGGATATGACGTTGAAAACACAGGAACCTTCGAGAATGTGGGAGATGTCTCGTATGCTTATTCTGCCAAAGGAGGCCTCAACCAGCTGTATTGGGGCAACGCTTTTAAAATCTGCAAAGGCTTGTCCATCGGCTTGAACGCTTCCTACATGTTCGGCACAGTGTACTACGTCCGAAACACATCTTTCGACGGTTCCAACTTCTATAATTCCTACATCAACGCTTCCTATCATCTGGATGGCATCCATCTTACTGGCGGTTTGCAGTACATGTTCAATGTCAAGGAAAACCACAAGATAGGATTGGGCGTGGTGTATGGCAATACCGCTTACATTTGGGCGAAGGAGAAGTTGCTGATTAGCTATTATCAAGGCACATACAGTCTTGTAACTACTTACGACACCGTATATTACAACGACAATACGCGCGGTAATCTCTACATCCCGCAATCTGTGGGTGGTGGTGTGAGCTACACGTTTAAGGACAAGTTTACAGTGGCTGCCGATGTCACTTGGAACAACTGGGCCAAATACAAGTCATTCGGGCAGAGCGATTCCTTGCAGAATGCCATCACGGCTTCCGTCGGAGCCCAGTTTATCCCCGACCCGACATCCAACAAGTTTGTGAAGAGAATGAACTTCCGTGTGGGTGCCCGCTATTCCACCGGGGATTTGTTGCTGCACTCTAAACCTATCGACGAATTCGGGGTCTCTTTGGGCATTGGCATTCCACTGAGTTCTTTCAATACACACTCCTCTATCAATGTAGTCTTTGAATACGGAAAATTAGGGACGATTCTTAACAATCTTGTCAGACAAAACTATTTCAGATTCACCATTAACTTCACCTTGCAGGAGAAATGGTATCAACGAATGAAACTTGAATAAAAATAAGATAATTAACTCTTTAAAACAATAAAGGAAATGAAAAAGTTATTCATCGCAACACTTTTACTGTTATCTGGTTCCTTCCTTTTTGCCCAGAACAGCAACTGTCCGTTCAAATACGGCGCAACCGAAGAAGACTCTCTGAAAAGCTTGGAGCAAATCACCAATTTCAACATGTTTTACAAAAGCAAGAACTATGTCGATGCATACGAAGCATGGCGTTATCTTGTGGCCAACAGCCCCTGCTGCTGGGACGGCATCTACACCAATGCCCAAAACCTGTTCGGTGCCTTGATCAAAGCTGAAAAAGATTCTTTGAGAAGAGAACACCTGATTGATACTCTCATCTATTCGTATGAGGTCCGCAATCTCTATTTTCCTGAGAAGTTCAGCAAGGGTTATTGCTTGGGTTTCAAAGCGTATAACACTATGCAGTATCGTGTGAAATCCATGGACTTTGATCAGATCAAGGAACTGGAAAATTTGTTCATCCAATCTGTTGAATTAGAGAAAGAGAAAACACAACCTGCTATTTGGGATAAGTATTTCCAACTCTCTGAAGGTATTACCAAGGCCAGCAAGGACACCAGCGTCGTGATTGAGGCCTACGGTCGTGCCACCGACTATCTGGATATCTCCATCAACAACTCCCAGGTTCAATATGAAAAACAAGTGGCTGTGATGGACAGCTTGTATGAAGTGTACAAGCAAGGCACGATTGACACCAACTATTTCGTTGAGCTTTGCAAAAAACCCGCCGCGGATACTGCCCGTCAGATGAAGTTGATTGTCAACTACCGTAAAACTCTCGCCAAAATTGAAAAAGCTGTGGCTCCGTACGCATCTTGCGAAGTGTTGGAAGAACTCTATTCCGAGAAGTTGGCCAACAACAAGGAGGATTTGTCCGCTATCAACAAGATGGTCATGACTATGGCAAAGGGCGGCTGTGTCAAAAGTCCTATTTTCAAAGACGCTTTGGAAATCCTGCATAAAGCCAACCCGAACCGTAACTCCGCATACTGGATGGGTAACCTCTCTTTGAATAGCTTTGGTTCCACAAAGGACAATGCAGAAATTGATCGCGCTATCAACTACTTCAACGAAGCTGTTACCTTGAGTGAAACCAACGAGCAGAAAGCCGATGCCAATTTCATGTTGGCCAACGCTTACTACATCAAAGGTTCATACTCTGAGGCTCGTTCTGCCGCTTACGCTGCCCTGAAATTCCAGCCGAACATGGGTAAAGCTTATATCCTGATTGGCGACCTCTATGCCAACTCTGTGGGCAGATGCTCTGGTGATGACATTCCATTGGCATGTGCCTGGGCTGCCGCCGACAAATATGCAAAAGCTGTTGCAGTGGATCCGAACTGCAAGGAAAATGCAGACAAACAACGCGCCAAACTCAGATTCCCCTCCAAAGAGGATCTGTTCAAACGCGGTTTGAGCTCCGGCTCTACCTACCATGTGGGCTGCTGGATTCAGGAAAACACTACAGTAAGATAAAATCCATCATCTTACATGTCTGTTACCAAGACATATATCGCAAAAAACATCATAATGGCCTTGTGCCTTATGATGTTTTTTGTTTCCTGTCATAAAAAAGACAAAGAGACGGGATTGTTGGAGTACAAGGGAAAATATCCTGACGAGTACGCGGAAAACATCCAACTTGTCGTTAGCGATTCCGGTGTGGTCAGTTTTATCGTCAAAGCGCCTATATTCAACACCTATCGCACAGACTCCCTATACACAGATTACCCGGAAGGCATCACCGCCATATCCTATAACGAATACGGCCAGAAACAAGCTATGCTTACCGCCGACTATGCCTGCAATGTCAACAATACCAAGTACAGGGCATCCAAGAACGTGGTGATTATTGATCTCATCAAGCGGGATACGTTGGAGACGGAAGAGATTATCTGGGACCAGCGCCGTAAAACCATCTATTCCAATGTGCTGGTCAAGCAGAAGAAGGCGGATGGCTCAGTCAATTATGGAGATGGTTTTGAGGCGGACGAGCGATTCACCCGATATACCATCATCCATCCGCACGGGGAGATGGCAGGATTGGATTTCTAACAGAAATATTTTACTTCACCTGTTTTTTTCAGGGCTGTTACGATGCGTTCTGCCTCGCGCCGGCGCACAGAGAAGCGTATCGTACAGTTCAGGTCGCTCTGTTGGCTGATGATGGTGACGAAGGGGTCTTTCATCAGCTGCATCACATTGTTCATTTGCAGATACTCGAAGGTTACCTCGTAGGTTTCGTCAATGGTCTTTTCGATGATGTTGGCGGCATCCAAGGCTTCCTTGGCGGCTATTTTGTATGCGTTTTGCAATCCGCTGACCCCTAATTTGATACCTCCGAAATAGCGAACCACAATGACCAATGTGTTGGTGAGGTCTTTGGACATCAGTTGCCCGTGGATAGGGCGGCCTGCCGTGCCCGAAGGTTCGCCATTGTCGTTCATCCGGTATGCGTCTTTGTTGGGACCCAGAATGTAGGCATAGCAATGATGGCGGGCATCGTTGTGCTTCTTCTGGATTTCGGTCAGCCGTTCTTTCACCTGCGCTTCCGTCTGCACAGGGAAGGCGTACGCCAGAAACTTGCTGCGTTTTTCGCTGTAACTGCCTGTGGCGGGTGCGGAGATTGTTTTATAGGTGTCTTCGAACATAGAGGATATGATTGTCGTCAATGTGTTGTACTTGCTCCGGTGCGCAGGGTAGTGCGGGGGCTGGCGTGCCCTTGTCCCAACGCTGTGCCCCGACCAGTATGCGCGCCTCGTCCCACAACCCGGCGGTGATGAACTTGTCCAAAGTTTTCCGTCCGCCTTCCACAATCACCGATTGGATGCGCTGCTCGTGGAGCGTGTGCATGGCGGCGGATAAGTCGGTGGGCAACGGGTTGTAATATGTCTCATCGAGTTGGCTGTGTTCGCGGCATATCACATACCGTTTTGGACTTTTGCCCGGATAGAGTCTGTTGGTGAGTTGCGGCTTGTCGTTTATCATGGTATTATAACCCACCAATATGGCGTCTTCTTCGCTTCTCCATTTGTGAACGATAACTTTAAGAGACGGGTTGGTGATCCAATAATCATGCGTGTCGGATGGGTTGGATCGGTCTATGTCCATGAATCCGTCGGCGGTCTGTGCCCATTTGAGAATGATATAGGGTCGTTGGTGTTGGTGGTAGGTGAAAAAGCGGCGGTTCAACTCCCGGCATTCGGATTCACACACGTGCTGTATTACTTCAATGCCAGCCTCTTGCAACATACGAATCCCGTTGCCGTTCACTTTGTCGTGCGGGTCGGAGATGCCGACAACCACTTTCGGGACACCGTAGCGGATGATGGCCTCGGCGCAGGGCGGTGTCTTGCCATAGTGAGAACAAGGCTCCAGCGAGACATACAGCGTGGATTCCTTCAATAAGGATTTGTCCTCTACAGAGTTGAACGCATTGACCTCCGCATGCGGCTGGCCGTATTGGTGGTGATAGCCTTCCCCGATAATCTGCCCATTATGCACAATCACCGCACCCACCATGGGGTTGGGCTGCACTTTGCCTAATCCCAAGCTTGCCAGTTGCAGGCACCGGCGCATGTACATCTCATCGTGGGTCATACGAGACTATTGGTTTTTCAAAAAATAGGACAGAGGTTGATTGGCACGATCGAAGTGGAAGTACTGGCATTGCAAAAGGTTCTCTGTTTTGCCATTCAGGATGCCATAGAAATTATCCCGATTGTACGGTAAGTCATCCTCATGCGTACCACCTTCCAGAATATCATCCAGATACAGGGCATCGGGATCCAATTTCCGGTACATGTCCAAACGCGTCTCCTCACCGTTTACGTCCACTAAAGTGATGGTTTTGAACTTGTTGAACTGTAAAATGGAGTCTTTCTTGGCTTCATCCATGTTGGTGATGAAAAGCTCGTAGTTCAGGTTCCGGAACACGGACAGCATATCCAAAAGTCTGACTGTGTCGTAATGGAGAATGGGTTGATGCTGGCCATCAAACAGGTTGAAGAAGCGTGCGCCCGATTTTTCCACGATAAAGGATTCTTCTGGATGATCAAAATCCTGCACTTTCAGGGTTTTGATGCGGGTGATTTTGGTGCTGAAGAGGTCGCAGTTGTACCAGTCAACGGGCTTAAAGGAGTAATACGGAGTGAGAAAACCTCTGAAGCCGGGGATATAAACGATGCAAGGCTCGTCGTAGCCTTCTAAAATGGCAAAATTGGCCAGATTGTCCATGGTTGCGGGGCCCATGTAGTAGGTTTTCACTCTTCGTTCCTTTTCAAAAAACTTGATGCCGAACAGGGTGAACTTCGGTGCCTTTTGGTAAATTTCCACTTTGATGGCGTTCACGGACATCATTTTGTTGATGTTGGACTGGGCGGTTTTGGCCACGGTTTGTTGCAGCGTCACATTTCGCATGACGCTCAGAAGGTCGTTGATTTTGTACGTTTGGGCCAAGATAGAGTCCTCCACGTACCAGGCACCGTCGCGGCGGTTGAGCAGGACATGTTCGCCGTTCATGTCGGCGATGAATATCTTGGTCACCGTTGAGGTGTCTTTGACGGCAAAGACGTCGGATTTGGGAATGCTGTTGCCAGTGTGTAACACGCCGGTCTTGAACAGGATGATAATCAGACATGCCAGCAATAGCAGTCCGGATAAAAGGATATAAATGCGTTTCTTATTCATCTCGTAAATTTTAAGGGTTGCAAAAATACGAAAAAAAGAGCATACGCTATTTTAGAATCTGGGATGGAATTGTGCTATGTTGCTGCGGATGTAATCTTGGTCAAGATGCGTGTAAATCTCAGTAGTGGTGATACTTTCATGGCCTAACATTTGTTGTACGGCGCGAAGGTCGGCGCCGCCCTCCACCAAGTGTGTGGCGAAAGAGTGTCTAAAAGTGTGCGGACTGATAGATTTTTGGATGCCAGCTTCGGCGGCCCATTTTTTCACTAGCATAAACACCATTTCGCGGCTCAGATGACGGCCTCGTCGGTTCAGGAAAAGGTAGTCCTCCTCCCCTTTTTTCACTTTCACCTTCTTGCGGGAGCCTTCCACATACAGCGTGATCATTTTGCGGGCCATGCTGCCGATGGGCACGTACCGCTCTTTGCTGCCCTTGCCTAACACTTTGATGAAGCCTTCGTCGAAAAAGAGGTGGGAGAGTTTCAGGGACACGGCCTCGCTCACGCGCAGGCCGCAGCCGTACATCACCTCCACGAGGGCGCGGTTGCGATGTCCTTCGGGCGTGCTGAGGTCAATGACAGCGATGATGGCCTCAATCTCGGGCACCGACAGCACATCGGGAAGATGCATGCCTATCTTCGGTGCGTTCAACAGGGCGGTGGGGTCGTCCTGTAGGGTGCCATCGTAAACCAGAAACCGGTAAAAAGCCTTGATGCCGGACACGATACGCGCCTGCGAACGTGTGGCAATACCCTTTTCAACCAAACTGCGCAGAAATTGTTGGATATCTTCCAGTTTGGCGGTTTCCAATGCCTTATGCTCCAAAAAATCCTCCAAAAGCGTCACATCGTGCAGGTAAGCCTCCACCGTCTTGGAAGAGAGGCTCTTCTCAAGCAGAAGATATTGTTTGAATTGGGCGATGAGGGGAGACATGAAAGGGGTACAAGGGGTAAATGGGGTGAAAGGGGTAAATTGGGTAAATTGGGTAAATGGGGTGAAAGGGGTATTTAAATTCTCTACTCTCTCAACTCTAAACTCTAAACTGTTTCAGCGTATATCTTTTTCAATTTCAACCCGCAGCATGTTCAGGGCGGCGCGGGCGGCGCGTTCGATGATCTGTTTGCGGCCGGTGCGGCTGCCGAAATGGAACTCGCGGGTGGTGAGGCGCACGGGAGTGGCTACGGCAATCCAGACAGTGCCCACGGGTTTCTCTTTGGTGCCGCCGTCAGGGCCGGCGATGCCCGAAGTGGCAATGGTGTAGTCCACATCAAAGAGCCCCATGGCGTTGAGGGCCATGTCGCTGACCACTTGTTCGCTCACGGCGCCGCGGCGTTTGAGGTTGTCCTCTCGTACGTTCAGCAAGTCGCGCTTGATGTCGTTACTGTAGGACACGAGTGAGCCTTGGAAGTAGCGTGAGCTTCCGGGCACCGAAGTGATGAGGTGCGCGACGTACCCTCCGGTGCAACTCTCGGCTGTGGCCAAGGTCTTGCCGGATTTGGTCAGCAATCGGCCTACGACTTCTTCAATTTCAATATCCTCATCGGTAAAGGCGTACTCGGCGGTGAGTCGCTTGAGCGTGCTGAAATGTTCGTCCAGCATAGTTTGCAATGCGGGTGCGTTGTCTCCGCGTGCGGTGAGGCGCAGGCGGATGATGCCCGGCTTGGGCAGGTAGGCGAGCTTCAGCTCCGAAGGCAATTGTTGCTCGTAGTTTTCCAGCAGGTCGGAGAGCCCGCTCTCGGAGATGTTGGTACACTGTAGCACGCGATGCAGGATGGCGTGCTGGTCTCTTTTGTGTGCTTGCAGGCGCGGCATGACCTCGTCTCTGATCAGCTTTTCCATCTCGAAGGGCACGCCGGGCAGCGCGATGAGCACCTTGCCGTCCTGTTCTATCCAAAGTCCGGGGGCCGTGCCTAACGGGTTGGAGAGCACCGTGCAGCCTTGCGGTACCAAGGCCTGTTGGCGGTTGGTCTCTGTCAAAGCCATGCCTCGGGAGGCGAAGATTTCGGTGACATGTTGCAACGTGGGCTCGTCCATGACCAGCTCGCGCTGGAAAATGTCGGAAATAATCTTCTTGGTGATATCGTCCCTGGTGGGACCAAGTCCGCCGGTTATGATGACCACATCCGTTTTGGCGAGTGCTGAGGTAACGGTTTCCCGGATGTTTTGGCCATCGTCCCCGATGGTGATGACATCTGTAAGTTCAAATCCTGCGGCAGCCACTTGCTGTCCGATGAATGCAGCGTTGGTATTGATGACTTGCCCGATGAGCAGTTCGTCTCCTATGTTAATCAGTATCATTTTGTGGGTTCCTTTCCATTTCCATCAAATCCATCGTTTCCAGCCTGTATTGCATATTCTGGACGTATGGGTTTTCAGGATATGTTTTTTTCAAGTTATGGGTGATTTGGCGTAATAGTTCCTTGTCTTCTTGTTTGTTGAAAAAATGTCTGCGGTTGTAACTTTGGAAGAAGGCCACGAAGGAGGCCATCTTGTTGGGGTGTTGCCGGATGAATTGTTTCAGATATTGTTTGTGGTGATTTACCAATTGGAGATATTGTTGTTCGACGGCTTCTCTCAGGGAGTCGTTGTAAATGTCATTGCTGTAGAGATGATAGAGGGAATCGGCAGGTTGAATGAAGGAGTGCAATGCACTGTCGAGTTGGCCCATGAGCACGGCCTCCTCGCCGCCCGAAACGCGATAGTTCTCAATGAGGTTTTCCGCATTGGCGTGGATAAGGATGTGGTCGCCGCCTTTGGCCATGGTGGTGAGGGTGTTGAAAGAGGAGAGGCTGATTTGGTACATCATGGGGGAAGCGGCGCGCTCGCGGGCATTTTTGTCGTTGGCTTTCAGTTCAAAGCGAAAGTGTCCGTTTTTCATCCTCATGGAGTCCAGCGGTTCCAGTCCTTCGTTGGTGATCAGGGCCAGCGTGATTTTGTCGTTGGATGCACCGGCGATGTCCCCCTCAATCACGATGAGTGATTTTTTATGTTGGCAGGAGAGGAGCAGGCAGAAGGGCAGGAGAATGAAAAGGATTTTTTTCATGATTTAGCGACTATGGTAGGTGAGCAGTGAATCGGAAGGCGCTGGGGTGATGGGGTATTCGCAGCCGCAGTTTCTGTCCTTGCGGTGGGGTCTTGCCCCGATAATCTTCCGGGAGCAGGAGGAGCACAGCAGGAGCAGCGCGGCGAAAATCCAAAAATATTTTTTCATTGTTAATGATTTTGGACGGCAAAAGTACAAAAAAAGATGAACGAAAGGACGCGCCGCGGCAGATCCGTTTTCTCCGAAATCCACGCAACCGTCTTAACAACAGGTTGTTAAATTGACACTTTCGATTTTTGTATATTGTTGTCTTTCTGGCCGATAAAAATTTTCGGATTAGCATTGCCAGAACGGAACAACGTGTTACCTTTGCTCCATCGCATGGCGGCTTCGACAAGCTCAGCCGCCCGTTAACTATAAAAACAAAACAAATTTTATTATTATGAAAACAAACAATGTGTTTATCAATCCGTTGACCGATTTCGGTTTCAAGAAAGTGTTTTGCACTACAGAACGTGGTTCCAGACGTTTGACCTCCTTTCTGCGGGCGTTTCTGCCCGACATCATGCGTGATGTAGTCAGCATCACGTTCCGTTCGACAGAGATTCTCGGCGAGAGGGAGGCGGAGAAGAAGGTCGTCTTCGACATCTACTGCGTGACCGACACCGGCAGGCACATCATCATCGAGATGCAACGGGCCGAGCAGTCGTTCTTCTCCAACAGAATCCTCACTTACAGCAGCCGCGTGTTGAGCAGTGAGGCCATGCGGGGCGACATGGAATACAATATCCCGACCGTAATCTCTTTCAACATACTGGATTACGACTCCAATGAGTTCAGCCGCTATGAGGATGCCTTCCATATAGTGAAGCTGAAAGATGAGAAAAATGCGGTTTATTCAGAGAAGACCGTCTTCTGTTTTCTGGAATTGACTAAATTTGCAGCGCAGAACATCGGACAGCTGAAGGATGTTGTCTTCAAAGACGAGGGAATGAAATGGGCGTTCATTTTGAAGAACATGCACAAGATGGGGGAGCAGGATTTGTCAGAAGAGGATGAGATGATCCAACAGTTGTTCGAGGACTGCCGGATTTCAAAACTCACAACTATGGAAAAGAAAGCATACAGGAAGAGCATATTGGATTACGCGGACGTGCGTGATGCCATGAATGTAGCCCAAAAGAGGGGCGAAGAACGGGGATATGAGCAAGGGATAGAACAAGGAATACAACAAGGTAAAGAGGAAGCACTCTTCCAAACGGCGCGAAACTTCTTGGATTTGGGTATTTCTCTCGCCGATGTGGCCAAGGCCACAGGCCTGAGCGAGGAGGAAATACTTGCGTACGTAAGTAATGCTGGTGATTAGCTGTTGGTCCTTGGTCGTTGGTTTTTGGGTGTTGGTCTTCAGTCTCCGGTTTTCAGTAAAGGGACATCGAATCAGTAAATAATAATACATAATTAACATGCTTTTCCAAAGCGGCCAGTTGTTTTTCTGCATCCTGTTGTTCATCACGGTTTTCGTGGTGTGCAAGTGGGTGTTCCGGAAGAGCTGGCTGAACAATGTGGTTCTTCTTTTGGGCAATGCGTTGGTGCTGACCAACATCGTGCGCCTGCAGTCGGTGCTCATTCTGCTGATCGTGGCCACGGTGTGCTACGGGGCGGGCGTGCTCCTGCAACGAAAGAAATGGCGCTGGCTGCTGGCCCTCACCCTCGTGCTGCTGGTCGCCCTCTTTGCCATCCGCTCGTATCCGCTCGTGTGGAAGTGGTTTGGCGAGTTCTGGACCACCAACATGAAGAAACCGTTTTTCTCCGTGGAAAAACTCGGTCTCTCCTATATCCTCTTCCGCCTCATCCATTGGTTGGTGGAGTGCCGCCGGGGAACGTTGCGTACCCGTAATTTCCTCTCCTACATCAACTATCTGTTCTTTTTCCCCACCTTCATGGCTGGGCCCATCGATACGCTCAACAACTTCCACTATTGGATGAACACCACCCACGTGCGCTTCAACGCGCGGATGCTGCTCGCCGGCGTGGGCCGCATCTTCCTGGGTGCCGTGAAAGCCCTGCTTGTGGTGCCGCTGATGCTGCCGTACGCCACTGACTACCAGACATTCCTTTCTAACATGGGGCCTTGGGGCGCGGTGATTTGCGCCGCCCTGCTGTATTCCCTGTACATCTACATCGACTTTTCCGGCTACTGCGATATGGCCATCGGCATGGCCTACATGATGGGCATCCGCACGCCCGAGAACTTCAACAACCCCTACCTGTCGGCCAATGTCGCGGAGTTCTGGAAACGGTGGCATATCACCTTCTCCACCTTTTTGAAGATATACGTGTTCAAGCCTGTCGTTGGCTTGCTTAACCGGTTCCCCATCCGGAAG
>JAFSOZ010000006.1 GCA_017443175.1 Bacteroidales bacterium
CAACGGTGCTTACACCTTCGCCGCAGTGGCAGCCGACCACGAGATTTTCGCCGCCTTCAAGGTGAAGAGCTACACGATTACAGTGACCGACCCGAACAACGGTACCATTACGCCGAACGGCGTGATCACGGTGAACCACGGCGCAACCCCGACCTTCACGGTGACTCCTGCCACGGGCTACGATGTGACGGCCATCACGGTGAACGGCAGCAACGTCATTGCCGACGCCCAGGCAACAGTGATGGGTGCTTACACCTACACATTCCCTGCAGTGACGGCCAACCGCACGCTGACAGCCACGATGACGAAGAAACACTTCACCATCACGGCTACGGCCGGTGCCAACGGTACGATCAACGGACCTGCCACGGTGGAATATGGCGACAACGCAACCTACACGATCACTCCTACCACGGGCTACGAAATCGCCAATGTGACGGTTGACGGCATGTCTGTGGGTGCTGTGGCTACTTACACATTCCACAATGTGACGGCTAACCACACCATCAATGCTACCTTTGCCGAGGAGTTCTGTGTGGTCCCGACCGCTTTGCACACCGATAATGTGGATTCCACCTCTGCAACGCTGATGTGGTACCATCCGGGTGCTGATTCCTACGACATCCAGTACAGGGCTGCCAATGCCAACACTTGGACGCTGGTGCAAAATGTGCCTGGCTTCAGCTACAACCTGACGAACCTGGCTCCGAACACTTATTACATGTTCCAGGTAAGAGCCAACTGCAGTACCACCAACACCAGCGCATGGCCTAGCGCCTTCTCCTTCAAAACGCTGGCTGGTCCTGCTCCTGGAGTTGGTGTTGCCGACTACGTGAAGAGCCATGTGAACGTTTACGCTGAGCACAACCGCGTACATATCATCAACGACTACAATGTTGACATCAACAACGTGTCCATCTACGACATGTACGGCAAGCTGATATACAGCGGCAACGCAATCAACAATCCTGAAGTGATCGAGTTGAACGTGGCAGTAGGCACGTATGTGGTTCGTCTGAACACGCAACAAGGTCCTGCCGTTTACAAGGTCCACATCAACAGATAGTGATTTGTAAACAGGTTACAGTAAACAGAAGAGGCGTCACATTGTGGCGCCTCTTTTTTATTGCTGCGTAGAAACCTTATTTTTCCTCCGAAATCCACGCAACCACCTTAACAACAGATTGTTAAATTGGTATCTTCAGTTTTTGTATATTGTTGTCTTTTTGGCCGATAAAAATTTTCGGATTTCCATTGCCAGACCGGAACAACGTGTTATCTTTGCTCAGCCGCATGGCGGCTTCGACAAGCTCAGCCGCCTGTTAACTATCCGTAATCTCTTTCAACATACTGGATTACGACTCCAATGAGTTCAACCGCTATGAGGATGCCTTCCATATAGTGAAGCTGAAAGATGAGAAAAATGCGGTTTATTCCGAGAAGACCGTCTTCTGTTTCCTGGAATTGACTAAATTTGCAGCGCGAAAGCAATTCGAGCAGCTTTCGGATGACCGACAGAAATGGTGTTATGCCATAAAGAACATGTGGAGGCTGGAGGAGGACGACATACCGGAAGAGTATGACATCTTCCATGAATTGTATGAGGAATGTAAATTGTCAAAACTCACAACTATGGAGAAACAAGAGTATGAGAAAAGTGTCTTGGAATACGAGGACGTGAAAGAGGCCATGGAATACCATCACCGGATGGGAAGGACAGAAGGCTTTGAAAAGGGATACGATCTTGGGGTAGAACAAGGTTTTGAGCAAGGTCGAACGGAAGGTATCCGCTCCGTGATTAAGAGGATGTTGGAAAACAACATGGATTTGTCCGTCATAGCGAAAGTCACCGGCCTGGCCGAAGATGAGATTCAGGCAAAAATTGGCTGTTAACTATTAGCTTTTTGCAGCTGCCCTTTGTATTCCAAAATTTGAAAATATTCTTGCATTCTCGCTGCGTTCTTTTTTTGTATATTTGCACCCCTTTCCGTTTGATTCAAAAATTTAATAAATATACAATATGAAAGAAAACACATCAATGAGCATGAATCCTTTGGTTAATTTTCTGAAAAAGAGTCCGAAGGAGTTTACAAAGGCCGACATGATCAAGTTTGTCGAGGAGAATGAAATCAAAATGATCAATTTTCACTATGTGGCTGGCGACGGCCGTTTGAAGACGCTGGGCTTTGTTCTGCACAGCCGCGAGTATCTGGATCAGATTCTTTCCAACGGCGAGCGTGTCGATGGTTCCAACATCTTCCCGGCTTTCATCCATGCCGGTTCCTCCGACTTGTATGTCATTCCGCGTTTTGCCACGGCTTTCATGAATCCGTTTACCGATCTGCCGACTTTGTCGTTCCTCTGTTCTTATTACAACAAGGATGGTCAGCCGCTGGAGAACTCTCCGGAATTCATCCTGCGCAAGGCTGACAAGTCGTTCACTGACGTGACGGGCATGTATTTCCAGGCCATGGGTGAGCTGGAGTATTACGTCATCGGCGATGCCGAGGAGTTGTACACCATCCCTGACCAGCGCGGCTATCACGAATCTGCCCCGTTCACCAAATTCGAGCGTTTCCGCGCTGAGTGCATGTACAACATTGCCAAAGCCGGCGGCATGATCAAATACGGCCACTCCGAGGTGGGCAATTTCACTCTGGACGGCAAGATTTACGAGCAGAACGAAATCGAGTTCCTCGTGACGGACGTGCAAGAGGCCGCCAACCAACTGATTATCGCCAAGTGGATTATCCGCAACTTGGCTTACGAATATGGTTTGGATGTCACTTTCTCTCCGAAGATCACGACGGGCAAGGCCGGTAGCGGTCTGCACATCCACACTCGCATCGTGAACGCCGATGGCAAGAACCAATATGTGACCAAGGGTAAGCTCAATTCCATCGCCAAGACCGCCATCGCCGGCTACATGACTTGTGCTGGTTCCTTGACCGCTTTCGGTAATACCAACCCGACCTCCTATTTCCGCTTGGTGCCGCACCAGGAGGCTCCGACGTCCATTTGCTGGGGCGACCGCAACCGCTCTGTGCTCGTGCGCGTGCCGCTGGGCTGGAACTACAAAAACGATATACTCGCCGATCTCAATCCGCTGGAGAAACCAGTGAAAAAAGATCGTACGCAAAAGCAGACAGTGGAATTCCGTTGTCCTGACGGTTCCGCCGACATCTATCTCTTGCTGGCCGGTCTGGTATGCGCCGCGCGCCACGGCTTTGAGATGGAGGGTGCACTGGAGTTCGCCGACAAGACCTACGTCGATGTGGATATCCACCGTCCGGAAAACAAGGCCCTCGTGGATAGCTTGGCACAACTTCCCACTTCCTGCTGGGAGTCTGCGGAAGAATTGAGCCGTCACCGCGACATTTTCCAAAAACACGGCGTTTTCAATGCTGAGATGATTGACGACATCGTGAAACAGCTGAAATCTTTCAAGGATCAGAAAATCCGTAAGGAAATCGAAAAGAATCCGGATTTGATGACCGAAATGGTGAACGAATATTTTTATTGCGGATAATGAATTACACTGTAATTATTGTGGCATGTTTGGCCCTGGTGGCCGTGGTGTTGCTGGCCAAAATGTTGACCGAACGCACACTGAAGTTGCAGGCGATGGACAACGGCAAAGCCGTAAAAGGCATTGTGCTGCCCTTGCGTCTGCAGGCTTACGAGCGTATGGCGTTGTATTTGGAGCGCATTGAACCCACCCAATTGGTAATGCGTATCCACGCGCCCGGCCTGACAGTTGCGCAGGAACAGAACCTCCTGCTCACGGCTATCCGTTCGGAGTTTGAGCACAACCTGTCGCAGCAAATCTACATCTCCAATCCCGTGTGGAAGCAGATTTGTAATGCCAAAGATGACATTACAGAGATTGTCAACACCGTAGCGGAACAGATGGAGGACGGTGCCGACGGCCAGCAGTTTGCCGAAGCCTTGTTGATTGCCGCCGCACAGAAACCGGTGGTGGATCAGGCATTAGAGACACTCAAAGCCGATATTCAGAAAATGTTCTAACATCATTTTGAACACCTTTTTTTGTATATTTGCCCGCTTTTTAGAAAAGCGAACCCAAATAAAACCCAATATTATCATTAAAAAATTAAATTAATTTCTATGAACAACGCAAATTTCGTATTCAGAGAACCGCAAAACGAACCCGTCTTTTCTTACGCTCCGGGAACCCCCGAAAGAAAGCTCCTGCAAGCTGAACTGGACAGACAATATAACCAAGTGATTGAGATTTGTCCGATTATCGGTGGCAAGGAAGTGAAGACCGGCAATATGGGCCAGGTGGTCATGCCAACCGAACACAGCCATGTACTGGCCAACTACCATAAGGTAGGGGAGAAAGAGGTTCAAATGGCTATCGACGCGGCTATGGCAGCCAAGAAAGATTGGGAAGAGATGCCCTGGATTCAAAGAGCTTCCATCATGATGAAGGCTGGCGAGCTTCTGGCTACCAAATACAGATATATCCTCAACGCATCCTGTATGCTTGGTCAGGGCAAGAGCCCGATGCAGGCCGAAATCGACTGCCCGTGCGAGGCTATCGACTTTTTGCGTTTCAACACCTATTTCGCATCCCAGTTGTATGGTCAGCAGCCCATCTCCGACCACGCCACACTCAACCGCAACGAGTATCGCGGCATGGAAGGCTTTGTGTATGCCATCACCCCGTTCAACTTCACCTCCATTGCATTGAACCTGAACGTGGCTCCTGCATTGATGGGTAACGTCACCATCTGGAAACCTTCTACCACCGCTATCTTGTCCAACTACTAT
Organism: Bacteroidales bacterium; assembly: GCA_017443175.1. GTDB lineage: Bacteria > Bacteroidota > Bacteroidia > Bacteroidales > WCHB1-69 > F23-D06. The sequence continues at coordinate 4,798 of JAFSOZ010000006.1, forward strand.
CTGATGAAACTGTTACAAGAGGCCGGTTTGCCCGATGGCGTCATCAACTTCCTGCCTGGCAGCGGCTCTGTCATCAGCAAGGTGGCCTTCAAGTCCCCGCACTTGGCAGGTATCCACTTCACTGGCAGTACGGCAACGTTCAAGAGCTTCTGGAAGCTGATAGGTGAGAATATCGACATTTACAATACTTACCCGAAGATTGTGGGTGAGACGGGTGGCAAGGACTTCATCTTTGCACACAAGACCGCTCCCGCACGCGAGTTGGCTGTGGCTATCCTCCGTGGCGCGTTCGAGTATCAGGGCCAGAAGTGCTCCGCTGCTTCCCGCGCATACGTGCCGAAATCCCTCTGGGAACCCACGCTGAACCACATCAAAGACATGATGACCACCGTGAAGATGGGCGATGTCCGCGACTTCTCCAATTTCGTGAACGCCGTCATCGATGAGAAATCCTTTGACAACATTGCCGGTTACATCGACCGCGCCAAAGAGTCTAACGACGCAGAAATCGTGCTGGGTGGCCATTACGACAAGTCGGTGGGTTATTTCGTGGAGCCGACCATTATCGTGGCCAAGACGCCGGATTACGAGTCCATTCGCGAAGAAATCTTCGGACCGGTTATCACGATCTACGTCTATGAAGATGAAAAATATGAAGAAATGCTTCGCGTTTGCGACGAGACTTCTCCGTATGCCCTCACGGGTTCCATCTTCGCCCAGGATCGTTATGCTATCGAGACCGCCGAGAGAATGCTTCGTCATGCTGCCGGTAACTTCTACATCAACGACAAGCCGACGGGCGCAGTAGTCGGATGCCAGCCGTTTGGTGGCGCACGTGCTTCCGGTACCAACGACAAGGCCGGCAGTATGCTCAACCTTGTCCGCTGGATCAGCGCACGCTGTATCAAGGAAACGTACGTTCCTGCCACGGACTACGGCTATCCTTTCCTGGCAAAGTAATACGCCGGAGCGAGTATTAGTACAAAGGGACGCGTCAGCGTCCCTTTTTTGTGGCACACGTCTCACCTTCCGCGAAACGCATTAGCGTTGAGCGGAATCCCCCCAACAGAAAGCACGACCTGTTGTTGAAGGTTCCGCCGCTTGCGGCGGAATGGTGGTATGCGTCGTTTAAAAAAAAGCAGTACTTTTGTAAAAAATTGACACTATGCAAAAAAGTATCAATATCAACGGAAATCTTTTGCCCTTGACACCTCCTTTGGTTATGGGCATTCTCAACGTTACAGAGGACTCGTTTTACGACGGGGGTCAGTATCGGACCGACGAAGCGATAGTGAAAAGGGCGGGGGAGATGCTGTCCGCCGGAGCCGACATCATCGACATTGGGGCGGTATCCACGCGCCCCGGAGCGCAGGATCTGCCCGAGCAGGAGGAGATTGACCGCATTCGCCATGCGGTGGGGCTTGTGCGCGGGCGGTTCCCCGAATCTGTAATTTCCGTGGACACGTGGCGCGCTTCCGTGGCCCGTGCCGCCGTGCCGTGTGGGGCCAATATCATCAACGACGTGTCCGGCGGCACTTTCGATTCCGACATGATCCCCACAATGGGCCGATTGCAAGTGCCCTACGTGCTCATGCACACGCCTGCCAAGCCCAATGATATGCAACAGCACACGGATTATGAGGATATTCTTGCCGAAATGATACAATTCTTCGGCCAGCAGATTGAAAAACTGCATGAGGCGCATGTGCATGACATTATCCTGGACCCGGGTTTTGGATTTGGCAAGACATTGGAACAGAATTATTTCGTATTGCAAAATATGGACGCGTTCAAAGTCTTCAACCTGCCTGTTTTGGTTGGTATTTCTCGCAAATCCATGATTTATAAGCTATTGGAAACCACGCCCGACAACGCATTGAACGGCACCACCGTGGTTAATACTCTTGCGCTTATGAAAGGGGCCCACATCCTGCGCGTTCACGATGTGAAGGAGGCGGTGGAAGCTGTTAAAATATGCGCAAGTTTTGATTGTCAAAAGGATCAAGCGTAAAAATCTCCTCCTCTGACACTCGGATTACCAACAAACCTTGCTTTTGTGCGTAAAGGTCTGCCTCATTCTCATAATTTAACGAGGCAATGGCCACATAGACATTAAGGTTCAATTTGTCGTATTCAGGAAACAGGGTGCGAAATCGCTCCATGTGAAAAAGGAATTTGTCAATATCCTGGCAGTCACAACTGCTTTTCACCTCCAGTGCAATGATTTCAGTGTCACCGATCATTAGTGCATCCAACTCCATAGCCAACAGAGGTTCTTTGTTTTTGCGTTTTACATTTCTCAAGCATCGGTTGATGTGAAATCCGGCTTTTTTGAAGATCTTGAAAGAAGAAGGGCTCATAAGACCTTCCATGATATTGCCTATTGTAGAATTGAACCGTGTGGAGATTTCTTTGATTTTCCGGTCAGTTTCCTTCATCTGTAGGGTAGTTTCCTTGATTATCTGCCGTATTTCCTTATTCAACTTATGGGATTCTCTTATGTATGCGTCCATTATTTCAAAGTCACGGTCAATTGTTCGTTTATTTTGTTTGAATTCGTTCTTCATTGCCGTTAGTTCGTTTCGTGTTTCAATAATTTGCTTGCTGTTTTCATTTATTCTGGAGTCTGTTTTGTGCGCATAAGCCAAAGCATTGTCCATGTCAAGATAATTAGAAAAAGATGGTGTTGTTTCCATAATAATTAGAATATAAGATCAATATTTGTTCTACAGTTTTGTAAAGAAAAAGATAAGGTTTCGTTTACCAAGTCTTATTTTACGCCGCGAAAATACAAAAATTTTTGAATAATCAAAACACTTTGAGTATTTTTTGAAATTTTGTACATTTGCAATTCAATATTTCAGTATGAGATTTAAGATTTTTATCCTATTAAGCATATTCTCCACAGCGCTTTGCGCCCAGCCGCCCGCAAACTATTACCAAAATGCCTATCAGAAAAAAGGCCAGGCTTTGAGAACGGCCTTGTATGGTATCATAAAGAATCACACAGCACTTTCCTACAGTGCTTTGTGGGATGCCTATACCACAACCGACAAGCGTACCGACAACGGCAAGGTTTGGGACATCTATTCCGACAATCCCAACGGCACGACAGCGTACTTCTATACATTTGTCTCCGACCAGTGCGGAAGTTACAATTCCGAGGGCGATTGCTACAACCGTGAGCATAGCGTACCGCAAAGCTGGTTTGGGGAAGCAGCACCGATGAAAACAGACCTTTTCCACGTTTATCCCACCGATGGCTTCGTAAACGGCAAGCGTGGCAATTTGGCTTTGGGCGAGGTCAACAATGCCACCTGGACCAGCACCAATGGCTCCAAATTGGGTAATAGTGCGGTTTCAGGGTACTCGGGCACGGTTTTTGAACCGAATGATGCCTATAAAGGTGATTTGGCAAGATCCTATTTCTACATGGCGGTATGCTATATGGACAAGAATCTGGGACAAGAGACGCAGTCCATGTTCTCCGGCGGCTCGCTCAAACCGTGGGCGCTGAACATGCTTATCCGTTGGCATAACGAGGATCCCGTAAGCCAGAAGGAGATCGACCGCAACAACGCCGTCTATGCCCTCCAAAACAACCGCAATCCTTTTATCGACTTTCCTGAGTTGGTGGGCAAAATCTGGGGAGCCGACTCCGTGAATGCCTTCAACCCCAACGGCATAGCAGAGCTTTCCATGCCCTCAAGATGGATGGTTTACCCCAATCCCGCCACGGATCATATCATCATTTCCGCGCTTGTGGAGGTAGAAACCGAAGCGATGTTCCAGATATACAACCTCACCGGCCAAATGGTGTGGTCGGAGCAGGCCCACTTCCAAAACGAACATTCCATCAACCTGCACGATTTGACCGCAGGCGTGTACGTGTTGCGCGTCACGGGCGAGGATTTCATTTTGAATAAAAAAATAATTGTCCAATAATTGGTAGAGACGCACGGCCGTGCGTCTCTACCCAAAACCGCGAAATTTTAATTAAAAACCCAACAATAATGAACCCTTTATTCGAAAAATCCGTTTACCAAAACCGCCGCGAAAAACTCACCCAATCGGTGCGTAGCGGCATCGCAGTGTTCCTCGGCAATCACGAGGCCCCGATGAACTATCCCGACAACACCTACAACTTCCGTCAGGACAGCGACTTCCTCTATTTCTTCGGTCTCTCCATTGCCGACATTGCGGCTGTCATCGACTTTGACGCGCACAAATCCATCATCTTCGGCAACGACTTCACCATTGACGACATCATCTGGATGGGCGACCAGCCTACCATCGCGTCATTGGCCGAGAAAGTCGGCGTGACGGAGACTATGCCGCTGGCCAAGCTGGCAGAATACATCCAAAAAGCGCAGCAAGATGGCCGCAAGGTGCATTTCACGCCCATGTATCGTGGCGACAACCAGATTTGGCTTTCAAACCTCACGGGCATCAACGTGAACCACATCCGTGAAGCTGCCTCCCTGGAACTCATCAAGGGTATTGTGGCCTTGCGTTCCGCCAAGGAGCAATGTGAAATCGACGAGATGGACAAGGCTTGCGAGATTGGCGTGAAGATGCACACCGCCGTGATGCGCCGCTGCGTGGCCGGTGCTTCGGAGCGCGAACTGGCCGGTTTGGCAGAGGGAATCGCCCTTTCCTACGGCAACGGCATCTCCTTCCCTGTTATCCTCTCCCAACATGGCGAGACGCTGCACAACCATCTGCATAACGGCATCCTCCAAGAGGGTAATATGCTCTTGATGGATGCTGGCGCCGAAGGACTGATGAACTATTGCTCCGACTACACGCGCACGTTGCCTGTGGGTGGCAAGTTCACTACCAAGCAGCAGGAAATCTACGAGATTGTACTCAAAGCCAATTTGGATGCTATCGACGCCGCGCATCCGGGCATGTACAACAAGGAACTGCACCGCCTTTCTTGCGAGGTTATCGCGCAAGGCCTCAAAGATTTGGGCCTGATGAAAGGTGATGTGAAAGAGGCGGTGGAATTAGGAGCACATGCTCTATTCATGGTACACGGTCTGGGTCATCAGATTGGCTTGGATGTGCACGACATGGAAGGATTGGGTCAGATTCACGTGGGCTACGACGAGACCGTACAGCCCAGCAAGATCTTTGGTTGGGCTTCATTGCGTATGGCCCGCGAGCTGAAACCGGGCTTTGTGGTCTCCATTGAGCCGGGTATCTATTTCATCCCGCATTTGATTGACATCTGGAAGAAAGAACACAAATTCGCCGACTTTATCAACTACGATGTAGTGGAGAAATACCGCGACTTTGGCGGCATCCGTATCGAGGACGACTTGCTGATCACGGAAACCGGCCACCGCGTGTTAGGTCCGCACTTGCCCAAGGGCGTGGATGAACTGGCCGCCATCATCGGTAAATAATCGAGACGAAGGATATGGTAAAGACGCACGGGCGTGCGTCTCAACAGTCCGGGCGTGCGTCTCAACAACAGAAAATCATAAAAAAATATAACGATGAAGAAAATCAAACTTTTGTGCATCATCATGATGCTTTTCGTCTTCGGCGCGCGTGCCGATGAGGGCATGTGGTTGCCCTATTCCATCAACGGACAGAACCTCGCCGACATGCAGCGGTTGGGCTGCAAGCTCACCGCCGAGCAGATTTTCAGCTTCAACCAGCCCAGCCTCAAGGATGCCATCGTGCAATTCGGGGGCGGGTGCACCGGAGAACTGATCTCGCCCGAGGGCCTGCTGCTCACCAACCACCACTGCGGCCTTTCCTATGTGCAGTCGCACGCTTCCGTGGAACACGATTACCTGCAAGACGGCTTCTGGGCCCGCAGCAAAGACCAAGAACTCCCCAACGAAGGACTAACCGTATCATTCTTGACATATATTGAGGATGTTACGCAAGCCGTGTTGAAGGGCGTTACCGACAACATGACCGAGGAAACTCGTGCCAAGAAGATTGAGGAAAATCGTAAGGCGCTGGAGAAAGAGCGCAAGGGCGACCGCGCGGTGGAAGTGGAGATTGTGCCATTCTACCATGGCAACCAATACATCCTGTTTGTGTATGATGTCTATAAAGACGTGCGCCTAGTGGCTTGTCCGCCTTGGGGCATCGGCAAGTTCGGCGCAGATACCGACAACTGGACCTGGCCGCGCCACAAGGGCGATTTCTGCATCTTCCGCGTCTATACTGCCCCCGACGGCTCGCCTGCGGAGTACAGCAAAAAAAATGTCCCGATGAAGTCGAAACACTATTTGCCGATTTCCTTAAAAGGCGTTCAACCAGGTGATTACACCATGATTTTGGGTTATCCCGGAAGCACCGACCGCTACTCATATTCCGGTGCAGTGAAGAACATCATCGAGTTGGAGGGTCCTGCCATTGTGGACTGCCGCACCACCAAGTTAGAGCAATACCGCAAGCACATGGACGCCGACCCGGCCGTGTTCATCCAATATGCTTCCAAGCAAGCCAGCGTAAGCAACTACTGGAAGTATTACATCGGCCAGGTGAAGCAGTTGCAGCGCAACAAAGTGGTGGAGAAGCGCATGGAGCAGGAGAAGGAATTTCGCCAGTGGGCGGCTCAGGACAAGGATAGAAACGCCAAGTACAAAGGTATTTTTGATGAGATGGACAGATACTGGAATCATCAAAATCAGTACAAGAAGGCGTTGATTTACCATCGTGAGGCGGGCTGGCGCGGTGGCGAGGCCGTGACGTTTGCCTTGAGATTCAGAGCGTTGAACAATGCTATTGAGACGAAGGCTGCCCCGATGGACAACCTCAAGGCATACGCGAAGAGAATGAAGGGTGACATCCAAGATTTCTTCAAAGATTATGACAAAGCGTTGGACCGCGACGTAACCATTGCATTGCTCAATCTTTTCTATAAAGATGTGGATCACAACCAGTTGCCAACGACAATCAAGAAAGTGGGTGACAAGAACCATGGCGACTTCACGGCATTTGTGGACAATGCCTTTGCCAAGTCTGTGTTGGTAGATCCTGACAAATTGAACGCATGGTTGGAGAACCCGAAATCGCTCTCCAAGGATCCGATTTACGCGTTGATGTACAACATTTTGGAGTCGTATTGGGATTTGGACGAAAAGGCTGATGAGGTGAACTGCAAGCGTGCCGACCGTTTGTACATGCAGGGTTTAATGGAGATGCAGAAGGACCGCAACTTCTATCCGGACGCCAACTTCACGATGCGTCTCACGTACGGCAGTGTGCAGGATTGTAAGCCGTCGGATGCCATCACGTACAACTACATCACCACCTTGGACGGTGTGATGGCCAAGTACAAACCTGGCAACTGGGAGTTTGACGTGCCGAAAGATCTGATCAAACTCTGGGAAAACCACGACTATGGTCGTTATGCCAACGAGAACGGTGACTTGGTTGTGAACTTCATCACCACCAATGACATTACGGGCGGCAACTCCGGCAGTCCTGTTATCGATGCCGAGGGCAACCTCATCGGTTTGGCCTTCGACGGCAACTGGGAAGCCATGAGCGGCGACATTGCCTTCGAGAACGAGGTCCAGCGTACCATCTGCATGGACATGCGCTACCTGCTCTTCATCATCGACAAGATGGCGAATGCGCAGAATCTGATGCAGGAGATAAGGATTGTGGAGTAAAAAGCTCAAAAGCTATCTTATTCCTTGTCGTTCTTAAACGGCGAGGATAGCAATAATAGCAAAAGACCAAAACTATGTATTTGCATGGTTTTGGTCTTTTTTATGTCTTAACGGTAATAAAATACACTCAAAATGAGTACATTATTACAGGTATTTTTGCACTCAATTTGAGAATGTGAATAACATGGCAGATAACATCGATTATCAAGATAAAATTATCCAGACTATTAAGAAAATTCGTATTGAGCGAGATATTAGTCAAATCAAACTAAGTGAGTTGTTGGGTATCTCCCGAGGACAGGTTGGTAATATTGAAAATCCCAATTATCCTCACAAGTACACCCTTAAGCAGATTGTCACCATCTGCAAGCACCTTGATTACCCCATTGAAAAGATTTTCATTCCTGAAATGGCCATAGCGCAAGAATGTTCTATGGCAATTAATGCTTTGATGGAAAGTGTAGTAAGGTATGAATAAAAATTTGTTGAAATGGCGAAGAAGAAATATACATTCATCGACCTTTTCGCAGGCATCGGCTGCTCCCATACAACGCTACACAGAGTGGGCGAGAAAAGCGTGTTTTATTGTGGAGTTAATATGACAACAATCATTAACCATTAGAATTCCACCATGAGTGATACATATATTGACCCGAGCAGAATTTTCAAAAGGGAGGACGTGGAGGACTTGCTAACTTCCATAATAGGTAAGACTTTGCTTCAAGCCGACACAATTGGACTCTTTAAGCATCACGAGGGATGCGATAAAATGAAAGGTATCGCTGGCGATATCATAGAGGAAGCTGTACTTCGTTGTAAAAAAGACAGCAAACAAGAGCCAGACATTCTTGTGGACGGCGTTTTGACAGAATTGAAAACAACAGGAATGATTAAGCCCAAAAAGAAAGACTCGCCTTACATTTACGAATGCAAAGAGCCTGTTAGTATAACAGCGGTATCAATACCTGTCATTGTGAACGAAGAATTTGAAACTTCCAACTTTTGGCACAAGCTTGAGCACATGCTATGGGTTTACTATTGGTACAAGTCGCCTGTTACTGTGAAACTTGAGGGATATAAGGAATTTCCCATTCTTGGTTACCAATTCTATGAATTCAGTGAAGGTGATAAATTGCTATTAAGACAAGACTGGTTGCTTGTACGAGATTTCTTAATTGTAATTCATCGCGATTTTAACACGCGAGAAAAACGGGAAAAGCAATACCCCCGTCTTTCACATGAGCTGCGAAGTCAGCTGATGTTGATTGACACTGCTCCAAAATTCCCTAACAATCCTCGTTTTCGTCTAAAACGCTCCTATGCAACTGTTATCGCAGATAAGTATTTTTCTCAAAAACATTTTGAAAAACTAGGCACTTCGATTAGCAAGTTTGCTGACATTGACAACAAATGCCTGTTGATGACACAAAAATACAAGAACAAAACCTTCAAACAAATTGCGGTAGAACTGGGTGTTGATATCAATTTGGGTGCAAAAAATTTTGCAGAGAGTGCTGTGGTGAAAATGTTTGGTGGTCATGCTTCCAAATTGAATGATATTGAGGACTTTGCAAAAATTGGCGTTATTGCCAAGAGCGTTCCTTTGAAAGCAGATGGCAAAGGAAAGGAAGATATGAAACTATTTTTACCAAATCTTGAAGATTGGACTAAAGAAGACGAATTTGAAGATTCTGCAATTTTTGAATACTTTGCTGGACACCATTTCCTATTTATTATTTACAAGCATATAGGGAACGATGTTGTTTTTGAAGGATTCAAAAGAATTTTCTTCGACGAAGATTTTATTATGAATAACGTAAAACGGACGTGGGAAGATGTACGTAATCTCATTACGAGCGGCAACCTCAAGATTGAAAGAAAGGTAGATAAAAATGGAAACTCTATAGTCAATAAGTCTGGCACGATAAAAGAATCTCCCAATTTTCCAAAGTCATCAACACATAAGGTGTTTATTAGAGGTGGGGCTCCTAAAACTTTGGACAAGTTTAAAACATGGGAAATTAATGGTCTAAAAATGATACCACAATACGTATGGCTTAGCAGGCATACAGTTCAAGAATTAATAAAATAATGGCTAAGAAACAACATAAAATCCGTGTAGTAGAACTCTTTGCCGGTGTAGGCGGTTTCCGCATCGGACTTGAAGGTGCGTCGGATGCCTATGAAACTATTTGGAACAACCAGTGGGAACCTTCGACTAAACATCAAGACGCTTCATTAGTATATGTAGCACGCTTTGGCTCAAAAGGGCACTCCAATAAAGACATCAACCTCGTGCCGACAAATGATATTCCTGATCATGATTTGCTTGTGGGCGGTTTCCCATGTCAGGATTATTCCGTAGCAGCAACGCTCAGCCGTTCAGGAGGTATCGAAGGTAAAAAAGGAGTGCTTTGGTGGCAAATTTATCGTATTCTTAATGAAAAAGGCGACAAACGTCCGCAATTCATCTTTTTTGAGAATGTTGACAGATTGCTCAATTCGCCAGCCACACAACGAGGGCGCGATTTTGCTATCATTCTTGCTTCTTTGGCCGACTTAGGATATGTGGTTGAATGGCGCATCATTAACGCTGCCGACTATGGAATGCCCCAACGAAGACGCAGAACCTATATTGTAGGTTACTTAAAGACTTCTGCTGTAGCTGAAAAGATTGAGCAGATTGAAGACTGGGTGGAATACGATGGCGTAATGGCAAAGGCTTTTGAATTTAGTCTAAAACCGGGTACAGTGTCCGAATTTGACATCGAAGGTTCAATAAAAGAAGTTTCAGATGGTTTCAACAAGGGCAAAAAAGAGAGTCCCTTTGGCAATGCTGGAATGATGATGGACCGCCATGTGTATTCAGTAGATGCTGAAGCTGTTTATGATGGACCACGACAGACATTGGGAGGAAACCTTGTTGACGAGAACCTCGTGCCGGAAGACTTCTTCATTACTGATGAAGAATTACCCAGATGGCAATACGAGAAAGGTGCTAAAAAGATTGAAAGAGTTTCCAAGGAGGGTTACAAATATACTTTCTCTGAGGGTGGAATGGCCTTCCCCGACAGTTTGGATCAGCCTTCCCGAACCATTATCACAGGAGAAGGAGGTACAGCACCGTCACGTTTCAAGCATGTTGTACGCACAAAGTCAGGTCGATATCGCCGACTATTACCCATTGAATTGGAACGCATGAATATGTTTCCTGACAACCACACGTATCACCCCGATGTAACGGATGGTCGGCGGGCTTTCCTGATGGGCAATGCCCTCGTATGTGGTGTTGTTGAGACCATCGGCAAAAGTCTCTACCAGGCCATCTACGACAAGGCTCCGGTTTCTTCAAAACCTATCTTTACAGTGCGTGATTCAAAACCTATGCTGGATTTACAACTTTTCGAATACGAGGAGAAACCGTTGGTGGTGAATCGTCCCCAAAAGCAGTATATCCTTGATTCTACTAAGCATCTATTGATTGGTTTGGTAAAGAAGGACAATGAGGAGTATTTTTTGAAGGAAGAACCAACAAAGATTTATTATACTGGCAAAACAAAGACATTTCCATCTACGGTTGCTGTTAACAAGCTCTACTATTTCATGCCTTACATTAAAGGGAAGGGAGTTCGGGATTTATATCTGATTCGTGTGGCTCGTATCGGCAATAAGACTGAAATTCATCCTGAGACAAACGATGAGGAAACTCGTTTGGTATTCGAATTGGAGTATTTGGAGAGTCTGCCAGAATATCAGATAGTACAATTGAATAGATACTGGTATAAAGACACTTTGTTGGGAAGAATAGTTACAGTATAAAAGCATTTCCTTTATTAACCTCTTTTACGTTCTATTCACCACCATTTTTATTCTTAATAGTTATGATCCAGGTTCAAATCTTTACTAATTGTCTTCCTCATCCTTTGAAAATTATATAACCGAAACACACCCAATTATGCCCCACACCCTCTACAAAACCCAAGGCACTTGCTCGCAGTTCATCGATGTGACGGTCGATGACGACGGCGTCATCCAACAGGTCTCCTTTCTGGGCGGTTGCCACGGTAACCTGCAAGGGATCTGTCGTTTGGTGACAGGTCAGAAGATTGACGATGTCATCAGCAAACTGAACGGCATCCGCTGCGGCGATAAACATACCTCTTGTCCCGACCAGCTCTGCCGGGCATTGGAATCCCTTAAAAAATAGCCATCATGACCGACATCATGACCCCCGCGCAACGCCACCGCTGCATGTCGCACATCCGCAGTCGCAACACCAAGCCTGAGCTTAAGGTGCGGCAGTGGCTCTGGAACCACGGCTACCGCTACCGCCTCTGCGTAAAAGGCGTGCCCGGCAAACCCGACATCGTGATGCGCAAATACCGCACCGCCATTTTCGTGAACGGGTGCTTCTGGCATGGTCACGATGTTCAATTTGAAATGGGGAATGGGAAATGGGAAATTAGAAATTCCAAGTGTTGCAAGATTCCGAAAACCAATAGGGAGTTTTGGGTGAACAAGATTCTACGCAATCTGGAACGGGACAGGAAGAACTACCAGACTTTACAAGATAATGGTTGGCAGGTGATCGTACTCTGGGAGTGCCAGCTGAAAGCCAACCTGCTCGAGGACACCATGCGTCAGGTGGAGGTTGCACTCCAGGACAATTACCTCCGCACTTTTAGCCACAAAGCCAAACCCTACATCCTGGTGGATGAGGAAAACCTGCCCATGGCTGCAGAAGACAACATTGAGTACAATTAGACAATCCACACTACTATGAACCACAAACACGTCGTAGCTGCTATCATTCACGATTCCGAGAACCGCATCTTTGCCACCCAACGAGGAAGCGGGGATTGGAAAGACTGGTGGGAGTTTCCCGGCGGGAAAATCGAGTCTGGCGAAACACCTGAAGAAGCACTGAAACGCGAAATCTGGGAAGAACTGGAAACGCATATCGCCATTGAGCATTTGGTGACAACCGTGGAATGGGATTATCCCAAATTTCATCTGACGATGCACTGCTACTGGTGCCACGTGGAGAGCGGCGAACTGGTTTTGAAAGAACATGAATCGGCCCGCTGGCTGAAACCCGATGAACTTGACAGCGTACAATGGCTGCCGGCAGACTGGGAGGTGATTGAAATTCTGAAAGAGAATGCAATGAACATCGCAATATACACCCTGACCTCCGCCTTGCACGACCCGCAGGCGATAGATATGCTCACGAAAGAGTTTCTAACCTCCTTGAATGTCCCGTACATTCTGAAAGGCGACGATTTTTCGGACTATGGATCCCACGACTTGAATCTGATTTTCGTCCGCACGGGCGGCACAGAAGGCCTCTTTCAGCAACTGATGCCTGCGCTGGCTGAGAAATCTGACGCTCCGTTCTATCTTTTAGCTTCCGACAAGAGCAACTCGTTAGCCGCTTCACTAGAAATTCTCTCCTACTTGCGACAGCAAGGGAAGCAAGGTGAGATTCTGCATGGTAATCCCGAATATGTCGCCTCGCGCATCCAGCTACTGGGTCAGGTGGAATCGGCTGTCAAAAGGTTGCGCCACTGCCGATTAGGGGTCATTGGGAAACCGTCCGACTGGCTCATTGCCAGTCACTCAGATGCGGAATGCGTCCGACAGAAATTAGGCGCTGAACTGTTAGAGATTCCCATGAGCGAACTGTTAGACACGCTGACCGCAACCCCTGAACCCTCGCCAACAGAGCATAGTGATATGCCAGCGGTCAATGAGGCACTATCCGGTGCCTGCCGTATCTATGAGGCAATGAAAACCATAGTGCAGAAACATGATTTACATGGATTTACAATCCGTTGCTTCGATTTGTTGGATGCTGTCCATAATACCGGTTGCTTAGCGTTGGCGAAGCTGAACGCAGAAGGTTATATTGCAGGTTGTGAGGGCGATGTCCCCACTATGCTGACGATGACACTGCTCCGCGCTCTGTCCGGCACCTCCTCTTTCCAAGCGAATCCTGCCAGCATCGATCCCGAAACCGGCGAGATTCTCTTCGCCCACTGCACCATCCCTTTCGATATGGTGCAACGTTACGAATTGGACACGCATTTCGAATCGGGAATCGGAGTGGGTATCCGTGGCTATGTGCCGGAAGGACCTGTCACGATTTGCAAAGTTTCGGGAGATTTGTCACGGGCATTCATCGCGGAAGGGAAACTGGTTCGCAGTCAGGCAAAACCGGACCTCTGCCGCACGCAGATAGTGGTGCGTCTCGCCAACCCGTCCGACACCGAATATTTTTTGAAAAATCCTATTGGAAATCACCATGTTATCGTAGTTGGACACCACACAACCGCACTGAAGGCGTTGTTGCAGAGAATAAGAGTTTTTTGATGTTTTTGTGATCCGATATCAGCGAATAATTAACCCCAATATTATGAAAAAGATTCTCATTTTTGCCCTTGCCGCCCTGTTGCTTGCGGCGTGCACCGATTCCCAAAAACAACTGCAAAATCGTGCTGCCGAATTGTGCAAGTATATTCCCGACCATGAGTTACTGGAGAAGTCCAAAGACTACATGACGGCCGATTTTTACGCTGTTCTGGACACGATGTTCAACCAATTGCCGGAGTTCGAGACCATGGACCATGAGTGGCTCTACTATTTCGTGACGGGCAACGGCGGCACCATCGCCGACTATGAGGTTGTCGGCGTGGAGAAAACGGATAAAACACACGCGGTCGCAACCATCAAGGTGCGCCAGAAATGGGAGGATGGCTCGTTTGACGAATCAACAGATGTAGAGGAACATAAACTCTACATGGTGAAGGTGGACGGCCAATGGCTCATGTCAGATTTTGACGGCCACAAGCAGGACTGCATTGTCAAGATTGCCAATAGTCGCAAGGAACAAGCCATGCGCGATGCCATCAGCGAGTATATGGTGAAGGAAATCGGTTCCCAGTATTCTCCGGGCCAAGTATGCATTCCCGTGTTGATGCTGGTTTCCACAGAGGAAAAGGACACTGAAAAGGCACTTGTCTGGGGCGACTTCTGGGTATTCAACTACAACACGGCAGGCGACACCCTCAAGACGGTTTCCGGCGGCAACCACTCCGGTTGTATGACCTTGCAAAAACAGGGAGATAAGTTCACGGTGACATCCTTCGAGCAAACCGAGGATGGTGCCGGCAACGAGGCCAGCGCCAAGGGTATTTTCGGCACGCATTACGATGTTTACCAAAATATGCATTCGAATCAAAATGTCCGCGAGGCCGTCCGCAAAGAACAAATGAAGGTGTATGTCAAACAGCACGGACTCAACGTTCGTTTTTATCAGGACTTCGGTTGGGATGCAGTGGCATTATAGAAAAATGCCAACATCATGGATATTTTTATATTTTTGCCCGCGATAAAAATTACTATATGGCACAAGAAAAATTTGCAGTCATCGGTGCAGGGCATTTCGGCCAGGCTATCAGTCTTGCCCTTTCCGAAAGGGGGCACGAGGTGCTCGTCATCGATAACGATATCAATGTTATACAAGACATTTCAGAAGATGTGGCGTATGCCGTGTGTGTCGATGCTACCAACAAACGGGCGTTGCTTAATGAGAATATCCTGAATTTCGACGCGGTCATCGTTTCCATCGGCAACGACTTTGTGGGCCGCTTGCTATGCACTGCCAACCTTATAGACTTGGGTGTGAAACGCATTATCTGCCGTGTGATGGGCAAGAGCCAACGCACCATTTTGGAAAAGATGGGCATCACCGAATTCCTTTCGCCAGAAGATGAGGTGGGCACCCTGCTGGCCGAGCGCCTCACTAACCCCAATATGATTTCCTACTTGCAACTTCCTGATGGATACAAGATTGCAGAAATTATCACCCCGACGCGCCTGATTGGTCTTTCTGTCGGAGATATTGATTTCCGTGAAAACCACAAGCTGAGTTTGATTACCATCCGCCGTAATTTCGAGGAACTTGTGGCCGACAAGCTCGACACCAAACAACATATTCTTGGTGTGCCCGACAACAAGACCATTATCCAAGACGGCGATGTGTTCGTGCTTTTTGGCAAGGAACATGATATTGACAACTTCATCAAAATCAACCTGTAATGTTCAGCTGGAAATCGCGCAAGGAGTATGCGTACAGTAAACGCAAACTGCATATTGCGACGTACAAAGATAAAGTACGTCGCATTATGCAAATATGCAGTGCGGTCATCTCCCTTGCAACGATTGTATGCATTATATGCTACCATGGTCTCTACATCTCTTTAGAAGTCAAAAACCTCATCCGTTTCATCATTTACGGGAGCCTTTGCTTCTACGTTGTCAAATACTTTGTCTTTCTCTTTTACTCCTTACATCGGAAGGAATTTCTGAAAAAATCTTGGTTCGAGGGTCTGATCATCTTTCTGCTGATAGCTCAGTTTATCTCGGTGAATGTATTCCATTATAATGCGGAATTCTTTCAATCAGAGAACTTTGAGAATTATTACCTGCTCTTCATACAATTCTATTTCCTAATTATTGTATTGATGGAGTTTTCGAAGGTGAACGGCTGGATGGCCAAGTTCAACATTAGTCCGCCTTTGCTCATGGTGGCATCGTTCCTGTTGCTCATTTCCTTAGGAACCCTGCTGCTCTGTATGCCGCGCATGACGGTCAACGGCATCTCGTTTGTGGATGCGCTATTCACTGCCACCAGCGCAAGTTGCATCACAGGTTTGACCGTGGTCAGCACAGGCGCCTGCTTTACCGTGAAAGGGCAAGTGGTCATCATGATTCTCATCCAACTGGGCGGTATCAGCATTTTGTCTTTTGCTACGTTTTTTACAACATTTCTCTCCAAATCCTTCGTGGGGTTGCGCTACCAGTACATGGTACGCGACATGCTTTCCACCAATCAGGTGTCCGAGTCATTCTCCTTGCTCCGGAGTATCGTGATAACCACCGCCATCATCGAATTTGCCGGTGTGGCCTTGCTGTACACGTACTGGAACACTACGGGATTCTTCACCTCCAACTCCGAAAATCTCTTTTATTCCCTTTTCTATACCATCTCTGCCTTCAACAACGGCGGTTTTGTGCTGATGGACAAGAGTCTTCTGGAACTTGGCGTCTCCAATAGCTATTTCCCGCAGGCTATCATTACTATTTTGGTGTTTTTGGGCGGTATCGGATTCCTGACCATCCGCGATTTCTTCAGCGCGAAGCGCATCCGCGAACGCAAGAAACATCAATGGAAAAGTTTGATGCCGCAGACCAAGATTATCCTTACGACCACATTTGCCATCATTTTTATCTGTACCGCAATCTTCTTCTTTATAGAAAAGGATAATGCCCTGAGCGGACAAAAGACGCTTTTCGACAAAATTTTCACATCCTTCTTCCAAATTATCACCTGCCGCACATCGGGGTTTATGGTGCTGGATGTGAACAATATGGCCTTGCCTACCATGATCATGATCACGCTGATTATCTTCATTGGTGGCTCGCCTGGTTCCACCGCAGGTGGTGTGAAAACCACCACGCTGTTTGTGCTTATCAAATCTGTTTTTGCTACCATCAAAGGCAAGAAGAATATTGAATATCAGCATCGTACAATCCATTATTCGTTGGTTGACCGTGCCTTCTCCATTATCTTGATGTCGTTGACCTTTATTTTGGTCTCTTGCTTTTTCATCACAATCGTGCAGCCGGATGTATCGCTGAATCACGCCATTTTTGAGACCACCTCAGCGTTTACCACCTGCGGACTCTCTACCGGTTCCCCTGCAGGATGGTGCGATGCCGCCAAGATTATCCTGGTCATCAACATGTATATAGGCCGTATCGGCACACTGACGCTGGCGTTTGCGCTTACCAAACATAAGAAGGAGTCGCAACACACCTATCCCGATCTTTATATGATGGTTGGGTAATTGTAGTTGAATCAGTGGAAATTTTTGTATATTTGCACACCATTATCACATGAAATAATAATCAATAAATCAAATAAATACAAAAGAATATGAAAAAATTATGCCTCTTTAGTTTCGCCATTGCGGTGACATTGTTGATGACAGGATGTGGATTCGGCAAGATGGTCACCAAGTATCCTGAGGTGTCTGTTACTTTGGATAATCCTGATTTGGAAAACAAAGGCGGTGAGGTGGCCTATACCATCAAAGGTACCGTCCCTCCCAAATATATGAAGAAAAATGCCACCGTAACGCTCTCTCCGACATTGAAAGTGGACGGCAATAATGTCAATCCCCCTTTTACCACCATCAAGCTGAAAGGAGAAAAGGCTAAGGGTGAAGGTACCGTCATCAGCTGGAAAAATGGTGGCAGTTTCACTCAAACGGGTACGTTCAAGTTTGACCCGAGTTATGAAGAAGCTGAGATTGTGGCCCCGGCCATTGCCCAGATCAAGAAGAAATCCACCACGCTGAATCCTGAAAAGAGCATCGGTGAAGGCATTGCCAATACCTCTTCCAGAGTCGGATTGCAGCCCAGAAGCACTTATGATGTCACGAGCGGCAATTTCATCCATTCTCCGCACAACTTCACGCCCGAATTCATTGGCAAAACCGCCACTATCTATTTCGACCTCAACAGTTCCAACATGAATTGGAGCAACCCTAACAACAAAAAGCAGGCTGCCAAAGATTCCATCAAGTCTTTCATTGATTTCTTGTACAACGACAACCTCATCGATCGCGTGGTGATTTCAGGTTGGGCATCTCCCGAAGGCGAGGAGAGCAACAACCAAGGCTTGTCTGAAAGACGTTTCGAGCAGGGCAAGAAATGGTTCCAGGATCAGTATGAGAAATATCTGAAGGATTATGCCAAGAAGAACAAAATCAAACTGAAAGATTTGCAAAGACCTGAATTCCAATATGTAAACAATGCCAAGGGTGAAGACTGGGACGGTTTTGAGGCTGCTATCGAAAAATCCAACATCGCTCAAAAGAACCAGATTTTGAATGTAGTCCGTTCACAAGCCAACAACGACATGCGCGAGCAGAAGATTCGCGAAATGACGGATATCTATCCGGAAATTGCCGATGCCATCCTGCCTCCGTTGCGCCGCGCCGAAATGCAGCTCATCTGCAAAAAGCACGAGACCTATACCGATGCTGAATTGGTGAGCAGAGTGAAAACCAACCCGGGCGAATTCTCCGTTAACGAGCGTTTGTATGCCGCTTCCGTATCCGCTACGGTGGAGGATCAGGAAGCTATCTACAATGCGCTGATCAGTGATCCGACGACGCAAGGCGACTGGCGTGCGTACAACGACCTTGGCGTGCTTTACCTCAACAAATATTACAACAACGGCAGTGAGAGCGATTTGGACAAAGCCGTCAGCAACTTTAATAAGGCCGCTGCCATTTCTCCTGATAACGGCATCGTGCTGAACAACTTGGCAGTTGCTGAATTTTTGCAGGGCAACCATGCTGCCGCCAAGACCAACTTCGAGGCTTCGCAGAAGGCTGCAGTCAGCCCTGTCAACCAAGACTATGCACTGGGTATGTACTCCATCATGGATGGCAACTATTCACAAGCTGCACAACAGCTGAGCACTAGAAGTTGCGACTACAACACCGCGTTGATCCAGTTGCTCCAAAAGGATTATAATGCTGCCAAGACAACGTTGGATTGCATTGAGAATGTGGATGCCAAGACGGCCTATTTGAAGGCAGTGCTGGCTGCCCGCATGAAGGATGAGAACGGAGTTTACAGCAACCTTTCCACCGCCATCCAGCTGGATCCTTCCTACAAGAAAACCGCCAAGAAAGACGCCGAGTTCAAGAAATACAAGGGAACCGAGACGTTCAAGAATTTGGTGAAATAAAAGATTTCATCTTAGTAGATAAACGGGCAACCATAACGGTGTGCCCGTTTTTTGTTTTTGCTGATATGCTCATTTTTTAATATCTTTGCAATCACTGACTTAATACAAGAGATTTCTATAATTTATTGATAATAAAATGATTAAAGAAAACCGCAATATGGCCATCGCGTACGACTTTGACGGTACGCTGGCACCGGGCAACATGCAGGAGTACAACTTCATACCCGACCTCAACATGGACAAGGGCGAGTTCTGGCAGGAAGCCAATGAGCTGGCCAAGAAGCACGACATGGACGAGGTGCTTGCCTACATGCACCTGATGCTCATCAAGGCCAAGGAGAAAAACATTCCCATCCGTGAGGAAGCCTTCATGAAATATGGCGAGAAAATCACCTTTTTCGAAGGAGTGGAGAGTTATTTCGAGCGCATTAATGCCTACGCCGCATCCAAAAACATGCACTTGGAGCATTTTATAATCTCCTCCGGCCTGCGCGAGTTTGTGAAAGGCACGGCCATCGCCAAGCATTTCAAGACAATCTTCGCTTCCGGTTTCGAGTATGATGAAAACGGTGTGGCTTGCTGGCCCGCCCTCGTAGTGAATTACACCAACAAAACCCAATACCTGTTCCGTATCAACAAAGGTATTTACAATTCGTATGACAATACGCTGATTAACAAATCGATGCCCGAAGACGAGCGTGCAGTGCCCTTTTCCAATTTCATCTATATCGGCGATGGGGAGACCGATGTGCCTGCCATGAAGATGGTGAACCTCTACGGCGGCACCACCATTGCGGTCTATAACCCGGCTTCTGTGGCCACCCCGCACCGCCCCAAGTCTTCCAAAGACATCTGTCTCGACCTTATCCGCCAGAATCGTGCCGACTATATTGCCCCCACCAACTACACTGAGGGCGGCGAACTGGATGTGATGCTGAAAAAGATTATCGACAAAACCGCTATGGAGCAGGATTTGTTGCACATCAAGTACAAAGAAGTGAATAAATAACCTATAAAATCTCGTGTTATGAGCACCTTTTCCAATCCGGTTAAAATCGTTCCCATGACCAGGGCGGAGTTCAAAAGCAAAGACAAAAAACTGACGATTCACTACAGCTTCATTTCCGTCTTCGGCGGCAAGGCCCTCGTAGCATCCACGCAAAAGGGTGTCTGCTTGCTGATGCCTGGCGAGATGAAATGGAATCCGGTGGAAACATTGAAAAAACACTTTCCAAAAGCCAATTTCCGTTGCCAGAAAGTAGCGGCTCACAAAAACATCTCCTTGCTATTGCGAGGAAAATGGGATAATGAAAAGGAGATAGTCTTGCATCTTTTTGGCACACCCTTTCAGCTCGCTGTGTGGGAAGATTTGCTCACCGTTCCAGCTGGCAAGGTGACTACCTATCTCAATATTGCCGAAAGAGTCGGCAGGCCGCGGGCGGCCCGTGCGGTGGGCAAAGCCGTGGGCAATAACCCCGTGATGTATGCGGTGCCCTGCCATCGCGTTATCTGCTCCAACGGAAAGCTCGGTGGCTACCGCTGGGGCGTGGAGCGTAAAATCAAAATCCTGAACAAAGAGGCACGCAAATCCCGCAAAATCAAAAACGCCTCCAACTGGGAACCGACTTTATTTTAGTTTAGAGTTAATAGTTAATAGTTAATAGTTTAGAGTAAATCAATCTTCGTCTTTTCACCTCATTCACCCCTTTTACCCCTTGTCCCCCATTCACCTTCTCATGCGTGTTACCCACTTCGTCGATGTTCTCCTGCCGCTGCCGCTGCCCGCGCTGTTCACCTATCGTGTGCCGTACGAGCTGGACGAGGCTGTGGAGTTCGGCAAGCGTGTGATTGTCCCGTTCGGGCGCAGCAAGCTCTATTCGGCCCTGGTGGTGCGCGTGCACAAAAACGCGCCGCAGGTAACCGCCAAATACATTCTGGATGTGGTGGACGACCGTCCTGTGATTTCCGAGCGACAATTCCAACTATGGCGATGGATGGCCGATTACTACCTCTGCACCTTGGGCGAGGTGATGGCCGCCGCACTGCCCTCTGCCCTCAAACTGGCCTCTGAAACCAAAATCCACCTCCACCCCAACTTCAGCGGGGATGTCTCCACGCTCAACCCCAACGAGCTGCACATTGCCGAGGCGCTGACCTACAAAGAGATCATGACGGTGGACGAAATCAGCAAGGCTGTCAACATTCAGAAAGTGATTCCCATCATCAAATCTTTGGTGGACAAAAGGGTGGTGGTGACCGACGAAGAGGTGCGCAATCCGTACAAGGCCAAGAAAGAGACATACGTGCGCTTGAGTGAGGAGTACGCCTCCGAAGAAGCGTTCATGGTATTATTGGACCAACTCAACCTCAGCACGAGGACTTCTAGCCAAGCCGACGGACTACTTGCTTTCATCATGCTTACCAAAGGAGCCAAGGGTTATGATTTTTCGGGACGTGTGCCCAAAGCGCAAGTGGTTAATTCCAGCGCACTTACCCCCGCTCGCCTACAAACCCTTATCAAAAAGGGTTTCCTGAAAACGGAAGAGGTGGTTATGTCCCGCCTGACGGACTTCTCTTCCCGCGACTCAGCGGATAATATCCAATTGTCTGAACCACAGCAGAAAGCCTTCCAGCAAATTCACGAGCAGTTCGGCCAATTTCCTGTGGTGCTGTTGCACGGAGTGACTGGCAGCGGCAAGACGGAAATCTATATCAAACTTATTGATGAGGTATTGAAGCAGGGCAAGCAAGTGCTCTATCTGTTGCCTGAGATTGCACTTACCTCACAGATTGTCAATAGATTGCGAAAATATTTCGGCGAGAAGGTCGGTGTGTATCATTCCCGTTTCAACGAGTATGAGCGGGTGGAGATTTGGAACCGCGTGCTGGAACAAGAAGAGAATGTGGCCGACACCTCCAAATACCAGTTGATTTTGGGAGCGCGCTCAGCCTTGTTGTTGCCGTACCAGAACTTAGGCCTCATTATTGTAGATGAGGAGCACGATGCCTCTTACAAACAGCAGGATCCCGCGCCGCGCTACCATGCCCGCGACTGTGCCATTGTGTTGGGCAACATGCACAAGGCCAAGGTGTTGTTGGGAACTGCAACGCCTTCGTTGGAAAGCTATTACAATGTTCAACAGAACAAATACGGCTTGGTGGAACTGAAACAGCGTTTTGCCCAAAGCAAGCTGCCCGACATCTGGGTGGTGAACATGGTCGAGGCGCGCAAACAGCGTCAGATGCAAGGTGTGTTCTCCGACTTTCTCATTGAACGCATCGGCGAAGCCTTGGACAAAAAAGAGCAGGTTATCCTTTTCCAAAACCGGCGCGGATACGCTGTGCGAATGATCTGCAACACCTGCCAGACCATGCCCACTTGCAAATATTGCGATGTGACGCTGACATACCATAAAAAATCGCGTTTGCTGAAATGCCACTACTGCGGCTATGCCATTGATGTACCCCAAGTTTGTCCCACTTGCCACAGCACTGATATTGAAATGAAAGGGTTTGGCACTGAAAAGGTTGAAGATACCTTAGCAGAGATTTTCCCGCAGGCTTCTATCGCCCGCATGGATCTGGACACCACGCGTTCCAAAAACGGCTATCAGCAAATCATCAGCGATTTTGAGCAGCACAAAACCGACATATTGGTCGGCACGCAGATGGTGACCAAGGGGTTGGACTTTGACCGTGTGAGCGTGGTGGGCATTCTGAATGCCGACGCGCTGATTTCGTTCCCCGACTTCCGGTCGTTCGAGCGCGCATTCCAGTTGCTTGCGCAGGTGAGCGGGCGCGCGGGCCGCAAGGAGGTGCCCGGAAAGGTGGTCATCCAGTCGTACCAGCCAGAGCATCCGGCACTGAAATACGTAGAGACCAACGATTTCATGGCCATGTACCGAAGCCAGATTGCCGAAAGGAAGGAGTACCACTATCCGCCAGTCACGCGCTTGGTGAAAATCACGCTCAAGCACCCCGACGAGAAGGTGGTGACTGCCGCGGCGCAGGCATTGGCCACACCACTGCGCGAGGCGTTTCCCGGGATGGTGCTCGGCCCCGAAGCGCCGTTGGTTTCCCGAATCCAGAACTACTATCTGGAAGATTTCTGGGTTAAGTTTCCGAAAGACAATAAATTGGAACAGCACAAGAAGACGCTTTGGCAGATGACGGAAGACTTCAAGCAGCACAAAGCGTTCAAGTCGGTTCGTGTGGTCATCAATGTGGATGCGTGAGGTTCCCTTCATTTTTGTATTTTTGCGCGATTTTTATTTAAACTACGATATGAAAGAAGTTTCCGCCGAAAGCAAACAAAAAGCCATTGACATTTTAACCAAGCATAGCGACAGCAAGCTCATCACACATTTGAATTCATGCGTGCACTGCGGATTGTGCGAGACCAGCTGTCTGTTTTGGAGAACTTTCAAGGAGCCCAAGTACATTCCGGGCAAGAAGGTCGATATGGTCTCCTCCATCTATCGCCGCTACTGCACTTTCTTGGGCAAAACCGCCCCAAAGCTGACGCATGCGCGCGAGTTGGACGAAAACACACTCACAGAGATGGTGGACTCTTTGTTTGGTGCATGCACCATGTGCGGACGCTGCGTGAAGCATTGCTCTATTGGTGTGGACATCCCGTTTGTGGTGCGCACAGGCCGCCGAATGCTGGCCACCATGGGCTTGGTGCCCGAAACTCTGCAAGCCACCGTGGATGCTGCCATCAATACTGGCAACAACATGGCAATACCGACAGAAGATTTTGTGGATACTATCGAATGGATGGAGGAAGATTTGCAGGACGAGCTGGGCGAGAACGCCAAGATTCCGTTGAACAAAGACAACTCCGATATTCTCTACACGCTGAATCCGCGCGAACCTAAGTTCTTCCCACTCTCCATTGCCGCCGCCGCCAAGATTTTCTTTGCCGCCGGAGCCAACTGGACTCTATCTACCGAGATGTACGACGTGACCAACTATGGCTACTTCTCCGGCAATGATGCAGAAGCCACGGCCATTGCCAAGCACATGTTCGATGAGGTGCACAAGCTGCATTGCAAAACACTGGTGCTCGGCGAATGCGGTCACGGCTCACGTGCCCTGCGCTGGGAAGCCCCCAACTACCTCAAAACCCACCCTGATTTCAAAATGATTACGCTGATTGAGTTGTTGGAAGAGTACATCAAGAGTGGAAGAATCAAGGTAGATAAGAACCTCAACACTAAGAAATATACTATTCATGACCCGTGCAACATCACCCGAAATGGCGGATTGTACAACTCCTTGCGTTTTGTAACAAAGCAGGTCGTTCCGGAACTGATAGAGATGACGCCCACAGGCAGCGACAATTTCTGCTGTGGTGGCGGTGGCGGCATGTTGGCCATGAGCGAATACAACGAAAGAAGACTTAAAGTTGGCGAAATTAAGGCCAATCAGATTAAGGAGACAGGCGCCAACGTGGTCATTACACCATGTCATAATTGCGTCGATCAACTTAACCAACTCAATCATACTTACAATCTGAATGTAGAAATCAAATCGTTGGCGGAGGTGGTCGCGGATGCGCTGGTGTTAGAGTAACGTTCTCTTTTTATACACCTTAGCAGTCAAGATTTTTAACAATAGATGGTGTGCATTTTTTAATGTTGCCATTAAAAAAAAAATTTATATTTGCCCCGTAAAAATCATTATTAACCAAAACCCATTTATTATGAAAAAATTATTTACTCTTATTGCGATTTGTTTTGCATTTGTAGCAGTAAATGCTCAAGTTTTGCATGAAAATTTTGACAACGGTATTCCTTCTTCTTGGATGACGCTTGACGCTAATTCAACAGGATATCCTTGGGAATCTATGTCTCAGAGTTTAGCTAGTGTTGCAAACTGTCCTTACACTGCAGATCAATTCGCTTACAATGAAACTGGTGACTGCGTTGTTTCCTGGTCCTATTATCCGGTTGAATATACTGGATCTGGCTTTAGCGGCACATCTTTGAATCAGAACAATTATCTGATTTCTCCTGCTTTTACACCAGATGCTACCTCCGTACTTTCTTTCTATTGCATGAGTTTTAATGGAACAAACTATCCTGATGATATTGCTGTTAAATTATCCACGGGTGGTACATCAGCAAGTGATTTCTCTGTAACATTATTCCCTCTGACTGTTGTTTCTTGGAGCGAATGGACAGAAAAAACCGTTAATCTCGCTGCTTATGCTGGTCAAAATGTACGTATTGCTTTCGTTCACCAATCTAACAATATGTTTGGATTGTTGTTAGATGAAGTTACTGTTTCTGGTGGTGTTGGTATTGCCAACAATGAAAACACTACTTTCACCATTTTCCCGAACCCTGCTACCACCTCCATCAAGGTTACGGGCGAAGGCGAAGCTGTGATTTCCAACATCCTTGGCCAAACCGTTACTTCTGCAACAGTTAACGGTTCCGAAGAAATCAACGTCAGCAACCTCGAAAGCGGCGTTTATTTCATCAACATGAATGGTGTTTCCAAGAAATTCATCAAAAAGTAATTTCTGAAAACTGACTTACAGAAAGGCGCTTCTTTACGAGGCGCCTTTTTTTGTACTTTTGCAGCCATGAAAAAGCTTTATATTGAAACCTACGGCTGCCAGATGAACTTCGCCGATAGCGAGGTGGTGGCCGCCATTCTGAAAGACCAATATACCCTGACACAGGATGTGCAGGAAGCCGATCTCATCCTCATCAACACCTGCTCCATTCGCGACAAGGCCGAGCAACGCATTCACAAGCGTCTTCATGAACTGGAGGCATTGAAGAAAAAACACCGCTCGCTACAAGTGGGTTTGCTGGGCTGCATGGCAGAACGCATGAAAGAGGAACTATTTGAAACAGAACCCATTCTAAACTTTATTGCCGGACCGGACTCTTACCGTAACTTGCCCCAACTCATCGAAAACTCCGCTACGGGTGAGATTCAATTTAATGTAATTCTTTCTGAAGAAGAAACTTACGACAACATCATGCCGGTGCGCTACGACCTCAACGGGGTGTCGGCATTCGTGTCTATCATGCGCGGATGCAACAACTTCTGTACTTACTGTGTGGTGCCCTACACCCGCGGGCGCGAGCGCAGCCGTAGCCCGCAAACCATCCTGCACGAGGTGGAACAATTGCTGAATGACGGCTACAAGGAAGTGACGTTGCTTGGACAAAATGTCAACTCCTATCAATGGGAAGACATGACCTTCGCCAAACTGATGGCCGCTGTGGCCGAGGTGTCGCCCGATTTGCGCGTGCGCTTCGCCACATCGCACCCTAAGGACATATCCGACGAACTTTTGGAAACCATCGCACGCTACGACAACATCTGCAAGTACATCCACCTGCCTGTGCAATCGGGCAGCAACGAGGTGCTCAAGCGCATGAACCGTGTCTATACCCGCGAATACTACCTCGAAAGAGTGCGCAAAATCAAGGAGCTGATGCCCGACTGCGCCATCTCCACCGACATCATTGCGGGGTTCTGCGGCGAAACGGAAGAAGATCATCAGCAGACGCTTTCCATCATGCGCGAAGTGGGCTATGAGTACGCCTACATGTTCAAATACTCCGAGCGCGGCGGCACCATGTCGGCCAAACGCTTCACCGACGATGTGCCCGATGAGGTGAAGACCCGCCGTTTGGAGGAAATCATCGCGCTGCAAGGCGAGCTGTCGCTCATCAGCAACAAGCGCGACATTGGCAAGACCTTCCAAGTGCTGATTGAAGGGGCCTCCAAGCGCTCCGCCGACCAACTCTATGGCCGCAATAGCCAAAACAAGGTCATCATCTTCCCGAAGGGAAACCACATAATCGGCGAGTATGTTGGGGTGACCGTCAAGGATTGCACCGCTGCAACGCTGTTTGCATAGGGAATATTTTTCCAATTTTTATGCTGATAGAATTATGTTATTAGCATAAAAATTGATAATTTTCACTTAAACATCAATAGCATAATGCTTTACCCGAATAATTTTGAAGAGAAAATAGGTTTTGACAACATCCGGCAGCTGTTGCGCGGACGGTGCCTGAGTGCTCTCGGGCAGGGACTGGTGGATGCCGTGTCCATGATGTCGGAGCTGGACAAGATACAACCGGAGCTGGAAAGCGTGGAGGAGATGCGGCAGGTGCTGCTCTTCGATGAACCGTTTCCCGCACAAGACTTTTACGATCTTCGCACCGAGCTGAAACGACTGCAGGTGGACGGTACCTACATCGAATTGGAGGAGTTGGCTCAGTTGCGTGCCTTCATCGTCACCATGACGAGCATCTTTGTCTATTTGCGCACGCGCCATCAGGACAAAAAATACCCCTATCTGTGGGACATCTGCGAAGCAATGCCCATTCAGCGCGACCTGTTGAACGGCATCAACCGCATTTTGGACGACAAAGGGCAGCTCCGTGACAATGCTTCCGACGAACTGAGCCGCATCAAGGGCGAGATCAACCGCATTTCCAACAGCGCCGACCGCCAGATTCGCAAGATTCTCAATGCCGCCAAGCAAGACGGTTTGGTGAAAGAGGATGCCGAGATGACTATCCGCAACGGCCGCCTCTGCATTCCCATCGCGGCGCAGTACAAACGCCGCCTCAAGGGCTTCATCCACGACGAGTCGGCCACCGGCCAGACGGTTTTCATCGAGCCCACGGAGGTGTTCGATGCCAACAACGAGCTCAAAGACCTGCAAAACGCCGCCAGTCGCGAAGTGGTGCGCATCCTTTCCGAAATGTCGAACAGCATCCGTCCGCTGATTCCGGAATTGCTTGATGCGCAGCGGATTATGGGCCGTTACGACTTCCTGCGCGCCAAGGCCCTGTTCGCCATCGACCTCAACGCTGCCCTTCCGCATGTGCACAACCAGCCGCTCGTAAATTGGCAGCAGGCACAGCATCCATTGTTGTATCTCGCCTTGCAAAAAACGGGCAAAAAGGTAATCCCTCTGGATGTACAACTTACCGAAAACCAGCGCATCCTGTTGATTTCCGGTCCAAACGCCGGCGGCAAATCCGTGTGCCTCAAGTGCGTGGGTCTGCTCCAATACATGATGCAGTGCGGACTATTGGTCTCCATGCAAAGCACTTCCGACATGGGTGTGTTCCAGAGTATCTTCATCGACATCGGCGACGAGCAGTCCATCGAAAACGATCTGAGTACCTACAGCTCACACCTCTCCAACCTCAAAGTGATGGATGAAAACCTCAACGCGAAGTCGCTGTTTCTCATCGACGAGTTCGGCTCGGGCACGGAACCCACGTTAGGCGGCGCACTTGCAGAAGCCATTTTGGAAAGCTTCTATGAAAAGCAGTCTTTCGGCATCATCACCACACACTACGGCAATTTGAAAATGTTCCCCGATACGCACAACGAAGCGGTAAACGGAGCCATGTTGTACGACACCAAAGCGTTACAACCGTTATATAAACTCAAAATCGGCAAGCCGGGCAGCTCATTTACTTACGAAATCGCCCATCACATTGGCTTGAACCCTGACATCATCGAGAGTGCCATCTCCAAATCCGGCACCGCACAGATTGACTATGAGCGGAAACTGGAGGAAATTGAATTGGCACAGCAGGAAACGGAAAAGACGCTGAAACAGGTGCGCGCAGCCGACGACCAGCTGGCTGAAATGATTGACGAATACTCTGCCAAATTCACTGAATTGGACAAACAGCGCAAGGACATTATCCAAAAGGCCAAAAACCAAGCCAATATGATTGTGGAAAGCGCGAACAAGGTGATAGAAAAAACCATTCGCGACATCAAGGAAGCCAAGGCCGATGCGGTGAAGACCAAGAAAGCGCGGGAGAATGTCACCAAGCTGAAAGAGGAACTCAAAGAGGAAATAGAATCCATCGAGAAAGAGGAGAGTATCAAGCCCATTGTGCCAGTGAAGCGCAGTGCTCCGAAGCCTAAGAAAGTGGAGGAGAAGCCGGAGGACAACATCATCCGCGTGGGCGACAGTGTCTTCATGGCCGACATGCAGGTGACGGGCGAGGTGACAGCCATCAACGGCAACGATGCTACTATTGCATTCAACTCCATCTCCTTCAAGACGGAAATTCGCAAGCTGGCGAAAATCAGCAAGAAGGAGGCGCGCGAAGTGCGTCGGGGCGGGGTGGTCCACTACAACGAAGGGACCTTGGGTGATGCCATGAACAAGAAGCTGGCGGAATTCGATGCTACCTTGGACGTGCGCGGACAGCGCGCGGAAGAGCTCATCACCAACTTGGAAGAGTATCTGGACGAGGCAGCCTTGCTGAGCATCCGCTTTGTACGCATCCTGCACGGCAAAGGCAACGGCATCTTGCGCCAGATCACCCGCCAAGAACTGGCCAAGCGCAAAGATGTGGAGGCATTCCAGGACGAAACCCTGGAGATGGGCGGCAGCGGAATTACCGTGGTAAAAATGAAATTGTAGTTGTAGAGGCGCAAAATCTTGCGCCTCTACAAATGTGGTATCATCAAATTGCGTGTATTCACTAATTTTTGTACCTTTGCGGCCCTAAAAAAACACACCTTGTGATGAAAAAGAATATTCTTTGCATTTTTTTGCTCTGTATCGGTTGCTTGACAATGGTTTTTGCTCAAAATCCGAACAAAAACTACCAACCCAACAAGACCAAGATGGACCAGCTTATCAACTCCATCAACATGATGTATGTGGATTCGGTGGATTTTGATCCTATGACGGACAAAGCCATTGTGGCCATGCTCAAGGAGTTGGACCCGCATACAGCTTATATTCCCAAGAAGGATGTGCAGGCCATGAACGAGCCTTTGGTCGGTTCATTTGACGGAATCGGCGTCACTTTCCAGCTCATCAAAGACACCATCAACGTGATGGAAGTCATCATCAACGGACCTTCCGAGAAGGTGGGCTTGCTTGCCGGCGATAAAATCGTCAAGGTGGATGACACGATTGCCTACGGCGACAAAATCACCAACGACTGGGTACGCAAGCATCTGCGCGGGGCAAAGGGCTCCAAAGTGAAAGTCTCCATCAAACGCGGACGCAACCCCGAATTGCTGGAATTTGTCATCACACGCGGGGCTATCCCCATGCATAGCATCAATGTCTCCTTCATGGCTGACGAGACCACCGGCTACATCAAGCTGGAGCGCTTCGCTGCTACCTCCACCAATGAGCTTACAACAGCCATTAAGAAACTCAAAGCGCAAGGTATGCAAGATCTCATCCTCGACTTGCGCGGTAATGGAGGCGGTTATCTGAACGTGGCTTTCGAAATCTGCGACCAGTTCATCTCGGGCAAACGTATCATCGTTTACACAGATAATTTCCGCAAAACCGGTGAAAAATTCTACTCTGAGAAGACCGGTCTTTTTGAAGAAGGCAAGCTCATCGTGCTGGTGGACGAAAACTCTGCTTCCGCATCCGAAATCACTTCGGGTTGTGTGCAAGACTGGGACCGTGGCCTTGTGATAGGCCGCCGTACTTTCGGCAAGGGTTTGGTTCAAAAACCGCTTACCTTTGTGGATCAATCGCAGGTGCGTCTCACCATCTCCCATTACTACACGCCCACGGGTCGTTGCATCCAGAAACCCTACAACGACGGTTTGGACAACTATTTCAAAGACCTTCAGGCTCGTGCGAACCGTGGAGAGCTCTACACCGCCGACAGCATCCGTTTCCCGGATTCCCTGAAATACAAAACGCCTCACGGACGTACCGTATATGGCGGCGGTGGCATCATGCCCGACATCTTCGTGCCGTTGGATACCACCAAGTATTCCACGCTCTACAACGAAATTGTCCGGAAAGGCATTTTCGGCAGTTTTGTGGCCGACTATATGGAAAACAACCGCGAGCCGCTGAAACAAAAATATCCCGCTTTTGAAGATTTTCAATCCAAATACATCATCACGGATGACTTCTACAAGGAGTTCATGCAGTATGCCAAGAAGGAGGGCGTGAGCGACAGCGCTTCGTTCAAGTTCTCCAGCTATGCCAATGCTTTCATCAAGGACAACAGTGACAAATTGGATTCGCTGTTCACCTCTTCCCATAACATGGATATGCAGATGCTGGACACCATGTTCACCAGCTATGTGGCGAAGAGTTATGCCGAAGCCATGCGCCTGCGCAACGAAGAACATGTAGGTGAGTACATCCGTGAGTATCTGAGATACGAAATCGCCCGCAGTTTGTACGGTTTCGGTGATGCCTACCGCATCTTCCTCGAAAGTGATGATACTTATCAGAAGGCATTGGAGGTGATGCATAACAAGAAGATCTTCAAGAAATTCAAAGTGGATGCAGGCAAGAGCGGTTTCGACAAAGGAAAAAACAGAAATAACGACGAGGATTGATGATTTCCAAGAAAACCATAGACGAAATCAACTTCGCGGCCAAGATTGAGGAGGTCGTGGGTGACTTTGTCCCGCTGAAACGGCAGGGACAGGGTTATGTGGGCGTGTGCCCGTTCCACGACGACCGCAATCCCTCCATGCACGTGAATCCCCGTCTGGGCATCTACAAGTGTTTTGTGTGCGATGCCAAGGGGGGTGCCGTCACGTTCCTGATGGAACACGCCAAAATGAGTTATCCCGAAGCCTTGGAATATCTCGCCGCCAAATACAGCATCACCGTAGAGTACGATCGGGCCGAGACGCCGGAGGAGAAAGAAATCAGGACTGAGAAGGAAAGCCTTTATCTCGTCAACGAGTTTGCGGAGAAATGGTTCATGGACCAGTTGCGCAACGGCGAAGAGGGCAAGCTGATGGGTATGTCCTACTTCAAGGAGCGTGGTTTTCTGGATTCCACCATCGACAAGTTTCATCTTGGCTATTGCCCCGGCGGTTGGGATACTTTCACCAAGGAGGCACTGAAGAAAGGATACAAAGAAGAATTTCTTTTGAAGCTGGGTTTGATCAAGAAAGCGGACAGCGGCAAATTGTACGATGCCTACCGCGGTCGCGTCATCTTCCCGATTCATAATACTACAGGCAAGACCATCGGCTTTGGTGGCCGGGTGTTGAAGAAGGACGAGAAAACGGCCAAATACATCAACTCGCCGGAGAATGAAATCTACCATAAGAGCGATACGCTGTATGACATCTATTTAGCGAAGAAAGCAATAAGGCAGAAAGACAATGTCTATTTGGTAGAAGGTTACACGGATGTCATTTCCATGTTCGAGGCGGGCATTGAGAATGTGGTGGCCTCCTCGGGCACGTCGCTCACCAACGAGCAGGTGAAGATTTTGGGCACGCAAACCCGCAACATCACGGTGCTGTACGACGGCGACCGGGCGGGTATCAAGGCCTCGTTGCGCGGCATCGACATGCTGCTGGAAAAGAATCTCAACGTCAAAGTGTGCCTCCTGCCCGATGGCGAGGATCCCGACTCTTTTGCCAAGAAACACCGGGATAGCGAGTTGGCCGAGTATCTGGAAACCAATTCCACGGATTTCTTACTGTTTAAAGCCAACATCCTCTCTGAGGAGGCCGGCGACGACCCGCGCAAGCGCAGCGAGATGGTGAAGGAAATCGTCAAAACCATTGCCAAGGTACAGGACCGCATCGCGCAGTCGTTCTACATCAAGAAATGCGCAGCCCTGTTCGATCTGTCGGAGAAAACCCTGGGCGATGAATTGCGCTATCTAACATGGCAGGACAAGGTGAAGGGTGGCAGTAAGGCTGCTACTGGGCAAATGCCGGAAATCGCGCCGCCTGCCAAGCACGAACATCCTGAAAGGGAAGTGGAGAAACAGGACCTTCTCTATGAGGCGGAAAAGAATCTCATCCTCCTGCTCATCAAGTATGGCCTTTTTGAAATCAACGTAGAAGATCCGGAAACCGGAGATCCCATGCCCATGCGAGTTGATCAGTATGTGTTCGACGAATTGTTCAAGGATGGAATCCGACTTAAGGATCCTTTGTTGTTGAGAATCTATGAGCATTATGCGGAGGTGGCGGAGATTCTGCGTGATCAGGACGACATCAAGCGCACGTTCCTGCTCAGTGAGGATAAGGAAGAGAGCGCTTTTGCCATGCAATATATTGCCGCTGAAGATCCCGAATACAGTCCGCTGTGGGAAAAGCGATTCGATATGTACACCAACTCCGTGATGAACAGCCGGATGACCCTGCAGCAGGATGTGGAGAAGAACATTCTCACCCTCAAATTGCGCATTGCGGAGCATGCCAAAGCCTTTTTGGAGAAGGAACTCGCCGACAACTCCTATACGGAAGAGGAGTCCAACGGCATTCTCCAGAGAATTGTAGATGTTGACCGGGTCAGAAAAGAACTGGCCAAGCGTCTTAATATGACCATTAGCCGATAATTTTTTGTTTGTATGAAGTGGTTTAAGAAAATTGATTGGAAGAATATCAACTGGAAAGAAGTTGTCAAAAGCTACGGACTTATCATTTTAGGAACATTCATTATGTCCATCGGGTACGTTGTTTTCGTCTCCCCGTTGAAATTGGCTCCGGGCGGTGTCTATGGTATTGCCATTATTCTGCACCATGTGTTCAACTTTCCCATCGGTTTATCGGGTATCTGTCTGGACCTGCCCTTGTTGCTGATAGGCACTTTGTGGTTGGGGCCCAAATTCGGAGCCAAGACGTTGGTGGGTGTCATCACGTTGCCCGCCTGGATTTCTTTGCTGGAAAAAGTTTACGGCTACGCCCCGCTGATCAGTCTGCCGGGCCAGCCCATGACTCCCGATCCGTCGGCTAACTTCATCATCGCCTTGTGCGGCGGTATCATCATCGGCATCGGATTGGGTTTGATTTTCAAGACACGTGCAACCTCGGGCGGCTCGGATATCATTGCTATGATTATCGGTAAGTATGTGAAACACATCCCGCTGGGCACATTGCTGATCATCGTGGACTCCACCATTGTGTTAGCTGCATTGGCTGCTTTCAAGGACTGGACCATCCCATTGTATTCCTGGCTCATCATCTACGTGACGGGCGTTGTGATGGACAAGGTGATTGCCGGTTTCCACTCCAGCAAAGCCGTGCTCATCATTTCCGACAAGCATGAGGAGATACGCTTGCGCATTTTGGACGAGTTGGAGCGCGGCGGCACCTATCTGCACGGCGAAGGAATGTATAACTACAACGAGAAAAAAATCATTTTCACCACCATTTCGCGCAAAGAACTCCCTGTTCTCATCCATTTTGTGCACGAGATCGACCCCTCGGCGTTCGTCACCATCGTGGATGCGTCAGAGACGTTAGGCGATGGGTTCAATTCCCTTAAAGAGAAAGCATTACAATAAAATATAGATTATAATGAAAGAGAAAGTCATTGAAGTACTCAACTCCATTTATGACCCTGAGATTCCGGTAAACATCTGGGAATTGGGATTCATTTACAAATTGGAAGTCAACAAAAACAACGATGTATATATTCTGATGACGCTCACCGCGCCCAACTGTCCGGTGGCCGAGAGTCTGCCCATGGAGGTGAAGACGAAGGTGGCCATGATTCCGGGCGTGAACAAAGTTGAGGTGGAGGTCACCTTCGACCCGCCTTGGGAGATGGAGATGATGACGGAAGCCGCCAAGCTGGAGTTGGGACTGCTGTATTAGGCACCTGATTTTTTCTCATATAGTCATGCCCATGGTCTGGCAGACCCAAATGAAAAATGTGCTATAATTTGTATATCTTTGCAGCGATTTTAGAAAAAACCGTTAATGGCAAGAAAATTCAACAGTGATGATTTTTCGGACGACCAGACTTTCGAGAGAAAGCCGCGCACTGAGAGTCGCCCAAAGCGCCGCTTCAACAACGATGAAGCGGGCAGTTCCAAACCCAAACGTTCGTTCAAGGACAAGCCTTATAAACCCAAACGCAGTTTTGATGACGACGGAGAAAACTTTTCCCGTGGCAAACGCAGTTTCAAGAAAACTGGCTACGACAACGACCGCCCAAAACGCCGTTTCAACGACAAAGACGAGCGTCCGAGACGCTCTTTCCGCGACCGCAAGGAAGACGACCGTCCGCGCAAACGCAACGTGACGGCCGAGTCGGAGATTCTGACCGAGATTGTGGCCCGGCGCAAACGCGAGGGTCGGCAGACGCCCCGCTCGCAGAAAATCCTCTCCCTCGAATTTGAGGAACAGCACGGCCCGATCCGCTTGAACAAGTACATCGCCAACGCGGGCATCTGCTCACGCCGCGATGCGGACGTGCTCATCGCCTCCGGAGCCATCACCGTGAACGGCGAAGTGGTGACCGAGATGGGCCACAAGGTGCTGCCCACCGATGAGGTGCGCTTCGGCGACCGCGTGCTCCAACGCGAGAAACCTGTCTATGTGCTCCTCAACAAGCCCAAAGACTACATCACCACCACCGACGACGAACGCGACCGCGCCAACGTGATGGAACTCGTGCGCGACGCGTGCCCGGAACGCATCTACCCTGTGGGCCGCCTCGACCGCGACACCACCGGCCTGCTGCTCTTCACCAACGACGGCGACCTTACCAAGAAACTGACCCACCCAAGCTCCCAGATTGAGAAGACCTATCTGGTCGAGGTGGACAAACCTTTTGCCTCCATCGACATGGCTGCCATCCGCAATGGCCTTGAACTGTCCGACGGCGTTATTATCCCCGACGATGTGCAATATGTGGAAGGTTCCGAATCCAAAAAAGAGATCGGCATCACCATCCACTCAGGCAAGAACCGCATCATCCGCCGTATGTTCGATTTCCTCGGCTACGATGTGGTGAAACTCGACCGCGTGATCTTCGCCGGCCTTACCAAAAAAGACCTCCCCCGCGGCATGTGGCGCTTCCTCACCAAAAAAGAGGTGGCGTTTCTCAAAATGATTTCCAAAAAAGAGAAACAGGAAGAATAGGTACATGGGGTACAAGAGGTGAAGGAGGTGCATGGGGTGAATGTGGTACATGAAGTACAAGGGGTGCATGGGGTGAAAGGGGATTAGAACAGTCTCCAGTCTCCGGTCTCCAGTCTTAATTCATAAAATTATGGTAGAAATAATGTCTCCGGCTGGCTCCTACGAGTCTCTGATGGCCGCCATACAGGCGGGTGCCGGTTCTGTATATTTTGGCGTGGGCGTGCTGAACATGCGCTCGCGCTCCGCAGCCAATTTCACACTGGAGGACCTTCAGCAAATCACGGACATTTGCCATGAGCATCAGGTAAACACCTATTTGACCGTCAACACCATCGTGTATAACGACGAGATTGAGAAGGCCCACGAGTTGTTGGATGCGGCCAAACGATGTGGGGTTACCGCCATCATTGCTTCCGACATGGCCGTGATACAATATGCCCGCCAAATCGGGCTGGAAATCCATCTCTCCACACAGTGCAATGTCACCAATGTGGAGGCGGTGCGCTATTACGCCCAATTTGCCGATGTGGTGGTGTTGGGCCGCGAGTGCACGCTGAGACAGATTGCGGATATTTGCCAGGCCATTAAGGAACAGCATATTACTGGTCCGAAAGGCGAGTTGATGAAGATTGAGATTTTCGTGCACGGCGCATTGTGCATGGCCGTGTCGGGAAGATGCTACCTCAGCCTGGACAATTACAATTTTTCCTCCAACCGGGGAGCCTGCAACCAGCCTTGTCGCCGTTCTTACCGGATTATCGATGAGGAGAATGAGATAGAATTGGAGGTTGATAATCCCTATATCTTGTCTCCCAAAGATTTGTGTACGATCAGTTTTCTGGATAAAATCATCAAATCCGGAGTTTCCATTCTTAAGATTGAAGGTCGCGGGCGCTCGCCCGAGTACGTGAAGGTGGTGACCGAATGCTATCACGAGGCTTTGCGCGCCATTGAAGAGGGCACTTTCAATGAAGAGAAAACCGAACAATGGATGACCAGGTTGCGCAGTGTCTATAACCGCGATTTCTGGGGTGGCTACTACTTGGGACGCAAAATCGGCGAGTGGTCGGGGCGTTACGGTTCCATGGCCACGCGCACCAAACAGAGAGTCGGCAAAATCACCAACTTCTTTTCCAAACTGTCGGTGGCCGAAATCTGGATGGAGGAAAACTCTCTTGCCGTGGGCGATGAGATTCTCATTATCGGAGCTACCACCGGCGTTTACGAAGACAAGGTGTCGGAAATTCGCCTGGACCTCAAGCCCGTGGACAAAGTGGAGAAGGGCGTTGCCTGCTCCATCCCCGTGAAAAGCCTGGTGCGCCGCGGCGACCAGATATTCAAGTGGGTATATACCGATTTTTAGCGGAGAGGAAGAATATGAGGCATTTTTTGTATATTTGCCACGCTAAAAAATACAATCCATTAATCTATCAAATATGAAAGTTTTAGTTTTAAACTGTGGCAGTTCCTCCATCAAATACCAATTGCTGGAAATGGAACCGCAACCTGAATTATTGGCCAAAGGTCTTGTGGAGCGTGTGGGTTTGGAGATGGGTGAGTTCACTCACAAACCGGTCGGCAAAGA
The DNA here is from genome assembly GCA_017443175.1 of Bacteroidales bacterium. Lineage (GTDB taxonomy): Bacteria > Bacteroidota > Bacteroidia > Bacteroidales > WCHB1-69 > F23-D06. Next base: position 42,716 of record JAFSOZ010000006.1, read on the forward strand.
GAAATACTATGTACAAACTCCTATCGCCAACCACGAGGTGGGCGTGAAATTGGTGCTTGAAGCCTTGATGGATCCGCAACACGGCGTGATCAAGTCTGTGGACGAAATCAACGCAGTGGGTCATCGCGTGGCTCACGGCGGTGAATATTTCAAACAGAGCATGGTGATTGGCGACAAAGAGCGCGAAGAGATTGCCAAACTCTGTGAGTTGGCCCCGCTGCACAATCCCGCTTCCTTGCTTGGCATTGATGTGATGAAGAAACTGCTTCCTAACGTGAAACACGTGGGTATCTTCGACACCTCCTTCCACCAGACCATGCCGCCCGAGGCTTTCTTGTATGCATTGCCGTACGAATATTATTCCGAGAAGAAAATCCGCCGCTACGGCTTCCACGGCACCAGCCACAAATATGTGGGCCCGAAAGCCGCCGAAATGGTGGGGCTGGATTATAACAACTGCAAGATCGTGAGTTGCCACCTTGGCAACGGTGCTTCCATCACTGCCATCAAGAATGGCAAATCCATCGACAACTCCATGGGCTTCACCCCGGTTGAGGGCTTGATGATGGGCACTCGCTGCGGTGACATTGACGCCGGTGCGCTGCTCTATATCATGGATTCCGAGAAGATGGACTCCAAGCAGCTTAACACCTTCATCAACAAGAAATGCGGTTTGCTGGGTATTTCCGGCAAGAGTGTCGATATGCGCGACATCCGTGCGGGTCGCGATGCCGGTGACGAACGTTCCACCTACGCCTTCAACATGTTTGCCTATCGCGTGAAGAAATACATCGGTGCTTACGCTGCCGCCATGGGTGGTGTGGATGTGATTCTCTTCACGGGCGGTATTGGCGAGAATGCCTGGTTCCAGCGCGAGGCCATCTGCGAAGGCCTTGAGTTCCTCGGCACCAAACTCGACAAGGAAGCCAACCAAAAGTATGCCGGTGAAGATGGCATCATCTCCACGCCCGACTCCAAAGTGAAGTTGGTCTCCGTGACCACCAACGAGGAATTGGTGATGGCTATGGACACCTACAAATTGGCAAAATAAGTTTTTTAACATAACCCTGTAAAGGCTGCCCCGCGGCAGCCTTTTTTTTCAATTATGGAAGATATTCGCAACATTTCCAACGAGCAGTTAGAGGATTTTCTCGTGTCTATCGGGGAAAAGAAGTTCCGCGCCAAGCAGATTTGGTCGTGGCTATGGCAAAAAGGTGCCGGCAGTTTCGATGAGATGACCAACATCTCCGCGACTCTGCGGCAGCAACTGGCCAATAGTTTCACCTTTCATAGGACAGTCATAGCCCAGGAGGCGCACAGCAAGGACCAGACTGCCAAATTCGCTTTCCGATTGCACGATGACAAATACGTGGAGGGCGTGCTTATCCCTTCCGGAGAGCGCGTCACGGCGTGCGTCTCCTCGCAGGTGGGTTGTCCGTTGGGTTGCACCTTCTGTGCCACGGGCACGATGGGCTTTATCCGCAATATGCACTACAGCGAGATTGTGGATGAGTACGTGCTCATGGACCGTCGCGCGCGCGAGTTGTACGGCAACGGAATCTCCAACATCGTGTTCATGGGTATGGGCGAGCCGCTGTTGAACTTCAACAACGTGATGACAGCCATCGACAAGCTCACTGCCAAAGATGGTTGGGGCTTGTCGCCCACGCGCATCACGCTTTCCACTGCCGGTATCGTGAAGGGCATCAAGGCGTTGGCCGACCGCAATTTCCCGTGCGGCTTGGCAGTCTCCCTGCACAGTGCCGACCCTGCCGTGCGTCAGGTCATCATGCCGGCTACGGACCACAACAGCCTCCACGACCTGCAGGCTGCTTTGGTCTATTACCACCGGAAAACCGGAGCTCGCATCACGTTCGAGTACCTGTTGTTGTCCAAGGTGAACGACACGCGCCAGGCTGCCGAGAAGTTGGCTCGTTACTGTCGCCCATTCCCTGTCAAGATCAACATCATCGAGTACAATGAGACGGAGGACGGCCTTTATCACCGTTCCTATCCCAACCAGCGGGAGGAGTTCATCGATTACCTCAAGAGTTGCAACATGGTGGTGAATGTGCGTCAGAGCCGCGGTCAGGATATTGCGGCCGCTTGCGGACAGTTGGTAAAGCAGGGTTGATGTTGAGGATTCTGCCGCATCCCTTTTCTCCGAAATCCACGCAACCGCTTTAACAATAGGTTGTTAAATTGACACCCTCAATTTTTGTATATTGTTGTTTCTCTGGCCGATAAAAATTTTCGGATTCCCATTGCCAGAACGGAACAACGTGTTACCTTTGCAACACCACATGGCGGCTGAGCTTGTCGAAGCCGCCTGTTAACTATAAAAACAAAACAAATTTTTATTATTATGAAAACAAACAATGTGTTCATCAATCCGTTGACCGATTTTGGTTTTAAACGTGTCTTTGCCAGTGAGGAGAACAAGGACATCCTCATCGCGTTTCTC
>JAFSOZ010000007.1 GCA_017443175.1 Bacteroidales bacterium
CGTTGACGGGGAGGAGGGTGAGAATGGCGCCCTTCATGTCGGCCACAGAAACGGAGATGATGGGGAAATCCTCCTCGCTCTCGATGGTGATCCGCTCGGTGGCGGGGTTGGGCCACAGCCGCACCTCCGGCTTCGGCCTGTAATACGCGGGGATGCCCACGTATGGCGTGGTGAATTCGGGGTTATGGTAGAGGGCGATGACTGCACTTTTGCAAACTGTTGGACTGCTGCAAACAGATACGTTGTCAGAGAACGTCACGGAAGATTGGCATTCGCCTGAAATTGCCATATATCCTTGATTATTGACATACGTATTGCCGTAGCCAAACGAACTTGAGGAATATATGGTATCCGCATGAATGAACAAACCGTCTTCTCTCCATTGGTAAAAAGCTTGGTTTATAAGATTTGCTATTGCATAGGCAAAGACTCTGTTGTGGAGAGCTGCCAGTCGAAACCCTGTTCCTGAATTATTTGCCGGAACAATGCCATGGCTGACATAATGCCCCGTCATGGCATCATAGCTGACAAAAAAACCGATGTTGAGTTGGTTTTCCACCATTTGGCTTAACGGATGGCTCGGATCATCAAAATAAACGCTGCCCTGTGGCCCATAAGATCCCACTCCTATCATATATACATGTCTATTATTATAATAACAACCCGACACATTGCTGTTTGCATGGTCTGGAAGATTCGGATCATGAGAACCGAGCGTATATATCTGGTTACACCAAAGAAGTTCCCCGTCCGCATTATATTTGATAATAAAAGGCGTAATATCAGAGCTATAATCCTGAATCGTTACATAATGAGTACTATCCCAATATATGTGAACAGGGAATTGGGGAGGTACATTAAAGTAGATATCTTCAGTAGGAATCATAAAATGGCCAGACAAGTAGAAGTTCCCTTCCTCATCAACAGAAAAACCAGACAGGGACGGTGTATATGGATTAATAGAGTCTCCTATCGAAAGTCCAATACCGTCCGAATGATCTATCAATTGTTTCGCGAACAGCAATTCCCAATCTGGGGAAAACTTATACATCATTATATTTGTGAAACAAGGGCCTGGGACATCGCTTCCTTCAGGAAAATAAATATCATATTTCCTGTTGGTATCGCCATCCACCACCAAGGTATATGGATTGGTGCTGGGGCCGTCATAAACTAATTTAGTGAAAATGTATGTATTCCCCTGCGCATCAACATGAAAAGGTGAGATATTTAAACTCGCCTCGTTGCAAAGATATTCTTCTGCACGGATATTATTAGCATATATTTTTCGACCGAAAGGCTGAACGAAATGGCTGTCCAACAGGTTTCCGTCCAAGTCAAAAGTGGCCAAATAGGACCATCGGCCTACCGTACGCGGAGGAACCCTTTGATCTTTTGGGATAGGCCGCACCTGAGAACCGGTTATCAAGGTGTCGAGCCAATAGTGCCAAGCCTGATCGTCGGAATAAGCATCCACATCTGTCAGGCCAGCATTCCCCATGACATAAACTTTATTGTCTCGCACTTCCAACCAGTGGGGTATGCACCTGCTATCCCGACTGGTTTTCACCTCTTTATGCCACAACATATTGCCCATAGTGTCATATTTCATAATAAATGCGCTCCAGCTGGAATTGTAATAAACAGTTGGATTATTGAGGAAAAGGAACGTGTTACCGTCAAACGTCAAGTTCCCACCAAAAGTCCCCAACACATAAATATTCCCCTCATCGTCAAAATCGATGTTTTTTACAGTATTAACATCGTAGTTGTTTGGGGGTGGTGTACTGCTCCAGCAATGCGCCCACTTCCACTCGCCTTGTGCGGAGGCGGTGAGGGTGATGAAAAGGGTGGCGAGGGTGGCCACGAAAAGGGGTAAATGTCTCTTCTTCATAATCCGGATTTTTAAATGAACACGTTTTAATTTCCTAACGAAAAAAAGCCCGAATCGTTGCAAAAAAAATGCGAATTTTTGATGTTTTCCTGTTGGTATAAGTAATTGATTTATATGTTATTACAATAAGATATTTTTTATTTGACGGGGGTAGTTATAGCGTACGCTCGTAGGGGAGGATAGATGAAAAAAATTTTTGCTGTGATACAGTATTGGATTATTGGAATTATCATTCCTAATATGATTTTTTTGTATTTTTGCATTTCAGTTTTTCCGTTACGGAAATTATGTTATGAATATAGAACCTGTTTAGTTTGAATTCTATGAAGAAAAATATTGTAAATCCCTTTATATGCCAGGGTTACAAAAGTCCGGAATACTTCTGCGACCGTATTGAAGAGACCGAAATTATGAATTCAACGCTCTATAATGGACGCAATATTACGCTGATTTCTCCACGCAGATTGGGCAAAACAGGGCTGATTTGGAACACTTTTCACCATATCAAATCCGAAAACAAGGACGCGATTTGCATCTACATTGACATCTTCCCTACCAAAAGCCAAAGCGAATTTGTGCGTATACTTGGTACGGCGGTGCTCAACGAAACGCTCTCTAAAAGCAAGATGTTGGGCAAGAAGATGTTGGAGATGCTCGGCTCCTTGAGACCGGTTTTGGGTATGGATGCCCTCACCGGGATGCCGAATGTGACATTAAATGTGGATCCGACGCAATCGGAAATGACCATTCAGAGTATTTTCACCTATCTCAACAAGATTCAGAAAGAAGTTTTCATCGCCATTGATGAGTTTCAGCAAATCAATGAATATCCCGAATCCGGTACCGAGGCGATGCTCCGGTCCTACATCCAGTTCTCGCATAGCATCCATTTCATTTTCTCGGGGAGTAGGAAGCACCTTATGTCCGAGATGTTCGCTTCACCCAAACGGCCATTCTATCAAAGCACTGATATGATGAATCTTGCGCCTCTTGACGAAGAGATTTACTATCAATTTGCCAACCGGTTTTTCGAGGCGAGAAAGGGTGTGCTGGATCGTGAAGTGTTTCATGAACTTTACGACATCTACGATGGCTATACCTGGTATATCCAATCTGTTTTGAACAGACTCTATGAAAAGTTCAAGTCCGTGTCGTCTTCCGCGCAACTTCGAGAAACGATATTGAATGTCGTGGAGAGCAAATCGCCTCAGTATGAGAGCATTGTGCCATTCCTTACCGAAAACCAGTTCTCATTGCTCCGAGCTGTGGCCAAAGAAGGGTTGGTGGAACAGCCCATGGGCAAAGAGTTCATCAAGAAGCATGGTTTGCCGGGTGCCAGCAGTGTGAAAACCGCCTTGGACGTCCTATGCGAAAAGGAGTTGCTCTATCGTATGCCGGAAGGGTACATCGTTTATGATCGTTTCATGAACCAGTGGTTGCAGAGGATATAATGAACGAATTTTTTGTATCTTTGCCAGTTTTTTGGAAAAATCTATACTTCGATGAAATATACTGAATACAAAGGACTTAATCTTCCGAACTTAGGGGAAGAGATGCGTAAGTATTGGGAAGACAAGGATATCTTCGCCAAGAGTTTATCGACCCGCGAGGGACACGAACGGTTCGTTTTCTTTGAGGGACCGCCGTCCGCAAACGGTATGCCCGGCATCCACCACGTGATGGCCCGCACCATCAAGGACATCGTCTGCCGCTACCAGACCCTCACCGGCAAGTACGTCGGCAGAAAGGGCGGCTGGGACACGCACGGACTGCCCGTGGAGCTCGGCGTGGAGAAGACCCTCGGCATCACCAAGGAGGACATCGGCAAGAAGATCTCCGTGGAGGACTATAACAAGGCCTGCCGCCGCGAAGTGATGAAGTTCAAGGACCGCTGGGACGAGCTCACCCGCGAGATGGGCTACTGGGTCGATCTCGAACACCCTTACATCACCTTTGACAACAAGTACATCGAAACCGTATGGTATTTACTGTCAGAACTTTACAAGAAAGGTCTGCTCTATAAGGGCTACTCCATCCAACCTTACTCCCCCGCCGCCGGCACTGGTCTCAGCTCCCACGAACTCAACCTGCCCGGCTGCTATCGCGACGTGAAGGATTTGACCTGCGTGGCACTGTTCAAATTGGTGAACGGCAACGACAATTTGTCCATTAACGCCAACGACCCGATGCCCACATACGCGATTGCGTGGACGACCACCCCGTGGACGCTGCCGAGCAACACGGCGTTGTGCGTGGGTCCGAATATCGACTACGTGATGCTGAAGACCGTGCATCCTTATACCGAACAACCCTGCCACATCCTGATGGCCAAAGCGTTGGTTTCCACGATGTTCAAGGAGGCCCCGGAGGTTGTGAAGGAGTTCAAGGGCAAAGACCTCGTGGGCATCTCCTACGAGCAGCTCATCCCGTGGGTGAACCCCGGCGAGGGCGCCTTCCGCATCATCCCCGGCGACTATGTCACCACGGAAGACGGTACCGGTATCGTGCACATCGCCCCGACCTTCGGTGCCGACGACAAGCGCGTGGCCGCCGCCGCCGGCATCCCGCCGCTCGTGATGATCGACAAGGACGGCATCCGCCAGCCGATGGTCGATCGCACCGGCAAGTTCTACCGCATCGAGGACCTCGACCCCGAGTTTGTCCAAAGCTGCATGGATGTGGAAGCTTACCGTCCCTACGCCGGCCAGTTCGTGAAGAACGCCTACGACCCGACCAAAACAGAGAAGGATAAATCATTGGATGTGGATATCGTCGTGATGCTGAAGGAGCAGGGCAAGCTTTTCAAGAGCGAGAAGCACACCCACAACTACCCGCACTGCTGGCGTACCGACAAGCCCGTGCTCTACTATCCGCTCGACTCCTGGTTCATCAAAACGACCGCCTACCGCGAGCGTATGATCGAGCTGAACAAGACCATCAAGTGGAAGCCCGCCGCCACCGGCTCCGGCCGTTTCGGCAACTGGCTTGAGAACCTCGTCGATTGGAACCTCTCCCGCTCCCGTTTCTGGGGCGTGCCGCTGCCCATCTGGACCACCGAGGACAAGAAAGAGCAGATCTGTATCGGCTCCATCGAGCAGCTGATGGCCGAAATCGACAAGTCCATCGCCGCCGGTTTCATGACCGAAAATCCGTATAAGAACTTCAAAGTCAACGATATGTCGCAGGAAAACTACGACAACAACGTGGATCTGCACAAGCCCTACGTGGATAGCATCGTGCTGGTCTCCCCGACGGGCCAGAAGATGTACCGCGAGAGCGACCTCATCGACGTGTGGTTCGACTCCGGCTCTATGCCATACAGCCAGCTGCACTACCCGTTCGAGAACTCTGAGTTCTTCAAGACCAACTTCCCCGCCGACTTCATCGCGGAAGGTGTCGATCAGACCCGCGGTTGGTTCTTCACGTTGCACGCCATCGCCACGATGCTGTTCGATAGCGTAGCTTTCAAATCTGTGATTTCCAACGGTTTGGTGCTCGACAAGAACGGCAACAAGATGTCGAAGCGTTTGGGCAACGCTGTGGATCCGTTTGAGATTATCCACAAGTACGGTCCAGATGCCACGCGCTGGTACATGATTACCAACGCTTCCCCGTGGGACAACCTCAAGTTCGACGAAGCGGGCATCGGCGAGGTGCAGCGTAAGTTCTTCGGCACACTGTACAACACCTACAACTTCTTCGCCATGTACGCCAACATCGATGGTTTCACGTACAAAGAGAAGGAGATCCCCTACGGGGACCGTCCCGAGATTGACCGTTGGATTCTTTCCGAGCTGAATACCTTGGTGAAACATTGTCAGGAGAACTACATCGACTACGAGCCGACCAAGGTGGGCCGTGAGATTCAGGACTTTGTGGATGCTTATCTCAGCAACTGGTACGTGCGTCTCTGTCGCCGCCGTTTCTGGAAGGGCGAATACAGCGAGGACAAGATTTCCGCTTATCAGACGCTCTATACCTGCATGGTGACTATTGCTAAGATTGCATCGCCGATTGCGCCGTTCTTTATGGACAAGCTCTATCAGGACCTCAACCGCGTTACCGGCAAGGAAGCGTTCGAGTCGGTGCATTTGGCCGACTATCCTGAGGTACACGAGGAGCTGATTGACAAGGAGTTGGAAGAACGGATGCAGCTCGCGCAGCAGTTCAGCTCTATGGTGTTGGCGTTGCGTAAGAAGACCAACCTGAAGGTGCGTCAGCCGCTCTCCAAGATTATGATCCCTGTGATGGACGAGCATTTCAAACAGCAGATTTCGTTGGTGCAGGATTTGATTCTGCACGAGGTCAACGTCAAGGAGTTGGTGTTCGTCAGCAACGAAGACGGCGTGTTCGTGAAACGTATCAAGCCCGATTTTAAGAAGTTGGGACCGAAATACGGCAAGATCATGAAGCTCGTGGCCGCCCGCATCACCGGCTTCTCGCAAGCTGAAATCGCGCAGTTGGAGAAAGAAGGCGTGATGAACTTTGAAATTGAGGGTCAGCCCGTGGAGATCACCACCGACGATGTGGAGATCCAGGCGCAGGACATCCCCGGCTGGGTGGTGGCCAACTTCGGTGCGCTGACCGTGGCCTTGGACATCGAGGTCTCCGAAGAGCTGAAGAACGAGGGTTACGCCCGCGAGTTCGTGAAGTTAGTGCAGACCTACCGCAAGGAGAACAACTTCGAGGTGCTGGACAAGATCATCGTCACCGTGGAGGGCAACGAAGTCATCACCCCCGCGTTGAAGGCCTTCGAGCAGCACATCTGCAACGAGACCCTCTGCACCTCCCTGACCATCGCCGCCACGGTCTCCGACGGCGTGGAGATGGATCTGGAGGATGTGAAGATTAGGGTGAAGATTGAGAGATTGTAATGTAACGACGGTGCAGGGGTGAATCATAATTCGCCCCTGCGGACCGAAAACGACAAAATCACATTAAAGGAGCGAACAACCATTCGCTCCTTATTTGTTGCATACGTTTATTTTGTCGGAGCTTGCCAGAAATAATCGGCATCGTGGGTGATAACGGCCCAATCGCTGGGATTTTCGTATGTTGATGGCGTTTCGTATGCTGATGGCGTTAAAACAACGTGTATATTCTTCACATATCTGTATCTGCTCTCTGGATTGAAGCAATAATTCGTTACACAATCAAACCAATATAGGTTTTTGGCCATATAGCCCTCCAGATAATACTCTTTTGTCTGCTTGTTCTCATAATTCCAGTTGGCATCTTCGTTCAAGAAAAGAGGCCGACCGTCAATTAGTCTCTCCCGCACTTCCGGGATGCTCAAGAAATTACCATTTTCGTCTTTCACGTATGCTTCGAAGGTGGGGTCTATCCAAATCCATTTCTGATATTGTGACGACCAAACCGAATTGATGACGTGGCAATCCTGATCTTTCTCGTCGTACGGCATACAGGTTACATATCGCGACGGTATGCCCATCGAAAGATACATCTCATTCAAAGCAATAGCAAGATGACGGCAATTGACACCTTTTCCCGTTGATTTGTGGTAATTATAGATATCGATAGCATCAAATTCACACAACGCAAAATTGCCCCCATCGTGCCGGATAGCTTTATGAACGAAATGAAGGATATTCAGAATCTTGGAAATCTCGTCACCGTCACCGGCAACGGAGTCCAGATCAAAAAATTCCCTGACATTCATTAAACGATAGTCTTCAGAATCTTGATAAACAAATTGCGGCAGCGTATCGATGTCTTCCTTGATATAGGCAGACGACTTTTGCAAAATCACCAATCGGTCATATTGTTTAATCTCTTCAAGCAAGGATTTGAATTTCTTGTCTTCTCTGATACTCTCAAAATCACTGTCGTTAAGCATATTACGATAATCCTTGTAACCAACACGTATGGATTTTTTCAGTGTTTCCAGTGCCAGTTTCTTTTGTGCCGTCAATGCATAACAACAAGCAAGATTATAATATACATCGGCTGTCATTTCTTCCTTGTAGATCCTGGCATCCACCCACTGACTGTCAATAGCAGTTGTGTCAAAGAATGTGACAAGTTCTTTTAGCGAGTGAATCGCCTTATCGAACTGCTTGTTTTTGTAAAAGTCATAATACACATCATAAATCTCATCATATTTTTCAAAAAACAAGCTAATCTCCTGCTGAGTCTTCAAAATATGTTTGTCTGACTGTTGAGACATACAAACGTGTCCACACGACAGTAAAAGTGCAAGAAAAATGGTTGTCAGTCGCATATTTTTCATATTTTACTTTTTATTAAGACGTAAAAAAACAAAAAAGTGCCACAACTTGGTAAGCGATCGCAAAGGTAAATTTTTTTCATTTACGACGTTTGCGGTGAAACGGTGACAGGGCGATGTAGAGACGCGCCATGGCACGTCTCTACAAAGGTCACCCGAAAAACCTGTCATATTCCCACCGTGACACATTGTTTTCGATGTAATCCGCAATATTGTTCATGTCTTCGTTTCCACGAATGATGTGGTCGTGGAAACGGGGTTGCCATGCGAAAGGGAGGTTGTGTTGGTGGGCGAAACGGGTGATGGCCTGTTTCATTCCTCCTATTGTGGTTGACAATTTACCTTGGCGATTACATATTTCCTGCATAATTTTGTTTTTTCCGTCTGTAGAGACGCGCCATGGCACGTCTCTACAATCCCCACCGTCGATTGTTACAACCAAATGAATATGATTTGGCATGATAACAAATAATGGAATTTCTGCGTATGGATTGTGTGATGGAATATCTTGGACACAATCCTGCGTGTATTTCCCAATCTCCGTTAAATGCATTACCCCATTATGAATCTCTCCAAAAAAATGTTTCCTGTTCCGTGTACATACGGTCACGAAATACATTCCTCCGTTATAATCGTGCCATTTGGCGCGGGCAGACGGGATGCGATACTGGTTTTGAAATCTTTCGTCTGACATGATTATTTTGTTTTAATGATTAATGGCAAAAATAACATTTTTTTTGTTATTCATAAAGAATTTCCAGTAAACATCCCATCTGCTTCATCACAGATGGCTCCCAACGCAGAAGCCCACTCTAACACATCCGAAATTTTTGTATTTTTGCGCCCCATTGAAAAAACCACTAACCATTTATGTCAGAATACAAAGACGACGCTATTATTACTCTGAATTGGGATGACCATATCCGTACACGGCCCGGTATGTATATCGGGAAGGTGGGCGACGGTTCCTCCCATGACGACGGCATTTATGTGCTGCTGAAAGAGGTGATGGACAATGCTATCGATGAGTTTATGAACGGCTACGGCAAAGCCATTGAAGTGACCATCAAGGAAAAGCGCGTCACTGTGCGCGACTACGGCCGCGGCATTCCGCTTAACAAGGTAGTGGACTGCTACTCGAAGATGAACACTGGTCGTAACTTCAAGGGCGATTTTGCCTCCATTGGTATGAACGGCGTGGGTGTGAAAGCTGTCAACGCTCTTTCCACTAGTCTTTTGGTGCAGAGTGTGCGCGACGGAAAGATCAAAAGAGCGGAATTTTCAAAAGGAAAGCTGATAAAAGAGTATCCGATTGAGGACACCACCGAGAAGAACGGCACTATGGCCTCTTTCCTGCCCGACGATACTATTTTCGTCAACTTCGACTGGTACACCGAATACATCGAAAATCTGCTTTGGAACTATGTGTATCTGAACCGCGGGCTCACGATTAATTTCAACGGACAGAAGTTTTATTCCAAAAACGGTTTGCTGGACTTGCTGAACAAGGAAACCGGCAGCGACCGCCTGTATGAGCCCATCTATCTGCACGACGAGAACTTCGAGTTCGCCATGGTGCACACCACCCGCAAATATGGCGAGGACTACTACACTTTCGTGAACAGCCAGTACACCATCCACGGGGGCACGCACCAGCAGGCCATGCGCGAGGCCATCGTGAAAACCTTCCGCGATTTCTACAAAAAGAACTTCGAGCCCAGCGATGTGCGCAACTCCGTCTGCGCCACCATGTCGGTGAAAATCAAGGATCCGCTGTTCGATTCCCAGACCAAAACCAAGTTGGGTTCCGACTACATGGAACCTGGAGGTCAAACTGTCCGGTACTATGTGAACGAGATGATTGGCAGGTTATTGGACAACTATCTGCACAAGCATCAGGAGGTGGCGGATATCATCTTGAAAAAAATACAGGAAGCTGAAAAAGAGCGTACAGCGATTGCCAATCTGAAGAAACAGTCGAAAGAATTGCAGAAGAAGGTGAGCTTGAACAACAGCAAGTTGCGCGATTGCCGATACCATTTCAACACCAACGATCCGCGTGGGTTGGAGACCACCATCTTCATTACGGAGGGTATTTCCGCTTCCGGTTCCATCACGCAGTCGCGCGACGCCAACACGCAAGCAGTGTTCAGCTTGATGGGCAAGCCGGCGAACATCATCAAGAAGAAAAGTGCCATATACGAGAACAAGGAGCTAGCTTTGCTATTGGCTGCCTTGAATCTGGAAGACGGGTTGGAAGGGTTGCGCTATAATAATATTGTAATCGCCACCGATGCCGATGTCGATGGCATGCATATTCGCCTGCTGTTGCTGGCCTTTTTCTTGCAACTGTTCCCCGATGTGGTGCGCTCCGGGCATGTGTATGTGTTGCAAACGCCGCTTTTCCGCGTACGCAACAAGCAAAAAACACATTATTGCTACTCGGAAGAGGAAAAACTGGCGGCAATCAAGTCGTTGGGTGGCAAGCCGGAAATCACCCGATTCAAAGGTTTAGGTGAAATTTCCCCGAAGGAATTTCAAGGTTTTATCGGAAAAGCCATCCGTTTGGAGCCGGTGGTTCTTGACCCGAAAGCCAATATTGATGCGATAATCGAATATTATATGGGCAATAACTCTATAGAGCGGCAAAATTTCATTATCGAAAATCTGCGAGAAGAAATTGACAATTTCTCGGAAGAGTCTTAATAAAACATATTTTTTTCCGAAAATTGGCTATATGATAAAAAAAAATGTATATTTGCAGGCTCTTAAAATAGAAGCAAAAAAACTCAATTATAAATTAAATCCTAAACAAATGAAAAAAGTATTTACATTTTTAATGGCCATGATGATTGTCATGGCATCATTTGCTCAACACGTTCAAACGGGCAATGTTATGATTAAAACTGCTCCCGAGAGAATTTCCGGCAAATTCGTGAAAAAAACTACGAACAGAATTCAAGACAAGAACGCAGCTTCTTCTTTCTGGTTTGAGTATGGTGAGGGCCTTGCAAACGTTATGCAATTGCCTGATGGTTTGGATGCAGCTGGTGTTATCATGTGTAAAGACACTAACGCATATTTTCCTTGGAGCAACTCCGATCCGTCCCCTGCACAGTTCCAAGCTACCGGTCACGTGTATGACTGGACACATTCTTGCTGGGAGACTTTCTACTATGGTTCCACATTCTCCAATGTTCCCGCTTTGTGGGGCACTTCCAATTATTCCATCGACTCTTTGGAGCTCGTTTATGGTTACTTGGATGGCGAATCCGTTCCTGCTGATGTTGTGGATACATTGAAGATTATGTATCTCATCAACCTTGACAATGAGGGTATACATAATTACTTAACAGTAGATGAGGCTACTCTTGATACCCTTTGGCGTGGTGGTGCTCTTTGGTTGCCTATCGATCCTACCACATGCATGCCGACAATGTCCAACTCTCCTTGGGGTGGTACTGACAATTTGGATGCTAACGTTCAGATTTTTGAACAAACTTTCCTGTTGCATCAATCTGACACATCCAGCATGTGGCAAGATATCGTATTCGAAACTCCTGAAGGAATGTCCAACCTCAGCTGCAACAGACTGGCTGTGTTCTACACCTTCATCCCTGGTACTACTGGTCACACGGTTATCGACACTACCTGCCGCCGTTTCATGTTCTACGCTACGAAAGATCCTCGTGACGAATACACCGATGGTGGTGAGCTTCCGAAGAACGACTTGAACATGAACTACAGCACATGTTATGACTGGACTCTTGATCCAACGCACAACTGGTATGCAACCGCTATGCCTGATATTTTCTGGCTTCGTGAAAGATACCACACTCTGATTGGTCTCCACGCTGTTTGTGATGATTGCGCTATCGTGAATGTGGAAGATATGGACAAGAACAATGTTACCATTTATCCTAACCCTGCCACCACCGAGATCACGGTGAACAACAACACCAATGAGAAAACTCTCGTTGAAATGTTCAACCTGGTTGGCCAGAAGGTTTACAGCGAGCAATTCGTGAACACCACCAAGATCAATGTTTCCAACATGAAGGCTGGCGTTTACATGCTGAAAGTCAACAATCACACTACGAAAGTTGTGGTTAGATAATCCGTTGACGAATTCCTATAAAAAAGAGACCGGAATTCCGGTCTCTTTTTTTTGTGCCACGGAAATCCATACACACCTGCTTTTTTTGTACTTTTGCAACCCTAAACACAAATAGTTATGCCAGAATTATCCGAACAAGAAATCATCCGCAGAAAGAAATTAGAAGACTTATTGAATCTCGGCATCGATCCCTATCCGGCAGCCGAATATGAAGTGAATGCCACCACAGCAGAAATTCTTGAGGAATTCCCGAAAGACAACACAAAATTCCAAGAGGTAAGCATTGCCGGACGTATCATGAGCCAGCGCATCATGGGTGCGGTCTCGTTTTATGTGCTTCAGGATGCCGTGGGCAAAATCCAGGTGTATGCCAAACGTGATGAGATTTGTCCGGGTGAAGACAAAACAATGTATAACAGTGTGTTCAAGAAACTGGACATTGGCGATATTATCGGCGTGAAGGGTTTTGTGTTTGTCACACAAACGGGTGAAATCAGTGTCCATGTGAAGGAGTTCACCATCCTCTGCAAATCAGTTTGCCCACTGCCCATCGTGAAAGAAAAGGATGGAGTGGTGTATGATGCTTTCCAGAACCCGGAGCAACGTTATCGTCAGCGTTACATCGACCTTATCGTGAATCCTCACATCAAAGACACCTTCATCAAGCGTACACTGCTGGTGAACACCATGCGCAACTATTTGAACGAGAAAGGCTATTTGGAGGTGGAAACACCGATTCTGCAACCGCTTTACGGTGGTGCAGCCGCCCGTCCGTTCAAGACCCATCACAACACATTGGATATGACGCTTTACTTGCGTATTGCCGATGAGTTGTATCTGAAAAAACTGATTGTTGGCGGTTTCAACGGCGTGTATGAATTTTCCAAGGACTTCCGCAACGAGGGTATGGATCGTTTCCATAATCCGGAATTCACCCAGATGGAGTTGTACGTACCATATAAGGACTACGAATGGATGATGAATACGGTGGAGGAGATGGTGGAGAGGATCGCCCTGGCGTTGCACGGCGATACCAAGGTGCAGGTAGGGGAGAACATCATTGATTTCAAGCGCCCGTGGAAGCGCTATACCATGTTTGAGGCTATCGAGCATTTTACTGGCACCGACATTTCCGAAATGAATGAGGAACAATTGGCCAAGTTCGCGCAGTCGCAAGGTGTGGAGGTCGATAGCACCATGGGCAAGGGCAAGCTCATCGATGAGATTTTCGGAGAGACTTGTGAGTCGAAGCTCATCCAGCCGACCTTTATTTACGATTATCCGATAGAGATGTCGCCGCTCACCAAAAAGCATCGCTCCAAACCGGGCCTTACCGAGCGTTTTGAGGCGATGTGCAACGGCAAGGAGATTTGCAACGCGTACTCCGAATTGAACGACCCGATTGACCAGCGTAAGCGTTTTGAGGACCAACTGGAACTCGGCAAGCGAGGAGATACGGAGTCCATGGTATTGGATGAGGATTTCCTGCGCTCACTGGAAATTGGTATGCCGCCGACAGCAGGTTTGGGTATTGGCATCGACCGTTTGGCTATGATCATGACCAATTCGCCTTCTATTCAGGATGTGCTCTTCTTCCCGCAGATGCGCCCGGAGAAGAAGCAGGAGGTCAGCAAAGACGAGGATTTCATAGCCTTGGGCATGGATGCCGCCTGGATTCCCGCGCTGAAAAAGCTCAACATTCTCACCGTTGACCAGCTGAAAAACGCCAATCCGAACAAGTTGCTGAACGATTTGGGCGGAATGCGCAAGAAGCTGAAGCTGGATGTTCCCGCCGCCACGCTTGAGACCATTCAAGGGTGGATCGGGCAATAATTGAATAGTCGGGTGGTGTATATCAAAAAAAAGTGTATTTTTGCCGCCTGATTCCAACAAGCTCAATCTAGTTGAGCTGTGTTTGTCAAAGTTGGCTGAGCTTGTCGAAGCCAACCATACCAAGCCGAAGTGGCGGAATAGGTAGACGCGTTGGTCTCAAAAACCAATGAGGTAACACTCGTGCCGGTTCGATCCCGGCCTTCGGTACCAACAAGCAGGAGCATTTTATACGCTCCTGTTTTTTTTGTGGCCTTTGTCATTCAAATAATTTTATGTACCTTTGCAAACCAAAATTGTTTAAAAATCACATTGTTATGAAACAATCATTTTTCATTATCCTAATTGTGTTTTTCGGCGTGATCTGTGTGACAAGTTGCACTAAAACTAAAAAATGTACTTGTACTACTGGCGGAACATACGAGATAATAGATTCCGACTTGGTTCGCATGTATGGGTATCCCGTCCCAATCACCACTTTTGATACCGTGCTTACAAAAGATTGTTTCACAATGAATTATCAGGATACCACCGACGTCATTTATCCTGAAAACGGGGTTATTATGAATGCTTTTTTAACCTGTATTGAAAAGTAATCGGACAGCAATATATTTTGTATCTTTGCAACACTTTTGAGAAGAGAGAAATATTCTAATAAAATAAACATAATCAATTAATTATGAAAGAAGTACATAATTTTAATGCAGGACCTTGCGTCCTTCCGAAAGAAGCTGTTGAATCCACCATCAACGCTATTCGCAATTTTGACAACACCGGTATCGGTTTGATGGAAATTTCCCACCGTACTCCGGGTTGGGAGCGTATTATGGCTGAGACCCGCCAACTGTGGCGCGATTTGCTCAACATCCCCGACAATTATGAGGTTCTTTTCCTCGGTGGTGGTGCCAGCACCCAGTTCTTCACCGTGCCCGCCAACTTGCTGAAAACGAAGGCTGCTTACCTTCAGACCGGCGTTTGGGCCAAGAAATCCGCCAAAGAAGCCAAGAACTTCGGCCAGGTGGAAATCATCGCCTCTTCCGAAGACAAGACTTACAACTACATTCCTAAGGGATGGACGGTTCCTGCTGATGCGGATTACTTCCACATCACGACCAACAACACCATCTACGGTACGGAAATCCGCAAGGACTTCACTGCTGAGGAGTGCAACAATGTGATGCTCGTGGCCGATATGAGTTCCGACATCATGAGCCGTCCGGTGGATGTGACCAAATACGGTCTCATTTACGGTGGTGCCCAGAAGAATGTGGGTCCTGCCGGCGTTACCTTCGTGATTGTACGCAAGGACATCCTTGGCCAGATTGGCGACCGCGCATATATGAACCCGCTGCCGACAATGGTTGACTACCGTACGCACGCCGCAGAGGAAGCCAAAAACATTTCCATGTTCAACACGCCTCCCGTACTGCCCATTTTCGTGATGCACGAAACCCTCCTCTGGCTGAAGAACACCATCGGCGGTGTGGCTGAGATGAACAAGATCAACCTCAAGAAATCCAACCTGTTGTACGAAGAAATCGACCGCAACAGCATGTTCGTTGGCACTGTGGCCGACAAGGCCGACCGTTCCATCATGAACCACTGCTGGGTGATGGCTCCGGGTTACGAAGACAAACAGGATGCTTTCATGGCCTTCGCCAAGGAGCGCGGCATGGTGGGCATCAAGGGTCACCGTTCCGTGGGCGGCTTCCGCGCATCCCTCTACAACGCTTGTACAGTGGAAGATGTCGAAGCTCTCGTGGCTTGTATGCAAGAGTTTGAGAAGAATAACAAGTAGTTTTTTAATTAAGAAACTAAGGAACTAAGGATTTAAGGGTTTCATTATGGCGAAAGGGAATGTGCTGCAGGAAAAGAGTTATGGATTTGCTATCCGGATTATCAAATTAGCGCATTTTCTAAAGGGGCAGAAAAAAGAACAGGTTTTATCTAAGCAAATTGTCCGTTGTGGAACTTCCATCGGAGCAAATATAGAAGAAGCATCTGGTGCGCAATCTGATAATGACTTTATTGCCAAACTGCACATTTCCTTAAAAGAAGCCAAAGAAACACATTACTGGTTGCGATTGTTGAGAGACACAGACTACATTACTCAAGAACAGGCAGAAAGTATGATTGAAGATGTGAATGAAATCATTACGCTTCTTACAAAAAGCCTTAAAACCATCAAAGCCAGAAAAAGCAAAAATAATGATGCTTAGTTTCTTAACTCCTTAATTTCTTAATTCATCAATAAAGTACAATAATCACATAAGTAATCAATAAGATGAAAGTATTAGTTGCAACCCAAAAACCTTTTGCAAAGGCAGCTGTTGATGGCATTCGTGCTATCGTGGAAAAGGCTGGATATGAATTGGCATTGTTGGAAAAATATGAGACCGCAGAGGAACTTTATGCTGCTGTGGCAGATGTAGATGCTCTGATTGTCCGTTCCGACAAAGTGACGGCCCAAGTGGTGGATGCCGCCAAGAATCTGAAGATCGTGGTCCGCGCAGGCGCTGGCTTCGACAACCTTGACTTGGCCGCTTGCACTGCCAACAACATTGTGGCAATGAACACCCCTGGCCAGAACTCCAATGCTGTGGCTGAACTCGCCCTCGGCATGATGATCTACATGGCCCGCAACACCTTCAAACCCGGTACCGGTTCCGAGCTGAAAGGCAAGAAAGTCGGTATTCAGGCTTACGGCAATGTGGGTCGCCTCGTGGCCGAAAAGGCCCGCGCCTTGGGTATGGAAGTCTGGGCTTTCGACCCCTTCATTCCGAAGGAGAAGATGGAAGCCGAAGGCGTGATTGTTCCCGACACGCTGGAAGATCTTTACAAAAACTGCCACTACATCTCCCTGCATATTCCTGCCAACGACCAGACCAAGAAATCCATCAACAAGGCTTTGGTTGGCTTGATGCCGAAAGGCGGCTGTGTAATCAACACCGCCCGCAAGGAAGTTATCAACGAAGAAGAACTCATTGCCTTGATGGCAGAGCGTGAAGACCTCAAATACTGCACCGACATTGCTCCCGATGCAATGGAAGAGTTCAGCAAGTTTGAGAAACGCTTCTTCGCCACCCCGAAAAAGCAGGGTGCCGAAACCGCCGAAGCCAACATCAACGCTGGTTTGGCCGCCGCCAACCAGATTGTGAACTTCTTTGTCAATGGTGACAAGAAATTCCAAGTGAATAAATAATATTTTCAATGAAAGGGTGGGGTTCGATAAACTCACCCACCCTTTTTTGTTGAAAATGGCCCCGTAGTTCAGCTGAATAGAACGTCAGATTCCGGTTCTGAAAGTCGTGGGTTTGAATCCCGCCGGGGTCACTTTTTTTATCTAATGACCAGCCATAAAAATGAAAATTGCCGTTAACACACGATTGCTGCTGAAGGACAAACTGGAAGGAATTGGCTGGTTTACATACGAGAGCATGAAACGTATCGTTCTGAATCATCCGGAACATACGTTTTATTTTATTTTCGACCGCAAGCATGACCCGCAATTCATTTTTGCCGAGAATGTTATCCCTGTGGAGATATTTCCCCCCGCGCGCCATCCTTACCTGTGGTATGTCTATTTCGAGTTTTCCATTCCCCGCATTCTGCGCAAACTCAAGCCCGACCTGTTCCTGTCCACCGACGGATGGCTCTCCCTGCGCACTAATGTGCCTCAAGTGGATGTGATTCACGATCTTAACTTCGAACACCGGAAAGACTTCCTGAAATCCAAGTACCAGAACTACTACACCCGTTTTTTTCCGAAATTTGCCCGAAAAGCAGTGCGCATCGCCACCGTCTCCGAGTTTTCCAAACAGGATCTCCAACGTTTCTACAATATTCCGGAGGAAAAGATGGATGTGGTGTATAATGGGAGTAATGCGGTCTATCAGCCGTTAACGGAAGACAAACAGCAGCTTGTGCGACAGAAATATACGGAGGGTTTACCCTATTTTCTGTTCGTCAGTGCTATCCACAAGCGCAAAAATCTGGCCAATATTCTGCGTGCATTTGAGCAATATAAAGCACAGACGGGCGCTGACACTCAATTTGTGGTAGTGGGCGCGCGTGCGGGCAAGCAGGACGAGTTGGATGCCGTGCTCCGGAGCATGACCTTTGCCCAAGATGTACGCTTTCTGGGCCGTCTGTCCGCCGAAGAGCTGTCGCAAGTGATGGCTTCGGCGCTCGCGCTGGTCTATGCCACCCTCTTCGAGGGCTTCGGCATCCCCATCGTGGAGGCCTTCAATGCAGAAACGGCCGTCATAACCTCCAATGTGACTGCCATGCCTGAGGTGGCCGGCGAGGCCGCCCTGCTGGTCGATCCCAATTCCGTGGAACAGATTTCCGATGCCATGACGCAATTGGCCATGAATGAGAACCTGCGGCAGAAACTGATTGCCAAAGGGCGCGAACAACGCACTAAATTCAGCTGGGAGCAAACCGCAAAACGCCTGTGGGATTGCGTAATGAAATCGGTTAATCAATTGTAGAGACGCGCCATGGCATGTCTCTACAACAAATAAAATAATGATATGAATATCGAAAAATACAATGAAATAAAATCCAGTCTCCCCGACCATGTCCAGCTGATTGCCGTTTCCAAATTCAAACCGGCGACGGACATTCAAATGCTTTACGATGAGGGAAACCGCGCGTTTGGCGAGAACAAGGCGCAAGAAATGAAGGCCAAGCACGAAGTGCTGCCCAAGGATATCCAGTGGCATTTCATTGGGCATCTGCAGACCAACAAAGTCAAATACATTGCCCCGTTTGTTACGCTGATTCACAGCATTGACAGCGAAGCTTTGCTTCAAGAAGTTGATAAACAGGCTGCTAAAAACGACCGGGTGATACCCTGTCTGATCCAATTCCATATCGCCAAAGAGGATACCAAGTTCGGTTTTTCATTGGGTGAGTGCGAAACGATGCTTCAAGGAGAAGTTTTCCAAAACCTGCACCATGTGAAAATTTGCGGTGTGATGGGCATGGCCACCTTCACGGAGAACATGGATCAAGTTCGTCGTGAGTTCCAAAAACTTCACAGCATCTTCAACACCCTGAAAGAAAAATACTTCCCCAACAACCCGGATTTCAAAGAGATTTCCATGGGCATGACCGATGACTATCCGATTGCGATAGAGGAGGGGAGCACGATGATCCGCATTGGCAGCGCGATCTTCGGCCCGCGCGACTACTCGCAAATGCTCAGCCCGGAAATATAGCCGCGAATCACATGAATCTGCACGAATTATTAATCTGTTTATCTCTTTTACCTCCTTCACCCCTTTCACCAACTTCACCTATTTATGAAACCTAAACTTTTCCTAATTGACGCTATGGGCTTGATTTTCAGGGCTTACTATGCCATGATCAAGAGCCCGCGGTTCACCTCCAAAGGACTGAACACCTCGGCCATTTTGGGCTTCACCAACATGTTCTATGAGATTATCAAGAACGAGAAGCCCACGCACATTGCCGTGGCGTTTGACACGGGTGCGCCCACATTCCGCCATGCGGATTTTGAGGATTACAAGGCAAACCGAGAAGCCACGCCCGATGAAATCATCGCTTCGGTGCCCTATATCCAGCGCATCTTGGATGCATTCCGCGTTACGATGGTGGCTATGGATGGCTATGAGGCGGATGATATCGTGGGCACGTTGGCGAAACATGCGGAGATTGAGGGTTTTGATGTATATATGATGACTTCGGACAAGGATTATGGCCAGTTGGTTTCCCCGAACATCAAGATGTACCGTCCGGGCAAGTTCGGACAACAGGCGGAGATTCTCGGCCCGGAAGAGATTTGTGCGAAGTACAAAATCAAAAGACCTGAGCAACTGATTGATATTCTGGGTTTGCAAGGCGACAGTTCCGACAACATACCTGGCGTGCCTGGCGTTGGTCCGGTGACAGCCCAGAAGTTGCTTGCCAACTATGATTCCATTGAGAATATGTATGCTTGTGGCATCAATCTTGACAAAGAGAAACAGCGCCAGCACTTGCTGGAGTTCAAAGAGCAGGCATTCCTTTCCAAGCAGTTGGCCACTATCATGATTGATGTGCCTATTGAGTGCGATTTTGAGGAGATGGCGTATAAGGGTCCCGACCCGGTGAAGTTGAAAGCCATATTCACAGAATTGGAGTTCAAGGCGTTGTCGCAGCGCATCTTCACTGACTTATCTTTGAAGAAACAACCTGCCGCGGAATTTGATTTGTTTAATCAAAATGTTGATGTTCCAGAAAGCGGGCAAACAGACCTTTTCCAAGAGGAGGACATCCTGCTTCCAAAGATTATTCAAATTGAATCATTGGAACAAATTCAGAATTCAAAATTCAAAATTCAAAAATCTAACGGCCAGCAGCCAATAGCCAGCAGCCAATGCTTCTTCGACTGGATTATGCAGGACGGCAAGATTGCCGGCTTCGCGTTTGCTATGGATGACAAGACCTGCTATTACCATTTTGTAGAGAGTGAACACCGTCATTATCAGCAGCTTATACAATGGATTTTTACAGGGGAACATACGGTTGTTACCTACGAAAGCAAGCCCACCTATAAGTATTTGAAGGCTTTCAAGATTGAACCGACTGCCAAGATTTTTGATTTGCAGATAGCGCATTATCTTATCCAGCCAGAAAACCAGCATAACTTGGAAAGGATTAGCAATGCTTATCTCAATTATTCTTTGAAGTCATCTTCCGCCGCCCTGCAAGATGTGGCAGTTGAGCGGGTGAGTGCGTATGTGAAAATCCTCCCTCTCTTACAAAAAGAGTTGGTTGATAATCAGTTGCAAAAACTGTTCGACACTGTGGAAATGCCTTTGGTACCCGTATTGGCTGACATGGAACGCGCGGGTGTGCGTATAGATGTGCCCACATTGCAGAAGAATTCGGAAACGATGAAGGCGGAGTTGCAGGAGTTGGAGAAGCAAATTTACGACTATGCCGGCGTGCAGTTCAACATTGGTTCACCCAAGCAGTTGGGAGAAGTGTTGTTTGAACGAATGCGAATCATAGAGAATGCCAAACTGACCAAGAGCAAGCAGTATCAGACAGGGGAGGAGGTGTTGTTGAAGCTGGCGCACAAGCATCCCATTGTGCCGCTGATTTTAGAGTGGCGCAAGCTATCCAAGCTGAAATCCACCTACATTGACGCGTTGCCACAGTTGATTAATCCGAAGACGGGACGCATCCATACCACCTTCACGCAAACCATCACCTCGACGGGTCGGTTGAGTTCGGTGAATCCCAATTTGCAGAACATCCCCGTGCGCACGGAGCGCGGGCGTGACATCCGCAAAGCGTTTGTGGCCACGGATGACGAGCATGTGATATTGGCAGCCGACTATTCGCAGATAGAGTTGCGCATTGTGGCACACGTGTGTGGCGACGAGCGCATGATTGACACTTTTCGCAAGAACGAGGATATTCATGCGGCCATGGCTGCTCATATCTTCGGAGTACCGCAGGATGAGGTTACGAAGGACATGCGCCGCTCGGCCAAGACGGTGAACTTCGGCATTTTGTACGGTATTTCCGCTTTCGGACTCGCCGACCGTTTGCAGATTCCGC
Source organism: Bacteroidales bacterium (assembly GCA_017443175.1). Lineage (GTDB taxonomy): Bacteria > Bacteroidota > Bacteroidia > Bacteroidales > WCHB1-69 > F23-D06. The sequence goes on from JAFSOZ010000007.1 coordinate 21,667, forward strand.
AAGGAGAGGCTCGGCAGCTCATTGAGGATTATTTCAGAAGTTTTCCGAAAATATCGGATTATTTGAATGACACATTGGAATTTGCCCGTAAAAACTTGTATGTGGAGACTTTGTTAGGTCGCCGTCGCTATATTCGCGACATCAATGCGCAGAACGGCATTTTGCGCAAGGCTGCTGAGCGCAACGCCATCAACGCGCCCATACAGGGGACTGCTGCCGACCTAATCAAAATTGCGATGATCGACATACACCGTGAGATGCGGGAACTGAACCTCCGGAGCAAGATGATTCTGCAAGTGCACGACGAATTGGTGTTCGATGCACGAAAAGACGAATTGGACGCGTTAAAACCCTTAGTGGTAAAACACATGAGTGGCGCTATGCAGTTGTCAGTGCCGCTGGATGTGGATATCAACGAGGGAACCAGCTGGTTTGAGGCACACTAAGACAAAAGGACCAAGTGCGGATTTTTTCGTACTTTCGCGCCGCAAAAAAACACGAATTATTTATCCCAATATTATGAAAATCATTGATGGAAAGGCTTGTGCCCAGCAGATAAAAGACCAAATCACCAAGGAAGTTGAAATGATAAGGGCCATCGGTTTTCGTGTGCCCAAGTTGGCCATTATCCTGGTGGGCGACCGCCCTGACAGTCTTTCATACGTGCGCAGCAAGGAGAAAACTTGCAAATCGTTAGGCATGAACTGTGACACCTATCTGCTGCCTGCCACCACTTCGGAGCGGGAGATTATGGATCTCATTGACCGCCTGAACAACGATCGTACTGTGGATGCCATCTTGATCCAGTTGCCGTTGCCCGAACATTACGATAGTGCCAAGATTCTTGATTTTATTGACTATAAAAAAGATGCAGATGGTCTGCACTTGATGAATGTGGGATTGTTGCACTTGGGCGAACCCTACGTGATGCCCTGTACACCGAAAGGCATTATTTCATTGTTAGAGACAAATAATATTGATGTTGCCGGCAAGCACGCGGTGGTTATCGGGCGCAGCCAGCTGGTGGGCGAGCCTACCGCGCAGTTGCTCATTCGCCAAAACGCCACTGTTACCCTCTGCCATTCGCACACCAAGAATTTGTCCGACATCACGCGCATCGGCGATATTATCATTACCGCTGCCGGTCATCCTAACCTGCTGAAGCCCGAAGATTTCAAAGAGGGAGCCATCCTGATTGACGTGGCCATCAACCGTACCGACGAAGGATTGGAAGGCGATGTCTATAGCCCGCGCACGCGCGAGGCGCTGGAGCAACGTTTGAGCGCGGCCACGCCCGTGCCTGGCGGCGTCGGCCCCATGACCATCGCCATGCTCATGCAGAACGTGCTGGATATGTACAAAATCAAAAATGCATGATGGTGATGTAAGGGCGAATAATCATTCGCCCTTACCAAAGATCATCGCGCATAATAATCTATTACCTCTTCCAATGTCTTCTTGCATACCGGGCAAAAATCATTGTACCGGATCTGGTGCATGGTGCAATGCTGTGCGGGGCGATACACGCCTTTGGCTACATAACCACCGCCTTCATACACGCCTAATTTATCATATTCCGGTGTGCCTTTGCCGGTGACAGGTGTGGGGATGGGCGTGTTTTCATCCAGCATGTTTTTCCATTTGGAATCAAAATCCACCAGGGTGGTGAGGTTGGGCTCCACGGGCTCCACCCCGGAGGGGTAGAAGTCTTGCACAGATACTTCTGAAGTGTAATATTCATCACCCAAACCTCCGATAAGGTGCCCCATCTCGTGTACAATCACATAATCGGGATACTCGCCATGATTGTAAACCGTGCAATAGAAATTATAGATACCTCCACCACCGTATTTTTCACTGTTGCAGATAATGACGATTGCATCAAACGGGGCATCATCAGCCACATCATACAGATTCCACACACCCATACACATCAGATAGCGATCCAAATCCAATGCATTGTATGCTGTGTTGACCAGTGTTTTCTTGTAAATATCGTTTTGCGGTTGTGTGATTCCCGAATCTTCAGAGTATCCTTTAATGGCACGGATGTTCACCTTGTTTTTCATCTCTTTGTATGGTGAGCAGTTCATCACGTAGGAAGCGAATCGTTTCATATCCATTTCCAGCAGCTTTGCATCGCTTTTGGCGTAACCGTCAGGTATAAACAGGATGTCGATGGCCTTGTCAGGGGTGTTGCCGATGTGCAGATTCATGGTTTGGTACTTTTTGATAAGCGGCTCAGTCGGAGTCGTAATCGGATTGAAATAGCTCTCGGAAAGCACTGTCCCCACGCGTTTGCGGTCGTATGCGGTGAATCTCAATTTCACAGTTTGTTTTGGGAAGGGTATGTTCACAGACTCTTCCATAGAGGCAATTTCGGTCTCGCCTTTTTCTGTGGTGCGGTACTCGGTAAACAGGCATGAGTAGCTGCGACTGTAAATTAGCTTGTTGGACACGGAGTCGAATAACTCTACCACGATGTCACCGTACATGTCGGGCTCAATCAGAAACTGGCGCGTGCCGTTCCAAGTGCCACCGGCAGTGAAGTGGTCGATTTTCAATTCCTCCTGTGTTAAATTGCCAATGTGCAGATAGTTCACCCGCAGGTTCTTGTTTTCAAAATATTGGTCAAAATGCTGGGCAAAAGCTATTCCCATGCAGAAAACGAGGGTTAACAAGGTGCAGAATAATTTTTTCATTTCAAAAAGGGTTATGTTTCAATTTTTTTTCTATTTTTGCGGCCTCAAAAAAGCCACTTTAGCTCAGTTGGTAGAGCGACGCATTCGTAATGCGTAGGTCGCGAGTTCAAGTCTCACAAGTGGCTCTGACAAGGGACATGGAAGTGCCCCTTTTTTTATTGTCGGTTATCCGTCGGTTTTGGCGACAAAAATACGAAAAACTCCGTTTCACAACATGAGCCTCACTTTCTGCCCCATACAAATCGAAGACCAGTCTTTGTTCCGGCAACACTTGCGTGACAGCGGGCGCGTGTGCGATCATGTTTTCGCCAATCTCTTCTGCTGGCGGGAGTATTATGGCAACCAGTGGGCCGCGTGCGCCGACCGGCTGATAATTCGCTCGCAGACCGCCTCAAGCCACGGTCTTCCCAGATACATGATTTATCCTAACATCCACACCTCCTCCCTGCCGCAAATTCTGGATCAGATCGGCGAGGATGCCGGCGCAGACGGATATATCCTGTTGCAACTGTCGGATGAAGAGCAGAAAGCACTTGAACAACTATATCCTGACGGATTTTTGTACGACAATCTTCGTTTCAGGGCGGATTATTTGTACGAAACACGTGCGTTTCAGACTTTCAGCGGACGGAAATTGGCGGCCAAGCGCAATCATGTCAACAAGTTCAAGTCGCTGTATTCCTATCATTATGAGCCGCTAACGCCCAAGCATTTCGGTGCGTGTTTGCAGCTCTTGCATCAATGGCGTGAGGCTTACGCGGGTGACACAACTCATCTGGATAGGGAAGAAATAGCCATCCGCCGCTTTTTGGATCATTTTGAGGAATTCGGATTGTTGGGCGGCGCGCTGTTTGTGGAAGACAATCTCGTGGCATTTACCATTGGCTCGCCCATCAACAGCCGCACCTTTGACATCCATGTGGAGAAGGCCGACACACGTTACGAGGGTGTGTTTCCCATGATCAGCCAGCAGTTTGCATTGCACTTGCCGCCGCAATACACCTACATCAACCGTGAGGAGGACATGGGTCTTCCCGGCTTGCGGCAGTCGAAGTTGTCGTACCAGCCGTTACAGCTGGTGGAGAAGCGCACAGCCCGGCTGTCCGACAAAGATTTGCGCGACATAGTGCGGTTGTGGCAGGCGTGCTTCCACGATGATACGGCGTTTGTGCATACATGTTTGTCGCGCTACTATGACCGCCGGCGCGCATTCACGCGCAAGGCGGACGGGCGTGTGGTAGCCGTTTGCCTGCTCATCCCATGTGCGAGCGAAGCAGGAATATTTGGCTATCTGTATGGCATTGCGACGGAGGAGGCGTACCGCCGGCAGGGATTGGCGGGCGAGGTGATACGCGAAGCGATAGGGTATGCGCGGGCGTGCGCCATGGACGCAGTGGCCCTGATACCGGAGAATGAGGATTTGCGGAATTATTATGAGAAGTTCGGCTTCTTGGCGCACGCCCTGCCTGTGCGGTTCACCAGCGACTGCGACTTGGGCACGGGCGATGTTACGCGCAACCTGGCCTCGGTGCTATGGCTGAACGAGTCGCACCCGGAGGTCGAAGCATTGACGCTCACAGGGGAAGAGTGAAAAAGGATGTACGATTTTAACTATTAATTGTTAAAATATATTGATTTACAATGTGTTAAAGAAATATTTTTATCTTTGCCGACTCTTAACTGCTCGGCTTTGAAAACAAAACAAGACGATAGACATAGGATAGATCTTTCTTCAGAAGTGGCTTTTCGCTTTCCGAATGGCGGAGAGGTGGTGATTTATAACGCCATAGACCGTGAAACAGATGACTTTCGGCGTATTTTAGCTTGCGCTAAGTTTTTTGCTCACCTTGGCAAAACCGTTGTTATGACCCCGAAACTGGATGTTCCGTACAAGAATCCGGCGTATGACATGATATATGGTAATCTAAAAGGCACACCCTACTATGGCAAATGCCCAGATTTGTGGGTGGATGGTGATTGGTATGAACATGAAGGGTATGTCCATTACAATCCAAAGACAAATTTTGCAAATATGTGCAGAAGGGGATTTCGTCAATCAAACAGAATTATTATTGAAGATTGTGGACTAACTGATGGTTACATGCTTCGTTCCATTGAGGGACAATTGCGTGCCGGGGTCAAAATCGTGGAACTATGGGTACACACTCTAAAAAGATGCAGATTAGTATATAAACTGAAGGCTGACATATAATATTGTCAGCCCAGTATTCGTCGAATCCGCAGAATCGACAGCCAAAGCTTGGCTTTGACTCCGCTGCAAAAGTACACATTTTTTCATACGGCAATAATAGCGGTAGATTTTTTTCTGTTTTTTTCACTATCTTTGCCCCGTTGTTCGCCCCGAAGTCTGAAACGGGCGGAAGGGGAATGACAAATTTTATTGAAAAGAAAGCGAGTTTTCGCTTATCCGTCTCGGTGAACCTGGACAGTTTACGAATGTTAGTACGGATATCGGGAACCAAGCTTGCCTGTTGAGTAATTATTGCCAATCAGGTGGGGCTTGTTCTTCAGTATCTTACTAACAGGGAGTCCAGCCCCACCGAGTGGTTGCTGTCGGATTTTAGCTCCACTTTCTTTTTATATGTTCTTGAAAAATTCAAACAGTAGATATTCAAACATATAAAAACACAATTACTAAATTTCAGGCACATGAAAAAGCTATCCATTCTTTTTGCAATCCTGACGATTGCCGCGGTGTCGCTGTTCGCACAGACGGTAACACTCACATTCACTGGACAAGACGATGCCAACCATTATGTGCGGCTTGACAGCGTTGTAGTACGAAACATTACCCAAGGCTGGCAGGAGACTCTCTTCTGGCCCGACACGGTGCTGATTGTGCAAGAGGGCACGGGCATTGAGGACTACAGTGGTACGAATAATGCTTCCAAAATCCAGTTGTCGCAAAACACACCAAATCCGTTTACTGGCATTACATTTGCGGACATGGCTCTTGCGGAGGAGGGCAAGGTGCTGGTGGAGGTGACGGATATGGCAGGACGTGTTGTGGTCTTCAACAATTATCCATTTTTACAAAAGGGTCTCCATCAATTACGCATCTCCTTGTCCTCACCAGGAGTCTATTTCCTGACGGCAAGGATGAACGGGAATGCATCTTCAGTGAAAATGATAAATCAGAGAGAGGGTGGTGCTGACAAGATTGAATATCAAGGCGTGGTGGAGAAGCCCCAAGCCTTGTTTACACCCAAGTCTGGTTCTAAAGACAGTATTGCAAATTCGTTCCATTTGGGTGATGAGATGGAATATGTTGGGTTTGCCACTGTCAACGGCCTAAGGAGAGGAAGCGTTCATATTACGCAGGCCCAAAATGAATCTCAAACAATTAGATTAACATTTATTCTCCCGCATGATGCCCAACCCTGCCCTGGTACTCCCACTGTTACCGATATAGATGGAAACACATACAATACCGTTTGGATTGGCAATCAGTGCTGGATGAAGGAGAATCTGCGGACCACGCACTACAGCGATGGCGGTGCCATCGCCGCTGGCAATTCTTCTTTTAGTGAGACGACACCTTAC
>JAFSOZ010000008.1 GCA_017443175.1 Bacteroidales bacterium
CAGTCTCTGGTCTTTAATTTAATCCCCCCATGCACCAACTTCACCCCATTTACCCCATGTACCTTCATACACCCCTTTCACCAACTTTACCCTTTTTCCCAATCTTTTCCCCCAAGAAAATATTAACCAATAAAATACACATATTATGAAACGAGCATTTTTTACCACAGCACTTCTCTCTCTGCTGCTGTTGTGCGGCGGGGTGGCGAGGGGGCAGATGGTCCAACAGCTGGCCAATATCCCCGATGCATACATTAGCTGTTGTTCCCATCCGGAGGCCAATATTCTCTATGTGGGCGGCTTACAGGGTGTTTATAAATCAACGGACAATGGAGAGACTTGGACGATGGTCCACGAATATGACACAACCGTCCATATTCCCCAATCCTTGGATGACACAGTATATTCAATCCCGTTCTTCTACATGAACTTCATGGATGAAAACACTGGGTTTGCCACAAAAACACGGGGCCTGAAATGCCGTTATGCTTTTGACTGGCAAACAGTTGTCGGTCATCCTGCCCAGAACGACAGCCCGGGTTTGTTCAAAACCTCGGACGGCGGGGTCACATGGGAAATGACAGATTCTTCACATTACTTCATCAATATGCAGTTTGTCGGGTCAGACACCATTTTTGCCTATGAGAAGAGTGATAAAACATTGTATAAATCCGTGAACGGAGGTGCGGAATGGGCAATGGTTTTCAATACAATTGCCATAGACGACTACTCAGCGGTGAACGGGAATGTGGTGTATGTGATGAAAAAGTCGTGTTATATAGAGTCTGGTATGGAACCTGTGGATCCGGTCACACCAACAGTATATAAAACCTCTGACGGTGGCGGCACTTGGACATTGATTCTGAGCAACGGGGAAGAATCATCCAAAGCACCAGTATGTCTTGACATCATTCATTTCTATGAAGAGGGGAAAGGCGTGCTGATGGGGAACAAGCAAATATTTACCGAAGACGACTTCACCACATACAATTGGCAAGGGGGAGGATTTACAAACATCACCTATATGGCCGAAGACATTCAAAGTTGTTATTTAAAGACAGGACACAATGTTTCCACATGTTCCTGTTTCAATAATACTCCGGAGGATGATATTAAATTGCGTGTATCCAGAGATTATGGTCGTCACACGTCGGGTCAACACCTAACCTGCTCGTTTCTCGGGGTGAATTCAATTACAGGATGCGAAGAGGATACAACATTTTTTCTGGCAGTTGCCGACCAGGTGGATTGGCACTCCATACTTTACCGGATCAAGGGTTCCGACTTTCCTTCTGTGGGAGTGGAGGAGTATGAAGAGGGAAATTTCAATGTTTATCCCAACCCTGTGGGTGAAACCCTGCATGTCACAATAATGGATGGTGAAATCGGCCAAATTGAAATGTTTGACATGTTCGGGCGTGCGATCCGGAATTCAGAATTCAAAATTCAGAATTCAAACACGCAACATTTCACAATTGATATGTCAGCCATCCCCTCCGGCGTGTACGTCTTGCGTGTCACCCTGACCGACGGCGCCGTGCGGACAACGAAGGTGGTGAAACGATGAACATTTTCCCCTATCTTTGCCCCAACGAAAATATTAACCAACAAATACACACATTATGAAACGAATATTTTTTACCACAGTAATTCTTGCCCTGCTGTTAATGTGCGGCGGGGTGGTGAAGGGGCAGGCTCCTGCCATCAGCAAATCTGCCCAAGCCGAAAAGACAATCTATATCCCATTCTTCCCAGACACAACTGTTTCTTTCAGCATAGCTTATAAGCCGACATTGAAGAATCATGATCCGTACTACTTAATGGCAGATTCCTGGTCTTTTACAGGGACAGCCTCGGATACGGCTATATACAACAACACTAAATACAGGATTTTTGATCATCAATTGCTTGTGAGAGAAGATACAGAATCGGGAAAAATCTTCAGGTATTATCCTGAGTTTGATGCGGAAGTGATGACATGTGATATGTCCCTGCTGGAAGGAGACACTTTCATGCTGCCTTCCGTAGAGGGCTATCCGAACAGCCATCTGTATTATTATCGGGAACTTCAACAGCAATATTTGATTGTGGACACTGTCACTCATGTTAACGGCCGTAAGGTGATTTGGTTCCCACCTATTCAAGAGAGTGCCTTTTTTTCAACTGGAGAAAGAAATTATCCGCTCTGTTTTATAGAGGGGATAGGTCCATCATATGGCCCTTTTGGAAAAATTGAAACTATATCTCACGAAGATTGTCTTGATCTTTTGTTGTGTGTGCATCATGGTGATTCTCTCCAGTATATGACAGATTCTGTTTTGGGTTGTGAGCAGTTTGTTTCTATGGTTCCAGAGTATCCGGAATCGGTCGTGCACCTCTACCCCAACCCTGCAAGCCAACTGTTGAATGTGGAGTTTGACGGCATGGATAATCCGCAGGGTGTCATCACTGTCATGGACATGTCAGGTGTGGTGGTGCTTGCACAGGAATGTAATACTACGGTTACGCAACTTGATGTTTCCCGCCTCAAATCCGGCATCTATATGGTTTGCTTTCGCAATGAAAATGGGCGAATAGTCAAGAAATTTGTGAAGTTTTAGGAGCAGTTAGCCGTTGGTCTTTGACTTTAGGCTATTTGTTTTTTTACATTTTAATAAAATTCAGTATTTATTATGAAAAGGCTGCTAATATTTTTTTCGATATTCTGTCTTACCATAGCTTCTTTTGCCCAGTCGCACAGTTGGGATGGAAAAGGAATAAAACCTCACTCGGAATTACATTGTTTGAATATTTTCATCAACATTATTTATGATGTTCATCCTGACACCAACAACCAGTTTACCACGACTACATTTTGGCCGACTGTGACAGACACATTGTTGGAAGGTGTGAACAACACAGCAATTCCTATCTACCTGCTGGATTGGATGGATACTGTTTATGTGCCAGGTCAATTGCATGGGACCTGCACGAGACTATATGGAGAGTCGTCTTTCGATAGCCTACAAATAACAGGTGATTTTATAGTGGTAAATGTAAGGGAAAGTTCTGTGTTGAAAGTTGGCAATTTTACCACGGGCAATATTTCATCCGTAGCATCCAATTTGATTAACTTGTCAGGTTTTCACACATTATATGGTCATGACAATTTTTTATGGTATGATCGGAATAATGACGGAAAATTTGATTTTGTGAATATTTATATTCGTAATATTACCCGTGACTATGGAGGCAATAACCCTGGGAGTGGGTATGTTGGTGCGACCGTCAACATTCTGATTAACGGTATTTTCCATTATGCCAAAACAGGAACCACACAATGCGTCGGTGATGGTGACTTTTATGCCAATCCCACAAGTATTGTTGCTCATGAGATTTCACACAGTTTGTTTGGTGGTAACAATTTCCACGCATCAGGTGGCAATCATCGGTATCCTTCATGTCCTATGGTTTTTCTAAATCTCCAAGGTGGATATGGACTTATGGGATCCACAGGTTCAGGACTAGTAGGGTGCAATGGATACGAACGTTGGCGCATGCATTGGAAGCATCCGCAATCTGTGGACTATATTGCGGCCCGGAATGCGAACAACTCACAATCTGTTGTTTCGGATATATCCATGGCCGACGGCCCGCAATCGTTTCTGCTTCGAGATTTCGTGACATACGGTGATGTCGTGCGCATAAAATTGCCTTACAAGGACGGTTCCTCCTCCTCTAACCAATACATTTGGCTGGAAAACCACCAAGTGGGAATGAACAACAAGCTTGATTATCTTGAATATTTTAATATGTATCTCTGCAGACCTCAGGGTCTGCCTGGCATTTACGCCTACTATCAAGTGGGACGAGACATTTTAACAAGTGACCAAGGAAATGTATGGGATAATTTTCATCGCGACAATCTGAAAACAATTCCTGCCGAGGGCTATTACGACTATGACTGGGTTGAAGATACATATAGAATGAATTGTGTAGCTTATGGGGAAGTTTCGTACGCTATACGCCGTGGAGATAATAACCCGTTCTGCGGCGGACAGGATCAGGAATATCATTTTTTTCCGAATGAAGAGGACACCATACTGAAGGTTACGCATGAGTATTCCATGTGGCGCAAGGTGATAGGAAATGACAGCATTGACAATCTGCCTAGCATTGGCGACAATCTCGATGCGTTCAGCTCTCATACCAAAATCAATATGGGGACAAACCCCAGCACTTGCAATACAAGGACATTTCATAGTGGAAACACCTCCTATACAAGTTCTATCTATGGTTATAATTCAGAGTTGAACACACGTAAAACCTATCTTTCTGGATTGGGCATTGAGATGATTCCGCTGGGGATGAACTATCTTGTGCATATCCGCTGGGATGATTTTGATATAAAGGATGACGCCCGTTGGACAGGGGATGTGGTGCTTAAAGATACGGCGATACTGACAACAGGCAAAACTGTCACATTAGCGCAAAACAGGACAGTGGCACAGAACACCCGAGACAGCAAGACGGGTTTGTTTGATAAGTCAACTTTATTGACTTGTGAAGAAGGTTCATATTTTCAACAAAATAGTGGATCACAGATGCTTCTCACGGAGGGAAGCTCGTTAGTGTTAGATAGTGGTAGTACGTATGTGTTGCAGGACAGTGCAAGTATGCTTGTTCAGGAAGGTTGTAGCCTTATAGTCAGAAAAGGGGCGGATTTTCAGGTTTTAGGAGATGCTATCGTTACGATTGATTCTTGCGGTACGGCTATATTGTCAAATACGGCAATCCTTGGTGCTTCCGCCCGCATCATCATTAAGCCTGGCGGCAAGCTCGTTGTGGACGGCGGCACTTTGACCAGTGCCTACGCGGGCGAGATGTGGCAGGGCATATACTTGGAGGGCCACCGCACCCAACACCAGACCGCCGCCAACCAAGGCACCGTGCAGCTTCTCAACGGTGCCGTCATCGAGAACGCCCGCAGGGGAATCTACACAGGCGCATTCGGCGAGAACTGGCATACCACCGGCGGTATCATCACCGCCGACAGCGCGACCTTCCGCAACTGCGCCAAGGCCGTGGAGTACCTGTCCTACGCCGACACGACAGCCCCCGGCTTTGTAAACGACAACTGGGGTTCCTTCAGCAACTGCACCTTCACAGTGGACGACAACAACCTCTTCGCCGCCAACAACACGGACTTCCTCGCCCATGTGACGATGTGGGACGTGAAGGGAGTGAGGTTCACCCATTGCCGCTTCGAGGACGTGCGCACGGGATTCCACACGCGAAAGTCCGCCATCAGCACCATCGACGCGGGCTTCAAAGTGCGGACGGGTTGCGACTATACCGTGCCTAATCCTGACTGCAACTGCTATCTCACCACCAACACGTACTGCTCATTTACGGGCTTTAACACGGCTATCAATGCCACTACATCAGGCAAGCCGTATGCCGTCATCATCGACGGTGCGCGTTTCAGTAACAATATGGCAGGTGTGAAAATAGAGGGTAACACTCACGTGGAGGTAACACGCTGCACGTTCGACCTGAATGTGCAAACAGGTCTTGCCTTCAAGCCGGCTGTCGGTTTGTTTCTGGATACATGCACGGGTTATCTGGTGGAGGAGAACACGTTCTCCTGTTCCGCCACTGCCCCCCAATACCAGCGATACGGGATATTGGTCGGGAATTCAGGTCCGGATGCCAATTCAATATACAGGAATGACATTTCCAACATGTCGGTCGGGGTGTATGTCCAGGGCGACAATGCCAAAAAGCTCACGGGTCTGCAGTTCACATGCAATGTGTTCAGCGGGAACGAAAACGACATATATGTGGAGACAAACGCCACCATAGGTGTCAATCAGGGCAGTCCCTCAAAAGGCGCGGACAACACATTCAGCCCCAGGGCGACCAGCAACCTGTACAATGGCGGGACTGGGGTTGTGAACTATTACTACAGCACAGGGAGCGGCCACGCCCCTTCTCATACGACCAACGTGAATCTGTATGGCACAGCCGGAAGCAACATGTGCGGATCCACCATCTGCGGCTACAATCCCGGCAACCCTGGCGGAGGTCCGAAATCGCCCACGCCGGGATTTCTGGCTCTGAAACAACAATATGAGAACCTTTTTGCCGACTTCGACCGCAATGGCTTCGCCAACCTCTTGACGGCCACCATTCCGCCGCAGGCGGAACCCCCAACGTTATCCGACGAACTTGTTGCGGCCCAATATGCCGCACAGCAGATAAATGTCATAGCCACGGAACTGTACGCGCAGTCGCATACGGCCATCCGCGCCCTGATGGCCGACACACTGGAGGATGTACGGGCCATTTGGGAATGGCTAAACGCCACCCCGGGTCTTGCCAGCCGGTACCTGGCGGTGGAGGCGGGGTTTGTGGCCGGGGCGGATGCCGTAGAGGCGCACGGCCGTGCGTCTCTGCAGGATATCGCCACCCACCTGACCACGGCCGCCGAACGCGACGAATACGACAACTACGTGGCGTTCCATGCGTTGAAAGAGGCGCTGGAATACGGAAACGGACATGTAGCATGGCCCCGTGCCACGGACGCGCAGGTCGGCGAACTGGTGCGCATCGCGGACGCCAACACGGGCCGTTCGTCCCTTCTGGCGAAAAATGTGTTGTGTTTCTTTTTCGGAATCTGTTACGACGATGACATGGAAACGCGGGCGTTGGCTACCACCACCGCCATTCCGCCGCAGGCGGAACCCCCAGCGTTAACCGAGTCCAGAATAATGGCAGACCCTACAACATTAACAGGCCAACAAAACGTCATCGTCCACCCCAACCCCACGGACAACGTTTTGCACGTGTCGGTGACGGACGGTGAGATCGCCCGAATTGAAATGTTCGATGCGTTCGGGAGGATCGTTCCCGTAGAGACGCACGGCCGTGCGTCTCTACCGTCCCCGACAACCACGGTCACCACCTCCGACATCCCCTCAGGCGTGTACGTTCTGCGCGTCACCCTGACCGACGGCACCATGCGGACCGTGAAGGTGGTGAAAAAATGATGTTTGTATAATCCGAAATTTTTGTCCATACGGGAGCAGGAGGGATCTTGCTCCTTTTTTTTACATCTCCGAAAACCGCTTCATCACCTCTTCCGAATAGGATTTGGAAATCGGAATTCTGCTTACAGCATTGCTGTCAAGGGTGGTGTACATGCCGTCCTTTTCACGACTTATTATCGTAACCCTATGTAAATTAACCATATAGGAACGATGACAGCGCACTATGCCGTATGCGTCCAACTGTTTCTCCAAGGTCTTCAGATTGTTGCGCAACATAGTATAGCCCACCTTGTCGTTGTCCAAATAATACACATTCACATAGTTGTCGTTGGCACCCACATACAAAATGCCACCGCTCTTGATGGTGAGACGAGGCTTCCCGTTCTCGTCATTGAGGGTGATTGTGTCGTCAACAGAATGCTGCAAGGCCTGACCAGTAGTATGTCCTTCTTCAATTAATTTATTGATAGTCGCATCTTTGGAACGCAATCCCAAGTACAGGTAAGACACCAAATAGGGGATGGCCAGGATGGCGGGCACGAACGTCAATGCCCGGCGGAAGATGTTGTAGGCATCGCGTTGGTCATGCAGCAAGAGCTTGTTGACCAGCGTATAGAGCATGACAATCACCAATATTTCCGCCGCCAACCACAAAACGTACGACAACATGGAAATCAGTTCCCGCTTGTTAGCATAATACATAACGACGCGGCTGACTATGAGTACAACCATACCGCCTAAAATCGTACAAGAGGAGTAAAGAAAATTGAGTGTGTCGCTGCTGGAATTGAACCAAGTGGAAAACTCAAACGGGGTATAGACATTCACGAATACCATGGAGAATATGAAAACGAAGACCAACAGATTGAGGTTGGTGCCCTTTTTCGCTAAATATTCCGGTATTTTCTTCATCATAATCTCCCTATTTTTTTCGGGGTGCAAAGATAATAAAATAATTTTTCACCCCTAGTTGACGATTTTCACCCCTAAATATCGGTTTTTATCCCTTTCAATTGATTGCAACCACATTTTTTGGAGATTGTGACGCGAAAGCCTTTCTTTTGCAACTTCAAATCGAAATCTATAAACCATTAATAAACTAACATGAGCAAGCAACAGAAACCCTTTGCGCGTAACACACGCAACATTACCAGATTGTTTGAAATTCTGACCTACTATTCAGAAACATTTCCCGACCAAAAAACGGCTTTGTCCATCAAAACCAGCAAAGGTTGGGATTCATACTCCCCGGAAGAGTACCTGCGTATCACCAACAATCTGAGTTATGCTTTCATCAAGCTCGGCATCATGCCCGGCGACAAGGTGGGCATCATCTCCACCAACCGTCCCGAATGGAACATGTTGGACATGGCCATCATGCAGATCGGCGCAATCACGGTGCCCGTCTATCCGACCATCAGCGAGGACGATTACAAATACATCATCAACCACTCCGAAATGAAATTGGCTGTGATTGAAGGACATGAAGTGATGACCAAATTCAGTAACATCATTTCCGAAACGCCGAATCTCAAAATGGTCTATACCTTCAAAGACCGTAAGAGATTCCCGTATTTCGCACAATTGGTACAGTTAGGTGAGGAAAATCCGAACCCTGAGGAGCTGAAACGCAGAAGAGACAGCGTGAAGTCTGAGGATTGCAGCACCATCATGTACACGTCCGGCACCACAGGCCTGCCGAAAGGCGTGATGCTGTCACATTATAATATTGTAAGCCAGCTGATGAATCTGCGGCAAACCCCCGCCCTTTGGTCCGACAAGGCCCTGAGCTTCCTGCCCTTGTGCCATGCCTACGAGCGTATGCTGGTGTTCCTCTATCAATATCTGGGCATGACGGTTTATTACGTGCAAAGCCTGGCCACCATCGGCGAGAACATCAAGGAAGTGCGCCCGACGATGATGTCCGCCGTGCCGCGCGTACTGGAGAAGATGTTCGACAAGATCATGAGCGCGCAGAAAAACATGAAGCCGCTGCCACGCAAGATTTTCACATGGGCCATGGATTTGGCACAAGAGTACAAGCTGCAAGACGAAGATAGGACGGGTTGGTACAATTTCCGCCACTGGTGGGCCGACAAATTGATTTACAGAAAGATCCGCAAAAATGTAGGTGGAAATTTCGACATTGTCGTGTCGGGTGCCGCCAGCATCCAGCCCAAGTTGGCCGCCTTCTTCTCCGCCATCGGCATGCCCGTATTTGAGGGCTATGGTGCCACGGAGACCTCTCCAGTGATTGCCGTGAGCTGCCGCGACCGCAACGGTCGTGAGGTAGGCACGGTGGGATTCCCGCTCCCCGGCGTGGAGGTGCGCATCGCCGACAGCGGCGAAATCCTCTGCCGCGGCCACAACGTGATGATGGGCTACTTCAAGGCCCCGGAACTCACCGCCGAAGTCATTGACGATGAAGGCTGGTACCACACTGGCGACACCGGCAAGTTCACCCAGTTCGGCCAAGTGGTCATCACCGGCCGCATCAAGAACCTCTTCAAGACCTCCTTCGGCAAATATGTGAACCCGCAAATCATCGAAGAGAAGTTCTGCGAGTCACCGTTCATTGATAATATGGTTGTGGTGGGTGAGAACCAAAAGTTCGCCGCCGCCATCATTTCCCCTGATTTCGATCACCTGAAATCCTGGTGTCGTCAGAACAACATCTCTTGCGAGAGCAATGAAGAGATGGTGAAAAACAGCGAGGTGAACCGGGTGTTTGCCCAGGAGATTGCCAAATACAACCCGCTCTTCGGCGCCGCCGAGCAGATCAAGAAATTCGAGCTCGTACCGGAGGCCTGGACCCAGCAGAACAACATCCTCACCCCGACGCTGAAGGTGAAGAGATTCCTGGTTCAGGAAAAATACAAAGAGATGATTGACAATATCTACAAATAGCTCATTCACTACGAGTTAATGAAAAAAGCTTCATTGTCAGGCCAGCCTTGAACAATGAAGCTTTTTTTCGTACCTTTGCCGCCGTTAAAAAAATAACGCATTATGGCAGCAATTACCCATACAGATTTCAATTTCCCTCAGCAAAAAAGTGTTTATCACGGTAAAGTTCGTGATGTTTACAATATCAACGACGAAGTGCTCGTGATGGTCGCCTCCGACCGCATCTCCGCCTTCGATGTCATCTTGCCGAAAGGTATCCCCTGCAAAGGCCAAATCCTCAACCAGATAGCAGCCAAGTTTTTGGATGCCACGCAGGACATCTGCCCCAATTGGAAATTAGCCACTCCCGACCCGATGGTCACCGTGGGTGTGATGTGCAAAGGTTTCCCAGTGGAGATGATTGTGCGCGGCTACCTCTGCGGCAGTGCCTGGCGCTTCTACAAGAACGGCGGTCGCAACCTCTGCGGCAACATCCTGCCCGAGGGCATGCACGAGAACCAGAAGTTCCCCGTCCCCATCATCACCCCGACCACCAAGGCCGAACAGGGCGAACACGACGCCGACATCTCCAAAGAAGAGATTCTGGCCCAAGGACTTGTCTCTCCCGAAGATTACGCTGTCATTGAGGACTATACGATGAAACTGTTCCAGCGCGGCACCGAAATCGCAGCCAAGCAAGGACTCATCCTCGTCGATACCAAGTACGAGTTCGGCAAGGCCGGTGACAAAATCTACCTCATCGACGAAATCCACACACCTGACTCTTCCCGATATTTCTATGCCAAAGGCTACGAAGAGAATTTCGCCCAAGGCCTGCCGCAAAAACAGCTCTCCAAGGAGTTTGTGCGCGAGTGGCTTATGGCCAACGGCTTCCAAGGGCAAGAGGGCCAGCAAGTACCCGAGATGACCGAAGAGGTGGTGAACGGCATCACCAACCGCTACATCGAACTTTATGAGAACATCACTGGCGAGAAATTCGTGCCCGCCGACACGGAAAACGCGGAGGAGAGAATTTACAAGAATGTGATGAAGTGGCTGGAGAAATAGTTGAGAGTTGAGAGTTTAGAGTTGAGAGTCTAGAGTTGAGAGTTTAGAGTTTAGAGAAAAAAATTTAAAAAAATGGAATTAGCTTCTAAATACGATCCGAGAATTGTCGAAGACAAATGGTACCAATATTGGATGGACCACCGCATGTTTCATTCCGAGCCGGACAGCCGCCCGGCCTACACCATCGTGATCCCCCCGCCAAACGTGACGGGCGTGTTGCACATGGGCCACATGCTCAACAACACCATCCAGGACGTGCTGATACGCAGGGCGCGCATGCTCGGATTCAACGCGGTGTGGGTGCCTGGCACCGACCACGCCTCCATTGCCACCGAAGCCAAGGTGGTGAACATGCTGAAAGAGCAGGGTATCGACAAGAAGGACCTCACCCGTGAGCAGTTCCTCGAACATGCCTGGCAATGGAAAGAGAAGCACGGCGGCATCATCCTCCAGCAGCTCCGCAAGCTGGGTGCTTCGTGCGATTGGGAGCGCACCAAATTCACGATGGATGAGGACCTTTCAGAGGCCGTGATTGACATCTTTGTGGATTTGTACAACAAAGGCAAGATCTATCGTGGCGTGCGCATGGTCAACTGGGACCCCAAGGCGCTGACCGCCGTTTCCGATGAAGAGGTGATTTACAAAGAGTTGCAATCGAAGCTTTATTACGTGCGCTATCAGATTGAGGGCGAGCCCGGCGAGTACATCACTATCGCCACCACGCGCCCCGAGACCATCTTGGGCGATACGGCCATCTGTATGCACCCGGAGGACGAGCGCTACGCGAAGTACAAAGGCAAACGTGCCATTGTGCCACTCGTAAACCGCTCCATTCCATTGATTTACGATGAGTACGTAGAGCGCGAATTCGGCACGGGTGCGCTGAAAATCACGCCCGCGCACGACATCAACGACTACAACCTCGGCATCAAACACCATTTGGAGACCATCAACATCTTCAACGACAACGGCACGTTAAGCGAAGCCGCACAGTTCCTCGTGGGCATGGACCGCTTCGAGGCCCGCAAGGCTATCATCCCGCTGCTGGAAGAGGCTGGCAGCATGGTCAAGATTGAGGATTACGTCAACAAAGTAGGTTTCTCCGAAAGAACCAACGAGGTGATTGAGCCGAAATTATCTTTGCAATGGTTCTGCAAGATGGACGAGATGGCCAAGCCCGCATTGGAGGCCGTGATGAAGAACGACATCAAATTCTATCCGGATAAATTCAAAAACACTTACGCCCATTGGATGGAGAATGTGAAGGACTGGTGTATCAGCCGCCAACTCTGGTGGGGACACCGTATTCCGGCATTCTACTTGCCCAACCACGAGTTTGTGGTGGCACACAACATCGATGAGGCCCTGAATATCGCCAAACAGAAATATCCCGAGTTGAACCTCAGCAAAGAGGATTTGAAGCAGGACGAGGATGTGATGGACACCTGGTTCTCCTCCTGGTTGTGGCCGCTGTCTGTTTTCGACGGCATCCGCAAGCCTGACAACCCGGAAATCAACTACTACTACCCCACCTCCGCGCTGATCACGGCCCCGGATATCATCTTCTTTTGGGTAGCCCGTATGATCATGGCCGGACTGGAGTGGCGCGGTATGATTCCGTTCAAAGATGTCTATTTCACCGGTACGGTTCGCGACAAACTGCATCGCAAGATGTCCAAGTCGCTCGGCAACTCCCCTGACCCCATCATGCTGATGGAGAAATACGGCGCCGATGGCGTGCGTTTCGGCATGTTGCTCAGCTCTCCGGCGGGCAACGACTTGCTGTTCGACGAAACACTGTGCGAACAGGGTCGTAATTTCAACAACAAAGTATGGAACGCCTTCCGCTTGGTGAAAGGCTGGTCTGTTGATGACAGCATCCCGCAACCGTTGCACACCCAATTTGCCGTAGCTTGGATGAAAGAGCGCATCAACGAAGTGCTCACCGACATGGAAGAGGATTTCAAAAACTACAAGCTTTCCGAAGCGCTCATGTCCATATACAAGTTAGTGTGGGACGATTTCTGCTCCTGCTTCCTGGAGATTGTGAAGCCCGGCTTCCAACAGCCCGTTGACGGCACCACTTTCAAGGAGATCACGGACATCTTCGAGACATTGGTCACCATCATGCATCCGTTCATGCCGTTCATCACAGAAGAGTTGTGGCACGCTCTGCGCGACCGCGCCGACGGTGAGGCCCTCATGCTGGCACAGATGCCCGCATGCACACCCGTGAACCACGACCTGCTGAAACGCTTCGCCAACGCGCGCAGCGTGATTGAGCAAATCCGCCACATCCGTTCCGAGAAGAACATCGCGCCGAAGAACGCCCTCAACCTGATGATTCACAACCTCAACCCTGCCGACGAAGAGGCCGAGGCCGTCATCTCCAAATTAGCCAACATCGGACAAATCCAGCATGTGGCCGAGAACGCTGAAGTGAACGGCGCCTCCTTCATCGAAGAGCAAACCAAATACTCCGTTCCATTGGAGGGCTTGGTAAATGCCGAAGAAGAGGTTAAGAAATTAGAGGCAGAACTGAAATACACGGAAGGATTCTTGCAAGGTGTGATGAAGAAACTCTCCAACGAGCGTTTCGTAAGCAACGCCCCGCAGAATGTGGTGGATATGGAGCGCAAGAAACAGGCCGATGCAGAGGAGAAAATCCGCATCATCAAGGAGCAACTTTCAAAACTGCAATAGTATGATGGCGGTATTTCGTTTTTTTCTGCTGCTGGCCATCTGCCTGATTCCATTCGTCTTCCTTGACATCAAGGAGCGCTTCCCCATCATGGTGGGCATCACCTTAGCGGTGACGCTGGCCTACTGGCTGGGGTATGCGCTGCTACAGCGAAAGAAGAAAAAATTGAAAGAATAAATTGGCTATTGGCCATTAGCTAACAGCCAATAGCTAACGGTATTAATCTTCCACACACCGGACAGAAAAGCCACTGGCTTCGCCGGAAGTGTTCCGGTTAAGGCTGGGACTGGTGTAGGAAAGTTTGTAGGAGTAGGCGTTGCCACTGGTTGCCTCCGTAGTAGTCCAGAAATTGGCGTAGTATCCAAAGCCGTTGCCACCGGTGGCGTAGTAGTTGCCTGCCGGCAGTGCATTGAAGCCGGTGGCGTTATTGGTGCTCTGCGTAGTGCCCACTCCACAGGCAGTGGATGTGCTGCTGCTCCAGCCTGTCGTTGAGGCCAATGCCTTGCCGATGTAGGACAAATTTTGGTAGTTGCAAACATATTGGCTCTGGCTGCTCACAAAGGTCTCTAATTCCGTCCATTCCGCATCGCTCGGCACGTGCCAGCCAGTAGGGCAGACGCCCTGCACGCGGCTCGGGTTCGTCTCACTGGACGAGGTGCCGTTCATCACCGCCATCCAATTGTACAGATAGCCGTATGTGCCTACATTTGCGGAATCGCCAGCGGGATAGTAACGATAAGGAGTTATTGTGCTGGTGGTAGCACCCAACTCAATGAGATTGCCATTGCTGTAGTGTCTGGTGCGCAGATTCTCCGCCATCCAGCACTGGCTGCCGAGCGCGAGCGTGTTATAGATATTTCCATCAATGTCGGTGACGGTGGCAACGCTGCAAACGTTTGGCATTTGCCCACATCCGCATCGTTCTACAATGTTACCCAGACTGTCCATGACACTCTCCAGGCTGTCAATCCTGTCAATCAACCCAGCCAGCAACACTTGCAAATCCGCACTGGTGATATAGCCCGCGTCATTGTTAAAGGCACTCACATCTTCGGGAACCTGTGGAATCTGCGGAAGATTATCCAAATCATTGTAATTTCCGCTGAAGCCGTTGCCCGCCTCGTTGGCGTACAGCGCATAGGGCACGCTCAGCAGCTGCTGTGTGGAAGTTATGGAGTAGCTGCTACCGCCGTTTGGGTCAATCTCCGACTTGAGGAAGAAAATTCCGGCACCCCAGTTTATTGCCGCGAAACTGCCATAAACAACCGTGCCCTCGCCGATGTTCATCGTCAGCAGGCCGTTGGTGTTGGTGCTCACCATCTGCGTCTCCGAATAGACCGCATTACCAGTAGCTGAATTTTGCAGGATACTGACACGGACACCAATCAAAGAGTTAGTGACAAGTTGATTGTTACTGTTTCGTACTACCATCTGATAAGTGATTTTTCCTGGCGCCTGCGCCAACAGTGCTGTCATGCAGAACAAGAAAAGCACAATTAATGTTGTTATTCTTTTCATTTGATTATTATTTTTGAAAAAAGAAAATGTTAAAGCCAATAGCTAACGACCAACTATCATCTCTGTTTCACAATCTTTCGCGTCACTACACCATCCTGTGTCTTGATCCGCAGGGTGTAAACACCGTCTGCAAACGGGGACATGTCAGTCTGAATGGTGGAATCGTTCGCGGGTTCAGTGCGCAGCAGTTTGCCGTACATGTCGAAAATCTGGATTTCCGCATCTTTCCATTGCTCATTGCCCATTTCAAATTCCACATTCACGATGCCGCTCGTCCGCCGAGACCATAACAAAGCCTTCGCCCACATTGAACACGTAGAACAAAGCGTCGGCATTTCTGCCATCGGTTTTTGTATAAACCAGCTGGCAGGAGCTGCTCCGGGTTATAGCAGACGATTTCTGCATCATGAAATTCAGGGCAATATTTCCAGCCTGGCGAGGATTCACCGGCCCGGCAACCGCCAAGGCCATCATAAGCATGGAAATGCAAAAGAGTAGGGATTTTTTCATATTGGTGATTTTTTTAATTATTTCAAATTCAATATTTTATAATCATACGTTTGTTTTTAATCTATAAAAAGCAAAAGTAAGAAAAAAAACGGGAAAAAGGATAGATGAGCTTTTGCTATCTTTGCATTTTAAAAATTTATAATAAAGATTATGAAGAGGATAGCATACTTCGCAGTTCTAATGCTGCTGTCAGGCTTTGCATCGTTGTTGCAGGCCCAGGTTTTTTCGGACATCGCGCCGAGCGGACAGACCCTGTATTACAAAATCACAGACAAAACCAAACAGCAGGTCGCGTTGACCTTTCCCGGACATTATGGACTTTATCGGGACTATTGGGACGGCTATACCAAGCCGGCCGGCAGAGTGGTGGTTCCCAGCACCGTGACACACGACGGGGTCACCTATACAGTAGTCTCATTTCGCGAAGCTTTCCATGGATGCGATGGGCTGACCTCTTTGTTTGTTCCCAAGACGGTCACAGATATTAGCGTGACCTCGTTTGAATACTGCCGGAATCTGGCCGAAATCAGTGTGCACCCCGACAATCCTGTATTCGACTCCCGTGGCAACTGCAACGCCATCATCAATACCAAAGAAAACGAGCTGGTGTATGGCTGCAAAAACGCGACCATCCCCAACAGCGTTACTTCTATCGCATGGTATGCCTTCCGAGGCAGCGGTCTGACATCCATCACCATACCCTCTTCGGTGAAATATATCAGCGGCCAGGCCTTCTACGGCTGCCCCTTGACAGAACTGTTCATCCCCGCCACGGTGGAGGATATGGGAGCGGATGCCTTCATGGACGATCATGTCACCGCCACACTGGCCAACTGTCCACTCAAACTGGAGGTCAACAAATACCATTTCGATTACGAATATGATGAGGATGGTTACGATTACGGGGTCTGTGTGGTTCCTTGCGGCTGGAAAAAAACATACGAAAACTCGGGATGGGGAAAATTCTTCCTCTTCCGGGAGAATTGCGAGCTTCACGACATAAATATCGAAGATGAAGCGAACTGCGGCTTGAAAACATCCTTGAAGAAAGCCAAGTTCGGTGACATGGTTCAGCTGACCTGCACCCCTGGAGATTATGACATCTTCATCCTGTGGGGAGATTCAAAAACGACCATCAAAGTGGAGAACAACAGTTTCATGATGCCTTACCATGAAGTTACCGTGAAATCGGTTCGGAAATCGAATGCAGAATAATAGAGCAAGCGGATGATTTTTTCCGCTCCCTTGTACCTCATTTCCCTTTTTCACCCCTTGTACCCCTTTCACCCAAACAAAAAACGGCCTCCGACGATACACGCCGAGGACCGTTTTGTTTTACCCAAAAGGTACGGACTATTTCCGGATATCCATCTCGTTGAGCAGGTAGCCGGCGCCACCGAACTTGTCGATGACAAAGAGCACGTAACGGGAGTCCACGTTGATACAACGTTGCAGAGCCGTGTTGAACACGATGTCGCTGGACAGAGCTTCCCAGTTGCCGTCGAAGGCCAAACCGATGAGCTCGCCGTCGGCGTTCATGATAGGGCTGCCGGAGTTACCGCCCGTGATGTCGTTGTTGGAGAGGAAGCAAACGTGCAAGTCGCCATCCTTGTCGGCATATTGGCCGAAATCGCGGTTCAGGATGAGCTGTTTCAACTTGGCAGGCACGTCAAACTCGAAATCGCCCGGCTTCTCTTTCTCCAAAATACCCTTCGTAGTGGTGAAGTAGTTGTAATGTACACCGTCGGCAGGATAGTAATCGCACACAGTACCGAAAGTGGTACGCATGGTGCTGTTGGCATCCGGATACATCGGCGTGTCGGCGTTCATCTCCTTCAGAGCGGCAATGAACGTGCGACGCGGCACTTCCAACTGTTCCTCCGTCTCGAATACAGAAGAATTCAACATCAGATATTGGATGACAGCCTGAGCATATTGGTAGGCCGCATCTTTTTCCAGAATCTTTTCAGAAGGAGCATTCACAAATTTTTCAAAATTGTCCTTGCTGATGAAAATGGAGTTCATCAACGCTTTTTCAAAAGCATCGTAATTGCCTTTGAAGTTCTTGGCAAAGAAAGTCAGATCGGGACGGTTGGCTTCGCTGTGCTTGTTCCAAGTTTTCAGGGCTGCTACAATAATCTTCGCTTCCGTAGCAGGATCTGTGTCGTTGTTGTATTTGTCGAAAGCCTTCAGCAGTCGCTCCACTTTCTCGCTGTCAAATTTCTTTTCCCCTTTCTTCAAGTGTACAAGTGAACTCATGCGCAAAGTGGCCAACATGGTAGGAGAAGCGGAGAATTGCAGGTTGCCGTTCATCACGGATTTATACTTGGCACCATCTGCACCCTTGCATATTTTTTCAATTTCGCTCAAGCAATTGCCATATTTTTCCTTGCGGTCTCTATTGGCATTGATCCATTTTGTAAGCTCAGCCTCTTGTTTGGCTTTGGTCTCCACCACCTTGAGGGCTTTCAAGCTCTGCACCTCGCCGTGTTGGTTTTTCCAATAGTTAGCCAGACCGGCATGTTTGTCTGCATACTGCAAATGCACCTTTTGGGAAGATTCCATAGCATCGTGCATCACAGGAAGAAGCTCATCCAGCGGTTCGTAGATAGCCGGAGCGTTGATATCGATTTCGTTTTGTACTTCGTAGGAAGTCATGAAGCGGTTGGTGGTTCCAGGATAGCCCCAAATCATGGTGTAGTCGCCCGGCTGGTAGCCCTTCAAGCTGATGGGCAGGAAATGTTTCGGGTGGAAAGGAACATTGTCTTTGGAGTATTTTGCCGGGGAGCCATCGGGAGCCGTATAGATGCGGAACACGGTGAAGTCACCGGTGTGGCGGGGCCACATCCAGTTGTCGGTGTCGCCACCGAACTTGCCGATAGAGGAAGGCGGAGCCACCACCAAGCGGACATCTTCATATGTGGTATAGATGAACATGTAGTATTCGTTGCCCTCATAGAAAGGTTTCACCACGACTTTGTAGCGTCCATTCTCGGAATTCTCTTTCTGGAGTTTTTTGATAGCAGCGTTCACCGCTTTCTCACGGTCTGCTTCGGAGGTCTTGTCATCCACATCCTTCAGCACGATGGTGGTCACATCTTCCATTCTTTCCAGGAAGTTGACGCTGAACTCGGCAGGCAATTCCTCTTCCTTGCTCATGGCAAAGAAACCGTTGTTGAGGTAGTCGTGCTCCACGGTGGAAAGTGCTACCACGGAGGAGTAACCGCAGTGGTGGTTGGTGAACATGAGGCCATCGCGGGAGACCATCTCGCCGGTGCAGAAGCCATCGCCCAGTTGCACGATAGCGTCCTTCAGAGAAGAATTGTTGATGTCGTACAGTTGCTCAGGAGTCAGGTGCAAGCCCAACTTCTGCATAGTAGCATAGTTGTAATTTTTGATGAACATCGGCAACCACATACCCTCATCAGGCGGGTTAATGGCAAATGCGGAAGCACAGAACACTGTCAAAACAGTCATTGACAGCAGCTTTTTCTTGAATAATGATAACAATTTCATAGTGGTTATTTTTAGTTTGTAAAGATCGTAAAGTTTGTAAAGTTTATAAAGTTAAAATGGAGGATGGGGTATTAATTTTCAATTCTCAATTTTCAATTTTCAATTCTGCATTCTCAATTTCCTTCTGTTCTTCATTAAAAATGCGTTTATTAAAGATGATTACCAAGGCCACGCCCACGGTGACGCAGGAATCGGCGAAATTGAAGATGGCAGGGAAAAACCAAGTGCCGCCCCACAGCGGAAAGCCTTCGGGAATGGGAAACAGCCTGACATAGATCATATCCACCACCTTGCCATAAAGGAACGGGGCATATCCGCCGCCTTCGGGGAAGAGCGCGGCAACCGCAAGCGGTGTGCTCTCATTGAAGATGAGGCCGTAAAACATACAGTCAATGATGTTACCCAGCGCGCCTGCAATGATGAGACAGAAGGTGATCAGGACAGGAACATCCATTTTGTCGCGCTTGATCAGGCGATGCATGTACCAACAAAGGAACACCACCAGCACAATGCGCAGGAGTGTGAGCAGCAGTTTGCCGATATTCTGTCCGAAACTTAGCCCGAACGCCATGCCCGGGTTCTCCACAAAACAGAGATTCAGCCAGTTGCCCAACAATGGGATGGTCTCTCCCAGGGACATGTGGGTTTTGACCCAGATCTTCAGAATCTGGTCCAGAAGAATCAACGTCACGATGATGACACACGTGACAATGCCGTAACGTCTGCTCTTTTTCAACGCTTATTTCTTTTTTTCGTTCAATTTGGACTCGACATCCAGCGTGGCATGGGGAACGATTCTGAGACGTTCCTTGGGGATAAGTTTGCCCGTGATGCGGTCAACGCCATAGGTCTTGTTCTCAATACGGACCAGCGCAGCCTCCAAGTTGGCGATGTATTTGTCCAAGCGTCCGGCCAGGCGGCTGTTTTCCTCTTTGGAAAGCACTTGGTTGCCGTCTTCCAGATTTTTGAATGTGGGAGCGGTGTCCATGGTGTCATTACCGGAATTGCTGTATGCTTCTTGATAGACCTCCATAGCCTTCTTGGCATCGGCAATCTTCTTTTCTATCAACTCTTTGAATTCCGCCAAATCCTCATCAGAGTAGCGGTTTACGATATGTGCGGCCATAATCAATGTGTTTATGATTAATAATGCCGCAAAGATATAATTATTTTTTGGATTGCAATGAAATTAATCGGAATGGTGCGCGGAAGGCAGGCAAGCGGGGCGCGGAGCGCGGTAACGGGCAGGCATGTGGGAAGAAGAGAGGAAAATATTCAAAAGCACAAAATCTGTAAAAATTTCACATATACGTTAAATATATCCAGAGAAATATTATCTTTGCAGCGTATTTAAAAAGTTCAACTATGAAAAAAGCAAAACTAATAACACTGGAACAGACCGACAACGCAAGTTTGTATTCCATCTGCTTTGACGGGAATGCCATTAGTGAATACGAGGCATTTGTGCAGAAATTCAAGGATGACGCCATGCTCAACACAGATTATAAAAACATACTTATGGCATTGGAAAAAATCGTAACCGTCGGAGCATTTGAACGCTTTTTTCGACCTGAGGGGAAAATGAGTGATCGCGTGGCTGCTCTTTCCATTGAAAAAAATGTTATCACCGGAATTGAAGGAAAAGTATTTCAATTGTTATGAAAAAAGACACCAACATTCGGATTTGTTCGCCTATCTTGAAAGAGGCTTTTGATTCTATCACCCCACAGGAAAGGGCAGCCTTTGACCTGAATTTCAGTATTTCTGAAAAAATATACCAGACGCTACAGGAAAAAGGTATGACCAAACGTGATTTGGCACGACTGACGGGGAAAAAAGAATCTGAAGTTTCCAGATGGTTTTCATTGGGGCACAATTTCACTTGCAAAACTATCGCTCTGATACAGCTGGCATTAGGGGTTCCTATTGTTCATGTAGCGCAATAAACGTTTGTATTACAACTCTTTTTTAAATCATTTTGCTAATATGAAAGGACGCGAGACTAAACCCCATATCGGAATCTTCGGGCGGCGCAATAACGGGAAAAGTTCCCTCATCAACGCCATCACCGGACAGGACATCGCCATTGTGGATGCCACTGCCGGCACCACCACCGACCCAGTGAAAAAATCCATCGAAATCTTCGGCATCGGCCCCGTGGTGCTCATCGACACCGCCGGCATCGACGACGAAGGCACGGTGGGCCAAAAGCGTATCCAGAAAACCCTGGAAGTACTCAAAACCATCGACTTTGCTATTCTGGTCACCACCAACCACGAGTGCGGGCAGCCCGAACGTGCGCTGATGGACAAGCTCCACGAGTACGAGATTCCCTTCATCATCGCCAACAACAAGTCCGATCTTGACTCTGCATCGATTCTGCCCGACGGCGTTGTCACACACAACATGTACGAGGTGAGCGCGAAGACCGGCGCGGGAATCCCGGCCATGCTGGAAGCATTGGTGCGGAATATGCCGCCATCGGCCTACATTTCGCACTCGCTGTTGGGAGACATCATCGGCGAGGGCGATACCGTGCTGCTGGTGACCCCCATCGACTCGGAAGCCCCCGAAGGACGGCTCATACTGCCACAAGTGCAGATGATCCGCGACATTCTGGACAACGACGCCGTGGCCGTGGTACTGAAAGAGGACAAAGTGTCCGACTGGCTCCGGCGCAATCCAGCACCAAAACTGGTGGTGACCGACAGCCAGATGTTCGGGCGCGTGGCCCGCGAAGTGCCGGAAAACATTCCGCTTACTGGCTTCAGCATCGTGCTGGCACACCACAAGGGCGACTTTGAACACTACCTTCAAGGCACACCGCACCTCGACCAACTGCAGGATGGAGACCGCCTTCTGATGTTAGAGTCGTGCACACACCTCACCTCGTGCGAAGATATCGGGCGCGGCAAACTGCCCCGCTGGATCCAACAGCATACGGGCAAACAACTCCACTTCGACTTCGTGTCCGGACTCAACGCCATCCCTGACATCCGGCAATACGCCATGGTCATCCAGTGCGGCGGCTGCATGATTACCCGCAAACAAATACTCAACCGGCTGAAACCCGCCGTGGACGCAGGCATTCCCGTGTCCAACTACGGTATGACCATAGCCTATCTGAACGGAATCTTCGACAGAGCCGTTCAACCTTTTCGCAAATAAAGCTTAGAAATCTGTTCCGATGGAGAACAAGAACATTCCCTTTTTGTTTGAAATCTTGAAATCCTCCACGCCCCATGCGTAGTCGAAGCGCAGGAAATATCCTAGCAGCGAGCAACGTGCGCCTATTCCAAATCCGCCCACGAACGGATCCACCTGCCGTTTCACCATCACGGAAATCGGCCCGCTGGTGATGTAACGGGTGTACAGACAGTTCTCTTCTGAATATGGTGTCAATCCCGTCCATGCTGTGCCGAAATCTCCGAACAGGTTCAGTTGGATGGAATTCAGGAAGTTGAACGAAACTTTTCGACCCATAATAAGCTGTACGACAGGCACGCGCAACTCCCCACTCAACAGCAGAAAGGAGGTGCCGTTGCGGATGTTCTGCTTGAAGCCGCGCATGTTGGTGGCCAGCGTCTGATACGCGTAGTTTTTCGACTGATCCACCCAGATATCACTGTCGAACTTGGCATTGATCCAGTTGTCCACGCCACCCATGTAGTACACCAACCGCGCCGAACCTGTATTGGCGGACGCGGCCAAGCGCACTGCAAAGGTCATGTTCTTGTACAATTTGAACGAGCGGCGCGCATCCAAGCCCACTACCAACAGGTTTTGTGTCTCCCTTTCTGCCCGCTGATTGTATTCGGCAAAAATTTTCATCTTGGTGCCGCGCCAAAGATTGGTGTACAGCTCTTTCGATGAATCGAAGATATACTCCAACTTCACGCCCGCCCAAAGATGACGCTCCTCCGGCATCTGCAACGTGTTGTCGCTCAACGCCCCGATTACGTTCGACTCATATCGCCCGTTCAACGTCAAGCGCACACTGTGAATCTTATTGAACGGGAACTTGAGAATATAGAACAAACTGTTGGAACGCTGCTTGTACACACGATCGTTGATATTGGAGGTAATGGATTGCCGATATACCACAATCTGCCGATCAAGGCGACGAGCCAAGTTTTCATAACTCAGCATAAACTCGTAGCTGTTCAGGTTCAAGCCCACCCGGAAGCCTCCTGTAACGCGATAGTCCTCAAACAAATCGTTTATTCCCAACATAAAAAGTGCATTGAACCCCGTATTGAGATAGATAGGCGATGTACCACCCTCAAACTGCTGGTACGAAGTGTTCAGGAAACTGAAATCAGCTTGAGTAATAACCTTGTTAATTGAATATTGTACCCGATAGCCGCTACCGACAGGTATCTGGAATTTCTCTTTCTTTGACAGAGAATCTTGAACCAAACTATCTGCCGGTAATGTGTCGGGCTTATTCTTCGCTATCTCTCTTTCTTTCTCCAGCAAAATCTTCTGATGGAAAAATGAGGGCTCCACTTTCGGATTCTGTTCCAAATCCAGATCATTGACCTGAATGTTTTGGACCCCGTTCATCAGAGTGACTGTGGCTGTCTGCCGGCTTTCTGTATCGTAATCGTGTTCCAGCACGCTCACGCCCACATCGGTCAGCGGGTGGGTGGTGGCAAACGCCATGTAGTGGATGGCTGTGTCAATGCGGCTGATGGTGCTGTCGAAACGGGCCACATACTGGTTTACATAGCCGCTTTCGTCACCTAAAAAAACGATACGGTCACGATCCACGCGGCGCGCTTCGTAGTTGTTACCCAATTCCGAGTCCGTGACGCGAAGCAGTGCCGGATCGTTTTGGGCATACGAATAGAGGAAAAGATTATAGGTAGGCCGGGGCGTAGCCTCCATCATCTCGTCTTTCAACAGAATCGTGTCTCTCGGCCTGTTGGAAGAAAAGACAATCTGCTGCTGATCACGCACGAAGATGGGCGCATAGTCATCGTAAAAGTCGTTGGTCAGATTCTGGAACGAGCGAGAGAGAAAACTATATAAAAAAATGTCGGACTGTCCGTTCTTGAATCCCGAAAACAGCATCATCTTGCCGTCGTCGGAATAGCACCAGGAGGTGATTTTCTCCACATCCACGAGAAACCGTTTCTGCCATTTGCGGGTGGTCACATCATACGGATAATAATAGCAATGGCCCTTGGATTCGAACGTCATACCGAGGATAGGCTCCTGCGGATGCCATGCCAACAGCGGATAGGTGAGGTCGGGGTTGTCCTCGATCTTCTGGAACCGTTTGAGGATACACTTGGGTTTGCGGTCTGTTTCTGTTTTGAGCCACACGCGCACCTGTCCCGCCTCATTCGTCAAGTATGCATAGCTTTTGCCGTCTGGCGCGAAATGAAAATCCGTGTACTCACGTTTGGCCTTCGGGCGGTTCACAATGCCGTTGCCTTTAGGCATCTGCCGCTCCAAGTCGGGGTAATACATCACGCAGTAGTACTTGTACCAGTTGTACAGGAGCGTCTGGTATGGCACTTGGGTCGCGTAAGTGAAACCCCTCGACATGCTTTTGGTGGCGCGGGTGGTGTAAAGGATTTTGTAAATGGACTCCTCTCCGTAGGTGTCGGCAATGTATTTCCAGAAAGAGTGGCCGGCGTAGGTGGCATCGCGCGGCGAGAGGTCGTCGAAGTCAGCGTAACGCTGGGTCAGGATGCCGTCCTTCACGTGCGCATCCACATCGCTGTTCCACGATTCCCCATAGTAGGAAGCCAACCCACTGAAGTACCAGTTGGAGACATCCATCAGGTAGTCGTAGGTCATGTTGGACCCAACCGTCGCGCCCTGCACAAGCCAGTGCGCATACACATTCATGACGCCGCTGCGGATCATCCTGTCAAGGTGGGCGCGGTTACCGTCAAAATAGATGTAGATTTTCGTACCATAAACGTTGGTCACACCGCCTTGGTTGTAAAAATCATCGTCATCGTAAGCAAAGTTGGACTCCCTGAAATCCTCCTGTGTATTGTAAACAATGAGCTGCAGTTTGCGCTTGGAGTTGTAATGCAGCATCTCCTCTATCTCCGAAAGGACTTGGGGGACCTTGTAATAGACATATTGAGCCAGGGCCTTGCCGGTGGGATAATAATAAACGTCATACTGTTCGGCACGCATGTACTGCCAGTTGTAGTTCTGGTGTTGCACGCGGTTCTTGCCGAAGCTAATCTGCGAGCCGTTGTAGAACTGCGCCCGCGACAAGAGCGGCGAGAGACCGAGGCACATACACAGCAATATGTGAAACAGCCGTTTACGATATGATGGACAGGTCCTGTTTTTCATCTTTTTCAAGAGGGCAAAAATAATAAAATTGCTGATTCAAAAAAAAATGTATTTTTGCCGCCCCAAAAAAGGACAGAGATCCTGACTGGTAAAATTCATTTAATTAACAAAAAACCAAATTTTTATGGCAACAAGAATCAGATTACAGAGAAGAGGTAAAAAGAACCAACCTTTTTATCATCTCGTAATTGCGGATGGTCGTGCACCACGTGACGGACGTTTTATTGAAGATCTTGGCACATACAACCCACTGACCAATCCCGCAACGCTCAACATCAACTTTGAACGTGCTTTGTATTGGTTGGAAGCAGGTGCTCAGCCTTCCGATACCGCCCGTTCGATTCTCAAACGCGAAGGCGTGTACATGATGAAGCACCTCAACGGTGGTGTGGCAAAGGGCGCTTTCTCCGAGACCGAAGCTCAAAGACGTTTTGAGGCTTGGAAGCAGGAGAAGAACAGCAAGCTCAGCAACATCATGCGCGAGGAAGCTGACAAGAAACGCGACATCGTGAAGAAACGTATTGCTGAAGAAGTGAAGGTTAAGGAAGCCATGTCGGCCAAGATTGCTGCCCGCAACGCAGAAATCGCAGCTGCCGCCGCTAAAGCCGCTGAAGAAGAGGCTGCCGCCAAGGCTGCTGAAGAAGCCGCTGCCGCTGCTGAAGAAGCTCCCGCAACCGAAGAAGCCGCTCCTGAAGCATAATGGACAACGAATTCTTCTATTTGGGCACACTGACCAAACCTTTCGGACTGAAAGGAGGCCTGTGTGCCTTTTTTGATACCGACAATCCGGAAAATTATGCCAAGCTTCCGGCCGTCTTCCTGGACCTTGACG
The DNA here is from genome assembly GCA_017443175.1 of Bacteroidales bacterium. Lineage (GTDB taxonomy): Bacteria > Bacteroidota > Bacteroidia > Bacteroidales > WCHB1-69 > F23-D06. The sequence continues at coordinate 26,390 of JAFSOZ010000008.1, forward strand.
GCGAGAAGATCCCCTACTCCATCGAAGAGATCATCTACCGGGGCAACAACCAGTTCATCATCCAGTTTGCCGGCGTAAACGCCAACGAGGCGCGCGACTTTGTGGGCGTGGAGCTGTATCTGCCCATCAGCGACCTCCCGAAACTGCCGGGCAACCGCTTCTATTTCCATGAGGTTCTCGGTTTCAAGGTGATGGACGATCATTTCGGCGAAGTGGGCACCTGCCGCGAGTTTTTGGAGGTGAGCAACAACCCCATCATGGTGGTGGCACACGGCGACAAGGAAGTGCTAATCCCTGCCAGCCAGCAATTTATCACTCAAGTGGACCGCGACAACCGCGTGTTGCACATCCTTGCGCCGGAAGGACTGATCGAGATGTATTTGTCCTGATAACGCCCTCCCAACGGACGCGCTACAAAGCCTGAAAAATAATTTTCTATAATAAATAAAAACATATAAAAAAAAACACTACTTTTGCCGCCCGAAAAAAGAAAGGTAAAAAGTATTAAAAATTAGACGTTTAAATTATGTATTTAACAAGCGAAGTAAAGAAAGAAATTTTTGAAAAATACGGTAAGAGTGCAACCGACACCGGTTCCCCCGAGGCACAAGTGGCACTTTTCACCCACCGTATCAAACATCTCACCGAGCATGTGAAGACTTACGGCAGCGACAAGGTGACGAAACGCGCCCTGATCAACTTGGTAGGTAAAAGAAAGAAAATGCTCGAATATCTGAAGAGACAAGATATTGAACGCTACAGAGCACTCATCAAAGAGTTAGGTCTTAGAAAATAATTTCAGAAAAACGTTTTATAAAAAAAGGGGCAATTTTATAAAATTGCCTTTTTTTTGATTTTTACGTGGCTGCTCTGTATTTTTAACCATTTAGCTGAATTTTGTTATGTTAGGAATAAACACATCCTTTGAATTAGCCGATGGTCGTGTGGTGACCATCGAGACCGGCAAGTTGGCCAAGCAGGCCGACGGTGCCGCTGTCGTCAAAATGGGCGACACCATGATACTGGCAACGGTATGTTGCAAGAAAGAGGCCGTTGAGGGCACCGACTTCATGCCCCTCCAGGTGGAATACCAGGAGAAATACGGCGCACTGGGCCGCATCCCCGGCGGTTTCTTCCGTCGCGAGGCTCGCCCCTCCGAATATGAAATCCTCATCGCACGTCTCGTTGACCGTGCCATCCGTCCGCTGTTCCCCGAGAACTTCCACGCTGAGACACAGGTCATCGTGACCCTCATCTCCGGTGACAAGAACCAACTGCCCGACTGTCTCGCCTGTCTGGCCGCTTCTTCCGCCATCGCCGTTTCCAACATCCCGTTCGAGTGCCCGGTGTCTGAAGTGCGCGTGGGCCGCGTGAACGGCGAGTTCGTGGTGAACCCCACCGTTGAGCAGATGGAAAACTCCGACATCGACATGATCGTGGCCGCCTCCATGGACAACATCATGATGGTGGAAGGCGAGATGAAGGAAATCTCCGAAGAGGATATGGTAGCCGCTTTGAACTTCGCACAGGAGAACATTAAAATCCAATGCCAGGCCCAAATGGACCTCGCCGCCAAGGTTCCCGGCGCTTTCCCGAAACGCGAATACTGCCACGAAACCAACGACGAAGAGATTCGTGAGCGTCTGAATAAAGAAACCTACGATAAGGTCTATGCCATCGCTAAGTCCTTCATGGGCAAGCAAGCCCGCAACGAAGCTTTCGACCAAGTGCTCGCCGACTTCTTGGAAACTATTCCGGAAGAGGAGCGTGCCGAGAAAGAAAACATGGTGAAACGCTATTACAGCGATGTTCAATATCACGCCATGCGTAACATGATCCTCAACGAGCGCATCCGTCTGGACGGCCGTGGCACTGAGGATATCCGTCCCATCTGGATTGAGACTGGCTATCTTCCTTCCGCGCACGGTTCTGCTATCTTCACTCGTGGTGAAACCCAGGCTTTGGCCACCTGTACCTTGGGTACCAAGCTGGATGAGCAGATGATCGACGGTGCTGTGATCGAAGGTTCCAGCCGCTTCATGTTGCACTACAACTTCCCGCCGTTCAGCGTGGGTGAAGTGAAGCGCATCGGCAGCACGGGCCGCCGCGAGATTGGTCACGGCAACTTGGCCAAGCGCGCCGTCACACCCATGATTCCGTTCGACGATCCTACATTCCCATACACGGTTCGTATCGTTTCCGACATTCTGGAATCCAACGGTAGTTCCTCTATGGCCACCGTATGTGCCAGCACCCTCGCCCTGCTCGACTGCGGTGTGAAGATCAAGAAGCCCGTTTCCGGTATTGCCATGGGTTTGATCACCGATGAGAACTCCGACAAATACGCCATCCTCTCCGATATTCTCGGCGATGAGGATCACCTCGGCGACATGGACTTCAAGGTTTGCGGTACCGAAGACGGTATCACCGCTTGCCAAATGGATATCAAGATCCACGGTCTTTCTCCTGAAGTGATGGCAGAGGCATTGGCACAAGCTCACAGAGGCCGTATGTTCATCCTCGGCAAAATCAAAGAGGCCATGCCCGCTCCGCGCGAGGACTACAGACCGTTCGTTCCTCGTATTATCCAAATGCAAATCCCGCGCGAGTTCATCGGCGCCGTTATCGGACCCGGAGGCAAGATCATCCAAGAGATGCAGCGTGAGACCAACACCACCATCAACATCGAGGAGGTGGGCGATTTCGGTGTCATAGACATTGCAGCTCCGAATGTGGACGACATCAACGCCGCCATCGAGCGCATCAACCTCATCTGCACCAAACCTGAAGTGGGCGAAGTGTATGAGGGAACCATCAAGACCATCACCGCTTTTGGTGCGTTTGTGGAGTTCCTGCCCAACACCGACGGTCTGCTCCATGTGACGGAAATCGCATACAGACACATTGACAATGTGGAAGATGTGCTGAAAGTCGGCGACAAGATCAAGGTGAAACTCATCGAGATTGACGAGAAGACCGGCAAGTTCAGACTGTCGCACAAGGTGCTGCTTCCGAAGCCGGAAGGTTACGCCGAGGAGAAACCGCGTGGCAACGGACGTGGTCCTCGTGGCAACGGCAATGACCGCCGCAACGGTGGTGACCGTGGCCCGCGCAACGGCAATCACGGTCCGCGCAACAACGACCGTCGCCCGCACAACGACAACCGCGAGGCACAACCCAGACGCGAAGAGCCGCAGGCTCCTACCGCTCCTGAGCTGCCCGATTTTCCAGAACTTGACTAAATACATTTGAGTTATAGTTGAAAAAGCAGGGCTTGACCCTGCTTTTTTTTGTAATTTTATTATCTTTGCACGTTGATTTTGAAAGCATCCTTTCAGCATGTATAATTTCGATGACATTCGGCCTTATAATCAAAGCGAATTCCGCGAAGCCTATTTCAGGCTCATGGACCAACCTGGATTCCAAGATGCCGTGTCTAAATTTCTTTCTGGGTACACCGTAGATGATTTGAGAAGGGACTTTGCCCAGTTTCATACCGTTGATGATGTGCAGTCCAACTTTATCCGGCGATGGATTGAAACATTCCTCAAGCAATTTACCACCGGTCTCACTGCGTCCGGCCTTGAGAAACTTGCCCCTGAAAAGGCATACCTGTTCATCAGCAACCACCGCGACATCACCTTTGATCCGGCCATACTCCAATATTATTTTTTCACTTCAAACTGGAAGACCTCAAAAATCGCCACGGGCGACAACCTGTTGCAAACCCCGCTACTTGGTGAGGTAGGCCGTTTGAACAAGATGATCAAGGTCATCCGTTCGGGATCTCTGCGGGAAAAGTTAGCGAACTCTCAACGTCTCGCCGCTTACATCCAATACAGCCTGTTTGAAGAGCACGAGTCCGTCTGGATTGCCCAGCGCGACGGTCGCACCAAGGACGGAAACGACTACACCAAGCAGGGTCTGCTGAAGATGGTCTCCATGGGCCGTGACGAAGATCTGGTGGCAAAAATCAGAAGAATGAACATCGTCCCCATGGCCATTTCGTACGAATACGAGCCCTGCGCACAACTGAAGGCCCGCGAAATGGCCCTGAGCGAGAACGGCAAACATTACGAAAAACGTCCGGGCGAGGACTTTGAGAGCATCAAGCAGGGCATCTTCGACCAAAAAGGCCGGGTGACCCTCGTGCTTGGCAAACCGCTGCAAGAAGAGCTGTACAGCGTGCCCGCCGAACTCAACAACAACGAGAAACTGGATTACATCTGCAAACTGATTGACAAACAAATCTACGAAAACTACCAACTATACCCCAACAACTACATCGCCCACGATATGAGGGACGGAAACAATCTTTATGCAGAATATTATACTGAAGATCAGAAACAGCATTTCGAGCAATATCTGCAAAGAAAATCCGTCATCCAGGATGTTGGAAAAGAGAAAATGATGGATTATCTGCTGCGTATCTACGCCACGCCCGTTGACAATCACTACCATACGAATATCCATAATTCACAATAAAAAAACAATTCTAAACAATGGATGAACTTCAACCCCCGTCGGCCACTAAGATTCTGGTAATCCGATTGAGTTCCATCGGAGATATCGTGCTGACCACACCCGTGGTGAGAGCCATGAAGAATCAGATTCAGAATGTTGAACTGCATTATCTGACCAAGACATCCCACGAACAAGTGGTGGCTGCAAATCCATACATCGACAAAGTACATCTATATGATACCTCCAACCCCAAAGCCATTGTGGAGGTATTGAAAAAAGAGCATTTCGACTATGTGGTTGATCTGCACAACAACCATCGTTCCCGTCAGCTGACACGCAGGCTGGGACTTCCCTGTTTCAGATACAACAAAGTGACCTGCCAAAGGGATATATGTGTGTGGTTCAAATTGAACTTCCTGCCTTACAACCACGTGGTGGATCGCTATTTCGAGGCCGTTTTTCCCCTCAACGTGCACAATGACCACAAAGGTCTGGACTTCTTTATTCCTGAAGGTGCGGATTTTGACGAAGACGACCTGCCCATGGTGTTTGAAGACGGTTTCGTGGCGATAGTGCTGGGCGCTGCTCATGCCACCAAGCGAATTCCATTATCCAAGGTGGTGGAAATTGGCAGTATCCTGCACAAGCCTATCATGCTGTTGGGCGGTAAGGATGTGTACGAAACGGGCGAGGAGATTGTCTCCGCGCTCGGTGACCGGGCCTATAATGGATGCGGCAAGTACAATCTGTACCAGTCATGTTCCATCCTCAAGCAAGCCGACTGTGTCATCACTGGAGACACGGGCCTGATGCACGTAGCCGCAGCCTTCCAGAAGCCTATCGCGGTGCTGTGGGGTAGTACCATCCCCGAGTTCGGCATGTATCCATATATACCCGGCAACCGCGAATTGTTCCGCAATTTCGAAGTTTGCCCGCTGCACTGCCGTCCCTGTTCCAAGCTGGGCCGCAAATCATGCCCGCGGAGACATTTCAAATGCATGCAAAACATCCCTGCCACCGAAGTGGCTGACTGGGTTAACAAATTCTAATATTCTTCTTCACTATGCTGTTCGACCATCCCATTACCATACAAGGCAACGCCATTTTCGTTTCCGACGCACATTTGCGCATGCCGGAAGATGCGGATAGCAAACAGCGTGAGACCATGCTGATCCAGCTGCTGGAATCCCACCGGGAAAACATTCAGCATCTCTTCTTTTTAGGCGACATTTTCGATTTCTGGTTCGAGTATCGCGATGTAGTCCCCAGAGGCTGTTTCCGCCTGTTCAACATGCTGTATGAGCTGCATGAGAATGGCGTTGAGATTTACTTCTTCACCGGCAACCATGATATGTGGGTACAGGACTATTTTCAGGAGCAGTTCGGATGTCATGTCTTCTATCAGCAGCAGGCTTTCATCATCAACGGCAAACGCTGCCTGATTGGCCATGGCGACGGAATCGGCGGCAAACAGCGGCGTTACAACTTCATCAAGCGCATCTTTGGATATAAGCCCAATCGTGTGCTTTACAGCATGCTGCACCCGAGGCACGCCTTCGCCATCGCACGCCACTTCTCCGCCCGCAGTCGCGCTTCCCACAAACCGGATGTCTTCATCTTCAAAAACGAAGAGGAATTCCAAATCCAATACGCCCGTCAAGTGCTACAAACCGAACCCGTGGACTATTTCATCTTCGCCCACCGGCATGTCCCTAAAGAGTATCGGCTGACCGACACCTCCTGTTATTACAACACCGGCGACTGGCTGACCCATTTTACCTATCTGATTTATAACGAAAATGATGACCGCCCTGTAATACACGAATATGGTAAGGGCGAATCATAAACAAATATGTAGAGACGCATAATCATGCGTCTCTACAATAAAAAAACAATGATTATGACCATTGATCCAAATACCCCTATACCCGCAAACCATCGCGCCGGTTTTGTGAACCTCATCGGCAATCCCAATGTAGGCAAAAGCACACTTATGAATCAGCTGGTGGGCGAGAAAATCTCCATCATGACCTCCAAAGCGCAGACGACGCGCCACCGCATCAAGGGAATTGTCAACGGAGAGGATTTCCAAATTGTCTATTCCGACCTGCCCGGCGTGCTCGACCCCGCCTACATGATGCAGAAGATGATGATGCGCTTTGTTATCGACTCCCTGCAGGACGCCGACATCATTCTTTATCTGGTGGAATGCGGCGAGACCAAATACAATGCCGAGCTGGTGGAGAAAATCAAGAAGCTCGGGCGACCGATTGTTTTAATCATCAACAAAATTGACAAATTCACCGCCGAGCAAGTGGAAGAATCCAAGGCACTTTGGCAGGAGATATTCCCCGAATCGGATGTGTTCGCCATATCCGCCCTGAAGGGGCTGAACATCGAGGCCATGCGCGACCGCATCATCGAGTTGCTGCCGCTTTGCCCGCCCTACTTCCCGAAAGACGCCCTCACCGACCGTCCCATGCGGTTCTTCGTCTCCGAGCTCATCCGCGAACAGATTCTGTTGCAATACAAGAAGGAAATACCGTACAGTGTGGAGGTCGTAGTAGATAGCTACAAGGAAGAGGAAAACCTAATCCGCATCGGCGCGACGCTGTATGTGGAACGCGACACGCAGAAGGCCATCATCATCGGCAGCAAGGGTGCCGCCATCAAAAAGTTAGGCACCGACGCCCGCACTTCCATTGAGGATTTCCTGCAAAAGCACATCTTCCTCGACCTATCCGTCAAGGTGCTCAAAGACTGGCGCAACAGCGAACTGCTGATGAAGAAGTTCGGGTATGATTACGGCGATTAAGGAGCTTGCAATTGGTCAATACGTTGACTGGCCACCTGTGCCATCCACCGTTTGAAAGGTTCAGCTTTGGGAGATGGAATGGATTGAACAATACGAAGAATCTGCTCTGTATCAGCCACATCTGTATTATACCTCTTTCCATCTGCTGATAATAGTTTCAGTTGGTTACAATTAGTAACCGACTGATTCCCTTCTTTGAGTAACCTGTGTTTGAGTACTTTCCAATAATTACGTGGATTTGGACTTTCGGTGAGAACTCCTACCACATCCACTACGGAAAAATACCACTTTTCTGTCTCGTCATCCCAGACAGTACGAACTCTTTTTTCTTCGAAAATCTTCAACGATTGTTTTTGAGTCATAGTTAATTACATTTAAATTAAAAAATTTTGTTCCGTGCGGCAAATATACATTAAATAATGCAAACAGAAAGAGGTCCCTTGTTTTTTTGTATTTTTGCATTCCTATAAACATCACATAATATGGCAATTTTAGTAAAGAACATCAAGCAACTGGTACAGGCTGAACCGAAGGCCGTGAAATTCCGTGCAGGCAAGGAAATGCAGCATCTTTCTATCATTGAAAACGCCTATCTTCTGACCGAAGGTGACAAAATCAAGGATTTCGGGCCAATGGCGGAACTCACTGCCGACAAGCTGAATAAAGTAAAAGAGAATATTGAGGAGATTGACGCTACGGGGCGGATGGTGTTCCCGTCGTTCTGTGACTCGCACACGCACATCGTGTATGCAGGTAGCCGCGAGGTGGAATACATTGACAAAATAAAAGGCCTGTCCTACGAAGAGATTGCCAAGCGTGGGGGTGGCATCCTGAACTCCGCCAAGCGTTTGCACGAGACTTCCGAGGAAGAGCTGTTCGACAGTGCCTGGCTCCGGCTCGAAGAGATGGCTTCGTTCGGCACGGGTGCCGTGGAGATCAAGAGCGGCTATGGCCTCTCCACCGAGGATGAGCTCAAGATGCTGCGTGTGATCCGCAAGCTGAAGGAAAAATCGCCGCTTACCATCAAGGCCAACTTCCTGGGTGCACACGCCGTGCCGTTGCAATACAAACAAAACCCTGACGAGTACGTGGATTTCATCATCAATGAGATGATCCCGATGGTGGCTGCCGAAGAGCTGGCCGACTATGTGGACGTGTTCTGCGACCAAGGTTTCTTCACTTGCGAGCAGACGGAGCGCATCCTGATGCAGGGCATCAAATACGGGCTGCGTCCCAAAATCCACGCCAACGAGATGGCTTGCTCCGGCGGCATTCAAGTGGGCGTGAAGTACAATGCGCTTTCAGTGGACCACTTGGAATACACCGGCGACGAGGAAATCGCCGTGCTCAAGGGCAGCGAGACCATGCCGACCATCCTGCCGGGCGCGGCCTTCTTCTTAGGCATGGTGTGTGCTCCGGCGCGCAAAATGATGGAAGGCGGCCTGCCTGTGGCCCTCGCCTCCGACTACAACCCCGGTTCCTGCCCCTCCGGCAACATGCAGCTCGTGCTCGCCATGGGCTCCATCATGTACAAGATGCTGACGGAAGAGGCAATCAACGCCACCACCATCAATACGGCCTACGCCTTGGGCGAGCACGAAACGGTAGGCTCCATCACCAAAGGGAAAAAGGCCAACTTCTACATCACCAAGCCGATGGATACCATATATTATATGAGCTACGGCTTCGGTAGCAACAAAGTCGATCAATATTTCTTGAACGGAAAAAGAAAATAGCTAACGGGCTATCACCAGCTTCTTGGACACTTTCCCGACAGTCACGATGTACGTGCCGCTACTCAGGTTGCAGCGCACAGGGATTATATTCTCTCCCTCATCGTAAAAAAAGGTGTTGACGTAACAAGTACGCCCTGACATGTCCTTTATTATGACTTTCTCAAGACCAAATTCTTCCGATTGGAAAAGAAGATTGAAATGTCCGGATGAAGGATTTGGGAAAATGGTGACTTCTGTATTGATGTGGGGAGAATCCTCCGGAAGATTAAAAAACACCCTCAGACTATCCGTCATGACTTGCAGGCGCTGTTGCAGAAAATTGTCCACATCCCGAATGCCGTATTCCCAGGAACCCGCACTGGTGGGGAGCCCGAAACGGTCTGCTTGCCTGGGAATTTCATCCTGTATCTGATCATGGATGTCTCGCAAGTAGTTGCCCGTATAACGATAGGAAAAGTAAGTGTTGGATAAGTCATTAAAACGATTTACAAACTGCTTTCTAAAGGTTTTGTTTTGGAGCAGACCGCGGAACAAAAGCGTGGATTGTGCGTTAGTGGGCCAGAATTGCGTGCTCTCGCTGATGGCATTGCCAAACAGATGTCCATAGAGTTTGCGAAAACAACCGTCACCATCATAGAAAATCCACCGCCACTTGCGGTCAAGGACTTGCCAGCATCGCATGTTGTTGGCAGGCCAATCCTCGTTTGCAATGAAAATCTCCAAAAGTTGGTAGTCAATGAAATTATTGATATCCATTTTTTCTTCCAACTGATGATACTGTGTACTGTCGGACAAGTCGGCGGATTCCACAAAATCCATAAAATCCAAAAATCCGGTTACGTCGCCTGCATCCAGCAGCCCGAACCAGTTCCCAATGACGTTAAATTCCTCGGAATCAATATCATAATGGTTTTCCAGATAACGTTCGTCCGCTTTTTCCTGTATGAAGTAGATGCCCCAATACTCCCCGTTGAGGAACATTACCACGGGCCGGGAGGCTAAAACATCAATATCAAGGTTACGGGCTATCAAATAGCTCAGATGGTTCTGTATTCCCGCATTTGTCCAAGCGCACCTAAAGGGTTTCAACACCAAATGTTTGAAGCGTGTTACCTCGCAATCGTCAAAAATCTTATGGGTAAACCGTTTTTTACCATACTCTTCACGGGCGTAGATCTTCAAACCCTTCTGGTCATAGCGACGTCCGTTTCCGCCATGGGTACGCAGTCCCGCCTCCTGATTGAAACCATTGTTGCCAGTGTCATAATATTCGACATTGCAAAGTCGCTCCCATTCACGGCCCGACATATAATAGTTGCCGGTCCAGCGTGGGTCGGCGTCGTCAAAGTGAATGCCCGGCACCAAGATTCCGGTCGTATAGTCAAACAAAGCAGCCGAATCCGCGCAGATAGAGACCACCGGCAGGTTGGAAAGCCCACAATCCAGATCGCTGATGAAGTAAGTTTGTGTGACTACAGGGCTGACCCGAACACCAGCGTCATCAAAGGCCGCGGCCCGAATCACGATAGCCTTGGTGATTTCTTCCGGAATGCTACACACAGTGTCGGGGCCTAATTTTATTTTATATATGCAAGAAGAAGACTGGTAGCTGGCATTCAACAAAACAGGGGCTTCGTAACGAGGTGAGGACGCCGTTGGCGTACCCCCATTGGTGGTATAATGAATATGGCTCGCAGGATAATCGCAATGTAGCGTCAGGAAAAAAGTATGCTCATAACGTCCTCCGGGCTTGGAAAAGGTAATCGTCCCCTGCGCTTGCAAAAGCAAAGGGAATAGTAGTAACAAGCCAATATGCAGTTTTTTAACGATGAGAGATGAGAGATGAGAGATTAGAGACTGTACCCTGATCCCTGTACCCTGTACCCTTTTTACCTCTTGTTCCTCTTTCACCTCTTGTACCTCATGCACCTCTTGTACCTCATGCACCCCATTTACCTCCTTCACCTCTTTATCCTACTATGCCAGAAATAATGATGATGAGCAGTGCTGCCGGTGCCAAGAAGCGCAGAACGAAATAGTAGGCTTCGAATGCTTTGACTTTGAGTGTGCCGCCGTTGGAGAGTTCGTCTTTCACCTCCACTTTCGGGAAGCACCAACCCAGGAAGATGGTCATGAACAGGGCACCAATCGGCATCAGGTAAGAGGCTGTAATGAGGTCAAACAGCTCGAAGATTGTTTTACCGAAAATAGTGGACTCTTTCAGCGGACCGAAGGAAAGGGTGCAGAACGCGCCGATGATGAACACCACGAGGGTGCTGACCAGCGATGCCGTGCTCCGTTTCCAGTGCAACTCCTCCACCTCGAAGGCCACCAGGATTTCCAGCAGGGAGATGGTAGAAGTGAGGGCGGCGATGCCCAGCAGCACAAAGAAGATGACGGCGAATAGCGTGCCCGCCGGCATACTGTTGAACACGTTGGGCAGCACGATATAAACCAATTCCGGACCACTGGCAGGATTCATGCCAAATGCAAACACCGCCGGGAATATGACGATGCCAGCCAGGATGGCCACCAAAGAGTCGCAGCCGGCAATCCACAAGCTGGTATTGAACAGTTTGTCTTCCTTGCGGATATAGGAGCCGTATGTCACCATCGCACCCATGCCGATGCTGAGGGAGAAAAACGATTGCCCCAGTGCTGACAGAATGCACGAGCCATTCAGCTTGCTGAAATCGGGTTTCAGCAGAAATGAGAGTCCCTCCTTGGCTCCCGCGCCCAGTGTGAGGGAACGCACGCACATGAGGAGCAGCAGGATGAAGAGCACGGGCATCAGGATTTTGGAGACTTTCTCAATGCCTTTCTGCACACCCATCACAATGACTGCACCCGTAAGTGCAAGAAACAGGCCCTGATACAACAGTGGCCAGAAGGAACCTTGGGTGAAATTTTTGAAGAGTGCTGTGATGGCTTCCGGAGTCTGGCCTGCCAGTTTTCCGCCACTGGCCATAACAATGTAGTTAAGCGTCCAGCCGGCCACTACACTATAGAAGGCATAGATAAGGAAGGCACCTACTATGGCGAACACGCCCAGTGTAATCCATCCTTTGTTACCATGGCTGAGTTTCTTGTAAGCACCCACCACGTTGCTTTGGGCACGGCGGCCAATGATGAACTCGGTCATCATCAGCGGCACGCCAATCAGGATGACGAAGAAAACGTAAACCAGCAGGAAGGCGCCACCGCCGTTTTGCCCCAGCATATAGGGGAAACGCCAGATATTGCCTAAACCTACCGCGCCGCCGGCAGCGGCCAAAATTGCACCAATGTTGGAGGTGAACCCACGTGTGTTATTTTCCATATTATTGATTTAGTGTTGGGGCGAATAATAATTCGCCCTTGCTAATTTGAATGCATAATGCATACCCCCTTATTCTCAAAATCGTCCGCCGGCCCCGCCGCCGCCGAAGCCACCGCTACCACCAAAGCCGCCAAAACCTCCGAATCCGCCACTGCTTCTTCCTCCACCAAAACCGCCGCTGTAACCTCCGGTATAGTACGGACCGAAGAAACCACGGTCAGCCGTTCCTCCGAAAGGATCGGATCCATTAGGGGTGTTCTTTTTCTTACTGAAGATAATGAGCACAATGACCAAGGCTATGAGAAGAAAGAAGATGAACACTGCCAAGAAATCCGGTTCCCGCTCCTCCTCCAAATCCCGGGCAGAAATCTCCCCTGCAGCGAGGGGCAGGATGTAAGCCAACGCCGAATCCAATGCGGCAGCATAGTTCCCTTCCTTCAACTCAGGAATCATCTTCCTCTCGATAATGCGCTTGGCAATGGCATCGGGGATGGCCCCTTCCAGGTCGTAGCCAACAGAGATATAGACATCGCCGCCACCATGGCTGTTGCGCGGCTTGATGAGGATGACCACGCCGTTGCGCTTGTCCTTGGAGCGCACGCCCCACTGTTCGCCAATCTCGTAGGCGAATTGTGCCGCCGAGTAGGTGCCGAGATTATCCACGGTGACCACGCAAATCACATTGGTAGTGCTGTCGTTGAACGCCACCAGGCGGTGCTCCATGTCCTCAACCTGCGCACTGGTCAGCACGCCGGAGAAGTCATTGACCAATCTCGGCGGGTTGGGTGCGGGGGGAATGTAACCTTTGGCAAAGCCGCAGGCCATCATGCCCAACAGGAACAGACACAGCGCAAGTCGTTTCATCTATTAGTCGAAGTTAAAATCCACAGAAGGAGCATTCTCCGCTCCGGCAGTAGCTTGGAAATAGCCTTTCTTGTCGAAGTTGAATATGCCGGCAATGATATTGTTGGGGAACTTGCGGATGTAGGTGTTGTAATCTTTCACTACTTCGTTGAACTTGTTGCGTTCCACGGCGATGCGATTCTCGGTGCTCTCCAACTGTGCCTGTAATTCCAGGAAATTCTGGTTGGCCTTCAGTTCGGGATAGCGTTCCACCACCACCATGAGGCGGTTCAATGCGGAGCTCAACTCGTCCTGCGCTTTCTGGAACTGCGCAATGGAACCCTCATTCAGATTGTTGGCATCTACTTGCACCGAAGAGGCTTTGGAACGGGCGTTGACGACAGCCTCCAGCGTGCCTTTCTCATAATCGGCGGCACCCTGTACGGTTTTCACCAAGTTCGGAATCAGGTCAAGACGACGCTGATAAACATTCTCTACCTGAGCCCAGGCACCGGAGCAACTCTCATCTTTTTTGACCATCGCGTTATACGGCGTGATCATCATGGCTAACAAAACCAGAATGACACCTACTACAATAATGATGGTAATGACTGATTTTTTCATAATTTTTGGGGTTTTGGGGTTAAGATGCACGGCCGTGCGTCATTACAATAAGTTATGTTGAAAAAATTCGGTTATATATTCGATCGCAGGCCCCGATGTTTTCTGCCACATATTGTCGGCAGATATCACAAGTGGCCTTGTAGGTTTCAGGTTCCTCCTCAAAATGACGAATAATGTCGTACATCTCCTCGGAAGAACGAATGGAAAACGCCCCTTTGCGTTCCACGAGCATAACGGCTTCGTTGAACCGGCTGTAACGGGGACCGAAAAAGAGCGGCACACCGAACACGGCAGCCTCCAGAATGTTGTGCAGGCCTGTCTTGAATGCTCCGCCGATATAGGAGATATCGCTGTATTTGTAAATCTTGCTCAACATGCCAATCGTGTCCACAATGAGCACCTCGGCACTCTCCAACGTTTCATCGGTGGCTTCCGTGAACAACACCGTCTTGAAACCGGAAAAAGTCTTTTGTACCTCAGCCTTGCGGGATATCTCGTGCGGGGCGACAATCAGCTTGTAGCCTTGTAATTTTGAAAACAGCTGTGCCAACAGGTTCTCGTCGGGGCCCCATGTGCTGCCCGCCACAATGAGTTTGCTGTCCTGCTTGAACTGCTCTGCAAAGTCCAGCGTGTATGGCTGGGTGGCGATGGCATACACTCTATCGAAGCGCGTGTCGCCACATATTTCCACCTGCGGTATGCCGATGCTCCGAAGCAACTCCTCAGACTCCTTGTTCTGCACAAAAAAGCCGGATGCCTTGCTCAACTGCTTGTCAAACCACTTGCAAAAGGGTTTGAAGAAATATTGGTTAGAGCGAAAGATGGCACTGACATAGTAAAAGGGGATGTTCCTGCTGTGCAACTGGTTCATGTAGTTGTACCAGAACTCATATTTGATGAAGATGGCCATGCGTGGCCGTACTATCTGCACAAAACGTTTTGCATGACGTTTCGTGTCGGAAGGCAAATAGAAGATGTAATCCGGCAATGTGTCATTCTTGCGGATTTCATATCCTGACGGCGAGTAGAATGTCACCAGCACTTTGATGTCGGGATTTTCCCGTTTGATTTTTTCTATCAGCGGGCGGGCCTGCTCATATTCCCCCATTGACGCACTATGCACCCACACGGGATGTTCGTCGCCATGGAAAGCCTCTGCAAGTTTGTCGAACTGCCCCATCCTGCCCTTCACCCACAACCGCGCTTTCTCATTGAAGAGAGCGGCTATGCAGATACCGAGGGTATATAAAATGATACCGATAGAAAAAAGCATCAGCATGATTTATCGATAGTAGAATGTGGTAACTGACTTCTTCTCGTACAACGGAATGTTCCAACCGACCTTCAGGCTGACAAGTCCGCTGAACCGGCTTTTCATGCCAGCAGTAGGACCTTCATAGAAGATATAGTTGCGCATAGGCTTGGTCCAGCATTCATAGAATTCTATTCCGCCGTAGAAATTGAGGATTCTGTTTTTCTGATTGAAAAGATAGCCTACAAACTGGGTCATGGCAAAGCCGCCGGAGAGATGGTCGTAGCCTTTCAGGTAGTTTTTGTCCAACTGGGGCACCTGATGGTCATAATCGTTAATGCGGATCTTATGACCAAAATAGCCTGCTCCAAAGCGCAACCAAACACCGGAATTTTTCCATCTATTGACGGGAATAATTTTTCCCACGCCCAGACCGAACATCCAATAACGGCCTTCAAAATAGAGCGTGGCCTTCATGCCATTGCCGTCCCATACGATGCCATCGTCGTTGGCCAAGTCGCCCAAGAAGGCAAAGCTCGTGTCGCGGATATTGGCCCCGAACATGTAGCTGAATGCAGCGTCCAGCGTCCAGTTGCTCTTGGACTTGTAGAGCACGTTCGCCCCAACGGACAAGTTGGGTTTGAACCATTCTTTCAGATAGCCCATCGGCAAATGTCCCGCCATGTTGACCCCCGCCCACACCATGGTGGCAGAGGTGTCCACATAGTTCTTGTCCTTGAAATCCGTGCGGATATGCGACTGGGCCTGCAACGCTGCAGGCAGCGAGCACAAACCGATGAACAGCAATAGGATGAATCTTTTCATAGGAACAGAAAATTGAAGAATTCAAAGTTCAAAGCCCGGAACAATTTCCAAACTCTGAACTTTGAATCCTGGACTTTGAACTTAGTTCGTTCTTCCCGGATAAACCTTGAGGGCTTCCTCCAGACATTTCACAGCCTTTTTCAGGTCTTCCACCTTGAGGCAGTAGCTGATACGGACCTCGTTGGTGCCTTGGCCTTTGGTAGAATAGAATCCGGTAGCCGGAGCCATCATCGTGGTCTCGCCGTTGTAGTTGAATTCTTCCAGCATCCACTGGCAGAAGCGGTCGGAGTTGTCGATGGGGAGGCGGGCCACACAGTAGAACGCGCCTTTGGGCATGGGCACGTAGCAGCCGGGAATGGCGTTCACGCCGTTGACCACGGTATTGCGGCGGGCCACATAGTCGGTGATAACCGCGTCAAAGTACTCTTTCGGAGTATCCACGGCAGCCTCGCCAAGGATTTGGCCGTAGGTTGGCGGCGACAGACGAGCCTGGGCGAACTTCATGGCCGTATTATAGACGTCCTTGTTGTGCGTGATGAGCGCACCCGTACGCACACCGCATGCGCTGTAACGTTTGGAGACAGAGTCCAAAAGGACCACATTCTGTTCCAGACCTTCCAACTGCATCACGGAGAAATGTTTCACACCGTCATAGCAGAACTCACGATACACCTCATCGGCAAACAGGAAGAGGTCGTGTTTCTTGGCAATCTCACCCAGTTGGCGGATTTCTTCTTCCGTGTACAGATAACCCGTCGGATTGTTGGGGTTACACACCATGATGGCCTTGGTCTTCGGGGTAATGAGCTTTTCAAACTCCTCGATAGAAGGCAAAGCAAAACCATTGTCAATGGTGGAGACGATGGGTTTCACAACCACGCCGCAGGTCACGGCAAATCCATTGTAGTTGGCATAAAACGGTTCGGGGATGATAATCTCGTCGCCCGGATCCATACAGCTGTTGAAGGCGAAAAGCAGACCTTCGCTGCCACCCGTGGTGATCAAAATCTCATCGGGCGTGATATCAATGCCCACACTGTGGTAGTATTCAACCAATTTCTTGCGGTAACTGAGATTACCGGCGGAGTGGGTATAGGCGATAACCGGCACATCAGCGTTCTTGACAGCCTCGCGGGCACCCTTGGGGGTCTCGATATCCGGCTGGCCAATGTTCAAGTGATAAACGTGAACTCCGCGAGACTTTGCTGCATCGGAGAAAGGCACCAATTTACGAATCGGTGAGGAGGGCATGGTCTGTCCTTTTTTGGAAATTTGAGGCATAGAATTTAATGTATTGAATGTTAATAGAATATATTTTTTTCTTAAGAGTGGGCAAAGATACAATTTTTGTTTATAGAAAGGCTATGCAATTAAGAAACTAAGAAATTAAGAAATTTAGGTGTGGCAAGTGTGTTACTGTGCATTACGATTTTTCGTATTTTTGCGCCGATATTTATTTCTCATGCGTATGAAAAAACTTCTGCTCTTTTTGCTATGCATCGTATTTTTAAGCACATACACCCTTCAGGCACAAGTCACGGACTCCGGCAAGAAAACGGAGAAAACCGCCAAAACCAAAAAGCCTAAAAAAGAGAAAAGCGCAATCCGCACCGGATGGACCTTCGGCATACTGCCTTCGGTGGCCTACGATGCCGACAAAGGTTTCCAATACGGCGTCTTAGCCAATGTCTATGATTTCGGTGACGGCTCCATCTACCCCGAATACTTCCATTCGCTCTACTTCGAGGCAGCCTACACTACAAAACGTTCCGGTCTCTTCCGCTTCGCGTACGACTCCAAGCACCTCATCCCCAACCATCGTCTCAAAATCGACGTTTCCTATCTGCCCGACGCGCTGTGCGATTTTTATGGCTACAACGGTTACCAGACCGTCTATAACGCAGGATGGGCAAAGAAAAAATACACGGACACTTACATTTCCAGAGCTTTCTACAAATCGCAGCGCGACCTGTTTCGCGTGGCTGCCGACATAGATGGCCCCATCGGTAGCAACTGGTATTGGAACGCCGGCATCGGACTGCTTGGCTACCAGATCGGCAGTGTCAACATCGACATGATCAACAAGAACAAGAAGCCGGAGAACATGCTTCCCGAGGTGGACGGCCTGTACGAGAAATACACCAAGTGGGGCATCATCGCACCCAACGAAGCCAACGGCGGCTGGCATCCCTATTTGCGCGGAGGCATCTCCTTCGACAACCGCGACCGCCAGCAAAACACCCACAAGGGCATGAATGCGGAAATCTTCTGGACCTATAATGCCGCCTTTGGCGAGGACAAGGAGTTCAACAACCTGATGCTCAACGCCTCCTTCCGCCATTTTGTGCCAGTGTATAAAGACTATATCACTTTCGCCTACCGCTTGGCCACCCAGCTGACCGTGGCAGGAAATTCCCCGTTTTATCTCAGTAACTACTATAACAATCTCTTCATCCAGCGTGTGCTGTACGAAGGACTGGGCGGCGGCAACACGCTCCGTGGCGTGCTCCGCAACCGCATCACTGCCCCTGGCTACGCCTTTGCCAACGTGGAGTTCCGCTTCAAAATTTGCAAATTCGACATCGGTAAGGAGCACTTCTTCATCGGCCTCAACCCCTTTGTGGATGCCGGCATGATTCTCCAACCCTACAGATTGAATGAACGTGAAATCCGCCAGAACATCGCGGCCAACGATCCTGATTTTGACATCTCACAATTGGATGATTACATAGTTTTCGAAGACAAGGCCAACGTCTATCGTCCCCATTTCTCGGGCGGTCTCGGCCTCAAGCTGATGATGAACGACAACTTCGTACTCTCCGTGGATTGGGCCGTCCCGTTCGACAAACGCGACAACGACGGTATGGCCAACATCTATGTGAAAATGGGCTATATGTTCTAAAACACCAACAGGGACCATGCAGATTTACGAAAACTATTCGGTGAAAGAGCACAACACATTCAAGATGGATGTGTGCTGTGCGCGCTTTGTCTGCGTGGAGCACCCTGAGGAGGTCCGGCAGTTGGCGAAGCAAGGGCTGTTTCAGTCCGAGCACTTCATTCTCGGAGGCGGCAGCAACGTGCTGTTCACCCAAGACTATGCGGGCACTGTCATACACCCCGTGTTCAAAGGAATGGAGGTGATGGAAGAAACGGATGACGATGTGCTTTTGCGCGTGGCCGCGGGCGAGGAGTGGGAGCATCTGCAGCAATTCTGCCTGCAACACCAACTTTACGGCATTGAAAACCTCATCGGCATCCCCGGATTAGTGGGCAGTGCTCCGGTGCAAAACATCGGTGCCTACGGCGTGGAAGTGAAAGACTCCATTGCACGCGTGGAGGGCCTGCGCACCGACACCCTGCAACCCTTCGCACTGTCCAACACACAGTGCCACTTCGGCTATCGCGACTCCATATTCAAACGCGAACTGAAGCACAAATGCTTCATCACCCACGTCATCTTCCGACTCTCCAAGCGCGAACACTACACCCTGACCTACAAGGCTCTGAACGCGGAATTGGACCGCTGCGGAATGAAACCCTCCCTGCAGAACATCACCGACTGCATCCTGCGCGTGCGCAACAGCAAACTGCCCGACATTTCCAAAATCGGATGCGCCGGCAGCTTCTTCAAAAACCCCGTCCTCACGCAGGCAGAATTTGAACAGCTGCAACAAACCTTTCCGGATCTAGTATCCTATCCTGCAGAAGAGGGACACGTGAAACTCTCCGCCGGCCAGCTGATAGAGAAAGCGGGATGGAAAGGCCGCCGCAACGACGATGCGGGCGTGTACGACAAACAAGCCCTGGTGCTGGTAAACTACGGAATGGCAACACCTCAAGAGATTGTGTCACTTTGCCAGCAAGTCATTGATGACGTGAACAAACTCTTCGGCGTGACCCTTGCACCGGAGGTGAACATTTTATGATTCTATTGATAATTTAAAAAAGAAAAAAATGGACAAAGTTATCATTCTTCCTTACGACAGGATATACAAAAACTTCATCGATTCCAAGTATCTGCACGACGGACACGATGAGTATTACTACCGTGACCAGCAGGTGAAACACCCTGAAGGCGGCTGGCGGCATCTGCGCTCTGACGAGATTGAGCGGCTGGTCATCAACAACAATTCCGCCTCCAATTGGGACGACATCTGGATCACGGACGAGTTCGACACCAACATGATCCGCAACAACCGCTTCTTCGGCATGGTGCGTATCGGGCGCGTGCGCAAAGAAATCCTGCAATATCACGACCTCCGTATGCCAGTGGGAATCACCGACAGCAGCATCATGTCGTGCGACATCGGTGACGACGCAGCCATCCATGACGTGCATTACATGGCCAACTACATCATCGGCGACCGCTGCATCCTCTTCAACATCCAAGAACTCTCCACCACGGACCACTCCAAATTCGGCAACGGCGTGGTGAAGGAAGGCGAGCCCGAGGATGTGCGTGTGTGGCTGGAGGTGATGAATGAGAATGGCGGTAGGTCCATCCTGCCCTTCGACGGCATGATCACGGCGGATGCGTACCTGTGGGCCAAATATGCCGACAACACCCTCCTGCAAGAGCGCCTCAAGGAAATCACGCAGAAGAGCCTCAGCAGCCACAGGGGTTTCTACGGCACCATCGGCGAGAGCTGTGTCATCAAAAACTGCTGGATTTTGAAAGATGCCAAAATCGGCACACACTGCTACATCAAAGGCGCCTCCAAACTCAAAAACGTCACCATCAACTCCTCTGAAGAGGAGCCTACCCAAATCGGCGAAGGCGTGATCTTGGTAAACGGCATCACCGGCTATGGTTGCCATATCTTCTATTCCGTCACCGCCACTCGCTTCGTGTTAGGCGACAACTGCAATCTTAAATACGGCGCACGGTTGATTCACTCTGTGTTAGGCGACAACTCCACCATCTCCTGCTGCGAGGTGCTCAACAATCTCATCTTCCCGTCGCACGAACAGCACCATAACAACTCCTTCCTCATCTCCGCCTGCGTGATGGGACAGAGCAACATGGCTGCCGGCGCCACCATGGGTTCCAATCATAACAGTCGCGCCACCGACGGTGAGATTGTGGCCGGACGCGGCTTCTGGCCTGGACTGTGCACCAGCGTGAAACACTCCTCCAAGTTCGCATCCTTCACCCTGTTGGCCAAGTCGGACTTTCCGCACGAACTCAACATCAAACTGCCTTTCAGCCTGGTGAACAACAACCCCAAAACCGACGAATTGGAGGTAATGCCCGCTTATTGGTGGATGTACAACATGTACGCCATCGCCCGGAACACTTCCAAATACCAGAAACGCGACACCCGCAAGCGCAAAATCCAGAACATTGAGTTCGAGACCTACGCGCCCGACACCATGGAAGAGGCCATCGAGGGTCGCAAATTGTTAGAAGGATGGACAGGCAAAGCTTATTTGCTCCAACAAGGCAACTTCGACCCCAATATGGATTTCAAGGAACTGCGCAAGATTGGGAAGAATATTCTGGACAACGAACCTGAAACAGCCAAAAGGCTGGAAATCATCGGCGAGGGCATGGAGTGCGGCCACCGCAAGGTGCGCATCCTCAAAGCCTGCGAAGCATACCACGCCTACGGTGACATGATCACCTACTACGCCGTGAAGAACATCGTCCATTTTCTGGAAAACAATCCCACCTTCACCATCGACGCCCTGCGGAAAGAGATGGAGAGCAAACGCCAGCGCGAGTGGGTGAACCTCGGCGGACAGCTGATGAACGGCGATGAAGTGGAACAACTGATTCACGACATCAACTGCGGTGTACTCAACAGCTGGGAGGACATCCACCATCGTTACGATGAGATATGGCGCAGCTACACCATGGAGAAACTCCGCCATGCCTACCTGTCCCTCATCTTCCTGCATAAGGACGAAACCGAAACACTGACTCCTGAACTGTGGAAACAGGCTCTAAAGGAAGCCATGCGCATCCAGCAATTCATTTGTGACCAGGTATATATTACCCGTAAAAAAGACTACGACAACGAATTCCGCAACGCCACCTTCCACAACGAAGAAGAAAAAATCGCCGTCATCGGCGAACTTGACGAAGTGAGCTTTGTGAAACAGATACGAGAGCAAACGAAGGAAATTTTAACGACATACAAGAAATACGAGGAAATTGAGAATTGAGGACTATCACCTCATTTACCTCATTCACCTCATTCACCCCATTCACCCATTTAACCCCTTTTTCCCATGCGAGTAATCATCAAAAACAACTACAACGAAATGTCCCAGTGGGCCGCACAACACATCGTGGAACGTATCAACGCGTTCAAGCCCACCAATGAAAAACCTTTTATTTTGGGTTTGCCCACCGGTTCCACCCCCATCGGCACTTACAAAGAACTGATCCGATTGCACAAAGAAGGCAAGGTTTCCTTTGCCAATGTGGTAACCTTCAATATGGATGAATATGTAAAGATTCCGGAAAGTCATCCCGAGAGCTACCATTCTTTCATGTGGAACAATTTTTTCAATCACATTGACATCAAGAAAGAGAATGTCAACATTTTGAATGGCAATGCCGAAGATTTAGAGGCAGAGTGCCAGCGTTACGAGGACAAGATCAAGTCCTACGGCGGCATTGACCTGTTCATGGGCGGCATCGGGCCCGACGGGCACATTGCCTTCAACGAGCCTGGCTCCTCGCTCACGTCGCGCACACGTGTGAAGACGCTGACGATGGACACGGTGATCGCCAACTCCCGTTTCTTTGACAACGACATCAACCAAGTGCCCAAGACGGCCCTGACCGTGGGTGTAGGCACCGTGATGGACGCCCGCGAGGTGATGATCTTGGCCAATGGTCATGGAAAGGCCCGCGCGCTGGCCGCCGCCATCGAAGGCTCCGTCAGCCAGATGTGTACCGTCTCCGTGCTGCAACTGCACCCCAAGGGCATTATCGTCTGCGATGACGCCGCCTGCGACGAGATTACCTATGGCACGGTGAAGTATTTCAAAGACATCGAGGGTAGGTAACAGGGGACAGTAGTCAGTGTACAGTAATCAGTAAATAGAGAATTGATAAAAATTGCTTTTATATGAATATTTCAGTTGCCGGCACCGGCTATGTCGGGCTTAGCATCGCCACCCTTCTGGCCCAGCACAATCATGTGACTGCCGTGGATATCGTGCCCGAACGCGTGGATATGGTGAACAACAGGAAGTCACCCATTCAGGATGATTACATTGAGGATTATCTGGCGCACAAGCCGCTGGACCTCACCGCCACGCTGGATGCTGAATCCGGATATAAAGATGCCGATTTTGTGGTCATTGCCGCACCCACCAATTACGACAGCCAGAAGAACTTCTTCGACACCTCCGCTGTGGAAGATGTCATTCGCATTGTGCTCCGCGTGAACCCCACCGCGGTGATGGTCATCAAAAGCACCATCCCTGTGGGCTACACCACACAAGTGCGCGAGAAATTCAGAGGAGCGGACGGGGAATTGCCGAACATCATCTTCGCGCCGGAATTCCTGCGCGAGAGCAAAGCCTTGTACGACAATCTATACCCGTCCCGCATCATCGTGGGTTATGATAAATCCAATCCTTTGCTGGAAGAGAAGGCGCACGAATTCGCCGAACTCATCAAGCAGGGTGCACTGAAAGAGGATGTGCCTGTACTGTTCATGGGCAACACCGAAGCCGAGGCGGTGAAATTGTTCGCCAACACCTACCTGGCCTTGCGTGTCTCCTACTTCAACGAGCTGGACACCTACGCGGAAATCAAGGGACTGAACACCCAGCAGATTATCGAGGGCGTGTGTCTGGACCCGCGTATCGGCACGCACTACAACAACCCGAGCTTCGGCTACGGCGGCTATTGCCTGCCCAAGGACACGAAACAGCTCCTCGCCAACTACGCCGATGTGCCACAGAACATGATGAGTGCCATCGTGGAAAGCAACCGCACCCGCAAGGACTTTATCGCCGACCGCGTGCTCAACATGGCCGGCTACTACGACTACTACAACCGCGGCGACTTCAATCCCAGTGAGGAACGGCAGTGCGTCATTGGCGTCTATCGACTGACGATGAAGAGCAATTCCGACAACTTCCGTCAATCCTCTATCCAGGGCGTGATGAAGCGCGTGAAGGCCAAGGGTGCCACCGTCATCATCTATGAGCCTACCCTGCCCGACGGCACTACATTCTTCGGCAGCCAAGTGGTGAACGACCTCGACAAGTTCAAACAGCAGGCACAGGCTATCATCGCCAACCGCTACGACGAGTGTCTGGACGATGTGGCTGACAAGGTCTATACCCGCGACATTTTCAAAAGAGACTAGTTAGAAAGAGACAACATACAAAAATGAAAACCAAACAGCTGATTCTGTTTGTCTGCTTGTTGATTTTGATGAAAGTCCCTCTGAGTGCGCAAGACACCCTGCTGTCCCCGAAGGATTTCGGTCTGTACGAAACTGTATCGGATTCTGAGCGTTACCAGGTGCTGTACAACACCCACGTGGCCGCTTTGAAAGCCGGTGTACCAGTGGATTACAGTGGAATAGACACGCTTACAATAGAGATCACTGCTTCGTCGCAAAGGATTCCACTGGGCAAAACCACCGACTTCAAAGGGTTGCGCCTCTCTGTGCGGAACAAAAGCAAGCTCTGTTATCTCTTTGAACGGCAGCAAACGGCCACCGGCATCACAATTGACAAAGCTTTGCTGGACGGTGAGGATTTCTCCTCCGTGCCTGAACTGGCCAATGGTTTGTATCAGCTGGTAATAGAAGATGAAAATCCGTGGGTGGCAAAGCGAATCGGGTACAGTTACAGTGCCATCCGCCGTGACATTCTGCTCATCTGCGACGGACAAAGTCGCAACAACCCCGTCATGCCATACAACAACGAGCAGTCGAAACCCAAGTGCTCTTTCGTTGCGGTGGATGAAGACGAAGAACCTGTGACAATCCAGAATCTCACGTTCATCCGCGACATGGGAAACACCTACAAAGTGATGCCCTTCATCATCAGCGGGCAGAACAACCTCCAAATACGGAACGTAACCATCCATACTCCCGAGAGCAAGCTGGTGTCTGACGCTGCCATTGATATCCAGAACTGCACCAACGTGACGATGGAGAATGTCACCATCAACGGTACCTACTCGCGCAGCGACCATTCTGGATACGGCATCCTGATGAACAACGTGTGGAACAGCCGTTTTGTGCGGCTCAACGCCAAAGCCAAGTGGGGCGTATTCGGAACCAACAACATGAACACCGTCTATTTGCAGGATTGCGACATCAACCGCTTTGACATCCACTGCTATGGCCGCGACGTCTCCATGAAAAGTTGCAAATTCAGCAATCTTTACAACCAGTTCTCATCCATGTACGGCACACTGTCTTATCAAAAATGCCGGTTTGTGAACTTCATCCCTGTCTTGTTGGAGCCTTCCTATAACGCCTACACCCAATTCAAACTCAAGATGGAGGACTGTGTCTTTGATGCCACCAACAGCCGCTACTTCCTCATATCCGCCGGCCGCCTCGACTCCGTGGTAAACACTCGCCCCGAACTGGCCAAGAAGCACTGGCCCGACATCTTCATCAAAAACATGACGGTGAATGTGCCCGACAATGTGGTGAAAGTTGTCCTTTTCAATCTCAACAACAAACAGGAAAAAGGGGCTTCCACACCGTACATCAAAACCATTTCCATCGATGGCATGAAATTCAACTATTCCGGAAGCGGACATGCCGCCGACCTGCACCTGAGCAATCGCTATGTAAAATTGGCTCAAGCATACACCTGCAATATCAGCCATCTGGATATCATACCGGTCACCGACAACCGGATTACGCAGGCCAAAACCAAATACAGCTATCCGGCCAGTCTGCATCCCAACATCCGCTATTCCGCCAAAGATATTATCAAAGTCAGCAAGTCAAGACTCAACTACAACGTAAAGGCCAATGAAGCTTACAACTTGGTTTTTGAACGATGTACGTTAGGATTTGTGCGTTACACTTCTGCGGTGAATACGGCAAAACGTACCTATAAAAACTGCAACATCTACCTGAACTGTTCCGATGACATATATTATTATATAGACAATCATGCGGAATACACCGGCACACTGTTTATTCCCTGCAACCAAAAAATGCAGATTAATTTCTTTGGCAGCCGCAACGACGTGACGTTCAAGGATTGCCGGGTGCGCGACCGCTCCAAACTGCTGTACAGGGGTTCTTCGGACAATAAAGAATTCAAGGATTTCCGCCTGAAGGGGAAGAGATGATTTTTTCCTGCCTATCTGTTTTCCAGATTGAACTGACCTTTGTGCAAGCCACGCATGCCATAATAATACTGTTCAATCTCGGCCAAATCCTGCTCATAGTTTCCAGTGGGATAGAAAATCTTGCCTACGCCCGCCGTCCGGCTCTTGAAGTCTATATGGCTGATTCCAATGGGCACACCGGCTTTCTGCGCGATCTGGTAGAAGCCTCGTTTCCAATGCTCCACATACTGACGGGAACCTTCGGGACAAATGATGAAGGCAATTTCCTCGCGACTATTGATCAAATCCACGGCAAAATCCGCGAAACGGAGGGCGTGTTTACGATCCACGGGCACGCAACCTATCCTCGTCAAAAAGCCTTTTAACGGGAAAACGAAAAACTCCTTCTTCATCACCATAGCCATTTTCAATCCCAGGTATCGTATCACAAAAAGACCGACCACAAAATCATAAACAGAAGTGTGCGGAGCCATGATGATGACACATTTTTTCAATTCCGGATTGTTTTGAAAATCCTCCGGTGTGTAACCTGTCACCTTGAAACGGCATAGCTTAAGTAAAAAAGAGTATTTCGACATAACAGTTAATTTTCAATGATGATTTGTTGATTCTGAATCCGGCAGTGCATCGGGCAGCCCATGCGGATAGCCTTGTTGAGCGCTTCGTGTCCTGCGGGGAAGTTGAATATGATAGGGAAATCGTATTTCTGGCAGTGCTCTGCCACAATCTCTTCCGCATTTTTGCCATACGGGATGGTATTATCGTGCATATCGCTCAAATAACCCACTATCAAACCTGCCAAGTTTCGCAGTTTGCCACTTCGGTCCAGATTGGTCATCATGCGGTCGATGTGATAAAGATACTCGTCCAGGTCTTCAATGAAAAGCACTTTCCCATCTGTATCCAGTTCCGAAGGAGAGCCCATCAGTGAATAGAGAATGGAAAGATTGCCACCTACCACGGGGGCTGAAAACTCGTCAGGGCGGCTGAGAGGGTGTTTCTGGATTTCATAACGCAACCGGCGGCCTGTCAGCGCATCCACCAAGCTCCTGTTGGCAGGTGTGTCAAACTCGCCGTCGTGCACATTGATGGGCATGGTGGCGTGCAGCGTGGCAATGCCATACCGTTGGTGCACATGGGCGTGGAACACCGTAACATCGCTATAACCCACCAGCCATTTGGGGCTGCGGCAGAAAGCGGAGAAGTCGAGTTGGTCAATGATGCGGGCGGACCCGTAACCGCCGCGTGCGAACCAGACGGCCTTGATGTCGGGATTGTCGAGCAACTCCTGAATGTAGCCCGCGCGCGTCGGCTCATCGCCGGCAAACTGATGGCACTCAGCGAAGAGACGTTCGTCGAAATGCACGCGGAAGCCTGCTTCCTGGAGAAAGTGCACCGCCGACAGCATCTCCTGTTCGGAGACCTTGCGCGCCGGAGCCGCAATGGCTATGGTGTCGCCTGCTTCCAGATAGGGGGGGATAATCATAAGACTATGCCGTTACGTTCCAGAGCCTCACGGGTGATACGACGTAACAGTTCCCGCTCGGTGATGTTGTTGTAAAATTTCTTATTATGCGCCTTCACTTTTTTCTTCTTGAAATAACATCCCGTCACCCCTTCAAATTCGGGGTTCAGGGCAGCGGCTAACATGGTGGCGGCACCCTCCTCCGGCGTATTGATGATTGGACGGAAAAACCAGTCGCATAGCTTGTCCACCGCAATGTTGCCCTGGCGGATAATGCCTGTGCTCACAATGTCCGGGTCGGCCACATTGATGCAGATGCCCCGTTTTTTCCACTCGTCCGCCACATCCAACATGAAGTAGTACAACGCCCGCTTGGAATTGCCATACGTGGTGAAACGGTTGAACTTCTTGTCGTTGGTTTCGGAGAGAAAATCTTCCTTGATTTTTCCCAAGATATAGGCAATGGAAATCATGCTCACAATACGGGTGCCTTGGCCCATGATGGGCAGCAGGGCATTGGTAAGCGTGTAGTGTCCCAAGTAGTTCACAGCAGCAGTGTACTCCACCCCGTTCACGCTGTTCTTGGCGCGATGGCACAACACACCGGCATTGTTCAACAGAATCTGCAAGGAGGAGAATTTTCCCTTGACCTCATTTGCAAAGCGGATGATGTCCTGCAGATTACCGAGATCCACCTGCATCAGATGCAAAGTTGCTCCTGTCTCCTTTCGAATTTCCTCATATACGGGTCTTGCAACTTCAGCATCGTAACAAGCCATAATCACTTCATAGCCGGCTTTCGCCAGCGTGCGGGTATGGATAGTGCCCATCCCTCCGTCTGCACCCGTGACCAATGCAATCTTTCTTTCCATAAATACCTTTCTACTCAAAATTATTTTTTGATAAACGGCTTGGTAACAATGCCTTTTTCGCATGCTATGCGCACAAAGTACATGCCGGCAGCGCAAGCAGATGCATCCAAATCCACAACATTGCCATTAACCTCAACAGCTTGCATCAGCTTGCCATACACATCGTAAACTTCCACTTTCTGAATGCTCAATTCCGAATTCTCGATTCTGAACTTCCCTGTGGTCGGATTAGGATAAAGTTTGGTTGTGCTCATCAAATAATCATGAACACCGGGAATGAAGAAACTGATGTGTTCGGACTCGTCGCTTGTCTGCTCCCCACAATTGGCAACCACAAATACCTGATACTCCACATTGCTGCCCATACCTGTAAGGGTGTACGGGTGTGTGGTGGTAGTAACCGTTGACCATGGATCCGTATCAATCTGTTTGTAGCTGATAGTCCAGCTATCGGGTGTGCCTTGTTGGTTCCAATCCAGCTGAATGCTACCATCGCTCAAATCAGGAGTGGCGGTCAAATCGGTCGGTGCCTTACAAGTGTCAGGTGTGGGACCTCCTTCGCAGGTCACAAGAATATCAAAACCAAAGTACTGAACACTTTCATCAGATGTAAAATAAAGGGTAAGCGGACCAGTGGTAGAAATCACATCCAGTGTAGTATCCACATCGCTATCAAAGAGCTTGGTACCATTGATGTCACTACCGTCATAAATGGCTAAATTGTCATAATCGCTCTCGATCCCAAAGGTACCGGTCAAGTGGACCAACTGACCTGCCAGCTCCGGATTGACAACCAAAGTCACATCACAGTCGGAATCATACTCTTCAGTCGGACCACCGTTGTCATAGATATGGCCACCGCACAAAATCACCGAATACTCGCCGGTAGTAGGTAAATTATAGGAGCCCGGAGTTGCCTTGATAGGGCCAACCCAATCGCTGACATCATTGTTGCCGCAATTGGCGCGTACATAGAAATCGTATGTAATAGCAGAAAGCCCCGTGATAGTGAAAGGATGAGTGCTGGTGGTAACCACAGTACCTGAACCATGTGTGAATCCTTCAGCACCATACTCAATTTCCCATGTGGTGGCAGTACCTGCTTCCATCCAAGACAAAACCACAGAGTTGCTGTTGGTGAGCGCAGAAAACTCCCTGGGGGTCAAACAGGATGGTATAAGTTTCACCTCCAGATTGTCCACGTAAGCGTAAGAGGAGGCGTTGGAATAAGCATTCAAGAATGCTATATGGTGTCCGTTTCCGTGGTAGTTGTTCAAATAAACATATTGCTCCGTCCAGGCAGTAGCGGAAGATATTGAAGGAGAAACGGTGTCAACGGGGACGAAAGTACCGATATCTTCCGGATCGGAAATCACGCCCACAACAAGTCTGTCGGCAGAGGAGTTTGCACTGTACATGAACGACACTTGCAGGGTATTCATGGCGATAGACGCATCAAACTCAGGCGTAATGGCAGCATTGTAGGTACCACTGGAACCCGCATAGAAATACAAGGAACCCGGAGCGCTATAGTGCGCTTCTGTGATATGCGGCATGTTGGACGACGGATGCGTGTTGATTTTTCCCCAACAGTGTGGATAAGCATTGATGCCGGAACCATAAATGTCGAAGCTTTCCTGATATGGAAGCGTGCTGATTAGACCGCATTCCGTACTGAATTCAATCGTCCTGTACGAACTGACAGTGCTGCCACAGTTGGAAAGCATTCTCACATTGTAGGACGTGCTGGGTTGCAGGTTCGAGAGATGGACACTGTAGTTGGACAAATTGGTGACAGGAGTCCACGTGCTGTCTATCGTCTTCTTATACTCCATCACCCAAGATGTTTCCGAATTGCCACTGACCCAAACGATATCTGCCGAGTTGGTGGTAACATTCTCTACATAGAAGTTTGGCGGAATACAGGTGACGAGACTATCGCAATCGCCGCCGAAGATGACATCGTTGCAATAGTCAGAGACTCCTCCGTTGGAAGTTGTAGGTGCATTATTGATGTTATAGGGATTGGAGTCGTTAAACGTATAGCGAGAGGCACCGGATCCGGAAGGAGATACATGCACGTGCCAGGTGTTGGAACTGCCGTTAGCATAGGCGCCCGTCTCATCCACTACGATAACTGCCAAGTTATGAACACCATCATATACGAAAGGCGTGGCAAACTCGAAGGTATTCCATCCCGGGGACATGTTTTGAGCGCCAGAGAACACTAATTGAGCATTAGCGGCAGGCAACCAGGAGGAAGAAGCGGCTTCGGTAGTGTGCATCAGATAAATGGACAAGGTACGGTTCTGCACCCAATTGGTCATATTGAAGGAAATGGAACGCAAGACGTTGGCACCCCCCATCTCAGTGGCAGTGTATATCTGCTGCGAATAACTAAATTTGTAGAAAGAGTAGCAAGGAAGGTACGAGTTGTGTTCCGTACCGTTGCCGATGACAACGTCACCACCGGCCATACAGGACGTTCTAAAACTCTGCGAAACGGCATTACTGTAGCTGCTGTCACA
This sequence comes from Bacteroidales bacterium, assembly GCA_017443175.1. GTDB lineage: Bacteria > Bacteroidota > Bacteroidia > Bacteroidales > WCHB1-69 > F23-D06. Next base: position 57,433 of record JAFSOZ010000008.1, read on the forward strand.
ATTGGTGATTACCTGCACATTATAGTTGGTAGTGGGTTGCAAGTTGGAAAGCAAGTAAGAGGTTCCCGTGATATGATGGCTGGCTGTGTCCCAATGGTTCTGTCCTTCGACCGAATAAACCAACGTATAATCTGTAACGTTGCCGTAATGACCAGGTTCCCAAGAGATCAACGCCGATGTTCCGGCCTCATTGGAGACTGTCAGGTTGGATACGGGCGAACAGTCAGGAATGACAGACAACACGATGTCGTCGATATAGCCATAATTGTAGTTGCTGGCAGGCTGAGCCACTTTCAGTGCAATGTATTTGCCAGCTCCAGAGTATATGTCAAAATATACATTCTGATCGATGTAAGATGTGCTGTTGGTGCTAAGCACCTGCACAGGTGTGAATGTAGTAAGATCCATAGGATCAGACATGATACCCACCTGCACTTGGAACGGATAGTTGCTGGACCGCGCCGCCATGGACAGGGTCAACTGCAAGGTGTTGATGGGCAAGACGGTGGTATCGATCTCTGGCAGAATCGCGTACTGGTCCGCGTAATTGGAGGAACTATGCGTAAAGAATGCCAGACAATTGGCACCTGTGTGGGCGGCGGCAGAATAGACGGTCGGGTAACCAGCATGGTTGTTGCCGTTGTTTATTCTGCTCCAACAATTGGGAAGTACGTTGACAGACGAACTGGTAGTGCCTACATAACTGTCAAAGTTCTCCATATAGGGCAACTGCGCCATGGTGGCACAACCCGTACGGAAGCTGTAGTGCAGCCAGGCGCTTTGCTCCGTAGCGCTACAATAGGATTGCACGTAAACGGAGTAAAGGGTATTGGGGATAAGACCGTTCAGTGTCAATTGATCCACATTGCAGTAATGAGGCGTGTCCACAGCGGGATTTACAGAGCCTTCAGGTCCATACAGATATGCCCATTGGGTCTCCGTGCTGCCTGCAGTCCACCTGATGATTGCCGAAGTGGGCTCGATGGAGGTAGCATTGATGTTGTTCACGTGAGGGCATGACGGCAAGTCCTGCACATCCACGTCGTCAATGTAGATAGAATTGGCATACCATCTCGGAATGCGGAATGCCAGATAACGTCCGTTACCTTCATAATTATCGGTGATGACCTCGCCCGCTTCCCAAGTATTAAGGGTAGAAGGCGAGAATGTGCCTAGCAATACAAAAGTGGAAGGATCCGCCGGATCTGTCATCACACCCACTTCAACCATGTTGGCAGTGAGGCTCTTGTAAGCTTTGAACTGCACCTGCAAGTGGTCCATCCGCACCAGATTGTCGAAGCGCGGCAGGATGCCGTATGCGTAAGTATTGGCAGTGGGACAATTGAAATAAAGTGATTTGTTGCCAGAAGCTGCAAATGAAGTGCTGACAGACGGCATCGGCATGGACGTGTTATAAAGTCTCGTCCAGCAGGAAGACATCTGATAGGCAGCTTCGTTATCAAAATCCTCAAAATAGGGAAGGCTGATGGGAGTGCAGGGCACGTATGCCGAAGTGTATGACCATGCACTACTGTCAGTGGCAGAGCAAATTGCGCACAAACGGATATCATAGTGAGTATCGGTAGACAAGTTTCTGATGGTGTACGGAGAGGAGGTTACGAAGCCTGCACTGGTCCAATTGTTGCCACCCTCCGGTTTGTATTGCAATGCCCATGCGGTTTCATCACCATTGGAAATCCAAGCCACTGTAACTCCTTGGTCATCGGCGTTGTTGATGTAAACCATGGGCTCAGGGCATGAAAGCGGGGCCACCTGGTTGCACACGAACAGCTGCATGTCGCTGTAAATATATCCAAGGACACCCGTAGGCGGGTCGGCAGGATCGGGATTATTGTTGTCATTATAGCAATACAAAGACTGGTACGTGTTAAGCGTACGCCCACGGAAAACATAGGATGAAGAATTGTATGTGCCGGAATTGTCATCCACGATGACCACCAGATTGTCGGTGCCGTTATAGCTGAAATAAGTGTCAAAATCAAAAACATTCCAACCTTGCGAGCAATTCATGTCGCCTTCATATACCAAAGTGGCTTCCGATATCGGTGTCCAATCGGACGCGGACGCAAACGTGGCGGTATTACGGTGCGCAAGATATATTTTCACATTGTTCTTGCCATAAGTAGGCGTGGTGAAATCATAGTAGAACCCGATACCCGTGATTAAGTTGGAAGTTTGCGTTGAGTTTATCGCAGAAGCCGGAATAATCTGCTGGGAATAGCTGTAGTTGTAATAGGTGTTCATCGGGAGCTGGAAAATGGAAGTCTCGGCAAGGGTGGTGTCCGCAAGATTCAGCGGATTGGGGTTGGGCTGCAAGCAAGTGATGAAGTTGAGCGTGGTGAAGTTGGCGTAGATTGTGTCAGAGGATCCGCCGATGCAGTTGGAGACAAGCTTGACATCATACGTGGTGTTGGTGGTCAGGCCAGTGAGCATATACTGGCTACCTGTAGTGGTGACAGTAGTCGGAGTCTGCCCCGCCACCCCGTATTGGATGGTATAACCTGTAGAACCATATTGGGCTGGCGTCCAGGAAAGAGTGGCCGCTGTGCCCGTGATATTTGATACGGTCAAGTTTGACGGATTGGAACAGGTGGGTACATAATCCACTCGCACATCTTCCACATTTACATAGTTATTGATGCTGGACACAGGAGCTGGTGCATAGAAAGCCAGACATACGGGCGTTTGATATCTCTCCGGCAGAGTGATATAATCATGCTGGAAGACACCGACAACAGGAAAGTCACTCGGATAATAAGATTTCAGCAGCGTGAAGGTACTTATGTCATTGTGGTCGGTCATAATACCCACATCCAATCTTCCGTATGTAGCGTTGGTTATACCGATGAGATAATTAAGGGCCAGCGTACCGGCAGGATAGGCAGACAAATCCAAAGCCTGCGAAACCGCCAGAGAATACAAGTTTTCGTATGAGTATAAATAGAGTTGGCCTGAAGACAACACGTATGGGTATTGTGTTATATTGTTGGTAGAACGTGTCCAACAGAAAGGATAGGTGTCTTCGCCGCCACTGCCGTAGTTGTCAAAAGTCTCGACATACGGGATGGTCTGGTGAACCTCACATTGTGTGCGGAAATGGGCATTCACCCAACTGCTGGATTCCAAAGAGGAGCAGACAGTGCGGAGATACACATCATAATGGGTGTTAGGATCAAGTCCTGTAAGGACACATGTGCTGTCATGAACCAACATCGGTGTACCGCTGTTTACACTTTGCCCAGATGCCACACAAACGACTTCCCACAAGGTGTCGGCGGGAGTGTGAGGCTGCCAGGACAAGGTAGCAGAGTAAGTTCTGATACCGCTGAGTATCAGGTGACTGGGCGCGTAGCAATTGGGCTGAGGGCCAAAACAGAACCGGATGTTGTTGCGGGCATTGGCCAAATAACCGGACGGCGGGGTGGAAACATTGTAGGCAGAAACATCGCGATAGGCATAGAGGGAAGTGGTGCCCGAGGTCGTGTGACAATAGAAACGGGGCTCATTGACATAGAAAGTGCCCTCATTGTACACGATAGCCACAACCACATTGCTTGTACCATCCCACTCAAAAGGGGCGTTGAAAGTGATAGTGGAAAAGGTGTCCGCCTCATCGCAACTGTACGGACCGTCATAAACCAAAGTCAAATCATCACCCGAAACCCAATCTGTGGTGGAGTTGAATGTCGTCTTCTGGATATTGGCCATATAGACCTGAATATTGTTGTAAACTCGTGGCGTGGCGTGCATGTACGGCAACCCGAGAGAAACAATGGTTCCCAGCTGGGCACCCATCTCAGCTGCCGTGAAAATCTGCTGGGAATAAGCATAGTTGTAAAAGCTATTGAACGGAAGATTGGTGGTAGTGGTTGTTCCTGCGCCAATAGGAGTTCCACAAGAAGGCATGGTGGTCGTGCTGAAACAAAGGGTGTCGGAACTACTGGTAGTGGAGGAACAGACGGATTCAACCCTGTAGCAGTATTGAGTCTGCGGAACAAGGGCGGTGTCTGTATAGAAATGATCCGTGATGGGAGTGGTGTTGAGCAGGGTATTGTCACGATACACATTGAAACCGCTGATATCGAGAACATTTTGCACAAAGCATCCTGAGATAATCCAGCCAAAGCCCTCAATACCGGCAGTTGCCAACGACATCCAGTCTCCGGCATACCAAAGATTGTTCAGATTGTCATAGACCGTGTTGGTGGCGGCGGCGGGAAATCCGCTATTACCCGCAGACGTCAGGACTTCATAGCCTATCCATATTTCTTGGGTGGAATTCACCAAAACAGGCGTATTGAGTGTTACCATGTTTTCCCCTGACACCAGAGTGGACACGTCAACAGGCGTTGTTGAAACAAGCGTGCCCTCATAGAAAATATCGTTGATACTGTCGTAACTGCCGCCCTGCCACACTTTGATCGTCAAAGTTGAAATTGTGTTTTCCCACAGCGTGAATTTCACATGAGACAGATATTTGCCACTCACCCGAATCAAGCTGTCCGGTGTGAGTCGGATAGCAGCTGTAAAAGTGTAGTCACCCAACCCGACACCAATGGACACATCACCGCCATACGAAATGGCATCTGTGGGAGTATAATTGATCAACGGAGAATGCCAAGTGAGCGTCACCTGATCCCATCGCGAGGTGGCCTGCACGTTAGAAGGCGCATCACACTGGGCTGACAGTTGCATAACGGCAAACAAAAGTAGGCTGAGCAAGAGTAGTGTTTTTTTCATAACAATATGATTATCATATTTTTAATTATAGTTTACTGCATTTTTAGTTGTAAGTTGCAATAATAAGTTTTTTTTTAATAAATAGGATTAAAAATAAAAAAAAGACCAACCCCAAAAGGTTGGTCTTAAAACCAGCAGTAAAACCGCTATGAATTTTATTTTTTGATGAAGGATTTGGTCACAATTCCTTCGTCGCACATAATACGCACAAAGTACATGCCGGAAGCGGACATCTCCATGGACTCATCTCGCCCACACCACAAACTGCCCTTACATTACGTAAATATCCCTTAAAATAATTTCCTCATGTTCCCAAGTAAGCTCTTGTGCCGCTTTCAAACAGTTGTTTTTGTATTGTTGGCAAAGCTGGGGATTGTTTTGCAAAGTGCGCACTGCCTCTGCAATGGATTCAGGAGAGATAGTTTCCGGCACCAGTCCTATTTGGTACTGGCGCACAATACGGGCTCGCTCCGGCAGGTTGGAGACAATCTGCGGAATACCAGCCTTGATGTACTCGAATATTTTGTTGGGAAGACTGTATTGGGCGTTCGGTCCCACATCGTGGTCCATGGCCAGACCGGCATCCGCCAAAGCGGTGTATTGGAACAGCTTTTCCTGGGTCTGCCGGGGCACGATGGTCACACGGTCGCCAAGCTGCAATTCATCCACCATCCGGTGCAATTTAGGGATGATGGTACCACCGCCGATGATGAAGAGATGCGCATCGGGCAATTGCTGTATGGCCAGTATGGATTCCTCGCAGCCACGGCCCTCGTTGAGGCCGTTGCCTTGAATAATGATATTGAACTTGTCTGTTGGCATGCCCAAGTCGGCCTTGGTGCACGTGAGCGGCGGCGTGCCAGCGGGCGGGATGTTGCGCACCAGATGCGCGCGTACGCCGTACTCTTTCTCATATTGGTCCACGATGGACTGGCTCACCGTGATCACGGTTTTCAATTTCGGGAAACAAAACCGTTCAATGGCTTTCCACACTTTCAGTGCTTTGGGGTTACTGAGCACGGAAAGTTCGCCGCAGAAATACTCGTGGCTGTCATAGACCAGTCGCTTGCGCCGGAGCCGGCTCACAAGCGTATTGGGCAACAGTGTGTCCAGATCGTTGGCGATGAACACATCACACTTTTTGAAAAGCAGATAGAAGAACAACCGGAGATTGTATTCAGCATAGAAGATCCAGTTTTTGCGAAACAGGAGTCTCATGCGGTGCGTGTGGTACGCGCGGGGGAGTAATTCCGGCGAGTCGGCATAGCAGCGGCCCACCAGCGTGACATCATAGCCGTTGCGAGTGAGAAACATAGCCACCTTGTCCACACGGGCATCCGTGTAGAGGTCGTTGGTAACCGATAGGATGGCACGCTTCATTATTCAGCGCTCATACGGCCATGGCAGTTCTTGTATTTCTTGCCGCTGCCGCACGGGCAGGGATCGTTACGACCCACTTTCTTCTCCACACGGATGGGCTGGCTGCCCTTGCCGCCGGGAGCCACCTGACGACCTCCGCCAGCCACTTCCTCGCGACCGGTGGTCAGCTTCTTGGCATCCGACTGCGGCAGCTGCGCCTCGCGCACTTGCGGAGCCTCCTCCGCCATCGGGATTCTGCCCTTGTTCAGGAAACTCACAATCTCCTGGCTGATGCGCACTAACAACTGGTCAAACAGGTTGAAGGATTCAAGCTTGTAAATCAACAGCGGATCTTTCTGCTCGTAAGATGCGTTCTGCACGCTCTCCTTCAAGTCGTCCATGGCACGCAAATGCTCTTTCCATGCATTGTCAATCACGGCCAGCGTGATGCCCTTCTCAAACGACAAACCCACCTCGCGGCCCTTGGTTTCGTAGCACTTCTTCAGCGGAGCCACGATGCTGATGTTCTTGTTGCCGTCGGTGAACGGGATGGCAATGTTCTGGAACTTGTCGCCATGCTCCAGATACACACGCTCCATCACAGGATAGGCCTGCTCACTGATCTGCTGAAGTTTGGTCTTGTAATGGTCATACACCACAGGATAGAGTTTCTCGACCAGGATATGAGGACGCTCCTGCAGGAAATATTTCTCATCAAAGGGGGATTCACAACCGAAGGTTTTGATCATGTCCATACTGAAACCCTCAAAATCCTTGGCTTCCCAGTTGTTGGTCACCACGGTTTCGCACACATCCTCGAACATCTGGGCAATATCAATAGCCAGACGGTCGCCGAACAGGGCATTGCGACGCTTGCGGTAGATGGTGGAACGCTGCTTGTTCATCACATCGTCGTATTCCAACAAACGCTTACGAATGCCGAAGTTGTTCTCTTCCACTTTCTTCTGAGCACGCTCAATGGACTTGGAAATCATGCCGTGTTGGATGACATCGCCGTCCTGGTGGCCCATCTGGTCCATGACTCTGGCGATACGGTCGGAGCCGAACAAACGCATCAAATCGTCCTCCAGGGAAACGAAGAACTGGGAGCTGCCGGGGTCGCCTTGACGGCCGGAACGACCGCGCAACTGGCGGTCCACACGACGGGAGTCGTGACGCTCTGTGCCAATGATGGCCAGACCGCCCTTCTCGCGCACCTCCGGTGTCAGCTTGATATCGGTACCACGACCTGCCATGTTGGTAGCGATAGTGACCGTGCCCTCCTGACCGGCTTCTGCCACAATGTCAGCCTCCTTCTTATGCAACTTGGCGTTCAACACGTTGTGCTGAATGCGGCGGCTGGTCAAGATACGGGAGAGCAATTCGGAGGTTTCCACCGAAGTGGTACCTACCAAGACAGGTCTGCCCTCTTCGTGCAGCCGGATGATTTCGTTCACCACTGCGGCATATTTTTCACGTTTGGTCTTGTAAACCAAATCGTTGGCATCGTCACGGATAACGGGTTTGTTGGTCGGGATCACCACCACATCCAACTTGTAGATGTTCCAGAATTCACCTGCCTCCGTTTCAGCGGTACCGGTCATACCGGCCAGCTTCTTGTACATACGGAAGTAGTTCTGCAACGTGATGGTGGCGTAGGTTTGTGTGGCGGCTTCCACCTTGACGTTCTCCTTGGCTTCAATAGCCTGGTGCAAACCGTCGGAGTAGCGACGGCCCTCCATGATACGGCCCGTCTGCTCGTCCACAATCTTCACCTTGTTGTCGATGATGACGTATTCCACATCTTTGGCAAACATGGTGTAAGCCTTCAACAGCTGGTGGATGGTGTGAATACGGTCGGAAGCGGCAGCGAAGTTATTGTAAATCTCCTCCTTGCGGGCAGTTTTCTCCTGCGGTGTAAGATTTTCTTTCTCCAATTCCGCAATTTCCGCACCCACATCAGGCATGATGAACATCTTGGCCTCTTCCGCATCGCGGCTGACCAACTCGATACCCTTGTCCATGATATCGACGGTGTTCAATTTTTCTTCAATGACGAAATAGAGCTCGTCGTCAATGAGATGCATGTTGCGGTTTTGATCCTGCATGAAGAAGGATTCCGTGCGCTGGAGCACCTGTTTCATACCCGGCTCGCTGAGGAATTTGATGAGCGCGTTGTTCTTGGGCAGACCGCGGTGGGCGCGCAACAACAGCATGGCACTCTCGTCCTGCGGTTTCGGGTCGGGGTTCTCGGCCAGCATCTTCTTGGCACGGGTCAGAATTTCCGATACATACACGCGCTGGGCATCGTACAATTTTTGGACGATGGGTTTGTATTTGTCAAACTCCTGCTGGTCGCCTTTGGGCGTGGGACCGGAAATGATCAACGGCGTACGGGCATCGTCAATCAACACGGAGTCCACCTCATCCACAATGGCATAGTTGTGGGGACGTTGCACCAGCTCGCCGGTATTGCGGGCCATATTGTCACGCAGGTAGTCGAAACCGAACTCGTTGTTCGTACCGTAGGTAATGTCGGCGTTGTAAGCGCGGCGGCGCTCATCGGAGTTAGGCTCGTGCTTGTCGATGCAATCCACGGTAAGGCCCAAAAATTCGTACAAACGGCCCATCCACTCGGAGTCACGCTTGGCAAGGTAGTCGTTCACGGTGACCACATGCACGCCTTTGCCCGGGAGGGCGTTCAGATAGACAGGAAGCGTAGCTACGAGTGTTTTACCTTCACCGGTGGCCATCTCGGCAATCTTGCCTTCGTGCAAGACGATACCGCCGATGAGCTGCACATCGTAGTGGCACATGTCCCACGTGATCATGTTGCCGCCGGCAGACCAGGTGTTGCGGTAGCGGGCAATGTCGCCGTCAATCTCGATGCCGTCGTGCGTGGCAGCCAAGTCGCGGTCCAGTTCGGTGGCCTTCACCTCGATGATTTCATTGTCCTTGAAACGGCGGGCTGCCTCTTTCATCACGGAAAAGGCCTCCGGAAGAATCTCGTTCAGCACATCCTGGGTGGTGTTATAGACCTTGTCTTCCAGTTTCTCCACCTCTTTGTAGAGGTCCTGCTTCTCCTCTATGGGCAGGTCATAGTTGTTGTCCAAGTAATCGCGGATTTCCGTCAGGCGGTCATCTTCTGCGGCAGTGGCCGTGCGGATTTTCTCACGGAACTCCACGGTTTTGTGACGCAGGTCGTCGGTGGAAAGGTTTTTGATGGATTCGTAAGCTTCAAGCGCGCGGTTCAATTTGGGCTTGAGCTCTTTCATATCGCGGTCGGCCTTGGTGCCGAAAAGTTTGGTCAGAAAATTTGCCATAAATTTTATGTTTTAAAGGCTGCAAAAGTACAAAAATTGTGCCAACATTTCATTGTTCTGCCAGTGTCATAATACAGATAAATGATTTTATTTTAAGTGGATGATAGTGTAAATGCATTTTTGTACTTTTGCAACTCGTAAAACAATTATGCTAGGAATACCTTACGATTCTAAACGAAATTTCGGGCTGGATTTACTAAGGGCCGTTGCTATCTTCTTTGTAGTGCACGGCCATGGTGCGCATCTTCTGGCCAGTTCACGTCTTTCGTTTCTGCTATCTGTTTCCCTTCCTGACTGCGTGGATATATTCTTTATTCTTAGCGGATATCTCATCGGATATTCTTTTCTGTCATACGCAAACAAAAACAATGGCGTGGATTTGCGCAAGACCCTGTTGTTTTACGGCCGTTCCGCCTTGCGAATACTGCCCAATTATTATTTCATTCTCGTGGTGTATTACCTCTTGGTTCAAGGGGGAATCATACACGGCAACACCCACGAATTTTCCATCTGGTATTTCATCACATTCACCCAAAATCTGTTTACACCGTTCTACAACTTCTATTGGGAATCCTGGTCGTTGCCTGTGCAATGGTGGTTCTACATTCTGTTTCCGCTCTCCCTGACAGTTTTCACCAAACGGTTCAATGCAAAACGAGCGACACTCTTTATTTGCTTTTTCTTTATCGCATTCACCCTGATGTACCGCTATTCGATTTCCGACCATCTCACCGACCGTTTCTGGCGGGATGTCTGGCTTCGTAAAACCGTGGCTTCCCGTTGCGACAATATTTACATCGGTGTGCTGGCAGCTTGGGTAAGAACATATATGCCTGACTTTTGGCAACGGCATTCTGTGAAATCCTTCGTGGTCGGCATCTTTCTGATGGTTGCCTCCATCCTCATTCCCCGTCCCTTCGGCTCAATATACAGCAACGTGTTTGCCCTCACGCTTCCGCCTATTGCCATTGCGCTCTGGTTACCGCTTCTGACCCGCATAAAGTCATTCAAGACCATCATCGGAAGCATAGTCGCCCGCATTGGAATATTGTCATACGCGATGTTCCTCACCAATCTCATGGTTTGCCAAATCATCGATGTGAATTTCGCCGATTTTTTCAGCAGGTTGGGGGCATGGGGATACCTCATCTACTGGGCAATCGTACTTTGTGTGTCATACATTCTGTTCATGGCGATAGAGAATCCTTTCATTAAAATCAGGTCCCGACTGCAAAAAGGACAGGCAAATAGTTAGAATAATCTTACAAAATCCTTCACATCCTCCTCTGTTGTATCCCAGCTGGTCACCAAGCGGATTTCGTTTTCTTCTTCATTCCAGATGTAGAAAAACACCTTCTCCAACAATTTGTCAATGAGCGGTTTCGGCAATTTGAGTAGCAAGATGTTGGCTTCCGTCTTTTGGGTAAATGTATCGAAACCGGCATCTTTGATGCCCTGTCGCAAGAGTTGGGCCATGCGGTTGGCGTTCTCGGCATTGCTTTTCCAGATGTTTTGCTCCAGATATGGAATCAATTGGCAGCTGATATAGCGCATCTTGGAACACAGCTGCGTACTTTGCTTGCGGATGTATTTCAGATTCTCAGCCAATTCCGGACGAAAGGCAATGACACACTCGCACATCATCAGACCGTTCTTGGTGCACCCGAAGCTCAGGATATCGACCCCGCAATCCACGGTCATCTCCTTGAACGACTTGCCAAGGGTGATGGCAGCATTGGCCAGACGAGCGCCGTCCATGTGGAGGTACATGCCGAACTGGTGCACGTAATCGGCAATCGCCTTGACCTCCTCGCAAGTGTAAACCGTGCCCAGCTCGGTGCATTGGGAGATATAGACCACCTTGGGTTGCGAGTGGTGCTCGAAGCCCCAGTTGATGAGGCGCGGTGCGATGAGCTCGGGGGTGAGCTTGCCATCGGGCGTCTCGATCTCGCGCAACGCTGCTCCGGTCAGGAACTCCGGAGCACCGCACTCGTCCACCGCGATGTGCGCGGTCTTGGCGCACAGAATGGAATTGTACGGCTGCACGCACGCGCGCAGGGCGACCACATTCGCCCCCGTGCCGTTGAACACGAAATAAGGCTCCGCTGATTCGCCAAAGTGCTTTTTTATCAACAGCTTGGCTTTTTCTGTATAAACATCGTCACCGTATGCGTGCTGGTGACCTTGGTTGGCCGCTTCTATGGCCTTCAAAATGTCGGGATGAATGCCCGAATGATTGTCGCTTCCGAAACTGTGCATTATAGGGTGAATTTGGTGAAGGGGGTACAGGGGGTGAAAAGGGTGAAGGGGTGAAAGGGGTAAAAGAGGTGAAAGGGATGAAAGGGATGAAATAGGTGCATGAGGTACAAGGGGTAAAATGGGTACAGGGGAGGATTATGGATAGTCTGTTTTATTTTGGTTGGTGCGATATTGGATTAGGTTGTATAATTGTGATGATATTTTGGCGGATTGTTGTATATATGTGTTTGCGATTTCAGAGGAAATGTATCCCAGGGTTTTGGCTAGATGCAATTGTGCCCGCACTTCGCCACAAGATCCTTTTGCAATATATAAAAACTGGACGATTTCTTTGGGACGATTTCTTTCAAAACCCTCTGCAATATTGGACAATATGGAAACAAAAGCCCGCTGGATCTGATCCTTGAATCCATAATCGCGACATTCTTTCAATTCCTTATATATGTTCACTGTTAAATCAAAACTCCGTTTCCAAACATCTAAATTTTCAAATTTGTTTTCCATAAATATTAATAATGTGTTATTTTGTTTTTCATCTGCAAACGGCACAAAGATGATTTTATTGTCTCCATCCCCCCCTTCAAAAATTATCTTTTACCCAATGTTCCCCATTCTCCCCATTTATCCCGTGTACCCTTCACCGTTCACCTTGTACCCCATTCACCCCATTTATCCCGTGTACCCTTCACCGTTCACCTTTTACCTCATTCACCCCATGTACCTCATGTACCTGCTTCACCTTTCCTCCCTGCGATTATTACTACCGCTCCGAGAATCAGAACGATGCCGAGGGCGAGGTTGAGCGTGAAGGGTTCGTTGAAAACAAAGATGCCGATGAGGACGGCGGTGAGCGGTTCCAGAGCACCGAGTATGGCAGTGGCAGTGGAACCCACATATTTGGCAGCATACACCATCAGCACCAAGGCGAAGATGGCGGGCACTATGGCCAACCAGCCGACATAGAACCAACTGGTGGCAGTTTGTGGCAATTTGAGCGGCAATCCGGCAATCAGTGAGTACACCACCATGCCCAAAGCGCAATAGAAGAGCACATAGAAATTGATTTTGAACGAGGACATCTGCAGATTGCTCCGGTTGACCAATATGATGTACAAGGCATACGATAGCGCCGAAGCCAGCACCAGCACCACGCCAATTGTCGATAACGTGCCCGAATTGTCGCTCCAGTAAAGCAGAGCCACACCCACACCCGACAGCACCAGCGCGCAAACGGTTGTCCATGTGATGCGCTCACGGAAAAACACCGCCATGATGACGGCCGTCATCACCGGATAGGTGAACAATATGGTGGAGGCCACGCCCGCAGCCATGTAGTGAAAACTCAAATAGAGCGTTAAAGAGGAGACAATGAACAACAGTCCCAATCCTGTCAGTGCGGTGAACTCCTGTCGGGTGACTTTCAAAGATTCCTTGCGGAAGAGCATGACGATGGCAATGATGACCCACGCCAGACCGAAGCGGTAAAACAGCACACTGTTGGTCTGCATGCCCTCTGCGTACAGTTTCAACGCACCCAAAGGATTTGTGCCATAGCAAACCGCCGCGGCAATGCCCGCCAAAGTCCCGATGAGCTTTCGGTTACGCATTACTTGCCTCCTCCTTCACCCCATGTTCCCCTTGTACCTCATGCACCCCTTTCATCCTCAGATTCGCCAGCATAATGACGGCAAACGCACCCCAGAACGGCAACGAGAGTTTGTCTGTATCCAAAAAATTATTGAGAAAACCATGGACAAAGTAGGTGACTAATGCCAATGTCATCATCAAAGCCATCAGACGATCGGTTTTGTCCTTGCTATGGTTGTAGGTGCGTATGCCGATGAACAGGCTCACGAACACGAGGGCAATGACAGTGAGCAGTCCGGGAAATCCCGTTTCGGCGCACGGGCCGATGTACTCGCTGTGCGCGTTGCCTCCGTCGCCGAAATCCGTCGTGATGATGGTCTTGAACTGGCTCTTCTGAAAAGGTGCATAGACAAACTGGTAGGTGCCCGGCCCCCATCCCGTCAGCGGACGCTCGCGAATCATCCCGAACGCGGAAGTCCAGCGGTTCAACCGCTCCACATTGGAAGCGTCCGTGCTGATGTTGGAAATGGACTGCAACTGCTCTGTAAGATTGCCGGAAGCATCCTGACTGTTGCGGCTCATCTTGTACAGAATATCACTGGCGGAATAGTAGAGGAATGTGCCGACAATCAGAGATCCTGCCAACAACCATGACAGCTTGATGCGCAACTTGAGGACAATCAGTACGCCGATAGCCACCACCAAACTTATCCAAGCCGCGCGACTGAAGGAAAGGTAGAACCCCATCAGCAGAATGGCTGTCAATACGGCATAGAAGATTTTCATCCCTTTGGAGTTGTCGGGAAGGAAAAAGCAACTGGCCGTGATGGGCAGGAAAAACGCCAACACCGCACCGTATGCCGTGTGGTCGTTGTAAAACGGACTCATGATAAAATGGCCGTGAAAATCATCAAAGCCGGTTAGCGAATGCTTGTAGGTAGTGATAAGCACCACGATGGCCAATGCCACTGCATAGCAGTTGAAATAACGCACAACCTTCTTTTTATCATCTTTCACAAACTGTATCAGCATCCAGTAGCAGGCAGTGGTGAACCAAATCTTGGAAAGCCAGAACTTGATGGAAACCACCGGCAGTTCGCTGGTGATACAGGTAAGCAGCATCCAGCCCAAATAGACAAAGATGGCAATGGAGATCGGATGGGACACGATTTTCGGATCCAACCGTAAATCATAGATGATACGGCAAAGAAACAGGAAGGTGAGCGAAATCATGATGACCTCCGACGGCAATGACAATCCTAAATGGATGTTCTGGCTCGACAAGATAATGGAGAACGGGGTGCAGAAGGCCATCAAGTACATGAGCAGATCGACCCGGAACATCAAAAAGTATATCAGAAAAGCCGCGCCAGTCAGCACAGGAACAATGGGCTTTTCCTGCACGATGGCGTAGGCGTTGACAGGGACAATCAATATGCAGAAGCCGACAGTCAGCCACTGCTTCAAGGAGAGCCTACTCAACAGATTCTTCAGCTTTTCCAGAAGGCTTTTCTTCAATTTTATCAATCATTAAGAGAACAATGACGGAAAGAATCAGCACCGACAGCGTCGAAATCAGAACGACGAGAGATCTTTTCGGATAGCATTTCTTGTCGGCCACAATCGGGCGTTCCACCACGAACTTGACCGGTATGGAACCTTTCATGTCGAGGCGTGCGTCCAACATCTTCTGCTTGCAGAGGGCCTGGTATTTCAGGAACGTGTATTGCATGTTTTGCAGAGCGTCGAGGCGCGGTCCCCAAAGGCTCAGTTTCTCTTGCTCCTTGGTCAGTCTGTTGATGGCGGCAGTGTTGCCTTGCGCCACGGCAATGGCATATTGTTGCATCACACGCTCGGACTGAGCCTCCACATCGAAGACCCCGTTCTGCATGCAAATCTGTATGGAGTCGTCAATGCGGCGCACCTCGCGGTCGATGGAGTCCATCTGCTCGCAAAGAGCATGGTAGGCTGCCACGGCGCGCTCGCGCTCCGTACGGTTCTTGATGGTATCCAGCAAACGAAGTATGTCGTTCGTCATTTGACACGCAATCACCGGATCATGGTCCTTCACGGCAATGGAAATGGCTCCGAAATTGGTACGCTTGACCTCAATCTCATTCTTCATGATTTTCATAATCTTCGTGTACCAGCCTTTTGAATTGGTATCAATGTCGTAATGCTCCGCCAAGTTGTAGCGTTTGATCAGGGAATCCTTGATCTCGCGCGCGTCCAGCAACTGCATCATCTGCTCGGTTTCTTCCTCCGAAGCGTACGCCTTGATGTCCAAACGCTCATTGTAGTTCTCCTCATTTAAAAGGATCTTGGCCATCGAGTTGGTACGCGGGGCATAGATAACCGCTGTGGACTGATATTTAGGCTTGATGAAGAAGGAACAGACGGCAGATACCACAATCGTAACAGCGCATATGATAAGCAACCATTTGCGTTTCGCCCAAATGAACTTCATCAGGCTAAAGGAGTTGTATTGATTATTTTCCATTAACAGGATTTTTAAGTTGAATATTCAATTCGTCTAATTGTGCTTCGCTTACAGGAGTGGGAGCCGGCAACATGGTGTCGCGACCGGCGTTGTTCTTCGGGAATGCGATGAAGTCGCGGATAGTGTCGCAGTCGGACAACACGGCGCACATGCGGTCGAAACCGAATGCGATGCCACCGTGAGGCGGAGCACCATACTTGAACGCGTCAATGAGGAAGCCAAACTGGCTCTGTGCCTGCTCGTCGCTGAAATTCAACGCCTTGAACATGCGCTTTTGCAATTCCGGATTGTGGATACGGATGGAACCGCCGCCGATTTCGGAACCGTTGATCACAAGGTCGTATGCATTGGCGTTCACTGCACCCGGATTGCTCTCCAACATGCTCTCATGCTCGGGCTTCGGTGCCGTGAACGGATGGTGCATGGCATAGAAGCGTTGCGTCTCCTCGTCCCATTCCAGCAACGGGAAATCCACAACCCACAGCACTTTGTACTCACCAGCCTTGCGCAAGCCCAGACGGTTGCCCATCTCCAGACGGAGCACGCCGAGTTGCGTGCGGGTCTTCATGGCCTTGCCGGACATGATGAGAATGAGGTCGCCGGCCTTGGCCTCGCAGCGTTCTGCCACGGCCTTCAGGTCGTTCTGGTCGTAGAATTTGTCCACTGAAGACTTGAACGTGCCATCGGCGTTGCAGAGGATATAGACCAATCCGCCTGCACCCACCTGCGGGCTCTTCACGAACTCTACCAACTGGTCAAGTTGCTTGCGGGAGTAGTTGCCACAGCCGTCAACCTTGATACCGGCCACCAACTCTGCCTCATTGAACACTTTGAAATCCTTGTGCTGAAGCAGATCGTTCAATTCTACAAAACGCATTCCGAAACGGGCATCCGGCTTGTCGGAACCATAATACTTCATGGCATCGGCCCAGGTGATGCGTTCCACGGTGTCTAATTCTATATTCTTGAAAGTCTTGAAGATGTGTTTCACCAATCCTTCGAAGATGTTGAGGATGTCTTCTTGTTCGATGAAGGACATTTCGCAGTCGATTTGCGTGAATTCCGGCTGGCGGTCGGCGCGGAGATCCTCATCGCGGAAGCAGCGCACGATCTGGAAGTAGCGATCCATGCCAGCAATCATCAGCAGCTGTTTCAGCGTCTGCGGCGACTGCGGCAGGGCATAGAATTCGCCCTGGTTCATGCGCGAGGGCACCAGAAAGTCGCGCGCGCCCTCCGGCGTGCTGTTCACGAGGAACGGCGTCTCAATCTCCAAAAAACCGTGCTCGCTCAAGTATTTGCGAATCTCCAGGCCCAGCTTGTGGCGGAAAATGAGGTTGTTCTTCACAGGCGTGCGACGGATATCCAGATAACGGTACTTCATCCGCAACTCGTCACCACCGTCAGAAACATCCTCGATGGTGAACGGAGGCACGGCAGATTCGTTGAGCACGTTGACCTCGGTCACGTCAATCTCGATGTCGCCCGTCGGGATATTCTTGTTCTTGCTGTAACGCTCTATCACGGTGCCGGTGACCTGAATCACCCACTCGCGACCCATCTTCTCCACCTTTTCGCAGAGCTCGGGGCGTTGTTCGTGGTTAAATGCTAACTGCGTGATACCGTAACGGTCGCGCAAATCAATGAAAATCATGCCGCCCAAATGGCGCACTTTCTGAATCCATCCGCACAGTGTAACTGTTTGGGAAACGTTGGCGATAGTGAGTTCGCCGCAATTATGTGTTCTTAACATTATACTTATGTTTTAATGAGGCGCAAAAATAATAAAAATAGCAATATCAAGATGCCGACCACAAGACACAGGTAACCGGTTTGAAAATAAAATGAGTAATTGCCAAAATAATTTCAGGTGGGAAATGTGTTGTCATGGATGAAAATAGGTGGGACAGTACGGTTACCTGTTCACGAAACACGCGGCAAAAATAATAAAAATTTAAATATGTCCGAATTTTAAATAAAGAATTTTTAAAATTTTATTAACAATATATAGCCCGAAAAAATAGTACCTTTGCGGCCGCAAAAGAAACAAGATGACCCCCGAAGAAAAGATATTATCTGAATTGAATGACCAGCAGCAATTAGCTGTGAAACAAGTGGATGGACCAGTAATGGTAATCGCCGGGGCAGGCTCGGGCAAGACCCGCGTGCTGACCTACCGCATCGCCTACATGCTGGCGCAGCACGTAAACCCGTATCGAATCTTGGCCCTGACGTTCACCAACAAAGCCGCCGCCGAAATGCGCGCCCGTATCGTGAACCTCGTGGGCGGCGATGTGGCCAAGGCCGTCACCATGGGCACCTTCCACTCCGTATTCTACCGCATACTCCGCGCCGAAGCCGACAAACTGGGTTACACCCACAACGTCACGGTTTATGACACCGACGACTCCAAATCCTTAATCAAGAACATCGTCAAGGACATGAACCTGGACCCGAAAATCTACGCGCCCAACTACGTGCTCAACCGCATCTCCATGGCCAAGTCCAACCTGTTGTCGGCACAAGAGTATGCCGACAACGCGGAAATCATGGCCGCCGACCGCACCGCGGGCAAACCCAGAATCGCCGAGATCTTCGCCGCATACAACATCCGTCTGAAAAACGCGGACGCCATGGATTTCGACGACCTCCTGTATTATATGAACGTCCTCCTGCGCGACTTTCCGGACATGCTCTACAAATACCAGAACCGTTACAACTACATTCTGGTGGATGAGTATCAGGACACCAACTTCGCCCAGTACCTCATCGTGAAAAAACTGGCGGCCATCAACCAGAACATCTGCGTGGTGGGCGACGACGCGCAGAGCATCTACGCCTTCCGCGGGGCCGACATCCAGAACATCCTCAACTTCCGCCGCGACTACCCCAACGCCAAGATTTTCAAACTGGAACAGAATTACCGTTCCACCCAAAACATCGTGAACGCCGCCAACGCCATCATCAAGTACAACAAGGACCAGATGCCGAAAGAGGTGTGGACCGACAACGAGTCAGGCGAGAAGATCAACCTGATACGCTCCGCCAGCGACAACGACGAGGCTCACGCCGTGGCCAACGCCATCTTCGAGATCAAAATGAACCAACACGCCGCCAACCGCCAGTTCGCCATCCTCTACCGAACCAACATCCAATCCCGAACACTGGAAGAGGCGATGGTAAAACGGCACATCCCTTACAAAATCTACGGCGGGCTTTCATTCTACAAGCGCAAGGAAATCAAGGATGTACTGGCTTATTTCAGACTGACCATCAACCATTTCGACGAGGAATCGCTGCGTCGGGTCATCAACTACCCCATGCGCGGAATCGGCGACACCACCGTTTCCCGAATTGCAGCAGCAGCCAGCGAAAGCGGCGCCCATTTCTGGGATGTGGTGAGCGAACCCCAACTATTTAATCTGGGCGTCAACGGCCCCACGATGAACCGGCTGGTGGAATTTGCCGACATGATCAAAGGCTTTACCGCGCAATTGCAGAACACCAACGCATACGAATTAGGCAAACAGATTGTCATCAAAACCGGCATTGCCAAAGCCTTGAAGGAAAACACGGACGAGAAAGAGCGCGTGGATCATGTGGAAGAGCTTCTGGACGCCATGAAAGGTTTCACCGAGAAAGAGCCCGAAAGCTATTTCGACGAGGCTACCGGCGAAATCATAGAGGAATATTTCCCCTCACTGGATCACTTCATGGAGTCCATCGCGCTGCTGAGCGACGAGGAGGAGAACAATGCCGGAGAGGAGGAGGACGTGGTGAAGCTGATGACCATCCACTCGGCCAAGGGTCTGGAGTTCGACTATGTGTTCATCACGGGATTGGAGGAAAACCTGTTCCCGTCATCTTTATGCGTGAACTCGCGCCAAGAGATGGAGGAAGAGCGCCGGTTGTTCTACGTCGCACTCACGCGGGCACGCAAGCAGGTGACGCTCACCTGCGCGCAGACACGCTACCGCTTCGGCTCGCTGCAGTTCTGCGAGGACAGCCGTTTCCTGGAGGAGATACCGGCCAAATTCCTGAACGTGACCCTCAAGGCATCGGAAGGTCAGGGCGCTTTCTCGCGCCGGAGCGAGGCTCCTTGGTCGGCAAAGTCGGAGTTCGGCTTCCGCCGGCAATCGGAAAGTGCGCCGCGCACGGCTTCCACCTACCACACCGCCTCCGCACCGAAGCCGAAAGTGAAAACCCAATCGGAAGTGCGCCTCGACCAAGTGGGCACACCCGCCGCCTTCGACCAGATAGTACCCGGCGTGCGCGTGTATCACGGCAAGTTCGGCTTCGGAAACGTAATCTCGGTGGAAGGAGCGGGCCCCGACGCCAAGGCACAGGTCGCCTTCGACACCGTGGGCACCAAAACCCTGCTCCTGAAATTCGCAAAATTGGTCATACCTAATTAATTTCGCCTATGTTATTCAGAACCAATATCCCAGCTCCACAATTCCCGTTCAAGATAGGATTCGACGACCGCATCATGCTGCTCGGTTCCTGCTTTTCGGACAATATCGGCAGCTATTTCGACCGGCACCGCTTCCAGGTGTGCTCAAACCCCTTCGGCGTGCTCTTCAACCCTGTGTCCATCGACCACTCCCTCCGCATCCTGATGGAGCCGGAGACCTTCGACAAAGACCGCTATTTCTATCGCAACCGCGACTTGTGGGTAAGTTTCGCGCATCACGGACGCTTCTCGCGCGAGAATTTTGAGGTCTTCGAGAAAAACATCGACGACCAACTGGCATATGCCGCCGACTTCCTTACCCGCACCGACTATCTGTTCGTGACCTTCGGCACCGCGTTCTGCTACAAGTTCATCCCCCGCGACCTGATTGTGTCCAACTGCCACAAAATCCCCAACTTCAAATTCGACCGCATGCGCTTGGATATAAAGAAGATCGTATCTCTTTGGAACACCACTTTACAGAAACTGAAAGAGGTGCGTCCGGACATGAAAATCATCTTCACTGTGAGCCCGGTGCGGCACGCCGGCGAGGGCATGCACGAAAACACACTGAGCAAGTCCGTCCTCCTGCTGGCCGTGGAAAAGCTGGTGGACAACGAGACTACTTTCTACTTCCCCGCATACGAATATCTCATTGACGATCTTCGCGATTATCGCTTCTATGCCAAAGACTTATGCCATCCCAACGACCTGGCGGTGGACTATCTGGAGGAAAAGGTTTCCGAGTCATTTTTCACAGTGGAAACCCAAGAGAAGGTGCGCCTGATCCGGCAGGAGAACAAATTCCTCAACCACCAGCGTTTCAGACGCGACTAATTTGGTGATTTTTTGTTCGTTTGCCTCTTGACAAACAACATTTTTTGTTGTACTTTTGCCAGCCCAAATATTGTACAATGAAATTATCCGAATTCAAGTATTATCTGCCTCAGGATCTGATTGCTCTATATCCTACGGAGGAGCGCGACGAGGCACGTTTGATGGTGCTCGATCGCAAGACTAAAACCATTGAGCACAAATTGTTCAAGAATGTCATTGATTACTTCGACGAAGGCGACTTGTTCGTGATGAACAACACGCGCGTGTTCCCCGCCTTGCTGTATGGCGAGAAGGAACAGACCCGCGCCAAAATCCGCGTCTTTTTGCTCCGCGAGCTGGACGAGGAGAGCCGCCTCTGGGACGTGCTTGTGGATCCTGCCCGTAAAATCCGTATCGGCAACAAGCTCTGTTTCTGCGAAGACGACAGTCTCGTGGCCGAGGTCATCGACAACACCACTTCGCGCGGGCGCACGCTCCGTTTCCTTTTCGACGGCGACCACGATGCTTTCAAGAAAAAACTGATGGACTTGGGCACCACTCCCCTGCCAGAGGATATCCAACGTCTGCGAGAGATAAAACCCGAAGATGAGGAATACTACCAGACCATCTACGCTACCGAAGAGGGCGCGGTGGTGGCTCCGGCGGCCGGCTTCCACTTCAGCCGCGAACTCCTCAAACGTATGGAACTGAAGGGCATCGAACGCACGTATGTGACACTGCACGCCGGTTTGAGCAACTTCAACGACATTGACGTTGAAGACCTCTCCAAGCACAAACCCGACTCCGAGCGCATGATCATCCGCGCCGATGTGGCCGATACCATCAACAAGGCTAAAGACGACGGCCATAAGATAGTCGTGGTGGGCACCACCACCACCAAGGCCCTGGAATCTTCCGTCTATGCCAACGGCCATGTCAAAACCACCCAGATGAACGGCAAGGAGGATGCCTGGACCAACAAGTTCATCTATCCACCCTACAGATTCATGGTGGGCGACGCCATGATCACCAACTTCCACGCCTCCCAAAGCTCCATGCTCATGATGGTGGCTGCCTTCGGCGGCTATGAATTCGTGATGCGCGCCTACAAAGAGGCCGTGGCCGAGAAATACAGATTCCTCACCTACGGTGACGCAATGCTGATTATTTAACATTTATAAAATATTCCCACTATGGCAAAATCATACGAAGCAGCAGGCGTTCGTCTGGAAGCCGGATACGAGTCCGTGCGCCTGATCAAGAAACACATCTCCCGCACCAACCGTCCGGGCATGATGGGCAACATCGGCAGTTTTGGCGGCATGTTCGACCTGGCCTCCCTGAACTACAAGGAGCCCGTATTGGTGAGCGGCACCGACGGTGTCGGCACCAAACTGAAAATCGCTTTCATGATGGACAAGCATGACACCATCGGCCAGGACGCCGTGGCCATGTGCGTCAACGACGTGCTCGCGCAGGGCGCCGCCCCCCTGTTCTTCCTGGATTACATTGCCGTGGGCAAGAACGAACCCACCAAAATCGAGCAGATCGTGAAAGGCGTGGCCGACGGCTGCGTGCTCTCCAACTGCGCCTTGATAGGTGGCGAAACGGCAGAAATGCCCGATATGTACGACGAGGACGAATACGACATCGCCGGTTTCACGGTGGGCGCAGTGGAGAAATCCAAGCTCATCGACGGCAGCCAAGTAAAGGTCGGCGACCTGCTCATCGGCCTCGCTTCCTCCGGCGTACACTCCAACGGATTCTCCCTTGTCCGCAAGATTGTCTTCAAAGACAACCAACTGGACCTCAACACTCAATATGAGGGCCTCCCTGACACGCTGGGCAATGTGCTCCTCACCCCCACCCGCATCTATGTGCGCCCGGTGCTAGAGGTGTTAAATAAAGTAAACATCCATGCCATCTGCCATATTACCGGCGGCGGCTTCGATGAAAACATTCCTCGCGTGCTGCAACCCGGACAAGGCATCTTTGTGGAAGAAGGCACATGGGATATGCCCGCCATCTTCCCGTTCCTCGAAAAATACGGCAAAGTGGAACACCGCGAGATGTTCAACATCTTCAACATGGGCATCGGAATGGTGCTCGTGGTGGATCCCAAAGACCGCGAAGAAGTGCTCGGCATGTTCGCCAACCTCGGGGAGAAAGCCTTCGTCATCGGCAAGGTGACTGACAAAGAAGGCGTGGATATTAAACTCCTGTAAGCATGAAACGGCTGATTATTCTGTTTCTCTGTCTGACCTGCAGCCTGATGGCTGTGGCCCAACAAGAAAACGACAACACAAAAGTCAAAGTCGGCGTTAGAGTGGGCGGAGTCGGATCCTATTACATCGCCCCGAAAGGACAAAGCATCAGCCTCAATCCTTCCGACGACTATGCAGAACGCTCCATGAAAATCGGCGCTACTGCAGGCTTGTCCATCGATATTCCCCTGACTCAAAAACTCCACCTGCAAACCGGCCTCATGTATTCCATGCAACGGAACGGCGAGCACGGGTTTGGCAAAGACAGCTTGTTCGAGCCCAAAACTGAATATGACGTGGATGCATACATAAAGTATCGTTCCCATCATCTCAAGCTGCCTGTGATGCTGATGTATCACGTTTCCACAAATCCCAATCATTTCTGCCTCGGCGCAGGCGTGTTTGCGGATTTCGCAATGGGAGGAAGGCTCAATTATTCGGCATCGGCACGGCCCACGGAGGGCGACAGCTATCTGTTTGAGGGCGATTTCAATCCGTATGAAGCTGGCAACAAGTATCTTTACTACCATCCGACCAATGATCCTTTTTCACAAAAGATGCTTGTTGGCAATGGTGCTTACTTCAAGCGGTTCAATCTCGGCGTGTCGGCTGAAATCGGGTATAACATCTCCAAATTTTATATCGGCGCGCATCTGGATGTTGGCGTGCTGAACATGGCCCGTCCGGAAGTATGCGGTGAAAACTACAAGCAGCGTCCGCTGGATGTGCAGGTGTTAATAGGCTACAATATCAATTAATTATGAAATACATAGGACCGCACGTCAGTGCTACCGGCGGCGTGGAAAACGCCCCGTTGAATGCCATGGCCGTTGGCGCAACCGCCTTTGCCCTGTTCACCAAGAACCAACGGCAGTGGGTGTCGCCGCCGCTGTCGGCAAAATCCATTGACGCCTTCAAGGCCAATTGCGGGAAGGCCGGCATCACACCCGACTTCATCCTGCCGCACGACAGCTACCTCATCAACCTTGGGCAACCCGAAGAAGAGGCGTTGCAGAAATCGCGCAATGCCTTTTTCGATGAGATGAAACGCTGCGAGCAACTGGGTTTGAACATGCTGAACTTCCACCCGGGCAGCCACCTCAACAAGATTTCGCTCGAAGATTGCCTCCGGCGCATCGCGGAGAGCATCAACATGGCACTGGACCAAACACATAACGTTACCGCTGTAATTGAGAACACCGCCGGGCAAGGCAGCAATGTGGGCTTCAGCTTCCAGCATATCGCCTTTATCATCGACAAGATAGAAGACAAAGACCGCGTGGGGGTCTGCATCGACACCTGCCACACCTACTCCGCCGGCTATGATTTGAAGACGGAAGAGGGTTACCAGCAAACCTGGAAAGAGTTTGACGAGACCATCGGAGCACATTACCTGCGCGCCGTGCACCTGAATGATACCAAAAAGCCATTCGCCTCGCGCGTGGACCGCCACGACAGCATCGGCAAGGGACTGCTGGGCATGGACTTTTTCCAGCGCTTCATGCGCGACCCAAGGTTCGATGACATGCCGCTGATTCTGGAAACACCCGATGAAACCCTGTGGGCGGAAGAAATAAAATTGTTGCATTCGCTTGAAAATTAAACAAATACAACAATATTGATTTTTTTAAGGCTTCATTTGAAAAAAAATGTATTTTTGCAGCCTCAAAAACACCTAATGCTGCGTTCTTCTAACGGTTAGGAATCAAGATTCTCAATCTTGCAATACGAGTTCGATTCTCGTACGCAGTACAACCAAGCACCTTCTTCAAAAGGTGCTTTTTTATTTTGCCTAATACTCCTTGATACGCTGCTCGATGCGGATCACCTCATCGCGAAGAGATGTGGCCGTGTCGAAATCTAAATCCTTGACAGCCTTATCCATCTCCTTGCGCAACATTTTGGATCTCAATTTCAATTGTTCCAAGTTAAGCAAACGAATGTCATCTTCGGCAGCCATGGCTTCGATAGGTTGCACCGTCTTGTACTTTTTCTTGTCGATTTCGCCCTGCTTGGTTACTGCTTCATCAATTTGGCCGGCCAAATAGACCTCTTCGGACTTCACCACGCCCTTGGGCACGATATGGTGCTCCTCGTTGTAGGCCATCTGTTTCGCTCTCCGGCGGTTGGTTTCATCCATGGTGGCCTGCATGGACTTGGTAATCTTGTTGGCATAGAAGATAACCTTGCCGTTCACGTGGCGCGCCGCGCGGCCTGCCGTCTGTGTGAGCGAGCGCGTGTTGCGCAGAAAACCTTCCTTGTCGGCATCCATGATAGCCACCAGGGAAACTTCCGGCAAGTCCAAGCCCTCACGCAAAAGATTTACGCCCACGAGCACATCGATGGCACCGAAGCGCAAATCCTTCAATATCTCCACTCTGTCCAACGTCTCCACATCGGAGTGGATGTAGCACGACTTGATGCCGATACGGATCAGATAGCTGTTCAGCTCCTCGGCCATTTTCTTGGTGAGCGTGGTCACCAGCACACGCTCGCCCCGGTCCACGGTGTCTTCAATTTCACTCAGCAGGTCATCCACCTGATTGGTGGCAGGACGCACCTCGATGACAGGGTCCAAGAGACCCGTGGGGCGGACCACCTGCTCCACCACCACACCGCCCGACTGCTGCAACTCAAAGTCTGCAGGCGTGGCACTCATATAAACGGTCTGTCCGACAAGGTCCTCAAACTCATTGAATTTCAGCGGGCGGTTGTCCAACGCCGCCGGCAAGCGGAAGCCGTAATCCACCAAATTGATCTTGCGGGAGCGGTCGCCGCCGTACATGGCTCCGATTTGCGGCACTGTAACATGACTCTCATCCACCACCAGAATGAAATCATCGGGGAAGAAGTCCAGAATGCAGAATGGCCGCTGGCCAGGCTGACGTTTGTCGAAATAACGGGAATAGTTCTCGATGCCGGAGCAATAGCCCAGCTCTTTCATCATCTCCACATCATAGTTCACCCGGTCCTCCAACCGCTTGGCCTCTAAGTATTTCTCAATGGATCGGAAATACTTCATTTGTTCGCCCAAGTCAATTTTGATATTGTCAATCGCTTCGTTCAAAGATTGCTGTGTGGTTACGAAAATGCTGGCCGGATAAATGGTGACCTTGTCCAACTTGTTGATCACACCGCCGGAAGAGGCCTCGATTTCGAAAATGGATTCTATCTCATCATCAAAAAAGACAATCCTGAATGCGTGTTCATTATAGGGCGGGAAGATATCGACGGTATCGCCTTTGACGCGGAATTGGGAAGTTTGCAGGTCCAGCTCTGTACGGGAGTATAGGCTGTTGACGAAGGCGAGCAGCAGTTTGTTACGATCGATGAGCATGCCCGTGTGCAGGTGGATGACGTTCTTGGCAAAGTCATCAGGGTTACCGATGCCGTAGATGCAAGATACGGAAGCCACCACGACAATGTCGCGACGCCCCGACAACAGCGAGGCAGTCGTGTGCAGACGCAATTTTTCAATCTCATCATTGATAGCCAAATCCTTTTCAATGTATGTGTTAGTGGTAGGGATATATGCTTCGGGCTGATAGTAATCGTAATAAGAGACAAAATATTCTACCGCATTTTCCGGAAAAAACTGCTTGAACTCGCTATAGAGCTGTGCAGCGAGAGTCTTGTTGTGGCTCAGCACCAGCGCAGGGCGGTTCAGCTCGTTGAGCACGTTGGCAATGGTAAAGGTCTTGCCCGATCCGGTGACGCCCAACAAGGTCTGCGCCTTGTCGCCGCGCCGCAACCCTTCTACTAACTGCTTGATGGCGGTCGGCTGATCTCCGGAAGGTTTATATGATGAGGTTAATTTGAAATCCATTCTTGTTTTTAAAAAAAGGGTGGCAAAAATAATAAAATTGTATCTTTGCAACCTACTTCTAACGTCAGAGGATTATGATAAAATACGAAGAACTTGTAGCTCAATTGAAAAGCCGTCAATTCAAGCCGGTTTATCTCCTCATGGGTGAGGAACCGTTTTACATCGACCGGATTTGCAGGTTCTTCGAAAACAAGGTCATTGAGGAGGCCGACCGCGACTTTAACCAGGTGGTGCTGTACGGCAAGGACACCTCCGCCGCTGAAATCGTGGCCAACGCCAAGGAGTTTCCGTTCGGCAGCCAGTACAAGTTAGTCATCGTCAAAGAAGCCAAGGACTTGAAAGACATCGACCTGCTGAAATCCTACGTGGAAAACCCTGCCGAATCCTCCATCTTGGTCCTCTGCCACAAATACGGCAAACTCAAGGCCACGCAATACAAGGCTTACGAAAAGAAAGGGGTGGTGTTCGAGTCCGTGGGCATCAAAGACTGGAATCTGCCCGACTGGGTACAGAAGACCGCCTCGGCGTTCAAGTTCAAATTGGACGCACAGACAGCCAACATCCTCACTGAGCACATTGGCAACGATTTGTCGCGGATCTTCAACGAGTTCGAGAAGCTGAAAGTCATCCTGCCGCCCGGCAGCAGCATCACGCCGGATGTAGTGGAACAATACATCGGCATCAGCAAAGAGTACAACATCTTCGAGCTGCAGGAAGCCTTGGGCAGCCGCAACGCCCAGAAAACCTTTAAAATCATTCATAACTTCACCCAGCATTTGAAAGAAAACCCCAACATCAAGACCATCTTGATGTTATACAATTTCTATCACAAGATGCTGATGTACCATCTGTCACCCGACAAGAGCAACGAAGCCTTGCGCGCCATATACGGCAATCTGCCGCCTATGATTCTCAGCAAGAATGTGCGCTACGCCCAAAGCCATACCATCGCGCAACTCACCAATATCATCTCCGTGCTAAGGGAATACGATGTGAAATCCAAAGGCGTGGACTCCAACAGCGAAGAGGGTGAATTGCTGAAAGAAATGATTTACAAGATTTTACAATAACTTTTAACGGAATTATAACAATCTGACCATTATGAAATCCTATCGTGTCATAAAAGCCATCTTGTGGCTGGCCATTTGGATTTTGCCCGTATCATTGGCGCACGGGCAGTCTTCCGTACAGAATTTCCAACCCATTGAATCGCAAGGCGAGATGCCTGAGTACCTTAAACAGTGCATTGCATCAGAAAAATCCGAGTCTTACAGCCGGTTTTTAAGCACTATGTTCAAGCGGGGAAAGATTGTGTACGGAACCTCCATGAATCAATACATAGACCAAATTGCCGACAACTTGCTGATGAAGCAACCCGATCTGCGTCAACAGGTGCATTTTTACATTCTGGACGTACCGGAGGTCAATGCATATTCACTGAAGAACGGCGTCATACTCATTAATATGGGTTTGCTGGCTCAAGTCATGAACGAGGCGGAGCTGGCTTTTGTAATGGCCCATGAAATCGCCCATTTCAGCAAACATCATGCAAGTCAGGACAAGGAGAAATCAAAAGATAAAGACATCCTCTCGGAATATTTGCAACAACACCAATACTCGCGAGAGCATGAGAGCGAAGCCGACAAGGTTGGTCTTATCCAATATTTCAAGGACTCTCCTTACAGCCACGAAATCATTGATGGTATTTTTGACGTTCTGCTCTACTCAGACCTTCCTTTTGATGAAGTACCCTTTAACAAATCCGTGGTGGAAACTGATTTTTACTCTTTTCCGGACAATTATTTTTTGAATACCGTGGCCAACATTTCCGATCGTTCTTCCATAGTGGATACTTTTCTCACCCACCCCAACATCTCCAAGCGACGCGCAGCGGCAAAAGCTTTGGTGAGTACTTTCCCGAACGACCAGAAAAAAATCTTCGTGCAATCTGAAGATCTGTTCCACCAAATGCAGGACCAAGCGCGGTTTTCATGCGTGGAGTACTATTTGAACCAACACCAATACGACAAGGCCATCTACAACACTTTTCTTTTGCAGCAGCTCTTCCCCGACAACGAATATTTGGAGAAGGCCATGGTAACCGCTTTTTACGGAGCCTCCAAACACAAAAACTTCGGGACGTCGAGCAGCATTACCCAACCCTATAGGAAAGTGGAGGGTGAAATGCAGCAGGTATGTTATTTCCTGTCAAAAATGAATCGTCTGGAATACTCCCTCCTGGCCCTGCGCAAAGCCTGGACCGCACAACAAAACCACCCCGAAGACCCCTATCTTCAAGCCGTGGTCAAAGACTTGATTGCAGACATCTTTGTGAAACAAAAAAAGACTTACGTGGATTTCTGTGATTATCCGCAAGGCACAAAGTTGGAAGATATTCAAGGCGAGGACTCCGTCAGCAACGCCGGCAACACCAAGTATGACAAGATCAGACAACAAAGCTATAACAACAAGGTGCTGCCCGACCCGAAATTCAAAACTGCCAATTATATGCTCGTGGATTTCCATCAGGACGCTCTCTTTAAAGATCTAGTCAACGATGCCGTGGTAAACGGTTCCGCATACGAATTACTGGATAACTTGTCTGTAAAACATATCGGAGATAAAAAATCCCTGATATTAGCCAATCCTGTCTATCTTGTATATGAAAATTCTTCTGACTTGAACCTGTCTCTCAGCAAAAAATACGCAGGCAATCTCAACAAAATGATGGTGAAAGCCACAAAAAAGATGAAAATCACTCCTATTTCATACCATGAAGTGGATATTGAAAAGATGGATACCAAACAATACAATGAGTTGGTCAACATGCAACGCGTGTATTACGATATTCAAAATGCAGAGGGCATCGAGATGCGGTATCACACCACCAACTACACCCAGGACCTTCTCTCTTCCTACGGCCCAAAGATGTGCTTTGTCAATGTTGCACGCCACCCATACCATTGGTTCTCATTCGATAAATTCTATATGCTGGTTTTTTCCACCGCTTGTCCCTACATCCTACCGTTCACCATAGCTAATTGCTGCTTCATGAGATACGAAACCAAAGTCTATTTCAACATCATAGACCTGGAAAATGGAGTAATCGAGGTCAAAAGCTCCTTCAATCAAGATTCTCCCATGAGCAGAGCATACGTTGACGGCTTCGTTTACAGTCAATTGGAAAAATATATAAAAGGAAAAAAATGAAAAGAATAATCCCCCTGCTCTTGTTGGTCACAACTCTTTGCGTACAAGTTAATGCACAGGGTTACAATTATATGGGAAAGCATGTTTTGTTCAACGCAAATGTGTCCATTTCCCCTTCCTGGTTCAACCCGAATCCGATGAGTCGGCACTTGGTCAACCTGCCCTCCCACGCGCAACGGTATCTGGGCGTCAATTATTGGGTTACGCCCAGTATTGAAGCGATTGTTTGGAAAAAGGGAGCTGTAGGCGCAGGTTACAATTTCTATAAGTCGCCTTTCAAAGGAAGAAGTATCTATTATAATGATTATTATTTCGATTATGAATACCGTGATTTTGAAGGCATAATCACTGCACACGGGTTCAATGTGTTTTACAAGCAGTATTTGGGACAGACGATCGCTCCGTTGGGACATTATCTGAAATTCAACTTCGACGGCTTCTTCTACCATTACATTACGAACAATGCACAAGAAGGAAAAGACAAACTGTTTGCTGCAAAAGTGGAATACGGATATGACTTTCTGGTGTTCGACCGCCTGCGTCTCTCTGTCGGAGCCTCTATAGGCAGCACTTTCGGTAACATTGGCTTGGCATTAAAACAAATGACGGACGACGACTATGGTCTATCCGCCACCATAAACGATTACGCAAACGCGCGCATGTTTATGGCCTATTGGTTTGGAATCAAGTTGGGTGTAGGGTTCCTGGCGTTCTAATTATTGCAACGTCTTATAGTGGATTTACGCTATAAACGTACTACTTACAACATCTTAGCCAAAAATTCCGTACAATCCTCGAAGGTCTTGAAGGTGTGCTCCTCAGGCACGAGTTCGGGAATCAGTTTCATTTTGGTAAGCATATACATGGGCTGCGGCTGGATGATGGTCATCAGTACCATGGCACCGTTGGCCTGTATTTCCTTGATGGCTGTCTCCATAGCATATAATCCCGACTGGTCCATGAAGCTGACCAACCGCATACGGATAATCACGATTTTGGCATCTTTGGGCACATCGTCCATCACCGACTGGAATTTGGTGATGGTACCGAAGAAGATGGGGCCGTTGAGGCGCTGGATGTAAATGCGGTGCTTCATTTCCTCTGGAATACCGCCCTCATCGCTCCAAGGGCTCTCTTTGTCAAAATTCGTCATCTCGCTGGAGCTATAGCCGCCCTCCACGAGGTCGCTGGCGCGCTTCATGAAGAGCACGCAGGCAATCACCATACCGATACCGACAGCCGTAAGCAAATCCACAAACACCGTCAGCAAGAAAACGATGATCAGCACCACAGCATCTGCACGCGGAATCTTGAGCAGGTCCTTGAATCCTTTGAAGTCGATGATACCCCAACCCACCGTGATCAGGATTCCGGCCAATACGGAAAGCGGCACAAAGCGCACCAGGCTGCCCAAGCCGAGCAGGACGGCGAACAGGAACAGGGAATGCACCATGCCGCTGATTTGTGTGCGTCCGCCGCTTTTCACATTCACTACCGTGCGCATGGTCGCGCCCGCGCCTGCGATGCCGCAGAACAACCCGCTAATGATGTTACCGATACCCTGCCCCACAAGTTCCTTGTTGCTGTTGTGATGCGTCTTGGTGATATTGTCGGCCACCACGGAAGTGAGCAAAGTGTCAATAGAGCCCAAACCGGCCAAAGTGAGTCCCGGAATGATAGAGGCTTTCAATATCGGTCCCCATTGCAAATCAGCCAAGGAGATGCCTTCTTTGGCAAAAAACGGCATGGGAAATCCGGAGGGAATCGCGCCAATGAGCAGTTTTTCATCCATGTTGAGAAACAGCGAAACCACGGTCATCACCACCAAAGCTACCAGAGTTGCCGGTATTTTCTTGGTGATGAGTGGAAACAGAAAGATAATGGCGATGGTGCCCAAGCCGAGCAACAACGCTGTGAGTGACACGCCGCCGGCCACGCGTTGCGGCAGCTGCAGGATCATATCGACCACCAATACCGGCGATTTCAAACCGATGAGGGGATAGAGTTGCTGTAAAATGATGATCACGCCGATACCACTCATGAAGCCGGATAGCACAGGATAGGGAATGTAGCGCACATACTTGCCTATTTTCAAAATGCCGAACAGAATCTGGAACGCGCCGCAGAACAGTCCGGCCAACGACATGCTGATGAGCACGGCGCCCAACGACTGGCTGGAAGCCCACACACCGCTCACCAACGCCGCCGTAATGACGGTCATGGGACCGGTAGGCCCGCTGATTTGGGAATGCGTGCCGCCGAAGAGTGAGGCGAAAAAGCCCAGCAGAGCCGCACCCACAAGGCCCGCCAACGCGCCCATGGAGCTTGCAGCAGGGTTGTCAATGCCGCCAAAAGCCTGAATACCGAATGCCAACGCTAAAGGCAAGGCCACGATGCCAGCGGTGATGCCGCCGAAAATGTCGCCCTTAAGGTTCTTGGTAGAAATGAATGCCATACGTATGATGTTTTGATTGTTTATTTTCTGACTACTTTTTTATGAAATACTTTTCCGTCTTTATCTGTGATTTTTACCAAATAAACACCCGAAACCCAATTCGACGTGTTGATGATAATCTCGGCATTGGGCTCGGCGGTGCTAAAAATCAGCTTGCCTGTCAAATCAAAAACCTCCACGCTGCGGACGGTTTTGGGGCAACAGATCACAAACTGGCGATTGCACGGATTGGGATACAGGGCAAGGGTATTGGAGGTAACATGGTCTTCCACGCCCACGCTTTGCACGGTGAAGTGGTGCGGGTCGGCGGGGCCGATGTAAGGGTGACGCTCTCTGCGTCCGGAGTTATCCTTGGCGAAAATGTAGTAATCCACCTCATCGTTGGCCTGCAATTCGGGAATGGCGGCTTCGTAGGTGCTTCCGCCAGCTGATTGCAGCGTGGCGGTTTGCCAAGTGCCGTTATTGATACGATAATAGACAAGCAGGGAGTCACTGACCAACGCCTGGCCGCTCAGGGCCTTTATTTCGGCTTGCAGGGTGGTTGCGGATGGCAAGTCCAACGAGCCCAACAGCGGGTAGTGTTTGATGTAAAGCATGCCCGGGTCCGCCAGCTCGTGCGTGCGGCAGTGCAGCGCGTCTGTGTTTTCCCAACCAGTGGAAAAACTGTTGTTCGAAATCGGTACAATGGTGTAACCTGGCATGGCTTGCTGATAGACTTCAATGGCCGCGTTGTCCCATTGGGTACCTGCCACGGGCACAAACACGTGGTCGTTCAGAATCAGCGAGTTGGTGAAAGGGGTGGTTTTATTCCGTCCAGGCGTATAGACGCGGAAGACCTGATAATGGTTGCCCCAAGGGGTCAGTGCATTGGCAAAAGTGTTAGCTACCGCCTCATAATCGTTGTAGCGTGAGTCGGAGGTCGGCACCTGCCCGATAAGCACCTTGTCCACATCCAGAAACTTGCCCCAGCAGTCAATATGCTCGATGTAGTCGCCCAATGGGTCGTCAATAAGCATATAATTGTTGATGCCAAGATAGTTGTTGGCCATGGATTGGATGGAAGAAGCAGTTTGGTTGGTGTTTTCGGAAAGTACCAGTGTAGTGGAAGCCGCAGTGCCATAGCCATCCACCATATAGTTGCCGCCAGTATGCACCATCGGCATTTCGTAGCGGTTCAATTGCATCTGGTTGGTGATTTGCACCAATGCCGCATCATCGTTGGGGCGTGTGGGTCGGTTGTAGGTGAAGTCCACCACGCCGACTTCATCGTTTCCGTCCACGATGAACCATGGACCGTAGTCGCGGGTCCAGTAGGAGTCGTGGGGAATAACCCAGCAGGATACGTTGTCCATGTTGACACCGCTGGCCGCGAAGTAGGTTTTGGCTGTATTGCTGTCGGAGGCTGTATTGACGATCACTTTGACTTTGGTGATGAAGGAGAGTTCGCTCACGAGGTTTACGGGAATGCCGAGCGGGTAAGCCACCATCACGCCGCCCATAGGTTGGAATTCGGCGATAGCGGTCACCGGGCCTGCCGGAGGAGTGGTGAATTGCGTGTTGCGGTACCAGGTTTTCAGCAGTTGCTGCTCCTCCTGCGTGGCGCGGTAGGTGTATGCCTGTTTGGCGTAATGCTCAGATTGAGAAAATGTTGTGAATGTAATAATGCCCAACAGCAGGCAGAATAGAGTACGCTTCATATAGTCAGCAATTTGGATTGCAAAAGTATAAAATATTCAGTATTCTTAAAGTTTACTTGTCAGCATTACTCAAAGAGTAGCCGCCTTTCTTCTTGCTGCCGGAGTGTTCGATAAGGCCTTGCTTCTTGAGTTCAGCGAGGCAGCGTTCTACGGTACTCATCGAATAGGAG
Source organism: Bacteroidales bacterium (assembly GCA_017443175.1). Lineage (GTDB taxonomy): Bacteria > Bacteroidota > Bacteroidia > Bacteroidales > WCHB1-69 > F23-D06. The sequence continues at coordinate 92,110 of JAFSOZ010000008.1, forward strand.
GTGTGCGTGATGATTTCCGTGGAGCGGCAGCCGGAATGTTTCCGAACATAATTGAGTACGGCATGGAGCTTCTCTTCAGGTGGAACGGATGGGTTTCTTTTGGATTTTTCAAGCTCGCTGTCCAGTTGTTTGCTATCTGCAACTTCCTGATTCGTATGAAGATTCGAGTTGATGATGGCTACTATCAGATGGTTTTGTTTGGGGTCCATATTGAAGGAGAGGGGCGTTTCTGTCCAAGGCATCTCCTTCATAATCACCGAATCCCCATCGCAGGAGGCAATATATTGGAAAGGAACGATAATGGATGGTGATATGCGTATAAAATCTTTATTTCCAAGATGTTGTTCCAGATATTTGATAGAGCAATATCGGGTATATCGGGTGCCGTTCACTGTATGAATATATGTGTAATTTCCATCTTTTATACAATAAAACACTTCATCAACAGAAATGTGCTGGCAGTTGTTCTTTTTGTCGCAAACATCCAGCAGCCGGGCATACTGGTAAACAATCTTGGTCTCCGTTTCCAAAGATTGTTGTAACTGTTTTCTGTCCCGTAACAAATAGGGTATGGAATTGAAAGACAAATTGCGGCCAAATACAAGAATCAAGTGTAGTGAGAAAAAATTAAATGCTCCAATCTCATGTATCCGCGAAGCGCAACATTTTGAAATAAATGAGTGGCCGATGGCTAATTCAACAGATGCTGCTATCAAAGAGGCTGTAACAACAGAGAACCAGTATAAATAAATGTGACCTCTGTACAGTTTCGGATATAAGATAAAATAGTTGGCGTATAAAACAACCAACAATAACAGTCCGGAAAAACCTTCTTTGGTTGCACTGCCCAAATAAGGACGAAGAAAAGCGTTACGTGAGAAAAACCATAGCAGGGCAACGCAAAACAAGACATTCAGCAAAATGGAGACAATTGTCTTTGAGTGTTTCATAGCATTATTGTTTTTAGCACGGCAGCAAATATAGTTGTTTTATCCGTCAGTTATTCCTTCATCAGATAATAATACCTCAAATTGATGGTTTTTGATATTTAGAAAAGTTTTGTATAAAGCATTGATAATTAATTGCATATTACTCTGTCAAATTATTTTTATGCAGAACAGCATCATATTTTTGATGTGAGGGAACATATTGCTGTTGTAAAGGATAAAATAGTTTGGTGACGGATGATATTTTTGCCGCTGAAAAATCAACGAATTATCACCTATTAAAACCAAAATGCAAACCCAATCTTCCATTATGTTATGTGTATGTTTTTGAGACAATCAATCAGATTCCGAATTATATTCATCCGTATGATCAATTGTTGGGTAGCTCCCATCAACACTCTCTATCTGAGACTCTCATTCAACTTGCATTATAGGTAACACTATTATGAGATTGTATAAGTCGCTTTTGATTTTAGTTCTGCTAAACGGAACGATGGCATACGCCCATAATGACACCATCAGGAAAAGAACGTTTTCGGATAAGACGGTCCATTCATTCACAATGCAATATAATAATGTCATTCGCCCCAAAGGGCATTTCGACTATCATTGTGATCCGTCATTAGGCTGGGAACCGCTGACCTCATACGGGAATGAATTATCCTTAGGCTATCAATTCACAACGAAATCGGGGCTTGGAGGGAGTGTTGAATTCATGAGCGGTATTTTTGGATTACGATTTCTTGACAAAACTTCTTCTGAAATATGGATAGATAAGGATCCTGAAATGAGTATCGGATATTTCAATCCTATGAATGTTAACTATATTGGTCTGAAATTGAAAGCGACTTATATGCAAACTCTAACGGATTATTTATTTGCGAATTACAGCATAGGGTTATCATTTCCATTATATTTACCATATTTTTTTGAGTACACAAATAATGAAGATATGTTTATAACCCCTAATTCTGTATTGAACATTGCAAACAGTTCTTGCCATCGGAAATGGGTGCCCGATTTGACATTCGGGGTGGATTTCCTATGGCATAGGAAAAGTAATCCGCGTAGCAATTTCATTGTCGGGATGAACGTCAATTTGGGCTTTGTTACCCGCTACAAGGGTTACTTTTCTTTAGAAGACCCATTTACCCGACATGATTGTGACATTGCATACGGATCTACTTTTGTAGGGTTTAATTTTGGATATGCTTTTGTGGGACTACCCAAGACCTTTGACCGCAAGCAACATAGGAAATCAATGAAGCCCACCACATTTGATTTTACCAAACCCATACATGCGGTTTCCTTGCATTTGAATAACGGCATAGCCATCGGTGGTAAAACCATTGATAAAGAAGGTCCGATAACGCCTAAGATTGACAACACTTATACCCCCGAGCTGAGTCTGAAATACAGCTGTACATTTGCAAAAGGTTTTGGCTTTTCCATCGGCATTCCGTTTGGTTTTTTCTTCCGAAAGGGGCATGTAACCTTGGAAGGAGTAGTCCCTGCCGACACTGTGTGGGCAAATGGTGCCGTTGGCTGGCATGATTCTGACAATGTGATTCTTGCCCTGAATCGTTTTTCGGGTTTATCCATATATGCCAGCTATCTTAAGCCCATCCATGAAAAGATAATGATGCAGTGTGAGTTAGGATTGTCTATGAGGCCGTTTGTCAGAAGTGCCAAAGATATTGAAGACGATTTTGGCCAAATAATATATTATCCTGACGGTAGCTTGGACTTTAACGAATACTATATTGATTGCATTTATAATCCTACAGACTATACTACAGGTATTCAATTCGGACTTTCCAAATTGTATTGTCATCAAGAAGGGTATTGGATTCCAAACCTGTCGGGAAACGTTAATTTCTTGGTACATGGCAAGAATCCAAGCCATAATTTTGTTTTTGGTCTCAACTTCAATGTGGATTTCACCAAACGGATGAGTTTTGTTTATGGTACGATTCAATCATTCCCTGCCAAATACCAGTCATCAGGACGAATGGTGCTCAATATGACGACTATCGGTCTCAATATTGGATATCAGTTTATGGCAGGAAAGAAACATTGATTTTTTTGTGTTATCGCACTTCTAAAAAATATTATAATGAAAAACACTCATTGCTGTCCCATTAAAATGGATTAAAAGTTCTTTGAAATAATTGAAATTTAGTCTTTTACGAGTAGTTTTGAAGTGAAACGGATTTGATTTCGTAAATTTGCTGTCTGTAAGATTTAGATGGCATGAACGTTTCAAAGTATGTTTTCTCTCAACTCATCTCTTTTCTGAGCAGGAGCCAGTTCAACGACTTTGTCCGCAAGTACAGGGGCGACTACTATGTCAAGCACTTCACCTGCTGGAACCAGTTGCTTGTCATGATATTTGGCCAGCTCAGCAACCGCGAAAGCCTGCGCGACCTGATTGTTGCGCTGGAGGCCCATCAACCGAAGTGCTACCACATGGGCATGGGCTCCAAGCCCGTCACCAAGACGACGCTGGCAAGAGTCAACCAGGACAGGGACTATCGGATTTTCGAAGACTTCGCCTTCTATATGATGGCCCAGGCCCGGGGCAAACGGGTGGTGGACATCTTCAAGTTGAACGGTAATGTCTATGCCTTTGACTCTACAACCATCGACCTGTGTCTGAGCGTCTTTGAATGGGCATTGTTCAGAAAAAGGAAGGGAGGAGTCAAGGTGCATACGCTGTATGACATCGAGCCCCGGGTCCCTACCTTCTTCCACATCACTCCCGCGAGAGTCCATGACATGAAGGCGATGGATGCCATACCTTACGAGGAGAACTCTTTCTACATCTTCGACAGAGGCTACAACGACTTCTAGCGTCTTCACAACATAGAGAGCTTCGGAGCCTACTTCGTCGTGAGAGGGAAGAAGAACAACGACTTCAAGCCGGAGAGATGGAAGCGGAGGTTCCCAAAAGACTCGGGGATCCTCTCGGATGCCATAGGCCACATGGACG
>JAFSOZ010000009.1 GCA_017443175.1 Bacteroidales bacterium
CGGATCACCATCGAGAGCGAGGAGGATTTCCCCATCATCTCCGTTTCTGTGGCCGACATGAAGGGCGCCATTCTCACCCTCCTCCCCGTCAACGACGTGCGCTGCACCCTCAAGGTCCACAACCTCGCCCCCGGCACCTACGTCGCGCATGTGGAGACCAAGGCGGGAATCAGCGATGTAAAGTTTGTGGTGGGGAGGAATTAGCAGTTAGCAGTTGGTGCGCTGGCGAGTGCCTGTTTTATCCTGCCAATATTAAAGGATTGATGCCACCTTGTTTAAAAGGGATGGCTCGCGTCGGGTGCGCTGCTGCTCTTCCACCTCTCGCTGGGCAATGACAAGGCAGTCGTGCTCGTAACCGTACTGCAGGCGCATCCAGAAATCGTAGGGTATGCCCAACTCCTTCTCGAGTGCCATCGCCACAGCAGTGGTGAAACTGCGCTTGCCCTTGATCAGTTCGTTCAGATGGCTTGGCTGGAGGCCTATAGCCTTGGCCAGCTCCTTTTGCTTGATGCCACGTTCTTTCAGTTCCTCGGCAAGAGTTTCCCCCGGATGCACCGCTCGGAAACCTGTGATTCTGCTATCGTTGTCCATAGTGCGTTTCATCTAATTCTATGATTGATATTCTTATTCCATTGTCCAGTTCCTTAAACAAAAGCCGTTCCACCCTTCCATTCATCACCCTTACCGAACTCATACCTACTTTCTTGAGCTGCTCGTAATGCAGATAACTCAACTGTTTCAAGTCGCTGCATTTGGCGACACCCTGTAAATCGTTAAATACACGGTCTAAAGCCCACAAGAATTTCTTGTCTCGAGTGTATTTTTTGTACCTTTTGCTTTTGTGAGTAATTATAAGTTTTTCTAATTCAACATCTTCAAATGATACGTTCATCGTTCTTATGGTTTGCAAAAATAATAAAAATTCTGAATATTGGGAATTTTATCTGATTATCGTGTGGTTACAATTTTCATCACTTTGGTATTTAAAATCACTGCCAGAGTTACGAAATCATACTGTACAAAAAACATTTCAACGTCCGCAACCTCGGACTCCGCAGTACGGAGGCGAGCATCACCGCACCGTGCTCTGTGAAGGCGTAAGGTGGGGCAGACTTGTTTCGTCGATCTGGTGATGCTATCACAATTTGTGATGGCATACTGTCAGACAGCGAGTTACGCTTTACAGTATCCCATTCGTTCTCGGTAAGTCTGAACATGAAATCCTGTGGAAAACGTTCCATATTTCGCTTCACCGCTTGGTTCAAAGATCGGGTCTCCACGCCGTAAATGGCTGCCAAATCGTAGTCTAACATGACTTTGACACCTCTGATTTGGTTTTTAGATGACATCACAATTTGTGATATCATATTTTGTCGCCTGTTTTCAACACCGCAAAAATACAAAAAAGCGCCAACGGAATTTCCCATTGGCGCCATATTGCATTAAATTCAACTCGTTTCCTTATTTGATGCCGAGTTTCTTCTTGATATCCTTCGGGATGGCGTCTTTGTGCACCACAATGTTCATGGTTTTGTAGCGTACAAATGCCTTGGAAGCGTAGAACATACCATGGTAGTCGCCATAGTCGCCCCAGCTGTTCTTTACCAAGTAGTACTCATTACCCATTTGGTCTTTGGCCTTGCCGTAAATCAGCATACCGTGGTCGTCGGTGGTCTCCCAGTTGTCGAATGCCACTTGGCGTTCTTCTTGGGTCACCCAGCGTTGCGGTGTCGGGTGTTTGGCAGCCTCATCCTGGATTTCCTTGGCGCTCATGCCTGTCCAGTGTGCCATATCGCTACCCTGCATAGCGGCAGGTTTGGTCTCCGGAAGCACGCAGAAACCTTTGCGCACGCCCATACGGAAGCCCTGTTCGCTCACGTCGGAACCCCAAGCCACCGTGTAACCATGGTCAACAGCATAATCAAAAATGTCCATCATTTCATCCAACGGAACGTTGTAGCACTGAGCCCAGCGCCAGTTGTCCTGGATTTCGAGAACAAATTTCTCATAGAACGGATGATGTGTGTAGGAAGTGATGGAAATATAGTCGTCCGGATTCAAACCTAAAGACTCATAGAAAGATTTCGGAGTGTATTCTTTGCCTTCGTAGGTGAATTTCTCGGGGCATTTGCCAAGATAAACATCGTGAACGGCGGCCACGGCCTTTTGCCAGAGAACTTCGTTGTTTTCATTCTTCTGCAGGCTTTTTTGTTCGCCTTCAGCAATGGCTTTTACCATAGCATCGGTGAGCAGAGAGAGTTCGCTATGATCGGAAAGCGTGTCACCGTATGCAACGCCCGGACGCATTTCACTCTCGGGAACCAAACCGAATTTCTTCATACCGTAAAGCACATCGTAGAAAGAACCTCCTTGGGAGAAGGAAACGTCACCATGTGTACGAACGGCTGCCATGGCGCGGTCGTTGTAGGTGTTGGACACGATGTACATCTCGGAAAAATCATATTCGCCTTTGCCCATACGGAGCAATTCAGCTTCGATGAAACCCAAGCCTGAGTAGCACCAGCATGTGCCGGCACGGTGTTGGTCTTTCACGGAAGTAACGGGAATCACTTTGAGATCAGTGAATTTGTAACCATCTTCTTTTTTCGCCTCTTCCTTCTCCTGTGCAAATGCAAAACTTGCACAGAAAACGCTCAATAATAAAAATAAACCGAGTTTTTTCATTTTTTTGTGCTTTAATTATTAATAATTCAAATTTCAATTATAAGAAGGGCGGCAAAGATACTGTTTTTTTTCTTAGTACACCCACAGTTTACTTCTCTTTTTTAATGCATTTGAATTTGTCAAAAACAACCCGTTTGAACCCACTTTTTTAATATTGTTTGCTGTTATTAGAAAAAATTTTTAATATTCATCATTTTTTGTGCTTAACAATCGGCTTATAATCGTACTTTTGCACTACCCTTTTTTATTCTGATAAATAATTAAAATGACCATGTCTAAATTGCCTATCAAATGTTCCATGTTTGTTTTAAAAGAAGAGGAACAATCCCAACTACAAAATTTTTTATCAGAGTTTTACTCGTTTAATGTGGATAAAGTACTTCACAGTAGCAGTGAGGCTTTGGAGTATCTCAATCAGAATCGTCCGCCGATTCTGTTTTTGGATCTGGAAATGTTCGATCTCCTGAAAGTCGTGCAGAAACCGCCTTATGTGGTAGGCGTCGGATCCATCAACGGATACAAAAAGATGAAAGATTTCTTGGAACTTGGTTTCTCTGATTTCATTTTCACTCCCATTGAAAAATCCAACGTACAGAATGTGATGGGGAAATTCCTGAATATTCACGGATACCTGCTCTCTGTTCCTGAAAACCGAACGTTGGCCTCTGAAGATTGCATTCAATACAACCAAACGGATGTATCATTCCAGACCAACAAGGATTTCATTTTCATCAGAGACAAGAAAAACGGGTATTGCAGGGTTTTCTGCGATGAGATTCTGTATGCACAAAGTGTCGGCAACGAAATGAGGGTGGTGAAAGAAAATGGTTCCGTGGTCTATGACAAAAAGAACCTGAAGAATTTTGTCAGACAATTGCCTGGCAACAAATTCTTGAAAATCAACAGATCAACGGTAATCAATACCAGTAAGGTAAATCGCATCGACAAGAAAAATGTCACCATTAACAACATGGTTTTTCGGGTCACGCGATCCTTTTACAAATCTTTCGCTAAGTACTTCAATTGATTGTAAGGGAATCCTTAAAGAAAAGCAGGGAAAATGAAAAAAGTGTATTTTTGCACTTTGGTTCTGTAGTTCAATGGATAGAACGAAAGTTTCCTAAACTTTAGATTCGGGTTCGATTCCCGGCGGGACTACTTCTCCCTTTTTTGTTGCAGATAAATCATCAATGCGGTGATGTCCGCCGGGTTCACACCGCTGATGCGGGAGGCTTGTCCCAAATTCACGGGCTTAACCTGCGACAATTTCTCTCTCGCCTCCTTAGCCACGCTGACCAATTGGTGATAGTCAAAGTCGGGGTCTATCTTGACATTCTCCAGATTGGACATCTTCTGCACAAATTCCTCCTCTTTCAGAATGTAGCTTTCATATTTGATAGAAGTCTCCGCATTTTTTATGTTTTCAGTGGTTGCCTTGAGCCGAACCAGGAAATTTGAAAAATTTTCATCGCTTTCAATGATATCCTGGATGGTAATCTCCGGACGGAGCAAAAGCTGTGAGTATCTGATATTTTGGGTCAATAATGAGGAGTTTTTAGCCTCTAACATCCTGTTTATTTTAGAATATTCGGTCAAATGGCCGCGCAGGTATTCAGAAATCCGATTCTGGAGACGATATTTGTTTTGGTATCTCCTATATCTTGCATCTGACACCAAACCTAACTGATGGCCAATGGGTGTAAGTCGCTGGTCTGCATTGTCTTGTCGCAACAAAATACGATACTCAGCACGGGATGTGAACATACGATACGGGTCTCTTACGCCTTTTGTAACCAAGTCGTCAATGAGCACGCCAATATATGCCTGAGAACGTGTAAGTATAAGTGGTTCAGAGTTTTGTATTGAAAGATGGGCGTTGATACCGGCCATAAGACCTTGGCAAGCAGCTTCCTCATAGCCTGTCGTACCGTTCACTTGTCCCGCGAGGTACAAATTGGGTATGCATTTCGATTCAAGGGTGTAATGCAATTGCGTTGGATTAAAGTAGTCGTACTCGATGGCATAGCCAGGTCTGAAAATCTCGGCTTTTTCCAAACCCGGTATTTTATGAAGGGCTTCCACTTGTATTTCTTCAGGAAGAGAAGATGAAAATCCGTTGAGATAAAATTCCACAGTATTTCTTCCTTCTGGTTCCAAAAAGAGTTGATGACGCTCTCTGTCAGAAAAACGCACCAGTTTGTCTTCGATGGATGGGCAATAACGGGGACCCACTCCTTGAATCCTACCCTGAAACATTGGTGACTTTTCGAATCCTTTTTGGAGAATATCGTGAACGTCCTTGTTGGTATAGACAATCCAACAACTTTTCTGGTTCTTGAGTTTTGGGGTATTGGTGAAAGAAAAATTGCTCGGAATATCATCACCTTTTTGCTCTTCCATTTTGGAAAAGTCAATGGTACGACCGTCGATTCTTACCGGGGTTCCTGTTTTGAGTTTCTCTGTTCGGATACCATGCTTTTTGAGTTGGTCGGAAAGTAAAAACGAGGCACTCTCCCCCATCCTACCTCCAGTAAAGTTAACTTCACCGACATGGATACGGCCATTGAGAAACGTGCCGTTGGTCAGAATCACTTTGCGGGCTGAAATTTTTTTTCCGAGTTGGGTTTCCACGCCCACCACACAATTTTTCTGGAACAATAGCTTTGTTACTGTATCCTGCCGGAGTTTCAGGTTAGGGGTTTGTTCAAGCACTTGCCGCCAATACAAAGAGAAGGCTGTTTTGTCGCATTGTGCGCGCGGGCTCCACATGGCAGGTCCTTTGGAGAGGTTCAGCATCCGGAACTGAATCATAGTATGGTCGGTGACAATTCCGGACATACCGCCGAGGGCATCAATTTCGCGGACAATTTGACCTTTTGCGATTCCTCCCATAGCTGGGTTGCATGACATCTGAGCCACCAGGGCGAGGTTCATGGTGATGAGCAGTGTATTACTCCCGAGCGAGGCGGCAGCCACCGCCGCTTCACAACCGGCATGACCGGCACCTACCACTATGATGTCATAGTCAAACTTCATTATTTTCCCGTGAAAAGTGATTATAAATTATTGATTATTATGGTTTAACATTTCAGAAAACAGCATAAGGGCCTCCGCTTCTTTCCGACGCATCTGCTGTGCCTCAGCATCTGTTTTGTCCTTATATCCGCATAGGTGCAAGACACCATGTGCGACCACTCGCAACAACTCCTCCTGCTCTGAAACTTGAAAAGCGAGCGCATTGTCTTTCACCCTGTCATAACTGATCATAATGTTGCCTTGCACTAACTCCCCTACCCCATCATCAAATGTGATAATGTCCGTCAAAGTGTCGTGCTGCAAAAACTGGACATTCTGACTATGGAGATACTCATCGTCACAGAAAAAATAGACAATATCCCCGGGAACACGATTCTCCCTGCGGATAATTTCTTTTAACCATTGCTTATGCAACAGCGTAAAGGAAACCGGTATTGGCTTTTGATAAGTAAACTGTATCATGACGGCTAAAAGTTGCGATGCAACATTTCCTGATATTGGCTCTGCATGGCACCCTGGGGAGTATTAATCGGGATATGGGTTTTCACGTGGAAAGTAAGGCTAACTTCCTTATTATCGGAAGATACCTCTACTCTGTCCGATAAATCGTTCAAAATGTTTACGTCTTCATTATGGGACAAAAGACCGGCAAAAAGCGGCTCGGCACAATAGAAGCTATACGACACGGAGGTGTTGTCGATGAAAATCTCCATGTCTGTGGTGAACGAAGGATGATTCTCTGTGAGAAAATCCACGACCTCTTGACACGCAGTTGAAATAACACCGAATTCTTTGCTCAATTTGTATTCTTCACACACATCTTCCACACTTTGCAATACGGTGCTGTAAATGTTGGTTTGGTCCAAATTTTGATGGGTTATCTTGATCATAATGGCGATTTTTACTCGATGTTATAAAAATAATTATTGGCTTTCTCTTTGTAATAGTAATTCAGGTTGGCGGGCACAGAACGCAACATTTCGTTCTGTTGCGTTTTGGTTTCGTCAAATTTCCAGTCTTTGGGTGGATTGATACGCGGCGTCTGCTTGGCTTCGGTGGCTTTTCTTTCCTCCTCTTTCTCTCTTTCCAGGTCCGCACGCTCACTCTTCAAAAGACGTGTCGTGATGGATTGTTGACGATCGATCGTCTGCTGCGTGATTGTTCTGTTGACCAACTCCTTCTCCGTCTTCTTCATGTCGTTAATGAGCTCTTCCAAACTCTTGTCCCCCACTCCATTTTCCGATTTCAAAGCGTTTTCATAATCTTCCAGCATCTTGCGGATAGCCTCCTGTTGGGCAGCCATCTTGGCGAATTGTTCACTCATCTGCTGTTGCTGCGAACTCGTACCTTGCTTGCCTTGTTGCTGCATGGACTTTTGCAAAGCCTGCATCTGACGGTTCAACTGTTGCTGCAACTCACGGGCAGAAGTCTTCTTGCTCTTCCCCTTGCCGCCAGGATTGTTGCAGGAACCCTTGCCGGATTTCTTTCCCTTGCACTTGCATTGACACTCACTTTGCTTCTTCTTCATCTCCTTCATGGATTCCTTCAACATCAAAGCCAAGTTGTTCATGGAAGTCAATACGAATTGCTGGTCTTTGGCTGCCTGCGACATATTTCGGTCTTGAAGGTAACTCTGCGTCGTTCCCAAATAGTCTTGGATTTTGGTTACTTCCGTCTGGATAAAGGGTTTAACAGATATTTGGCGACGTGCCAAAGCATTCAGAGAATCCTCTATGAGACGCATGTTGCTTTTGATTTTGAACTGGTCGGACATGATATCCGAAACCAAAGCGGAACGCCCTCCCGTCTTCTTGGTTCTGTTCAATACATCCTCCTGATCAAAGGAAATCTTTACCAGATTATCCAATATTTGGCGCAAAGTCTCAATGTCTTCTGTGATATCTTCCAATTCGCTATCATTGAAATCCTGCTCCATCTGGTTGGCCATCTTTTCCATATCCTCTGCTGCCTGCTTTTGATTTTGGGCGGATTTCTGGCGATTGTTTTTCTCCAAATTGTTCTGACTTTCATTCAATTGCTGCTGGGCATCCTGCTGTAATTGCTGTGTATCCTTGAACTTGGTAGGATCTTCCAATTCGCTGTTCAGCTTCTTCAATTCCTGTATATCCTTCTTTAACTGGTTATACTTCTCTTGTAGCTGCTGTTGTTTGTTCTGCAGATATTGCTTACTGGTGTTTTTATCGGCTGTTCTGTCAGCATTTTGCTTTAATTCCTCAGATAAATCTCTTAAACCTTTGACCGCCTCATTCAATTTCTTTTCTACTTCAAGTTGCTTATACAGTTGAAGTTGCTGGTCTAAAGTCTTATTGATATCCTCTGTATTGGACTTCAATTTCTTCATCTCCTTCTGCACCTGGTCCTTGTTGGCATTATTCATCATATTCTGCAGTTTTTGCAGCATATCTTTCATCTCATCCGATAATACCTGATCCATGCGCTTTTGCAACTCCTGTTGCTTCTTGATGATATCTTCATCAATGTTTTTATACTGATTTTCAAGATTTTGCTTGTTTTGCTCATCTTGTTTCATCTCATTCAGCTTATCCTGCAACTGCTGGTATTGTTCCATCAGTTTTTCCAACTTTTTCTTGTCCTGCCATGACAAATCTTTCTGCTGCATGAGTTGAGCCTGCAGTTTATCTATATCCTTCATCAACTGGGCTGATTGATCAATGAGATCCGAATAGTCAGACTTGGTCTTTTGCTCGGATTTTTCCAAGTCACGATCAATTTCCTCCAAAGTCTTCACACGATAGGTATTGGATTGGCTCTTACTGGATTTATGTCCATTAACCCCATCATTGTCAAAAACTTGGAAATAATAATCGATTTTCTCGCCCGGTTGGAGATTGAAGGTCCCTGCATCAAAGTAGTAGTAGAAATCCTGAATGGTAACATCCGGTTTGATGGCAATATTGACTTTCTTTTCAGATTCAATCTTCTGACCATCAGCATTGTAACGGTCATAGACAAACTGTAAAACAGAAAAGCCATAGTCATCCTTGATATTACCCTTGAAATAAATTCTTTCCTGATACAGGGAATCCTGTTGGGAAATGACGAAAATTTCAGGATACATATCCTTAATGACATTGATTTCATCAGTTAGCGTGTCTTTTCCCGTGAAATACCTGTTTTTATTGAAAATGGAATAAGTGAAATTGTTTCTGGCTACAAGATTTATGACGTAATTGTCTTCTTCTGAAGAATAGACTTTTTCTTCGCCATCCACTATGAAAATCAGATTATCTGAATTTTTGGTATAGAATTTCCAAGTGATGCGCGTGCCTTCAGGGACGGTTATGTTGCTGACATTCTTAACAATATCATCTGGCTGATGAAGGTAAGCAGGATAATGAAGTTCCATGACAAAGCCCAAGGTAACCGGTTTGGGCAGCACTGTAATCTCATACACAGACGATTGAACCTCTTCGGTGACAATTTGGAAATCCGTGTTCTGCTGCATGTTGGAGAACGTGTAAGTATATTCTGTATTGGAAAGTTTGTTGCATTTGTAACTTCTGTTATTATACTTCACATAAACTTCATCGGGCACCTCATCACCATTAACTTTCACATTTACAGTAAAATCATCATGTTGGAAAGCGGTAAGTTTGGGATTTGTGATATCAAAGCTATAGGGTGCCGGCTTTTCATAAACTTGGGAATAATGAACTATTCGCTTAGTGGATTCTGTAAAAACTTCGCTTTTAATGGAAAAAAGCAAAAGAAAAATGGCTACAGGAATAATGATCCAGCGCGCAAACTTCCTGGTTTTCTTTACTGGCACTGCCTGCACAAAAGCGTAAGTCTTAAAAGAGTCGATTTTACTGTCAATAGCAGCTGAAAGCAATTCATAACTCTTATAGTCACCGGCATCCATTTGGTTTTGCAACTCAAAAAGATTCAGTAGTTTGTCGTCAATTTCACTGAAATGTTTGCCAATTATATTTGCTATTTCCTTCTTGGATAACTGCTTGCCCAATCCGGCAAGCTTGAATACCGGAATCAGGATATAAAAAATGGTATTCAGTATGAATAATGCGATAAATGAGTAGAAAAGTATGGTTCTGACCGTTGTATTGGAGTATGAGAAATACTCGAAAATAGAATACAGGATGAAAACAGACAAGACAATAAGAACAAAAAATACAATCCCCTTATATAGTTCATTGAGGTAGTATTTCTTGACAAACTGTCTAATTTTATCTTGTAATATCTGCTGGTTAGAACTGTTCATCCTGTTTTCCTGTCGAACTTTGAGTTATGTTGAAAAAAGTGTTTTTGATATCAGAAAAATAATTATAAAGCAATCTGTTTTTTCCGTACAAGAATTTCATCAGGAAAAACCTGAAAAAAGGAGAGTTATGTTTATTCAACTTACTGCGTTTGAGGAAAATGTCATGCAATAGCTTATTATTGGATGTGTCTTTCTTTTCATTCACTAACTGCATCTCATAAATCAGCATTTCCGTCAACGGAATTCTCACCGGACACACATTTTGGCAGTTGCCACAAAGAGTGGTTTGTTTAAAGATGGCCTGGCTTCTGTTATAGGAATCAATGCAATTGTGCTTCACTATGTCAATGGGCGTGAGTTCCTGGTTAATCTGTACTACAGGACAAACTTTCTCACATTTTCCACACTTGATACAGTATAAAGATTTGCGCAAAAACGGATCCATCATGTAATCGGTGACGGAATTTTCATAAAGGATAACACTCACATGCACCTCATCCTCAGTATATCCCAGAGAACCTGAAGAGGGCATCGGGTCTTTGACCACTTTCTTAAAAGGCTTCTGAACTATCTTGATATCAGTTGGATAGTCATCATATTTCAAATCTATGAAAACGGAAAGATCCTTTTGCCGGACCAAAAACTGATCAATGGAAGCGACTACAATCAGATTACGGAAAGTATTGAAAACATCCTTGGATGCCTTATTCACAAAAACCAGGGCACCGTTTTCCGCAATGGCAAAATCAGCATCCACTAACAAGGTGTCAACCTCATCAAAGTTGCGCATAACGTTATCCAAAGTCACCACATTCACTTGAGGCGCGTTTTCAACCCCGGAAGGAATTGTAGGATAATCAACACAAATCTTGTTGTACTTCTTGCTGGGCAGCAAATCGAGGATCGCGTTAGTCAATTGATTTTCATTAGCAGCCCATAACACATTGATATTATGAGAAGTGGCGCGGGTTTCAAAATTCAGCAAATGAGTGTCCATATCCTCCACAAAACTGTAGCGGAGGTAATACGCTTTGTCCTTCAATGCATCCAAATTTTGATAACCAGAATTTTCCATCATAACTACAGGTTAATTTTTTCCACCCTTCTCATGTGTCTTCCACCCTCAAAACCGGTATGGAAGAAAGTATCGACAATATCGAAAGCGGTTTCGGCGGGAATGAATCGCGCCGGCAGCACCAGTACATTGGCGTTGTTGTGTTGCCGTGCCAAAGCGGCAATATCTGCCGACCAGCACAATCCGGCTCTCACATTGGCGTGCTTGTTAGCCGTCATGCTCATGCCGTTGCCTGTTCCACAGATCAAAATACCGAAAAGTTCTGTATCTTTGCCCACTTTTTCAGCCAAAGGATGCGCGAAGTCGGGATAGTCCACACTCTCAGTGGAATGTGTCCCCAGATCTTCAAAATCCATACTGTCTGAAAACTGCTTTTTCACCAGTTCTTTCAATTCATAACCTGCATGGTCAGAGGCAATAACTACTTTCATATTCCTATATGTATTTTGAATGGCAAAAATACATTTTTTTCCCTTCGATTTTCAGCCTTA
The DNA here is from genome assembly GCA_017443175.1 of Bacteroidales bacterium. Taxonomy (GTDB): domain Bacteria; phylum Bacteroidota; class Bacteroidia; order Bacteroidales; family WCHB1-69; genus F23-D06. Next base: position 11,549 of record JAFSOZ010000009.1, read on the forward strand.
TTGTTTCATAATTCATTCTTTTATTAATTTGAAATAATGAATAAAGTCTGTTGATAGAGTGAATAATTATTCAAGGCACCTCTTGAAAATGTGACTTATCAAAAATATTCAACACAATATTAACAAAATTCAGAGTAATAATCGATTTATACTAAACGGGTTAATTTTTTATTGTTGATTTCGTAAAGCAGGAAGTTGTTAATACTTTTATCTCCGTTTTCGTGGATAAAGAACGTTGAAAAAATCCTGAAATTGCGCATAAAAATAGTTATCAAAAAAATTTAACAGAATTATTAAATCGTAACTTCGCATATTTTGATAAACTACCAGTTTTTCAACAATCGAAAGTTAATAAAAACGTAACTTCCTTTATATATGATTGTATCAATTTTCCGTTTTATGCGCTGTTTTTTAAAAATAGTATTTTTGTGGGCATGAAGAAAGGCGTTCTCATTTTGGTATTACTGAGTCTTTTCTTAGTGGGAAAAGGGCAGCAGAAAGCATTGACGTCGAGAGTGTATGACGGTATCACCTTCCAGCCATTGCAAGGTGCGAATGTCTATAACATGAATACCAAAAAATTCGCTTTTACTGACAAAGACGGCCGTTTTACCATCCAAGTTTCCAAAAATGACACTTTGGTAATTTCAAAATCTGTTTACAGGCAATTGGTCGTGGAAGTCAATGACAAGATTTTTTATGGTGCTGAGGATTTTTTCCTCTATTATAAATCCACGATGTTGAAAGAGGTGCGCATTTTTGCGATAAATCCTTCTTACGAAGGTTTTAAGAAAGATATTGTCCAGATGCAACTGCCGGATTATTACGAAAGGGCGCACGATGTGCAGCTTTCAGAGTTTGAAAAAGCCAATGCCACCTACCAGGCCAATGGCAATATTTTGTCCTTAGGCGGACAAATCACCACCTCCCCTATCTCCTATCTTTATGACAAATACAGTCATAGATCCAAAATGAACCAGCTTTATAATGAAATGCAATCGTATGAAGAGGAAGTGGAACGTGTACAAGACAAATATAACCGCGAAATTGTTCAGGAACTTACAGGTTTGAAAGGTGAAGATCTGTTAAATTTCATGATGTTCTGCCGGTTCAGCTATTATGATTTGGTCCGTTGGAGTGATGAACAAATCAAATCACAGATCAAGAGCAAATATTATGATTACCAATATAATAAGATGTTAGATGCAGGATATAAACCGCTTCATAAAAAACAATTTTAACCTATACCATATCATCGGTATGGTGTTGGGTGTGGGCCTAAGTATGATTTATTGGGCCAAGTCGGGACATTTATCCGACAACTGGCTGAAAAACAGTCCGGTAATGATGGCAATATGGGGATTGTTGGTAGGTTATATTCTGATGGATCTGGTTTTTAACGCCCGCAATCGAAAAAATAAGGATGAAAACGAAAAATAGTTTATTTTTGCGCTTTCAAATGAAAATTTATATTTATTAACTAAAAATATCTTTTTATGACAGAAAAATTACAAACTCTCCGAGACAACGCGACCATAAGATGGATGGCGTTGCTGTTATTGGCTCTGGCCATGTTCTGTTCCTACATTTTCATGGACATCCTCTCCCCTATCAAAGACCTTATGCAATCGACCAGAGGCTGGGATTCCACCTCTTTCGGTACCATGCAAGGTGCAGAAACGTTCCTGAATGTGTTCGTTTTCTTCCTGATTTTTGCCGGTATTATTCTGGACAAGATGGGAGTTCGTTTTACTGCCATTTTATCCGGTGCTGTCATGCTCATAGGCGGTCTCATCAAATATTATGCTGTGACCGAAGCTTTTATGGGAAGTGGTGTGGAAACATGGTTCAATAATCATTTGAATTACATTCCCGGTTTCCAAGAATTGGGTGTAGCTCCTTTTTATGAGGGAATGCCCGCTTCTGCCAAAGTGGCTGCAGTCGGTTTCATGATTTTCGGCTGCGGTGTGGAAATGGCTGGTATCACGGTTTCCCGTGGTATTGTGAAATGGTTCAAGGGTCGCGAAACCGCATTGGCTATGGGTTCTGAGATGGCTCTCGCCCGTTTGGGTGTGGCCACCTGTATGATTTTCTCACCCTTCTTCGCCAAGTTGGGCGGCACGGTGGATGTTTCCCGTTCCGTGGCTTTCGGTGTAGTGCTGCTTTGTATCGCCCTGATGATGTTTATTGTCTATTTCTTCATGGACAAGAAGCTGGATTCCCAAACCGGCGAGGCCGAAGAGAAAGACGATCCTTTCAAAGTTTCCGACATTGGCAAAATTCTCTCCTCCGGCGGTTTCTGGTTGGTGGCTCTGCTTTGTGTGCTTTATTACAGTGCCATTTTCCCGTTCCAAAAGTATGCCGTCAACATGTTGCAGTGCAACCTTACTCTTGTTCCTGGCGATGGTTTCTGGGCAGGCAATAGCGTTACCATTATCCAATATATCATCATGTTATTGGTGGCCGTTTGCTCTTTCACCAGCAACTTTTCCAAAAACAAATCCAACAAGATTCTCTTGATGGTAGCTGCTGTGGTGGCATTGGTCGTATATTGCTACATGGGTTACATGCGTGGTACAGCCGAAACCATTTTTGCTGTATTCCCGCTGTTGGCTGTGGCTATCACCCCTATTTTGGGTAATTATGTTGACCATAAAGGTAAAGCCGCTTCCATGCTGATGATTGGCTCTTTATTGTTGATTATCTGCCACTTGTCGTTCGCTTTCATTCTGCCGCAATTCAAAGGCAGCCAGATAGGCGGTGTTGTGGTGGCTTACATTCTGATTCTGGTGCTCGGTGCCTCCTTCTCATTGGTGCCTGCCGCTTTGTGGCCCAGCGTGCCGAAACTGGTAGATGAAAAAATCATCGGTTCCGCATACGCACTTATCTTCTGGATTCAGAACATCGGCTTGTGGCTGTTCCCGCTGCTGATTGGAAAGGTTTTGGACAAGACCAATCAAGATGTTATCGCTCAGATGAACGAAGGTATTATTGATGCTGAAACAGCTGCCGTCTCCTACAATTACACTTGGCCATTGGTCATGTTGGCTTGTTTAGGTGTGGCCGCTCTGATTCTGGGTATCATCCTGAAGGCTGTGGATAAGAAGAATAATCTCGGCCTTGAGGAACCCAATATCAAAGAAGCGTAATATTTTTGCAAATATTAAGAAAAGGACATCTGCAAAGGTGTCCTTTTTTTTAGGTGAAAGAGGTAAAAGAGGTACAAGGTGAAGGGTGAAAGGTGAAGGAGAGGTAATGAAGATTGATAAAATGAGTAATTTTAAAAGAAAATGAAGAAAAAATCCGCGATTATTACAATAAGCGTCCTTTCAGTGCTATTGATTGCCACGGTTTCATTTGCCGTTTCACAGATTGTGAAAGATGATGAACCCAAGCCCAATTATTATGCTAACAAGATAACCTCTCCTTATATCCCTGAACGACTGGAGTTTGCTGGTGAAAGTGTGCCGCTGGATGTGTATTGGGTACATGAGGGGTTGGACAGGGAGCTGATTATCAACTGCTACCAGCACTCTAAAACCTTGCGGATTTTCAAGCTTTCGGCACGTCTCTTTCCCACTATCGAGAAAATCTTGAAAGAGGAGGGAGTTCCGGAGGATTTCAAATACTTGTGTGTGGCGGAAAGCGGCTTGGAAAACGTGACTTCGCCCGCTAACGCGGGAGGCTATTGGCAATTTATCCCCGCCACCGCGCGCAAGTTCGGGTTGACGGTCAGCGAAGACATTGACGAGCGTTGCAATCTGGAAAAAGCGACCCGCGCGGCGTGCAAGTATCTGAAAAGCTGCAAGAACCAGTTCGGCAGCTGGACGCTGGCAGCGGCGGCCTACAACAGGGGAGAGGGCGGCTTGCAGAATGCCATAGAGCATCAGAAGGTCAACAACTACTGGGACCTGTGGCTCAATGCCGAAACTTCCCGCTATGTGTATCGCATCCTGTCCTTCAAGCTGATGTTCGAGAACCCGCAATTATATGGCGTGGAAATCTGTCCGGCAGAGATGTACCAGCCTGTACCCTGTAAAGAGTACAAGGCAGAGAAAACCATTCCGGATTTGGTACAGTTTGCCAAAGATCAGGGGGTTACCTACAAGGAAATCCGCAACCTCAACCCTTGGATCAAGAACACCAGACTCTATGTCCCGGAGGGAAAATCCTATACCCTGAAAATCCCGGTTTCCTCCAAAGACAAGTATAAGACGCTTTTCAAAACAGTGGAGAATCCGTATTTGAAGATCGGATGCAATAAAACGGATTCAACGCAGGTCAAATAGATTATTGTTGTTTTTTCTTTGGATTTTCCAAGGGAAACATGGCCTTTTTTGTATTTTTGCAAGTTTTAAAATAAAAAAATGGAGAACACTATAGAACAAGAATTTCAGCAGATTTTTGAGAATAGGCAGCCCGCCAACCTTTATGATCCCATTTCCTATACGCTGTTGCAATCAGGCAAGCGGCTTCGTCCCAAGCTTGTCCACATGGCAGTGGAAATGTTCGGAGGCAGTGCGGAGGATGCTCAGAAGGTGGCGATGGCCTTTGAGATGTTGCACAATTTCACCCTGATTCACGATGACATCATGGATGTGGCTCCGATTCGCCGGGGCAAAGACACGGTTTATAAAAAATGGAACAGCAACATCGCCATTCTTTCCGGTGACGCATTGGCTATCATGGCATTCCAGCAGTTGCTTTGCTTGGACTGTGACAACCAGTTGATTATGGACATTGCCAAGGTTTTCTCCCAAACATCTCTTGAGATTTGCGAAGGCCAGCAGTATGACCTGGACTTTGAGACGCAGCCAGAGGTTTCCATTGACGAATATCTGACAATGATAACCAAGAAAACATCCGTAATGTTTGCCGGTTGCATGAAATCCGGAGCCATTTTGGCGGGTGCCGATGAAGCAGACCAACAGCACTTGTACGATATGGGCATCAACCTGGGCATTGCATTCCAGTTGGCCGATGACGTGTTGGATGTATATGCCTCCACGTCTGCTTTTGGCAAAACCATTGGTGGCGATATTCGCGACAACAAGAAAACATACCTGTATCTCATGGCCTTGCAACAGGCCGATGCAGAGCAAAAAAAGATTCTGGAAGACCTTTTTTCCCGTCCCACTACGGATTTTGAGCAAAAATACAAGATCGTAAGAGGCATTTATGACGATTTGAACATCAAAGCCCAAACTGAGGCACAAGTGCGCAAATACATGGATTTGTGTCTGCTGGATTTGGAGAAAGTCCAAGTGGCGGATACGAAAAAGGCGGATATAAAAAATTTGGTAATCAAGTTAATAGATAGAGAAAAATAAACGTGCAAGACAGAAAGCGATATTTTGTGGTTTTGGCCGTTTTGGCGGTATTGGCGTTGGTGTATCTGATACGTCTCTTCAATCTGCAGGTGTTGAACAAATCCTACAAAGAGAAAGCCAATCAGAACGCCTTGCGCTATATTACCGAGCACCCTGCACGCGGTTTGATTTACGACCGCAACGATTCGCTTTTGGTCTATAACGATGCGGCATACGACATCATGGTGGTGCCCAATGAGTTGCGTGAGTTTGACACGGCGGAGTTGTGTCGCGTGTTGGATATTACCATTGAGGAGGTTCGGAAGAAAATTGACAAGGCGAAAAAGTACTCTTATATCGTTCCGTCACTGTTTGAGCAGCAGATCTCTAAGGAAGACTACGGTTTTTTACAGGAAAAGATGTACGAGTTTCCTGGCTTTTTCGTGCAGAACCGTACATTGCGCTCTTATCCCAATCCCATAGCAGCACATATTTTGGGTTATGTCAGCGAGGTGAACGAGCAGGACATGGAGAACGACAATTACTATCAGATGGGCGACTACATCGGAAAGAGCGGCATTGAGAAAGCCTACGAGACGGTCTTGCGCGGCGAGAAGGGCAAGCACGTGGTTCTGGTGGACGTGCACAACCGCGAAGTGGGACGCTACGAGAACGGCGCGGAGGATGTGGTGGCCGTGCCTGGCACTTCCATTTGGAGCACGCTGGACATGCAGCTGCAACGCTATGGCGAGGAACTGATGGCCAACAAACGCGGCAGTATCGTGGCCATTGAGCCCAAAACGGGGGAGATCCTGTGCATCATTTCCGCACCCACCTATGACCCGAACCTGCTCGTGGGTACTGCCCGCCCAAAAAACTATGTCATGCTGTTGGAAGACCCGAAGAAGCCCCTGTTCAACCGCGCGCTCATGGCCAGCTACCCTCCGGGCTCTACGTTCAAACTCGCCAACGGACTCATAGCCTTGCAGGATGGAATAGTCACCCCATCTACGATATACAGTTGTTCGGGTGGAGGTTATCACATCGGCAGTCATGTGGTACATTGCCACAATTGCGGCGGCCTCAACATCTACAGTGCCATCCAGCGTTCCTGCAACAGCTACTTTTGCAGAGCTTATTACAATATCCTGTCCAACCGTCGGAAGTACAAGAATATTCAGGAGGCCTACACCGCTTGGCTCGATTACATGCACTCCATGGGTTTTGCCCAGCGATATGAAACGGACCTGCCCTACGAGTTGAAGGGCAGTATTCCCACCGCCGACTATTTTGACAAGAAATATAACAAGAGTTGGAACGGTAACACCGTGGTTTCCATGGGTATCGGGCAGGGTGAGGCGGCCGTGACGCCGCTGCAGATGGCTAACATGTTGGCGGTCATCGCCAACAAAGGCTACTATATCAAGCCCCACGTCGTGAAAGCCATTGGCACCAAAGACAATCTGAACACACAATTTTCCGAAAAGATATACTCCAAGATTGATCCAAAGCATTTCCAAACCGTATTGGAAGGCATGAAGCTGGTGGTCACCGCGGGAACGGGTAGGGGAGCGCAGATTGACGGCATTGAAGTGGCGGGCAAGACCGGTACGGCACAAAATCCGCATGGCGCCGACCACTCAGTCTTCGCGCTCATTGCGCCGGCCAACGATCCGCAGATTGTCATCTTCTGTCTGGTGGAAAACGGCGGCTTCGGCGCGTCTGTAGCTTGCCCCATCGCCAGCCTGATGGCTGAAAAATACCTGAAAGGCGAAGTGAAACGGACTGATCTTGAAAAACGAATGAAAGAACTATCTACAAGATAATGTATAGTGATCTGAATAGAAGAAATACGAAAGGTTTTGATGCTCGTTTGATCATCTACTATATTGCCTTGGTCTTTATAGGATGGATCACCATATACTCTACTTGCTATATTCCGGATGGGGTAAACACCATCTTCGACCTCTCCAAACCCTATTGCAAACAGCTGATCTGGATCGGCTCCTCCATGCTGATAGGTATTGTCATTTTACTTATAGACAAGCAATTGATACAACACTATGCCTATTACTTCTATCTACTGTGTCTGGTGTTGATGGTCTTGGTGCTGCTTATCGGCACAGAGATTTCGGGTGCCAAGGCTTGGATCAAGATAGGGGAGTTTAGCATACAGCCGACGGAGTTTATGAAAGTGGCCACGGCTTTGGCGTTGGCGAAGTTCTTCAACGAAGGCAAAACCAGCACTGAAAAACGATATGTCTGGCTGATTGTGGGCGGTTTGGTTTTGGTGCCCATCATCATCATCATGTTGCAACATGATGCCGGTTCCGCTTTGGTGTTCGCTTCGTTCATCATACTCTTCTATCGGGAAGGTTTAAGCGGCGGTTTGCTGATATTGGCGTTTATCGCTGCCTTTTTGGCCGTTTTCACTTTGAAATTCAACGAATTGTATGCACTGGCGTTGCTCACGTCGGTTTTTATAGGGTTCATGATCAAAGACCGAATCCATAAGAAGAAAATGCAACGCGATATCATCGTTTTTGTCATCTGTATCGCATTTGTGTTTTCTGTGAATATGCTGTATGAGCATGTTTTAGAGCCGCACCAGAAGGTCAGGGTGGCCACCATTTTGGGACAAACTTCCGATCCCAAGGGCGCGGACTTCAACCTCAACCAATCCAAAATTGCCATTGGATCGGGCGGTTTCTTTGGCAAAGGCTACCTGAAAGGCACACAGACAAAGCTGAAGTTCGTCCCCGAGCAGAGTACCGACTTCATTTTCTGCGCCATTGGCGAAGAGTGGGGTTTTATGGGCACTTTAGTGGTTTTCGGGCTCTATTTGGCATTAATATATAGAATATTGTCATTGTCGGAAAAGAGCCGAATACCTTTTGTGCGACATTACGGCTACGGAATCGCCGGCATCATCGCGGTTCACTTTTTTGTGAATATAGGCATGACGATAGGCTTGGTGCCCATCATCGGAATTCCTTTGCCGTTCCTGAGTTATGGTGGTTCTTCGTTGTGGGCGTTCACCACCATGTTGTTTGTTTTTATTAAATTGAATGATAATTAACGGAATATGAAAAAGATAATTTCAATCAGCTTGTTGTTTTTGGCTGTTCTTTCCTTGTGTGCGCAACCATCGGAAGAGCGAAAAACCGTTCTTTTCCTCATTCCCTTCTACACGCATGAGTATCAAGGTTCTGCAGTTTCTTCGGTGCAAAGCAGTCAGGATATACAGGCCGTCAACTCTTTTCTGTTGATGGGTTTCTGGGCAGGTGCGCAGATTGCCTTGGATGAATATCAGGAACAAAATGTGGCTTTGAACGTTGTGGTGAAAGATGTGACCGACAATGAGGCCGACCTTCGGGAGATTATGGAGAACAGGGAACTGATGGAAGATGTGGATCTGATTATCGGCCCCTTTTTCAACAAAACTTTCCAGATTGCGGCGGAATATGCCAAACAATATCAAATTCCCATCGTGAACCCGTTCACCAACCGCACGGATATCCTGACCCATAATGATTATGTATATAAAGTAATTCCGTCACAGGATGCTAAACCCGCCACATTGAGCTATATGGCGGAATCAATTCCCCATAGTAAAATCATTTTGTACATGGATTCTTCCGTCAAAAATTCCGAACAGATAAATTATATCCAGTATTTCAATAATCACGGGATTTCCTATCAGGAGGTGACCAAACAGTCGGATTTGATGAAGAAAATTACACCGAACAGCAAAAACATCGTAGTGGTTTTCAGCAACCATGCCGCGAAGATGCTGATGCTGTCCCGTGATTTGCTGTATAATTCCACCCCTGAAGATGTCATCCTGGTGGTGCCCGAACAGTGGCTTTCTTCACCCACGTACGATGTGGAGTACTATTCCAAGCTGAACATCCATTTTTTCTCCAATTATTTCGTGGATAAGCAAGACCAACAAACCCAATTGTTTGTCCTGCGGTACCAAGACAAGTTCAACAGTATCCCTACCATAGAGAATTTCGCATTTCAGGGATACGATATCACCCGTTTCTTTGTCGAGATGATTCGTAACGATGGAGACATGGACAAGGTGAAGGAATCGCCCATCTGTATCCCCATATCATTTGACAAAACCCAAGATGGCGGATATGAAAATGTCAATATCCATTTCTTGGAAGTGAAAGATGATGAGGTGGTGCCGGCGCGATTTTGACAAATAAATCCATTTACCGGATTATTTTTTTCAAATCCCGGATGATGGCGGAACGCGAATGGGTCAGCATGATGACAGGGTAGGGGAGACCACCGAAACCTTTATACAGTCTTGCCACATTTGCGTTGGTTGATCCGTTGAAATCGAACAGGGTGTCGGAATCTCCAAGTGTTTTCAGATATTCATTGATCAAGAAGAACATGGGCTTGGTTTCAGCCACCGCTTCGTCTCTTCCCGAGAACCAGAACCACACGCGGTCCACGTCGCGCACCATCAAGGCACCTGCCATCAAACGTTGCTCGGGGTTGAACACGCCCACAACATCCAGCCGATTCTCCTTTATCAACAGTTTGGCAGCCGTTGCAAGATGTTGATAATCTTGGTTTTTGTATCGTACGGAACGACTCTTGCCCCGGTTGTCTTTGAACAGGGAAATGATCGGTTCCAAAAATTTTTCATTTTTTTCAATCGTTAAAAAATGTTTTTCCGCATCCTTGATATTGCGGCGTGTATTAGCGGAGAATCCCTTGGCCATTTCGTCGTACGGGCGGTTGAGGTATGTCACGTGCGACACCAGTTCCACTTTTTCGGAGGGCAGGAGTGTGGCGTCGTTGCCCGGGTTGAGCAACAGATCCACTTGCCTGAACTTGCCTGGAATGGCGTTGAAAAAGTCCAAGGTGGTCTGTGAATCTACGGGTTGAGGTGCAAAAATCCCCATTCTTGGCAGGAAAAAGGGCGTATAGACATACGCGATGCCGGCTTTGGTGCGATAGGGCAGGGGCAGCACGGCTTTGTAGTCGTCCTCGACGAGGGCGTCCCATTGCGCATCGCCCGTGAGGGCATCCAATAATTGATAAGTGGCCAGTACTGTGGGACAAGCTGCTTTCAGCACGGCGCGATCCCATGAAACGGGATCAATCTCCTGATGTTGAACAAAACGGATCATTATATAAAATGTTCGGCAATTCGTTTCATCTCCGAAGAGACATTGTTATTTTCGTATAATATGCCGTAGATGGTCTCCACGATGGGAATCTCGGCCAGATGTTTCTTGTTGATTTCATGCACGCAACGGCAGGCGGTGTAGCCTTCCGACACCATGCGCAGCTCCATCAGCGACACGCGTACGGATAGGCCATGGCCGATCATGATGCCGAAGAGCCGGTTGCGGCTGTAGGTTGAATAGGCGGTTACCAGCAGGTCGCCCAGATACACGGAGTCGGAAATATGACGGTCCTCGTTGGGGTAGAGTTTGGAGACGAAGTATTTCATTTCTTTCAGGCAGTTGGCCACGTAGGCGGCGATGAAGTTGTCGCCGTAGCCCAAGCCGCTGTATATGCCGGCGCCGAGTGCGTAGATGTTTTTCAGCACAATGGCGAGCTCCGCGCCCATCATGTCTTGCGATACGGAAGTGCGGCAGTAGCGGTTGGTGAAGAATTTGGCCACCGTTTTAGCCAGTTCCAGGTTCTCGGAAGCGGCAGTGAGGAAGGTGAACTTCTCCTGGGCAATCTCCTCCGCGTGCGAAGGGCCGCTGATGATGGACATATTCTCCAAGGGCACCTTGAACTGCGTTTTCATGTAATTGCTGATCAGCTGCATGGTCTCCGGCACGATGCCTTTCACGGCCAAGATGATTTTTTTGCGGTGCAGCTGGCTGCGTTGCAACGGCTCAAGGGTCTGGTGCAGGTATGCGGATGGAGTTACAATGATGACGTAGTCGGCTTTGGAAACCACCGCCTTGATGTTGGTGCTCACGCGCACGTCATCGGGGTTGATGAGCACGGAACTGAGGTAGCGCGGGTTGTGCCCGAACTGCACGATGTGCTTGGCTGTCTCCTCGTCACGGATCCACCAGTGGATGTGCTCCAGGTTGGAGGATATGATTTTGATGATGGCAGTGGCCCAACTTCCTCCACCGATCACGGCTACACGGTAACGCAATCGCGTCTTCTTGCTTCTCGGTATAATGGGCAGAAAATCCCTGTCTGTCATTAGAGTTTTTTTAACATTTTTTAAGGCTGCAAAGATACAAAATTGTATGGAAACCACGTTGTATTGTCTGCATATATTTTCTATCTTTGCAAGTTTGAAGAAAATAGCTGTTTATGAAAAGATTATTTTTCTGCAATGTATTGTTAATCACTTTTTTATTGGCGTTCGCACAGCCAAATTCCGTAAAGAATGTGATTGTGATGATTCCTGATGGAACCTCCACCAGCCTGCTTTCCGTCGCCCGCTGGTATCAGATCTATCAAGATCCTTCGCAGAAAAATCTGAACATCGACCCCTTTCTCAAAGGTTTACTCGGCACACATTCCTCCGATGCGCCCATCGGGGATTCCGCACCCACTACATCCTGTTACATGACAGGTCAGCCGACCCAGACCAGTTTCGTATCCACTTATCCGGTAAAAACCGACCACGATCTCGTGCCGGTGGATGCAGCCCGCGCCTATCAGCCGCTGGCTACCTTGCTGGAGGCCTCCAAGCAGATTCACCACAAGGCCACGGGTCTCGTTTTCACCTGCGAGTTCCCGCACGCCACTCCCGCCGACTGTGCCGCGCATTCCTACAAGCGCAGCCGGTACAATGTAATCGCTCCCCAGATGGTGCACAATTTGGTGGATGTGGTTATCGGCGGCGGTGTCTCCTACCTTCTTCCGGAATACCAGCAGTTTCTGAAAGACCACGGCTACCAGGTGTTCCTCAACGATCCGAAAGCCATGGCCAACTGCCACAAAGCCCCGTTCTGGTCGCTCTTTGGCCAATCCTCCATGTCATACGAGTTGGAGCGCGATGCCCAAGAGCAACCCTCCTTGGAAGAGATGACCCTCAAGGCAATCGAGGCCCTGTCGCAAGAACCTAACGGATTCTTCCTGATGGTGGAGGGCAGCAAAGTGGATTGGGCCGCGCACGATAACGACGCCAAAGCCGCTTTGCTCGATTTTATCGCTTTCGACAAAGCGTGCAAGGTTGCCTTCGATTTCGCCCAAAAAGACGGCCAAACCCTGGTGGTGGTCCTGCCCGACCACGGAACCAGTGCGATTACCATTGGCAGTGCCAAATCCAACCATGGCTATGACAAGCTGTCGCTCAAACAGATCATGTCGCCCATTGACGACTACACCCTCTCCGCTTGGACGATGGCCGAAAAGATGAAAGCGGTGGAGACATCAGAATGGCCCGCACTTTTTGAAAAGTATTTCAACCTTCAAATCACCCAGCCGGATATCGAGTTCCTGCAATCGGCCAAGGACTACAAGCTGTCGCCGATGCCGGAAGACCAGCGTAAGGGAAACGAGTATATGTCGCGTTTGGTGGGTCAGTTCCTGTACAGCCGCACCTATTTCGGGTTTACCACTTTCGGACACACGGGCGAGAATGTGTTCTATGCCATGTACCATCCGCAACATGATGTGCTGACGGGTTATGTCACCAATGTGCAGTTGCACGAGTATCTGTGCCGTCAGCTCAACCTCACCGACTCACTGCCCAAGCTCACCTCCGAAATTTATGCGGACCATCATCAGGTTTTTGAAGGCTTCACAACCACTATTGACAGCCTTGCGCCCAACCATTACAAATTGGTGGTGAAGAACAAGAAGAACACCCTGGAAGCCGACAGCTACACCAATATCGTGACCGTCAACAAGAAGAGCGTGGAACTGCCGTCGGTAGTGGTGTATATGGACAAGAACAAGACTTTTTATCTTCCTAAAAACCTCCGGAATTATCTGGAGTAGGGGAGAAGACAATATTAATATTAACAGTGAATAATAACTAAAATTTATAAAAATGGAAACCACAACGAATTATGCAGGAAGCAACGGGATGCAGAAAGAGAACAATCCGTTGAAAAAATGGGTGATTATCCTCGGCGTATTGGCCGGCGTGTTTTTTGCTACCACCCTCTATTTCGCCTTCTTTGCCAAACCTGTTCTCAACATGGAATATTCCAAGGTGGAGAATAGCAATATCGAATTGCAGGCGGAGTTGGATTCTTTGCTGGCAGAGCATGAGCGAATCAAAGCTCAGTACGGAGATCTTTCCGACCAGCTCAGCGAGAAGGACAGTATCATTATGGCGAATGCCGCCCAAATTGAGGAGTTAATCAATTCACAGGCCGACTATCGGAAAATCAAGAAACAGCTGGCCCGACTGCAGAATATCTCGCAAGAGTATGTGCAGGAGATGGACAAGCTCTACAAGGAGAACCAGGCTTTGAAAGAGGAGAACATCTCCGTGAAGGCCGATTTGGAACAGGAGCGTCAGGACAAGGAGAACATCCAAAAGTCGAACGAGGCACTCAACGCCAAAATTTCCGGTGCAGCGGTTTACAAAGCCTACAACATCCGCAGTGCAGGTTATATGATCAAGAACAAAGGCAACGAGGAGCCTACCGACAAGGCAGCGCGCGTCAAGCGTATCAAGACCACCTTCATCTTGGGTGAAAACTCGCTGATTGAGGCTGGCCCGGTCAACGTATATTGCCGAATCGCGGTCCCTGGCTCCGGCAAAGTGCTCACACCCGGCTCCGGAGAAACCTACTCTTTCGTGCACAACGGACAACGCCTGCAGTATTCCACCAAAACCGTCGTCAACTACGACAAACAGGCACAAACGGTCACCATGAACTGGGATTTGATGTCTGATGACAAGGCCGTCAAAGGCAAATACGTCGTCCAGGTCTTCACCGACAACCAATTCCTGGGTGAGAGCTTCTTCACCTTGAAATAATCACTGAACAGTCTCCCTTTCACTTAAAACATAACGATGATTAGCCGAAGATACTTGAGAATCAAAACCATGCAAGCGCTCTATGCGCATAGCATGAAACCCTACGAAGAGGTGCTGACCGCTCAGAATACACTCTTGAAAACAGTGAAAAACAGCTATGTGCTCTTCCTTTGGCTCTTCTCCATCTTGCCGGAAGTGACCTTCTACAGAAAAAACAAATTGGAAGATCTCCGCAACAAGCACAACCCGACCGAAGAGGATCTCAATCCCAACACCAAATTCGTGGACAACCAGGTCATCGGGCAAATGGAGGACAATGTTTTCCTGCAGCCCATGTTCAAGGCCAATCGTATTGACTGGTCCAACGATGGTGATTTCATTCCCAGACTTTTCCACGTAATTGAGGACACCGACTTTTACAAAACCTACATGGAGAACCCCACGCGGAGTTACGAAGAGGACAAGAAGCTGGTTTTGGACATCATAGAGCATGTTTTGGGTGAAGATGATCATATTCGCTGGTTTTTCAGTGAAAAGGATACCAACTGGTTGGATGATTATGACGAGGCCCTGATGATGTTCTACAAGAATGTTTCCAAATTCAAATTGAGAGACGGGAACGAGAACAAAATCCATCCCTTGTACAAGGATCAGAAAGAGGATGAGCAGTTTGTGCGCAATCTGTTCAGGAAGACCATTGAGCACGAAGACGAGTATGAGGAGTTGATTGAGGCCAAGTTGCAGAATTGGGAGCTGGAACGAGTTATCGGCATGGACATTCTGCTGATGAAGATGGCTATTTGCGAGTTTTTGGAGTTCCCGACCATTCCCATCAAAGTCACAATGAACGAATATATTGATCTCGCCAAGCTGTATAGTTCCGATAAAAGCCAAAAGTTCATCAACGGCATTTTGGACCGTTTGATAGTGGATTTCAAGGCGGAGGGCAAGATTGTGAAAACCGGAATAGGATTATATCAAAATTAATATGAATAGAATCAAGATAATAATATGTATCGTTTTGGGTTTGTCGGTCATGGCCGCGTGCCACCGCAAACCCGCGCAAGAGGGCGATTTCAAAGTATCGGATGTGCATATCCCCGTGACTGCCGATGGCATGTCGAAAAAAGACAAGGACAAAATGCCCGTCATCCAGTTTGAGCGTACCACGTACGATTTCGGTGAGGTGGTGCAGGGCGAGAAGCTCAGCTATACCTTCAAATTCAAGAACACGGGAAAGTCGAACCTCATCATTTTCTCTTCGGAGGCCACGTGTGGCTGCACAACCTCCACGCCGCCCAAAGCCCCCATCCGTCCGGGTGAGTCGGGCGAGATCAAAGTGACGTTTGACTCCCAGTCGCAGAAGGGCAAGGTGGTGAAGCGTATCCTTGTCGGTGCCAATACCTATCCGGCGGAGACCATCCTGACCATTACGGCCAATGTGACGTCAAGTAAGAATTAAAAATCGAGAATTCATTATTTTAATAACATTAATCAATATTAGTATGACATTATTACTTACATTATTGCAAGCTGCCCAAAGTGCCGGCGGCAGTGGCATGATGACCATCATCATGATTTTGCTCATCATCGTGGTGTTTTACTTTTTCATGATTCGTCCGCAACAGAAGCGCCAGAAACAGATGGAGGAATTCAAGAAGAGTCTTGAAAAAGGTGACAAAGTGACGACCATCGGCGGCATTCACGGCAAGATTTGCGACGTGAAGGAGAACACATTCGTGGTTGAGATCGCCAATGACGTGCGTGTTGAGGTTGATAAGGCTGCCATTTCCGTTGACGAGGCCCAGCTCAAAGCCAAAAAACAGGAGCAAAATTAGTTTGTAATGCCCAAAGAGAAAATCAAACTGCCTTCCATCGCCCTTCTCGTCTGTTTGGTGGTGGCCGCCATCGCTTGGGGTGTGGTGACGTTTTCGAAAGATTATAAGGTTTCCTATAATTTCAAAATCGTCTGCTACAACCTGCCCGAGGGCAAGAAGAGTGTCACCGTTTCAGACACTGTCATCTCATTGACATTCAATCAGAAAGGCTTGAAATATCTCAGCTCCCCCTTTAAAGACAAGGAGAAGAAAGTCTATATTTCGGTTTCTGAGCTTATCAAACCGAAACACAAGGTTTCCGTATATACTTTCTCCAACAAGGAGATGAAGGAGTTTCTGTTGCATCACAATTTCGGGTCTGAGTTGGTGTCGGTTGACGAGCCCGAAGTGATTACCTTTTATCTGCGCTGATGTACAAGATTGCGCTCACCGGCGGCATTGGCACGGGCAAGACCTATTTGTCCACCCATTTCATCGAGATGGGCATTCCGGTGTTTTATGCCGACGCCGAGGCCAAGAAACTCTACTCCGAACCGCGGTTTCTGCAAAGAATCCGCGAATCTTTCGGCGAAGAGGTCTTTACCCCTGGCCGCCCTGACCAGTTGAGTTTTGAGCGACTGGCAGCGAAAGTTTTTGCCGACGAAGAGGCCTTGCAGCGGCTCAACCGGCTCGTGCATCCGGCAGTGATGAGAAAATTTGAGGAGTGGTGCGCCCGTCAGGACGCGACTGCCGTCATGATGGAGTCGGCGGTGGTGTTCGAGGGAAACCTTGAACAATATTTCGACAAGATCATTGTAGCCGACGCGCCCGTGGAGTTGCGCATCCAACGTGTATTGGCACGCAATCCGGAAATGTCACGCGAGCAGATTCTCGCCCGCATGGCCAGACAGATGCCGCAGGAGGAAAAATGCCGCCGCGCCGATCTGGTGGTGTGCACTGGTGAGACGTATGCGGCGGCATTAAACATTATACCACGCAAGTAGCATTTGCCGGACACAACATGGCGCAGAGGCTGATGATTCGGTTGGCATATTCCAATCCGGAATCACATACCCTCTTGTCTTTGCATCCGTCGTAACCCATGGACAGGTGCATGATATCGTATCCAGTTACAACATACGTTAGGAGTTTGCGGTCGCGCTTGCCGGCTGCATCCTTGTATTTGTCTATACGTGGGCGGCCCTTGCCTTCGCACACGCCCAGTGCCGCGTCCAAAGCGATCAGACAGCCTTTCCAAAGCGTGTCGCCTGCAAAGCGGACATACTTCTTGTTCCTGTATATGTTGGTTTCAGGGTCAAGTTTTGATTTCACAATGATTTCTTTCGCGTTGGCTACGTATCGGCGGGCCTCCGCGATGGGATTTGCATTTTCCATGATTTGTTGTTTTAGTAGAGACGGTGCACGCACCGTCTCTATGTGGATAATGTTGATGGTTCCGCCGCACAGCGGCGGAATGGTGAACGTGGTTAGAACGGCAGGTCGTCCGTGTCGGGCTCGTATGCCGGCTCGGGAACGTTGGCGGGTGGCACGGCTGCGGCCGCCTGGTTGGGCACCTGCGTGGCCACCGCTCCGGCGGCACTGTCATCGCCCTTGGGCGACAAAATGGTGAACGTGCTGGCCTCAATCTCGGTGATGTACCGCTTGCTGCCATTGTCCTCCCAACTGCGCGTGCGCAACTTGCCCTCCAAATAGATCATCTTCCCTTTGTTCAGGTATTTCTCGGCATTCTCAGCCAAGTTGCGCCAACAGTAGATGTTGTGCCACTCGGTCTGTTCTATCCGGTTGCCACCCTTGTCCTTGAAATACTCGGACGTGGCCAATGTGAAGGATGCTTTTTTGACGTTGTTTTCAAAGGTTCTGATCTCGGGATCCTTACCTAACCGACCGACCAGAATAACTTTATTAATTCCTGACATAGTAATTTGTTTTTAAGTTCGATGCAAAAATATAAAATTTATAGATATAATCAATTGAAATTAAAAATATTTTAATTATTTTTTCAAAATGGGTTTGTAATACGATTCTGACAGGATTTTCTGTGAGTCGGTGCGCAGCATGAGGTCTTTCAACGAGGTTTCAGGATGCTGTTTCACGTAACTTTTGATGATCTGCAGGCCGATGTAGGCGCCGAGGCGGCCGGGCGACTGGTTGCCGAATACGCGCGTGAAGGGCGTTTCGTCCACCAACTGGCGAATCACGTCCTCGTCTTTGGAATAAATCATGTTCTTTTCCATCAGGTACTGCCACACCTGGCCCTCGTACTTTTGGGCCCATTCGTATTTTTCGGGACTGTAACCCAATATGTCCATTTCCGGGGTGTTGGGAAACATGAGTTGGGTGAAGAAGAGTTTCTTGCCTTCATAGAGCATGTTGTCCAAGGACGACACTAAGGTTTTATCGGGCAAGTGTTTGTAAGCCATAACTTTGGTAAAGCAGTCTGTGGCTATGTACTTGCGATCGAAGCGGGCGCTGATGAACTTGGGGATTTGTGCCGCGCTGTAATTCTTGTAGTCGGCCCCGAGGTACATGTCCAGGTTGATGAAGACTGTATTGTCATAGCCCCACACATTTGGTTTTTGGATGTCGATGCCGGAGATCATGGTGATGAAGTTGGGCACAGAGTCGTCCGGAAAATGGGTGAGATAGACTTTGAAGGCGGCGGTGAGCTGGCTCTGCAAGTCGTTGAGGTTTGGGTACTGCTTTTGCGTATCCCGGTAGAGCACCTTGATGACGGTATCGGCGAGATACCCTTGGAGTGCCTCCATGTAGTTGGGGTTCTTCCAGCTGTCCTTGGCGATGAGGATTTCGGGCACCTGTCCATACAGTTGTTCCACACCTTGGGCCAGGTTTTTCCGGTCCAATGTAAAGAGCGCCTGCTCGTAGCGGAAGATGTCCACCTCCACGTTTTTAACCTTGGCCTTCTGTTCGGTTGTCATGGAGGGCGTAGCCACCTTTTCCTTGCGGTGGCAGGCAGAACATCCTACCATTGCAATAACCAAAAGAATCCCCAATAATAATACAATCGTTTGTTTCATAAAATCACTTTTCTAAATAATGTCCTCGTAAAGAAAGAATGTAAACAGTATTGTCGTCATGGGATACATAATAAATTATTCTATCTTTCTTATTGATTCTTCTAGACCAACATCCGGTAAAATTTCCTTTCAATTTTTCAGGTTGTCCCAAACCATTTTGATAATCTTTTCTAATAGAATCCAATAAAAGGGAAATCTTGCGCATGACACGTTTGTCACCGGATTTCCGCCAATATGCCAAATCAGGCATAGCCTCTTTAACAAATTTTATTTCCATAAGTTCTCCAAATCAACAATGACTCCCTCGCCGCGCCTTGCTTGTTCCAGACCTCTTTTGATTTTCTCCACAAACGCAGAATTGTATTCGGGTTCGGGCTCTGCTGCAATAAGATCCCCATCGAATATGGAGGTATTGTCGATTACGGATGTCTCTTTTCCAGAATCATTTGTTTTGTTTTCCTTTTTCATAGTGATACCCTTTAAAAAATAAATTATTTCCGTCGGCAAAAATAACAAAATCCTTTTTGTAATCAAACAGAATAGCGATATTTTTCACAGAATAAAAAACATAAAAAATTTGAACAATCAAATATTAAAAAAAATTGTATATTCGCACCTTGATTGTATTATGTGCTTAAAATAGAATAGGATTAACACAAATAATTGATAATCAATAAATAATATAATATTAACAAAAAAACTACAGTATGAAAAAATTCGACACTTTGAAAACTTTGACACGCACGATGCAAAGTTTTGTGGCCATGATGTTAGTGACATTGATGGCTGTTGGTAGTGTAGTAGCGCAGACAACCTACTCACACACCATTACTGTTAAGACTTGGAGCGCTCTTGGCGAACAGTCTTTGAACGGAGTAAACTGGACTGCAACCGGCACCGCAACAGATGGCGGTTATTTCGGCTACGACAACACGAAAGGCCAACAGTT
The DNA here is from genome assembly GCA_017443175.1 of Bacteroidales bacterium. Lineage (GTDB taxonomy): Bacteria > Bacteroidota > Bacteroidia > Bacteroidales > WCHB1-69 > F23-D06. The sequence goes on from JAFSOZ010000009.1 coordinate 31,627, forward strand.
CGGTTCCGGCTCTAAGCCGTTCTCCGCACTGACACTCACAACTTCCGAGATTGCCGGAACCATCACTTCTGTGAAGGTGAACACCTCCGGCGCAAACAGTGTTAACGCCACATTCAAAGTGAAAGTGGGCGACACCTATTTCACCTCTGGCGAAGCGGATCATATTGCCGTGACCAACACTGCCACCGACTATACCTTTACAGGTTCCGCTTCCGGCGCAGTGGCTTTGGAATGGGCTCAGACTTCTTCAAAAGCCCTCTACATCAAATCCATCGAGGTTACTTATACTCCCGCAGGTGTGGCAGTGGCCGCCCCGACATTCGCTCCGGGGGCCGGACTCTATTACACGGCACAAAATGTGGCTATCTCCTGTGAAACCGCAGATGCCATTATCCACTACACACTGGATGGCACGGCTCCTACAGCCCAGTCTCCTATCTACAGCACTCCTATCGCTGTGAACACTACTACCACGATCAAGGCTATCGCTGTTAAAGGCACTGACAGCAGCACCGTGGCTTCCGCAACCTATACCTTCCCGATTGAAGTGGCCAGCATTGCCGCTTTCAAGGCTGCCAACACTGCAACCAACAGCACCGTTTACAAAATCACGGGCGATGTGACCTTCGTGTTTAAGAATGGTGCAAACATCTACGTTCAAGATACGACCGGCGGTTTGCTGATTTACGATCAAGGTACCAGTGTCATTACCCGTACTTATACGGAAGGTGATGTCATCTCCGGAGGTGTTTACGGTTCCTGTACACTGTACAATGGTTTGGTTGAGTTGATTCCGACCAGAGATCTCGCCGCTTCCACCATCAACACCGGTGCCGTGGCTCCTATCGTGGCCACCGTTGCCGACATCAAAGCTAACTACGCCCAGTTTGAGTCTAAGTTGGTGACGATTTCCGATGTGACCTTTGCAGGCGGTTCCTTCAATACCAGTTCCGCTACCAACATCAATGTGGAGCAGGATGGTGAAACCATGCAGGTGCGCAACGTTTACAAAACTTTGTCCATGACCATCCCCGCTGGATTCAAGGCTAATGTGACCGGCTTTGTGCTGCGTTACAACAACAACTTCCAGTTGGCTCCGCGTGCCAATGAAGATGTTCAATTCGGTGCGGTGACCTTGCCCTATATGGTTGACTTCGACCAGAATGTTGACCCGGGTTTTGTTATTGCCAACGGTAACTACACCGACAAATGGTATATTGGCCAGGCACAGGGTTTCGACAACAACAAGTTGTACATCTCCTCCAACAACGGAGTGACCAACAAGTATGATGTCAACGCCTATTCAGATGTGTTGGCCTACCGTGATGTTATCATTCCGGAAAACGGTGCCGTACTGAACTTCGACAGCCGTACAATGGGTGAGAATGGTGATGTATTAGTAGTATATATATATAATTACAGCGCCGATGAATATTACACGATATTTTGGGAATATGATGAACCCGAATGGAACCATATCAATATGCCCATCAGTCCTGAATATGCCGGCCTGGGCCAATTGGTGTTCCGTTGGGTTAACAACGGTAACGGACAGGGTGAGCAATTCCCGATAGCCATTGACAACATCTCCCTCACGGAGGCCGTTTGCGCACAACCCATCGCGCTGAACGTGACCGTGAATGATGCCAATGCAGTGGTTACCTGGACAGCCGCTGACACCACACAAAATGCCTGGACCCTTGAGTACAAACTCGAGGACCACAACGAGTGGTACAGCGTGAATACCACCACACCGACCGCCACCCTCACCGACTTGCAGGGCAGCAGCAACTACAACGTGCGCGTGAAAGCCAACTGCGGCAGCGAGAGCAGCGAGTGGACCTATGCCAACTTTGCAGTGGGTTGTGTGAATGGCACAATTACAGAAGAAACGTTGACATTTGGCAATGAAACAAGTACGCCTAACAATATGCTTCCTTTTGCTGGTTATTATTACCATTCCTACACTCAACAATTGATAACAGAGGAAGAATTAGCTGAACAAGGTATTATACCAGGAAGCACCATCAATCAAATCGGTTTCGACTATTATTATGCAACTTCTACAGTGCGTCCTATTATGATAGGTATGGCCAACACAACTGAGGTTTCTTTCGGCAACAGCTTTATATCCAATAATGAGTTCACAACCGTTTATGCTTCAGAATGTCAAGAGTTTTCCAATGAAAACAACAATTGGGTTATGATGACCCTTTCAACACCGTTTACTTATACAGGTGGTACACTTGCAATTTCGATGTTGATGGACTATACCACAAACTCAAGTTGTTTCACGCAATATGATGGTACTTATCGTTTTTATCAATCCAATGTTGGTTCCAACGTTTCAAGAGTTTTTTATTGTGATGGATCTAGCACGGGTAATAATATAACGTTTAATGCTAACGGACAACCTACATCCACATATTCATATACGTATACTAATAACTATGCATATCGTAACAATATAAGATTTAATGTCACTGTCAATAATTGTAACGACCAACTCGCTTGTGCAGCTCCTACAGCTGTGACCGTGACTGACGTTACCGAAAACAGCGCTGTTATCACTTGGAGCGGCAATGCTACAAACTACTCTTTCGAGTACAAGACTGGCAATGACGATTGGACTGTGGTTCCTGTGAGCGACACCACCTACACCCTTACGGGCCTCACCCAGAAGACCGAATACCTCGTGCGCGTGAAAGCCATTTGCGGCGAGAACAACAACAGCCTCTACACCGAGGAAATTCCGTTCGCCACGCTCAGCATTTGTCCTATTGTGACCAACATCGAGACCTCCAACCTTTCCACCACCACCTCCATTTCCTGGACACCCGGTAGCAACGAGAATGAGTGGAATCTCCGTTTCCGCCCGGTTGGCTCCAACGAATGGGTGAACCTCCATATCAGCGGTATCGCTTCCACCACCTTCGGCGGTTTGCAAGACCAGACTGATTACGAAGTGGAAATCATGGCTCTTTGTGATCCTACCGACGAAGACAACCAAAGCTCTTGGGCTCACTATGAGTTCACCTCCGGTTGTGCTCCGTTCGAACTTCCTTTCGAAGAGGGCTTCGCTTCCACAACCCGTCCCGACTGCTGGGAATCCAATGGTATCATCTTCAATGGCACGGTTGCTGTGGCTGACTCTGCCGCTGAATGGTTGATGACTCCGCCGGTACAAATCCCTGGCGACAACAAAACCTATATCGTGGTTGACATGCAAGGCACCGCTTCCCTCATGGCTTCCTACAGAGGTACTCAAATGAACCGTTTCACCGAGATTGCCATGTTGGGCAACGATGAAACCGGCCACTACATCATTGAAATTCCTGCTTCCTTAAAAGACAAAGCCGTCAACTTCATGTTCCTGGCTTCCGAAAACTTCAGCATCGACAATGTGGAATTCACCCAGTGCGCTTTCGTTCCGGTCAACCTCACCGCAGCCAACCCGCTCAACAACGCTGTTGAACTTACCTGGAACGGTATCAACAACAACGGTTGGGTAGTGGAATACGCCAAGACCGGTACTGACAGCTGGACTTCCGTCTTTATTGATCAAACCACCGACACCGTGACCTACACGCTCACGGGTCTCGAGGGTAGCACCAGCTATAAATTCCGTGTACGTACGACTTGCGCCGGCGGCTTCACCAGCAAGCCTTCCAACGAGGCTACGGCGACCACCCGTTGCGACGCAGTCGCTGTGCCGTACGAAGATTTCGATGGCATTACGAGCACGCTCGATTGCTGGACCCCGTTCTTTACCGGTACAAGCAATCTTAGTTATGTAGATGAGACCTGGGCTGGTAAACTGCAGATGTACAACTATTATAACCGTACACTCGACTCCACCGACAACACCGCTCTCGGCGATTTGTATGCTATCCTGCCTACGATGGACACCGCTCTGAATGCGCTCCAGATCAACTTCACGGCTGAAACCTACTTCTCCAGCGATCCTGATGTAGTATTCCAATTGGGTGTGGTGACCGACATCAACCGTCCGGCCCAGACCTTCAGACAGCTTGGAACTGACTATACTGCCGTTTACACTCCTGCTAATTATACATACATCCTCAACAATGTGGACTACGCCGGCAATCTGGCCTTCCGCGTGAAGAAATCCAATGAAACGAAAGACTTGCGTCTCTCCAACATCAAGGTTGAAAACATTCCTGCCTGCCAGAAACCTCGTAACCTCGTGGCTGTTCCGCTTACAGAAAATTCCATGGAGTTGAGATGGAACAAGATCGGTAATCAACCGCGTTGGGAAATCAAATACATGAAAGTCTATAGTGAATATTCCGACTTTGATCCCGACAATTCAGGAACGCTGGCTACCGCCAACTCCTCTCCTCGTATCTTCAACAATCTCGAATATGGTGCATGGTATGTGTTCTACATGCGTACCAAGTGCGGTGAAGGCGAATACAGCGATGGTTGGGTTGGACCTATCAGAAAACAACTTTTGATAGACTACAACATTGCCAACACGCCCAATGTAACTTCTTGCAATGGTAATGTGGTGTTTGAAGATACGACAAGTGCTGCTGCTACCTACACCATGGTTATTAATCCGGGCAACGCCGACAGCTGGATTGAACTGACGGGTAACATTAACCTTGGCACAGGCAACAACCTCTATGTGTATGATGGCACTGCCGTGGATGAAACAAAGATTCTTGCAGCTTTCCGTTCAGAAAGCGGTAATATAGGTATGGTTATGCCGTTCTGTGAGCACGCCCTTACTTTGCGTTTGGAGAAATCAGCCAACTCCAATCCTGTTTTGGATATCCAAATCAATTGCGGCGACGTACCTACCTGCTCCGCTCCGATGAATGTGGCATACAATGAGCTAACGAACACCCTTACTTGGGATGCTGGCTGCTGGGGCACTCCTGAAAGCTACTCCATCCCACTGCAAGATGCACAAGGAAATATTGTTCTGTCACTGACTTCTACCACCACCAGCGTGGTGATTCCGGTTGAAAACCTTTCCAATGGTACTTACATTGCCATGGTATTCCCTATTTGCAACGGCCAAGAGGGGACGGGTGTTTGGACCGAGTTCGACAGAGTTGCTTGCGCAGATCCGACAAACTTTACAGCGAATATCACTGGCACTACTGCCCAACTCACTTGGAGTGGTAATGCTGCATTAGGTTATGAGGTGGGATACAAGTTGCACGGTGCTTACACTTGGAACACGGACAATGTGACCACTACCAGCTACACCATAACTGGGCTGGACGACGATGTTGATTATGATTTCCGCGTGAGAGCAATCTGTAATGCTTCTGACCAGAGTGCTTACGTTACAACCACAGGACATGTGAACTGTATAACAACCCAAGCTGTAGCTGAAGATGTTGTTACCGGAACAGGAACTTCTACCACATCTTATTTCCCGTCATATACGTACTATAAGTATTCATTGACTGAGCAGATCTATCTTTCCGATGAGTTAGGAGATGCTGGTGAAATCACAAGTGTTTCATTCCAGACAACGAACACGACTACCCGCAACCGCGATTTGGAAGTTTATATAGTAGCTACCAATAAAGCTACATTCACCAGCACATCTGACTGGATTCGCCCAACTGCAGAGGATCTTGTATTCAGTGGTCGTATTTCCACATCAGCACCTACATCCAATGGCTGGTTTACCATTAATTTAGATAGACCTTTCGTATATAATGGCGACGACAACATCGTTTTGATAGTGGATGACAATACAGGAACGGGCAGTAGTTCTACTAGTGTTACCTATACTACTACAAGTCCTAACTATAGAGCTATGTACAAGTATGACAATACAAACAATCTTGATCCGACATCAATAACTGTATCTGCAAGCTCAAGAAGTTATAATCGCAATAATGTAAGATTCCATTTTGAGAACAGGATAGTTTGTGATCCTGTGGTTTCTTGTCCGGCTCCGAGCAATGTGGCTATAGCTGGATGTAACCAAACCTCAGTAACTATTAATTGGGACAAGGGAGGTAATGAAACAGAATGGATGGTGGTTTATACGCTTGGAAATAATGACCCAGTTTCTGCCACGGCAACGGATACCTTCTATACTATCAACAATCTGGATGCTTCTACAACCTATACACTTGATTTCAGTGTATATGCTAATTGCGATGCAACTCATCAGTCTGCAGGAGATAGCAAAGTATTTACCTTTACTACGCCATGTCCGGCACAAAGTGTACCGTATGAAGAGAACTTCAACGATTATACAACAAGTGCAACAAGTAGCTCAGCTCCTTCAGGATATCCTAATCATACTATGCCTTCTTGTTGGTCATTCTTGAATATGAGTCAAACCACAGGCACTTATCCTCAGATATTCCTCTCAAGCAATAGTAGTTATGCAACAAGTGGAAACTGTCTCTTCTTTAAATCCAGTTCAACCACGCCAGCATACGCTATATTGCCTGAGTTCACGGAAGATCTGTCTTCTTTGCAAATGACCTTCAAATATAGAAACGAAAGCACAGGTACATACAATGGAACACTACATGTGGGTTATATGACGAATATCAATGATCCGTCCTCATTTGTTGATCTCAAAACTTGCGCTCAAATAACATCACTGACCGAAGTAACCGTTAGTTTCGCTAATGTGCCGGCTTCTACTGGTAACCCGTATCACATAGCATTTAAATACCAAGGTGGTAGTTCTAATAATTATTATTTGAGTATAGAAGATGTTGTGGTGGATATGGTTCCGACATGCGGAACACCTGATGTAGCAGTCAGTGGATTCTCTGCCACTATCACACCTAGTACATCATCTTTGAACACCCCTGTTGCTTATGAGTTAACAATAGGCAATGAGACTCAAATTGTGAATGCAACGAATAACAATGTTGACTTGTCAACACTCTTCACTTTGCAACCGCAAACGAATTATTCGCTGACCGTCAAATCTATTTGTGGTGTAGGTGACACATCTGCAGAAAATACAGTTTCATTCACCACACCGTGTATGGCTTTATCTTTGCCTTATACGGAAAATTTCGAAGGAACGGTATTCCCGCCGGATTGCTGGAGCCAATCTTACGTATCCGGAACGCATGATTGGACTAGACAAACAAGCTCTTCTTATGGTTCCGGAACTTATGATGCAGGGTTCACGCATACAACCTCTGGTACAAAAACCAGATTGCTTACACCGCAATTTGATTTAAGTGCCTACCATACTGTACAAATCAAATTCAAACATAGTCAAGCTGTATGGTCTGGAGACCAGGATGAATTAAGAGTTTATTATCGTCCGTCCGCGGCTTCAAATTGGGTACAGTTGGCTGAATACACCGAAAGTATTACCACCATGCGTCAAGAACAAATCATACTTCCTGCTGCAGCTTTGACAGCTACCTGTCAGTTTGCTTTTGAAGCTTATGATTCCTATGGTCATGGTGTTTTTGTAGATGACTTTGTAGTGGAAGAGATTCCTACCTGTTCCGCTCCTGAGGTTAGCTCTTTCAACATAGCATTTAACCCCGATCCTACGTTAACTTGGAGTCCGGGTTCAGTAGGAACTCCTGAAGGCTACACATTGCAATACCGTGAGAACGGTACGGAGACGTTCACTGAGGTTACGACCCAGACCGCATCCTATACGTTCACTGGCTTGACGGAAGGTACTACCTACCAAGTGAGAGTGAAACAAGATTGCGGTGCTACAGATGGCCAATCCACATGGACACCGTGGTTGTCATTCAGGGTACCTTATACTTGTCTCTCTCAATATGAACTCCCGTTCTTTGAAGACTTCGAAGAAAACAGTACGACCCGTGGTTGCTGGTTAGTATCAGATGTTGACCACGACGGATACAACTGGACATTTTTCGTCAATTCCAATTATACACATAGTGGAGATTATTGTATGGCTTCTCCGTCGTATGATGATAATTACGGTGCACTCAATTCTGACAACTGGTTGATTTCTCCGGCTATTCATATTTCAGCCCCGGCACAGTTGTCTTTCTGGGCTTCCAGTGTCGATCCCAGTTACCTTGATCACTTCAGTGTTTATGTAGATACCACGATTAACGGACTTCTTACAGCAACACCGTTGTTGAGCAACATAGAAGCTCCCTACACTTATACAGAATACGCCGTGGATTTGGATGCATATCTGAATAAAACCATTTATATTGCATTCCGCCATGCAGATGAAGATGAATATTGGTTGCTGTTAGACGACATTGCCATAACCACGCATTCTTCATGTTCCGCTCCTATGGGTTTGGCATTCGAAAACGATACGCTTAACTGGAACAATGGCATCTATGGTACGCCTGCAAGTTACAATGTCCGTTATCGTTTGCAAGGTGACACTGTTTGGACAGAAGCTGTTGCAGCCACCAACTTCTTTACTCCTGTTCGTTGGGAATCCAATAGCGATTATGAAGCACAAGTGCAGACAAATTGCGGCAATGACGATCTTTCTGAATGGAGCGATATTCTGCAATTCCATACTCCGGTCACTTGCTTCACGCCGACCGAGTTGACAGTGACAGATGTAACAGATCGCGGTGCTACTATCACTTGGAATGATAGTCACAACCAAACCAACTATGCCGTTGAATACAAGGCCGAAGGTGAAACTGCCTGGACAACCGTGGCAGTTGCTTCCACCCGCACCTTAACCCTGACCAACCTCAACTATCTCACCACTTATACCGTGCGTATGAAGGCTGTTTGTAGCGAATATGACGAGTCTGAATACACCGACGAGGTTGAATTCACTACATTGTGCGCAGGTGGTTACAAAGAAGATACAGAAGTGGACATTATTACTTCTTCTACTACTGATAGTTATTTGCCTTTCCATGGCCTATATGAATATTCTTATTCCCAGCAAATTTTTGATGCTAATGAACTGAATCTTGGTACAGCAGACATTAAGTCTATCAGTTTCAAATGTACTACGGCGCCTTCTTTTGACAAGACGGGTGGTATCCATATCTGGTTGGGTCAAACCAACAAAAGCTCATTCTCTAGCACAGCAGACTATGTGGATGTGAATACATTGACCGAAGTGTTTGCTATGCCGGCAACCCAAAGTTATACGTTTACAGCTGGAGAGTGGAGCACCTTCACGTTTGACACTCCGTTCCACTATGATGGTACCAGTAATCTTGTGGTGGCCTTCTATGAGGGCAAAGCAAGCTGGAGTAGCAGTGCATTCGCTGCTCATAATACTTCAGATTACAAAGCCATTTACCTTTATTCAGACGATGAAACAAAGGTTTCTTATACTGATCCTGCATCCGCTACTGGTACGAAAGACATATTGCAGAAGAGAAATGACATCATTTTGGAAGCTGTTATAAATTATTGCCCTCCTGATAATGATCTGGCTATTGAATCCATTGAACCTATTGCAGATGCTTGCGACTTGAGCGACGCCAAGGTGGTGGTCAAACTGAAAAACAACTCCTACCTCAACAACGTGAACGGCTTCAGCGTGAGCTACACGGTGAACGGTGCCGAAACACCTGTTACCGAGACGGTGAATGCTACCATCCTGCCGCTTGAAACTTACGTCCACACCTTTGCTGCAACGCCGCTCTTCATAGACGGTTCCAACGACATTGTGGTGAACGTGGTTTATGAAAACGACGAGGTGGAAGATAACAACACCATCGCACTGTACGACATCCGTCAAGTGGTTCCCGCTACGGTGCCTTACGAGCAAGACTTCTCTAACGTGGTTCTGGGTCGCGACGCTTGGACTCAAGGTGCCGAGAACAACAACCCGAACCTCTGGACAAACAACAACGGCGTGCTGACCTTTGTGGACAGCGACACCATCGATGCCCAGAACTATGTCATCTCCCATTGTATCGAGATTCCGGCTGGCCAAATGCAAGTGTCCTACGACTACAACGCACTCAGCAACATGCCTGAGAACATGAACGTCTATATGGGTACTACCCCGGACATCGCTTCCATGACCCTTATCGGCTCCCACACCAACTTCACCAAGACAGTTGACGGCCACACCTACAACTACCTCTTCAACAACGCAAACGCTGGTATCTACTACTTCGCTATCGAAGCAACCAGCGTCAAGGGTAACATGGGTGTCACCTTCGACAACCTTGCCATCATGCCTATGATTGATGTGAATGTGATTGCTGGTCCTAACGGTACGGTAACTCCGAACGGCACCGTGAAGGTTCCGTACAACGGCGACCTCACCATCAACATCATCCCGAACGACATGTATCATACCGCTGGTGTTTGGGTTGACAGTGTGCGTGTGATGAACGAAGACCCGTACAACGCAAGCTTCATGATGTACACTCTTGAAAACATCACCGAACCCCATACGATCGAGGTGAGATTCAAGATGGAATTCCACATCAACAAGTATGCTTACAACTACAGTGACCAATATGCCGAGGTAGGCGGTCGTTTCGAACCGGCAGAGGCTGACACTCTGCTTGATCCTTCCGGCCATGTGTTGACCATGATCGCTGACGAGCACTACTCACTCCACAGCCTCGTGGTGGGCATCATCCCGCCGGCTTCCGAGGGCGCTATCATCGACGGTGACAATGTAATTGCCAATGTTACTTACGACGAAGCAACCCGTACCTACACCTACACGTTCGATACGCTCTACGTGTCCAACTACTACGTACAGGCTTGCTTCAAGAAAGACACTGTCGCTATCAACTACGCTACCCTCACCGGTATCGGTGTCTATGACGGCGTAAGCGTTGCCGCTGGCGAAACCCACAACACTTGGGTTGACTATGGTTCCGACTTCACCTCTACCATCCAGCCTGCCGACGGTTACTACAACATGGGTGTGACCGTGAACGGCGTGGACAAGGGCATCATCGACCACTATGACTTCGACAGCCTCATCACCACACAATATGTGACGGCCCAGTTC
>JAFSOZ010000001.1 GCA_017443175.1 Bacteroidales bacterium
GCTTATTTTATCTATCTGAAAATCAAAGACTATGTTTTGGAAAAAGAGAATCGTTAGGATATTGGCGGCCATCCTCATCACCGCTTTAGTGTTGTACATGCTTATTATCCGACAAGACGGGGACATATCCTGTTTGTACACGAACTTTTAAAAGATGAACGATGGGGAGGGATTCCGCAGTATTTGCAGCGGAATGGTGGTGGCAGCAAAGACAGTGCTAGTTCAGCTGCCGGAGGCAGCCGTCAAAAAGAATTAGGTGTTTAGAAGCCCCAACATTTCTTCACTGCTTACGCCGCTCAAATAATCTTCCACGCGGATGGATTGGAGGACCTTTCGAATGCGCTCTTCAGTATGTGGTTGTCCGATGAACATTTGGGCGAGTTCGTCGGGATTTTTTTGCGAGAAGAAATCGCCGTAAATTCGTAAATCGGCAATGATTCCGTTTTTAACATCCATCCCGATTTGCACGGTGCCGCCCTTGGTGCGCACCTTCCGCTCGATGGCATATTTTGGGGATGCGCCGTAGTTCCACTCCCAGGTGGAGAACTTCTCATCGGCGCGCTTTTGGATGCAGGCTTCCTCTTGCGGCGTGAGCGGCTCAATGGTGGTGCCCGGCTGCTGCTTCAGGATGAAGTCCATCAGATAATCCTTGAACTCCATCACCGTCATGGGCTTGGGCAGGTGCTCCGAAATGTTGGTCACGCGGCTGCGTACCGATTTCACCGCCTTGTCGTTGAACTTGTCTGGATCCACTTTCAGGGCCTGCGCGAGGTTGTGCTGCACGGTGGAGAATAGCAACGTGCCGTGCTCCAGCACGCGGTTGCCCCAATAAACCATGGCATTGCCCGAAATCTTCTTGTCGTGCACCACGAGGTCGTTGCGCCCGGAAAAGGTTGCGGGCACACCTAACGATTGCAACGCTTCCACGATCGGCTGCAGAAACTTCACGAAGTTGATCTCCTTCTCCTCCGGCGCGATGTTGCGGATGAAGCTAAAGTTCAGGTTCCCAAGATCATGGAACACGGCACCGCCGCCTGTGAGCCGGCGGGCCACCACAATCTTGTTTTCCTCTACAAAGGGTTGGTTGATTTCCGACAGGGTGTTCTGATGCCTTCCGATGATGATGGCATTGGCGTTTTGCCAGAGCATGAAAACTTCTTCCTTCGTCTGCGTAAGCAGGTATTCCTCGGTGGCGAGGTTGAAGTAAGGCGATTGGGTGGGTAGCCAAATGTAGCGCATAAATAAAAATGGGGAGTACCGTGGCGCTCCCCGATGGTGTTTTGGTTGTTGTTATTTTTTGAAATATCTGTTGAAAAGACCCTGGAAGCCTTGTCCGTGACGGGCCTCGTCCTTGGCCATCTCATGAACGGTGTCGTGGATGGCGTCCCAGTTCATCTCTTTGGCGCGTTTGGCGATGCGCATTTTGTCGGCGCAGGCGCCGCTTTCGGCCATCATGCGCTTCTCAAGGTTGGTCTTGGTGTCCCAAACCACCTCGCCAAGCAGCTCGGCGAATTTGGCGCAGTGCTCAGCCTCTTCAAAGGCGTAGCGTTTGAAAGCCTCGGCCACTTCGGGATAACCCTCGCGGTCGGCTTGGCGGCTCATGGCCAGATACATGCCCACTTCGGTGGCCTCGCCCATGAAATGCGCGTTGAGGTCCTTGATCATCTCCTCGTCGGAGTTCTTGGCGACGCCGATCACGTGCTCGGTGGCCCAGGAGAGCTCATTGTCCTTTACTTCTTCGAATTTCTCGGCGGGTTGACCGCATTGCGGACATTTTGCCGGCGGTGTGTCACCCTCGTGCACATAACCGCAAACTTTGCAAACAAATTTCTTCATGTTTTTTTAATTTTATTGTTGTTTAATAATTTGATATCCTATTCACCTCATGCACCCCTTTCACCCCTCTTTCGTCAGATTCTCCAGCAGCAGCTGTCTCAACGTGGAGGACGTGATGTTGCGTGTGAGTTTGCCGTTCTTGCAGAGGGAGATGGCGCCGGTTTGTTCGGATACGACCACTGCCAGTGCATCTGTCAGTTCCGTGGAACCTAATGCGGAGCGGTGGCGCAGGCCCGCGCTCTGGGGCAGTTCGGTGCTCTTGGACACGGGCAAAATGCATCGGGCAGCCACTATCCGGTGGTCTTTGATGATGACGGCGCCGTCGTGCAGCGGACTGTTCTTGAAGAAGATGTTCTCCAACAATTCCGGAGTGGGAATGGCATCAATCACCTTTCCGCTGTTGATGAAATCGTCCAAGGGGGTCTTGCGCGCGAAGACGATCAGTGCGCCGGTCATGTTGTCCGACATGTGATGGCACGCCTCGCGCACAGCCTCCACTTCGCTGAGGTATGCGCTGTCTTTCTCCTGTTTGCCAAATTTGTCGCTGAACCAATGCATCAGCCTGCCATCGCCGATGTAGAGCAGGAACTTCCGTATCTCGGGAGCGAAAAGGATGATGATAGCCAGAATGCCAACGTTGATAACTTCTCCTAAAAGTCCGGACAAAAGGGTGAAATGGAAGTACTCCACCACTTTCCAGATAATATAGAAAATGACGACCACCCAGAACAACTTCACGGCGGCGGTGCCTTTGGCAAGCCTGTACAGCTGGTACAGCACCAACCCCACAATGAGGATGTCGATGATGTCAATAATTCGGAAGTCGATAAAACTCAGTGCTTCTGGCATATCTTCCTTACAATATATAATGTATTACTTAGCAAGCAGAGCAGCTAGTGAGATGGAGTAGAGTTTTGTCTTGGCGCTGTCGCCACGGGAGGAGAGCACGCAAGGCACCTTGGCACCCATCAGGATGGCGCCGATCTCGGCGTGGTTGAACTTGGTGCAGCATTTGTAGAAGACGTTGCCGCTTTCGATGTTGGGGAAGAGCAAACAGTCGGCGTCGCCGGCCACGTCGCTCTTCAGCTTCTTGATTTCGGCGGTCTCCTTGTCGATGGCGATGTCCAGAGAGAGCGGACCGTCCACGTATGCGCCGGAGATCTGTCCGCGCTCGGCCATCTTGGCAATGATGGCGGCGTCCACGCAAGCCTGCATGCCGGTAGACATCTGCTCCGTGGCACACACCAAAGCTACCTTCGGTTTCTCAATGCCGATGGCCTTGGCTGTACCTACTAAGTTGCGCAAAATCACCTGTTTCTGTTTCAGATCGGGAACCAGGATGATGGCCACGTCACCCACGATCAGCAATTTGTGGTAAGCGGGGTTTTCAATCACAGCCACATGGGAAAGAGTGGCGTTGGGCGGGCAGAGGCCCTTTTCCTTGTTCAGGATGGCACGCATGTATTTGTCAGTGGGCAGCAGACCCTTCATCAGGATGTCGCCCTCGCCGTTGTTGATGAGGTCGCAGCTCATGGCGGCAGCCTTCACGTCAACGGTCTCGTGGATGATCTTGAACTTGTTGATGTCGATGTTCAACTTCTTGCAAACCTGCTCAATAGCAGCCGTATCACCCACTAATGTGGCATCCACCACGCCCATCTCCACAGCTGCATTCACAGCCTCGATGGTGTGCTCGTCGTTGGCATTTGCAGCCACCAATCTTTTTCTGGGTTTTGTCTTGACTAATTCTACTACCTGATCTAATTTCGTAATATTCATATCATTATGTTTTAAAAATTGTTTTATTCCGATAGGCCGCAAAAGTACAAAAAAAAGTGTACTTTTGCACACGTTCAATTATTAAGGAATACTTTATGTTTGATTTTTCCAAAGTTCGTATTGTTGAAGACTTTCCAACGCCTAGCATTCACTTCTATGATATCACCACATTGTTGAAGGATGCGGATGAATTCAGAAATGTTATCAATGACATGTTGGAGGTTGCCAAGAAGATCAATCCGGATGTGATTGTGGCTTTGGAAACCCGGGGCTTTTTCTTTGGCCCCACGTTGGCATATCTGATGAATATCCCGTTTGTGCCCATCCGCAAGAAGGGTAAACTGCCTGCCGCAAAATATTCCGAATCCTATGATTTGGAATATGGCACCGACATAATGGAAATCCATCAGGACGCTGTTGAAGAGAATAAGCATATCCTTTTGTTGGACGACGTGCTGGCTACCGGAGGCACAATGCGCGCGGCTGCCAATCTCGTGCGCCATTTCAATCCCTCCGCCGTGGACACCCTCTTCCTCATCGAGCTGAAGGCCCTCAATGGACGGGAGAAAATCAAAGATTGCACTATAAACAGTTTAGTTCAAATATAAAAACATCAATAACAAACACAAGTAGAAATGAAAAACATTGATTGGAAAAGTTTGTCTTTCGGTTATGTGAAAACCGATTACAATGTTCGCTGTTATTTCAGAGACGGCAAATGGGGTGAGTTGGAAGTAATGTCCGACGAATATATCCCGATGCACATGGCAGCCTCCTGTCTGCACTACGGTCAGGAAGCTTTTGAAGGAATGAAGGCTTTCAGAGGAAAAGACGGCAAAGTCCGTTTGTTCCGCTGGGAAGAGAACTGGAAACGTCTGAACAGCTCCGCAGACACCATCATGTTGGCTCCTATTCCCCAAGAATTGTTCTTCGCCGCTTTGGAGAAGGTGATCAAACTGAACGCTGAGTACATTCCGCCTTACGGAACGGAAGGTTCTCTCTATATCCGTCCGCTGTTGATCGGTACAGGTGCCACCATCGGTGTGAAACCTGCTGATGAATACCTGTTCGTGGTGTTCGTGATGCCGGTTGGCCCGTACTTCAAAGAGGGCTTCAAACCTACCAACATGCAGATTGCAAAGGATTATGACCGTGCCGCTCCGCTGGGAACTGGTCACGTGAAAGTGGGTGGCAACTATGCTGCTTCCCTCCGCGCAGGCGAACGCGCTCACCACGAAGGTTTCAGCGCTTCCATCTTCGCCGATGCCAAGACCAAGACCTACATCGATGAGGCTGGCCCTGCTAACTTCTTCGGTATCAAGGACGGCAAATATGTGACTCCGGACTCCGGCTCCATCCTGCCTTCCATCACCAACATGAGTTTGCGCCAGATCGCCGAGGACCTCGGCCTTGTGGTGGAAAGACGCCATGTCAGACTGGATGAGATTGGCACATTCGACGAGGCTGGTGCCTGCGGTACCGCCGCCGTCATCTCCCCGATCCACATGATTCAGGATCGCGAAACAGGCGAGGAGTATGTCATTGCAAAGGATGGCAAACCCGGCCCTTGGAGCATCAAGATGCGCGAAACCCTCATGGGCATCCAATACGGAGAGATTGAGGACAAACACAACTGGTGCACCATCGTGGAGTGCTAATCGTAAAGATTGTCGAAACAAAAAAGTCCCGCCAGCGGCGGGACTTTTTTTATGCAGATAAACTCAAATTACGAATTTAAATTCCGAGCTACTATTTTACTAAATCAACAATAGCCTTAAATGCCTCAGGATTATTCATCGCGAGGTCGGCGAGGGCTTTGCGGTTCAAAGCAACACCCTTCTTGGCCAGACTGCCCATGAGGACAGAATAGGACATGCCATATTCGCGTGCGCCCGCGTTGATACGGGTGATCCACAAACTTCTGAAGTTTCTTTTCTTAGCTTTTCTATCGCGGTAAGCGTACTGTTGACCCTTTTCCCACGAATTGACTGCAACGGTCCAAACGTTTCTGCGTTTGCCGAAGTACCCACGGGTACGTTTCAAAATCTTTTTTCTTCTTGCTCTTGAAGCAACATGATTAACTGATCTTGGCATAATTAAGTTCCTTTCTTTTACGTCAGCGGTTTAATTTTTAAACTCTTCGATAGCTGATAGTAAAGTTTTTTTTTATGGGTTAATAATTGATTTGATTAGCACTGACCAAGCATTTGCTTGACGGTACGTTCCATGTTCGGTTCGACAATAGCGCTGTAAGCCAGGTTACGTTTTCTCTTGATGGATTTCTTGGTGAGAATGTGGCTGTGATAAGCGTGATGTCTCTTGATTTTTCCGGTGCCGGTCAGAGTGAATCTCTTCTTGGCAGCGGCTTTCGTTTTAATTTTTGGCATTTTCTCTAAGTTTTTAAAGTTTATATTAAGAGTTTACTGCATTCTTATTTCTTGGTGGATTTCGGACTGATCATGATGGTCATGTTCTTGCCTAAGAGCGTGGGCATCTGATCCAACTTGCCGAATTCTTCCAGACTCTGGGCGAAGCGCAGCAACAGCAACTCGCCTTGGTCCTTGTATATGATGGCACGGCCCCGGAAGGTGACCATGACCTTGACCTTGTAACCGTCCTTCAGGAATTTCTCGGCGTGCACGCATTTGAAATTGAAGTCGTGGTCGTCCGTCTGCGGTCCCATGTGAATCTCCTTTACTACCGTCTTGGCACTGTTGGCCTTTATCTCTTTCGCTTTCTTCTTCTGCTCGTAAAGGTACTTCTGATAGTCCATTACCTTGCATACAGGCGGGTTGGCGTTGGGGGAGATTTCCACCAAATCCAGCTCGTATTGGTCTGCAATGGCCAAGGCTTCTCTCAGGGAAACAATCTTTGGCTCGAAATTCTCGCCCACCACACGGACGGTCTGTGCCGTAATGTAATTGTTGATTCTGTGCTGGGCTTCCTTTTTGGGTCTGGGACCGAATTGTCTCGGTCTGAAATTTTGAGGCGTCGTGTTCAAGGCTCCTTTCTTTTTGCTTTTGTTTGTAATAACTTTATTTATAGTATTTTTTGGGGCGGCAAAAATACACTTTTTTTAATATTTTGATAGGTGTCATGTAATTTTTTTATTTTTGCAGCGTTAATTGGTTTCAATCCACCGTTTGACATGAAGTTTTATTCTCGTTTTACATATATTCTGATCCTCTTTGGCCTGCTGACTGTCGCTTCCGTTCGGAATTTGTCCGCCCAAAAATCCGAATTCGGCGGCTGTGTGGGCACTATGTTCTATTTGGGGGATTTGAACCAGACCAAGCTGTTCAAATTTAATAAAAATCCAGAGCTGAACCAGTTGCATCTCGCAGGGGGCTTTATGTACCGCTATAATATCTCTCCCAGATTTGCGATTAAAGCCGACTTCCTCTTCGGGAAAGTCTCTTCCACCGACAAGGGCACCGATATGGCCAACCGCAATTTCAGCTTCACTTCCCCTATAACGGAATTCTCCGCCGAAATTGAGCTGAACTTTTTTGAATTGTATAACACGACGGGCAAAAACCGTTTTTCCCCATACATTTTTGCAGGATTGACGCTGTTTTCCTTCAATCCGCAGACCGTCTATAACGATCAGATTTATGATTTGCACAGTATGGGCACCGAAGGACAGGGGCTCGAAGGAGGTCCCAAGCCCTATTCCCTGACCACTGTGGCCATCCCGTTCGGCATCGGCATCAAGGCCACTATTGGCCGCTATTTTGCTATTGGCGCGGAATGGGGACTGCGCTGGGCATTTACGGATTATCTGGATGATGTGGGAGGCCGGTATTATGACAACGACGCCTTGCGTGCCGAATATGGTGATTTGGTGGCTGACTTGGCCGACCGCTCGCCCGAAATCATAAACGAACAAGGCGAACCCTTGAGTCGTCATGTCGCAGGCCATGCGCGCGGCAACGAGACGACCCACGATGCCTACTCCTTTGCCGGCATCACCATGACGGTGAAGTTCGGCAACGAGGACCGCGCGTGCCGGTTGAAACTGCCCAAACGAAAAAAACAATGATTATGCATACATCGCGAGAACTCAATATGAGTAAAATCCCATGTCACATCGCCGTGATCATGGATGGCAACGGGCGTTGGGCCCAGCAACGCGGACACGAACGCACATACGGGCACAAGGCCGGTCTGGATGCCGTCAGAAGCGTCATTGAGGGCGCTGGGGAAATGGGGGTGAAATATCTGACCCTCTATACGTTCTCAACGGAAAACTGGAACCGCCCGAAAGAGGAGGTGGATATGCTGATGGGGCTGTTGGCCCAGTCCATCCACAACGAGCTGGAAGAGCTGATGGCCAAACACGTGCGGCTACTCATACAGGGCCGGATGCAAGACTTGCCGGAATCTTGTCACGATGCCATGCAATCAGCCATTGACCAGACAGCCAACAATGACGGGCTTACCCTGATTTTGGCTTTGAGCTACAGCGGCCGTACCGAAATTACACGCGCGGCCAAGGCCATAGCGCAGGAGGTCAGTCAAGGCACTCTGCGCGTGGAAGATATCCAACCCGACACCATCACGCAACATCTGTATCATAGCGACGTTCCCGATCCGGACATGCTCATCAGAACCGGCGGTGAATGCCGTATCAGCAATTTTCTGCTCTGGCAGATGGCCTATACCGAATTCTTCTTCGTGCCTGTCATGTGGCCCGATTTCCGCAAGGAGGATCTGCGCGAAATTATCATTGATTTCCAGAGCCGTGAACGCCGTTACGGAAAAACGGGAATGCAAGTCCGCGAACATTGATTTTTTCATTATCTTTGCTGCCAATTTTTTTGAACATAATGAATTTTTATAAACGGATTTTTTTACTGTTATCATTGATTGCAGCATTCTGTATGTCAACAACATACGGTCAGGTTGTGATAGGCGGTGACGGCGAAAGCGATCCTATAAAAATTGATTATTCCAACCCGAAACAATATGAAATCGGCGGCATCACTTCGTCGGGTACCGCCCCGCTGGACCAGCGGTTGCTCTCTTTCCATGTGGGCGATGTTATCGAAATCCCCGGCGAACAGATCTCCAAAAGTGTAAAAACCTTGTGGAAAACAGGCCTCTACGATGACGTGGAGATTACCGTTACGCGCATCAGCGGCAATGTCGCCTTCCTGGATATTCGTCTGGAAGACCGCGCCCGCCTCATCTCTTTCGGCTTCAAGGGCACGACCAAGAGCGAGGAGAATGACTTGCGAGAAAAACTGAAGATCTCGCAGGGTAACATCATCAATGACAACATGAAAACCACTTGTATCAATACCATCCGCAAGTATTATGTGGACAAAGGCTTCTACAGTTGCACAGTGAATGTTCAGGAAATTGATGATGAGAAAGTCAAGAATGCAAAGAACTTGCTGTTCGATATCAAGAAATCCAAGAAGGTCAGGATTAGCAAGATAGATATTATCGGAAACAAAGGGGTTGCGGATGCTGTGCTGCTGCGTTCCATGAAAGAGACCAAGGAAAAATTCCTGTTCAGACCGTTCTGGAAGATGGACACGGCCATAGCCTACTGTCTCAAGCACCCCGGATACTATGAGTCCAAGGATATCAAGGACCACATGGACGAATATTTTTCCGACCGTGTGAAGCTCAGAATCTTCAAGAAGTCCAAATTCACCAGGGAAACGTACGAGGACGACAAAGTCAAGATGATTGACCGGTACAATGAGCTGGGTTATCGCGATGCAGTGATTGTGCGTGACACGTTCTATCTCGATGGTCGCGATATGCGTATTGATATTGAAGTCAATGAAGGTCCTCAGTACTATTTCCGTAATATCGATTTCGTGGGCAACACCATTTATCCGACCTCTCTCCTCAAACAGCTTTTGGGCATAGAAAAAGGGGATGTCTATAACCAAACGCTCCTGAACAAGAGCTTGACTATGAAGGAGGATGGCGATGATATTGCTTCGTTGTACATGAACAACGGGTACCTGTTCTTCAACGCCAATCCCGTGGAGGTCGCTATTGAGAATGACTCCATTGACATCGAAATCCGTATCCGGGAGGGCAAGCAGGCGCGTTACAACAAGATTACCATTGCCGGAAATACAAAGACCAACGACAATGTCATTATGCGTGAGATTACCACGATTCCCGGACAATTGTTCAACCGTGCTGACCTTATTCGCACACAGCAGGTGCTGATGTCGCTAGGTTATTTCAATCAGGAGAAGATGGATGTGCAGCCCAAGCCCAACGAGGCGGACGGCACAGTGGATATCAACTATGTGGTGGAGGAAACCTCCTCCGACCAACTGTCGTTGAGTGCCGGTTACGGTGCCAGTGGATTTGTGATTACGGCAGGTATAGCCTTCAATAACTTCTCCACGAAAAAGCTATTCAAAAAGGATGCCTGGACCCCAATTCCGGGTGGCGACGGCCAGCGTTTGGCGTTGAATGTCTCCACGAACGGGCTATGGTACCAATATTACAATTTGTCTTTCACCGAGCCTTGGCTGGGAGGAAAGAAACCCAATGCACTCACTATAGGTGCTTATTTTCAGAAACAGACGAACGGCAAGAAGAAGAATGACGTATCATACGCCACCTCCAGTATCGCAGGTGCCTCCCTCTCTTTGGTGTCGAAACTGAAATGGCCGGACGATTATTTCCAGATGTCGCACACCTTGTCATACGAATACTACACGGTGAAGAACTGGTCGGGTTACTATGTATTCAACAATGGTTATGCCAACAGTCTCAGCTATATTTTCTCTCTGACTCGTAACTCTGTCAATGCGCCCATCTATCCGCGCGAGGGTTCCAACCTCACATTCAGTGTGCAGTTGACTCCGCCCTATTCGCTGATAAGCGGCAAGGACTTCACTAATGCGACCGATCAGGAAAAATATAAGTGGCTGGAGTTTCATAAATGGAAATTCAATGCCTCTTGGTTTACCCGTATTGTAGAAAATCTGGTGCTGAACATCCGGTTCAAGATGGGCTTCATGGGCTGCTACAACAAAACTATCGGAATCAGCCCGTTCGGCCGCTTCTATCTGGGTGGTGACGGCCTGTCTAATTTCTCCTATGACGGCCGCGAGGTCATTGGTATGCGAGGCTACGATGACGAATATCTTTCCCCGTATATGGATGGTACTTCCGTTGGCGGAAGCATCTACAATAAGTTTACAGCGGAAATCCGTTACCCGATTACGCTGAATCCGTCGGCCACGGTGTATGTTCTCGGATTCTTGGAGGCGGGCAAGGGATGGCTTGACAAGCGTCAGTACAACCCGTTCAGCTTGTATAAGTCTGCAGGTCTCGGTGTGCGCGTGTATCTGCCGATGTTCGGTCTGCTTGGCTTCGATTGGGGGTACGGCTTTGACGAGGTGCCCGGCAGAACCAACGGGAAACCGAGCGGCAGCCATTTCCATATTTCCATCAACCAATCCATAGATTAGCATATACTAAAATTGATTTTTATCCGTTACCCCATAAATTTTGACAAAATGAAAAAAATATTATTATCTGTCTTGATTGTCCTGCTGGCTTGTACGACATTTGGCCAGAAATATGCGTATATCAATTCCGAATATATTCTTTCCAACATGCCGGAATACAAGGAGGCGCAGGCAGAGTTGGACCGTGTGGCTGTCCAATGGCAACGCGAGATTGAGGCCAAGTTTGCTTCTATCGATTCCATGTACAGGAAGTATCAAGTGGAAGCCATCACGATGCCCGACCAGATTAAGAAAAACCGCGAGGAGGCTATCATAGCCCAAGAGAAAGCGGCCAAAGATCTCCAGAAGAAGCGTTTTGGCCAAAATGGTGACTTGTTCAAAAAAAGAGAAGAGCTCGTGAAGCCCATCCAGGACAGAGTTATCTCTACTGTCAATGACTACGCCAAGGAGAAAGGCTTTGCTTTTGTTTTTGATACTGCCGGTGAGATGTCTATCATATATGCAGATCCGAAATGGGACATCAATGCGGTGATACTCCAGAAACTGGGCATCTCTGTCAACTCCGAATTGGATGATTAGGAATTATAATTATTTAGAAATATTATCAAAAATCACAACTCAATGAAAAAATTGTTATTACTTGTCGCAGCTGCCCTCTTGTTCAATATCGGCACTGCTGATGCGCAGAAGTACGGACACGTGAATTCGGGTGAAATATTGGAAGTGATGCCCGGCATTGATTCCCTGCAGATTAAATTGAAAGCTTTCCAAGAAGATCTCCAGAATATGTATGAAAGCATGATGACAGAGTACCAACAGAAAAAAGACAAGTTTGACCGTGAAGTCGGCACGATGTCTTCCGCCGTTCGTCAGGTGCGCGAGAAGGAATTGCAGGATCTGGCTACCCGTATTCAGGAGTTTCAGGCCAATGCCCAGGACGATCTGGAAGAAAAACAGTATGAATTGGCCAAACCGTTCCAGGATGCCATCCAGGATGCCATCAACAAAGTGGCCAAGGCAAATGGTTACGCCTACATCTTCGATACCAAGATTCTGTTGTACTACGGCGCCGGTGATGATATTACCCCGCTGGTTAAGAAAGAGTTGGGAATCAAATAATGCTCACGGCTATGAAGAAATACATCATCATACTCTTTGCGATTGCCTTGTCGGTGACGGGGTACGCACAGAAGGCCAAGTTCGGACATGTGGACTATGCGGCCATCATGAAAGAGATGCCTGGCATAGATACTGCCCAGACCAATCTGCTGAATCTGCAAAAAGAGTTGCAGGAAACCGGTCAGCTTATGGCTGAGGAATTGAAAGCCAAGGAGGCTGAATACAACCGTTTGGCTATGAGCGGTGCTTCCGCTGCGATTCTGAAAGTTAAGGAAGATGAAATCACCAAAATGTATGCCCGTTTCCAGGAGTTTGCCGCCAACAGCGAGCAAGAACTTCAGGCCAAGCAGCTTGAATTGCTGAAACCGTTTCAGGATAAACTGATGGAAGCTATCAAAAAGGTGGCGGAGAGTTCCAAATACACGTATGTCTTCGACATCTCTACGCTGGCTTTCTCATCCGAGAGCGATGATTTGACCAAAGCGGTTAAAACGGAATTGGGAATAAAATAACGATTAAGTCTATAAAAAAAAGCGGGTCTTCAAACCCGCTTTTTTTTCAGTCCATGAATCTTAAAAGACTACTCTAAGCTGATTGCTTCGCAGGGGCATACGTCAGCGCATGCGCCACATTCGATGCAGAGATCAGGGTTGATAGAGTAAGCAGCACCTTCAGAAATAGCTTCTTGAGGGCATTCGCCTTGGCATGTGCCACAAGCGGCGCAAAGATCCGGATTAATTTTGTAAGCCATTGTTGTTTAATTTTTGATGTTGTTGTTATTAATGCGGCAAAAATACATTTTTTTTAATACTCCCCGAACGAAAAAAAATCAGGGCTGTATTGAATATATTTTCCCTGGTTTACAATAGATTACGCCTTTTAATTCCAGTTCAAGCAGCAAACCGGCCAGTTGTGATGGCGTATGATTTGGCAGCAGTTCCGATATTTTGTCCACCGACAACCTGTTGTGTTCCCGTACGATGGAGACAATTTCCTGCTCTTTGTCGGATAGTTCCACGAACAGTTGGGTTTGGATGTTGGCGTGTTGCGGTTGCCAGTTCATCAGCTCCAGAATGTCTGCGCCGGAGGTGACCAACGCGGCGACGTTCTTGCGTATGAGGGTGTGGCAGCCGATGTGCGATTCGCTGTGTATCGGGCCGGGCACGGCCAACACGTCGCGGTTGTAGGACTGTGCAATGTAGGCCGTGATGATGCTTCCGCCTTTTTCACCGCTTTCCACTACCAGCGTCGCGTCGCTCATACCCGCGATGATGCGGTTGCGTTTGGGAAAGTTAAGACGGTCGGGTGGGGTGCTGTAGGGGTATTCGCTGATAAGTGTGCCGCCGTTGTGTAGGATGCGCTGGGCCAGTTCGCGATTCTGATAGGGATAGATGACCCCAAGTCCGCTGCCCAGCACCGCGATGGTGCGCAGGCTGTTTTCAACCGACTTCTGGTGCGATTCCGTGTCGATGCCGTAGGCCAGCCCGCTCACAGTGACCACATTCATGCCTTGCAACTCTGAGAGGATCTTGCCCACGCACTGCCGCCCGTATTCGGTAGCGTTGCGCGTGCCTACGATAGCCATCACATGCGACATGTTGAAATCCCCGTTCCCTTGATAAAAAAATGATAAAGGACTGTCAGAGCATTGCTTCAGCCGATAAGGGAATTCGCGGTCGGTGTAGAAGCAAAGCCGGATGCCTGCCTTGTCCATGTGCTTCAGCTCTTCGTCCACTAATCGGCGCAGCGCACCGGTCACGGTGGGCGGGTGTATAGTCCTTTTCGGGCTTCTGATATGACTTAGCCAACAGTCGGGCTCCTCAAAAATGCAAGTGGCGGTTCCAGCCCAAGTCAACATTTTCTTGATGGTGGAAGGACCGTACCCTTCCTGGTGCTGGATAGCCAGCCGGTAAAAATCTTCAGAATAGTTCATGATGAAAAATGTGTTTTGTTTTCATGTTGCAAAGATAGTATTATTTTGTATTTTTGCCGTGTACAATATTGAAAGTCCTATGAAAAAAATTATCAGTATTATTATGGTTGTATTGCTTGTGGTTAGCATCTCCTGCAAGCAGAAATCCGTTCCGGCATTCAAGTCCGACAATTTCTCCACCGGCAAGGCAGGGGAAATGATTCTGGCTATCGATTCCAACTATTGGACTCCGGCGGCAATTAAAGCCATCTATGATGTGCTTCAACAACCCCAGCCGGCCATCAACCAGATAGAGCCCATGTTTGACGTGATTCAATGCAGCAACAAAGATTTCACTGCTTCCTTCACCCGTCATCGTAATATTGTACAATTCGACTGCAAGCAGCAGTATGCCGGCAATTACTATGAGGTGCAGAAGAATCCGTTTACCAATCCGCAAATTCTGGTGAAAATCTGGGGCAACAATCAGGATTCCTGCCTGGCGCTCTTTTTACAACATAAGGACGAAATCATCCAGGCTATGTACAATAATGATCTGGCACGTCTGCAGAATGCCCATCGCAAACTTAACAATCCTGAGGTTGAGAAAAAGATTAAAGATAAATTTGGGATTTCCATGACAATTCCCACTGAGTATTTTGTTGGTCGTGAGGAAAAGGATTTTCTGTGGCTCTGCTGTCGAACCCCCAAGAACGACCGTTTTGTCATGATTTACCAAACCCCGGTATACACGATAAACACTGCGAATGTGGTGGCCAAAAGAGATAGTGTCACCAAAGCCTACATTGCCGGTGCGGTGCAAGGCGCTTATCCCAAAGTGGCTGACGTGAAAGACTTTCCATTAGCGCAGAACATCCAGTTGCGCTATCATAATGGATTGGAATTGAGAGGTTTCTGGGATTCTGTGCGCGACAAGATGGGCGGTCCGTTCTACAGCTTCACCATGTTAAGCCCGGATAATAGCACTTGCATTACCATCGATGGTTTTGTCTATGCTCCGCAGGAACACAAGCGCGACTACATCCGCGAGGTGGAAGCCATTGTAAAGTCGATCAAATAATTTTTTCACTGCTCCTGTAACATTTCCCTTCTTTTCTGCGACTTACTATCGTGGCAACAACAATACAGGAAATCGAAGAGTTAATTGCCGGTTGTCAGAACAACAATCGGGATGCTCAACGTAGGCTGTATGAGAAGTTTGCTTCCACGATGTTAGGCGTGTGCATGCGCTACGCCAATAGCAAGGAAGAGGCGGAAGATGTGATGATGGACGGTTTCATGGGCGTTTTCAAGAACATCTCCACCTATCGTGGTGAAAGCTCTTTGGATTCATGGATTCGTTCCATCATGGTTAAAACGGCCATTTCGCATTTCAGGGCGGAGAAAAAACATCTGATGAACGACAGTTTGGACGACAAGGAGGATTCCCTGATGCCGATATCGGAGCGGGAGGAATCCATAGTCACCCGATTGGAAGCGAAACAGGTTTTGGAAATAGTGGCGAAGATGCCTGAGGATTTGAGGGTGATTTTTAATTTGAGGTTAGTTGAAGAATATAGTTTTAAAGAGATTGCGGAGGAATTGGAGAAGAATGAGAATACCGTAAGGGTATATTATCAGCGCGCCCGAAAATGGTTGATTGACCGAATAATATAATAGAAGAGACGCACGGCCGTGCGTCTCAACGAATAGAAGATGAACAACATAAAAGACATATTGACACACCAAAAGGTAACCCCATCTCCCGATTGCTGGGACAAAATCAGCAGTCGGTTGGATATGGTGATGCCGCAAGGGGCTGAACAGGCCGCCTCGCAGGCCGCGTCAGCCACATCGCAGGGCGGGCACCTGCTCGGTTCGCTGGCCGCCAAGATTGTGGCGGGTGTGATTGGTGCGGCTACCGTGGTCACCGTGGTTACGGTTGCCGTGACGCGTGACAAGATGTCTCAACCCGCCGAGGAGCAACATGTTGCCATGACGGACACTACCTCCGTTTTACCCGATAATGCTGACACGACCAGCTATCATTCCGTGCCCGTCACGCCCAATGTTCTCAAGTCTTCCGAAGATTCATATTCCAGTTCATCAAGTGCTTCTGTGTCAGCTGACAATCAGATTGAACAGAACCTCATGCCGACAACGGAGCCCGTTTCTAATACCCCTGCCTCATCCCTTGTACCCATTGCACCCACTTCCCCCCATGTACCCCTTTTACCTTCTTCCCCCCATGTACCCCTTTCACCTCCTTCACTCCATTCATCCTCTTCTCCTGCCAATCATCCCGTCGCCCAGGCTGTGCAACAGGATCCGGTAGTTCAGAATCTTCCCGAAGATGCGGTGGATTGGACACCGCCCATCAAGTTGGAGATTCCCAACGTGTTCACACCCAATGGAGATGGTATAAACGATAGATTTGTAATAGGTGGATTGGAGAATTGCATGCAACGTCAGCTTGTTGTGTGCAATCGTGCCGGACAGACGGTTTACCGGAGCAATAGTTATGAAAACACCTGGGATGGTGGCGATTGCCCGGATGGCGTGTACAAGTACCAGTTTACCTACAAGGGCGATAATGGAATAGAACAAACTATGTCAGGCATCGTGTACATTATTCGCCGTTAGCAGGATAATCGTTTTTGATGTTTCGGATCATTTTCACCGCCTTGATATTACGGGGGGACACGATGTCAATCCATCCGCTTTCGATGGGATAAACGTGGTTTTCTTTCACAGCCTTCAGCAAAGTGTAAGGATGCTGGGAACAGAAGGCATCCTTGTCCTCTTTGCGGATCAGAATGATGTCGGGATTGGCCTTGAATAGCACCTCCCGGCTGATGTTCCAGGAAGAGAGTGTTTTGCCCACATTCTCACAGCCGGCCAATTCGATGATTTCGTTGATGTGCGTGTTTTTCGGTGCGGTGAAATCTCCGGTGTCGCCAAAGCCCACCACATAATAGACTTTCTTTTTGGTTATGGTGTCTTGCGTATTCTCCTGACGCATTCCCTTAACCTCATCCCGCCATTTGGCCGCTTCTGAATTTGCCTTTTCCTCGCATTGCGTAATGCGGCCTATCACTTCCATCATGTCAGCCATGCCTTCCATCGATGTCTCCTCTACGATACATATAACCGGAATTCCCATCTTCTCAATGGCTTCCACGTCTTTTTGCGAAATCATGGAGCCGATGAGCACCACGTCGGGATGCAGGGAGAGCAGTACCTCGAAGTTGATGTTGTGCATTCCGCCGATTTTGGCAATTTTCTCGGTTTCAGGAGGATATACGCAGAAGTCGGAGATGCCGACTAACTTGTTTTGCGCTCCCACGAGGAACATCACTTCAGTGATGGCGGGTGAGATGGACACGATGCGCTCAGGGGCTTTTGTCAGTTCAATGTGGCGTTTGTAGGAATCCTCCCACGTAAAAAATGCTTCTTGACTCTGATTGGTCTTTGGGGAGTGGCAGGCAGTGAAAACCATAACCAACATCCCCAACAGGATGATGGGTTTCTTGATAAGTTTCATCATTGTTTAAGCAAACGATAGAGTGTTCGAGGAGAATGTTTTTGATTATTTCAACAACATCTCGTTGTATTTTTTCAGGCTTTCCAGGATGTTGACACGCACGTGGATGAAGTCATCAGTGCCAGCCTCTTTGAGGGCATCCAGACATTCTGTCGGGTTGCCGGCCACGAGGAACGGTGTGTTCGGGAACTGTGCCTTGCATTGCTTGGCAGCCTCTACACCGAGGGTGGCGTACTCCTCGTCGGAACTGCACACCACGATGAGGGCGGGCTTAGCTTCGCCAGCGGCTTTCACGCCATCTTCCACGGTGGCAAAGCCGGCAGGTTCCACAATCTCGTAACCTGCACAACCGAAGAAGTTGGTGATGAAACCGGCGCGCGCCTGACGCATGGCCAGGTTGCCGAGCTTCAGCAAATATACTTTCGGACGGCCGTTTTTCTCAGCATATTTTTCAGTCGCCAAACGGATTTCCTCGAAAGCAACCGCTCCGCGGTAAGTCTTCAAACCTTCGTTTTCATCCTTCACAACACGCTCAATCTTGTCGGCCATGGTCTCCTTGATGTTCGGATACTGGTTGGTGCCGAGCAGGATATAGCGGCGGGTGGCGATGTCCATGTCGCGTTTCTGGCAGCTCTTCTCGATTTCGGCTTTCAGGGTGCCGTCCTCAATGGCTTTCAGGGCGCCACCATTGGCTTCCACGCTCTGGAACAGTGTCCAGGCGTGCTCCGCGATGGCGTTGGTGAGTGTTTCCACATAGTATGAACCAGCAGCGGGATCCACCACACGGTCCATGAAAGCTTCTTCTTTCAGAATCACCTGCACATTGCGGGCGATGCGGCGGGAGAACTCGTCGGACTCTTTGTAGGCCACATCAAAGGGCTGCAGGGAAATGGCGTCAGAACCGCCGATAACAGCGGACATGCCTTCCGTGGTGCTGCGCAACATGTTGACATACGGATCGTAAAGCGTTTTGTTCCAAGTGGATGCCACGGTGTTGATGCGGATTTTGTAAGCGCAGTCGCAAGTGGGTTTGTATTGTTCTACGATGGTGGACCAGAGCAAACGGGCGGCGCGCAACTTGGCGATTTCCATGAAATAGTTGGAACCCACAGACAAGGTGAGTTGTATTCTGGAGGCGGCTTTCTCCATCTTTACACCATGTTCGGTGCAGAAAGCGAGGTATTCGTTGGCCAGCGCCAGCGTGTAACCCAACTCTTGCACGATGGTGGAACCGGCATTGTGCAGCACGATGCCGTTCACATTGATGAGCTTGAAGTTCGGCATGTGGTCAACCATATTCAGCAGCTCCACAGCTTGCATCATATCCTCTTCTTGAGAGAAATAGAACTTGTTGTGTTTCAGTCGATAAATCAGCGGATCAAAGTTGATGCTGCCGGAAACCAGACTCTTGTCGTAACCCTTTTCCTCAATATAGCCAAGGAAATTCTTCACCAGTTCAATATAGTTTTTCACATGGTTGAATTGGACGCCGGTTTTGTTCAAATCGATGTCTTTCAACAGAGTTTCCAAAGCGTCTTTGTTGTCCAACTTATTGGCATTGAAGGCGATGGAGGTGGCGCCGCGTTTCAGCGCGTCCACAGCGATGGCGTTGGCTTTCACCGGGTCGGCCTCTTCCACTTCTTGAACGATATCCCAGTGGTTATTGTCGGCCTTGGTTCCGCGGGTGTAAGGGAACTCGGCGGGCAATGTGTTGAGATAGTCAATATCTTTCAGATTTTCAGCACGATAATAGGGGCGTACATTAAAGCCCTCATCGGTGCGCCAAACCAGTTTTTTCTCATAGTCAGCGCCTTTCAAATCTTTATTAATAGTAGCTTCCCATTGTTCAGTGGAAATGGGCGGAAATTCGGTGAACAGTTTTTCTTCAGCCATAATAGGGTTTAATTTTAACGGGTGCAAAGATACAAAATTAGTCAATAATGAACCGTGAATAAGAGACAGAAAACATAATTCGTTACCTCACAGTTCGCTCCATATCCTTTACCGTCACTTTCGGGTGGTGGTACTGGTGCGCTTTGGGCGTGGGCTTGCGATTGAGTTCCACGGCCTGCTTCGGGCAGAAATGGACGCAGGCGAGGCATTGCGTGCAGTTGTCGCCGCAATGGGCTTTGCCGTTGGTGAGGGCGATATTGGCTTGCGGGCATACGTCAGCGCAAATGCCGCAACCTACGCACAGGTCGGCGTTGACGGCGGGTGTGAGCATCGGCAGCGTGCGGCGTTGTATGCCAGGAAGGGCGCACAACGTGCCTATGGGCCCCCACCACGCATAGTGAAGACTGTGCGTGCCGGCGGCAATCTCCTCGGTAATACGCTCCAGCCGTTCGGCGTATTTCTCGAACTTCCAGACCTGTTTGTTGGGGTCGCGCCCGAAACCGACAGCGCTATTGTCAGGCACGCGGATCTTCTGGCTGTAAGCCAATCGTAACCCTTTATCGGACAGTAGTTTTTGAACCGTATGAATGGAGTTGCCGGCCTGTGCGCCGCAAGGGATGACGATGAAGACATACGCATCTTTGGGCAGTTGCAATCGCGGCAGCAAGTCCGTCACCGCCCGCGGCGTGTTGAACCAGTAACTGGGATAGACCAGCCCGATGCGCCGCTCCTGCGACAAGTCGTGATGCACCGCCTGACTGAGCGGCATCACCGTTTCGTTGAGTTTTTCCGCTATATGTCGGCTGATGGCCAGGCTGTTGCCCGTGCCCGAGAAATAGAGTATCATAGCGTATTATCTTAACATTTTTTCAATGTCCGCTTTCAAATCCGCCGGAGCCACCATCGGCTCAAAGCGAAGGATGGTTTTGCCGTCTTTTGAGATCAGAAACTTGCCGAAATTCCACTTGATAGCGTCGCCTTTCTCGAATCCGCTACCGGTTTTCTGATGAATCATCGTGAGTTGGTCGGCAAATTTCTCGTATCCCTCAGGATATCCCTTGAACGGGGCTTTGGACTTAAGGAAGGTGTATACCGGGCTCTCGTCTTTGCCGTTCACGTCGATTTTGTCAAATAAAGGGAAGGTGACATTGTAGTTGACCGAGCAAAAATCCAATATTTCCTCATTGGTGCCGGGCTCCTGTTCCAGAAACTGATTGCAAGGGAATGCCAGAATCTCCAGTCCCTGATCTTTGTATTGCTTATAAAGAGTTTCAAGTCCCTCATACTGCGGAGTCAGTCCGCATTTGCTGGCCACATTGACGATGAGCAGCACCTTGCCTTCATAATTTTTCAGTGACACATCATGGCCTTTGATGTCCTTGACGGTGAAGTCG
Organism: Bacteroidales bacterium; assembly: GCA_017443175.1. Classification (GTDB taxonomy): domain Bacteria; phylum Bacteroidota; class Bacteroidia; order Bacteroidales; family WCHB1-69; genus F23-D06. The sequence goes on from JAFSOZ010000001.1 coordinate 20,935, forward strand.
TAGATGCTTTTTGAGTTTTTTTGGCCTATAGTATTCTGACCAAAACAACCGGCATATAGCATTATAGCAAGAATTGACAGAAATAAATTTAAATGTTTCATATTCTTTCGGTTTTAAATCACAAAAATACACTTTTTATGAAAGACATAAGTGTAGTTTGGCATTTGATGTTCTGATAATGTGAACTGTAATAATGCTCCTTTTACACCAAATCCCGGATTGTTTTGCCGACATTGATAAGGTGGTCGGCCACACGCTCGGAGTTTTGAGCCAAGGAGAGGTATTCGGCGCCAACAGAAGGTGTGCACACTCCCCGCACCAGCCGCTCAATATGATGTTGCTCCATTGTCTCAGTGTAGTCATCTATCTGATCTTCAATCTGATTGGCTCGCTCAAGAGCTTCGAGGTCGAGTTTGTGATAAGCTAACAAAGTTTCTTTGTACAAGTTGAGAATCATCTGCTCCATCTTCCGGATTTCAGCAACAGCATCTTTCGAGAAAGTGGCATTCTGTTCCTTCAGCGCGTCGGCATACTCGACGATGTTTTCCGCATAGTCACCTATGCGCTCAAGGTCGCTTACGGTGCGTATCACGGAAGTGAGGTAGCGTTGGTCGAAACTGTTGAGTCGCCTGCCCGAAAGTTTCACCGTGTAGTTCACCAATTCCTTATTCAAAAAATTCAACAGTTTTTCAGTCTTTCTGAAATTATCTATTTCGCTGTAATCCAATGTGGTAACAATGTGGATTGACCTTTGGAAATTTTGCAACGCCAATTCGGCCATATTCTCGATTTCGGCTTTCAATTGGCGGATGGCGACCACAGGTGTGCTGAGCATTTGTTCGTTGAGGAATCGCAATTGTGGTTCGTCGTTTTTTTCTTCCGGAACATCTTTCACGATGCGGCAAGCCAGGTTCACCAAAATTTTGGTCAACGGCATGGCTACCAACATGGTGCAGATATTGAACACCGTGTGGAACATGGCCAATTGCAACTGGGGCGCCGCGGGGAATATCTTTTCAAAGATGCTTCCAAAGTCCCATGCTCCGCCAGTGAACACACGCAGCAGTAAGGCAATCAGCAGAAAGATGACAACGCCCATCACATTGAATATGAGGTGTATCGTTGCGGTCCGTTTGGCGGCGGTGCCGCTGGTGAGGCCGGCAATTAGGGCCACTACGCACGAACCGATGTTGCTACCCATCGTCAGATAGATGCCCTGGTCCAGCGTGACCAGTCCCGCAACCACCATGGTGATGGCAATGGAGGTCAGCACTGACGACGATTGGATGATGGCGGTAAGCAGCGTACCGACCAATACGAGCACCACGGCATTGTTGATTCCCGAAAGGAAGTTTTTGACTTCCTCTAATCTGGCAAAATCGTCCATGGCGTCAGCCATCATGGAAAGACCGACGAATAACATTCCAAAGCCGGTCAGAATGCCCCCTATTTGCTTGGTTATATGGCGCTTGCCGAATAAGGACATAAATGCCCCGATTCCAGCGAAGGCAGCAAAGATGATGGTGGTGGAGATGCTGTTTGAACCGAACATGCCCAAGGCGACAAGCTGTGCCGTGACCGTGGTTCCGATGTTGGCGCCATAGATGATGGTGGCGGCTTGTGCCAAGGATAGAATACCCACATTCACGAAACCGATGACCATCACGGTAACGGCACCACTGCTTTGTATGGCGGCCGTGCCCACGGTGCCGATGCCCACACCGATCCATTTGTTTTTGCCCGTTTTTGAAAACAGTTGTTTCAATCGTTTGGATGAGACCGCTTCGAGGTTGCTGCTCATCATTTGGCAGGCAACGAGAAACACACCTATGCCCGCCGTCAGGGTCAGAATTGCAATTAAAATACTAGTAAAGTTCATTATTTAAATATTTGGTTATCAGAATAAAAAATGGCATAAACCCGAAAAAGAGTCTATGCCATTGTAGAAAAATTCAATATAGGTTGAAGCAGGATTTGGCGCATATCGAGGCACTAATCCCCTGAATTGCTTAACGGATTGTGTGCATGAGGAAGGTTCCAGGGTGGGGAGGGAAACACAAAAGGTTCCAGCTGTTTCAGGAATTTGCAGTTTAATACTTGCCTCTTCGGCAATATCATTTTCGTCACAGTCCGATTCGTCCGCATCAAGTTCGACGAGACATTCAGCGAAAACGCTTTTTGTTTTTTGTGCTTCGTCTTCATAATCATCCATAACAAAAGCCACAAAAAACAGACCCAACACAATGGGCATCAATAATTTGGCGTATTTTCTAAAAAGGTCAAACATCAGGTGCTGAGATACACTTTTTGATAGTTAGTTCATCAGTCGGCTTTCACTCCAGTTGTACTGCGGATATGCTTTCTTGAGGTCGGCCGCGCACGGTTCCACAGGGCTGCCGCCGCTGGTGGCGAACACATTGAGCACCTTGCCGCTGAGGTCGTGTGCCTCGATGAAGGTGTTGACGATGGTGGGAGCAGTGTACCACCACACGGGAAAGCCGATCCACACGGTCTCGTAGTCGGCGATGTTCTCGCATTTGCCCTTGATGGCGGGGCGGGAACTCTTGTCTGTCATCTCTAATGTGGAGCGGGACTTCTTGTCGCGCCAGTTGAGGTCGGCGGCGGTGTATGGCACCTCAGGGGTGATTTCATAAAGGTCGGCATTAAACTCTTTGGCGAGTTTCTGTGCAGCGGCCTTGGTGTTGCCGGTAGCTGAGAAATAAACAATTAAGGTCTTTTTCATCTCTTTCTGATTGGTTTGTGGATTGTTTTGGTTTTCAGTGCCTTTGGGCGACTGTGCGCATGCGGTCATCATCAGGCAGCATGCGGCGATGATAGAGGTGATGTATTTCATTATTCGATTTTTTTAGGGTGCAAAAATACAATTTTTCAAGATGTTTTCCGATTAAAATTTGCTATCCAACTAGAAAAGAATCGGAACCCTGCAATAATGAGAGCGGTACCGAGGCCTGGGTAGAATCCAGCGAAGAACTCAGAGGGCATTCCGGGGATGAATTTCAGACTGATGCCCAATCCCATCATGAAGAATATGAGGATATAGCCGTGCAGGTCGAAAAAGGCGAACAGCGACTTCTTCCGTTCGGGAAAGTCGAGGATGCGCCGGGTGTATCGCTTTACGAAATTGTTGAACATCAGCGAGAAAGCAACGGCGACGACGATGGCTATCAGGGTCAGCCACCATACGCGTCCGGGGTGGTATGCCGCCACCTCCGTCATGGCTTTCATTCCGGTTGTGAAGATTTTGATGCCGGGACCAAGCCAGCATAAAACCTGCATCAGCAGCAGGTGCTCCCGGTTAACGGGCAGAATCCTGTCAGTGTTCATAGGTCTTAAAATAATGTTGGTAGTAAACATTGTGTTTCGTGTATAACGCTTACTACCAACATGTTGTTGTCATTATTCGTGATTTTCGGATTGGTATTTGGTGAATTGGTACTTCTCCCGCAGCTCGGCTTGTTTTTCAGGTGACTGTGAGGTGAAGTAGGACTTCCAACCCGGACAGAAGTTGATGTGCCAGCGCCAAAAGCGACCCATCAGCGACTTTGGTTTCGCGTCGTAGTGTGCGCGGATTTTACAGTTTTCACAAGCGTGTGCCATAATTTTCCTTTTTATTTCAACATAGATTCAATGTCTGCCTCCATCTCTTCGGGCGTCGTGGTGGGCGGGAAACGCTTGATGACGGCACCATCTTTTGAAACGAGGAATTTGGTGAAATTCCACTTGATGTCGCTGTCTTTCTCCACGCTCTTGCTGATGGTTTTGAACAGAGCTGCTGATGCTTTAGCCTTCAATCCTTTGTACTCCTCAGTCGGGGCCATCGACTTCAGGTGTTCATAGATGGGGTGTGCTTCCTTGCCGTTGACATTGATTTTCTTCATCAGCGGGAAGGTGACGCCGTGGTTGAGGCGGCAGAACTCTGCGATTTCCGCGTCTGTGCCGGGTTCCTGATTGGCGAACTGGTCGCACGGGAAGCCAAGAATCACCAGACCTTGGTCTTTGTACTTTTTGTAGAGAGCCTCCAGCCCGTCGTATTGCGGGGTGAAACCGCATTTGGAAGCGGTGTTGACAATCATGAGGACCTTGCCGCGGTATTGCGCCATGTCCACCTCTTCGCCCTTGTTGTTCAGGGCCTTGAAATCATAAATAGTTGCCATTGCTTTGAATTTTTAAGTGATATTTGTTTGTTTATTCGAATTAATTTGGCTTTTAGCTGTTAGCTATTAGCTTTTGGCAGCTAACAGCCAATAGCCAATAGCTAACAGCCAATTCGCCGTTCACTCAATCCTTCGATGAGTTTGTCGAGGGTGGGTACTAACGTTGTTAACTCCTCCAAAGAACCCATTTTCTCTAAGATGTTCGCGCTCAGGCATTCGGGGATGTGCTTCGCCTGCTCGCGCATTGTCAAGCCCTTTTCGGTCAGCGACACGATGCGCTGGCGCGTGTCTGTTTTGCCCTTTGTGCGCAGGAGCAGCCCCGCTTTCTCCATGCGTTGGAGTAGGGGAGTGACGGTGTTCGTGTCAAGCATAAGACGCTTGGCGATGTCGCACACCGGTTGTTTGTCCTGCTCCCACAACACGAGCAGCACGAGGTACTGCGGATAGGTGATGCCCAATGGGTCGAGGTACGGGTGATACGCACCCAAGGTCAGCCGTGTCGCCGTATAAAGGCGGAAACAGAGTTGGTTATTTAGCTTAAGTTGCTCGTATTCCATTACTTGCAGATTTATATCGTTCACGACGCAAAAATACAAAAAATATTTATATCGTGCGCGATGTTTTTAAAAAAAAGATTCCGCTTGTTCACTGCGTTCGCGGCGGAATGGTGCGCACCTCCGTATGAGACGAAGGGGGAGAAGATGTTCAGTCTTTCTTCTCCGCCATCCGCTTCCCCGCGTCGAAGGCCTTCTGCAGGTCCTCTTCCCAATGTTCCTCGCGGTATTTCCGCTTAGCTTCCTCGGAGAATCCGGCGAGTTCGTAGCGGTCGTAGTTTTTCACCTGGTAGGTGTTGTAGGCGATCAGGCGTTCGGGCTTGCCGAGTGCGGTAGAGATACAGTGCTCCATTGAACCGTAGCCGTTGCTGTTGTTGCGGGCGGGAGTGCCATTCATGGTCTCCAACAGTACAACGGGCATCTTCTTGGGTGCCGTCATGCTGTAGTCGTTGTAAGAGAGCCACGGGAAAGCCAGCCGCTCCAGGAAAGTGCGCATCTGTCCGGTCACGTCGCCGAAATAGATCGGGGAACCGAGCACGAGGCCGTCGGCTTCGGCAATCTCCTCCAGAACGGGAGTCAGGGCATCCTTGTATTTGCAGATGTTCGAGGCCTTGCCTTTGAGTTTGCAGGCCATGCACGACATGCAGCCCTTGTAGTCAAAGTCGTAGAGGCGGACAAGTTTCACTTCTGCCCCGCCTTCTTTGGCGCCGTTGGCAAAGGATTCCAGCATGGCGGCGGTGTTCATATTGCGGCGCGGACCGCCGTCGATAATCATTATTTTCTTCATATTATTCGTTGTTTTATTGTTAATCATTTCGTTAGCCGCAGCCACGGCGGGATGCTCCAGCAGGCGGGTCGCCGCCATTGCCGCCATCCCGAGGGCTGCCTTCTTCAAAAATTCGCGTCTGTCCATGGTGTTCGTGTCATCCCGAAAAACTTTACGCCCTGTTGAACTTCTCCTTGCTCTGCTTGCAGCGCGGGCATCTCCAATCATCAGGAAGGTCCTCAAAGGCCACGCCGTCGTGCTCGGCCGGGTCATACACGTAGCCGCAGATGGAGCAGACGTACTTGCCCGAAGCCTCCTTCTGCTCGAAGTTCACCTTGTCGAATATAGTAGGAACAGGGTGGTCCAAGTCCATCACTCGCTTGGCCTCAAGGTTCTCGTAGCCCTGCGGGGTGTGGGTGCCGCAATAGACGGTGGGATGGTTGCGCACGAACTCGCGGATGCGGTCCTGCGTCTCGCGGGCGGCGGACAGGTCGTCGAAGACCACGGAGAGTTTGTCCTCATACAATGCTTCGTCCACGTAAGTGATGTCGCCGTGAAGCATATAGAACAATCCGTCGTTCTCCACCACGATGATGCTGTTGCCCTTGGTGTGGCCCTTGGCCTTGATGAGGTAGATGCCATCGTGGATTTTCTGACTGTCGGGGAAGTTATAATACGGGCCGTCGGTGAAATGCACAGGCACGAGGTTGGCAAGCCCTTTCAGCTCGGAAGCATCCATCTCGTCGGCATTCACATAGATTTTCGCATTGGGGAAACTTTTCAGTTCACCGCTATGGTCGCCATGCTTGTGGGTGAGCAGGATCTTGGTCACCTGCTCGGGCTTGTAGCCGAGGGCCGCGAAGGCCTCCATGTAGCTGCAGATGTCCTTGCCGGTGAAGGCCAATGAATTTTCATCGGGTGCCTCCTCGGGCGTGCCGGCGGGAAGTCCTGTATCCACCAGAATCACCTCGCTGCCGGTGTCGATGAGGTAGTTTTGCAAGCTGCCGCGATAGCGGATGTTGCGGTCGAATTTGTCAGGGCCTTCTTCGCCGCCCATGACGAAAGGCTGGGTGTAGAAACCCTCTTTTCTGAATTTTACTGCTTTGATTTCCATTTGTTTACGATTTAATTGTGATGAATTAATTTATATCTGGCTATAATCCCAATTTAAAAAAGTAATGAGAAATAACATTATGTGGAGTCAATGGCATAGTATATGCTGGAACGAGCAAATCTGCATGACTTTTGTAAACATAAAGTGTATCCGCATCAGCACTAAATTTTAATGAATCTAAATTGGGCAAATCAGTGACAATACAATCTGCTATTTGTATGGAGTCATTAGGAAATTGAACAAAAACATTGGGAAATTCGCAGTGATAGGTGCCTTTCAGGTGCACTCTGTATATTCCATATAAACATTCAACGGTGCCATCGTCTTTGAGAACGATTTCCATACCATCGTCATCATCATAACAATAATAACGGTTTACATACTTTTCTTTTTGAGAGCAATTGGTCATTACAACTACGGCCAGTATTGCCATACATATCATCACTGTCTTCTTCATCTCAATTTCGTTTTATTTGTTTCAAACTATCAGTTTTCCTCCGCCATTATCGCTGCCGTGCCGCCGACATATTCTGTATCGTTACTGCCTTTTAATACAACAGCCCGAACATCCATAAGGGAATGCGGTTTCTGCTGCCTACCTCTGTGTCGTCCACGGCAAGAAAACTGTCCTGTATGTCTTTTATCTGCTCAAAGGTCTTGTTCTTGCCACCTACTTCAAACAGGTATTTGTTGTCAACGAGAAAGTCTCCTTGTGAGGGCGCATTTACATCGTGGTTCAGCGACAACTGGTTCAGAAAGAAGGTTTCCCGGAGCGTTCCTTCATTGATGCGGCTCCCTAATGCATACATCAGGTTGGTGTTCCCAAGGAAAATCTTTTCGGGGCTGACAAGGTGCTTGTAGTCTTTGATGTTACGGGTGAGAAGCAGCAACAGCCCGGCCTTGTCGAGCGTGTACAGCATTTTCAGACAACTATCCCGCGTCGTTTCCAGCTGGGCGGACAACTTTGAAATGTTCGGCACCAAAGGGACATTTCCGGCAATGAGCATCAACAGCTGCTTGGTCTTCTGGATGGTCGTGTAAGAGATGCTTTCTACTGCCGGCATGTCGGTTTCCATTACCAATACAGCTGTTTCGTTGAGTCTCGACATATAGTCGTTTCCCGCCTCCTTGAAAAATGGGTAATACCCGTTCCGCAGGTATTCTTCAAAATATTTCGCCACTGGAATATCCCTGGAAACATCCATGGCCACACGTTGATGCTCCTCGAACAGTTGCATCAAACCCATCGGCGGCACTTCTTTCACATTGCTGATTGCCAGATACTCCCTGAATGACAATCCTTGCAGGGTATAAAGCGTCTGCCGGCGGGAAAGGTCAACCCTTGAGTAGTCTATTTCAAGCATACTGCTTCCCGTATAGACGATTCGCAAATCGTCGTAGGTGTCGTACAGATTCTTGATGACGGTCGCCCAATCGGGGTATTTGTGAACCTCGTCAAGAAACAGATTCCTGATGCCGCGCTGGTAGAGCCAATCCACCAGTTCGGGAAGCGAGTGCGACTGGAACCAGAGGTTGTCCAAAGAAACATAGAAAACGTTGTCCATCTTCTTGTAGGCCAATTTGATGCGCTGCAGTAACAAGGTGGTCTTCCCCACACCTCTTGCACCCTTGATTCCAATCAGTCTGGATTCCCAGTTTATTTTCTCATACAAATATCTCACAACCTTGGTATCAACCTTTCTGATTTTGGCGAGATAGAGACCCTCAAGCTGTTGATAATCTTCTTGAATCATAATTGTTCACTTTTTCAAAATGCAAAAATACAAAAAAATCACTTTTACAAAAGCGAAATAGTAATATTTTTTCACTTTTAAAAAAGCGAATACAGACATGGTTATTTGAATTGTGCATGTGTCCAACACCTGACGAACACTGCGGTTTATCTTCTGTTCTGATACTCCGTCGGTGACATTCCGGTATGTACCTTGAAGTACTTTCGGAAGGTGAACTGTTCGGGGAAGCCCAGTTCGTCGGCCACCTGCTTGACCAGGACATTCGGTTGGCGCAGGAGGTTTTTCGCCTGATTGATGGTCACCATGTTGATCCACTCCATTGGAGTGTAACCGGATTCCCGCTTGACGATGTCCGCAAAATGGCGCGGGGAAAGTGCCTGCATTTCCGCATAATATTGCACCGTGCGATGCTGCTTGTATTCTTGGTTGAGCGAGAGCAGGAAGGTCATCAGCACTTGCCGTTTATGCGAAGGGGGTGTGTTGTCCTGTAGCAGTTGCTCGGAAAAAAGGAACGAGTGCTCCATAATCGTTTCCTGCTTGAGCAAGGTGATAACCGTGGTCAAAATATTGTGTTGCAGCGGATGGTGGAGGGTCGTCAGCTTCTGTTCTTTCGCCGCAATTTCATCCGCTCGTTGCAGGAAATGCTGCTGCTGTGCATCGCTCAAATGCAGAAACGGGGTAATAGCATAGATATCTTGCGGAGAAGAAAGGTTTTGCGAGATTAGGGAATAGATTTTCCCGATGTCGTCTTGCAACATAACAGACGAAAAATCGGCACTCCGACTGAGTTCGAGCATTGGGAAGACCGGCGAGTGAATGACCAGCGTTCCCGGCACGATGCGGCATTGGCCTTTTACGGTCAACGTCTCTGCACTTCCCGCCGTGCATAATTCCAAACCTACTTGCGTGTCCATAATTTACAGGTGTTCGTCAGCAACGGCAAAAATACAAAATAAACCAATAAGAAAGCTGTTTTTCGCATCAAAGATTATCTTTTTCGTAAAAATTGCTCAATAATAGCGACATATTACTCTTTTCTGTATGATGAAAAAGATGTTGTTTTGCATCGTCAAATTCAAAAACAACGATTATGTGGAAATTCATGAAACATTATGCATTGGAAATCTACACCGTGATTGCCATGCTGTTGATTGTGTTGGTGGCGATTTGTATGCCGGAACTAACTGTTATCCAGAAGTTTGTCATCATACTGTCATTCATTTACATCCTGCACGAGTGGGAAGAAGGTCATTACCCGGGGGGCTTCCTGGACCTTATCACGCAGATGCTGCAACGCGACATTGAAGACGAAACCAAACGAGGCAGCCGCTTGACAACGGGAGTGTTTCTGTTGACAATGACGGTGGTGCCGTTCTTTTTTGGTGACGCCATTCCGATGTTCGTGGTCGCGATGGCGACTTTCTCCCTCTTTGAAGGCTTTATCCACATCTTCGGAATCCGTATTTTCCGGCTGAAGAAGTTCTACACCCCTGGCATGGTGACGGCAGAGATACAAGCTGTGATTGCCATTGCGCTCATCGTGTACTTAGCTGTCAATCATATATGTGCGTGGTATGACTATGTGTGCGGTCCCTTCATTTTCCTGGCCTGTTTTGCCTGTATGCAGCGGACATTGATGGCGATGGTCGGCGGGCTGCACTACAGCGACATGCCGAAACTGATCAAAGCACAGTTGAGGAAGAAGGAATAAAATTTGCTCGAACGAGCACACAAAAAAATCCGCAACCCAAGCCTTCGTCCGAGTGGACATACTACATCAGCGAATTACTATTTTCACGAAGCATCCACAAACGGAAAACCGGGTCTGCAATAGTTACCTTACGGCCAGATTTCTCTATCAGTTCTTTTTTTATTAGTGTTTCCTGTATCCTGCTAATGTTTGATTTAGACCCCAAGTTGTACTTCTTTAGAATTGCTGCCGATGTGAAATCATCAGTCTCACCCGCTGCAAGTGCCTTGAGGAAATTCATCTGGTAGGAGGACAGCCCTTCCGTCTGCTGCAAAAAAAGCGTCGAATTCTGGTCAATCAGATCGTTCACGGCCTCGTCCATTGCCGCATCGCTGACCATTTCGTCGCTATACAGCATCACTTCCCATGCCAGCTGCTGCACATACGAGGACTGAAATTCCACCGTTTCGCAAATCCTTGTAACCTGTTCATCACTGATAGACTGTCCGTTTGTTTCGAATTTGTCACGAATGAAGGGAATCCAATCGTCTAAAGCTATGGGTTGAAGGAAGCGAATATCCCCAAACTGATAGAACGGCATGCTTTTACTTTGAAACAATTTGGACAGCATGTGTTTCTTGCTTCCGTAAAGGCAATAGGACACTTCCTGTTGCAATTGCCACACGCTGCGAATCCGCTTCTGCACCTCTAATGAGTCGGGGAGATTACCAATTTGCTGAAACTCATCAATGCACACGACAATGTGTTTTCCCATTTTGTGCGCTATCTTTTCTGGCAATTGTAATATTTCCTCTGGAGAATAATCCTCCGGGGCGATGCCCAACGACACCGACATCTCGTTGGCAGGATCTACGCTGAATGAAATTTTAGGAGTCAGCCGAATCAGAAATTCCTTGATATTGCGGAGCATAAGCTCCCCTTTTCCAGAGGTCTGAAAGTTCACAACTTTGTGGACCACAAAATTGTGAACTTTTGGTTTTTAATTATGAATTGAATTGATAATTAGTGATTTATATAGAGATATTAAAAAATCCGCAACCCGAGCCGTTGCCCAAAGTTGCAGAATTATTTATTTTCCCTTCTGGTACTCACTCGGCGACAATCCTGTGTGCTGCTTGAAATACTTACCGAGATTATAATAGACTATCGTTCCGATGAGTTTAGCGCAATCGGATCATTCCGCGGTATAATTCATAAAACCAGCAGAAAACACGAAGTCTTCTTTGCCAAAAGAGTCTTTCATGGCAACAATATTGTCCCTGAACCATTCAAAGTCTTCTTTCCATTGTATGTTGTCTGGTGCATCGAGATGCCGTTGCTCATAATAATGCAGAAAGGTTGGAATGGCCATATCAAAAAGGAGCATTTTGTTTTTCAAGGAAGTGCTCGCCAAACCGATCTTGTTGAGCTGGATGTTTTGGAAACCTGCATTTGTCAGATAGCTGTATATCTTCCGACCACAGTGCCGATCGCCCGTCCGCACGTCTTTCTCCAGCATCTTGAAGAGCTTTTCGAAGCGCCTTTCGGGGTCGGGCCAAGCATATTGGAGCCCGTCGTCAATGTCCCTGACAACGAGCGTCCCATTGGGGGCAAGCAGTGTTCTTAGCCGAGACAACGCGCCGACGGGATTCTGCATGTGAAGCACCACCATTGAGCAGTTTATGACATCGAAACCTCCAATGCTCTCTTCCTCCATGACGGGTCTTATCAAAGAGGCGAAGTCCTCCTTCTCTACATCAAGTATCAAAAATCGTCCTGACGTATGGGTCTTTTCGGCAATGTGTATTTGGCGTTCAACTTTGTCCACTCCAATAAGCTTGTAGGACGCAATGCCTTCCAACATTTTCTGCATCATGTTTCCAGTGCCGCAGCCCACATCCAAAATGGCAGGGCAGTTCTTTTTCTTGAAAACTTTATCGTAAACGTCACGATCGAAATGACCCAGGACGCTGTTCTGCACATCCAGCCGTTGGTCTTCCTCAACCCCTGTGAGTGTGGTGTATTGGCTAATCATTGTTTTGTCAGATTTCCCAGTCATAAGTCAATTTTTGATTTGCCTGCAAAACTACAAAAAAATCCGCAACCCAAGCCTGCGCCCGAGTTGCGGGAATGTTTGCCTAACGCTGTTGAATCGAATTTCAGATGGAAGTCATTTCTGCAGCATGTGCTTTCGCCCAGTAAATGAGGCCTTGGAGATGCGGCATCAGGCTTTTGCCCGTCTCGGTAAGTGCGTACTCCACGCGAGGCGGCACCTCGGGATAGAGCTTCCTGCTGATCAGGTGCAGCTGCTCCAAACGTTTGAGCGTTTGCGACAGCATCTTTTGCGAACAATCGGCCATATCGCGACGAAGACTGTTGAACCGCATCGTTCCGTGCAGATTGAGGTGATATAAGACCAAAAGGGACCATTTGTCGCCGAATTTCTCGATTACATTGCGGATGGGACACTCCAAATAGTTGGGGTCGATAGGCTTGTTGATTTTTCTCATGCGGCAAAAGTACAAAAATTTCCGAAAGAAACTAAGTATTCAAAAAAAATTATTTTTTTTATAATTATAAACACCTGAAAACGAGCGATTCAAACTTTTATGAAACCAAGTTACTCTTTCGTGCCCTCTTGCGTAGGTTACCGAAAGTTACTATTTTTGCCGCCGAAAAAAATAAATCCTATTGTCAAACAAATCGATTGAAAAAATGAAAAACGTAGTATTGATTGGAGCGACTGGCTTTGTGGGCAGCGCCATCCTGAACGAACTGATTGAGCGCGGTCACAAAGTGACGGCCATTGTGCGCAATTTGGAAAGCGCCA
>JAFSOZ010000010.1 GCA_017443175.1 Bacteroidales bacterium
AACCCTTATCCTTGACGGCTGCAAATTTAGGCAATTCAACAAAATAATAGGTGGTTTTGTCGGAAAAAATTTCATTGCGCTCGTTTTTGAGCTGTACCTTATGGAAGAAATTGTCGCACCGGTCGAATTCGGAGGCGCAGTAGTCCAGTATATTGAAAGAGTAAATGTAGGGGATTTCATACCGCCGGGTTCCTTTCTCAGCCTGACTGCTGACCACGCGGCTTACGTATGTTATGACTCTTTCGGCGAAGAAGTGCTGCTTGGCCCGTTGCATCTCGATAATGAAGAATTGTCCATCTGCGTTTCGGCAGTAGATGTCGAAAACGACTTTTTTCTCTTGGGGGGAAACCCCGGACTGCTCGTTAGGAAGCATGGAGATGTCGGTGATGGTGCCGACATCGTCGGCGATACAGGCGTTCAGAAAATTGATGAGGAGATCCTTGTTTTCCTCGGAGGCGAAGATCCGCTTGAAGCCGAAATCGGACAGCGGGTCGAAAAATATCATATCTTTTTTCATAGTTTATGATGTTTGTAGGTTGCTGCAAAGATACATCGCAAAAACTCACTTGTCAAGCATTTTGCAAAAATAATTTTCAACATAATAATCAGTGTGTTAGAAAATTACATGGTGTTATATTAAGAATTGGTTGTTAACGGACATAGCGGGATTTGGAAGAAAATTTATTGTATCTTTGCACAACAAAAACATGCACACTTGTCATGCGATTAGACAAATATCTTATAGAAAACAACTTTTTCCCTTCCCGCGAGAAAGCGCAGACCGCCATCAAGCACAATACTGTGAAGGTGAACGGGAATATCGTCACCAAAGCGTCCATGGAGATTACGGACAACATGCAGGTGGAGGTCATTGACCTGTTCAACAAATACGTGAGTATGGGCGGGCTGAAGTTAGAGAAGGCTATCGAAGACTTCGAACTGGACTTCAGCGGCAAGGATGTGCTCGACATCGGCTCGTCCACCGGCGGGTTTACCGACTGCGCCCTGCAACATGGGGCAGCGTTTGTCTCCGCCGTGGATGTAGGAAGCAACCAACTGGTTGATGCACTAAAGACCGACAAACGAGTGCAAACCATTGAAAACAAGGATTTCAGAGAACTAACATTATCAGATGTACATAACCGCCTGTATGATTTCATCGTATCCGATGTCTCCTTCATCTCGCTTACTTATATCCTACCCTACTGCAACCAATTTCTGAAACCGGACGGACAGATGATGCTCCTGATCAAGCCGCAGTTTGAGGCGGGGCCTTCGTTCCTAGGCCGCAGCGGCATCGTAACCGATGAAAAAGGCTACAAGGTGGCCATCCAAAAAGTGGTGGGCGAAGCGTTGAACCAACATTTCCATCTCAACAATCTCAGCATCTCCACCCTGTTCGAAATCCATAAAAACGTGGAATTCCTTGCTTTGTTCAGCCGAATCGACAACCATTACCATCTCGACCTGAACAAGATCTGCGAAGATGTGAAGGCGAAAAAGAAGGACTTACGCAAATAATACTTCGAAGGGTACATGGGGGACATGAGGTGCATGAGGTGCATGAGATACAAGGGGTGAAGGGGGTGAAAGGGGATTATAAATTCATAATAATATGCAGGATAGCAAAGACAACAAGATTTTATTCGATTTTCTGAAAGATTTGGTGGCGAACAACAATCGCGAATGGTTCAAGGCCAACCGCGCACGCTACGATGCCGCCTGGGAGCGGTTTCACCAGCTCGTCGGTGAACTGATTTTGCAAGTCGGGCAATTTGACGAGAGCGTGGCCTTCCTCACACCGAAAGACTGCATCTATCGCATATACAGAGATATACGTTTCTCACAGGACAAGACACCATACAAAGGTCATTTCGGTGCCTACATCAATGCGGCCGGCAAGAAATCCTTTTACGGCGGCTATTACCTGCAGTTAGAACCGCATCAGGTGGTGCTGGCCAGCGGCGTGTGGTGGCTGCCACCGAAGGAGATGCGCGCCTTGCGCTACGCCATCGTGGATCAAATCGATGTCTTTGAAGAGATCTTGGAGGAACCGGAATTCAAAAAACACTGCCCCGCAATAGGTTGGGGCACGGAACGATACAAACGGATTCCCAATGGGTTCCCGAAAGATTTCCGCCGTCCGGATCTGCTGCTATGCAAGGATTTCACATGCGCCTGCACCCTCAAGCCCAGCGATTTGTATAAGAAGGATCACATCCAGTATCTCGCCGGAATTTTTCATTGCATGAAACCGTTCAATGATTTTCTCAAAGAAAACGTGCTTATCAATTTGGAAGAAATGGAAGAGATGAAGAATATCGTGAAGTTCTTCTAAAGGCTCTCTTCATTGTGATTCAACTCCTTCTGCGTGCGCCACATAAAAATCAGGCTGACGAACGTCACGATGGAGCAGGAAACGACCAAAGGGATTGCCCCGTGGATGTCGGTAAACTTCATGTCATCCAACGAAATGCCACGTCCTTGGAAGGAGAAATCCACCAAAAGCGAGAGCGCGTTGTGTAGAAAATGCGCCAGCACCGGCAACCAGATTGAGCGGCTCCAGTAAAAGAGATAGCCCAAGTATGCACCCAGCAACAGACGCGGGATAAACCCGCTGAACTGGAAGTGTATAAAACTGAATATCAGGGCAGTTATCCAAATTGCCAAGTGAGGTTTCCCGGTCCACTTGTTCAAAAAAGCCTGAATGGTGCCTTGGAACATGAACTCTTCGCCCAACGCCGGCACAAGAGCCAACACGAAGATATTTGCCAACAAGGTTCCGTAGGTGTGATTGAACGTAAGCAGAGTGGTAAGTTCCTCCGCCTTGGCATCCATGTCTGTCATCCATTGCTGGAGCGGCCCCAAACTTTTCGGCAGTTCAATGGCCTGGTTCCATTGCGACAAGAGGGCCACCACGGGGAGGATGACGATAGAGAGCAACAACGTCACGTTCACTAGCAGATAGTGCGGTTTGCAATCGGCCCAGTTATAGTGCAGCCATTTGCGGTCGTGCGCATACGCAAACATCAGCGCTGGCGCGAGAAACATGCCCAAAGAGTTGAACAGCTGCACCATACGGATATAGCCGGCAGGATCCGTAGCCTCATACATATTGTTGGTATGATAGACAGCGTACGCCACCAGCATACCCAGACCACTGAAAACGATTGTTCCTGCTACCACAAAGAGCAGCAGGAACAATATCTGTACCCATCGGTTTTTACCTTCAAAAAAGGGTCTGATGAAATCCATGTTACTTGACGAAAGCTATGATATCACCTTTCTGCACCCTGTCGCCTTGCTTGGCAACCGTCTCAATTAATTTTCCAGCCACAGGCACGCGGACTTCCTCCTGACCGTAGTATGTCTGGATGAAACAGAGGATGCCGTTCTCCGGAAATGCTGTGCCCAGCGGTTTCGCCATGGATTCCTCGTTCACGGCGAGTTCCCAAATCACTTGGCCGGACACGGGAGCTTCCACGCGAACCGCATTGGGTTCGCGTTTCAGGGCAGCCTCAATCAAAGCCTGTTTAAACTGTTCGGGAGGCAAGACTTGCTGTTTCTGAAGCGCTTTTCTCTTGGCATCGGCGAGCGCTTTTTCAAAATTCGCCTTCGCCCTACCCTCTTTATAGTCAATGTATTGACGCTCATGCATAGCCAGCTCGAAGAGTTCCTCTTCGTCCTCGCCCACATCCCAGCCGCGTTCTTCCATCATAGCACGGTACTTGGGCAATTCATCGGGATAGTTGTCTTGCGGAACGCCATCGAAGAACTCGTAGCCTTTTTCCTTGGCCAACTCCACGATTTCCGGAGCCAGCGGGCCAGGCAGACGACCGCATTTTCCGAGAATCATGTCCCACATATTCTGGTCCATGTTCGAGTAACGCGGTTTTCCCTGCGCGTCGGCCAGGATGTTCATCAAAGCAATATTCTTGACATACTGGCTGAACGGCGTGACCAAGCCTGGCGTACCCACGCGCGGCCACACATATTGCACTTCATCAAAGAGTTTCACCAGCAGTTCGTCCTCCGACAGTTCTTGTCTGCCTTGCTTGCGCAGTGCCATATTGATGGCGTCTTTCAACCCCTTGAGGTCGGCCATCATGGAACCCATCATGCCGCCAGGAAGACCGCAGCCAAGCAACAGCGAGGTGCAGATCTTGTTTTTAGGCTCAATGAAATAGCCCAGAAAGTCGTCCATGAACTTCTGCGTCAGGGCGCGTGCCTCCATATAGGCGTTCATGTTGATTTCCTTCACCTCGAATCCGGCATTCTTGAACATGGCCTGCACGGCAATCACATCGGGATGCACCATACCCCAGGAAAGCGGCTCCATGGCCACATCAATGATGTCGGCACCAGCCTTGCAAACCTCCAGGACAGAGGCCATGGAGAGGCCCGGGCCGGTATGTCCGTGATATTGAATCACAATTTGCGGGTATTTCTCCTTGATACAGGTCACCAATTGGCCTAACATGGACGGCCGGCCAATGCCTGCCATGTCTTTCAATCCGATCTCTTTGGCGCCATATTCCACATATTTGTCCACAATCTCCATATAATGCTCAATGGTATGCACCGGAGAATGCGTGATGCTGAGCGCGGCCTGCGAGATGAGGCCGAACTCATTGGCGTATTTGATGGAGAGTTCCAGGTTCCGGTAATCGTTCAGCCCGCAGAATGAACGGACCACATCCACGCCCTGGGCTTTCTTCACCTTGAACATCAGGCGGCGCACATCGGCAGGCACCGGGAACATTCGCAGACCGTTCAAGCCGCGTTCCAGCATCTGGGTCTGTATGCCCGCCTCTCGCAGAGGCTTGGTCCACTCGCGCACGGCACGGTTCGGATTTTCACCATACAACAGGTTCACCTGCTCAAAAGCGCCTCCATTGGTTTCCACTCTGTCAAAGCACCCCATATTCACAATCACGGGGGCTATTTCCTTCAACTGGTCCACACGCGGCTGATACTTGCCAGAAGACTGCCACATGTCACGATAAACCAGACAAAATTTTATGTTTCTTCCCATAACTTTAAAACATTAAATTACTATCCCTCAAATCATTATATAGAAAATCAGCCTATCATGATTCAGGGGCGCAAATGTATAAAAAAACTTTTCATTAAAGCTCAACAGAGAGGCTATCAACACCTAAAAAAACGTTTTCAGGCAACAACACGCTAACTTCTTCATACAAGCCCATTTCGTGCGATACATGCGTAAGCAGGGCCTTAGCCGGATTGAGCTGGCGGATGATGTTCAAAGCCTGGGCCAAATTAAAGTGAGAATAGTGTTCTTTTATACGTAACGCATTCAGCACCAGCAACCCAAGTCCTTGCAATTTCTTCATTTCCGTCTCTGAGATAAAACTTGCATCGGTGATGTATGCAAAATCCCCGATGCGGTATCCCAAAATGGGCAGCGTGAGATGGCGCACATGTATCGGCAGAATTTCCACCCCATTGACCACAAAGGGCTCATCTTTCACAGGATTCAAATGAAAGGATGGAACACCGGGATAAGGGTGCGGCTTGAAGGCATAGTCAAAATCCTTGCGAATCACATTGAGCACGCGTTGGAGGCCATAAATCTCAATCGGGGCTTGCTTGCGGAAGTAAATTGGACGAATATCATCCAGACCTGCAAGATGGTCCTTGTGTTCGTGCGTAACCAGGATGGCGTCCGCCATCGTAATATGGTTTTGCAACAGCTGTTGGCGAAGGTCAGGGCCTGCGTCAATCAGGATGCGCGTGCCGTCCACCTCCACAAATGCGGCGGTGCGCAGGCGCACGTCACGCGGGTCGGACGATTGGCACACTGCACAATCGCACCCCACCACAGGAACACCCTGTGAAGTGCCAGTACCTAAAAGCGTCACTTTCATTGCTTGATGAATTTTCTGGTGATGATTTGATTGTTATGGTTGAATTGCAGCAGATACAGGCCATCTGGAAGGCCGGTCACCAACAAGGAACAACCATTGCCGTCCTGTTCGGCGCGAACAGGCACTGTCCTCCCAAGCATGTCACGTAGCATCACGGAGTTTATCTCACCCTCGCCGTGAATGAACAGCCTGTCTGAAACAGGATTGGGGTAAACTGCAATCTCGGAAATCCCCTGTTCTTCCACACCAACATGGCCAGCCCGATATGTGAGTTTGAATCCATCCGCGTTGTTCTGATCGTCCGTTTCAAACATCAAAGCCAGACGAGGCACATAAAACGTCAAGGTGGTATCGGACATGGAACCTGTTAACGTAGCGAGCAGGGCATCGTCAGAGAAGTTATTGTCAAAGACACGGAAAAAGTCGTGTCCATCTTCCAGATCCAGATAATCGAAATGCAGTTGGATGACATCGTATGCAGGGACGATGATTCTATACTTACATGTGCTGAATGGGCGATAGTCCTCATCTCCGCTGCCATCCTCGATTGTACCGGTGGCGGACGTCTTGACTGACTGCCCCTCACAGAAGGGTTGCACCTCAGCATTGTAACTTGCCCTGAAACCCGACGCGGCCACAGAGTCATCCGTCACCAGCCGCACGATGATTTCGGTACAGTCCCACGTGTTTGTAATAACACCCATACTGTCAGACAATGCCATAGACGCAATTGCCGGGTTGTTGAACGACACCAAAAGCGAGTCACCAGCAGCGATATCATAGTCAATTTTCAAACTTATGGATGAAAAGTCATCACCTTGAGGGCGTATGATCCAGGTATAGTCCATGTCAGGGCGATAGGTTTCGTATGAAAGAGAGCCGTCGGTGAAGGATCCGGCCACAGAGGTAAGAACTTTGGTGCCCGTTAGCGGTTGCGCGACAGGATACTCATAGAGTGTAGTGTCTGGATATGCATTGATGATCAGTTCCTGGGCCAGATTGAAGTTCGTACCGCTTAAATTCAGCGCGTTGGTATAGAAATAGCCATCGGACGAGCCGTCCCAACCGAAATTGAAATGGTAGTAATAGTTACTATCCACCATCCTGTAACCGTCGCAAATAAAACCATGCCCGTTGATATTGGGATTGCTCCATCCGGCATAATAGAGCGGCATGTTGCGGTGCAGATGGCTGACGATCAGACTATCCCAATCCAAATTCGTAGAGTCACGGAACACGTATTGTGTTTCGGGAGAAAATTTGAAAAAGGTGCGAAGCACTCTTGCCGCGCTGTGGTTGTACATGCCGGAGCCGTCGGGCCCATAGACCATATCCACCCCCACGCCGCAATGATACATCAGAGTAGAAATGGCAAGATTTACCGAGGTCGGATCGTCGCACATGGCACTGAAATCATAGTGCGTGTTGCCATAGTCAGCAGATTGCACGCCGTATGTGGAGTCTGTGTAGGAATAAGAGCCCACACCATGTTCCGGAAAACGATAATAATAGATAAGCTGGGCCATGGCGGTGGCCACGCATCCGGTCACCACACGGTTGTTCTCTCCGGAATAGTCGCGGGGGCAGTAGTAGCTGTAGAACGTTCCTTGTCCCCAGTGCGACTTCATCATGGGCAGCACCTCGGAAGTGCCTCTGAAGGCCGCCTTGCCATCGGACAGATGTTGCCACGCCGGGTGAACGCCTTGAGTTGCGGGCTGTTGTTTAAGCTGACGGAGCTGTTGTTGGTAGTTGTCCAGCCACATTTTGACAGGCGGGATGACATCCTCCGTATTGTACAATTGATGGTCGGAGAAAGCCAACACGGGTGGCACTCGTTTGTCACCGCTGATCACAACATACGAGTTTTCAGCGTTGAAAACATACATCAGAGTGTCGTCACCTTCCGTAATCACATGGGCAAGTCGGCACCCGGATTTTTGATTTGATTGCAGAAAACTGGCGGCTGCACGACCGGCATCCGAAACAGACACGGACTGAGCCGAAACATATCCTACTATGAATAAGAAAATTACAAATGCGTAAAGGTGTTTTGCCATCTTTATTGGATAAAAAAAATGATACGGCAAAAATAATGAATAATCCGAAAGAATAAAAAAAAATCGAAAATGTCGATTTATATGAAAAAAAGTGTACTTTTGCAGCCGCAAAAAGGATCGGGGTGTGGCGCAGTTGGCTAGCGCACTTGCATGGGGTGCAAGGGGTCGGAAGTTCGAGTCTTCTCACCCCGACCAAACAAAAAAGAGACGCATCAGCGTCTCTTTTTTTATGTCTTTATCTCAACATAAATATCAATGTTATCGGGTAATGGTCTGAAACATACGGAACGTCATGTTTCTCCATAACCGTTTTGAACACCAGATTCTCCACTCGTCGCGATGTTAAAATATGGTCGATTTGGGATGGCTTGTCTTTTCCGAAACCGTTGTAAGTCTGCTTATAGTCACGCTCCCACGAAGTATTGCGGGCCGATCTCATCAGAGATGGCGTACGTTGGTTCTCAGCTTCCATGGGTGCGATATCTTTACAGTCCCTTGCATCCTGCATTTTGGCAGGTGCGAGCTTGTTGTCCGACGGCTTCATCCGCTCTCCAATTAGAGGAATGAAAATGTTTTGGGTCAATGGTGCGTTCATGTCGCCGCCCAGGACAAAGGCACCGTTCGTGTCGGGCACCAGTTCCCGAATCTTCTCTACAATCAGCTTCACCGACTCCTGACGGGCAATCATGCCCACATGGTCAAGGTGAGTATTGAAATAGAAGAATTTCTTGCCGCTCTTCCGGTCCTTGAGTTGTACGTATGTCACCGTGCGCTTGCAGGCAGCATCCCAGCCCAAGGAAGGGACCTCCGGCGTTTCACTGAGCCAGAAAGTACCATTATTCAAAAGTTCGAACCGGTTTTTCTTGTAAAAAATCCCCATGCACTCCCCTTCGTTCATGCCATCATCACGCCCCACACCGACCATATCATACTCCGGCAACTCGCCGCGTAGATATTTCTGTTGGTCAGGAAGCATTTCCTGTACGCCGAACACATCAGGGCCTTCGCTTTGAAGCATCTTCACCACAGCATTTTTTCGATTTTCCCAGGCATTATCCCCATCCACTTCCGGCATGGCACTCATACGGATATTAAACGACATCAGTTTGACTGTAGCCTTTTTGCTCACCCAGGCTTTCACCAGGGCAACCTCATCGGTCAAGAAACGCTGGACTCCCACTTTCAACAGGCCTTTCACATCTTCCTCACTTCTGACACCCGACACACACAATAACAGCTTGCTTTGGGCTGCCTCCCGTATCCATTGAGGATGTTCCTGCAAACTTTGACAATCATAAACGGCAAACCCCGTTGAAAAGCCCTTCTTTTTGAGTTCCCTGGGAGAGAGATCTCCCTTCATATAAGACACCGGAACATCAGGAAATTCCTGCGCCAACGCCTTGCACAAAGAGATATTCGACGAGGCGAGTTCCACCGAGGCGTGAATGATTTCATCATTCATCAACTTCCTCAGCAGAGGCAGCAACGACTTCTCAGATTCTTTGGCGAAACCGGGATTGAAATCCAGAATCAGTTTCATAGGATTTCTCTTGGACTTCCCTTGTGCATTTAAAATTTTTGCTTGGCCCTGGACAGATTTCTTGTCGGAAGAAAGGGGTTTCTTGTATGCAAGCAAAAGGTCTTCCATTTTCCGCTTGTTGTCATCGGAAGATATCACCCATACGCCATCTTTGTTCAATTCCAGCTCACACAATGAGGCATAGCAGCCAACCTGCATGGCCGACACAAGTGCCTCCTGACTGTTGGGGGAGGTTCCAGATGACTTCCAATAACCGCCTTGGGCGACCACCTTCGCTCCTGCTATCTGTTTGGAATCTATTTGCGCATGTGGCACACCGCAAAACAAAACAACCAATGAAATAAATAAAAGGCGTTTTATCATATTAAAACAATTAAAATCTTGCACTAAAAGGGCTTTCACAGCCGTCATCATTCACAGGACAACGGCGGCGTGTCAGGAAGCTGAAGGGTCTTGAACCTCTTCTGACGCTGCTGCCAACGCTCGCGCGCATATTGCTGCATGTCGGAGACCTCATCGCTTTCATCAATGATTTCCAAGCCAAAGACCGTCTCAATGATATCCTCCATGGTAAGAATACCCTGGAAGCAACCGTACTCATCAATAATCAGGGCAATCTGCGATTTCTGCTTGAGCATGGAATCCCAGATATCGCTCACAGAAGCATCCTCATTGAAATAGGGCATCTCCCGCTTGATTTCGCCCAATGTGAGGCTGAACTTGTCTTCTGCAAGGTTTTCCAGCGCATCGTCACGCAGTACGTAGCCTGTGATATACTCAGGTGATTCGGCATAGACCGGAATACGGGAGAAATGATCGTATTGATCATCGGCATAATACTCACGTAAGGTCATGCTCTCGGGCGCGACGGAGGCCACCACGCGCGGGGTCATCACCTCTTCGGCTTTCACATTGTCCAGCTTGATGATATTCTGAATGATCTTGTTCTCATCTTTCTCAATCACGCCCTCTTCCTCACCCACATTGGCAATGGCCAGCACTTCCTCACGGCTCACGACAGTGTCGGGCTCTTTTTTGGTAAACACACGACTGATCAACTCAACCAGTTTCACGAAAGGGAACATCATCACAATCAGCACCCGGATTGTATTGGCCGTGAACCCCATCAGGCTCTTCCAGCGGGTCGTCCCCAAGGTCTTGGGAATAATCTCGGCAAAAATCAGTATGAGGATGGTGATGATGGCAGACACCAGTCCGAACCAGCGGCTGCCGAAGACCAACGTGGCTTGCTGACCGACGCCGGCGGCACCGATTGTGTTTGCAATTGTATTGAGAGATAGGATTGCCGCCAGGGGGCGTTCCGTGTCCGTCTTGTACTTCTTAAACAAAGTAGCCGGCTTGTATCCCTCCTCCTCACGCATCAAGATGTAAGAAATGGGTGTTGACAGCAAACTCGACTCCAGCGTGGAACACAGGAAAGAGATTGCCATCGCACTCAACAAGAATACTAATAGTAAGGTCATTATGGTTTGTAAAAAAACGGTGCAAAGATACAAAAATGTTGAACATCAAAAATTAACGGGAAATTTATATTTTTGCGCGATGAACAATTGTAGGGACGAAAATTTTACGTCCCTACAATACGCAACAAACAAAACACAATAAATGCTATGAATTTAGATTTCACATTTCAGAATCCCACACGCATCCATTTCGGAAGAAGCGCGATGAATCATCTGGCCGATGAATTGAAGAAGTTTGGCCCAAACATTTTATTGGTTTACGGCAAGAATTCCATCAAGAAGATGGGACTTTACGACCAAGTTATCCGCACGCTGAAAGAATGCGGCAAGAACGTGGTTGAACTGCCGGGCATCAATTCCAACCCTCGATACAGTCAGTTGTTGGAGGGCGCGCGGCTCGTGCGCGAGCACCACGTCGATCTCATTCTGGCCGTGGGCGGCGGCTCTGTCATCGACTGCTCCAAGGGGATTGCCATGTCGGCCTACTGCGAGGGCGACCCGTGGACCCGCTATTGGGAGAACGGCGAGGATGTGGACAACCCTGTGGTGCCCGTAGCCTCCATCCTCACCATGACCGGCACGGCTTCCGAGATGAACGGCGGTTCCGTCATCACCCACGAGGACAAGAAACTGAAATTGGGGCGCGTGTTCCCTCTGGAGCTCGCCTCCCCCAAGTTCTCCATCCTCAACCCCGAATTCACCTACAGTGTTCCCAAATACCAGATGGTGAGCGGCATCTTCGACATCTTCTCCCATCTGATGGAACAGTACTTCTCGGGTGACGACGACTGTGTGAGCGACTACCTGCTGGAGGGCGACATGCTCGCGCTCATCAGCGCGGCGCGCAAAGCCATCGTAAACCAGGAGGACTACGAGGCCCGCAGCAACATCATGTGGTGCGCAACCATGGGACTGAACAAAATCCTGGCACTATCGAAGACCCAGGACTGGGAGGTGCACATGATCGAGCACCAGCTGGGAGCTTACACCGACTGTGCGCACGGCATCGGGCTGGCCATCATCTCCGTACCCTATTACCGACACATCTACAAGTACGGACTGCACCGTTTCGTGCGCTATGCCCAGAATATCTGGCACGTGGCGCCGGAGGACAAAACCGACGAGCAGATTGCGCTGGAAGGCATACAGGCCCTGAGCGACTTTATCGCCGAGATGGGCATCCCGCAAACCCTGCGCGAGGTGGGCGCCACCGAAGAGATGCTCCCGCTTATCGCCGAATCCACCGTGAAGTGCGGAGGCTATCACGTGCCCACCACCGGGGAGGTGCTGGAGATTCTGAAAGCTTGCTATTAATTTTGGCTATACCCCATATAAAGGAGATCCCCCGACACTTGCGTGCCGGGGGATTTTGGTTGTTGCAAGAATAAACGTCAATTAGTAGTTCTCGGCGTTCACCTCGAAATAGGATTGCGGATGGGCGCAAGTTGGGCAAATCTCCGGAGCTTTCGTGCCCACCACGATGTGACCGCAGTTGCGGCATTCCCAAATCTTGACTTCGCTCTTCTCAAACACCTGCGCCGTCTCCACGTTATTCAACAGGGCACGGTAACGCTCCTCGTGGTGTTTCTCGATGGCGGCCACCAAACGGAATTTGGCGGCAAGTTCCTTAAATCCTTCCTCTTCTGCTGTCTTGGCAAAGCCTTCATACATATCCGTCCATTCATAGTTCTCGCCAGCGGCGGCTGCAGCCAGGTTCTCGGCTGTATTGCCAATGCCGTTCAGCTCCTTGAACCACATCTTGGCGTGTTCCTTCTCATTCTCGGCAGTCTTCAGAAACAGGGCGGCAATCTGCTCATAGCCCTCTTTCTTGGCCGCAGAGGCAAAATAGGTGTATTTGTTGCGTGCCTGCGATTCGCCTGCGAACGCTGCCTCAAGGTTTTTCTCCGTCTGGGTTCCTGCGTAAGGATTTGCTTTTGGAGCATCGTCAGAAATCAATTCCAAATCCTCCTCTCCCATTCCGCATACCGGACATACCAATTCTTCACCGTCAGCTAATTCAAACTCAGCTTTGCATACTTTACATTTGTACTTTTTCATGTTTAGGATTGTTTAAGTGTTTATAATATATTGATGGCACAAAGATACATTTTTTTATCCATGCAACAAGAAAAGAATAATAAAAGCTACGGCGCGGACAAATCCGCGCCGTGCCTAATCAAAATATTAAAACAACAACTTATATAATTAATCCACTATTATCAACCTGTGGCTTATTATCTCAATTGACGTGGCAAAAATACGCCCCGGAATCTGCACCATCCATCCCATATATTGAGGAAAAATGATTCAACAAGTCGCTAAAAATAAGTACTAACAAAGATAAACGTCAAATTTTCAACAAGATACCACAAATCAGATTTTTTCTATTTTTGCGGCCCGATATTCAAATCAAGCAATCTAAAAAAACACTGCCTATGAAGAAAATCATCAACCCCTGGATTGGCAACACCAACGGATACAATTGTTTCGGCTGCGATCCCAACAATCCCGTCGGCATGCACATGAGTTTTTACTGGGACGGGCAGGACGTAGTGTCCGTATGGCGCGCCGGCGCGAACCACGTAAGCTGGATCGACACTCTGCATGGCGGGCTGCAAGCCACGCTATTGGACGAGATTTGCGGGTGGGTGGTCTTCTTCCAGTTGCAATCTTCCGGCGTGACCGCCAAGATGGAGATGCGCTACCGCAAGCCTGTCAGCACCAAATGGCCCTACATTCTGCTCCGCGCGCGCCTGGAAACGCAACGCCGCACAATTGCCATTGTCAAAGGCGAGATCTGGAGCCCTGAGGGGGTGCTGTGCGCCGAATGCGACTGCACCTACTTTTTATTCCCACTGGAGAAATCCTTGGAAATGGGCTATGAACCTGCATTGCTGGACGACAATGACATCACGCTGCAGGAGGCCATCCAAGATGCTGTTTACAAGAACATTCGGAAATAACAATCTAAGCAAATCATACTACTATGAAAAAAACGAAATTCCCCCTGATTCTGGCTCTGCTCGTCAGCATGGCACTTTCCACACAAGCACAGGCGCCATATAAACACAGTATCGGCGCAACTGTCGGTTTCATGCAAGCAGCATCCTACAAGACTTTTCCCACAAATCATTTCGCCATTCAGCTGGATTTGGGCACCAGATACAACTACAGCATTATCGCCGGATATGGTTCAATACTATGGTCTATGGAGGTGACCCCGAGCTTCATGTATGAAGGACACTTTGTGAAAGGCTTGTATGGTTTAGTTGGTGGAGGTTTAAGTCTCGGATTCGGTTGGAACCCGCCAGTAACATATTACACTTCATATTCGCCAGAAATGCAGATCCGGAACATAACGGGGAAAGGTGGTGCCCACGGCATCATCGGACTGGAATACAAATTCGACATTCCCCTCACCCTGCAGCTGGACTTCCGTCCTGGCTACCGTTTCCAATTCAACAATGAATTCATCGGCAACCACACTTTTGAGTGGGGATTAGTGAACCTCGGAGTGCGATACACATTCTAAATAACGATATGGCTAAAAAAGGGAACAAGACAAAAAAGGGATTCTGGAAAATATTGGGACTTATCATCCTATTATTTTTCCTGTTGAGTATTTTCTTCACTATCATTTTCCGATGGGTAAACCCGCCCGTCACGCCTCTGATGGTCATCCGCAAGGTGCAATACGGGTATCCTATTGAGAAGAAGTGGAAGCCCATCGAGGAGATTTCGCCGTACATGTACAGGGCGGCCATCGCTTCGGAGGACAACTACTTCCTCGGGCACAACGGCTTTGATGTCATTGCCATCGACCAGGCTGTGAAGGAGCGCAAGAGTGGCGTGCGAAAGCGCGGTGCCAGCACCATCTCGCAGCAAACCGCCAAGAACGTGTTTCTCTGGCCGAAAAGTTCATGGTTGCGCAAAGGATTCGAGGTCTATTACACCTTCCTGATTGAGACCTTCTGGGGCAAGGAGCGCATCATGGAGGTTTATCTCAATGTCATCGAGATGGGTCCGGGCATTTACGGTGCGGAGGCTGCCGCGCAGCATTATTTCCATTGCAGTGCGAAGCAACTCAGTGCGCGGCAGGCAGCCCTCATCACGGCCTGCTACCCTGCCCCGCTCCACCGGAATCCGGCACGTCCCTCCGGCTATCTGAACCGCCAGGCCGGTGTCATTCAGGGCCGCATGGCCAAGTACGGCAACCCCAAGTTCACCGACGAGTACATCAAAGGCTGCCGCAAGCGCTACAAGGAAGCCGTGAAAAAATGGGAAAAGAGGAAGGGAAAGAGTACGAAAAAAAGATAATTTTGTATTTTTGCAGGCGAGGATTCTTCAATGGGGAATGTGAAATGGGGAATGAGAAATTTCCTCTCTTTTGAACTTTATACTTTAAAACTTTTAAACCCTTTTATATGTACACAAATTTCCAAAATCATCTTCAGAAAGAATTGGCCGACATCAAGGAAGCCGGCTTGTACAAGAACGAACGCATCATAGCCTCTCCGCAAAGCGGTGAGATCACACTTCAGGACGGCAGCAAAGTGCTCAACTTCTGCGCCAACAACTACCTGGGCCTCGCCAACGACGCGCGCCTGATCGCCGCCGCCAAGGAAGCCCTCGACACCCACGGCTACGGCATGGCCTCCGTGCGCTTCATCTGCGGCTGCTCCGACCTGCACAAGGCCCTGGAGAAGAA
This sequence comes from Bacteroidales bacterium, assembly GCA_017443175.1. Classification (GTDB taxonomy): domain Bacteria; phylum Bacteroidota; class Bacteroidia; order Bacteroidales; family WCHB1-69; genus F23-D06. The sequence goes on from JAFSOZ010000010.1 coordinate 15,681, forward strand.
GATTGCCGAATTCTTCGGCACTGAGGACACTATCCTCTACGCTGCCTGTTTCGACGCCAACGGCGGTGTATTCGAGCCCCTGCTCACCGAACAGGACGCCATCATCTCCGATGCCCTGAACCACGCCTCCATCATCGACGGCGTGCGCCTCTGCAAGGCCGTGCGCTACCGCTATAAAAATGCCGACATGGCCGACCTCGAGGAGCAACTCAAAGCCGCCCAGGCTCAACGCTTCCGCATCATCGTCACCGACGGCGTGTTCTCCATGGACGGCAATGTGTGCCCGCTGGACAAGATTTACGAGCTGGCCCAGAAATACGACGCCATGGTCATGGTGGACGAAAGCCACTCCGCCGGTGTGGTCGGACAGACCGGTCGCGGCGTGACCGAGCGCTACAACCTGCGCGGCAAGATTGAAATCCTCACCGGCACGCTGGGCAAGGCATTCGGCGGCGCCATCGGCGGTTTCACCACCGGCAAGAAGGAAATCATCGACATGCTGCGCCAACGCTCCCGTCCGTACCTGTTCTCCAACTCCATCCCGCCGATGGTCGCCGCCGCCGGCTGCAAGATGGTCGATATCATGTCCGAGACCAACGAGCTGCAAGACAAGCTGCACAGCAACACCGATTATTTCGTGGCCAAGATGAAAGCCGCCGGCTTCGACATCAAACCGACAGAGTCCGCCATCTGTGCCGTGATGCTGTATGACGCCAAACTGTCACAGGTGATGGCCGCCAAACTGCAGGAGGAAGGCATCTACGTCACCGGATTCTACTACCCCGTGGTACCGAAAGACCAGGCCCGTATCCGCGTGCAGATTTCCGCCGCCCACGAACCCGAGCACCTCGACAAGTGTATCGCCGCCTTCACCAAGATCGGCAAGGAACTGGGTGTGCTGAAATAATCGAATAATCAATTACACAACATTTATCACATTTACCCGTTTGTAACAATATTATTCACATAAAAATTTCAAAAATGAAAAAAATCGCTTTATTTGCAATTGTTTGTTGCGCTATGATTTTCTCCAGCTGCAACAGAGACCAACACACCTACTACACCACCACAACCTATGAGTTTGCCAACCACGACAATGAAGTCAGTGCCAAAGCCGTGTTAGGCACTATCAATTTGTACTGGAATGGTGATTACGCCTTCACAGGCAATGATCAAAACTACACCGACCTCAGAGCCGAAGCCAAATACCTTGAAGCTGTTGCTGCCATCATTGTGCATGGTGATGAGATTAAAGTCCACATGGCGGATGGTGACAAATTCAACTACAGACTTTACAGAAAGAGTGACAACGTCCTGTTGGATGACACCCAATTCTACTTGGATGAAGATGGCGCCTTCGCGTCTGAATATATAGTAGATAATGTAGAAGGCAATTAATCATTGGTTTCTATCAAAAAAAGCCGCTCCATGGAGCGGCTTTTTTTATATCTCTTTGCGAAGGCGGGCCACCGGGATATCCAATTGCTCGCGATACTTGGCCACCGTGCGACGCGCAATGTTATAGCCCCGCTCCTTCAACAAGTCACAAAGCTTCTCGTCTGCCAACGGCGACTTCTTGTCCTCCGCCTCAATCAAATCCGTCAGTATCCGCTTGATTTCCTTGGAAGAGACATCCTCATCATTGACAGCCTCTGAAAACAGATGCTTCAACGGGATTACACCAAAATCGGTCTGCACATATTTGCTGTTGGAGACTCTTGACACGGTAGAGACGTCCAATTTCACCTCCTGAGCGATGGTCTTCAAAATCATCGGCTTGAGGTCAGCATCGTCACCGGAGAGAAAATAGGCTTTCTGATGCTGCATGATGGCGTACATGGTATTATAGAGAATCATCTCCCGGGTGGTGAGAATGCCTATAAACTGTTCACCACGCTCGACATACTCACGCATGAACCTCTCCGCCTCCGCCCGTTTCTTTTCAGAGGCTTCTTTGGTCAGGAAACGATATGCGTTGCTGAATTCTTTATTGATGCGCACTTTGGACACATACTGGTTATTCAATGTGAGAGACAACTTGCCATTATTGGCCGTAATGGTAAAATCAGGCCGGATGACATCAGCATTTTTTTCCAACGGGGAGCCTGAATCGGCGGGACGCGGATCAAGCTTGCGAATGACGGCCAATGCCCGCTTCAATTGTTCTTCCGAAATGGAAAGCATCTGCTGAATCTTGTCATAGTGCTTCTTTGCAAACTGCTCGAAACATTTGTCCAAGATTATTTCGGCAAGTTTGACATCCTCATCATCATGTGGAAGTCTCCGAATCTGGAGCAACAGGCACTCGCGCAGGTTGCGCGCACCCACGCCAGGCGGGTCCAGTTCCTGCACAAAGCGAGTCAGCACCTCCTCCACCTCCTCCACATTCGTATAGAGGTTGTTCATGTAGAGCATTTCGTTGACCACGGCCTGCATATCCATGGTAAAATAGCCGTCGTCGTCCAGATTGCCGGTGAGGTACTGCGCAATCAAGAGCTCTCGCTCCGTCATGTTCATCTCGCCCAACTGCAACTGCCACTGTTCCTGCATGGAATTGTGGAAAACACCCATCCGGTCAGCGGAGCCAGATTCCTCCGGCGCATTCAGCCGGCGAATGCGATTCTCAATCTCGCGCTCTGTAGGATAGTCGTCCAAGTCGTCATCCCGATAGTAATCCTCTTTGAAGATTTCCTCATCGGAAAGCTGCTGCTGTGACAGGTCAAGCGGGTCGCCGTTTTCGTCATACTCGGGAGAAGGGTTCTCCTCCAAAGCATCAACACGCTCGTCCACATCATCGAGATAGGCCTCCAAAGCAGGGTTTTCGTCCACCTCCTTCTGGATTTCCTGTTCAAGCGATGCATACGGCAACTCCACCAGCTGCATCAGCCGGATGGTCTGCTGCGTGGCGATCTGGCGTTGAACCGTTTTCTGTTGTTGGGATAGTTTTGTTGGCATAATATATCAAATGTAAGGGCGAATAATCATTCGCCCTTACCGGATATGTATTAGAATTCTGCGTTTTGCGGGGTTCTCGGGAATGGGATCACGTCACGGATGTTCGTCATGCCCGTCACGAAGAGCAGCAAGCGCTCAAAACCGAGGCCGAAGCCGGAGTGCGGCGCGGAGCCGAACTTGCGGGTGTCGAAATACCACCAGTACTGTTCCTCCGTCATGCCCAGCTCGTGCACACGCGTAAGCAATTTTTCATAATCCGCCTCGCGCTCGGAGCCACCGATAATCTCACCGATGGTCGGGAAGAGCACATCCATGGCACGCACGGTCTTGCCGTCGTCGTTCTGCTTCATGTAGAACGCCTTGATTTCCTTCGGATAGTTGGTCAGGATAACCGGGCGTTTGAAATGGTTCTCCACCAGATAACGCTCGTGTTCCGACTGGAGGTCGATGCCCCAGGAAACGGGATACTCGAACTTCTTGTCAGCTTTGAGCAAGATATCGATGGCTGATGTATAGTCCAAACGCACGAATTCCTCTTTGATGACAGACTGAAGTCTTTCAATCAGACCTTTGTCAAACATATCATTAAGGAACTGCAAATCATCCATATTGTTATCCAGCGCATATTTCACCAGATACTTGATGAAATCCTCGGCCAGATCCATATTGTCGGTGATGTCATAGAAGGCCATTTCGGGTTCAATCATCCAGAATTCGGCGAGGTGGCGCGGCGTGTTGCTGTTCTCCGCGCGGAACGTCGGGCCAAACGTATAGATATTGCCAAGTGCCAAGGCTCCGAGTTCACCTTCCAGCTGGCCAGAGACCGTCAGGTTGGTGTGTTTGCCGAAGAAGTCTTTCTTGTAGTCCACAACACCCTCTTTGGTTCGAGGCACATTGTTCAAATCGAAGGTCGTGACATTGAACATCTCACCGGCGCCCTCTGCATCAGATGCCGTAATCAACGGTGTATGCAAATAGAAGAAACCTCTGTCGTTGAAATATTTATGGATGGCAAATGCCATGGCATGGCGCAATCGGAGCACACAACCGAAATAGTTGGTACGCGGGCGCAAGTGGGCAATTTCGCGCAGAAACTCCATAGAGTGACCCTTCTTTTGCAAAGGATACTTCTCCGGGTCTGCCGTGCCGTAAAGCTCTATCATCTCGGCCTGCACTTCCATAGTCTGGCCCTTGCCGGCTGATTCCACCAGCTTGCCCTCCACATGGATACAGGAGCCCGTCGTGATTTTCTTCATCAACTCCTCATCAAACTTGGCAGGCTCAGCCACAATCTGCAGGTTAGTCACAATTGAACCATCGTTAAGGGCTATGAACGCCACATTGCTGTTGCCGCGTTTGGTACGCACCCAACCCTTCACACAAACATCGTTGCCAAATCCGATGGATTCAGGATTCTTCAGAACATCTTTTATTCTTGATCTTTTCATTATTTGGATTCTGTTTTTTTAGATTATGATTCGATTTTCGATGAAATCAGATTAGAAACTGTAACCGATACCCAGACCAATCACTTCCTTGAACTGGACACGTGCGCGCGGACCTTCTGAATAATTACGCCATGCCGGACCGTCAATCATGACTTTGTCATAGTACTTCAGCGAGGTCATCAAGCTGACATTGAGCACCTTGAGGAAACTGTAAGAGATAGCAAAATCCCAGTCCACATCAAAGTTGCCGAAAGGCTGACCATTCACTTTGTCATGGAGACGGGCAGTATATGGTGTGAACAAGGTCACCGTGGAGATAATCTTGAGATTCTTGACCAGCGTGTAGTTGATGCCACCGTTGATACGGAGACCCATATTCAGCATCACAGGCTTGTACGTACCATCCTCACGTTGTGACAGACCGTAGTTAGGACGAAGACTTTCCTCTTTACAGGTAGTCATACGACCTGCCAGAGGATACACACCGACGGTGAAGATGTCGTTGGGACGATATTCGATACCGAGTGCCAAATCCGTATAGGAAGGTGATATCCATTTGGAAATCAACTCTTTGTTACCTTCTTCATCATTGAGATAATTATAACCCGGACGATATTGGGATCTGAAACTTCCCAACAGGGTCAGATAAAATTTAGGATGCATTTGGAAACCACCCTTGGTAGTGAAGTTGATTTTATCATTGGCTTTTCTCCATTGTGGATTAAGGGCAGAAGAGAATGTCTCACCCAACTCTGTATCCAAGTTGCTGTCCCAAGTCCATTTGTTCTTCTTGTAAGACAACGTCATGTTGGCGTACAAGAAGCCCGTGATATTGTTGTCACCACCGGCAGCCCAGTTGAACAGAGCGGTCTGGGAGGCATTCAGTCCCACCATACCGGTGAATTTCCAATGTTTGGCACTGTCCACTTCAGCGGATTTCACTTTCGTTTTGAGAGCCTCTTCGGCAGCGGTTTTTTCATCTACCTGTGCATTCACCAGTGAGCAGGTCAACGCACCAATCAATAAGAGTAAAAATCCTTTCTTCATAATCACTGATTTTTAAATATTAAAATTCGAAAAAATTATTATCAATTATACCCTTAGTGGTTAAGTTTATTGTATGCTTTCCACCATCTGTCGGGGATCTGGTCATCGCAAGCCAAATGATAGTCGCGTTTGGAACAAGGCAGATAGTAGTTCTGCACAACGTCCTTCTCCTTGTTGATCATGGGGATGAGCATCCACCAGCGGCCGGTTTTACGGCTGCAGAAAAACACTAGTTCATTGAGCGCGCCGGAAACGGCAATGCTGTACTGCCGATAGTCTTGTTTGTGCTTGAACTGATTATCGTTAGGTCTGTTCAGGAAACCTTCCACAAAATACCAGATGATGTGGGCTATGAGTTGGGACGTCTGATTGCAGTAATCCATCGTCGGGTCGTATTCGAATATGCCGAAAGAGGATAGCTTGTCGCTCAAACCGGCATATTTGGCAATCTGGCAAATCTCCTCGCCATAGAATCCGTTGGACGAGCCGTGCGGACAGCCCGGTGCATCAGGACGACGCACCGCGGAAATGTCGATAGATACCATATCCGCATTGCGCACGATAGGCTCCACCTCCTCGATGTCTTTGCGCATGGACCCCACCCTGTATGTTTCAAAGAAAAGCTCTTCCATGAGTTTGATGGAAGACTGACTATTCATGTAAGTCTGATAGCCGATATTGGCGTAGTTGAGCAGGAAGTTGGGCTGTTGCAATACGATCTTGTTCAGGTATGCATCGGAACGGATAGGTTGATGCTCGTCACCCAGGTCGAAACAAGAATCCACGGACACCAGGTTCACCACTTGCTCCAACTTCTCGTAGGCACGGTAGTTGGCGAACGCGATATCATTGCCACCGCCCAATATCAGCGGAACAACCTTGTTCTCCAACAAATAGGCGATGATGTCGGAAACCACCTCGTAGGTATCTTCCACACTCTTCCCCACCCTGACGTTACCCAGGTCTATGATGCGGACGTTCTTGTTCCAACAGTACAGCCGGTACAGCTGTCTTCTGATTTCATCGGGGGCGAGGGAGCAGGATGAGTTGTTCACACTATTGCGCGACTCTGGCACACCCATGAGGGCAATCTGAGCTTCCTGGATGTTCAGCGGGGCCTCCGGATTGTACATCAGCACTGAGGATGCTAACAATTCAGCACTATTGCCAGACTCTTCAAAGCCCAACGAGGTCAGGTCAACAGGATCAAAATAGAGTGATAAATCCATAGTTTATGCTTTTTTTCTGATAACACGTTTCTTTGAAGTCGGAGTGTTGTTGGCCATAATATCCACGCAATCCTGATAGGTGAGATTCTCTGCCAGCATTTCCTTGGGGATACGGTAATTGTCAGTACCGTTGGTGATATATGCGCCATAGCGGCCGTTCATCACCTTGATATCCGGATTCTCAGCAAATGAACGCAGCACGTTCTTGTTCTGGAGGTTCTGCAGGAAGTTGATGGCTTCCTCCTCAGTGATGGTATGAACATCCATACCCTTGTCCAGGGTGACGTTCTTGCCGTCGTATTTCAGATACGGGCCATAGCGTCCGGCAGCCGCCACAATCTCCTTGCCATCCAGATGACCCACCAAGCGCGGCGCGCGGTCGGCATCTTTCTGCTGCTTGGCCTCAATCAACTGCACACATCTCTCCAACGTGATGGACAACGGATCCTCGTCCTTCGGAATAGAAACAAAGGCACTGTTATAACGAATATAGGGACCGAAACGGCCTGTGCCGACCACAACCTCAGCATTGTTCCAAGTGCCCACAGTTCTCGGCAACTTGAACAGTTCCAGCGCATCTTCCAACGTCAGTGTTTCAATGAACTGGTTAGAGCGCAGACGAGCGTAACGCGGTTTTTCGTCCGCATAGTTCTCCCCTATCTGCACCATCGGGCCATACTTGCCCAACTTGGCAATCACTTTGGCATTGGTTTTGGGATCATACCCCAAGAAACGCTCTCCGCTGGCCTTGGTGGAATAGTTCAAAGCATGGTCAACGGAGCTGTGGAAACCACCGTAGAAACGCTGGATCATACTCTGCCAGTTGTCCTTGCCCTCGGCAATGTCATCGAACTCCTTCTCCACATCCGCGGTAAAGCCATAGTCCATGATATCGTTGAAATTCTCCTGCAGATAGTCATTCACAATGATGCCTACGTCGGTAGGGATGATTTTATCCTTCTCGTAGCCGAATTTCTCTTTCTTCGTATCTTCTTTGATCACATTATCCTTCAACTGAATGCAAGAATAGGTGCGTTCGCTGCCCGGACGGGTTGCCTTTTGCACATAGCCACGCTTCTGGATGGTGGTGATCGTAGGGGCATACGTGGAAGGACGGCCGATGCCAAGTTCCTCGAGTTTCTTCACCAGGCTGGCCTCTGTATATCTTGCAGGCGGCTGCGCAAAACGCTGTGTAGCCGTAATCACCTGTGCATTCAGAGCCTCGCCCAACTGCATAGCCGGCAACATGCCGCGCACCTCTTCGTTGTCATCGTCCTTGGATTCCGTATAGACTTTGAGGAAGCCCGGGAACAGAATCACTTCTCCGGAGGCTATGAATTTCTCCTTGCGGCCAGTGACCGGTATCGTGATGTTGGTCTTCTCGGTCTTGGCATCACTCATCTGGGAGGCAATGGTACGCTTCCAAATCAACTCATAGAGATGCTTGGCGAAAGTGTCGCCCGGAATGGTCTGACGGGAAAGATCCGTGGGACGGATGGCCTCGTGAGCCTCCTGGGCACCTTTGGTCTTGGTGACATAGTTATGGATATGGACGTATGGTGCTCCGAACATCTCCGTAATCACCTCCTTGGCCGTGGCCAGGGCGACGGCGGAGAGGTTCACGGAGTCGGTTCTCATATAGGTGATGTAACCGGATTCGTACAGTTGCTGCGCCACCACCATGGTCTTGCTCACAGAAAAGCCCAACTTGCGGGCGGCCTCCTGCTGCAAGGTGGAAGTGGTGAAAGGCGGCGCGGGGCTTTTCTTGCCCGGAGCGGTCTCAATGGCCTCAATCTTGAAATCAGCATTCTGGCAAGCCTGCAAGAACTCCACAGCTGCCGGCTGATCGTTGAAACGCTTGTTCAACTCGGCCTTCAGTTCCACGTTCTTGTCGCGAACCGGGTTGAACACACCGTCCACCTTATAGGAAGACGTGGTGTTGAACTTCTCGATCTCATGCTCACGTTCCACGATCAATTTGACAGCTACAGACTGCACACGGCCGGCGGAGAGTTGCGGTTTCACCTTGCGCCAGAGCACAGGTGAGAGCTCGAAACCCACCAGACGGTCCAATACGCGACGCGCCTGCTGCGCGTTCACCAGGTCCACGTTCAGCTCTCGCGGTGTGGACAAGGCCTGCTCAATGGCCGGTTTGGTGATCTCATGGAAGACAATACGCTTCACCTTCGCGGGATCAATGTTGGTAACCTTCATCAAATGCCATGAAATGGCCTCTCCCTCACGGTCGTCATCCGTTGCGAGCCACACCACATCCGCTGCATCGGCTTTCTTCTTAATGTCATTAATCAATGATTTCTTGTCATCCAAAACCACGTACTGCGGCTCGAAATTCTTGGAAATGTCAATACCCAGATCCTTTTGGGGCAAATCGCGAACATGGCCCTTGCTGGACACCACGTCAAAATCCTTGCCAATAAACTTTTGGATAGTTTTGGCTTTGGCAGGAGACTCTACAATAATCAAATTTTTACTCATAAGCGATAAGTGTTTGTATTTTGTTTAGTTAATTGGTTCGTAAAGTTTATAAAGTTCGTAAAGTTTATAATGTTTATAAAGTTTATCATGTTAATCTGAAATAAATTCACTCTCAACTCTAATCTCTAAACTCTCAACTCTCGTAGTGATACCCCAACATCTCGTCCACCTTGTCGAACTGTTTGCTTTGAATCATCTTCCGAATGGTCGAAGAGTGAACTTCGGCATCGTTCACCAAAAATTCGGGGATATCGACCACTTTCACATGATGACGCTGGCATACCGCCTCGATTCTGGAGCGGTCGCCTTCGCGGTTGTGCCCCAGTGCATGGTTGGGCCCCATCACCAGCATGCTGGCATGGAGACAGCCGATCAGATAGCGCTCGATGAACTCCACATACGTGATTTGGGAAAAATCGCGAGTAAACGGGACAACCACCGCCACATCCACGCCCTGGTCGGCAATCAGTTCGAGATTGCGTTCCAAGTCGTTGATGAGGAAGAAATCGGAGTCCGGGTTCAGCAACTGCTGGGGATGAGGCGCAAATGTGACCACCACACTCTGTCCCTGATGACTGGCTGCGGTGTCGCACAAATAGCGAAGGATGCGCTGATGCCCCAGATGCACGCCATCGAAAGAGCCGATGGCCACTACCGGGCGCGTCAGCGGGACAATATCCTCAAATCCTCTGAAAATCCTCATATTTATTAACGTAATTTGGCGTTCACCTCACGTTCGTAAGCGGCAATCAGTTTGGTCATCACCTTGTTGATCTCATCATCCGTCAAAGTCTTGTCCGGATGCTGGAGCACGAAATTCAATGCGTACGACTTCTTGCCTTCCTCGATTTTGTCACCCTCATACACATCAAACAGGGAGATATGCTTGACCAATTTGGAACCGTACTTGCGTCCAATGCGTTCCAACTCGTCGTATGTAACATCCTTGGCCACCACAAGAGCCAAGTCACGTTTCACGGAAGGATAGGTGGCTATAGGTTTGTAATTCACTTTCTGCGTTGCAAACACCCGATCGACGGCAGACAGGTTGAATTCGGCGTAATACACTGGCTTCTTCAGATCAAAATATTTGAGCACCTTCGGGCTCACCAAGCCCATCGTCACGATGATGTCCTCGCCACAGCAATAAGAAAGATGATCGGCGAACATGCGGGCGGGCTCATCCAAGGTCAATCTCAAATCCTGCATCGGGAAGTTCAGCTTCTGCAACACATTCTCCACCATGTTTTTGAGATAGAACAAATCCAGTTCCTTGGCCTTGTAGTTCCAGGAATCCTCACACTCCCGACCAGTGACCAGCATGACCATTTCATCCCGCTCGCGATAACGCAAGACGACATCATCGCCCTTCTGCGTGTCAGGATTCAGGTGATAGGTCTTGCCAAACTCGAACAGACGGAGGTTTTGGTTCTTGTTGTTCACATTGCGGACAATGTTTTCCAATCCACCGAACAGCAGGGTCTGGCGCATCACACCCAACTCATTGCTCAGCGGATTCAGCAGTTTCACTGTCTCGCGACTGTCAATAAAATCAAAACGATCTGCGTATTCCATCTTGGTCAGTGAGTTGTTCATCACCTCGTAGAAGCCATTATCCACCAAGTAGTTGGAAACCACCATCTGCATCTGATAGGCAGTATTGCCCGTTTCAGGGGTCGGCATCTTATAGAACAGCGTGTCGGGAATCTCAATGTTGTTGTAGCCATAGATGCGCAGAATCTCCTCAATAAGATCTATCGGGCGCGTCACATCAGCTTTGCTCAGCGGCACACGCACGAGCAGCTGCTCATCGCCGGAGCTCTGCACTTCCATACCCAACATGGAAAGGATGCGTGAAATCGTCGGCTTGTCAATGACCTTACCGGCAACCTTGTTCACCTGTTCGTATTTCAAAGTAATCTGTGCGGGTTCAATCTTGTGGGGATAAATATCCACCAATTCAGAAATGATGGAGGCACCGGTCAGTTCCTGAATCAAGGCAGCGGCACGTTTCAGGGCATACACCGTGATACTGGGGTCGCAGCCGCGCTCGTAGCGAAAGGAGGCATCCGTCTTCAGGCCATGACGCTTGGCCGTCTTGCGGATGGAGACGGGATTGAAATAGGCGCTTTCCAAGAACAGGCGGGTGGTGCCGTCCGTCACGCCGGAATTCAGACCGCCGTAAACGCCTGCGATACACATACCCTCTTCGGCGTTGCAGATCATCAGGTCGTCGGCGCTCAATTTTACCTCGTTACCGTCTAAAGTGACAAACGAAGTACCTTCATCCAAATTCTTGACTATAACCTTATTGCCTTTAATCTTGTCAGCATCAAACGCATGCATGGGCTGACCTAACTCCAACATGATGTATTGGGTAATGTCCACCACATTGTTGATGGGCCGTATGCCCACGGCACGCAGCTTGTTCTGCATCCACTCCGGCGATTCGCCCACTTGCACATTGTCAAACAGCAAGCCGGAATAGCGCGGACAATCTTTGGTGTTTTCCACGCTCACATCAATACGGAGTTTCACATGGGCTATCGGCTTCACCTCCGGCACATTGGGGAGTATCAGCGGGGAGCAAGAACGTCCGTCCTGCATCAGCGCGGCATACAGGTCGCGGGCCACACCCGCATGGCAGATAGCATCGCAGCGATTCGGGGTCAGTCCGATCTCAAAGACTGTATCCGACTCCACATGGAAGTATTGGGATGCCGGTGTGCCCGGCACGGCCTCGCTATCAAGGACCATAATGCCATCATGGGAATTGCCCAAGCCAATCTCGTCCTCGGCGCAAATCATGCCTTCAGAAGGCTCTCCGCGCAGTTTGGACTTTTTGATGGTGAAGGACTCGTCACCATTGTACAGCACAGTGCCAATGGTTGCCACCACCACTTTCTGGCCGGCGGCCACATTGGCCGCGCCGCATACGATATGCAATGGTTCTTCAGCACCCACGTTCACCGTGGTGACGTGCAGATGGTCGGAATTGGGATGCGGCTCGCAGGTGAGCACCTCACCAATCACCAGCCCCCTCAGGCCTCCGCGAATCATGTCAACTGTCTCAACACCCTCTACCTCCAGACCGCAATTGGTCAGATAATGGCTCACCTCTTCGGGCGAAACATCAAATGTCATCAAATCCTTCAGCCACTTGTAAGAAATCTTCATAAATGTAAGTTATTATTAGTTAATATTATACAATAAAAATCCTCCGCACAATTTCAAGGTGCAAATATAATATATATATAAATAATGTAGTGGAGATGAAAATATTTTTTTTACGGCACTGGGTCATAACCGCTTCCACCCCACGGATGGCAGGATGCGACCCGTTTCAGCGTGAGCCAGCCGCCCTTGAACGGACCATGTTTTCGGATAGCTTCGATGCCATAGTTGGAACAGGTGGGCGTGTAGCGGCACGCACGCCCGATGAACGGCGACAACGTCATCTGATAGAGCCTGATAAGCCCTATCATAATGGCGGCAAGGCCTTTGCTAAAGAGGTCATACAGTTTTCTCATTCCTTTGGGTTTCCAAAGCAAGATTGATTTTTTGAAAAACAGAGGATGCGGCTTCACGAACTTCCGCAAAGGAGGCCATCTCTTTGGCCACGAAAATCCAACACAAACGGCAGCACTTCCCTTCCGGAACCAATAGCTGATGTTTTTCCAGACGATAGCCCTCGCGCATCAGGCGTTTCAGACGGTTGCGATCCACCGCGTGGTGAAACCGTTTCTTGGGAACCGTCACGGCAAGTTGCACGGAAACGCGGCCCGATTGCTCAGGCAAATCATAGTAACATTTTATAGGATAAGAATATACGGATTGATTCGCATCCATAACCTCCTTGATGGCGAGGGAGGATTTAAGATGTTCGCTGCGGGGGAAGACCTGTTTATCTTCTACGGGTTGCATATTCTTTCAGGAATGCGTCCAGCGCATCAGTGATGGAGGGATAATCCTTGGTGGGGGCAGTCACCTGGGCGGTCCAGCCGGCATTCTCCAAAGCGGTGATCACGGCCGACCCAAGCGCGGCGAAAGCCACCTCTCCCTGCTTGAAATCAGGGAAATTCGTCTGCAGCGACTTCACTCCATTCGGGCTGAACATCACAATCATGTCGTACTTGGAAATGTCAATATCTTCCGCAAGATTGGCTGAGGAGGTAGTGAACACATGCGCCTGGTCATACTGTATGCCCTTAGCATCCATAAACTCCAGCATCTGCGCCGAAGCACCGTCAGGACCGCACGGCACGAGCATCTTCAGGTCTCTGTTCTTCCACAAGAGGTCGTTGAGACTGGAGATATTGCTATCCTTGGCGGCGAAAATCTTACGCTTGCGGTACTGGATGTATTTCTGGAGATAGTTGGCCACTGCATCCGTGGAGCAGAAATACTTCATCGTCTCAGGGATATCCAAACGCATATCCTTGCACAGCTCAAAGAAATGATCTATCGTGTTCTTGCTCGTGAACACCACAGCCGGATGCTCCAAAATATTGATTTTGGACTTGCGGAACTCCGTTGCAGTAATGCTTTCAATCTTGAAAAACTTGTAGAAATCGATGTTGATGCTATACTTGCGTTTCAACTCCGCATACGGGGATTTCTCAAAATCAGCAGGTGCATTTTGGGAGATAAGAATGTTTTTTATCTTCATTTTTCACTATTTTTCAATATTCAATATTCCACCTTAATTAACTATGTATCAAATAATTGATATACATTTCACCAGCAATACCCAAGGTAAAATTTCAAGCGTGCAAAAATAGAGAAAAAAATGAAACAAATTAATATTCCGAGGATTTATTTTCAGAAGACGATACAGATACAGGCCTAATATCACGAAAAACACAGGAATAAAGGCGTACATGACAGCAAAATTGCCGAGTGCATGATACACGATGAGGAATGGCAACAGCAGCATGGCCACATTGGTCGAAAACACGAATTTATAGAGATTGAGGCTGTAGCGTTCCTTCTGGTGGTCAAACAAGCCTGTATAGACAACATTGGCAAAAAAAACGAGGATATAAAGCACCGCCAGAACGGCGAACACGCTCCCGTACGCACCCCAGAAGGTCAGTCGAGACACAAGTGGAGCTTTAAAGCGCATGATTATGAGCACTATACCCAATGCCATAGTAAAAAGATCGAACAGCAATGTCACCGGAAACATCATTTCCTCCAGCACTTTGCTTTCTCGAATCAAGAGAGAGAAGAAGCGCTGGGAATACAGCGAACGGATGAGGTTCGACAAACGGCGGCGGAAAAGCACGACGGATATGGTCATCAGGAAAATCAGCGCACACAGCACGATAGTCACCCCGTTTTCGGGTTGGGGCACTGCGTCGGCACTGTATTCGGCTACAGCAAGGGCATGATGCTCAAACAAGGACAGCAGCACAGCGATTACTTGACCAACAGTTTCTTCGTTACAAGCATTTTACCCTTCTCCTCAATGCCATAGACATAGATGCCGGGGGCCAGCTCGGAGGTGGAAACCACAGCACGGCCTTCACCCTGCACTGCCTGGCGATAAACCTCTCCGCCAAGGATATTACGAATCACCAAATGGGCACCCTGCGGGTTCTCGACCTTATATCGGATATTCACGGAAGTGGTAGCCGGATTGGGATATGCGGAAGCCTGCACAGCGGCAACATGCTGCTGAACGCCCAAAGCGGTGGAGGCATACACGTAAAAATTGACTTCATCGGAGGGATCATCCGTATTGAAGAAGGTGAATCTTATCACGGAAGTGCCTTGTGAGTTGCATACATAGTCTGCGTGAAAAGAGCCGTTGCTCACATCCTCCGCATTGATAGTTTCACCCGGGGCAAGTTCGAACTCGCCTGATTGTTGTTCCACACACGTTCCCCCGACACAGAAGGTCAGTTCGTCGCCAGGTACAAACGTGACATCTCTTCGTTTCACACGGAGGAACACATTTTGCGAGCTGACATTCGAATAACCCACATACGCATGCGACGTGTCACCCACAAAAGTGGCCATATAGATGGTGTCCTCGTTATTCAGAGGTTGTCCGTTATAAAACAATTGTACCGATTGAGCGGAAGCAAAAGAGGCGCAGAGGCCAATAACCAGAATAGCGATGATTTTTTTCATACCGTTGAAATTTTACAATGCGCAAAAATACAAAAAAAACAAAGCGGGTGGCTGAAAAATCAGTCACCCGCCGAATATTATCCAAAGGAAGGATTATTTTCTTCTTCTTTTGGGTTTGAGGTTGTGTTTGGCGACGAAATCGTCGAGGACTTCCTTCAGGGTCGGGGTGCCGATTTCCTGGAGTTCGTAACCAACCTTCACAACCGGTTGTTTGATCTTGATGAAACGCGGCAGGTCGATAGGAGTACCGATCACAACTGCGTCGCACGGAGTGTTGGCAATGGTCTTCTCGAGGTCCTTCATCTGCTCTGCGCCATAACCCATAGCAGGAAGCAAAGTACCGATGTTCGGATAAATCTTGAAGGTTTCGGAGAGTTTGCCAACGGTGTAAGGTCTCGGGTCAACGAGTTCAGCACCGTGTTTCAGAGCGGCAACCGTACCGGCACCGATCTTCATCTCACCGTGGGTCAATGTAGGACCGTCTTCCACCACGAGGACTTTCTTGCCCTTGAGGAGTTCCGGTTTGTCAACCGTGAGGATGGAAGCAGCGTCGATCTGCTTAGCGGTCGGGTTGATCTTGCGCAAGTTAGCGCGAACGGTGTTGATGTTGTCCAGAGAAGCGGAGTCGATCTTGTTGATGACGATAACGTCAGCCATACGAGCGACAACTTCACCAGGATAGTAGCTCACCTCTGCGCCGGGACGCAACGGGTCTGCCACGCCGATGGTCAAATCAGGAACGTAGAACGGGAAGTCGTTGTTACCGCCGTCCCACAGCACGATATCACAACCGTCGGGATCGTTCTCAGCGCCAGCCATCTCGACCCACTTGCCGGTTTGAGGATCTTTGGTCTTGCCACCCTTGAGGATAGCTTCATAGTCAACACCAGCGTAGATAACGTTACGTTTGGTGACCACGTGCGGTTCATACTCTTCCATCTCCTCGATGGTGCAGTTCTGATATTTGAGGTCATCCACGCAAGCGAAACGTTGGACGATTTGCTTGTTCAAATCGGGATCGTAAGGCATGGGGTGACGCACGGCGACCACTCTGAAGCCCATTCCAACGAGGTATTCAATGATTTTACGGGAAGTCTGGGACTTACCACAACCAGTACGGGTAGCGCCAACGGCGATGACGGGCTTTTTGGATTTCACCATAGTGTCATTCGGGCCCATGAGCCAGAAGTTGGCACCAGCAGCGTTCACGATAGCGCTTACGCCCATGACGTATGCATAAGGTTTGTCGCTGTATGCGAACACACAATCGTCAACGTCGAATTTCTTGATCAATTCTGCCAATTGGGATTCCGGATAGATCTTGATGCCCTTCGGGTAGAGATCTTCGCCAGCCAGTTCCTTCGGATACATACGGTCGTCGATACCGGGGATTTGCTCAGCGGTGAAAGCGACTACGTTGTAGTTCTTGTTGTGACGGAAAAAGGTGTTGAAGTTGTGGAAGTCTCTTCCAGCTGCACCAATAATGATGACATTTCTTACTTTTTTCTTCATAAAAAAACTGTTTTTAATTGTTAGTTATAAATGTGTTGTGTCGTTTTTTTCAAAAAAGCGTGCAAATATATAAAAAATATTCCAACATTCAATCAGAAAGGTCCAAACAGCCCGAATTATTTCGTCTGATTGGCCACTACGGCCTGCATGGCTTCCAAATCGTCCTGACTAACGCCGACATATTCATCCTTCAGGATCTGCATATCCTCGTCCAACTCCATCAGATACGGCACGCCGGTGGGTATGTTCAACTTCACAATCTCCTCGTTGGAGAGGTTTTTCATGAACTTGATGATACCGCGGATACTGTTGCCGTGCGCCACGATAAGTACCTGGCCATATTGGTGCAGGTTCTCCACAATACTGGTATTCCACAGGGGGATGATACGACGGGTGGCGTCGGAGAGGGATTCCGTGCCTGGACGGGCGGCGCGACTCTTCACGCCTTGGTAGCGGATGTCGTACTTGGGATGGCGCGGGTCGTCGTCGGGGATGGGAGCCGGGGCCACATCATAGCTTCGCCGCCAGAGCATGACCTGTTCCTTGCCGAACTTCTCCACAGCCTCCTGCTTGTTCTGTCCCTGTAACATGCCGTAATGCTTCTCGTTCAACCGCCAGCTTTTCTCCACGGGCAACCACATACGGTCCATCTCCTCCAAAATATAGTTCAACGTCTTGATGGCCCGCTTTAAATAAGATGTATAGGTATAACGGATGTCCAAGCCCGCTTCCTTCAGGATACGTCCGGCCCGCTTCGCCTCCTCAACGCCCTGCGGAGTGAGGTCAACATCAGTCCAACCTGTAAACTGGTTAGACAGGTTCCATTCGCTTTGGCCATGCCGCACTAAGATAAGTTTATACATAGGTAATTATAGGTTAAAGGGGTAAAATAGGTAAATGGGGTGAATGAGGTGAAAAGAGTAAAGGAGTAAGACCAAAGACCAAAGTCCAAAGGCCAGTAACAATGGCTAAATCCGGTTGTCCTTGTCAGGGAATAGAATCCAGGGCTTGAAGTGTTTTGCATCCTCAAAGTCCATGGAGCAGTAGGAAATGATCACCACCACGTCGCCCACACACACCTTGCGCGCGGCAGGACCGTTGAGGCAGATGACGCCGGAGTCTTTGGCACCCTTGATCACGTATGTCTCGAATCTCTCTCCATTGTTCACATCCAACACCTGTACCTTCTCGTTCTCAATCAGATGAGCAGCCTCCATCAACGTCTCGTCGATGGTGATACTGCCTACATAATTCAGGTTGGCCTCTGTAACAGTGACCTTGTGTATCTTGGATTTTAATAATTCTATTGTCATTTTCAAAGATATTATCTCAAAATCTACAATCGAAAATCGCTATTTATATCTAATATTGTCAATAAGCCGCACCTCGCCCACATACACCGTGATGAAGCCCATCACGCCGTCGGCCTCCGCCAAGGAATGCACGGTCTGGAGGGTCTTGTCGTCCGCAATCTCAAAATAATCAAGCTTGAAATCAGAGATCTTGGCGATTTCGGCTTCCACAAAAGCCTTGATTTGGGGCACATCCCCCTGCTTTCGCGACTCCACGAGTATGCGGTAAATATTGGCTGACGTCTCAAACTGATCGGGTGTAAGGCGGCGATTGCGGGAGCTCATGGCCAGTCCGTTCGGCTCGCGCACGATGGGACAGGGCACGATTTCGGATTGGATGCCGCATTGGCGCACCAGTTCACGGATCACGGCAATCTGCTGGTAGTCCTTCTCGCCGAAATAGGCCTTGTCGGGCTGCACCCAGTCGAGCAGGCGACGCACAATTACCCCTACCCCATTGAAATGGCCGGGGCGCGCGGCACCTTCCATCACCTCCTCCACGGGACCGAAATGGTACTCTTCCGTAGGCGGGGTCGGGAAAATCTCCTCCACGGAGGGAGCAAATGCATAGTCGGCATAGTCACCGATCAGCTCCACATCACTATCCAAAGTTCTGGGGTATTTGATCAGGTCGTCTTGGTTGTTGAACTGCACGGGATTCACGAAAATGGAGACGAAAACCACGTCATTCTCCAGTCTTGCCCTTTTGATCAGGGAGAGGTGACCGTCGTGCAACGCACCCATAGTGGGCACAAAACCGATGGTTTTTCCTTCTGATTTTACGTCCTCAACAGCTTTTTTCAGTTCTGCAATAGTGTTAAT
The DNA here is from genome assembly GCA_017443175.1 of Bacteroidales bacterium. Classification (GTDB taxonomy): domain Bacteria; phylum Bacteroidota; class Bacteroidia; order Bacteroidales; family WCHB1-69; genus F23-D06. Next base: position 34,680 of record JAFSOZ010000010.1, read on the forward strand.
TATCAGCATAATTCTTTACAAAACATCTAATTATCAAAATAAAGCTCACTTTTTTCTCAAAAAAGCGGGCAAAGATACATTTTTTATGATTCTATTTGATATTTTCTTCCACCATTTCTTTCAATGATGCGATAACATCCGGATCATTGATAGGCAGACCATCCAGAATCTCGTTCACCTCCTTGGTATCCAAAGTGTAATCCACCTCGTCATCGAGTTTGTAATGGAAGATGAAACGGATATCGGGATAGGCGGAGATGGTGAGCACAACGGTGCCGGCCAGGTCGCCCATCGGAGGCGTATCGAGGTGCGTAAGCCCAAAAATGGCGGTAACTGTGGTGCCCACGCCCTCCTGCGACTGGATGCTCATGGAGCCGCCCGTCATCTCGCTGTTCTGCTTGAGCAAAGGTAGTCCCAATCCCACTTTGCGCGTGGTTCGCGAAGTGTAGAATGGGTCGATGACCTTCTGCACGGTCTCCTCACTCATGCCGCAGCCGTTATCCTTGAAAACCAAGGTAAGCGTATCTTTTTCTGTGTCCAACAGGACCTCCAGCGTAATCTCCGTGGCTTTGGCGCGCGTGGAGTTCTGCAGGATGTCCATGATGTGCATGGATAAATCCTTCATGGCATTATGCGTTTAGCAATTGGTAAATCTTGCCAGCGGTTTCAAACGTCTGCTCGGAAGTACCCAGCACGGGAATTTCCTCCTCCTTGGCTTGCTCGAGCATGTCCTCGTCAGGCTTACTGCCTTTCACGAGCACCACACAGGCCAACTCCTTGAGGGAGGCAATGGCGATGACATTCTTGTGCGTCTGCAGCGTCACCCACGCATGACCCTCCTGGGCAAAGCCCATCACATCGCTGAGCAGGTCGGAAACATAACCGCCCTTGATTTCATTTCCAAGATTCTCCTCACCACAGAAAACGGTGAGATTCAATTTTTCTACTAAGTCTTTAACTGTCATTGTTCAGGTATTTGGTTGTTGGTTATTGGCTATTGGCCATATTAATTACTCTCTAAACTCTAAACTTCAAGACGCACACACCTCCCATCCTCGCCATGCAGGGCTTTCTTGATTTCTTCAAAACTTCGCGTTTCCATCTCCAAATAACAAGGTGCAGTGCCGATTATATCGGGCAGATGGGCATCGGAGCTACGAGTGAACATCTTATTTTTCAGATATTTGTGCACTTTTAAAATTTCCTCCTTGTTGCCATGTTTCGATAATTCCACCGCATCGTAATCCAAATCGAACGGAATGAAACCCAACTGACTGATGAGGCTGGTGGTGCTTTTGTCGATATGCGCAGGCACAAACAGGCCGCCAATGGAGTGCACGAAATCGGCAATCTCGTTCACCGACTGGTCGATTGCAGAGGTAAGCAAGCGGGGCTCCTCATATACAATGTTGTACTCTTCATCAATCTGCACTTGGTCGCCGAACACATCGGGATTATTGGGGATGTCGGGCAGATGCTCGTCCAGATAGGCCTGCAACTTATCGAGGGCCTCGTGGTCGGGCATATAGGCCAGGCAGTGCGCCTCCTCCTTGGTGGTGATTTCGGCACCGCAGAGCACAAAAATGTCGCGGTTGTGGGAGTAGTGTTCCGCCAGCCGGCAGTGGCGTGTGGAGTTGTGGTCGGTGATGGCTATCACATCTATGCCCTTCTCCAGCGCGATGGAGATGATGTTGTCGGGTGTCATCTCCAAGTCCCCGCAAGGAGAGAACAGCGTGTGCGTATGAAGGTCCGCCTTATAGATGTGCATAGCCTGTTTTTAAAAGCGGTGGCAAAAGTACAAAAAAACTATGGTTTTCTCCACCTGTGATTATTTTAAAACAGCATTTGATGATTTCGGAACAGAAATCTGCAATATTGTCAGAAATACCCGTCATTTTGTCACCAAAATCGGACAAAATGTCCATTTTTTTCTAAAAACGTCTGGAATTTCGCCTTGGCACGCGCTTTGCCATATTAATTTCGGTTCGCTGAGACGAGAGCCGAGGCGGCCAAGAAAAAGAAAAGTCAAACAATTAAAAAAGGAGGATATTATGTTACCTGTAATGTTCAGAAACAATTGGTTCCCGACCATGTTTGAAGATTTCATGAACAGCGACATCATGCCGCGTACCAGCACAACCGCTCCTGCGGTCAATGTGAGGGAAGATGAAAAGGCTTACACAATGGAAGTGGCCGCACCCGGCATCAAGAAAGAGTTCTGCCGTGTGAGCATCAACGACGAGGGCAACCTCTGCGTCGCCATCGAGAACAAGATGGAGCACAAGGAGAGCGAGAAGAAACACCACTACCTGCGTCGCGAGTTCTCTTACACCAACTACGAGCAGGTTTACACACTGCCCGAAGACGTGGACAAGGACAATATCGAGGCCAAAGTGGAGAACGGCATCCTGACCGTCACTCTGCCGAAAATGCAGAAAGAGGAGCCCAAGCTCGCACGCACCATCAATATCGGATAATCTTCAACTGAAATCGAAGAATCAATCACTTCACCAGCTTATGGTGTAGTTATAGCCGCCGGAGCCTGAAGGTTTCGGCGGTTTTTTGTCTTTGACGGTTTTCTTGGCAGGTTGTAGCGTGTAGGAAATGGTGCCACCGGTTGGGGCGGGTGCGGGGGCCAGATGGAAATTGATGTTCAGTTTGCAGTTCACCTTGAGGCGGATGCCGCGGTTGCGCGCCTTGTCGTAGCGCAGCATATTCACCAGTCGCAGCGCCTCCTCATTGCAAGAGGGACAAAGTCCTTTTACTATGGTTGGGTTTTCCACGATGCCGTCATCGTTCACTTGATAGGCAATGGTGACCACTCCCTCGATGCGCTGTTCCATGGCGTCTTGCGGATATTGCAAATGGGCTTTCACAAACTCGCGCAACGCCTTGGCACCGCCCGGATATTGAGGCTTCTCCAGAAATTTCTTCTTTTTCTTCTTGTCTTCTGTCATCATCTCCTGATTTCTTTTACAATTTTTCCATCCAATGTCGGATATCCTCAATCCGCTGCCGGTACTTCTCCGCCTGCGATTCAATAAAGTCCTCGCTGTACTTGGTATCACAGAAGCCGTTGCCGCGCGCAATGTAGGAGGGGTCATCCAACTCGTCGGCCACCTCCAGATAATTCTGCAAATACAACTCGTTCTGTTTCAACAGTTCGGGAAGACGCTCGGGCATCGTCTCTATCGTTTCACCATCAGAAAACCTGTATATCATATCTTTGAACAAAATCGGTACAAAGATACAAAATATGATATTTTCCCACATTTCATGCTTGAAAAATTATCAATTTAATATATCTTTGCAGCCTCAAAAAAACATCAATGAGTAACCGAAAAATTCTGGTCATATACACGGGAGGCACCATCGGCATGATGGTGGATCCCGACAGCAAGGCGCTCAAGCCTTTTGAATTCAAGAACATACATCAGCAGCTTCCCATGCTGCACCTTATAGAGGCAGACATTACCTTCCAGGATATGCTGCCTCTTATTGATTCATCGGACACCAATCCCGACTTCTGGGTGCGCTTGGCCAAGATGGTCGGCGAAAATTACGATAAATACGATGGCTTCGTCATCCTGCACGGCACCGACACCATGGCTTACACGGCTTCGGCGCTGAGTTTCCTGCTGGACAATCTCAGCAAGCCGGTCATCCTCACGGGTGCGCAGCTCCCGCTGGGTGTCATCCGCACCGACGGGCGACGCAACATCCTGAACGCCATCGCCATAGCCGCCGAGTACGTGGACGACAAACCCGTCATTCAAGAAGTGTGCATCTATTTCCAGAACAACCTGTACCGCGGAAACCGCACATATAAAGACAACGCTTCGCGCTTCAATGCCTTCTACTCACCCAACTACCCTATCATTGCCGAAGTGAACACCACAGCGGAATTCCACACCAATCTGCTGCACTACGAGGCTCCCGGCGCGCCGTTCCGCTACTATACCCGCATGGACAGCCATGTGGCACTTGTCAAGATTTACCCGGGCATCAGCGTCGAGTTCATGCGCAATGTCTTCAACACGCCCGGCCTGCGCGCCGTGGTGATGGAGACCTTCGGCGTTGGCAACGCACCGACCTCGCCCGAATTCACCCAGATATTGCATGATGCAGTTAATCGCGGCATCGTCATCGTCAACGTCACCCAGTGCAAGGGTGGCGGCGGTGTGGAGATGGACCGGTACGCGACAGGCAAGAACCTGGCCGATATCGGCATCACGAGCGGTCGCGACATGACCACCGAGGCAGCGGTCACCAAGCTGATGTTCCTGCTCGGGCAATACGACACCCCCGACGATGTGCGGCGTGAGGTGGCTGTTTCGATGCGTGGGGAGATGACAATGGAATAGATTAGAGATTAGGGGTTAGAGATGAGAGTTTAGATACATTTTGATAACTATACGAATATGACCGTTATCACTTTCTTGACGCTTTTGGGCAGTCTTGCCCTGTTGATGTTCGGCATGAAGACCATGAGTGAGGCCTTGCAGAAGTTGACTGGCGGTGGATTGCGCAAGGTGCTAAGCACCATGACCACCAACCGATTCACAGGCATCATCTCCGGAGCACTGGTCACCACAGCCGTGCAGTCATCGACAGCAACCACAGTGCTTACTGTGAGCTTTGTCAACGCCAGCCTTCTAACGCTATCACAGGCAATCTCTGTTATTATGGGCGCAAACATCGGAACCACGGTCACCGCGTGGATTATTGCCCTGTTCGGGTTCAACTTCCAGATGAGCGTCATCGTGTTCCCGCTGTTCGCGGTCGCCATCATGCTCTCCTACTTCAAGAGCCCCAGTGCCAAGTCATTCGGCGACTTCATCTTCGGTTTCTCGTTCCTGTTTCTGGGCATTGCCACCCTTCGCGAGAACGCCATTGCCATGGACCTGCCGCACAACGATGCCGTGATGCACTTCTTCACCGCTTGCCGCGACCTCGGGTTCCTTTCCTACGTCATATTCCTGCTGCTGGGTGGCATCCTCACTATGTGCGTGCAGTCGTCCGTCGCCATCATGGCCATCACAATGATTCTGTGTTCAACGGGCGTGGCCGACATTTACCAAGGCATTGCTTTGGTGCTGGGCGAAAACATCGGCACCACCATCACTTCAAATATCGTGGCTTTGAACGCCAACACGTCAGCCCGCCGAGCAGCCCTCTCACACCTGATCTTCAACCTGTTCGGCGTATGCTGGATCCTCCTTGTGTTCCGTCTCTTCATCAAGATGGTCTGCTCCGCCGTGGGCTTTGATCCGACTGCAGATCTCAGCACCGACCCAAACGCTTCCACCCGCATCAACTTCGCGCTCTGCGCTTTCCATACCGCCTTCAACCTCTGCAATGTACTCATTCTCGTCTGGTTCATCCCCACCTTTGAAAAGGTGGTATGCCATCTCATCAAAGGCAAGGAGGAGGACGAGGATATGCGTCTGCGCTTCATCAGCGGTGGTTTGCTTTCGACCTCCGAGCTTTCGCTTCTGGAAGCCCGAAAGGAGATCAATCACTTTGCTATGCGTGCACACCGCATGTTCGGTTTCGTGCCACAACTGTTTGAACTCAAGAACAATGACGAATTTGTCAAACTCTTTACCCGTATTGAAAAATATGAGGGCATCAGCGACAACATGGAAGTGGAAATCGCCAACTATCTGAACAAAGTGTCGGAAGGACGATTGAGTCCTGAAAGTAAGACACAGATACGCTGCATGTTGCGTGAGATTTCCGAAATTGAGAGTATTTGCGACAGCTGCTACAACATGGCACGCACCATCAATCGTAAATACAAGATGCGGGAAGAGTTCACCGACGAGCAAGTGGCCCATGTCAAGCACATTTGGGATCTTTGCGACAACGCGCTCACCCAAATGGAGCTGATTTTGGAAGACACCGACCACAAGGTGGATCCGCGCATCTCTCTCAATATCGAGAACGAAATCAACCACTACCGAACCCAGCTCAAAGAGAACAATGTGGCGGATGTGAACGACAAGAAATACGATTATCAGACTGGTGTCACCTACATGGACTTGATCAGCGACTGCGAAAAGCTGGGCGACTACGCCATCAATGTGGTGGAGGCACACACGCAAGTCAAACTCACCACGTAAGCCTTATGGAAATCGAGATCTGCTGCGGTTCCATCCAGTCGGCGGCCAACGCAAAGGCCGCCGGAGCAAAGCGCATCGAGTTGTGCCAGAACCTGAACGAAGGGGGCACTACCCCATCCTACGCTGCCATCAAGCATTGCGTAGAAGAATTGCATTTGGATGTGTTTGTGCTCGTGCGCCCGCGACCGGGCAATTTTGTCTATAACGAGCTGGAAATACGAACTATGGAAGAGGATGTGCGCATTTGCAAGCAATTGGGCGTAGCGGGCATTGTGGTGGGATTCCTGCATGAAGACGGCAGCATTGACACTGCGCTCACGCGCCGCTTCACGGAGCTTGCCGCACCGGTTCCGGTTACTTTCCACCGCGCTTTTGACAGATGCAAGGATTGGAAAAAGTCGTTGGAAGAGGTCATTCATTGTGGTTGCCGCAGAGTCCTGACCTCCGGCTGCCAGCCCACCGCCATGGAAGGAAAAGAAACACTGAAAGCGCTCGTCCAACTAGCCGGTGACCGCATCACCATTTTGGCGGGCAGCGGCGTGCGCCCGGACAACGTGCGCGAGCTCGTGACCTACACAGGCGTGCGCGAAGTGCACGGCTCGTGCAAAGTGCAAACCAAGGGCGGCTACGACGAAACGTGCGCCGAAGAGGTGGTCGCGCTGCTAAAGAATGCCTCAACCATAACACGATAACTCCGTGTCAAAAAATATCCTAATGACACGAATCCGTTAAAAGAAACAAAATCGATTATCTTCTAAATCAAGAGAAAGAGAAAGAGTTGCAAGAAGCACGTAATTTCCGTAAAGAAGATCCACGCATTGTGGGAACCGCCGGAGGGATATTTACTATTATAAACCGCCTTCACCCGAGAACCGAACAAAATGGACAAACAGTAAATCACCAAACTGGCTATTACAGTGATTTTTGCCGTAATCCAAAAATACATCGAACTAAAAAGTATTCCTCCTACAGCACTAATATAATGGGCCAACTTTTTCCAACCGTACTTAAACAGAGTACTGGGCTTGAATTGCTCAATCAATTGCTGTTTGATAACGGCAATAGGATGTTCTTCCTCAAGTATATCCAGCGTCTCTTCATCGCCTTTAGCAATACATTTCTCGCTATTGGGCTCTTTCGGACCGGATTTGTAACAGCCACAGATCCCAATGGAAACCATGGCGACCCAGTTAGCTACGGCGAACCACTTCAACCCAATCGGAGCCACGATATACCAATAAATGCAAAACGGGGTAGCCGTGAAGAAACACCATGCTGCAAACAGCCAATCCCACTTTTTGCTCAACAAATAGTAGGTCTCAGAAAGTGTAGTAGGAACACCAAACTTGCACAACACGAAGATGATGTAACTCATCCACAATATCACACTAATGATAGGCAATGCAATCATTTTTACAATCCTTGAATACCTTCACAATTTTGCCCTGCAAAAATAAAAAAAATCTCAAAAAGATGTATCTTTGCAACTCCATAATGTAAAAAAAATGAAAAGAATCCTATTTTTTGTTTGTTTCATAGCCATCACCATCCCCACCCTGTTCGCCCAAACCGACTACTGGACCGCCGTTCAGCAGGATTACAACGGTCGGTACGGCATTCCCGAGAATGTGCGCCTATCTATTGGGCAATACATGATCAAATCGGGCTTCCGGAGCCGTGACATGGCGCAATATCTCACTTTTCTGTATGCCTACATGCCGCAGAGCGATTTGGCCGACTACGATTTCGATTTCTTTGACCAGCAGGTGAAGATTGCCTGCGAGGCGCGTGAGACCTTTTCATGGGGCAAGACCATTCCGGAGGATATCTTCCGCCATTTCGTGGTGGTTTATCGTGTGAACAATGAAGATTTGGATACGGCCAGGGCATACATTTTCCACCAGCTGAAAGACCGTATCAAGGACATGAGCATGTACAACGCAGCCTTGGAGGTGAACCACTGGTGCCACGAGCATGTGGATTACCAGCCCGCCGATGTGCGCACTTCCGCACCGTTGGCCACCTTGCGCACCTCGCACGGTCGTTGCGGCGAGGAGAGCACCTTGACGGTGACGGCCCTGCGCGCCGTGGGCATCCCCGCCCGCCAGTGCTACACCCCGCGCTGGGCGCATTGCGATGACAACCACGCCTGGGTAGAGGTGTGGGTGGATGGCAAATGGTGGTTCCTCGGCGCCTGCGAGCCCGACCCCGACCTCAATATGGGCTGGTTCGCCTACCCCTCCACGCGCACCATGATGGTGCACACCAACGTCTTCGGCCGTTACGAAGGTCCGGAGGAGGTGAACAAGCGCACGCCGTATTATTCCTGCATCAATGTGCTGTCTAATTACGCCGACACTGCCACGGCCTACATCACGGTCTATGACAAACACCATCTACCCGCCAAAAACGCCAGCGTCTGCTTTAAACTGTATAACTACGCAGAATATTACACTCTTGCAGAGGTGAAGACCGACGAAAACGGACGCGCTCAGCTGAACACCGGTCTTGGCGACCTGCTGGTTTGGGCAAAACAGGGCAATGACTATACGTATGCCAAGTTGGATCTTCGCAAACAAGATCACTTGGTGATGATTTTGAGCGATAAAGGTCCGAACCCGTGGATATCCGCGGGCAATCTCATCCAACAATTCTCCATGGTGCCACCGGCAGGCAAGCCGCTGAACAACAGGGTAAGTGCCGCGGCGCAATTGGCTTGCAACAAGCGACTGGCCAAGGAAGACAAGATGCGCGAGGCCTACCGCAAGACCTTCCCCACCAAATTGCAAACGGACAAGTATCAGAACGAATACTTCACTCCAGAAGAGTTCTACGATGTGATTCACCGAAGCGAAGGGAATCATGCAGAAATAATGAGATTCCTGCAAAACCACAGCAAGAAGGAGGAAGGATTGTATTTGAAAGAGTTCGTGGCTGCATTGGCGGACAAGGATTTGCGCGACACTAAAGCGGAGACTTTGGAAAGCCACCTCACCTATTTCAAGGAGGAACATTACCCATTGGAAGTCTATCTCAAGGGGATTCTGCCGGCACGCATCTCCAACGAGTTAATCCGCGACTGGCGCCATGACCTGCGGGAGGCACTGGTAAACACGCTTCCTGAAGAAGTTGCACCGTCGGTTGGGCAACTTAACGACTGGACGAAGCGATACATCACCATCGATCTGCTCTGCAACTACTACAACTGCCCCATCAGTCCGATGGGCGTGTTCAAGATCCGCCGCGCGGACGCGCACTCCCGCGACATCTTTTTCGTGGCCTTATGCCGCTGTTTGGACATACCTGCCTATCTGGACAATGCCTCCAACCAAATCTATGCTTGGGGAAACGGTGCTTGGCAGGAGGTTTCATTCGAAGGGGGGAAGTCGGTTCCGCAGGAAGAGCTGGCCACACTGACACTGCACAACCCGAAAGGTTACACCTACTACACGCATTACACGCTCCAGCGTTTCGAAAATGGTGAGTATGTTTCGTATGACTTCGAGAACGACCCGCGCGTCGAGGTCCGCGACATCGTCCTGAACCTGCCTCCTGGCAAATATTGTCTCTCCACCGGCAACCGCTACAGCGATGGCGAGGTGCTTTCCGAACTTCGCTTTTTCACTTTGAAAAAGAAAGACGAATATACCATCAAGATTCCTGAATTGGTGCCAAGAAACAACACTTATGGCCGCTTGGACATGAACATCAACAAGCTGAACGGCAAATCTTTATCTGAGATTCTTCAAGAATCAGGCAAAGAAAAGATGATACTTTGCCTGGTTGCGCCCGGCACCGAACCGGTCAATCATCTAATGAAAGAAATCGCCGCCAAACAATCTGAGTATGAGGCATGGAACGGCCCGATGTTTTTTGTGATGAAAGAAGGACAATGGAAGAGTGAACCAGGAAAACCGAAGAACCTGCGCGTCATCACAGAAGGATACGATGAACTCGTTGAGATATTCGCGAAAGCGTTGGACGGCGAGCTGGCCGGACAGAGCCCGATGTGCTTCGTCATCAACAAGAAAGGGGACATCATCTATGTCTCCGAAGGGTACAATATTGGCGTAGGAAGCGCGATGCTGGAGGCAATAAACAAGGTGTTTCAATAATACTATCAAAACATTGAATCCAATTGATAGAACATCTTAGCAATGAATAAAAATATTGTATTTTTGCAATGAAAATAAAACGAATAATATTTGTCTATTATGACGGTAATAAATTCAAGAGTAAGTACCAACTTTAATTAGGAGATAATTATGAAAAAATTGTTACCCCTTTTATTTTTAGTAGCAATATTTTTTTAGCCACAAAATCATTTGCTCAATATTCAGGAACCGAATGGAAAGTTTGTGATTATTCAAGTATCTATCAGAAAACCGTTTTAGTGAAATTTGATTCTTCACAACTGAAAAACATCTATAAATTCAACGACAAGGGGAAACTTGCTCATATTTCCGATAATGAGTTCAAAATATTCTTATCCGGTAAGACTATTTTTCATTGCCAAGGCATTCAATCAATAAAAAAGAAGATTTTTCTTGTAAATGAAGATGCAGAGTCACATCTGTTGTATTTAATCTATATTGACCCCAAAAACAAAAGTGCCTATTTTAATTCATTTAGAAATCTTTCTGTTTATGACAATCTCTTAAATGAGTGCAATTCTTTGTACAAATATATAATCACACCTCCTGAATGTTGCAAACAAACTGTATGGAATTACATTCAAGCCTCAAATTATATTGAACATAGAGATATTCCTGTTGTAGCCGATACATCTTATAGAGTTCTATGGACTGAAGTAGATTGCTCATTTCCCCATCAATTTGCCAAATTGAAAGGACTTTTATTAGGTAGAAACAACAACTATGAAATAACGATACCACTTAACAGATTTCAATCAGCTGATTTTTTCTCCGAACAAGAAATCCATGAAATTGAATTTGAAAAGGAGCAATCACGCAAATTGGAAGAATATAAGAAAGCTGTTCAACGCCGTCTTGACTCAATTCAAGACACAAAATACCATGCTTTTGTATTAACTTGTGACATACCCAGTGAAGAATTAGATGAAGGAGACACAATATTTATGTACTCGTACAATCAAGATTGGGCTTTAGGCTCAATAAAAACGATACCGATTAACAGGTATGGATGTTTGTCACCCATATCAATCCCCGGAGGTTCTCACATGTATTTTTCCGAATATCAATCATATATTTCAAGACGTGAACATGATGGCGAAGGAATGGATTTAAGAAAAGAAATTTCTCGACAGAGAGATTCTATTTCATCCCGATTCTTGTTAAATGAATTAGACCAGGTCCTAAATAAAATTGAAACATTGATTAGAGAAAGAGAGAAAAAACAGTTGTTTTTGACTGAAAAAAAAATTGTATATGGTGATTATTCAGAAATAGGACTACGGTTAACCTTTTATAATTGCTTTAAAAAAACTATAAAATATGTAAATTTCGAAACTAAATCATATAACATTTTTGGCGATTTACAAGGTGATTATTTCGGAAAAAAAGTTTCAGGTGGAAAATGTATCGGCCCTATAGAACCACGAGATGAGGCCTCTTTCATGTTTGAAGATTTATATTATGATAAAAATGATATAATAGAACATATTTGCGTAACCAAAGTGGTTTTTACTTTTATTGACAATTCCACTCTTACGTTTTCAGATATAAACAACCACATTACAAAAGATGTATACAACAAGAATAAATGATTATATTCAAAAACACATCTGTATTTAAGAACGCTCAGATTCACTAATAACATTCGGAATTATCCCCTATAGTTTTGCGGTCACCCTGTTTTCAGCAGATTTTTTGCATCTATTGCAGACACTCCGTTCCGCGGTGATTGGACTCTATGCTTCGTAGCAAGTGAGTCTCGCACCGCGACTGGGCATCAGGTGTGGCTTTCTACCCCAGATTACGCTGTGCTTATCTGGTGTTACTGGGATGTAACCTCTTCGAGGTTCTAGTTTCTGCCATGGTTATTCCCATTTGGTACAATTGTCCTGTAGGGACAAAATCCTAGTAACCCCGCATAAGCGACCGCAGGGAGCGCAATGTGGGGTATGGCGATACAACGTATGGCCCTCGCGGCGTAGGAGTCGCATGAGCCAAAGCGCGATGCTTGCCGCCGCGAAAGACAGACACTGGCAATGTAAAAACAATAAATTCACACGACTAAAGGAAATAATTCCGATAATACTTATCTAAAACACAAAATTTCTAAACGGCAATATGTCTCTATATCCATGAAGAATCTCACTTTTGAATAACTGGGACTAAAAATATCCTGTGTTATTTTCCGTCCGAAAAAATATTTTCAGGAATTTCATCAACAAGTGTTGGGATGTAACAAACATCGGTTTTGTTCCATTCATTTTTTATCCAATAATCATCAAACTCTGATTCTAATCTTGAATGGGGAACTAATTGTATGTACATTTTCCTTATTGATGCCAAATAGATGGCTCTATAGAGGGAGTCTATGTCTACTCCGTTATTTTCACAATAAATACAATCAAGAATCTGATCCCAGTACTTTTGTTCCTTCGTAGACATCGTTGATTCTTGTGTTAATTCTAATATTTGAAGATCGAAACATTTATCTTGTTCAATCCGAAATCCTTCCTGAACCTCATTAATTTTCATAGGACCATTAAGCAATTGAGGATGCCAAATATAATACTCCCCAGCCGTAGGTAAAACAATTCTGCGATATCTTTCAAGCATTTTCTGATTTGGCAAGAAATACCCATAGTCAATCGCTTTCAACTGAGCAAAAAGTTCAAAATCTAAACTATTCAAATAATAATTATCTTCTATCACCATCACCACATAAAACAAAGTGTTTTGTGTGTTCCATTCACCATCGGAGGTGAATATATCACAAGCTTCATGGCTAATGTGTGTAGAACCATCTTTTAGAATCCAGATTTTTTTTAGCGAGTAAGCACGAACTCTGTCTGTAGTTACATCTTTAGGTAAACGAGGTCTTTTAAAACCATAGAATTTAACACCTTCCTTTTCAATGAGACAATGCCTTTGGAATTGTATTATATCGCAGTCCTGATTAATTAATATTTCAATAATCCGCAACCCTGAATATAGTTTTCTTCTTGTAGAAGCATGGGTAACCTGAATTTCTACAATTAGACTGTCATTCTTTGGATTCTTTGGAATCAGACACACATCAGCAACAAAATCTTGACCATCAACCTTAATATGTTTTTCAAGTTCGCAATGACTATAGTATTTTTTCAAGTCAAATCGAAAGGGTTTCTCTGGACTACATGGTGACTTATCCTCAATCGGACAAATGCTCATTCTTGAACAGGGATAGGGCGCTTGACGGATGATATAAAACTGATCGTTTTCTTCGAACGCTTGTTTAAAGGCATATTTCCCGAGCTTATGAAGATATGTTTCATGGGATCCTGTTCTACCATCTTTGTGGGCAAAATGCCAAGCGACAACCTTTCCTTTGCGAGCTATCATTTCATCACCTTCATCAACAGAATAATAGCGACCTCGCTCTGCAATTTTTAATGGTACATCATCAATGTGGACAATCTTTCCTGTTTCGTCCTTCGCAAAACAAAACTGTATATCCACTTTACCTTTCATTCACCTCTATCTCAATTATCATATGCTGAATCCCAAATTCGCCTAGTATCTGTTTCACGCGGTGCTCGTCGGTGTCGGATATGAACACCTGCCCGAAATGGTCCTTGCCCACCATGCCAAGCAGTTCGGAGATGCGTGTGCGGTCCAGCTTGTCGAAAATATCGTCCAACAACAGGATGGGCTTTATTTTTTTGCGCTCGAAAGAATAGTCGAACTGGGCCAAGCGCAAAGCGAGTGAGAACGACTTCTGCTGTCCCTGCGAGCCGTAGCGTTTCACCGGCTGGCCGTTAATGAGAAACAGGAAATCATCTTTATGAATGCCAAAATTGGTGAAACCGCTCCGGGCGTCGGCCACCGATGCGCTCTGCAAGCCCTCCGGATAGGTGCTGGTAAGCAATCCCGACTGATACTGGATTTCCACTTCCTCCTGACCGTCGGACAACTGGCGATAGTGTTTTTGGAATATCGGAGAGATGTTCTGGATGAAATCCTGACGGCGGGTGAAGATGAAATTGCCCAGCGGGATCATCTGCTCGTCCAAAATCTGGCAGATGGATGCATCCATCCGATGGCTGTCAAACATCTGCTTCAGCAACGCGTTGCGCTGCATCAAAAGTTTGCGGTACGAGATGAGCTGCTGCAAATATTCGGCATCGAACTGCGAGATGATGGTGTCGAAGAACTTGCGGCGTACCTCACTGCCCCCGTGGATGATGTCGCTGTCGTATGGCGAGACCATCACCACGGGGAAAAGGCCGATGTGGGCACTCAGACGGGAATACTCCTTCTTGTTGGCCCGCATCGACTTGTGTCCGTTTTTGTAGGTGCAGCTCACCTGCGTGTTGTTCTGGGTCTCACGGTTGAAAAACTCTCCGTGAATGGCGAAAAAATCCGTGTCGAAGCGCACCGAAAAGACATCCTGCGCGGAGAAATAGCTCTTGCAGAACGACAGGTAATAAATGGCGTCCAGCAGATTGGTCTTGCCACTGCCGTTCCGCCCGACGATGCCGTTCACATTCTCGTCAAACGAGAACTCAGCCTCCTCGTAGCTTTTGAAATTGGTAATATGTATGTGTTTTAGATACAATGGCAATGGTAATATTGTAGAGACGTACTGCCGTACGTCTCTACAACAATTAAAATATTATTTCAGCCCTAAAACATCCAGTCCCTGGTTGAAACGGATATCGCGCGGGATGCCGGCCTTGTTGATCTTGTCCAGATCTTTTTGCAGGTTGGCGCCTATGGTACCTTTTTCCTTGCTGAACTTGGAGGCAAACTCGAAGTTGCCTTCTGCCTGTGTTTTCAGAATGGTGGCAATCCAGCTGTCCATGGCCTTCATAGCCTTGTCGTAGTCGATGTGATAGGTACCGTTGCCATTGCGTTTGAAGGCGCCTTGCTCTTCGAAGAAGTTGTAGCACATCATATTGGCCACGCCGTGAGCATCGGCGGCACCGAAGCGCACCGAGCGGAGTAAACCAACAATGTAGGTGGTAATAGCATCCTCTTTCGTGATATTAGTGATTTCGCCTTTGTCAATGAGGCTGCACACCAGATGCAAACCGAGAATGTCGGCCTTAGCTTCTTCCCAATTGGAGCGCTCGGTCTTCATGGCATCATCCACCGGGCCTTTGCCGTTGATGGTGGTTTTCACGCCCAGACCATGGCCCACTTCATGGAAGGTGACATTCCAGAAGAAAGCGTCGAACTTGATATGGTCTTGTTCGGACGGTTCAATCACCATCTCGCCGATGGGTTTCATGATCTTGTCGAACTTGGCCTGCATGGCGTTGCGGAGCTGGAAGCGACGGGAGCCTTTCTTGGCTTGCACATTGTCGTCATTGGGCAGGTTGATGGCAATGGTCTTGCCGCCGGCATTGCAATCGCCGCCGTAGAACACCACATCATACACATTCATATCGGAAGAGGTGCCGGGCACATAGTTGCGGTATTTGGCATCGCAAGGCAGTTCTTTTTGCAATTGCGGGAGCATCTTCACAAAGTCGGCCAGGTCGCCGCTGGCTTCTTCATCTTTCACCAAGACAAAAGCTTCGTAGGAGGTCTTCACCTCATTGAGTTTGTCATCGTAATTTTCGATGGGACCGAACACGAAATCCAGTTTGGTGTCTTTCATGTCCATCCAAGCCATGTCGGAGGCGAAATAGTCGTCGGTTTGCAGGGCCTTCTTGCGCAGCGTGAGGTATTTCTTCATGGAAGGATTCTCGCAAATCTCAATGGCTTTGTCGAGCAATTCGCACACCTTGTCGATTTTCTCTTTATAATATTCATGATACCACACGGATTTGAGTGAGCCGTCCGCATTGCGCACGAGAACTGTATAATGGGAGCTTTTGTTCTTGTCCTGGAAGGCCTCGTATTCTTCCAGTGTCAAATCTTGCGGGTAATAACAGCATGTTGCCGGTTTGGGACCGTAGCCGGGAATAAACGGTTTGTCGTCGTTCAAGCGATCCCACGCTCCATAGTTGATGAGGGCGAATTCTTTCATCCATTTGTCTTGGATGGTATCCAGAATTTTCTTGTCGCCGAAAGTTTGTTCCCAGAACAGGTCATCCATGATTTGACCAATTTCAAAGAAGATGGGGATGAGTTGTTTGTCGTTCTCGCTGAGTTTGGAGATGTCTGTGGTGAGGTCGAAGAAAGCGTATTCTTCCACTTTCTGTTGCAGTTCGCTTGCCGAAACCGCTTCGGGTTTTTCGGTTTTCTTCTCCTTGCAGGAGGTTGTAATCAGGGCCAAACAGCCAAATGCGATTACCATAGTCGTCAGTTTTTTCATAATTTATCGGTTTTTTACAATATTCTTGAAATAGGGAGCACAAAAGTACAAAAAAAGATCGTCTGCGGAGAAGACGCGCTCGGTCAATTGGCCGTCCTCGCCGAAATCGAACACGCGTGCTGCGCATGGGATGTCGCGTTCGGGAAGGTATCCGCTGTCGATGCGGCAAATGGCATCCTCGTAGGACACCCAGTAATAGTAGTACATGCTTTCCTTGGAGAGGAGGCGCGTGGCTCCGGAGGCCTGCATCACCCTAGTACGTTGCGCATCGTTCCAATCTGCCTGCAAGGGCACGACAGTCTTTCCACACAACATACAGGCTACCATAGCGGCAAACGTGATGGGCTCATCCTCCAGCAAAAGGGCCACCGTATCATCCGAAAAGGTATCCAGTTCGTTCATTATCGGAGCGACAAGCATCGCAAAATGACGGTTGTCGCAAGTCTTTTCTCCCACAGAAACGGCAATTTCATCAGGGCGGTGGCGTAGAGCCTTCACGAGAGGATAATAGATATGGTCTGCAAACATCTTCAAAATAATGGAAGGCAAAAATAGGAAAAAATTTTCCAAAACGATACAGGTAACGAAAAAAAATGTATTTTTGCGCCGTCTTTCTGAGACACCAAACATGGCGGTTGTAGCTCAGTTGGTTAGAGTACCGGATTGTGGTTCCGTGGGTCGTCGGTTCGAATCCGACCTGCCGCCCGAAAGATTGAAAATCAGCGAATTACGAGTAGTTTTTCGCTGTTTTTTTTATCAAATCGGGACAGAATCGGGACAAAACAAGTAAAAATTGACGATAAAATACAAAATTAAAATACTAACTATCAAGTAGTTGTATTTTGGCAAAGGCTTGGGTTGCATTTATTTTTGTATTTTTGCCGTTGAAAAGCAACGAAATAAAACAAATAGGGCTTATGACTGTAAATATCATAAACAATGGAAATAACAGTAGAAGACTTTGACAAAGTGGATGTCCACATCGGCAGCGTGAAGAGCGAAGTGCGCATCCTCGGTAGCGAGAGCGCAAGCGGCGTGGTGCTGCTGCAGCCGACGATGCAAGTGAAAAACGGAGATAAAGTGTTTTGATATGAACGATAAACCCACAGGAAAAGACTATGTAGGCAGCGATGAGCTGTATGCCGATGTGCAGCGGTGCATGCGGCTGGTGGCGGAGATGAATAGCGGCTATCACACAGAGGCCGAGGTGCGCGAGTACTTGCGGCAGATTACCGGCTCGGAGGTTGACGAGACGGTGCGTGTATTTCCGCCGTTCAACATTAACTACGGCAAGAAGACCACCTTCGGCAAGGGCAGCTTCGTCAACTTCGGCTGCACCTTCCTTGCCCTAGGCGGCATCACCATCGAGGAGGACGTTTTCATTGCGCCGCATTGTGTGCTGGCCACGGAGTACCACCCCGAAGACCCCGCCACGCGCCATTCGCTGCTCACCAAGCCCATCGTCATCGGCCGCAACGCCTGGATAGGAGCCAACGCCACCATCTTGGCGGGCGTAAAGGTCGGCGAGAACGCCATCGTGGCCGCGGGAGCTGTGGTCAGCAAGGATGTCCCCGCCAACACCATCGTCGGCGGCGTGCCGGCGAAAGTGATTAGAATGATAAAACAAGAAACAATATGAAAAAACTTGGATTATTTCTCCTGAAGAACAACATCCATATTATGACGCTCATCTTCGTCGGATGGGCGGTGTGGGCGGCTTGCAACTGGAGCAGCCTTCTGCTCGTCCAAAAACTTGTGATGGGGTTGTATGCCCTGCTGATTGTACACGAATACGAGGAAGGTTACAAAGGCAGGTTTGTCGCCTTGTTCGCAAAGGTGCTTCAGTTTGATGTGGAGAAACTGACACCGGGTGTGACACATATTGCACAGGCAGTGTACATCACGGTCATATTCTCGCTTGCGCTTGTTTTCCCCGACCGGCTATGGTTTGCCTTCGGCGTGCTCATCCTCGGCATCTTCGAGGGACTTGTCCACAATTGGGGTATCTTCATGTTCCAGCTGAAAGGAGTTTCGCCCGGCTGGTGGACGGCAGTACTCATGGCGGCATACGCCATCTGGGCTATAGTGGTCATCGACAGGAACATCGAATACGACAGCATCCAGTGGCTATGGGCTGTGCTGTACTTCTTGGGTGGCTTTGCCTGCTTGGAAGTCGCCGTTCAAAAATTGATGGGCAACACGATGAGCAAAATCAAAACGTCGCTGAATGCTTTCGCTCAAAAGCGTTTTGGCAAGAAATGACATATTCCGCAACTCGGGCTAAATCTTGGGTTGCGGAATTGTTGTGTGTTTTTGCGCTATACAGAACAATAGCCACCAAATCATCAAGACTTGGCGGCTATTATGCTACATTTGACCTAATTATTAGTACGCGGCGGTGAAGCGTTCTTTGTGGTGGTTTTCTTGCTCCAGCTCATCCACCATGGCAACGGCGTAGTCCTCCACGGAGATGAAACTCTCGCCCTTCTCGTCGAAGAGCATGTCGTCCTTGCCCAAACGATATTTGCCCGTGCGCACGCCTGTGGTCATATTGCCGAGGTTGCCCGCCGGTGAGAAG
>JAFSOZ010000011.1 GCA_017443175.1 Bacteroidales bacterium
CATCCTGAGCCAGGATCAAACTCTCCATCCTAATTAATTTCTTTCTTTTTCTTTTTGTCTGTCCCGACCTTATCGCTTGCGAATCTCAAAAAAATCCTTGAGTATTTGCTACATCTTCTTCATTCTTTCAATGAACCTCCCAATTTCCGGCCCTTCTGCCCTCCAGGGCCGCTGCCCTGTTTCCCTCTCATTTGGGACCGCAAAAATACACTTTTGTACCTTACGTTCGCCTACCCCTACACACTTTTTTTTAAACTTTTTTTTATCTTATTGATTATCAGTTAGAAAAAATTATTTATAGGGGCATTTTTTTAACTTTTCAACCATAAAAAAACGGCTTTTTTCGATTTTATCCGGAAAAATTGGAAGGATTTTGGCACCCGTTTTCGCAGTTTTTTCCAAAAACCTGACAAATTCCGGTTTTGGGCCACCTCTATTTCACATAGTAAGTGAGCCGCATATTGATGCTCACATGTTTCTGTTTGGAGGAGGTGTTGAACGCCCCACCCCATGAGTAACTGTCCTCGGAAGAGTTGGGCGCCGTAATCTGGAACACGCCCGTGGTGGCCGACTTCAAGCCCGCCAGTTTGCTTCCGGCACTGCTGGTGACTGCCTCCGCACGCTCGCGCGCGTTCTTCGATGCCTGCGACAGCATCTCCATCTTCAAATCCCCCAACTTGGTATAGTAATACTCCGGACTGTCGCTGTTGATCTGGATGTTCTGATCATACAACTGGGCTATGGCTCGAATCGCCTTCTCAATCTTATCTACATCTTTCGACTCTATACGGACACGCTGCTCCGAATTGTAGCCTCTGAATATCTCGACCGAACGCCTGTTCACATTGTCCCACTCATATTCATATTGACGCTCCGTCGTAATATTCATGAAGTCCATCTCGGAATCTGTTATACCCTGGCTTTTCAAGAACTCCTTCACTATCTTGTTCTTTTCCTTCAGTGAAGAATAGGCGTCTTTCATATCCGCAGCTGTGGCATCATAGCGGAGATTCCAGACAATCAAATCGGAAGTGAAATCTTTTTCAGCCAAGCCCACAACCGAAACGGTCTTCTCAGGCTTCTTGGTCTGATAATAGGAGATACCGACAGCCGTCGCTGCCAACACAAAACATAAGCCGAGAATAACGGCGATGATGATTTTAGTGCTTTTCATAATAGTGAGTATTAAAATTTGGAAAAAATTCGGCACGTATAACGCAATACTATATTAATATATTGTATTAGCGGATTTCGACAAAAACAAAAAAGGGGGATCTTGAAGATCCCCCTTGGTATGCAAATGAGCAGTCTAGTTTCAGATTAGTTGTTTCTCACGCAACGCACGCTGTAGCCCATAGGCGTCGTGGTGTCGAGAATCTGCCAATTGTAGCACTTGCAGTCGGCCCAGAACACTCTCGGTTGTGCAGGAGCGCTTGCTCCGACGCCCCAGATGTAGGCGTCACCGTGGAGGTTCTCGAAACGGTCGCTGTTAGCGTTGTAGCAACCGGCAGGCAGCAAGCTGAAGCCAGTGGTGTTGGTACCGAAATTGTTCAGCCATTGGTCGGTGGTACGCAGATCGAAGATGTCAGACACGCCATCGTTGACGAGTGCTCTGATCTCGTTTTCTTTCGGCATACGCCAGCCATCCGGGCAGATACCCTGGACATTGCCGTTGGCATCCTGAACCAAACCGTTGGCGGCATCCATAGCAGCTGTCCAGTCGTAGAGATAACCGAACATGTCGAGGTTAGCCGTGGCATCGGGATACATGACGCTGGTGTAAACCATCGGGTTAGGAATCAAACGGCCGTCGCTGTAGTGGGTGGTGCGCAAGTTGGCAGCCATCCAGCAGATGTTGTTCAGGGCAACCACAGGATAGGTATTGCCGTCAACATCGGCAGCCACAGGACATGTGCCAAGCACTATGTGCAGCACCTGTGTTGTGGTAGCTGTGTTACCGCAAGCGTCGGTGGCCGTCCAGGTGATGGTGTAATCGCCAGCTTCCTCATAGGTTGCTTGTGCGTCATTGGACAGAGTCACAGTACAGCCAGCGTCTGCAAGGTAGTGTTGTACCGTCGGGGTGGCGAACACCGGTGTAGCCTGACCACCAACCAAGTTAGCGTAGGCATCGCCATGGGTAGCGATGGTGAACAGATAGCCGTTCATGTTCGGCGTATTCACAATCACGTCAACCGTAGTGTCGCTCACGCAGTTGGTCACCGTGTTGGTTACTGTCAGCGTGTAGGATCCACTGTGGATGTCTTCAGCTGCAGCAATCGTAGCATTGATATCTGTTGCGGTGAAATTGTTCGGGCCGCTCCAAGCATACGTGTATTCGCTGCCTGTAGAGGAACCGTTACCAGACAGGTTGATTTCATCGCCCAGACAATAGAACGGGTTGACAGAAGCTTCTGCAACCGGCATGGTGATGTTGGAGTTCACGGTCCAAACACCGGAATAGTTGAAGTCCTCACCCGTCGGACGGATGTACAAGGTGTAGTCACCGGCATTCAGGTTGGCAAACTGGGTTTCAGTCTGGAAGGTAACACCATCCAAAGAGTACTCAAAGTTGCCGGTAGGAGCGGTAACCGTAAGAGAACCGGTTCCTGTACCTGCACAGTTGGTGGCATCTACTATGTTGGTCTGAACCTGATAGTAGGTCACGGTCTCGGTCTTATCTGCATCACCCATGGTGCCGCTTACAACGCTCTTGTTAGCAGCATATCCAGCCACTTGCGGAGAGGTAACACTGTAATTGTCGTGGTAGTTCAAAGTGGCAGTATGAGATTCTGCAACCTGAGCGGAAGCTTCATTGACATAGTTGACGGTGAGGTTGTGGCTGTTGATGCTATACACAACCGTCACTTCGAGATCCGCCTCGCCCATGGTGCCGCTCACCTCAGCCTGATCGGGAGTGTATCCCTCGATAGTCGGAGAGGTTTCGCTGTAAGGAACATTATAGGCAAGATTCCTCACCACATCATTAGCGGCCGGAGTATTGTCGGCATACACATAATGGATGGTCAAGGTATAAGGAACGGTAGAATAGGTAACATTTACCGTCACATCTTGGGCGGGCATAGTGCCGCTGACAACCTCCTGGCTGGGCGTGAGGCCTGCAATAACAGGAGTGTTCACAGAATACGGTGTTCCGAACGGCAATCTGTCAGAATAAGATTGAGGAGCATCACCGCCACCTACTATACTATAATTGATGGTCAAAGTGAAGGTGTCAGGCTCAAATGTTGCAGTAACATTCACATCGCTTTCGGGCATGAGGAACTTGTTGTTTTCCACTGTTACAGGATCATTACCAGCGGTAACAGTCCATCCGGCAAAGTGGTAACCCTCAGAAGGTGTATTCGTCAGGGTAATCTCTGTACCGGCAAT
The DNA here is from genome assembly GCA_017443175.1 of Bacteroidales bacterium. GTDB lineage: Bacteria > Bacteroidota > Bacteroidia > Bacteroidales > WCHB1-69 > F23-D06. The sequence continues at coordinate 3,391 of JAFSOZ010000011.1, forward strand.
AACACCCGTGTTCGGATCAGCCGTAACCGTACCATGTTCGATAGCCGGATTAACAACCACATCGTAAACAAAGCATTCAGGATCGCTGTTGTAGGTAATCGTACCGCTGAAGGTAGTTACGGACATGCCGGCAATACGTCTGTTGCCACTTGTTCCACTAATAGTGAATACCACAGAGTTTTCATTGCCTGTCCAAGTTCCATTGGAGTAATCACCATCATCGGGTGAAATATAATTATTTCCATCTCCAGTACCAAATGTCAAGGTAATGTTCGTAATGGATGCTTCAGTTGCCGTAACGGTGAACGTATTTCCACCATAACAACGAATTGCAGGAATTGCAACATTATTTGAATAATACTTCGGCGCATTATTACTCGTTCCCTTGGAGAAGGTAACATTAACATTGTTACTAATAGCAACGTCCGTAACATCCTGTGCATTGGTATAACCTTGGTCTGAGAAGTCGATAGAAGCGGTGTTGCTTCCGGCGCCTTCAGTCTTCGTGTAAACCGCATACAAGGTGATGTCACTCGTAGGATAGTATGCCGTACCGCTCACCCATGTAGTAGGTGCAACGTTGGTTTCTGCAATAACTTGAGAGCTCCATCCGGCGAATTCCCAATCCTGATCCACGCAAAGTGCGGAAGGATCTGCGGTAACAGCGTCGATATTAACTGCGGTCACGCTGCTGCCCTGCAGAGGTTCGATGGTAGAGGAGCTGTGGCTACCGGGCACGAAGGTGATCGTGTAACGTTTAGCGAAACGAGCCTCAAGTGTAACATCTCCAGTTGCAACGAAGGAGTACTCAAGAGAAGTAGCAACTTGGTCATTGCCGTTGTACCAACCATCGAAGTCATAACCATTGACAACCGTAGCGGTCAGGGTTACGTTATCGAAGTGGTTGTATGTACCTGCACCGCTCACTGCACCACCAGCGGTCGGGTTGGCCGTGGCAGCAATAGTGTAGCTGTTCAAGGCGAAGTTGGCCACGTAAGCGCCGGCTTCGGCAACCGTGAAGCTGTAATTAGCGTCAGTCGAAACCACAACACCCTCCTTAGTCCAGTTGACGAAGTGATAACCAGTAGAAGGATTAGCGGTCAGCATGGCAGTAGCACCGTGGTTGTAGGTATTTCCACCGTTCACATTACCGCCAGCGGTCGGGTTGGCAGAAACGGAAATTTCGTAGCTGTTCAGGCTGAAATTGGCCACGAAGGTTCTGGTTCCAGCAGCACCATCAAAGGTGAATTCGTAGGTTGCAGAAGTTGAAACTTCCTGATTGTTCTGAGTCCAGTTCACGAAGGTGTAACCGGTGTTGGCGGTAGCGGTCAGGGTAACGAGATCGCCAAATTCGTAGTCACCGGCACCGGTAACAGTACCGCCGGCTGCCGGATTTGCGGTAGCGTTGACTGTCAAGGTATCAATCCAGAACTCGGCAGACACATTCACATCGCTTGCGGGCATAGTGAACTTGTTGTTTTCCACTGTTACAGGATCATTACCAGCAGTGACAAACCATCTGCCGAAATGATAACCGTCATCCATTGCCGGAGTCAAGGTAATCTCTGTACCGGCAACGATATCCGTCGTCTGGGAAGCGTTTACGCTACCGTGAGGGATATTCTGATCCACATTGACAGCATATACATAACAAACAGGATTGCTGTTGTAAACAGTCATACTGCTAGCAGTATATTTGTACAACTGAACAGCGGTCTGAGTTGATGAATAACATGCAAAACGAGGACTGCTACTATTGTATTGAAGCTTACGACTATTGTCTTTTGCATTTGAAATAGTGGCATTACCTGAAGCAAAAGTGACATTCCATGATGACTCATTAATAATATTGCTTCTTGTAGTTAAAGAATTTTGAGAAGACCAGCTCAAATATGTGTTATCAGATGTCTTGAAAGCATAAGGGTAATAATCATTGTATCCTTGTACAACGGTAAGCGGATATACTCCGGCAGGAGAACCAGCATAAGATGCAATAGTACCATAAATTGGGGAAGTACCGGAAGAAAGACCCGATAATTCTCTATTTGCAGTACTGCATACCAAAGCCAGTCTATCACCCACTTCAATAGATGTGGCATTTGCCCAAGTACCCTCACCCTGCTCAGTTTTTGTATATACGGCATACAAGGTGATATTGCCCGTAGGAACGTATTCGGTACCGCTTACGAAGGTAGGAGCTTGAGAAGTTTCTCCCACGGAAGCAGTGCTCCATCCGGCGAATACCCAATCCTGGTTACCGCAAATAGTGGAAGGAGTTGCCGTCACTGCATCGATATCGATGGAAGATTCAATGCTGCCGGTGAGGCTTTGGGTCTGGCAACTTCCGGTTCCCGGATTGAAGGTAACGGTGTAGATAATCGGGGTGAAGTTAGCCACCAGCGTTCTGCCTTCCGTAAAGGTGAAGGAGTAGCTTGCGTTGGTGGATACCTCTTGGCCGCCTTCCGTCCAGTTCACGAAAGCATAACCATCGTTGGCGGTGGCGGTCACCGTAACATTAGTACCGTGGTCATAGGTACCTGCACCTGTCACTGTACCGCCAGCGGCCGGGTTAGCGGAAGCGCTGACAGCGTAGGTATTCAGGCTGAAGTTGGCCACCAGCTCTCTTGCGCCAGTCACCTGGAATTCGTACGGGTTCGTGGCGTTCACCACAACACCGTTCTCGGTCCAGTTGGTGAAGGTGTAACCGGTAGTGGCGGTAGCGGTCAAGGTAGCGTTATCGAAGTGGTTGTAGGTACCAGCACCTGTTACACTACCACTGTTGGCCGGAAGAACACCGGTGGTGATGGCGTAACTGTTGACTGCAAATTCAGCGGTATAGGTGGTATTCTCTGTAAGCGTCACTGTGCGCGGATTCTGCGTATTGCCATCGCTCCACTGCGTGAAATGGTAGTCGGTATTGGGCGTTGCACTGATCTCATAGCTGAGGAAGTGTTTAGCGGTGGTGCTACCATTGGCACTACCCATAATCACGTCGTCCGAAAGGACAGTAAGCGTGTAGGTATTGGTATCGAACACAGCCTTAATGTCTGTTACCAGAGCACTGGTGCCGGTGATGGCATCTGGAACATGATAAGTATAGGCCGCGGTAGTGGCAAGAGGCTCATTGGACAGTGTCCAACCGGTGAAATGATAGCCCGTTGCGTTTTCAGCCAGGACATTCAAATCCTGTCCCTGGGCCACAAAAGCAGTAGGTGTGCCAGCCAAGGTAGTGTAGTGGTGTGTCAGCGTAGGCACATCAGTAGCATCAGGCATTGACACGGAACCGCCTTCGTCGATGTTCTTGGTCAAGCCCACCAAAGCGATAGGAAGCACGTTGAGGGTATATGCGATTGAGTCGTAGTAGGCAGTCTCATCGGTCTCATGCACGGCATAAATATGGAAGGTGCCGCTAATTGGATGGATATGGCCGTAGGCTGCCGCCATGCCGATCACGCCAGTAGTAGCGTCAACTTCCACACCACCCTGAGTGGGAACATTGCCTTCCACGCAACCGTAACGAAGCGTTACATTGTTCGGATTGTTGACAGTGGGCTTCCAATTGTTGAAGTCAATCATTGTGTAGCCTGTAAAGTCCTGAGCGCTCCAGGAGAGTCCGGCAGGCGTGATGGCGAAGTTAGCCACCAGGTTTCTGGCACCTGTAAAGGTGAAGGAGTAGCTTGCGTCAGTGGACACCTCAGCATCATTTTCGGTCCAGTTCACGAAGTGGTATCCATTGTTAGCAGTAGCGGTCAAGGTGACATTATCACCATGGAAATAAGTACCTGCACCTGTCACGGTACCACCCTCGGCCGGGTTGACAGTAGCGGTGACAGCATAGCTGTTCAGGCTGAAGTTGGCCACGTATGCAGCGGCTTCCGTAACCGTGAGCGTACAAGTAGGATTGGTGGAGACTGGTTCGCCGCCCTTTGTCCAATTCACGAAGGTGTAACCGGCGTTGGCGGTGGCGGTCAGCGTAATCTCGGTACCATAATCGTACGTGCCTGCACCGTTCACGGTACCACCCTCAGTCGGGTTGGCAGTAGCGGTAATCTCGTAGCTATTAAGCTCAAAGTTGGCCACGTAAGCAGCGGCTTCCGTAACTGTGAGTGTACAAGTAGCATTGGTGGAGACTGATTCGCCACCCTTTGTCCAATTCACGAAGGTGTATCCCTCGTTGGCGATGGCGGTCAAAATGGCTGTAGATTCGTAATTGTAGTTGCCTGCACCGCTCACGGTACCACCTTCAGTCGGGTTGGCGGAAACGGTTATGTCATAGTTGTTGATCTGGAAGTGGGCCACGTAAGCGCCAGCTTCGGCAACCGTGAAACTGTAGGTAGCGTTAGGGGAAACCTCAACATCATCCTTGGTCCAGTTCACAAAATGGTAACCGGTAGCAGCTGTTGCTGTCAAGGTGGCGGTACTACCGTAGGTGTATGAACCTGCACCTTCTACACTACCACTATTGGCCGGAGCGACATTAGCAGTGATGTTGTAGCTGTTCACGCTGAAGTTGGCCACGTACGTAGCGGCTTCCGTAACCGTGAGCGTACAAGTAGGAGTGAGGGATACTAACTCTCCGCCCTTTGTCCAATTCACGAAGGTGTAACCGGCGTTGGCGGTGGCGGTCAGCGTAATCTCGGTACCATAATCGTACGTGCCTGCACCGTTTACTGTACCGCCAGCGGCCGGGTCGGCAGTAGCAGCGATGGTATACTGGTCAGGAGCGGTTAGCATAGCTACATACACATCGAAGGCGGGCATAGCGAAGGTGTTGTCAGTAACCGTGACATCCACACTGCCACCCTGTGCATCCTCGAAGCTCCAACCGGTCAGATGATAGTGAGCATTTACAGTCGGAGTCAAGGTGATGGTAGTACCCTCGGCAGCCTGGCTGGGATCGATGGTAAATGAACCATTTGCAGAAGTATTGTTGGAGGTATATACGTGATAGAGGACTACGCATGCCGGATTGCTGTTGTAGGTGGTCACATCACCAGGAATGAGCTTGTAGAATCGAACTGGTTGTTGAGTATGTGTATAACATGCAAATCGAGGAGAACTGGTATTATACTGCAAGTATCTCGTATCATAGCTCACATTTTTAATATCAAAGCCATCCGACACACTGGTTACAGTCCATGAAGATCTGTTATCCTTTTCAGTTAATGTATATAGATTGTTATTGTTTCCAGTAAGTGCCAAGTAATTGCTATTGTTCTTAAATGCATAAGTGTTATCGGTATTTCCTTGTTCTACGGTAAGCGGATAGGTACCTGCAGGAAGTACGGTGTAGTCAGTGGCGGTTCCAATGTTACTATTGACACCCGTAAGCTCTTTCTTGACATTGCCTTCATAAACCATCACCACCACATCGCCCACGGCGATAGAAGTTGCCATGGTCCATGTATCCTGACCTGCGCCAGCATCGGTCTTGCTATACACGGCGTACAAATTAATGTCAGAAGCAGGAGTGTAGATGGTGTTCACCAAAGTAGGAGCGGAAGTGGTTTCGTCGTCCACGCTTGTTTCGCTCCAACCGGCGAATGTCCAGCCTTGGTTAGCGCACAGATCAGAGGGAAGGGCCACCACATTGCTCAGGTCGATAGTGCTGCCTTCAAGGCTTGTGGTAGCACATGAACCGTTGCCCGCATTGAAAGTAACCGTATGACGTGGGGCGAAGCGTGCTTCAAGCGTCACATTTCCAGTAACAGTGAAGGTATAGCTGGTGTTTTCGGAAACTTGGTCATCACCGTTGTACCAGCCCGTGAAATCGTAACCGGTATTGGCGTTAGCGGTCAAGGTAACCTCCGTATTCTCATTAAATGAACCGGCACCGGTAATAGTACCACCTTCGGTAGGAACAGCCGTGGCAGCCACTGTATAGACATTGAACAGCGTAGCGGTTACGTTGACATTAGCGGCCGGCATTACAAAGCTGTTATTGGTTACCGTAACAGGACCTGTGCTGGTCGTGACTTGCCATTCGTTCAATGCGTAACCATCTTCCGGAACAATGCTCAATTGGACCTCATCACCCGCGGCAGCCGTGCTTGGAGCCGTAATAGTAGCTCCCTGAACTTGTGTTACTATAATATTATAGGATACCGGCACAGAACAATCAGGCGCACCAGCGTAGGTAACAGGAGTAGCAGAAGTATATCTGTACAACTGAATAGGTTGTTGACTAGTATATGAAGTTGATTTAAAATAACGGAATCTTCCGCTTGCTGATTGAGTGTTAAAACGTAAATGTGTGTTGCTGCTCTCAATATCAGCGTTACCGGAAGCATCCAAACTGATCGTGTTATCAATAGAAGAAGTACTTGAAACCAATTTATTATCGTTAGATGTATTTCCAAAATACTTGCCATTGGCTGCAAGTAAAGAGTAGTTGCCATTGCCTGTTGCGGCGATGGTTACTTTCACAGCGTCGGTAGTTGCATTGGAAGCAATAGAATTATTATTCAAGAAATTGCTGATGTTAATAACATTACCACTATTAGCATCCAAATCAGCCTGTGAGCTATTAAAAGCAGCATTCCCATTTGTATATACAATCAGGTAATCGCCGCTCCAGTCACTGGGTTCTTCTGTAACCAAATTATAGGAAGCCGGAAGAGCTTCACCTTCTGTTCTCATATACACAGCATACATAAGAATGCTTGCAGAGGGGGTGTAGCTTGTACCTGCCTCATAGAGAGGAGCCGGAGCGGTGGTGGTGTTTTCGGTCAACTCCGTTGTGGTCCAACCGGCGAAGGTCCAACCATTGTCAAGGCAATCCTGCAGCGGGGTTGCAACCGGCAATTCAACGGTGCCACCGGTAAGTTCCGTAGTGCTGCAAGTACCGCTATTTCCGGCAACGAAAGTAACCGTAAATTCAGGAATAGCCTCGGTGGTGAACTCCACAACATCGCTGTAGTCGCTCAAATATGTTCCACAAACTGCACTTACTCTTGCCTGATAGGTTGTTGCAGGCTCAAGGGTGGTGAATGTGTAGGTAGTTTCTTCGATGTAGGATGGAATTTCAATCCAGCTTTCCTCATTGACGACGCGATACTCTACTGTGAAGTGTTCGTTGGCAGTGCTGCCAGCCGTCCAAGTGATCGTGGCACCGTTGGGAGTCTCGCTGTCTGTGGTCAGAGTCAAATTGGTCGGTGCCGGACAATTCTCGAGTGTGGTGAAGTTTGCACCGGCGGTATAATCGCTGATGAAGGTGTTGGTACAAGCGGCAGCCACTTGCCATTCGTAGGTGGCTCCGGCGTTAAGCTGATCCAAAGTGTAAACGCCATTAATCAGATCTGTTTCGGCCACATCTACTGTATTCCAATCTTGAGTTCCATTCTCTCTGTATTGCAGTCTCCAGTTGGTCTCTGCACCCGGAGTCCAGCTCAGGGCAACCGTATTTGCGGTTAAGCTTTCGTTGTCATAACTCAAATTTGTTACAGGATAGCAAGGATCAAAAGCAACCGCAATATCGTCCAGATACCAACCATGAGCATTGGAGCCTTCATACTTGAATGCAAGACTAATGGTCTGGCCTTTGTAAGCTGAAAGGTTGACAGTGTCGCACTTCCATGACTGGCTTACACTTGTGGGTGACCACAACTCAGTCTCATTGTCCCCATCCAGTAAAACGACAGAATTCTTGCCATAGGAACCTACATACGTGTTGTATGACCAGAATGTGAGTTTTACATCCGTTGCGTCATCAGTAAGCGCAATATCAGGTAAAACTAAATAGACATCACCATAATAATAGCTATATGCACTACCATAGATGCTACCTGAATGATTCTTGCCTGAAGTGCCGTCTCTTGACCAATCGTATGTGCCACTGGGGATGGTATTCCAGCAGGACGTCGGCGGGAAGGTTGTGGCATCGAAGTTCTCGGTGAATGACTGATTACGGTGAACAACAAACGGGTTGCACTTGGTGGTGAAGGTATATGTGGAAGAGGGATCACTTGTAGTAGTGGCCGAGCAATTGGCGACCACATAGTAGATATACTCGGTGGCGGGATCTACGGCAAGCGCGTAGGGATTGGTCACATTTTCGGTCACTACGGTGTAGTTCTCTTCAGATGTCTTCTTGTAGTAGAGGGTCCAATCGGTCTCGCCGCTGTTGGCAGTCCAGCTCAGAGTGGCCGAGTAATTTGAGATGGCAGTAGCGCCAAGTGCGGTGGGAGGTGCGCAGGCAGGAGCCTCTTCCACGGTGACATCGTCAAGATAGATGTAAGCGTTGCCATTGCCAGCGTTGGAAGTGCCCTTGAAGACGATGACCACCTCCTGGCCGACGTAGGCACTGAGGTTGATGGGATCATGCTCGGTCCAGTCGGACACACCAGTGAGGCCGGTGGCAAGAGCGGTCTCATGGGTAGCACCTCCGTCAGTGGAGATATACACTGAGAAGTCACCGCCAGTAGGGTTCTTGTACCAGAACTTCAGCTGCATGGTCTGATCGGTAGGCAGACTCAGAGGAATAGATTTCAAATAGTTGATATGAGAGCCGTAATAGGAGTTGAAACGAACACACTTTGAACCATCGTGGCTTGTGCCGTTGCAGCCGCCATTTCCAGTTGTAGTTGTGTAGCACCACTTGTAACTTTCGGTTGAGGTAGTCCCCTCATCGTTGTTCCAGCAGTCGGGGATGGTGTTGGCTGTGGTGAGGTCATTGAAGTTCTCGGTCCACGGGAAGGTGTTGTGGGCAGAGCAGGGAGTAGTGAAGGCCGGGACGTTGACGCCAGCGGACTGGCCGTCGGTGGTGCCGCAGTCGGCAAACACCTTGAAGGTGCCAGCGGAGTAGGTCTCGTTCTCGTCAAGACCGCTGATAGTGGCGGTGAGGTTCGTGGCATCGATGACAACGCTATGAGCTGTCACATCGGTGAGCACGTTTTCACCTTCCTTAATAATGTAAGCTCCCGGGGTGTGCGTGTCTTCCCAAGTGAAGGTGACACTGTTGGGGGTCTTGCCGGTAATGTTCACATTGGTCACGGGGTGGCAAGATGGTTCGGTCTGGAAGTAAGGCACTTTGGTGCCGGTGGACATGCCCTCAGTACCGCAGTCGGCAAACACCGTGAAGGTGCCGTAGGTGTAGGTATGCTCAGGTTCGAGTCCGCTGATGGTAGCGGTATGATTTGTGGCATCGATGACAACACTGGGTGTGGTTGTTCCATCAAGTACATTATCGCCTTGTTTGACTATGTATGCACCTGCATTGTAGTAATCAGACCAATGGACAGTGACCGTATATGCGGTTATGTCGGAGGTGATAACATCACCCACAGGATAGCAAGCCGTCAGGGTGGTGAAACTGGTGGAGTTGCTCTCGGCACTAATGTCGTTGTGTATGCCACCGCAGTTGGACTTCACGCGTGCGATGTAGTCTGTTTGGCCGTCGAGGCCGCCGAGGGTGTAGGTGATGGTAGTGCCGTCAGTAATTACGTTGTTTTCATTGATATCAACAGTAATCTCGCTATTGTCTATGTTAACTTTGCTGTAGATAACTTTCCATGCAGTGGCGCCGTTGTTCTCGGTCCAGCTGAGATCCACGGTGTGAGCGGTAACGCTTTCGTCATCGTAGGTCAGGCTGGTGGGAGCGTTGCAAGCCGCCGGAGTGGTGAAGGTCTCCACACCGCTTTCGGGGCTTGTGGCGGAGCCACAGTCACCTTTCACCTTCACGTAATAGGTGGTTTCGGGGTCAAGGTCGTCGAGCACGAGGCTGGTGGCAGTGGTGGGAGACTTTTCGACAAAAGCAGAAGCACCGGCGGTAATCTTGATGTTGTCCACATAGAAGCAGTCGCCCGTTTTATGCGTGGTGTTGTCTTTGGTGTATTCCCATTTTAGAGTGTGGCTACCTACAGCGATAGGTGCGTTATAGCTTTCCCATGTAGAGGTTTCGCCACGTTCGAATTGTTGAACATTGTCAATGTAGAATATGCTCTTGTCCCAGTAAGTACTGGTTCCTTCGCCGAGCGACCAGAAGTCAAAGCTGAGGGTCGATGCTTCTGTAACGTTGACCGTCACCTCGATGGCCGAAGTGCTGCTGTTGACACCATTGTTACTACTTCTCATGGCCTTGCTGTTGCTTTCCGTTCCAGAGTACACGTACCAGGGATAGTTGGCGTCGTTGGTGAAGTTGGAGGGGATGCTGTTGTTCTCGAAGTCAACGTTGAGGGCCATGTTCTCGCTGGCGACCATGACGATATAGTTCTTGCCTTCGACGGGGGCATCAGTCCAGCTGATGGTGGCACCGTGTCCGTTGACGTCGCTAACAGTAAGATCGGTCGGAGTAGCGCAGGAGGCCGCGGTGGCGTGGGTAATCGTGCTGCTCCACTGGCTCTGGTCGGTCACGCCGCAGTTGGCGCGGACTTTGATCGTGTAGGTCTTACCGTCGCTAAGGCCGGTGAGGTTATAGTTGCCGTCGCCATCAAGGTCAGCCTGAGCGACAGTCACCTCAGTGAAATCGTCAGAACCGTCAATCTTGTGGGCTACCACCCAAGCGGTCTCGCCGTTGTTGGCGGTCCAGTGAAGTTTAATGCTCGATGTGGTCTCGTCGATTGCGTCAAGTCCGGTAGGAATTGCGCAGGAGACCTGGGTGGTGAAGGTCACTTCGTTGCTCTCCAAGCTGAAGCCATCTTCGGTGCCGCAGTTGGCGTGCACGCTCACGGTGTATTCGGTCTCACCGTTGAGGTTCTGTAGTTGATAGGTGGCAACGCCTTCGTTGATGGTGACAACGATATTGCTCTCTTCATTGTCTTTGGTAAGCACATAGTTAGTGGTGGGGTTGCCGTTCACGTTCCAAGTCAGGTCCACAGTGTGTGCTGCGACGTTGGAGTAGGCAAGATTGGTGGGAGCGGGGCAGGCGATAGCGGTAGTGAAGGAAATGGGATCACTCCAATCAGTCGTTGTGCTGCTGCTATTACAGTAGCCATTCACCTGAGCCTCGTAATAGGTCTCGGCGTCAAGGTCACTGAAGGGGTAAGGCTTGGTAGCATTGTTCACCGTCTGCCATTCGTCGTAAACACCAGGAATGGAGGCAGTGATGTGGATATCGTCAACATAAACATAGTACTGATTCTCAAGCCCAGTATATACAATGGCAACATAGCCATTCCCTGAATAGGCACTTAAATCATACTCATATAAATCGTAAGTGGTATTAGGAGTAATCACTTCGCTAATGGCTGTGAAGTCGGAAATATTGTTTCCAGTCGTAGAAATAAAGACTTGGAACTGATCTGTATAGGATGTACTATGTCTTTTTGCATAGAAGCTAAGGGTACCACCAAGAGGAATTTCGGGTGAAATCAACCAATCATTGGGGATTCCATCACCAGAAGATGTGTATCTCGAACGTGCGCAATAATAACTACTATGTGCATAACTAGAACCACTTGCAATACTCCATGGATTATTGTCATTGTCGTTACTTATGGTTGTCCAGCCTTGCAGGGTTCCGTCTTCGAAATCGTAGGTCTCATCGATATTAACGGGGGCAGTGAGTGCTTTGCGATACCGTAGCGTGTAGCTGTCGTTGTTGCCGTTCCAGTTGAGGGAGGCTTCGTGGGCAGCGACATCGCTGATGACAAGATTGTTCGGAATCATGCAGGAGGCTTCGGTCTCGAAGCTAATAGTATCGCTCCAGAGGTTGCCGTCGTTGTCGCAAGCGGGTTTCACGCGCACATAGTAGGTGGTGGTGGCCGCGAGGCCGTTTTCAATGGTGTAGGTGGGGTTAGTGCTCGGGGTTACCTCGGTGTAGGTGCCGTCACCAAAGTTCTCATCGGTGCCGTACTGCAACACCCAAGCGGTCTCTTCGCCCATGGCATGACGTTGCCAGGTGAGTGTAGCACTCTCGTTGGTCACATTGCTGGCCGCAAGGTTCTGCGTCCGCCAGCAGGTGGGAGCCACAGAAAAAACGATATCATCGATATAGACACCATTGGTAGTTCTGGACGAGTTGGCGGCCTCGATCATGATGGCGACGTAACGGTCGGTTGTATTGCTGGGGATATAGAAAATGTATTCCTGATAGGAGGTGGTTATGGCGGCGGGATTGTCGGGAGAGCTTGTGATCTCTGTGAATGTGGAGGCATCCGTCGGGTCGCTCATGGTACCAACCTTGAAGGTGCTGGAAGTGTTATTTCCTCTGGCCTGCAGGGTAATCTGCTTGCCGGCGAGGTCTGTCATCTCGGGTAGGATAGCATACTGCGGCTGCGGGTCGTAAGTAGTAATTCCACCGCTATAGTACGCATACGAATAGAGGTACAGGCAGTTAGAGGGCGAATTAGCATTATAATTATATATTTTTGGATATCCTGTATAGGAGCTATTGGTGGTCGTGTTGATGGGACGCCAGCACAAAGGCAGCACATTGTTGCCAGCAGTATAGTCGTCGAAGTTCGCACTGTATCCATCGGCGGAGATGGCTGCGCACTCGGTGGAGAAGGTCTTCACGTCGGAGGCTTCGCTGTTGTCGGTAGCGGAGCAGTTGGCCACCACGTAGAACTGGTAATTGGAGGAATGATCAAGGCTGGGCAATGTGTATGGATTCTCGGTTACATTGGAGACTTCGGTATAGTTCTCGTCGGAGGTCTTCTTGTAGTAGATTGTCCAAGCAGTCTCGCCGCTGTTGGCTGTCCAGCTCAGATCAGCCGAGTGGGTAGTGACGTTATTTGCTTCAAGGCCGGTGGGCTTGAGGCAATTCGGTGCAACTTTAATTGTGATATCGTCGACATAGGTCGCACTGATGTAGTAACTTTGGCCTTCAAAAATAATATAGACTGTCCCTGTTATCGTGATGGGGGCAGTCTCATAGTAGTACCAACCAGAGGTTGATTCGGTTTGAGGATAATCTATGTTGTAATATCTGGAATAGTGACCCAGATACATTGCATTGGCTCCGATAGTGTCGCAGTCACTGGCATACACTTTGAAACCTTCGGGGCTGCTGCTGCCTGTGGTACTTCTGTAAATCCAGAACGAGACGACGTAGCCGTTGGCCGAGGTGAAATCCATTGCCGGAAATACTAACATGGTTTTGGAACCACTACCCTTATCGGGAAGTACTAATGACTGGCTGCCGTTTTTCTTGTAGCTTGTAGAAGTACCCCAGACACGGGTGGAGTAGGATCCATTTTGCACGGTGGCTTCATTGCGCCAGCAATTACCCAACTGGTTGGTGGTCGGAGTTGAAGCGTTTGATGGGAAGCCGTCGGAGGTCTCAAAGGTGTACGTCTTGGGGAAGGTGCTGAGGATACCGCAAGGGGTGGTGAAGCTCGAGGTCTTCCATCCGCTCACCTCTTCGCCGCATACGCTCTGGACGCGAATTTGATATTGGGTTTCGGGATCGAGAGGTGTGAGCGTGGTAGTAGTGAGGGAGGTGTTGGACAAGACGGAAGTCCAGTCAGTGTAGCTGCCGCCTTTCACCTCCAGATTATAGGTGCCGCTACCACCTGTCCAAGTAAGAGTAGCTGAGGTAGCGGTGACATTGGGAGCTTCGAGGGCAGATGGCTTCTCGCAACTGCCTGTAGCGGCAGGAGTGTAGGTGAATTCAGCCTTGGGCAAGAAACTTGCGGAACCAGAAGACCATGGCTTGCTTACAGGAGGTGTAATAGAATAGTCATAAACACACGAAACATAGTCGGTACTTTTGCCATAAAAATAGTTTGTAGGGGCGGTACTAGAAGACCAAATGTTGAAGCAGAGGTTTCCTCCATTGTACTCATAAGGAGTACTGAAAGTGATAACTAATTCGCTATTTGTGACGGAGAGCGTAGTGCCTTCATAGACCTTAGTGGCAGTGTTTTGGTTATATTGCCATGCAGATACCGATTCTAAGGTTCCTTCAACTTCTTGCATATACACAGTAATGGTGGTTCCAGCGTAGCTGTTAGAATAAACTGACGATAAGAAGAACTTGACGGATGTAATCGTACCGCCTTCCATGTTCGCAAGTAAAGAGGCTGGGTAAACAAACTCTGTTTGCGAGCCGCTACCACTTCTAATTGGAGCGTTGTTGCTTGTCGCAGTCTCATCTTCGTACACAGTGTGTGTTTCCTGTGCTTTCACCGCTCCGCCCCAGGAGAGGCTGAGGGCCATGAGCGTCATCAAAAAGAATAAAAGTTTTTTCATAGTGTGTAATTTTAATTTATTATATTTATTTTTAATTTATTCCCTGTTAGAAATTTCAAAAAATGGGAGAAAAACAGAGTCAGGGACCGCAAAATGAACGGTCCCAATGTGGCAATTTTTCCTGTTTTTTCTCGCCATATTGTGCTATTTAATGTTTCGTCAAATCCTCTAACCATGCAGGATTCAAGGACTTGGGAAGATTCACGAGTTTATGAGTATATGAGCAGTATAGTATATGCAGTTTCTTCAAACTTTCAAAAATACATTTTTTAACAAAAAATGCAATACTTTCAAAAAAAAAAAAATCCCGCCTTCCGGCGGGATTCCATTTTTCAACCATTTTTATCGTTTGGTCTGCTCTTTATCTTTCACTTTGGCCAACTGCCTTTTCAAAGCATCCACGGCCATGTCGGTGGCCTCTTCAAAACTCTTGGCGGTTTTGCTGGCAATGGCATCGTTGCCACGGATCTTCATCCGGATGTCCACGGTCTTGTTCTCAGGGGTGTCAGTGTTCTCGAGCTTCAAAGTCACGTCCGAGCCGATGATGCCGTCGTGCACCTTGTTCAGTTTCTCAACCTTCTCGTTGATGAATTCCTCTAGCTTTTGATCCGTCTTGAAATGAACGGAAGTGATGTTGATTGTCATAATGACCTCCTTTTTTATGCCCTTGGATGGGCTTGTTTATAAATGGATTTAAGTTGTTCCATAGAGTTGTGCGTGTAAACCTGCGTGGCGGCCAGGCTGCTGTGCCCGAGTATCACCTTGATGGCGTTCAGGTCGGCACCGTTGTTCAGCATGTGCGTCGCAAAAGTGTGCCTGATGACGTGCGGGCTCCGTTTGTCAATAGTGGTCACCATATCCAGGTATTTGCGTACAATCCTATAGACGGCCTTCGGGTAAAGTTGTCGCCCGTTGGCTGCAACAAAGATATAAAAATTATCGTTCTCCGGCGCAAATTTTTCAGCATAATTTTCCAAGTGCTTTGTTAATAAAGAGCGCATCCGACTACCAAACGGAATGATGCGCTCTTTATTGCGTTTGCCGAGCACTTTGACGCTGTTCTCATAGAAGTCTATATCCTGCCGCCGGATGTTCAGCAGTTCCGAAAGCCGCATGCCCGTGGCATAGAAGAGTTCCAGGATGGTCTGGTCGCGCCACCCCTCGAAGCTGTCCTCGAACATCTCCGGCCTGAAGAGCCGCTCCATGTCGCCCAGTTCCACATACTCCGGCAGCTTCCCGCGGAACTTGGGCCCCCGGAGCCCGTCCATGGGGTTGTGCTGCAGACGCCCCGCCTTCATCTCAAAGCGGAAGAAGTCGCGCAAGGCGCTGAGCTTGCGGTTCACGCTCCGTGGCGAGAGCTCCCGGTCCTCCAGCAGGGTAAGCACCCAGGTGCGCAACTCCGCCACCCCGACCTCCGGGAGCTCCGGGTCGTCCATCTTCTCCGCCATGTAGTTTGCAAACTGGCGCAGGTCGCCCTCGTAGGCGGCCACCGTATGCGCCGAAGAACGCCGCTCATACCGGAGATGATCGATGAAGGAGTGGAATGGAATCATAATATATTTTTATAGTATATATATTAATATTTGAATAACAATGTCAAAAAAAACAGGGTCGCGCCCTGTTTTCTTCCGATTGGCAAAGCCGTTATTCGTTTTCAGCTTCGCGAAGATGCTGCACGTAGATGGCCTTGCGCAATTGCTCCCGTCTGATGACGCTCTTCTTGGTGAACTCCTGTCTTTGACGGATCTCTTTCTTCACACCAATCTTGTCGAATTTCTTTTTCAGTTTCTTGAGCGCTTTGTCGATTGAATCGCCTTCTTTAATGGGAACAATAATCATAAATAATACCTCTTTCTTTTTGGGTTAATAATGTAATTTAAATTGGGCGGCAAAGATACACTTTTTTTAATACAATTCATTGTATATGATTATTTTCACTTACAGCCGCCGGCTTTTCCTACCGAATGAGCGTGATGGAGCCGTGAAGCGGATAGCTGTTCTCCCCGGTCAGGGTCCTCACATAGACCTCGCAACTGTAATAGAACACGCCTTCTGAGCAGGGCTGGTGCGAGTTTTCATCGGTGCCGTCCCACAGAATATCGGGGTTTTCCGTAGAGAACACCTTCCGGCCCCAGCGGTTGTACACCTTCATATCCACCTTCTCCACACCCTGGTAGGGCGGTATGGGCTGATATACATCGTTGATTCCGTCGCCGTTGGGCGTGAAGACATTGGGCAGACTATAATCCAGACAATCGTAAATATCCATGCACACCGTATCGGACAGTGCCGAAACATTCCGGTTGGAGTCCGCCACCTTCATGGCAAAACAGCCGACCACGGTTTCCATGCCATCCAACTGATACTCACAAGGATAAGGCCAACACACATCGCCATGGGCGAAGGAATCCACGCACACAAACGAGCCTTGCATGGTGGGTTTGTAATAGATATAGTACCAATAGGCATCGTGCGCCGCCGAGTCGGAAGAGAATGTCCAACTGTAGGTCACCACATCGCAGTCGGTAGAAACCGACAACACCGGCAGTTCGGGCGGCTCGTTGTCGAAGGGCGAGGCGCAGACGCGCTGCGAGCGGTTGTAGAGCGGGCCAATGGTGTCGGGAACCCAGTAGTAGCCGCGCGCCCGCACATAATAGCAGTATTCTTCACCATTGACCAAGTCTCCGTCTGTGTAGGTAGTGGCGGGCGTAGTGCCTATGGAGTCCCACACCTGTCCGTGCTCATCCAGCCGATAGACCACATACTCCATATTGGTCCAGGGCTGCCGCACCGACCAGGAGAGTTGCAGCCGCCTGTCGGCAGGCACAATGCGCAAAAATATGGAGGTGGCCGGGTCGGAGGTCTCGATCAACGTATCCGCATTGAAGAACTGCACGCGGTAGGTATAGGCTTTGTCACGGGTGTTCAGGTCGTGGTCGAGATACTCCATCGTATCGAGGGTGGCGGGGATGGGCGAGGCATTCAGCAAAAGGGAGTCAACGCCGTCAGCATCAAAGCGATAGAGGTTGTAATAGTAGGGTGGCGGGAAGGCTGTGGAGTCAATCTCCGGCGGCGCGATCCAGCGCACCTTGAGGGTTCCGTTGGCGCTGTCGGTAGTGACCACATCGGCGTTGATGATGAGCGGGGCATCCGCGATGATGTGCACGCAGACCTCATCGGAGACATAGCTTTCGGCGCCATCGGGGAAGCGGGCCACCACGCGGTAGCAGTAGTCGTTGGCGTGGTAGAGGGGCGCCGCGGAGCCGTCATCCACGAAGGTGGTAGCGTCCCACGCGGCGGTGTTCCCGATCAGGTAGTAGCCCTCGCCGGCGGGCATGCCGGTTTCGCAATGCTCCGGCTCAAAGGGGTTGCTGCCATCGCGACGATAGACGTCGTAGCCCACCGCGTTGGGGCAGGAGTCGGGCGACCAGGTCAGGCGCACGCGATTGCCCACGGGCTGGGCCTGCAGGTTATCGGGCGCCGGAGCCACCACGCGCACATGCAGGGTCTTGAACGCCACCAGCGGCACCTGCGGTCCGTTGTCCTGCGCCTTGAACAACAGCGTGTAGGGCGCGATGCGGACGTGCCCGCAATTGGTGTTCCACACCAGATTGGTGGTATAGGGCGTGCTGTCGGTAATGGGCATGAACTGCACGGGCGAGCTTTCCAGCAACAGCAGCTCGCCAGTGGCCGTAAGCGTGACAAAGGACGAGGTGGTGTCGATCACCGTGACGGGCAGCACCAGGCGCGTGCCCGCCAGCACGCACGTGTCGTCCACCAGAATCTCCGGCGGCTGGTTGTTGCACGGCGCAATGGTAATCTGCATGTCGCGCACCATACTGCTCACCATCACCCCGTTGCGCCACTCCTGGATCAAGATGGCGATGTTGTACTCGCCGGCCATGGTGGGCGAATCCCAAATCAGGTCGCCGGTCACAGGATCAATGGAGATGCTATTGGAGGCATTGGGCAGCGAGTATCCGGGGATATCCTCGCCATCGTAGCCCCGACAGCTGATGAGACTGTACGACAGGCTGTCGCCGTCGGGATCGTATGCGCCGGGGTTGTGGTAGTAGATGACATTGGTACATCCGTTGTCGATGGGCTCCGTCATGAGCTGCGGCGAGGAGTTGCCGCCGATGAAGGGGTTGATAACCACGATGGTTTCAATGAAGAAGGGCACCTCCACGGAGCTGGGGATGTTGATGATTCCCGCGTTACGGTTGGGGTCCTCGAAGGTGACATGGAACGTGCCGGCGGCGGAGAAGGTGTGCCGCGAGACATAGACATTCTTGCTGATGTTGTTGTCGAGGTTGATTTTCTGCAACCGGCTGATGACGGTGGAGGTGCCGTCGCCCCAGCTGACCTCGATTTCGGGCCGGTCGGCGGGGCTGGGGGTATAGGTATAGGTGACGATGGTGAACTCGTAGGTCAGGCCGGACACGTAGGTATAGCTGATCTCACCTGCGCGCTGGTGGGTGGCAAAGAGGGCCACCGGGAGCAGCAGGAGCAGCGCAACCGCAAGCGGGCGTAACCAATGGAGCACAGCCTCTTTCATTTTGTCAGTTTTATCAGGGTGTTCTCGGTTAACTGGTATTGGTCGCCGCTTTCGGGGCAGACTGCCCTGCCCTGTTCATCGAACGACAGGGTGTGTCCGCACTCGCTCACCCAGCCGATCTGCACGGCGGGGTTGCCGACCACCAGGGCGTAGTCGGGCACCGGCTTGGTTACCACCGCGCCGGCGCCGACGAGGGCGTAGCGGCCGATGTCATTGCCGCAAACCACGGTGGCATTGGCGCCGATAGTCGCCCCCTTGCGCACGATTGTCTTTTTGAATTCCGATTTCCGGCTAATGAAGCTCCTCGGGTTCAGCACGTTGGTGAACACCATGGAGGGGCCCAGGAAGACGTCGTCCCCACACACCACGCCGGCATAGATGGAGACATTGTTCTGCACCTTGACATTATCGCCCAAGACCACACCCTCCGCCACGAACACATTCTGGCCGAGATTGCAGTTCTTGCCCAACACACAACGGGGCATCAAATGAGAAAAATGCCAAATTCTGGTGCCGTCACCAATTTGGCAATCAGGGTCGATGATGGCGGTGGGGTGGATGAAAGGGTTCATGGGGTGAAGGGGGTGAAGGGGGTGAAAGGGGTAAATGGGGTGAAAGGGGTAAATGGGGTGAAAGGGGTAAATGGGGTGAAAGGGGTGAAGGGGGGATTTGGAGTGAAGAGTTAGGAGTTAGAAGTTAGAAGTGAGAAGTTTGTAATGGGGAATTAAGGGTTTGAACTTTAAACTTTGAACTTTAAACTCTAAAACCTCAATTGTTCGGTTATGTATTGTATTTGTTCGTCGGTGAGTTCGGTGTGCATGGGGAGGGAGAGTACTTCATAGGAGAGTTGTTCGGAGACGGGGAAGTCGCCTTCGTGGTAGCCGAGGTACTGGTAGGCGGTTTGCAGGTGGAGGGGTCGGGGGTAGTAGATCATCGTAGGGATATGTGCGTCGGCCAGCTGGCGGCGCAGGGCGTCGCGGTACTCCGGAGCCACGCGGAGGGTGTATTGATGGTATGTGTGGGTAGTATAAGAAGCCTTGGCCGGCGTGACGATGCCGGGGCAGTCGGCCAGCGCCTCGTCGTAGAGACTGGCAGCGTGCCGGCGGGCGGCGATGTACTGGTCGAGATGGCGCAGCTTCACGCGGAGCACGGCCGCCTGCAGCGTGTCGAGGCGGGAGTTGACGCCCACGTGGTCGTAGTAGTATTTCTCGGACATGCCGTGGTTGGCCATGCTGCGGATACGGGCAGCCAAGGTGTCATCGTGGGTGAAGAGCGCGCCGCCATCGCCGAAGCAGCCCAGGTTCTTGGTCGGGAAGAAGGAGGTGCAGCCCGCATCGCCCATGGTGCCGGCCTGGTGCACGGAGCCGTCGGAGAAGGTAACCTGGGCACCGAGGGCCTGGCAGGCGTCCTCTACCACATAGAGATTGTGTTGGTGCGCGATGGCCAGGATGCGTTCCATGTCGGCGCACTGGCCGAACAGGTGCACGGGCAGGATGGCGCGGGTGCGGGGGGTGATGGCCGCCTCGATTTGGGCGGCATCCATGCAGAAGGTGTCGGGGCGGACATCCACGAACACAGGGCGGAGGCCGAGCAGGGCTATAACCTCAGCCGTGGCCACGAAGGTGAAGGGTACGGTGAGCACCTCATCGCCGGGTTGCAGACCGAGGGCCATGAGGGCAAGCTGGAGGGCGTCGGTGCCGCTGGCGCAGGTGAGCGCGTGCGCCGCGCCCGTGTAGGCGGCCAGCTCCTGCTGGAAAGCGCCCACCTCCGGCCCGTTGATATAGCGGGACTCTGCGAGCACGCGGCGCACCGCCTCATCAACCTCTTCGCGTATGTTTGCATATTGACCCTGCAGGTCAACCATTTGGATGTCTTTCATCATATTCTAAAAAGCCGTGCAAAGATAGGATAAATTTCTGATTCCGTAAAACATGCCTGACCTTATTCCACCAGAGAAAGACTCACCTTATCCCCACTTCGTGTCGGAAACACCAACGTGGCACGTTCCTCTACAAGCAGACGTAATTGTCTCTCGCTCACAATGCTGAGATCAACATCGTTCGCCGACATCATCTCAGATATTGCCGGATAGTCCGTAAGCAACCGCATCCGCTCGGTCATTGTTTGATCTGATATGATGGGAGAAAGGGCAAATAGTTCCAGATTGGAGGCTGCCTCCTCAATCAGACGACTCCTCACAAACGTTTTTTGCTTTTCATCCCCAATAAGCTCGCCGATTCCCTGCATCAGAACTTTTGGACTTGTCTTCCTAACACTTTCTGCACATTGTGCGGCATAATCTGCAACACTCATACCCGTGCGCAGCCGGACAATATTCGGATTTATGGCCGTGCTCTTCTGAAGGAAAAACCACACGTCGAAAATGTCACGAGGAGTGATACGCTCCCCCAAGGCACAAAGCTTGTGGGCAAACATATCTGAAGTTATCATCACACGCACATCCGTACCCGCCAATGTCTTGATTTCGTAATGGTTATCGTATTGCCGTGTAGAAACCTCAATCTTCAGCATACGGTTACCCCCACCATAGTTGAGGACCAGCAAAGGACCATAAAACTTCATGGCTTCGTCATCAATCTTCCCAAACCTCAGCAGCAGGTTGTGCAACGCATGGAATACACTCTCCGCTTTCGTGTCATCTAACAAATTGAAATCCAAATCTGTGGAAAACCTGGGCAGCTTATGAAACAACATTAACGAAGTTCCACCTTTGAAGGCCAATTGTACAGACAGCTCTTTGTCTCGGAAAATGGCAAGCAAGACTTGCATCATAAAATAACGATGTATGGCAATATCCATAATATCACAGATTTAGAATTCTTTTTACATTTTGCTCCAATGCTTTAGATTGATATGTCGGGATCAAGTCCTTGACCTTTTTTTTGTCAAGAGGCCGCAGGTTGTCAAAATAACAATTCCCGGCGCTTAAATACACCATATCCAAAAAGGCACGTTCCACCGAAGCCTTACAAATATATCCGTTTTGTAAGATTCCTTCAAAACCCAACCACAATTCGGGCTTTATTTGTCGGAAGGAATACGTTTGTCCACTAACTTCCACCGTTCGGGAAAGATAACTCACAGAGGTAAGTGCAGAGTCGTATTGGAAAATCACCCCTGCCTGCACCAGAACATACTCCAGTGAGAGGTAAGACGGATGGAAAATGGAACAAGCCAGCTCTTCCGCATTGAAAGTGCGTTTAGTGTAAATCCCCCGCCTCGGATTGAGAATCTCCCCTTTCTTGACATAATAGTTCAGCATTTTTGTCAGTCTCACACCATCAGCAATACCTGTCATCATAACCAAAGACTGGATGGTAAACACTGTTCTCTCAGATTTCCACATCAACTTCAGCACATTATTTTGAGAACTCATAATACGAATAATTTGTATTTATAGTTTGCAAAAATACAAATTTCCCAATATCTGAATTGATTTAACACAGAAAAAAAATGCAGGAACACTTTGTAAATGGAGCATAAGAATCTTGTTCTTTAAAATTTACTATCTTTGCGCCGCGAAAAATAACAACAATAAATAATTTTAAAATACTAATACTATGTCTATTATTAAACCCTTCAGAGGCTTCCGTCCTCCCCAATCCATTGTTGAAAAACTGGCTTCCCGTCCGTACGACGTTCTGAACTCCGAAGAGGCCCGCAAAGAGTGCGAAGGCAACCCCTACAGCCTGCTCCACGTCACCAAAGCGGAAATCGACCTTCCCGTGGGCACCGACGAGCACTCCCTCGAAGTCTATCTCCAAGTGGTGAAAAACTACAACAGCTTCAAAGACTACGGCTGGCTGGTACAGGACAAGGAGGAGAAACTCTACATCTACGCCCAGAGCATGAACCCCACCGATCCCAACGCGCACTGGCAGTACGGCATCGTGGCCTGCGCATACAGCGAGGATTACGTGAACAAGATCATCAAGAAACATGAGCTGACCCGCAAGGACAAAGAGGAAGACCGCATGAAACACGTGCGCATCACCAACGCCAACGTGGAGCCCGTGTTCTTCGCCTACCCTGCCGTGGACCGCATCGACGAAATCGTGGCCTCTGTGACCAGCAAAGCGCCGGTTTACGACTTCATCGCCAAGGAAGACGGCTTCGGCCATCGCTTCTGGGTCATCGACGACCGCGCCCTGATTGACGAGCTGGTCGAGCTGTTCGCCACCAAGGTTCCCGCCATGTACATCGCCGACGGCCACCACCGCAGCGCCGCCGCCGCTCTCGTGGGACAGGAAAAGAAAGAGCACAACCCCAACCATACCGGCAAAGAGGAATACAACTACTTCATGACGGTCATCTTCCCGGACAACCAACTCAACATCATCGACTACAACCGCGTGGTGAAAGACCTCAACGGCCTCAGCAAGGAGCAGTTCCTCGCCGCCGTGGGCGAAACCTACACCGTGGAAGACATGGGCACCGAGATTTACAAGCCTTCCAAGCTGCATGAGTTCAGCATGTATCTGGACGGTCACTGGTACAAGATGAACGCCAAGCCGGGCACGTTCAACGACAGCGACCCCATCGGCGTGCTGGATGTCACCATCCTCAGCAACCTCGTCCTGGACAAGATTTTAGGCATCAAGGACCTCCGCACCGACAAGCGCATCGACTTCGTGGGCGGTATCCGCGGCCTCGGCGAACTGAAGCGTCGTGTCGATAGCGGCGAGATGGAAGTGGCCTTCGCCCTGTATCCCGTCTCCATGCAGCAGATCATCGACATCGCCGACACGGGCAACATCATGCCTCCCAAGACCACCTGGTTCGAGCCGAAGCTCCGTTCCGGTCTTGTCATTCATGAATTAGCATAAAAATCCAATCACAATGTTCAAGGTTCCTGTATTGCTCATCCTTTACAACAGGACAGAGGAAACGCACAAAGTATTCCAGATCCTGCGCACCGTGCAGCCCACCACACTGTATGTGGCCGGCGATGGCCCGAAGCCAGACAACATGATTGATCGCCTTCATGTCTATCAGGCACAAAGCGTCATCCAGCCGGAATGGCCTTGCCAGGTACACCATCTGTGGCAGGAAAACCATCTGGGCAAGTCCAAGATGATCGAGACCGCCATCCGCTGGTTTTTCAGCCAGGAGGAGGAGGGTATCATCCTTTTCGACGACACACAACCCAGCTACGACTTCTTCCCCTACTGTGAAGAGTTGCTGAGCAAATACAGGAACGATGAACGTGTTTACAGCATCGGTGGCACCTATCTGCGGCACCGGAGCCGGAAACGCTACAGCAAGCGGATCAAGAAAGGCGGAAGTTCCTACTTCTTCTCGGCATACGCCGCCACCTGGGGCTTCGCCACCTGGCGCAACCGGATGAACGACTTCTCCCTGTCCATGGATCAGTACAGCAATGAAGATTTTGCAAAAATCGTGGACCCATACATGAAGAAGCAAAATCACAAGAACTATTGGGTACGCCGTTTCACCAGCATCAAGAAAAACAACGCCAACTACTGGGACTACCAGTACAATCTGCACGTATGGTCGCACAAGGGCATCTGCATCACGCCCTACCTGAACCTGACCACCAACATCGGATTCAAGCAGAAGAACCAACGGAAAACCCGTAGGCTGAAACGCAACGCCTATCCCATCATGCCGCTGGTCCATCCCACTGAAATCGTGCAGAACAACAAAGAGGACAAATACATGTTCCGCCATATCTTCAAAAGAGCGTATCTGTACCTTTTCCGCGACTGGTTGAAGGAAATTCTGCCCAATAAAAACAATTTGGACTGATTTCCACCTATTCTTCAAAAAAAAGTGTATTTTTGCGCCCTCAAAAAAACAGATAAAAAATTATGGCAAATAACGAGAAATTAGGCTCTAAGAAAATGGAGCAAGAAGCTGAAAAAGAGAATTTCGTAACCAAAACACTGGCTTTTTTCAACAAATATCAAAACATTATCTACGGTGTTATCATCGGCCTGCTGGTCATTGCATGTGCCATCATCGCCTTCAACAGATTCTACATCCAGAAAAAGAATGCTGAGGCTTCCGCACAGATTGTGAGACCCATCAGCCTGTTCATGCTGGGCGACACCACTTCATTGAACCTCGCCCTCGAAGGTGACGACGAGAACGACGGCTTCCTCACCATCGCCAGCGACTACAAACTCACCCGCACCGCCAACACCGCCAACTACTACGCCGGTCTTACCTACCTGAAGCTGGGTCAGAAAGACGAAGCCATGGATTACCTCAAGAAATTCAAAAAGAAAGAGGATGTGCTTTGGTATGCTTGCCAGATGACCATCGGCGACCTGTACGACGACCAAGGCGACGAGGCCAGCGCCATCAAATATTATGAGAAGGCCTCCAAAAGCAAAGATCCGCTCTTCACTCCGACCGCATTGTTCAAACTGGGACAGATGTATGAAAGACAGGAGAAATGGAACGAGGCTCTGAAAGCTTACAAAGAGATCGAAAACAGATTCTATGCTGAATACAACAAGATGAGCATCGCCCAATATGTGGAGCGTGCCCAGTCCAAAGTTTCCAAATAATGACTGAAAAGAAGAAAAATTTATCAGAGTTCGCCCCTTTTAAATTTAATTCTGCTCAAAACATAAGAATCGGTATTGTGGTCAGTGAATGGAATGACCGCATTACCGATTCTCTTTTACATGGGGCGCTGGAGTCGTTGCATGAGCAGAATGTCCCACAGGACAACATCCTGGTGCATCATGTGCCCGGCAGTTACGAGTTGCCCTCCGGGGCGGACATGCTGTTTCGCATGGCCCATGTAGATGCCGTCATCTGCATCGGATGCATCATCCAAGGCGAAACGCGCCACTTTGAGTTCATCGCCCAGGCCGTGGCCAAAGGCATCATGGACGTGGGCCTGAAGCATGGCAAGCCCGCCATCTTCAGCGTGCTCACCTGCGACACCATGCAACAGGCAGAGGACCGCGCCGGTGGCAAGCACGGCAACAAGGGCGTGGAAGGTGCCGTGTCCTGCATGAAGATGATTGACCTGCAAAGAAATCTTAACAACAAATAACAACAGCCATGAGAGTAGTATTCATGGGCACACCGGAGTTCGCCGTCACCATCCTCGACCGGATCATCCAAGAGGGACATGAGGTTGTGGGTGTGGTCACCACGCCCGACAAACCCGCTGGACGCGGGCAACACATACACTTCTCCGATGTGAAAAGATATGCCCTGGAACACAACCTGTTTCTGATGCAACCGGAGAAAATGAAAGACGAGGCATTCGTCGCGCAGCTCCAGTCGTTGAACGCCGACGTGTTCGTGGTGGTCGCTTTCCGCATGTTGCCCAAGGTGGTCTATGCCATGCCGCCGAAGGGCACGTTCAACGTGCATGCCTCCTTGCTGCCGCAATACCGGGGCGCCGCGCCCATCCAATGGGCTGTCATCAATGGGGAAACGGAAACGGGCGTCACCACGTTCCTGCTGGACGAACACACCGACACGGGCGCCATCATCCGGCAGTCAGCCGTGGAAATCACGCGTGAGGACACCGCAGGCACCTTGCACGACAAGCTCATGTTCGCCGGTGCAGACATCGCCGTGGAGACCCTGCGCGATTTGGCATCGGGAGACTTCACCCCGATGCCACAGACCGGGGAGGCGGAGCTAAAACCCGCCCCGAAAATCTTCAAGGAGGACATGCTCATCCACTGGGATGACACTGCCGAAAGAATTTACAACAAAATCCGCGGACTCTCCCCATACCCGGCCGCATTCTCCAGAATACAGTTCAACGGCAACACTCCCCGGACCCTCTCACTGAAAATTCTGGGATGCGAAATCACGGACATCAAAAGTGCTGAAAAGCCCGGAAACATCACCATTGTTAATGACAAACAGCTGCTCATTTCCACCAAAACCCGCGACATTTCTGTCAAAATACTGCAATTAGAGGGCAAAAAGCCGATGGATGTGAAAAATTTCCTGCTGGGTTTCAGGCATACAGATTACACTTTATTTTTATTTTAGTGTAATTTTTAACGAAATACAGATTCGTAATAAACAGGCATTGTTAAAAAACGCACATAATGAAAAAAGAGAGGTAATGTTTGCAATTTCTATTAACTTTGCCGTCACAAAAACGTATTAACCTTATTAAACCTTAAAAGTTATGAATAAAAGTGAATTAATCAATGCAATGGCTGAAAAAGCCGGTTTGACAAAAGTTCAAGCTAAAAACGCTCTCGACGCTTTCATGGGCGCTACGGGTGAGACCTTGAAAAAGGGTGGTAAACTTTCTTTAGTTGGTTTCGGTACTTTCGAAGTGAAAGAACGCGCCAAGAGAAAAGGTCACAACCCCAGAACCAACAAGGCTATCACCATTCCCGCCAAGAAAGTTGTCAAATTCAAACCGGGTGCTGGCTTGAAATTCTAATTTCGAACCATTGTCAATATAAAAAAGCCCTTGAATCAAGGGCTTTTTTTAATATCTCCGAACATGATGCAAATAGAAGATTCTGAAAAACGCCGGGCGCTGATCGCGCATTTGGAACAATTTGTGACAGACACGAGAAAAGAGCGTCTGGAAGAGGTGCTCGCCAATCGCACGCGCCACGTGACCGTGGTGCTGGAGGACCTGTATCAGACACAGAACATCAGCGCAGTGATGCGCAGCTGCGAATGCTACGGCATCCAGGATGCCTACATTGTGGAAAACCGCAACGAGTTTGAGATCCACAAGGACATCAGCATGGGCGCTGACAAGTGGCTCACGCTGCATCACTACCCACACGCGGAGCACAACATGAAACAATGTATTGACGACCTGCACGCCAAAGGCTACACCGTGGTGGCCACCCTGCCCGACGAGAAGAAAACCACCATCCAGGATCTGCCCATCGACCGGAAAACAGCATTTTTGTTCGGCACGGAACTCACGGGGCTATCAGAAGAGGCTGTGCAATATGCAGACTGCAACGCCCTGATCCCGATGTACGGGTTCACGGAGAGTTTCAACATCTCCAACTCGGCGGCCATCATCCTTTCCCACTTTTCGGAACGCCTGCGCCACTCGGATGTGGATTGGCATCTTAGCGAAGAGGAACGTGAAGTGTTGTATTTTGATTGGCTGCAGAAGAGTGTGCGCGACCCGGAGGGTATTATCCGGCATTATCTGGCGACGCATCCGTAGCCGTTTCCCCCATTTCCTTTTTCCAATTGAAATAGCCCATCACAGCCACAGCGGTATAAACTGCAAAGAGCACGGCGGTGGGATAAAGCCCTTTCCATACGTAGAGGCACAGCGACACGGCGTTGACCACCACCCAAAGCAGCCACTGTTCCAGCTGTTTTTGGGCGAGCATCCACATGGCCACCACACTCAAGGCGGTGGTAAACGCATCGCCCCAGGGCACGGGGCTGTCGGTAAAGCGTCGCAACACGAGGAAAATGGCAAGCCACAGGGCGGCAGACACCAGCGCCAAAGGCAGAATCTGCCGCTTGGGGGTATGCACAATGCGCAACGGCACAGATTCACCCTTCTGATTGTCTTTGCTCCGAAGCCAGGCAACCAAGCCGTACACATTGGCCCCGATGTAGTACAGATACACGGCGGCATCGGCGTAAAACTTGCCATGGAAGAAAATCACCACATAGAAGAGAGACATCACAATGCCCACGGGCCACAACCACACATTGGCCTTGTACTCCAAATAGAGATACAGCAGACCAATGCACGCGCCGATGATTTCAAGTGCATTCAATTTGATTAAAAATTTGAATGCAAATATAGGAAAATTTGAGACTTCAGAATTATCCCATTGTTTTAAAAAAAATGTTATTATTGCAGCGTATTTTTTCAACTTTTGCATTATAAACAGTAATTAATATTTCATAATTATGAAGAAAACTTACATACCCGCGTTTATTGCCCTATCTTTAATGTTGATTCTAACAGGATGTCACAAAAAACATTTCATTGTGGGAAAATCAAGCAACGACGAATGGGGAATAGTAACGGGCTCCGGTACTTACCACGATGGTGAAACAGCCATTTTAACTGCCATTCCTACGAATGGATATTATTTTCTTGGATGGGATGATGGTGACACCACCAATCCTCGTTCCTTGCTTGTCAATAACGATGCTACTTTCACAGCCATATTCAGCGACACTCCGTTCGGAATTTTCAATGGTGAACCAATTCAAATCAGTGGCAAAATATGTAACGACCAGATATGGCAGGATTTAGGGCTTGATGTAGATTACATTATTGATGAAACAGTGTATATTGGCTGTGATGCCACCGTAAAGGTAATGCCTGGTGTCACCATTATGTTCACAGGCCCCGAGGGAAATCTGGAGGTAATAGATAATGGCGCATTGACTATGATTGGCACCATGGAGAAACCAATAGTACTTCGCGGACCAGACGTCAAGTCCCTTATCGGATACTGGGGGCATGTGGTAGTGAACACCACCAGACCCGAAAACAAATTCGAGTGGGTTAATATCATACATGCTGGTAGTAATAGTGACCTTCATTATGGCGCGCTCAAATTGCGCGGAACTCTATCCATGACCGATTGTACGATTGATGGCAGCAGAGGTGCTGGATTAGTCACTGAAAGTGGAAGCTATTTTACTCAACTTAAGGACAATAAGATTATTCACTGCCAAGGATATCCCTGGGTTTCATCTAGTTTCCCAGCATTATATAAAAACATTGGTTCTAACTCTTTGTATGACTTCGACGAACCCTATGGTAAAATATATATTGACTTGGATCACTACGAAATCAATAATGATGTTACACTGAAAACCTATCGATTATACTTCCCTCATGGTTTCAGTTTCGAGGGCACCGGAACGCTAACATTTAATGGGGCAAACAGCTATGTAGGTGAAGGTCAACAGTTGAGAGTGGGGAAAAACTTGAATTTTCGGGTTTATTCAACCTTTTTTGCCGGATTAAGTACTCCTGCAAGATGGAATGGCTTGATTTTTGAAAGCGAACGAAGTAATAACCTTTTAAACGATGTTTGGTTTATTAACTGTGGGGGTTTTTGCCTGAAAGTGACGGAAAATGCCAAATTGTCAATCACTTCAAGTAAATTGGGCCCATGCGTAGGCGGTGCTGGTATTTGGATTGAGAATATTGAGACTTGGGGCAACGTCTTTCACAGCAATATTGAAAATTTCTCTTGTCCCCATATTGCTCACATAGAACATGGTGGAACCTACAATGGTCAAACTTATCAGGACAACACAAATCTCAACTATCTTCCATAAATAATTATTCACATTTTTTGTATCTTTGCAGCTGGAATAAAAAACTGTATTTCAATATGGCAAACATTGATTTTCAAGGCAAAACCTACGAATTGGACGGCGACGGCTTCATGCTGAAACCCGAAGAATGGACCGAAGAACTGGCAGCTGAAATCGCCAAAGTTGACGGCATCAACGAACTGACGGAGAACCACTGGAAAGTAATCCACTGCATCCGTGAAAATTACGAAGAGAAAGGCATCGCCCCGATGGTGCGCACCATCTGCAAAACGGCTGACCTCAAGTTGAAAGAGATCTACGAACTCTTCCCGTTAGGTCCCGCCAGAGGCGCCTGCCGCGTGGCCGGTCTGCCCAAACCCGAAGGTTGTGTATAATCCATAAGCACCATACACCATGTCCATCATGCAAATCATCGCCATCGCAGCGGCAGCATTCTGCCTCTGCGGTTTGCTTGTGCACTTCATTCGCATCGTGCGCCTTGGCAAACCCAATGATATGTCGGAAAAGAGCGGCGATACCACCAAAGGCATCGTCTATGCCAACACCACGGCCATGCTGCCGCAGAACAAGGAATCGGCCTACCTGCACATACCCGGCTACGCAGCCGGCATGCTGTTCCACATCGGCACTTTCCTCTGCCTGCTCATTTTCCTGCTCTCCTTGTTCCCGTTCTTCAACCACTGGATTGAGGGCAGCACACTGCGTTTCATCATCGCGGCCGGACTCGCCGTTACCTGCGTGTGCGGGTACATCCTGCTCATCAGAAGGGCATTATCCAAAGACCTCAAGGGCTTTTCCAACCCCGACGACTACATCTCCAACGCGCTGACCTCCACATTCCAGCTGTTCACCATTCTCTATCTGATATGGCCGGCCTGCAGCTGCAGTATAACTCTGTATTACATCGTCTGCGCAGTGCTGTTTGTCTATATGCCGTTCGGCAAATTGAGACATCTGGTGTACTATTTCGCCGCCCGCTACCATCTGGGCTTCTTTTACGGCTGGCGCAACGTATGGCCCAAACACGAAGATTAACCATCATATTTCATCATGAAACTGGACTTTTTAGGGGCAACCGAAGAGGTTACCGGTAGCAAATTCCTGCTCACCTCCAAAAAGGGAGTCAAAATCCTTTTGGACTGCGGCATGTACCAAGGCAAGGGCTTGGAAACCGACGGCATGAACCGTGATTTGGGCTTTGACCCGAAAGAAATCGACTTTCTGTTGCTTTCGCACGCCCACATCGACCATTCGGGGTTGATACCATATATATATAAGATGGGATTCCGGGGCAAGGTTTTCTGCACTCCGGCCACCCGCGACCTGTGCGCTATCATGCTGGCTGATTCAGGACGTATCCAAGAGGCTGATGCCAAACAGTTCAACAAGAAAATCGAGCGCGTCAACAAGAAACCCATAGAGCCTATCTATACGGAGAAGGACGCCGCCGAATGCATGACGCAGTTCATCAGCATCCCGCGCGAGCTCACCTTCAACATCACGCCGGAAGTGTCCATCTGTTTCCATGAAACCGGCCACATGTTAGGCAGCAGTGCCATCTACATCACCTTCAAGGAGGGGCGCAAAACCCGCACTTTGTGCTACACCGGTGACATCGGGCGGTACAACAAGCGCATCCTTCCCGACCCTGAACCGTTCCCGCACGCCGACTACATCATCACCGAATCCACCTACGGCGATCGACTCCACACCACTTTGGACGAGGCCGACCAGGAGTTGATGTTAGTGGTGAAGGACGCCTGCGCCAAAAGGAGAGGCAAGCTGCTTATCCCCTCGTTCGCCATTGGCAGAACTCAGGAAATTGTCTATTCACTGCACCGTCTGAAACTGGCCGGAGATCTTCCCGACATCGAAATCTTTGTCGATAGCCCGCTCGCCTGTTCCGCCACGAACATCTACCGGCTGCACGACGAGAACTTCAACGCCGACATCCGGCAGTTCATGGAGACAACCAAGGATCCGTTCGGTTTCGACAACCTCACCTACGTGCGCACGATTGACGACTCCAAGCGACTCAACACCTACAACCGTCCCTGCATCATCATTTCCGCCTCGGGCATGATGGAGGCCGGACGTATCAAGCACCACCTGGCCAACAACATCGAGGATCCGAAGACCACGATACTCTGCGTCGGATACTGTTCACCCACCACCTTGGGAGCCAAAATCATGCGCGGCGACAAGAAAGTCTCCATTTTCGGCGAGATTTACGATGTGAAAGCCCAGCTGGCCCGCATCGATGCCTATTCCGGCCACGCCGACTACAGTGAGCTCATCCAATATCTTTCATGCCAGAAAGGCAACCGCCGCCTGAAGAAGATCTTCATCGTGCATGGCGAGGACGACGCGCGCAAGGCATACGTCAAACACCTGGCCGACGCAGGATTCAAGAAAACGCAGATACCGATGTTCAGAGAAAGCGTGGAACTTGTATAGTTAATAGTTAATAGTTTATAGATAATAGTTATCAATGAACAGCCCCGTCAGGGGCTAAAGCTTGGTAAAAAAAACATGAATCAGAATCACATATTAATCACCGGGGCCAATGGGCAGTTGGGAAACTGTTTGCGCGATTTGGCAGCAGCGTACCAAGATAAATACCGTTTCTTCTACACCGATGTGGAAGAATTGGACATCACCGATGCGGCAGCAATTGATCGATATGTAGCTGACAATCAAATCCATGTCATCATCAATGCGGCGGCTTACACGGCCGTTGACAAGGCCGAGGACGACGTGGACATGGCCTACAAGCTGAATCGCGATGCCGTGCGCAATTTGGCTGAAGTGGCGAAGGCACACAATTGCCTGCTGGTGCACATCTCCACCGACTATGTGTTTTCCGGCGAGGCCTGCCATCCGTACAAAGAAGACGATGCTCCAGCGCCGAAATCGGTTTACGGGGCTTCGAAGCTGGCCGGCGAACAGGCTATTGCCGAAGTGGGCTGCCGCGCCATCATCATCCGCACCTCCTGGCTCTACTCCGAATACGGACGCAACTTCGTGAAGACGATGCTGCAATTGGGCCGCGAGCGCGATGAGGTTTCGGTGGTGAGCGACCAGATCGGCGGTCCCACATACGCCGGCGACCTTGCACAGGCCGTGATGCAGGGCGTAGCTGCCGATGCAGAGCATGAGGGGATTCATATTTATAATTATGCCAATGAAGGGGTTATAAGTTGGTACGACTTCTCGAAAGCCATCATGGAGATTTCGGGGAACTCATGCACCGTTCACCCCATTTTTACGGGCGAATATCCGGCAAAAGCCGCCAGACCTGCCTATTCTGTCTTCAATTTGAGGAAGGTTAAAGAAAAATTCGGCATCGATATCCCCTACTGGAGAGATAGTTTAATACTGACTATCAATAAGTTGTCAGGTAAATAATTTTTTTTACGTAAAAAAGTTCGGGATTTCAAAAAATATTGTATTTTTGCCAACCATTTGAAACCCACCCTATGGGTTGTTCTTTTCATAATGAAAAAAGCCGTTGTAGCTCAGTGGTAGAGTACATCCTTGGTAAGGATGGGGTCATGAGTTCAACTCTCATCAACGGCTCCACTTGAAACAAACAAGCAAAAATATTAATCATTAATTTATAAGAAAATGGCAAAAGAGAAATTTGAACGCACCAAACCCCACGTAAATGTGGGTACAATTGGTCACATTGACCACGGTAAAACGACCTTGACCGCTGCTATCACAACGGTTTTGGCCAACCAAGGTCTTTCCGAAGTGAGATCTTTCGATTCCATCGATAACGCTCCTGAGGAGAAAGAGCGTGGTATCACCATCAACACCGCTCACATCGAGTACCAAACCGCCACTCGTCACTACGCACACGTTGACTGTCCGGGTCACGCCGACTATGTGAAGAACATGGTAACGGGTGCTGCCCAGATGGATGGCGCTATCCTCGTGGTGGCCGCTACCGATGGTCCGATGCCTCAGACCCGTGAGCACATCCTGTTGGCAAAACAGGTAGGTGTGCCAAAAATGGTTGTTTTCATGAACAAAGTTGACTTGGTTGACGACCCTGAGTTGCTCGACCTCGTTGAAATGGAAATCCGTGACCTGCTGTCCTTCTACGGATTCGACGGCGACAACACCCCGGTTATCCGCGGTTCCGCTCTTGGTGGCTTGAACCTTGAACCGAAGTGGGTTGAGAAGATCATGGAACTCATGGATGCAGTTGACACTTGGATTCCGCTGCCTCCGCGTGACGTTGATAAAGACTTCCTCATGCCTGTGGAAGACGTATTCTCCATCACCGGTCGTGGTACCGTGGCTACCGGTCGTATCGAGACTGGTGTGATCCACACCTCCGATCCTGTTGACATCATTGGTATGGGTGCTGAGAAGCTGAAATCCGTCGTTACCGGTGTGGAAATGTTCCGCAAGATCCTCGATGAAGGTGAAGCTGGTGATAACGTAGGTCTGTTGCTCCGCGGTATCGACAAAGACGAAATCCGTCGTGGTATGGTTATCGCAAAACCGGGTTCCATCCATCCTCACAAGAAATTCAAAGCTTCTGTGTATGTTTTGAAGAAAGAAGAAGGTGGTCGTCACACCCCGTTTGGCAACAACTACCGTCCTCAATTCTACTTCCGTACAACGGACGTTACCGGTGCTATCACTCTGCCTGCTGGCGTTGAGATGTGTATGCCTGGTGATAATGTAGAAATCACCGTTGAGTTGCTCTCTGAAATCGCTCTGAACATGAACCTCCGTTTCGCTATCCGCGAAGGTGGTCGTACCGTGGGCGCTGGTCAGATCACTGAGATCCTCGACTAAGAGAATACCACTCAACCAAAACAACAAGAGAAGGGCATTGCTATAATGCCCTTTCTTTTACAGGGGATTAGTTTAATGGTAGAATGACGGTCTCCAAAACCGCAGATGGGAGTTCGATTCTCTCATCCCCTGCAAAGAAAAAGGTCGCAAAAATGCGACCTTTTTTTGTATATAATCACACGTTCATTGTGCGTGTGTGGGTAGGTAGGGACGAAAGATTTTTCGTCCCTACCTACCTCACAACCCGCGCCTCATTATTGGCAATGAATGATTTCCAATCGTTGAACTTCTTGCCGCCACCTACCACCACGCGATGCTGCAAATGATGGCATACTGCGGCAGCCAGCGCGTCAGTAGCATCCAGATACTCGATGGAATCCTTCAGCGGATACATGTGGCACAACATCGCCGCCACCTGCTCCTTAGCCGCGCTACCGTTGCCCGTAATAGACTGCTTGATCTTACGGGGCTCGTACTCATAGACATCCATTCCAGCGTGCAGACAGGCGGCAATCACAATGCCCTGGGCGCGACCCAACTTCAGCATCGACTGGACATTCTTGCCGTAAAACGGGGCTTCAATGGCCAAAATATCCGGATGATACTGCTCAATCAAGGCATTCATCTTCTCGTAGATAAACTTCAACTTGGCATAATGGTCCGTCAGCTTCTTCATCTGTATTACACTGATGACCTCCACCTCCGATTGGTTGAGGTGAGTGTTCAGTATGGCATACCCCATCACATTCGTGCCGGGGTCAATGCCTAAAATCTTATGCCGAACAGCCACTTCTTCCATATTATTTTTCAAAAAGAAGGATTTTGTTGGCATAATCGATAACTGCCTTATGCTGCACCAGGAAATCGTTGCCCAAAATCACCTGAACCGGCTTGCGTTGTAATCGCTGATAAGCCAAGTTAATGTAGGAGAAATCCAATAAAGCCATGGTCTCATACGTATCCAATCTGAAATGTCCGAGACGGAAATCAGGAATATCGGCCGTTCTCACCTCAAAACCATCGCCGCCAATGCCTGCGGTAACCCCTTCGTGCACAGCAGTGTGCAACTGGGGCAGCATTTCCGCTACATACGACATGTCCATGCATGAGCGGGAAGCCCCTGTATCTAATACCATACGCACAACCCTGCCCGCCACACGCCCGTTTACCAGCGTGTGGAAATCGCCTTGCTCAAGCTCAACGATATTCAGTTTTGTCCTGTACATATAGTTTATAGAAAAAGATTCTTACGAAGATACCTTTACAGCCAATGTTTTTTGATGAAGAAGACCACCAGGAAGACCAGAATCAGCAAACAGATGCCCATTACAATCCAGAATGCGAACGGCGACGCAGCGAAAGGCAATGCCACATTCATGCCGTATAAGCCGCTGATGAAGGTCAACGGGAGCACGATGGTGGAAATGATGGTGAGCATGCGCATGATCTCGTTCGTCTTGTTGGTCTGCATCGAATCGAATGTGCTGGAGAGGCCATCGACCAACTCGCCGTAGTCTTCAATCATATCCCACATCTTCTGGTAAAAGTCGAGGATATTGCCCCAGTACTCTTCCATGTCATCGGCAAAGCCCTTGATTTCGCCGGATTCGAACTTGTTGAACAGGCGCAGCTGCGGCCGGAACATGGTGTTCATCTGGATGATATTCTTGCGGAAACGGGAAATCTGCTCGATGAGATGTTCCGATTTGCTGTTGAACAGTTCCCTGTTGATGTAGTCGATTTCGGTGCCCATGCGTTCCACCAGCAGGAAAGTCTCTTTCATCATTCTGTACAGAATATGATACAGAACCGCATCGCTGGTGCCGCTAATGTCGTCTTCATCTTCCGGTTCAGGATTCACTTTCGTGTAATCAAACAGTTCCTGCACCACATAATGGGAATTGCCCACCGTGATGAGGTAATCCTGACCCCAGAAAATCTTGGTTTCTTCGGTTCTCACCAGCTGAGTGCGCTTGTCCATCAAAGGGAAATGGAGCACGAGGAAATAATAATCGTCGTACTCATCGATTTTGGGACGCTGGACAAAGCTGGAGCAGTCTTCAATATCCAAAGGGTGGAAATGGAAGTTATCCCGCAAGAAATCTAAATCCTCTACTGTTGGATTGGTGATATGGTGCCATTTGAATGATCCGAAATTGATGGTATCAACCATAAGATAACCTCCTTTCTTCTATTGGATTAGTACTGACAAAGACTACATCTTGGTAAAATTTTAAAGCCTGCAAAGATACGAAAAAAAGTAAAAATTGTTACTTTTGTACCAATTTTTGAAAAGATTATGCCAAAAGAAAAGATAAACAAGACCAACGCCTGTCGCATTCTGGACCAGAAAAAGATTGACTATGAGTTGATTTCATACGAGGTGGATGAAAACGACCTCGGCGCGCAGCACATCGCCGACCAATTAGGCGAGGACATTGACCAGGTATTCAAGACTTTGGTGCTGAAAGGCGACAAAACCGGCCATTTCGTGTGTGTCATTCCGGGCAACGAGGAGGTGAACTTGAAGAAGACCGCCAAGGTGACGGGCAACAAGAGCTGCGACCTCATCCCGATGAAGGAGTTGCTGCCTTTGACGGGCTACATCCGGGGCGGCTGCTCGCCCGTGGGCATGAAGAAGCCCTTCCCGACGTACATACATGAGACTTGCGAGCTGTTTGACTACATATACGTCAGCGCGGGCGTGCGCGGCCTGCAGTTCAAACTCAACCCACAAGACTTGATCCAAGTGGTAGGGATGACGGTAACGGAGTTGACATAAGGTTGTTTATTTGCCGAAAGCATAAAGATTAAATCCTTAGCGGGGTTCGCTCCCGTAACTATATAAGCTTCATATCCTTGACAACGGCAGCTCTAGTAGGATTCGTCCTTTTTATTTCCCAACTATATTCAGCATCTCCGCGGGTGTTACCACAATAGGGACCTTGGGGAAATGTTTGATGTTTCCTGTGACGAGATACGCTCCTTCTTTGGACAATGCCACCTCGTAAAAAACCGCATCATCAACATCAATAAATTCTTCAACGGCTGTTGTCCTAGGTAATGGAATCCCACATTCTAAAATCATCTCAATCATATTGGCAATATCATGCTCCCGTAAATTGAATTTGCCTCGATGAAGGACCGCATCGTATTCAGCAATAATTTCATAATTAAAAATGGGTATGATATTACCATCTGCCACTTTCTCCATCACTTTCACAGTAGAAGATTCTGAATTGTTTGTAATCATGGCTGACACCAGTACATTGGTGTCAAAAACAGCATAGTGTTTCATTGTTGATTTC
This sequence comes from Bacteroidales bacterium, assembly GCA_017443175.1. GTDB lineage: Bacteria > Bacteroidota > Bacteroidia > Bacteroidales > WCHB1-69 > F23-D06. The sequence continues at coordinate 41,479 of JAFSOZ010000011.1, forward strand.
TTGTTTTCTTGATTTCATCGTTAATATCCTCTAATGAGAGATCGGGCGTATTGCCTTCCTCCGCCCACGCACGCATATTGCGGAATGCAGCAATGCGTTCTGCCGAGGACTTCTCCTCGCTCGCACATATTTCAAACGGAATACGCCGCCGTTGCACTACAGCTCTGGCAAACACATTAATGGCAGTATTGACACTCATGCCAAACTCTGCACATAAGGCATCAAACATGGTTTTAAGTTGTGAGTCCATCCTCACGGTCATAGACACTTGTGACATTTCAAATTGATTTAAATTAACGCCACAAAGATACAAATTTATTTCAATCAGACATCATTATAATTGAAATAATACAAAAAAAAGATATGAGTCGGGGAATTGGGTATTTGGAGGTGATTCTATTCATGACCCACACATCTGAGCTCTCACCGCCACACCGCAAAGCAGTAAAAACCATAGCGCGTGTCCATGTCGGCGGGAACAAAGAAACGGAGAAATTGGACACCCTCCGGGGCGATATAGCTATCCAACGTGAAGATATTGGTGCTTGTCGTGAACTGGAAGGTGCGCACTTTCAGTTGCTGCACCAGCATCGATTCAGCTACGCGGTCGGTGCGCCAGCGGCAATAGGCAGCGGCCTGTTCGGGCGACACGCCCAAAACCGGCCGATTGCGGAATTGGGGATGATGAGCATAGACCACCGCGATGGAGTCTGGCATCAGCGCATGTGCCGCCGACAGGTCAAGAACGGAGGACTTGTACTGTTCCGACTCTTTTCCAAAAGTCTTTTCCAACCACTATTGGTACTCCAACCAGTCCACATTCCGGACGTATGATTTATCGCACAACGTTTTGCCCACAAAAGCAGTCAAATTCACCCTTTCGGCAAATTTCCGTTGCATTTTCGGGGTAAGTTGCTGCGCAAAAGTCGCATTAAAGCACACCACGCACAGCAAAGATAAAATTATCGATCGGAATTTCATAGGTAATGATTTATAGGTTTCTATATTAGAAACGAATAAATCATCATATATCTTGGGTGCACTTGCAAGATTTTTCCTCGCGATCCCTGCGATCCGCGGCCAATAAACCTACTGATTTAACACCTTGTATATCTCCGCCATTTTTTCATCTTCCGGCAAAGCCACATCGATCCAGTGGATGTCGAAGCTGAGGCGCTCCATACGGCGGAACCAAGTCATCTGGCGCTTGGAGAATTGATGGATGGCCGTGTTGAGGGAGGTAAACATCTCCTCGTAGCTGATTTCGCCCAGCAGATACAGCGTTACGTATTTGTACTCCAAACCATAACGGATGAGAATCTCGGAGGGCACGCCTTCGTCCAGCAGGGCCTTCACCTCCTCCACCATGCCCTCTTCCAAGCGGGCTTTGAGCCGCTGCGTGATGCGCGTGCGGATAAGGTCGCGCTCGCCCCGGAGCCCGAAGATGACCGACGGCACGGGATCCGAGAGTATCTGGCTGTCTTCCTGCCACTTGAAACGGTAGCCTTGCAGCACCGCCTCGATGTAAAGGCCGCTGCCACCACAAATCACCACCTGCCGGCCACGGCCCCGTATGTCCTGTATGGCCTTGAACGCTTCTTGCTGGTAGCGATAGACATTGTACTTCACGCCCGGCTCCTCAATATCGATGAGATGATACGGCACCGGCTGGCCGTTGTATTGGTATTCGGAGATATCCTTGCCCGTGCCGATGTCCATGCGGCGATAGACCTGCCGTGAGTCGGCGCTCACAATCTCGCCGCCTAGCTCGGCAGCCAGACGCACCGCAATGTGCGTCTTGCCGGTCGCCGTAGGACCTAAAACGGTGATTATGGGACGCTCTTCGTTCATCATTTCACGGGTTGGAGTTTGGGTTCGTCAAAGATTTCCAGATCGAAAATGCGCTCACCGTCAATTTTGAGGCGCATCATGGTGAGGTGGGTATGGAAGCCATAGCGTCCCGCCGCCCCGGGATTGAGAAACATCAGGTTGTGCTGCTTGTCAAACATCACCTTGAGAATATGGGAGTGACCGGCCACCAGAATCGTGGGCTTGACCTCGTGAATCAGTTCCAATGCTCTCGGATCATACTTGCCGGGGTAACCTACAATATGGCGAATGGCCACCGTGTGCTGCTCGCATTGAAAGACCTGGTTCTCAGGAATCTCACGACGGATGTCCCAGTCGTCGCAGTTGCCATACACAGCGCGCACGGTGGGCGCAATGGCGGCCAGCTCATCGAGGATAAAGTCGTCCATGATGTCTCCCGCGTGCCAAATCTCATCACAGCCCGTGAAAAACTCAAATGCATCGGGATGCAGGTAGCCGTGCGTGTCGGAAAGGATGCCTATTTTCTTCATTCTTTCACGGGGTTGCGTTGTTTCACCACCTCAAAGAGCGTGATGCCCGTAGCCACGGAGACGTTGAGCGAGCGAATGGTACCCACCATAGGGATATTGATTGTGTCGTTGCAATGGCGAAGGTAATCCCACGCGATGCCTTCGTACTCATTGCCCATGATAAGACACATAGGACCTGTTAAATCCTTGTTATAGAGCGCGTGGTTGGCCTTCTCGGTCACGCCAACCACTTCAACACCGGAATCTTTCAAGAATTGGATAACCTCAACGAGGTTGGAATGGCGACAGACGGGAATCTTGTTCAGGGCACCGGCGGAACTTTTCACCGCATCCTCGTTGAGTTGCGCGCCGCCATTGAGGGGCAGGATAATGGCATCCACGCCTGCGCACTCGGCCGAGCGCGCGATGGCACCCACGTTGCGCACATCGGTAACCTTGTCGAGCAACAGGAGAAACGGCACCCTACCCTCTTCAAAGATGGTAGGCACAATGTCGAAAATACTGCTGTACTCGATGGCCGACAGGAACGCCACAACACCCTGGTGGTTGTTGCGTGTGAGCCGGTTCAGCTTCTCTAATGGCACATATTGGAAGGGAATCTTGTGTTGGCGCACCTCGTAAAAGAGCTGTTTGAAGAGTTCCCCTTGTAGTCCCTTCTGAAAGAGCACTTTATCGATAGTCTTGCCGCTCTCCACCGCCTCCAAAATGGGGCGCATACCGTATATGAGGGCCGCGTTGTCTTGATTGGGTTTCGCGTACATTGAAATATCTGTTGTAATTTAGAAATGGAAGTGCAAAGATAGCAAAATAAAACTGATGCGGCAACATCGGCAATTTTGAATCATAAGGGACATGCTGTTTCTATGCGCTCCGCACATCGCTTCCGCACGAATGATTATTTTGCTATTTTCGCGCCACCTAAAAATTTTGAGGTTTAGGGTGTAGTTTTTCGCCACCTTCGTAGTCAAAAGAAAAACAACGTCTGAAAGATGAAGCAGAAAAAAGACAAAGAACAGAAAGAACTAGACTTTGAACGGCTGATACAGGAGCAGCGACAGACCATCTACTCGGTGTGCTACCTCTTCGCTGACGACCGCCAGGAGGCGGATGACCTGGTGCAGGAGGTGCTGATACGCCTCTGGCAGGGCATTGACAAATTTGAGGGGCGCAGCTCAGCCAAGACGTGGGTCTATCGGGTAGCGCTGAACACCTGCGTGACCCTTGACAAGCGCCAGCACCGCCGTCCTGACTGCATGCCACTGGAAATGGACATCGACCTTTTCGCCGACGAAGAGACCTGCCCAGCCGCCAGCCGCCTGCACAAGCGCATCGCGAAATTACACCCCTTTGACCGCGCGCTGATCCTGCTTTGGCTCGAAGACCTGCCCTACGACGAGATTGCCGCCATCCTCGGCATCTCTGTGGACAATGTCAGCGTGCGTCTGGTGCGCATACGCGAAAAACTCAAATCATTCACCGATTAAACCTCAAAACAGATATGGAACAGTACGAAAATATCAAAAGCGAACTGCAGCAGGAACTGCGAGACCTGCAACAGAACGTGGAGCAGCACAGCACCTTCAACAGAGACGAATGGCGGGGAACGGTGAAACAGTCCAGCAATGAACTCTACTGGCTCAACGCTTTTCTCACAGGAGCAGTGGTGGTCATCATGATTGCCGCAACCGTCGCCTTCGCTCTCATCAAGTGGCCTTGGTGGCTCATCCTTTTGTTCGACCTTTATTTTGGCTGGATGGCAGTTGACACCCTTTCCGCCACAATCGGGCTCCGGAAGGCCGATGTGCAGAGCCGCGAGGGTCTCCTCTCGCTGCGGGAAAGCATAAACACCTACTCAAAGCGTAAACGCACCATCATCCGAATCGTCGGCATCATTTTGTTTTTGGTGCTTGAAGCTTGCCTCTTCTTTTACGACCGCATAGCCTTCTTCTCCCTGATTATTTGGATGGCCTTCTTAAATGGCCCTTTCGGGCGCAAAAGGACCCGGGAGGTGACGAAACGTTACGACGAACTTAGCGAGGAAATCGACGCTTTGCTGAAAGAGTAAACCGTATGTAGTGAAAGTCATCTTCAGAACGGAAACATTCCAAAACAAAGATAATCAACTGTAAATAAAGAAGATAGAAATTTTACATAGGGCAGACCATAGATTCGAAGACCTGCCCTACGACGAGGCGGGAGTGGGCATCAGTTGTAATGTTAAATTCTTTAAGCGAACACAAATGGTTGCTGATAGATAACCGTCCCGAACATCTTAATGATAATGTTATAAGCCCCTTCGGGAATGTTTTCTATCTCGTATTGTAATTCTTTAGTACATATACATTGGGCAAAATTTTCATCTTCGGTCTCGTATTGGATGATGATATCATGCCCTACAATTTCAACATCAACATCTATGGTGTTGATTAAGCAGTTAATGTCGAATTCGTGGGTGAAATGCCATTTCCCGTTTTGATAAATTATATTCAGAGAGGGCCTTTCATCTGCATTGCTCCACTGCTTGCATTCAGATAAAGTCGGATTTGAAGCCGATGGTTCCTCAATGATTATTGGTTGGGGATGATGGTGGATCGGTGGTGGCCAAAGGTGTTCGCATGAACTGACCAAAAAAACTGCTAGCCCAAGGATGGAGCCCAGTAAGATTCTAGATAATTTGTTCATAATTTTGATTTTTTATGTACCATCTCAAGACACGTTATAGTGCACCTTGTTGATGGTAAAGGTTAATATTAAAATTGGGGTTGTTGTGCCAAAGATATTGCGACAGTTGTTCTTCACTCGATATTCGCGAGGTTCTATATCAGAATCCATAGAATCCCAATATGGAGGAAGAAGTAAGTGCAGATTATTCGTTCAAGTATCGGGAAAGGATGATGGTTACTGGAAGAGAAGGGGCTTTTCGTTTCGCAGAGTTCCCGAAAATATAGCTTTCGACATAATGAACAACGTTGATATTTGAAATATATTGTTATGCCGATTCGTTATACAATATTTTTTTGCAAAATTGTTTATTGTCGCGTTAGAAGCTGTATAATCTCCCTAAGGCAGGCCGGCGGCCTGTCGGGGTGCGTAGGATTGCGCGAGGCATGAGCAAAATTTCGCACGCCGGAGGTGTGCGGGGTTTACCGATCAGTTTTTCGGTTTCCGCACATAGTGCGGCATCTCCATCGGGATCTCCATGGAGAGTTCGATGTAGCCGGCAAACTCGCCGTTCTGAAACCAGGGCGACTGGTATATCAGCTTCTTCTTGCCATTTTTCTCAATGGTGTAGGCGTTCACGTTGTGGTTTTTGAGCATCTCCGCCAGTTTGGTGCGGGCGGGCTCCGGATGGCAGTCCAAGAGGTTCTGGCCGATAATCTGCTGGCCATGACTGAGTACATTCACCGCCATATCATTCATTTCCAAAATTTTACCATCTTTATCACAGACTGTGACAGAATAGGGCACTTCGTTGAAATATTCGAGCATCGTTGTCAATTTTAATGGTTGGTCATTAATCTATTTTCACCCTCCTCAAATCCAGCATGTTCACGGGGTTGGTGCCGAGGCCGGAGATGTTGGCTTGGGTGAAGCGAATCACTTTATCATAATAGAGCACCACCACAGGCGCGTCGGCCATGAGCATGGCATCCATGCGCGTGTAGTAGTCATTGCGCTGGGCTTCGTCGGTACAACGCTGGGAAGCCTCGTACAGCTTGTCAAAGGCGGGGTTTACATAATGCGTGTAGTTGGAGCCCACGGGCTGCAGGTTTTTGGAATAAAACAGGGCCATGTAGTTCTCTGCATCAGGATAGTCGCAGATCCAGGAGCCGCGGAAGAAGGGCAGCTGGTAACTCCGCATCATCTCGCGCTGCTGCGCGCCCTGCATTACATCGATTTTCAATTCCACTCCAAGGTCGGCCAGCTCGTGCTGCATGTACTGCACCAAGTCGGCGTATGAGGCGGAAACGGCCACCGAGATAGGCGGGAGGCCCTTGCCGTTGGGGTAGCCAGCCTCTGCCAGCAACTGTGCCGCTTTCTTGGGATTGTAATCGTAGCCGCCCGTGCGCGCGGGGTCGTGCGAGGGCATGCCACGCGGCACAAAACCCGCCGTGCCCGGATAACCCACATTGTTGCGCAAGTATTTCATCATCTTCTCACGGTCGAAGCCGTAATTGATGGCCTGCCGCACACGCTTATCCAACAGCGGGTTCTTCTTGTCGTCAGGCTTCAGCATAAAGCCCAGATATTCAGTGTTGAGGTACGGGCCGGTCAACATCTTGATCTTGTCCTTGTATTCGGGGTTCAGTGTCCCCTCCTTAGTAAGTAGCGCATCCTTGTAGCAAACTTCCACGCCCGACATGAAGTCCAGCGAGCCCTTCATGAACTCCATGAACACCGACTGTTTATCGACAATGAATGAAATGGACACCGCATCAATGTAGGGCAAGCGGTTACCCTGTTCATCGCGCTCGAAGTAGTCGGGGTTCTTGCGCAGCACCAGTTTCACGCCCTCCTGCCAGAGTTGGAACTGGAATGGACCTGTGCCCACAGGATTTTTGCGAAAGTCTTTGCCGTAACGCTCTACCACCTCCTTGGGCACCACAGAACAGTATTTCATCGTGAGGATGCCCAGAAACGGCGGAAAGGCTTCTGCCAGTTGTATCTGGAAAGTGGTATCGTTCAAGGCCTTGAAGGCAGGCTTGCCTTCTTTGTCCCGTTTCACCTTCTGGAAAATCCACGCGCCCGGAGAGGCTACATCGGGGTCCAAGATGCGGGAAAAACTGTACACAAAGTCTTGTGCCACCACCTTGCGAGGTGTCTTGTACGGATAGGCTTTCGTGTTGTGGAAGGTTACATCATCTCGAAGAAAAAAAGTATAGATCAGTCCATCTTCCGAGATGGTCCAGCGTTTGGCAATGGACGGCACAATGTTCAGCGAATCGTCCATGTCCACCAGCCCGTTGTAAAGCTGATTGCAAGGCCACATCACCGTCTGACCGGAGGCAAATGCCGGATCGAGGGTTTGGATGCCTTCCGATTGGTTGTAGTGGAAGATTTTCTTGTCCGCATGGTCATACTTGGACTTGCAACCCGTAAGGGCTACAGCCATAATCAACATGAACAATAGAATATTATCTATAATCTCTAATCTCTCTACTCTCAACTCTAAACTATTAACTATTAACTACTAACTCAGTGCTTGGTTCACTTTCTTGGAGGATTCCAAAATGGAATTGTATTCTTCCGGGGTGATATCCACATTGAAATAATAGACAGGATTCACCTTCTGTCCGTTTTTGATGACCTCATAGTGCAAATGGGAACCGGAGGCCAACCCCGTGGAGCCCACATAGCCAATAAGTTGTCCACGCTTCACTTTCTGTCCCGGGTTCACTGCTTTCTTCGACAGATGTGCATATACCGTCTTATAGGAAAAGCCATGGTTGATAACCACAGAAATACCATATCCGCTGCCAGGATTCTCGCTGGTCACAGTGCCATCAGCAGTGGCATATACAGGCGTGCCCTTGGGGGCGGTGATGTCCACGCCCGTATGTGCGCGCAAGGTCTTCAGGATGGGGTGGTATCTCCGTCCGAAACCGGATGTGATCTCATGCATGTTCTTCAGCGGACGGATGGCCGGAATGTGGGTCAGCATCTCCGATTTCTTGGTGGCAATCCTTTCCAAAGTGTCCAACGACCGTGACTGCACTGCCAAACGCACCGTCAGCTGGTCGGCCTTCTTGCTGGCATTGCGCAACATGTTGTAGGCTTCCGACTGCGACATGCCATCCCAACGGGTGTCATCCACCAACAGGGGATAGCGTACGGAGGCCGGCACCGGGTCTGCCTCAAAAATGGTGCGATACACGTTGTCGTCCCGATCTTCAATATCGTACAAAACATCCGACATCACATCCACACGTGCCGACAGGCGTTCCACCTCAGCCTGCAGCTCGTTATTTTCTCTTTCCAGGATTTTAACCTTCGGAGAATCAAAAAAGTAGAATGCTATCCACACGAAAACCAACGCAAACGCAATGCCGCTCGCAAATACCCATAGCAGTCGCTTGGCAAGCTGCTTGAAGCTGACTTTCACCTTCTCGAACGAGAGTGTTTTGGGGTTGAAATGATATAGCGTTTTTAGCGATTTGGGCATTGTGATTCTCTTGTCAGAATGAAATTATCTTTTACTTACATTACTTACATCCTATACAGATTTTGTCTCCTTCCGCATAGTTTTTCATAGAACCGCTGTTCCTTTTCAAAATGATTTTCAATTGAACACCATATAGCTGTGAGATATAGTGATAGGTGTCTTTCTTATGCAGAATGTGATAATCTACCGGCGACTTGGTGCTTTTCAGTTCCAAATAGACCACTTCACCCTCCACCGGCTCCGAATCATCATATACATCATTGTACAATCGCAGATTCTTTTCGGTGAGTTGCAAGGATGTAGCAAGAGATGCATACGTGTCACCAGTTTTTGCAATCAGGAATTTCGTTTTGTTGTTCTCGTAAACCGGTCTCCGGGTATAGGGATAATATGCTTGCTTGAACGGAACATTGTTGGGGTCCAACACAAAGACATACACATTGTCCACCGCGCGCGGAGTGGTTGTCGGGAAATCCGTTTTTGGCTCGGGTATCGAGACCGTTGCAGCAACGGTATCAGGCAGATCATACTGGGCCAACTCGTACTTTTGGATGATGGCAACAAGCGTGTCGGCATAGCGCGGATTTCCGGCATAGCCCGCATCTTTGAGCCCTTGAGCCCACGCACGATAGTCGGTCATCGGCAATTCAAACAGCAAAGCATAACGCGGCCGTGTAGCTATAAACAGCGAATGGTCACGATAGGAGTTCTCCACTTCCTTATACTTCCGATAGCAAAGGTCGGGACTGTGGTCCTCCGTCTCATAGAAGGTGTCACCCTCCCACTCTTTAGCATGGCAGGTGATGCCAAAATGATTGTTGGCCTCCTTGGCCACACGGTTTGTCCCAGCCTTGGAGGAATAGACGGCCTGCGCAAGGGTGATACTTGCCGGAATCTTGTATGCTTTCATCTCCTGCACAGCCAACCCCTTATGAGCATTGACATAGTCGCGGACCGTCTTCTCCGACACAGGTTGCGCCCATGCACCATGCGCCACGGCAAAAACCATCAGGATGCAAAGTATTCGTTTCATATCATTTGATTTTAATGTTTCAACATAATCTGATCCCCAGGTTGGATGATGGAATTCTCATCCATGTTGTTATATTTGAAGATATAATGCAGTTGCACGGCGTATCGTTGGGCAATGTAACGAAGAGTCTCGCCCCGTTCCACCACATGCACCTTGGCATCGTTATTCTTGGCCTTGGATTCAATATAGACAATCTCTTTCTCCACCGGCTGACCGCCTTTGCCGGCATCATTGAAACGGCGGAGGTTGGCTGCAGACACCTGCACATCGGTGGCAATTTTCTCATACGTGTCACCAGCCTCGGCGACCACGAAAAAGGTGTTGTTGTTCGAAAACACCTTGCGATAGGTAAACGGACTGGCACCTGTCGGGTATTCGTTGTCTGCGGTGAAAACCTTGAATTTGCCGGCAGGGGTATTGGTATTGTTTGGTAGAGACGCATCATTATGCGTCTCTACAACGGGTTTTTGCGTTTGTTCGCGCGCGGCACCCTGTGCATCCTTGCGGTTTTTGTCAACGTATTCGATTTTAGGACGGTTGTCGGGGTGCGACACAACGGGGGGGTGCGGGCGTTCCGCCATGATGCCCTGTTGTTCCAGACACAACGTATCCAGACGGGCGATGTTAAATCGTTCAATCAGGCTGATGAGACGGTCGGCGTACTGCGGATTGGTAGCGTAGCCATCGGCTTTGAGCGTGCGCGCCCAACCGGGATAATCCAGGATGTCCAACTCAAACAGATTGGCATAGCGCCGGCGGGTGGTCAGAAACAGCGAATGGTCGGTGTAGGAAGCAGCCACGCTATCGTATTTGCGGAAGCACTCCTGCAGCTCGTCGTCATCAATGAGGATAGTGTCGCCAGCCCAATCCGTATGGCACTTGATACCGAAGTGATTATTGCCATCTACTGCCAGGCGGCTTTTGCCGCAGGCACTCTCAAAGATGCCCTGCGCCAAGGTAATGCTGGCCGGTATCTTGTACTGTTTCATCTTTTCAATGGCGATATCCTGATACTGCACGATATATTCCCGAATGTCTGCCTCTGTATATTGCGCGGAAACATTCGAAAACATTCCGAGAAACACCGACAAGAAACAACCAAAATGCAATATTTTCTTCATCTTATGCTATGTGCGTAAATATTTGTGATTTAATCATCCACCGTTCACCCTTCACCCTTCACCTTTTTGAACGTCAGGGCCTCCATGACCATTTTCGTATAAAACTCCTTAATATCCAAATTATTATATTCCACCTGTCCGGGCACGATGCTCAGGGCGGTTTGTCCGGGGATGGTGTTCACTTCGAGGAAATAGGGCACACCGTCATCCTCGGAAATGATAAAATCTATACGAACTACACCATGGCAGTCGAGGTTATGGAAAATCTGTTTGGCATAATCGCCCAACTTTTGGGTCATTTCAGCAGGAATATCCGCCGGGGTGATGAGTTTGTGTCCGACAGCCGTGTATTTGGCGTTGTAGTCGTAGAACTCGTTGCTGGCCACCACCTCGGTGACGGCGAGCACGCGGGGTTCCCCATACACGGACGTGACACCGCAGGTGAACTCGCGACCGCGCACGAACTTCTCCACCATCAACTGGTTGTCAAATTTGAACGCCTCTGCAAAGGCCTGGTCAATCTCGCTCCGGTTGTGCACTTTCGTCACCCCCACGCTGGAGCCGGAGTTGCACGCCTTGACAAAGCATGGATAGCCGCAGACAGATTCAATCTGCTCATAGTCAATCGGGTCTGTGTTATAGAAATGCAAAGATGGCGAGATGGGGACGCCAAAGCCTGCCACTGCCAAATTGCAATAGTATTTGTTGAATGTCAGCGCGGAGCAGAACACACCGCATCCCGTGTAGGGTTGTCCCACCAACTCGAAATAGGCCTGCAGACGGCCGTTCTCGCCGGGCGTGCCGTGAATGGCGATGAAAGCCACATCGAAAGAGACCTTCCCGTCAGGCATATTCAGCGTGAAGTCGTTTTTATCAATCTGATACACCGTCCCGTCGGACGCTTTATATGTCCAATCTGCACCCTTGAAGTGAATAAGATACGGTGTGAATTGATTTCTGTCCAGCTGATTGAAGATGTTGTCAGCTGTTTTCAAGGAGATTTCATACTCGCCGGAATCCCCGCCGGCTATAATTGCTACATTATACATAATACAATATTATCAAATTGCGCAAAAATACGTTTTCAAGCCTTACGGCTGCCGTATCTACAATTTGTTTTTAAACAGGGTAATGTGAATTGCGTATTGCGCTTACGATTCTGATTGCGCCGTGTAGAAATGGTAGTATTCGCCCCGTGCCGCCATCAGTTTATCATGGCTTCCACGCTCCACAATGCGACCCTCTTTGAGGAAGATAATCTCGTCCGCAAAGCGGATTGTGCTCAAACGATGCGCAATGATGATGGCAGTCTTGGTCTTCACCAGCGGCATCAGGGCCTCTTGGAAGGAGTATTCCGACTCGTTGTCAAGAGCCGACGTGGCCTCGTCCAGAATGAGGACTTCAGGATTTCGCAGGATGGCGCGTGCGATGCTGATACGCTGACGCTGGCCTCCCGACAGACGCGCGCCCCGGTCGCCGATGACCGTCTGATAGCCGTCCTCCATCTCCGAAATGAACTGGTGTGCCTGCGCAATCTTTGCCGCCGCCACCACCTGCTCCTCGGTGACATCCTTCATACCGAAGACTATGTTGTTGTAAACCGTGTCGTTAAACAGAATCACATCCTGGTTGACAATACCGAAAAGAGAACGTAAATCACTGATTCTATACTGGTTGACAGGAATCCCATCCAATAGAAGTTCTCCTTCGGTGATGTCATAGAAACGGGGAAGCAGATCCACCAGCGTAGATTTTCCGCTGCCCGACGGGCCTACCACGGCAATCGTCTGCCCACGCCGGATGGTCAAGTCGATATGATGCAAAACCCCGTGCTGTTCCTGACCTTCGCCATAGGCGAATGACACATTCCTATATTCGATGGAATCTTTCAGAGCATCAATGGTTTTGGGTTCTTGACATTCCGTAATCTTTTCATCCGCATCGATAATCTCATAGACACGGGAGGCGGCTGTCATGCCTTTTTGGAGCGTATAATAGGTTGACACCAACGCCTTTGCAGGAGGTATCACACGGGCAAAGACCACAAAATAGAGCATAAAGACAGTTCCTTTCATGGTGGCGGAGGAGGGCAGCCAGACCAATGCCGTCAGGGAAATCAGCAGCAGGGCCAGTATGCACAGGAACTCCACCAGTGGCGCGCCCAGCTCGTTGATGCGAAACACGCGCTTGTTGAGCCTGTAGAACTGGAAGTTCTCATGCTTGAATTTCTCGTAGGCCTGTTTCTCCGCATTATAGCCTTTCACCACGCGCAGGCCACCCACAGCTTCCTCAAACAGCGAGCTCATCCGGCCAAGCAGCTGCTGGGATTTCAGCGAATACTTCTTAATGCCACGCCCGATGGCAGCCAACCCGTAACCCATCAAGGGCAGGATGACCAGTGTAATGAGGGTGAGCGGCACATTAATGGCGAACAGCGTGGCCACAAAGATGATAATCAGAAACGGGTCGCGACACATCGACTGCAGCGAGGAGAACACCGACCACTCCACTTCCAGCACATCGGCGCCCATGCGGCTGATGATGTCACCCTTGCGCTGTTCAGAATAGAACGAAAGGGGCAGAATCAAGATACGCTCGTAAAGGTCGTGACGCAGATCCTGAAGGATGCCGGAGCGGATAGGGGCGAGCCAGAACATGCCCATATAGCGGCACAGGTTGGAGAGGAAGGAGAGCAAGATCATCACGCCGGCGATGTAGAACAGCGCGGACATCTGTCCGTAGCGCGTTATGACAACTCCCATGTAATAATAGAAGGTATCGATGACATAGCGGGTGGTGAGGGAAAACTCAGGACGTACGGTCACTTGGTCCACCTGCCCGAACAGCACCGAAAGAAACGGAACAATCATGGAGAGGGTGAAAATGGAGAAGACGGCATACAGGAGTTGCGCCAGAACTACCAAGAAGATATTGGATTTATAGTTCAGCAGATAGCGTAGCAGTCGTTTCAACATTTCCATTTCCTAAATTTGCCGCAAAAATAATATTTTTTGTACTTTTGCACGCTCTAAAAAATTGAACATGGCAAATTATCCCGATACTCTTGATAAGATTACCAAAGCCCGGCTGCGTCTATCGACATTCGGGTCCATCTTCAGCATAGCACTTACCATGTTTTTCATCGGCACCCTATGCTTTTTCGCTTTTTTCTCCACACAATACCTCAAGAATCTTTCCCAGAAGATAGAGATGGAGGTTTTGTTCTACTCGGACATCAAGGAGGCGGATATCATAGCTTTGGAGCAGTCCATCAAACTGAAGCCCTACATTTCGGCTTCCCGGGTGTCGTCCAAAGAGGAGAACACTGAAAATGCGAAGAAAATCATCGGCAGCAATTACACCGACATCATTCCCAATCCGCTCAACGCTTCCATCATCATCAGTGTCGCTCCGGCATACGCCAACACCGACTCGCTGGCCAAGATTTCCAGAGAACTGAAAAAAAATGAGATTGTGCAGGATGTGGATTATCCTGATTATATCGTGAAAACCGTGAGCAACAACTTCCGCAAGATCCAGTGGATCATCCTCGGTGTGTGCGCAGTTTTCGTGCTCATCTCCATGTTGTTGATCGCCAACTGCATCCGGTTGAACATTTATGCAAAGCGGTTCAACATCAAGAGCATGCTGTTGGTGGGTGCCACACCCAAATTCGTGCGCGCGCCGTTCGTAGCCAAAGGTTTCGTGCAGGGCATCTGGGGCGGCATCATCGCCATCCTGCTGCTCGCCACCATGCTCTATTTCGGCAACCAGCACATGCCCGAGTTCATCGACTTCTCCCAAATGCTGTACATCGCCATCATCCTGGGTGGCGTCCTGATTTTCAGCATCCTCTTCACCATGCTCATTTCATCATTTTCTGTGAGAAGATACGTGAGGATTAAAGACGAAAGGCTATACCTTTAGAAGTTCAAAGTTCAAAGTTCAAAATCCACTTTTACCCCCTTTACCTCCTTCACCAACTTCACCAACTTCACCAACCTTACAAACCTTCTAACTTTACAAACTTTACAAACTTTAAAAAACCTTACAAACTACACTATATGGCAAACATAAACAAGAAAGGAAACAATTCCAAGAGCAACCGCGCTCCATTGTTCAGAACAATGAATTATGTCCTCATGGGCGTCGGCCTTGTGCTGCTGATTGCGGGATATCTTGCTCTGCGCGGTGGCGCGGTGGAGGATCCCAACATCTTTGACGGCGAGATCTTCAACAACACCCGCATCGTGGTAGCTCCTGTCCTGATGTTCCTGGGATTGGCCACGGAGATTGTCGCCATCATGTGGCATCCCCGAGCAAAAAAACAGGTTGAGGACGACAAAACCGAGTAAGCATGGAATGGCTTAAAGCACTCATCCTGGGTATTGTGCAAGGGCTGACGGAGTTTTTGCCTGTCAGCAGCAGCGGACACCTCACCATACTCTCCAATCTGTTCGGACTTGATGGCGAAAGCAATCTGACCATGATCGTGGTCCTGCATGTGGCCACGGTCTTGAGTACTCTGCTTGTCCTTTGGAAAGAGGTCGTCTGGATTTTCAAGGATATTTTCACCAAACAGTCTTGGAAAAGCTACAGTGGACTGAACGAAGGCACGAAATACGCCATCAACATTCTCATTTCCATGATACCCGTAGCCATCGTAGGTTTCTTTTTCAAAGATAAAGTGGAAGAGATTTTCGGTTCAGGTCTGCTCATCGTGGGTATCATGCTGTTAGTCACGGCCCTGTTGCTCACCTTCTCTTACTTTGCCAAACCTCGCCAACACGCGCACATATCAGGCTGGCATGCCTTCATCATTGGCATCGGCCAGGCAGTGGCTGTCATGCCCGGACTCTCGCGCTCGGGAACTACCATCGCCACCGGACTCCTGTTGGGAGACAGGAAAGATAAGCTTGCCCAGTTCTCCTTCCTGATGGTAATCCCCCCTGTGCTGGGTGAGGCTCTGTTAGATACAATTGACATCTGCCAATCGGGCTTCGGAGCAGCCATGAACGGCATCTCCGCCGGAGCCCTTATCGTAGGTTTTCTCGCGGCCTTCATCACCGGATGTCTGGCCTGCAAATGGATGATCAACATCGTGAAAAAAGGCAAGCTCATCTGGTTTGCCGTCTATTGCGCCATCGTAGGCATCCTGTCTATCTGTTTCAGCTTATGCTAAAGAAATATATCCGCTCCACCACTTTTTCCTTGCCCGAACTTGACGTCAACCCCGATGCGGATTTGTTATTGTTCGACAAGCCATACAGTTGCACGTCGTTTGACATTGTGGGCAAAGTGCGTCATCAAGTGCAGAAGAAAGCCGGGCGGCGGATAAAGGTGGGCCATGCGGGCACGCTGGATCCGTTGGCCACGGGACTGCTCATCATCTGCATCGGCAAGATGACCAAGCAGATAGACTCTATACAGGCGCAAGCGAAGGAATATACGGGCACGTTCATGATGGGCAGCACGACGCCCAGTTTCGACATGGAGCACCCCATCGACCGTGAATTTCCGTATGCGCACATCACCCGTGAAATGGCCGAGGAGGCTGCCCGCTCCTTCATCGGGGACATCCAGCAGGTTCCGCCACTCTTCTCCGCCGTGAAATTCAGCGGCAAACGGGCATACGAGCTGGCCCGCGAAGGAGAGGAGGCCGCATTGGCCGCCAAGAGCATCACCATCTACGATTTCCAGCTACCCCGGTTCGAGCTGCCGGAGATCGACTTCCGCATACGATGCTCCAAGGGCACCTACATCCGTGCCATCGCCCGCGATTTCGGGCAGACATTGGAGAGTGGCGCGCATCTCTCCGCGCTCCGGCGCACGCGCATCGGCGACTACCGCGTGGAAGACGCCATCAAGCCTGTCATCCAATAAAAGAATCCATCACCCCCATCCCTGTTGCTGTTTTGACTCTTTGCTTTATTTAAGACCCGCATTACGACGAGTGCCTTGATTTTTTGTATTTTTGCCGTTTTGAAACAAAAGGGGCATAATCCTTTTGCATCCACATAATAAAAAGGACTTTTTTTAGTTAACCATTAGACTGATTCAGAACATGGACAAACCGATACAAAACAAGTTATGGTTCCACCTGGTGATAGCGGCTTCGTTATCAATGGTGTTGTTGTTTATAATCCTTTTCACCTTGCGCGTCTTCACTCGTCATGGCAAGGAGATCGAGATGCCTGACTACATCGGGCAAAACGCCAGCGAGCTGACCCAAATGGGCAGATCCGAGGGGTTTATCTTTGTAGTGGACAAAGAAGTGTACAAAGAGGGCACTACCCCGGGCACCGTACTCTCCCAGGATCCTATGCCGCACGAAAAGGTAAAAAGAGGTCGTAAGGTCTATCTCACCGTATCTGCCAAAACACCACCGATAATCAAGATGCCGGCCCTGCAAGACCTCTCTCTGCGCCAAGCCCAGATCATGTTGGAGGCCCAAGGACTTGTGTTGGATCGTATCATTGAGAAAACCAGCCCGTACGAGAACGTGGTGTTGGATGTCTTGTATCGCGGTCACCATATCGCATCGGGATCCGACATTCAAATGGGCGAGAAAATCACCCTGGTTGTAGGCAAGTCCATCGGCGGCCTGCCCGACAGCCTGGCAACAGTTGACTAAACGAATATCGACAAAAACATGAAATTCACCCGAAACTTATTGACTTGTCTGTTAAGCCTTTCCCTCCTGACACCCGTGACCATGCAGGCGCAGGAGATCCTGACCGGCATTACCCAAAACAGCCAGATAGTCAAAGCGTATAAGCAGAATGCCCCGAAAGGCAATCGCAACATCAGCATCAAGCTGCCCTTTGTGGAAGATTTTTCCAACTATACCGGATACCCGAGCAGCAGCCACTGGCAGGACAGGAAGTGTTTCGTCAACAACACGTACGCCATCCGCCCGCCTTCCATCGGTGTGGTCACCTTTGACGCACTTGACGAGAACGGGCGCATATACGCGCACGCCGACCGCAGTGCATTTCCCGCCGACACGCTCACTTCCGTATGCATCCGTCTGGACAGCAACTTCACCCAGAACCGTCCCATGAGGCTCAGCGACGACATCTATTTCAGTTTCTTCTATCAACCTGGCGGCGGATGCTCCAGCACTCCGCCTGTAGGCTGGGAACGCATAGGCGATGCGCCGGAGAGCGATGATGAACTGATTTTAGAATTCGGCTACGCCACCGGAAACATGGTCTTTACAGGATTCCTTTACGGCGAATACACGATTGGCGAAGGCGAATACTACGTGGCCGGCGACTCGATGGAAAACCCCTTCATACCAGGCACTTACTACATCTTTGAAAGCAATGCTTTCGCGGGACAGACCATCACGATACCCTATGATTCCATCTTCGGCCCTGAATATGTCTGGAATGAGGTGTGGTCTTCCCAAGGATGCTCGCTTGACTCCTGGCTGGCAGAAAATCCGCTGGACTATTTCAAACAAGTGCTGATTCCGATTACGGATGAACAGTATCTGCGCGACAACTTCCAGTTCCGCTTCCGCAACTACGCGAGTCTGGACCTTGACTCCTGGAGCGGCAACAACATTGTGGGATGGGCCAGCAACTGCGACCAGTGGAATGTGGACTACATCCGCATGGACATCAACCGCAATGCCGAGGACTATTATCCCAGTGACGTCGCATTTGTCAGTCCTACCACCTCTGCACTGGCGCAATACCAGTCCATGCCGTGGCACCAGTACCAGGCTTCCGATATGGCGGCAAACTTCCACAATCAGCTGAGCAACCTTTCCGATGAAACACGTAACGTGGGCTACCAATACAAAGTGGTGAAGGAAAATGCAGGCACCATCTATCAGTCCACCATCAACTACATGAACGCCACGCCCTACTATGACAGCGGCTTGCACACCTACGCGCCTCACGCGCAGCCTGCCATCGACTTCGCTTACACGTACGACGGAGCGGACAGCGCCACTTTTTTCATCACGCATGTTTTCAAGATGGAAGGCAGCAGCGATGAGAACCGCCTCAACGACACCTGTCGCTTCGAGCAGAAATTCCACAACTACTATGCATACGACGACGGGACCGCCGAAGCGGGCTACAGCCTGCTCTCCACCATGAGCACGCCGGAGTCCTATCTGGCCGTACAGTTCACACTGGCGCACCCCGACACCCTGCGTTGCGTGCGTATGTGGTTCAACAGCACGCTGAACGACGAGAATTTCGGTCCCTTCACCCTGATGGTGTGGGACGACGACAACGGCAGACCGGGGAATGTCATCTACTCACTTCCAGCCCAAACACCCTACCACGCCGCCGATTTCCTTGACTTTTCCAACTACTACCCCGAGGAACCCGTGCCTGTGGAAGGCACTTTCTACGTCGGCTTCGACCAGAATCACAACATCCAACTCAACATCGGCTTCGACCAGAACAACGATGCCCGCGAGCATTTCTTCTACAAGATTGCGGACAGTTGGAACGAATCCTACTACAAGGGTGCACCGATGATACGTGCCGTGGTGGGCAAAGCATACGACCATTCCGGCATTGCAGGCCACAACAAGAAAAAGATGTCCCTGTATCCTAACCCGACAACGGGGATGGTCTATATCAGGGATCTTGACGAAACCGCGGGGATGCACTATCAGCTGACCGACCTGTACGGCCGTACCATTGAGATGTCCTCTTTCGAGCAGAACGGCATAGACCTCAGCGGAAAGACTCCCGGAGTCTATTTCATCCGTATTTTCAAAGACAACAAACTGATTACCACTGAAAAAATAATAAAACACTAGATATGAACCTTAACCTAACCAGACCTCTTGTTTTCTTCGATTTGGAAACCACCGGCTTGAATGTCGGGAAAGATAAAATTGTGGAAATCTCCTTCATCAAAGTCATGCCTGACGGCGAGGAGATCCACCGTACCGAGTTGATCAACCCAGGCGTGCACATTCCGGAGGAATGCTCTGCTATCCATGGCATTACAGACAATGATGTGAAAGACAAGCCCACTTTCGCGGAGATGGCTGACGATCTCCTGCAGTTCATTGGCGATGCGGACCTGGCGGGCTTCAACTCCAACAAGTTCGACGTCCCCTTGTTGGTAGAAGAATTTCTGCGCTGTGGCAAGCATTTCGACCTGCGCAACCGCTATCTGGTGGATGTGCAAAACATTTTCCACAAAATGGAGCCTCGGAATCTGACGGCAGCCTACAAGTTCTACTGCCATGCCAATTTGGAGGACGCACATCAGGCCAGTGCAGACACGCAGGCCACCTACGAGGTCTTCAAGGCCCAGCTGGAGAAGTACAAGGACGTGCCTTACACCGACCCGCGCACCAAGGCGACCAGCATCCCAATTAATGGGGATGTGAAGGCCCTTAGCGCGTTCACGCGAGAACATCACACCGTGGACCTTGCCGGCCATATCGTGCTGGACAAAAACCAGAATGCGGTCTTCAATTTCGGCAAGCACAAAGGCGTGCCTGTTTCTACTGTATTCATCAAAGAACCAGCTTATTACGACTGGATGATGAAAGCAGATTTTCCATTATATACCAAAGAAATCATCACGCAGATTTACAAAGAAGTGAAGCTGGAAAAGAAGTTTTCAAACCCATCACTTTTTTAGGGGATACACAGACGTTTTGTATTAGAAATATTATTACATTTGCCACCGCTTTAGAAACGGTGGCTTTTTTATGCCCATTTTTTAAAAAATTAAATTTAAAATCATATAATTCAACAACTTACAAAAAATACTAATTGTATGGAAAAAATTAAATCATTGGCTGATCTCAAGAAAAAAAGAGAAGAGCTGCAATCCAAAATCGAGTTGCGCGAAGAAGGCGACAACGTAGAGAACCTGGTTCAAATTAAGGTTGCTATGGCCACCTGCGGTATTGCATCCGGTGCAAAACAGACGATGGAAGCCATCATTGACGAGTGCAAGAAGCAGAACGTCAAGGCTGTCGTTTCCCAGACCGGCTGCATGGGCTACTGCTATGCCGAGCCGACCGTGGAAGTGAAAAAACCGGGCGAGGACCCCATCGTATTCGGTCACGTTGACACCAAGAAGGGTCAGGAACTGGTGACGAAATACATCATAGGTGGTGAAATCCTCGAAGGCGTAATTCCAGTCAACTACGAAAAAATCGATAACAAATAACAAGGAGGTCTCCAATGGCAAATTACAAATATCACATTTTGCTTTGCGGTGGTACCGGATGTACCGCTTCTGAAAGCCCGAAAATTAAAGAAAACTTCATCCAGTTGCTGGCTGAAAAGAACCTTACCGACGACGTGCAGGTGGTTGCCACCGGTTGTTTCGGTTTCTGTGAGAAGGGCCCCATCGTCAAGATTCTGCCCGACAACACATTCTACACACAGGTAAAACCCGAAGATTGCCGCGAAATCATCGACGAGCACATCATCAAAGGTAGAAAAGTGCAGCGCCTGCTGTATGAAAACCCCGAGGATCAGAAACACATTTCCGACTCCAAGCACATGGGTTTCTACAAAAAACAGATGCGTATCGCTCTCCGCAACTGCGGTTTCATCGATCCTGAAAACATCGACGAATACATCGCACGCGACGGTTACAAGGCATTGGCCACCGTTCTGGAGCAGAACGACCCCAAAGCTACCATCGACATCATCAAGAAATCCGGTCTCCGTGGCCGTGGCGGTGCAGGTTTCCCCACAGGTTTGAAATGGGAACTCTGTGCCAAGAACGCCGCTGACCAGAAATACATCATCTGCAACGCCGACGAAGGCGACCCAGGTGCATTCATGGATCGTTCCATCCTGGAAGGCGACCCGCACTCCATCATCGAGGCTATGGCCATCGGCGGTTTCTGTATCGGCGCCACCATCGGTTTGGTCTATATCCGTGCTGAATACCCGCTGGCTATCCACCGTCTGCAAGTGGCCATCAACCAGGCCCGCGAGTACGGTCTGCTCGGCAAGAACATCTTCGGTACCGATTTCGATTTCGACATCATCCTCCGCTACGGTGCAGGTGCATTCGTCTGCGGTGAGGAAACCGCTTTGATCCACTCCATGGAAGGTCTCCGTGGCGAGCCCACCTTCAAACCGCCATTCCCGGCAGTTGAAGGTTATCTCAAAAAACCGTCCAACGTGAACAACGTGGAAACCTACGCCAACATCCCGGTTATCATCAACAAGGGTTGGGAATGGTTCTCCTCCATCGGAACGGAGAAATCCAAAGGTACGAAAGTGTTCGCATTGGCTGGCCAGATCAACAACGTCGGTCTGATCGAGGTCCCGATGGGTATCACCCTTCGTGAAGTCATCTACGAAATCGGCGGCGGCATCAAGGGCGGCAAGAAGTTCAAGGCCGTGCAAACTGGCGGCCCTTCCGGCGGCTGCCTGACCGAGAAGTTCCTCGACACCCCCATCGACTACGACAACCTCGTGGCAGCCGGCTCCATGATGGGATCCGGCGGCATGATCGTCATGGATGAGACCTCCTGCATGGTCTCCGTGGCCAAGTTCTACCTCGACTTCACCGTGGAAGAGTCCTGCGGCAAGTGCTCGCCCTGCCGTATCGGAAACAAGCGTCTGTGCGAAATCCTTGACAAGATCACCAAGGGCCAAGGCACCATGGAAGACCTTGACAGACTCCGCAACTTGGCGCACGTCATCAAAGACACCGCCCTCTGCGGCCTCGGTCAGACATCCCCGAACCCGGTATTATCGACCATCGACAACTTCTGGGACGAGTATGTGGCCCACGTGGTGGACAAGAAATGTCCCGCCGGCCAGTGCAAGGCCCTGAAACAATACATCATCGATCCTGAGAAGTGTAAAGGCTGTACCGCTTGCGCACGCAACTGCCCCGTCGGCGCCATCAAGGGTACGGTGAAGATGCCGCATGAGATCAACCAGGAACTCTGTATCAAGTGCGGTACCTGCATGGAAAAATGTAAATTTAACGCAATTAGTATTAAATAGTAAAAGGGTATTAATATGGATATGATAAAATTAACAATAGACAATAGAGAAGTTGAAGTACCAAAAGGTACCACTATTCTTAAAGCCGCTCAAGGCATGGGTATCGATATTCCTACCCTTTGTCATTTTGAGCTGAACAACTTAGGCGTTCATAACAAACCCGGCGGATGCCGTATTTGTGTAGTGGAAGTGGCTGGCCGCCGTAACCTGGCTCCTGCCTGCGTCACCGAATGTATGCCCGACATGGTGGTGAGAACCAACTCCATGCGCGTCATCAACGCCCGTCGCACGGTTTTGGAGCTCATCCTTTCCGACCACCCGGCAGACTGCTTGCAGTGCGCCAAGAACGGCAACTGCGAGCTGCAGGACCTCGCCGTTCGCTTTGGCATCCGTAAGAACCCGTTCATCGGACCTGAACACGAGCAGTCCTCCTATCAACTTGAGGTCTCCCCGTCCATCATCCGCGACATGAACAAGTGCGTCATGTGCCGTCGTTGCGAGACGATGTGCAATGACATGCAGACCGTTGGCGCCCTGTCCGCCATCGAGCGCGGTTTCCCTGCAGTCGTTTCTACTGCTTTCAACCAACACCTCGACCACTCACCGTGTACGTTCTGCGGCCAGTGCGTCGCCGTTTGTCCCGTGGGCGCCCTCACCGAGGTTGACCACACCGGCGCCGTTCTCCGCGCCATCGTGGATCCGAAAAAGACCACGGTCGTCCAAGTGGCTCCCGCCGTGCGCGTGGCTATCGGCGAAGAGTTCGGCATGGAACCCGGCACCATCGCTACAGGCAAGCTGACCGCCGCCCTCAAGGCCCTCGGCTTCGACTATGTGTTCGACACCGACTGGTCCGCCGACTTGACGATTATGGAAGAAGGCACCGAACTCATCGGCCGCCTGACCAAATTCTTGGAAGGCGACAAGAATGTCCCACTCCCAATTCTGACCTCCTGCTGCCCCGCATGGGTGAACTTCTTCGAACACCAGTTCCCTGAATTGAGACATCTTCCCTCCACGGCAAAATCACCTCAAGGTATGTTCGGTGCTATCGCCAAATCCTATTTTGCCGAAAAAATCAACTGCAAACGCGAAGACATGATCAGCGTGTCTGTGATGCCTTGCTTGGCCAAGAAATACGAAGTGGGTCGTGACGAACTGAAAGTGAACGGCAATCCCGATGTGGATTACTCCATCTCCACCCGCGAGCTGGCCCGCCTCATCAAGATGGCCAACATCGACTTCAAATCCCTGCCTGACGCTGAATTTGACAGCCCGCTCGGCGAATCCACCGGCGCCGCTGTGATCTTCGGCACCACCGGCGGTGTAATCGAGGCCGCTGTGCGTACCGCTTACGAGATTTTTACCAAAAAACCGCTTCCGAAGATTGACTTCGAAGAGCTCCGCGGCCTGGAAGGCGTTCGAAGCGCCACCATCGATGTGGATGGTCTCAAGCTGAACATCGGCATCGCCCACGGTCTGGGCAACGCCCGCAAACTGTTAGAAGACATCAAAGCCGGCAAGAGCAACTTCCACGCCATCGAGATCATGGCTTGTCCGGGTGGTTGTATCGACGGCGCAGGCCAGCCGCTGCACCACGGTAACGCCGACATCATCAAGGCTCGTTGGGAGGCTATCTACCGTGCTGACCGCGAAATGCCAATCCGTAAATCCCACGAAAACCCGTCCATCCAGGCCATCTACAAAGAATATCTGGGCGAGCCCTGCGGTCACAAGTCTCACGAACTGCTGCACACGCACTATTTCGACAGACAGACCACCGTGGAAGTGGATTTAAACAAATAATTAATCTGAAAAAAGCATAAACATGGATAATAAGAAGATCATCATCAAAATGAAACCCGAAGTCAGGGAAAAAGTTATTGAAATATGCGATAGCTTTGGCAACAACCCTGGCGAACTGATCAATGTCTTACACCAAACGCAGGACTTCCTCGGCTATCTGCCGGCAGAGGTTCAGGAGTTGATTGCGGAGAGACTGCACATGCCGACCGCCAAGGTATATGGCGTGGTCTCCTTCTACGCTTTCTTCACGATGACCCCGAAAGGCAAATATCCCGTATCCGTATGTCTTGGTACCGCTTGCTATGTGCGTGGTGCCGAGAAAATCCTGGAGTCTTTCGAGAAAGAGCTGGGCATTAAGCCCGGTGAGACCGACGAGAACGGCGTCTTTTCTCTCGCATCCCTGCGTTGCGTGGGCGCCTGCGGTCTGGCCCCTGTCGCCCTCGTGGACGGCAAGGTCTTCGGTCGTCTGGCTCCTGCCATGGTCAAGGACATCGTGAAAGAATATCGCGAAATGGAGTAAATCTCAGCATATTCCGAAAGAAGAGGCGGTCGCAAGGCCGCCTCTTCTTTGTTTAGAATATCGTCTGTACAAATTCGGAGAAATAGACGCGCCAGTTGCGCCAGGTGTGGCCGCCAATAGTCGTGCGCGCAGAATATTTCACTCCTTCGCGCTTCAGCTTCCTGCAAAAGGCTGTCATCTGCGGATGTAAAATATCACCAGAACCACCACTAATCCAATATTCGGAATAATGGCTTACCGGAAGCTGCTGTTTGCCAATCACCGGCGAAAACAGTCCCACCGCGGAAAAAGTGCTGTCGCACATATTGGCCAGATTGGCCGATTGCTTGGCACCAGCCGAAAGTCCGGCCACGGCACGGCTTCCCTGCCAATCGGCAAAACGATATTTCTCCTTTAAGAATGCCTCCATCTCCGGATAACAGCGTTCAAATTCCTGTTTCGACCATTTCGAAAACAAAAGGATATTTTTCATCAGGCTCACAGTCTCGTCTTGGCCCACAAAGCACTCGGGATTGGCATCGGGCATCACCAGAATCATGGGCTTCGCCTTTTGCTGCAGGATGAGATTTTCCAAAATCTGCGCCGCCTGTCCCCGGTCCATCCATGCTGTCTCGTTGCCGTTCAATCCGTGCAACAAATACAGCACAGGATAACTGTCTGAACCCTCCGCATATTGCGGTGGCGTATAAACCAGAATCCTTCGGCTTTTGCCTTCGGACTTTCTATGCAAGACAAGCGTATCCAATTTCCCCTGCATGACATCAGTGACATACAAGTCCGCCTGCGGGGTTCCACGTACAACGAAAAAGCTCCTTTTTTGACTATATACACGCACAGAATCCGGATTGGCAGGGTCAAGCAACCATCCATTATCTGTGATAAACTGATAGGTATAAACCTCCGGCGTCAATGGCGGTGTGGTATAGGACCAAACACCTGCACTGTCCTTCAGCATCTTGATTTTATGTGCCCCTTCTGTCTTAACGATTGTCTTTTGATGACGCAAATCGCAATCACATAATAACTTAACCTTTTTGGCTGTTGAATCTACATAGCGGAAAGTCACGGAACCATCCTGATTGATGCGCGAATTCCCGAATCCGGAAACTTGAGCGGAGAGCAGAATACAACTATTACACAACAGGCTAAAAAACAGTGTTTTATAAAAAAAATCTCTTGTTCGTCTCATAATCTGATATTGCTTCGTTCCTGTAGCTGTACAAGTTACATTAACCATGCATTAACGACACCCCGACAATATTATTGTTTTGAGGTAACAACCGATTATGATGTAAAAGCGTATTCACTAAACACTCTTTCTGAACAACGCAGGCCCGACTCCCTCATGCCGCCGGAAGAAGGTGCCAAAATGAGACTGGTTCTTGAAGCCAAGCCTGTCCGCTATCTGCTGGACAGTGAGGCGGGTGGTGGTGAGAAGCGTCTTCGCCTGCAAAAGAATGTGCTCATCAAGCCACGCGCCAACAGGTTTGCCAGTCGTTTTCCTGATGACATTCGCCAAGTACTTAGGCGTCACACACAATTGCTCGGCATACCACGCAATATTCTTGTGCTGGATGCAATTCTGTTCCACAAGACTGTAAAAATCCGCCGTCAACTGCTCGGCACGGGAACAGGTCGCCTGCCGTTCATATATTTCAGAAAAAATGCCTTGCATATAACGAAACAATGAGCTGGTAAGTTTGAGGGCGCAATCGCGTGTGTTGGGATTGCTGCCCTGCTGTCTCAACACACCCTGCATAAGACGGAAATACTGAACGGTGGTCTGCAATTGTTCCTCTGCCAATTCGTTACAAGGATAAGCGCGGGCAGCCTGCTTGGCACGATAGGAGTAATCATTCATCTGCAAGTCTTCGGCGAATTTGGCATTATGCGCCAATATCAACGCCTCGCAGTTATCGGATACCGTATCTACATGCAACACAAAATCCGGCAACAAAGTGATGACACAAGGAGCTTTGGCCTGCAAGTGATGAAGGTTGATACTACATTGCATTTCTCCTTCAACAAGTACCATAATGGAATAATAATCAATTCGGAAATACTCAGGTAGCACATTGCGATCAGGACGGTATTCCACGAGTCGGAAGTAGTCCTCTTCTATCGTCAATAAAGAATCCACCTCAACGGTGAAGAAAATAGGCAATTGGTTATGATGGGGCAGAGACTTCTTTTTCATACAGGTGTGATTCAGACCACAAAAATAGCATTTTTTATATAAATCAATAAAAAAACAGTGTAAAATAGAACAATATTTGCGACAGATGGGACTTGTGAGGGACTGGAATAATCCGTATTTTTGCACCTTCATTAATAAAAATATGTTTAATATGAAAAGAATCTTTACATTTTCTCTGCTGACACTGATGGCTTTCTGCGCCGTGGCGCAAAACATCACCCTCACCTTCACCGGGCGTGATGACAACAGCCGTTATATGCAATTGAACCGCGTGGTCGTCATCAACCATACCCAAGGATGGCAGAAGACCATCCTCTGGCCCGACACCACCATGACCATGCAAAAGAATATTGGAGTCGCCCCCACAGGGAAGGATGATTATTCGCCCTTGCAATTGTCACAAAACAACCCTAACCCGTTCAACGGCACTACCGATGTAATGTTGACAACAGCCAATGAAGGCACGTTGACGATGGAAATCACCGACATGAACGGACGCGTGATTGCAAAGACGCACGACCGTGTGTCCCAACCTGCCGGCACGCACCATGTTCGCGTCACCCTGTCCTCCATGGGCACCTACGTTTTGACCGCACATCAAAACGGAAACACCACATCCATCAAAATGTTGTGCAACGAGGGTGGCGGGAAAAACCGCATCGAATTTTTGGGCACCGTAGAGACGCTCGGCCGTGCGTATCAACAATCCCAACCCAACGTCCCCAACCTTGGCGACATTATGGAATACGTGGGTTACACCACCGTCAACAACACGGAGGTGGAAAGCCAGCACATCGTCAAGATGCAGAACGATTCACAAATCCTCACCTTGCTGTTTGACGGAACGCGTGAACGCAAAGCCAAGGCTCCGACAAAGAACGAGTCCGACGGCTTCCGCGTAGCCCTCTCATTGAGTCCCTTCTCCTTGAACCAGTTCCAAAAGGGATACTCTTTTGTGGTCGGAGACAAGACAGCAGCAACACCTGAAGAGTTGCAGACTATTTACCGCGAACTCGGTTCCACGGAGATGTATGTCCGCGTGGCCACCAAGCGCCATGTCACCGCAGAAGACCTTGTGGACGGCGTTCCCGATGAGAATGCCAACGTACACACCTTTGACCAAGCCATCCGTCTGTGCCAGATCGCGGCTGCTTTGGACATGCCCATCAACCCGGAAATCATGTGCGCCTACACTTACATGGACATGGACAAGCAGCAGGCGCCGCGCTTTGACGAGTATCCGGAATTCAATTACCTGATGAATGGAAAAGCTTGGGAGGAATTGACCCTCGATGAAATCTGCGTGGTACTGGAAGCATACGGCGAATTTGTGGCCGAGGCCATTCTCAACACAGGTTGCACCGTGGAGAACTGGAATCTCGGCAACGAGGCCAATTTCGGCTTCGCCGGCATCAGCATGGGACTGAAAACCGCTGTGGATCCCAAACTGGCAAAAGCCGGAACCCTCAAGAAATACACGGCACCTGTGTTTGCACGCGGTTGGCTGAAGAAACATGTATGGAAACACGATGCACAAGCCTACGCTGCGGTGAAAAGGGGTATTCTGAACGCTTACGCAAAACTGGGCAAAGATGCTTCCAATGTCAAATTCTCGACACACATCGCCACTGTGGTTTTCCCGGCAAGTTGCAGCGTAGCCTTCTTCAAATACATGAAACAGAACGGCTATGAGATGGAAACCGCCGGTATCAGCTACTATCCCAGTGCCCCGTCCATGTCGTTGAACAAGAAGGGGCTTTTGAAAAACACGGTCAAGAAAATCAACAAAAAATGCGGGCTTAACGTGTTCATTGGCGAGTTTTCCTATCCGTCGGGCAAGATGGACGGACCTTTTGCCGGATGGAACAAGAAGGTAAAGGGCTACAAACACGACCAGAAGGGTCAGGCCAACATCTACGCCGACGTAGTGAAATGGGGCAAGGCCAACGGCATGGCGGGCATCCGCTACTGGGCTCCTGACTACGAGGGCTGGTATGCCATGTCGATGTTCGAATTCACGAACCAAAAAGGCACGGCCAAAACCATCCTGACGACACACAAGGAGATACTGGAGAAATAAAATCAAGTTTCCTTGGATATTCATTAGGCTTGGGGAAGAAACAACATTTTTTCTTACCTTTGCGGCCAGTTTAGAATCAAAAAACGCAAAGAATGAAAAAGTATCCTCTCCAAGCCTTTTGTATCTTCTGTCTGGCCCTCATCACCTTCTCCTGCCAACAGAAGAAGACCTTCACCGAAAATCCCGACATGGAGTACCGCACATTAGGCAGCACTGGTCTGCGCGTAGGCGTGATAGGCCTCGGCTGCGGCGGCTTTGACGAAATCGACTCCGCCACCTCGCGCGATCTGGTGACCTACGCCCTCGACCACGGCATGAACTATATGGACATCTACGACGCCAACCCCAAGGTGCGCAGCAACATCGGCTATGGGCTCGGCGACCGCCGCGAGGAGATGATCATCCAAGGACATATCGGCTGCTGGTGGAACGGCAAGAGCCACGAGCGCACCCGCGATGTGGCAAAATGCAAAAAAGGCTTTGAAGACCTTCTCACCCGCCTGAACACCGACTATATAGACATAGGTATGATGCACATCTTTGACAAGATGGAAGATTGGGAGAGTGTACAAGGCAGTGATTATCTGCAATATGTCAAGGATTTGAAAGCACAGGGCAAGATCAAGCACATCGGTGTAAGCAGTCATAATGCCGAAGTGGCCCTCGCCATCGCCAAGAGCGGGCTGGTTGAGGTCATCATGTTCAGCCTCAACCCTGCCTTCGACCGTGTGGTGTCGGGCAAGAATCCGTGGGATCCTTCCACATTCGATGAGATGCTGCCGGGCATCGACCCCGTGCGCGTGGAGTTGTACGACTACTGTGCCCAGCACAACATCGCCATCACGGTGATGAAGACCTTCGGTGGCGGCGACCGACTGTTAGATGCCGAGAAATCGCCTTTAAAGACGGCCCTTACCCGCGAACAGTGCTGCGCATACGTGCTGGCCAAACCGTGCGTGGCTTCTGTTTTGTGCACCATCGACAATGCCAGCAAAGTGGACGAATACTTGCACTACAACAAAGCCACCGACGAGGAGAAGGACTACAACGCCGCCCTCAGCAAACCCACAGCACAAGCAGCACCCGGCAAGGGCAGCTGCACCTACTGCTCGCACTGCGACCCCTGTCCCGTGGGCATCGACATCGCCAAGGTGAACAAGATGCTGGACAAGGCCAACTTGGCAGGCGAAGTGAATGCAGAATTAGCCGCCGAATACAAGCTGCTGGCGCATCACGCCAGCGACTGCGTGCAGTGCGGCGCGTGCGAGGAGCGCTGCCCCTTCGACGTGCCCGTCCGCGAGCGGATGAAAGAGGCCGCAAGAGTGTTCGGGTATTAAAGTATCTCGTCATTACTCCCTCCACAAAGCATTCTTCCCTGCTGAATTTAAGAATTTCATGTACTTTTGCCACTTAACCTTTTAACTCCTCCCATGGGCATCATCGTTCGACAAAGCATCAAAGGAACCATCGCCACGTACATCGGGGTGATTATCGGTTTTGTGACGACCTTCTTTATTATCACGTCGTACCTGACGACGGAGGAGGTCGGCCTCACGCGTGTGCTGGTAGATGCCGCCACGCTCTTCAGCTCGTTGGCATTGATGGGTACAAGTTCGTCAACTTTCCGTTTTTATCCACATTTCAAGGACGGCAGTCGCAACCAGCAGGGGCTCTATTTCTGGACATTGATTATTCCTTTTGTCGGATTTTTCCTGTTCCTGATTTGCTTTTTCGCCTTCAAAGGGTTGATAGTGCGTGTATTTGAAGACAAGTCTCCCTTGTTCGTCAACTACATCTACTACACCCTCCCGATGGCCTTTTTCATGTTGTACATGTATGTCTTCGAGGCTAACGCAACAATTTTGGAGAGGGTGGCCATCCCGAGATTGATACGTGAGGTGTTCATCCGGGTTGGACTATTAGTCGGATATTTGCTGTTCGGATTGTGGCATGTAATAAATCTGGACGGACTGGTGATTGTTTTTTGTGTGACGTACGGATTGGGAGCATTACTGAATCTCTGTTATCTGCTTTTCTCACAAAAAATCTCTTTCAAGCCCAACTTCAAAAACATCACCCCGGAATTGCGGCGTGATTTTCTGTTATACACGCTGTTTTTGATTACAGCAGCCTTGGTGGGCAGTGTGATGCCTACATTGAGCAGCTTTTTCATCAGTGCCAAGATGGGGTTGATGTTCACGGGCGTCTATGCTATTGCCAACTACATAGCCACAATGGTGGAGATTCCCGCGCGGTCGTTGAATGCGATTGTACAGCCGCGCATCGCCGTGGCACTCCGGGCCACACCGCCTGATTTGGCGACCGCCAACAGCTTGTTCCAGCAGGTATCTATCAACCTGCTTCTCGCTGGCATGGCCATCTTGATTTTAATATGGATTAACCTAGACCTGTTTTTCGATATCTTGCCCAATGGCGAACAGTATGCTGCCGGAAAGTGGGTGGTATTGATATTGGGAATATCCAAGTTGATAAGTTCCACCCTGAACATAGGGGGCTCTTCTCTCAGCTATACTCGCTGGTACTACACCTCCCTGTTTTTCACAATCATACTGCTGATCTCGTCTATTTGCTTGAACAACTACTTGATTCCGATTTGTGGTATTGAGGGTGGAGCGTTGGCCACATTGGGGTCAAACGCTATCTATTTGGTCATATTATTGCTGTACATCAAATGGCGGGTGGGCACCTACCCGTTCAGTTGGAAGCAGCTCTTAGTACTGGCTATCGGTCTGTTGATGCTGGGCCTGAACTATCTGATAGTAGCATTCGTGGGCAAATATGCACAGGAACCTTCGATGGCGTTCAGGATCGTGGAGGCGCTGATACGCACAGGCATCGTAGCACTAGTCGGCCTGCTGGTAATGTATTACGGGAAGGTCTCTCCTTACTTGAACGACCTGATCCAAAAGGTGCTGAGAATGGGGAAGAAGGGGTGAATCTTCGCTAAAGTCTGGAACCGAACATTGCGGTCTCCACGAGCTCGCAAATAATGTGTCCTATCATAATGTGGCTTTCCTGGATACGTGGCGTATCCTTGGAGGCCACATTCAGCAATATGTCTGCATAGTCTTTCATAGCACCACCGGTCTCGCCGGTCATGGCGATGATTTTGACATTCATCTCCTTGGCCACCTCAAAGGCCTTGAGAATGTTTTGGGAGTTGCCTGAGGTGGAGATACCCACAATGACATCGCCCTCCTTGGCGGTGCCGCGCAAGAGGCGCGCGAAGATGAGGTCGTAGCCGTAGTCGTTGCCCACGGCGGTGAGATAGGAGGTGTTGCAGTGGAGGGCTTCGGCGTTGAGGGGCGGGCGGTCGAAGTAGAAGCGTCCGGAGAGTTCTGCGGCGAGGTGCTGTGCGTCGGCGGCGCTGCCTCCGTTGCCGCAGAAATGGATTTTGCCGCCGCCGCGCAGCGACTCGGTGATGATTTGCGCTGCACGCTCAATGCGGCTCAGAAAATCATTATCGTCCAACATCGCCTGCTTCACGGCGATGGACTGCTGGATGGATTGGGTGATGCGGGGATTATTGTTCATAGCGCAAAGATACAAAAATTCCAGATTCAGATTCGTATAAAATTTGTATTTTTGCAAACTATAAATAAATAGGAAATGGCTGTTGAAAAAGAAATCCGCTTGTCCATCATCGTTCCCGTTTACAACCGGCCCGACGAGGTGACCGAACTGCTGGAGAGTCTGGCGAATCAGACCGACAAGGACTTTGAGGTGCTGATCATGGAAGGCGACTCCCCGAACCGCTGCGACCAGGTCTGCGCACGCTATACCGACCGCGTCAACGTGCATCATCATTTCTACCCCAAGTACAGTCGAAGCCAACGCCGTAACAAGGGTATGGACCTGGCTGCCGGCAACTATTACCTCTTTTTCGACTCCGACTGCATCATCCCTCCAACATATATCGCCATTGTGCGGGAGAAGTTGCAGAACGACTATGTGGATTGCTACGGCGGACCGGACAGCGCCGATCAGGATTTTTCGGATGTCCAGCTCGCCATCAACTACTCCATGACCTCCATGATGACCACCGGCGGCATCCGCGGCGGCACCAAAAAAGTTGACAAGTTCCTGCCCCGCACCTTCAATATGGGATTTTCCAAGGAGGTTTATGACAAAGTGGACGGATTCCAGGACATTATCGGGGAAGACATTGACCAGAGCCTCCGTATTCGCGAAGCGGGATTCACCACCCGGCTCATCAAGGAGGCCTCCCTCTTCCACAAGCGCAAAATCGACCTGAAAAAATTCTACAAACAGGTGAACACCTTCGGGAAAGCCCGGATTCTGCTTACCACTCTGCACCCCGGCTCGTTCAAACTGGTCTATCTGCTGCCTACCTGCTTCTTCCTCGGCAACGTGTTCCTCGTACTGATGGCTCTCATCGCCCTGATCGCCCGTTGTTGCGGCGACAGCGCCTTCGGCCAATGGTGGTGGATCTGGCTGCTGCCGATCGCCTTCTACATCTTGGCCATCTTCTGCGAATCCCTGATCAAGAACAAGAAAATCAAGGTTGCGCTGCTCTCCATCCTCACCAGTTATATTCAACTATGCGGCTATGGCATCGGGTTCCTGGACGAATTCTTTACGAGACGCGCCTCCAAAAAATCACAAGAAACCATTTATTTACAACAATAATCGTCAATATGAAAGTAGTTTTGTTAGCGGGAGGTTTTGGCACCCGACTCAGTGAAGCCACCAATCTGATTCCGAAACCGATGGTTGAAATCGGGGGAAAACCCATCCTGTGGCATATCATGAAATACTATAACCAATTCGGTTTCAATGAGTTTATAATCTGCTGCGGCTACAAGCAATATGTCATCAAAGAGTATTTTGCTCATTATTTCATGCACAATTGCGACATCACGGTGGATCTCTCCGACAACAGTCTGGAGGTGCTTGACAACCACTCCGAAAACTGGAAGGTGACGATGGTCGATACGGGGCTGAACACCATGACCGGCGGCCGCATCAACCGCGTGAAGAAGTACGTCGGCAACGAGCCCTTCCTGCTCAACTACGGCGACGGTCTCTCCGATGTGAACATCCTGGACACCATCGAGGCGCACAAGAAATCGGGCAAGGTGCTCTCCATGATGGCCTACCAGCCGAGCGGCAAACTGGGCGTCTTGGAGATTGACGATAACGACAATTCCGTGCTTTCCTTCAAGGAGAAACCCGACCAGGGCGGTTCCTGGATCAACGCGGGCTTCTTCGTATGCAAACCGGAACTCTTTGACTATCTGGGTGATGACACTGAGATGTTCGAACGCCAGCCCATGGAGCGAATCATGGCGGCCAAACAGCTGCACGCCTACAAGCACACCGGATTCTGGAAGGCTATGGACACGCTGAACGACAACAAGGAGTTCAACAAGTTGTGGGATGCAGGAAATGCTCCCTGGAAAAACTGGTAATCAAGACATTATGACAGACATCTTTCAACAGTTTTATAAAGGCAAAACGGTTTTGGTGACCGGCCATACCGGCTTCAAAGGCTCCTGGCTCGCCATCTGGCTGCACGAAATGGGGGCCAAAGTCGTCGGATTGGCACAAGATCCCGCCACCGACAAGGACAATTTCGTTCTGGCAGGCCTTGCCGACAAAATCACCGACATTCGCGGAGACATCCGCGATGCGGAAACGGTCAACGCCGTTTTTGAGCAGTACCAACCGGAAATCGTTTTCCACATGGCGGCGCAACCCATTGTGCGGTTGTCGTACGAGCAGCCGGTGGAGACCTACCAGACCAACGTGATGGGCAGCATCCACGTGATGGAGGCTTTCCGCAGATGCTCGTCCGCCAAAGTCGCGGTGATGATCACCACGGACAAATGCTACGAAAACCGCGAGCAAATCTGGGGTTACCGTGAAAACGAGCCCATGGGCGGCTACGATCCGTACTCCTCCTCCAAGGGTGCGGCGGAGATTGCCATCTCCTCGTGGCGCCGCTCGTTCATGCACCCCGACAAGTACGAACAACATCATAAGTCCATCGCCAGCGTGCGTGCCGGCAACGTCATCGGCGGCGGCGACTGGGCCAAGGACCGCATCATCCCCGATTGCATCCGCGCATTGGAGACAGGTACGCCCATCGCCATCCGCAACCGCACTGCCGTTCGTCCGTGGCAGCATGTCCTTGAACCGCTGAACGGCTATCTGCTGTTGGCGCAGAAGATGTGGGAGGATCCCACTCGCTATTGCGAAGGCTGGAACTTCGGTCCGAACGCCGAATCCATCGCCACCGTGTGGGACATCGCCTCGCTGCTGATCCGACACTACGGCAGCGGCTCGTTGCAGGATGCCTCCGACCCGAACGCGGTGCACGAGGCCAACCTGCTGATGCTGGATATCAGCAAAGCCCGCTTCCAGTTGGGCTGGAACCCGCGGCTCAACCTCGACCAAACAGCCGAACTCACCGCCGACTGGTATATGCGCTATCAGCATGAAGATGTTTATTCGTTGTGTGTCAAACAAATAGAACAATATCTGCAATAATGGAATTTTCAAAAACCAATATAGAGGGGCTCTATCTTATTCGTCTCAAGCCCTTTAACGATCTTCGCGGCCAACTGTACAAACCCTTCAACGCCTACACCTTCGCGGCCAATGCGCCCGCTGAAATCAATACGGACATCAAGGAAGTGTGGTTCACCAAGTCCAAGCTCAACGTCATCCGCGCCATGCACCTGCAGGTGGGCGAACTGGCGTGCGAGAAAATCGTCTCCATCATCCGAGGCAAGGTCCACGATGTCATCCTCGACATTCGGGAAGACTCCCCCACATACGGGCAGGTGTTCGATGTGGTGATGGACGAGCAAGATCCTGTGGCTCTGTATATTCCAATTGGCTGTGCGCACGGTTATCGCGTGCTGCAAGACGAGTCCATCGTGATGTACATGTCCACGCAGGACCACTCCGGCAAAGACGATGTGGGCATCAAATACGACTCTTTCGGGTTCGATTGGGGCATTGAAGACCCGATTTTGTCGGAAAAGGACAAGAATCTGCCCCCATTCGGCGAATACAAATACAAACGGTAGAGACTTGGCATGCCGCGTCTCATCACGTGCCGACTTTTATCAATAATTCAATGACAATGAGAATAGTAATCACAGGTGCTACGGGCTTTATCGGACAGAATTTCATCCCGATGTTAGTGGAAAACGAATCTTCGGTGGAAATCATGACCCTCAACCGTTCGGTGGAGAAGGCGGAAAAGCTGTTTCCCCAGAAACAATGCCGGCACATATCGGTAGAGGAGATGGCACAAATCGTGGATTTCAAGCCGGACATGGTGTTCCATTTGGCCACGCTTTCCACCAGTCGCAACGATTGGGACATCATTGAGCCGATGATGTCCGCCAACCTCACCTTTGGGGTACAGTTGCTGCATTATGTCTCGCAATGCCCTGATTTGAAATTGTTTGTCAACATCGGCACCTTTGCGCAATACCGTTTGGGCACGCAACAGATCTGTGACGCCTACCTCTATTCCGCCACCAAGACGGCCTTTAGGCAGTTTGTCGAGTACTATTCCCAGCTTTACAGCTTCAAATACGTGCAGTTAGTGCCATACACCATCTATGGCGGCAAAGACACAGCCAAGAAGCTGATCGACTACATCATCGAGGCCACCACCTCCGATACACCTGTAGATATGACCTTGGGCGAACAGGTTTTGGACTTCACCCATGTGGAGGATGTCGCCGGCTTCTTCCTGCATCTGATCCGCAATCTGGACCTTTTCGCAGGCATCCGCAACGGCGAGGAGTTTCACATCGGCACGGGCCGGGGCACCTCCCCGCGCGAGCTGGCCGCCATTGTGGAACGCGAGTTCGGCAAAAAGTGCAACATCAACTGGGGCGGCCGTCCCTACCGCCCGATGGACACCATGTACGCCGTCGCCCCGATCGCCAAGAACCTGGAGTTGTTGAAGTGGCGTGCGAAGGTAAGTGTTGAAGAGGGAGTGAGAAGGATGAAGGAGCGGACGAATACCCTTTGATTATTCACTCCGAACAAACCATTGTCGCCGTTGGTTAATGATGCGCCAATAACCGCGCTTCATCTTATCATTTAAAAAGCTACTGGCAATCAAATCGTTAACCATTAATGGAAACTTCATAAAAAGATTCAACACCCGTTCGACTCTTTTTGCAGGCAGTCCGATGCGCTGAGCGAATCGTTCGAAATCAGTCCGGCACAAATGCCCTGTTCGAAGCAGGGCATCGCTTGGCTCTAGATTAGGGGCAAGACCACCTTTCAATCCCAAATCATCGCCTTCAAGATGGAGGCGGGTGTTCAGCAGATCGTATGCGGGTGCAAGCGCATACTCGCCATTGCGATTAATGAGCGAGAAATTCTTCAGATGCGCATCCTCGTTTGCATATAGGTAGTTGAATAAAACGAGTTTGAAGAACCGTTCCGTTTCCACCATCCATGCCGGTACAACTGTTCGAATAGCATCGGCAATCATGGCGTAATGGCCATCATATTTGAAATTGCTGCCGAAACCTTGCTCGGTTTTGCCAAGCACCGATGCGAAATCTTCCATCGAATACTTCGTCAAGTCGGGTTTCACATCAAACCTTCGGGTGATATACACAGGTTGCCCTTTCGCACTGAAACACAAAGCATTCGCTGCCGTCTCAATGCCATAAACCTGTGAGGCTATCTGCATGGTTAGATGTTCATTGGCAGGAATCTGTTTGCGGGTTTGGATATTAATCAGCGGAGCAGGTTTCAGGATAAAAGTCCCTTGTTCACCTGGGTTCGAAAGACGGATATGACCACGCTCCACCACGGCCGAATATTTCTCTTGTGCACCGGAGATTGAAAGATTACTTTGGTTCTCTTGCAAATCAGAATTGGCATGAATGCCATCAAAGTCAAAATCCAAAAATGGGGACACTTTCTCGCCATTAAAGAGCATCTTCAATGTTAGTGGCGAATAGGTATTGTATCCAGGCTGCAAAGTAGCTGGACATACGCTGATAGTTCTCATTTTCCCTCCTTTCTCAATGTCACATTGCCAATACAGTCCTTTCCGCAAATCATCTCCAACATCCCGAAAAAGTCATTGTCGTCCACTTTGAAATATGCACACATAGCCCTACGGTTGGAGCCTTCGGGCAGCAGGTTGGTGAAAAACGGAAAGATGCGGCTGGAACGATAAGGCTCCTCCCTTTTGGGCATTGACAATGCAATGGCTGGCGTTTCTGAATCTGCCAAATATTGGGCATTATAGGCGAATTCGTAATCGTTTCGATCCCGTTCCGTCAGTCGGCCTGCGAGCCTATCGTCCAAATAAACATCCACCGTTCTCATTTCGCGTCAAAATTATCGTTCAAATATCCCGTCTCTTTGGTCTGGATAATCATCTCCAACCCCAAGACTGTCATAATCTTCTGCATGGTATGCAGCGAAGGATTCCCTTTCCCGCGCTCAATGTCCTTAACGGTGGCAATGCCCACCTCAGCGAACTCTGCCAGGTCTTGTTGCGACAGTCCCAACCGCGCTCTCCTCTCCTTTATGATTGCTGCAATATCCATTTTTAAAAGTATGTTTTATTGTACTTCGGCGGCAAAATTACACATTTTTCGGTTATCCGCCGCTAAAAAGTATAAAATATCATACTTTACATGTAGAAAAACTTCTCATTCGCAACGACCGTTATTTTTCGTACTTTTGCAGCCTTAAAAATATCGAGAATAAAACTGAACAAAATTTATAATATGCAAAATCCAGGTATTTCCATCGTTGTGCCTGTTTACAACCTCGAAAAATATATAAAACATTGTTTGGACAGTATCGCTCGACAAACATTTTCGAACTTTGAGGTTCTCCTGATAGATGACGGCAGTACTGACAATTCAGGAGCGATTTGCGATGAATATGCCCAACGTGACAATCGGTTCCATGCATATCATAAAGCGAATGGCGGACTAGCATCAGCCAACCAGTATGGACTTGAAAGGGCTACGGGGAAATATATTATAAATGTGGATCCTGACGATTGGGTGGAGGATGAGATGCTAGCATCTCTCTATTCCAAGGCCGAAGAGGATGATGCAGATATGGTTATCTGTGATTTTTACATGGACTACCCCAAAAAGCAACTATATAAATCCCAGCAGCCGGATTCTCTTGAACCAGATCACATTATTGACAGTCTCTTCTCCGGCAAGCTACATGGAAGTCACTGTAACAAATTGATAAGAGTATCCTGTATCCGGGAGGGTCATGTATCGTTCGTTGAGGGTGCCAACTATTGCGAGGATCTTCTTTTTAACGTTCAAGTGCTTACTCACATCAAGAAAGTTTCATATATACATGCTTCCTTCTATCACTATGTACAGTATGCCGACAACACATCTTATACTAATCCATCCAACACCAAATGGCTGAAGAATTACGAAATATACCAGAAAGAGGCAGAGCGGTTGGCAGGGGAATTGAACAAACCTTGGATTCGGGATTCTGTGCACATGAACAAATTGATGGGTATGATACGGCATCGTTACATTAAAAAGAGCGAATTCAAGAAGGAATTAAACAGAAATGATGTTCGCTGGGTAACGAAAGATATGCCCTACAAAAATAAAACATTGCTGTATGTGGCAAAGTATATCTCCTTTCCTCTGTCGCAAAGGCTATATTCTTTGTTTATGACTACTTTCAGAAAATAAAAAGATTTTATAATCACTCAAATAATGGATATGAAAAAGAAAAACATCTGGATTCACCTGATGATGGTGGTCGCCATGTTCTTAATGGCATCTGTATATCTTATGCCTGTGTATGAAGGCAAGACGCTGGTTCAAGGTGACCAGCAGAAATCCTTGGCAGCAAGTTATAAACTGCGTATGGATGAAGAGAGAACTGGACATGTTCCTAAATGGGAAGAAGCCATGTTCAGCGGTATGCCTGCATACCAGATAAGGGTTGATCCTCAGAAATCGCTATTTTCGTACTTGCATAGGGCTGTTTTGATGATGGACACTCCTTTGTACATATCAAATACTGTCGTCATTATTTTTCTTTATCTTCTGGGCTTCTATATCGCCATGGTACTGTTGGGGTTCTCCCCATGGCTGGCGATGTTGGGGGCAGTCGGCTTCGGATTAGGGAGTTATAATATTATCATCATAGAAGCCGGCCATGCCACAAAAGCATGGTGCATGGCCATGATGGCGCCGATCTTGGCCGGTATGCTCATGACCATGAAGGCCGCTATAGACAAAGACATGGACAAAAAGACGCGCAACCGACAGATGCTGTGGGGAACCATTCTCTTCGCTGTGTCTCTTATCTTGCAGATTTCGTTCAACCATATCCAAATCACCTTCTATACTGCTATCGGCTGCTTGGCAATTGGACTCGTCTATCTGGTCTATGCCATCGTAAACAAGCGTATCCTTTCCTTTGCGGCCACATCAGGTATCTTGCTGTTGTGTGTGGGGCTGGCCATTGGCTGCAACGCGCGACATCTGTTTGTCAACCAGGAGTATGCCAAATATACGATGCGTGGCGGCAGCGAAATCACGGTGACGCCCGACGACCTTTACCACGAGCAGAGTAATACAGCCGCTCAAAATACCGCTACAGGTCTTGATATCGACTATGCGTACGCATGGAGTTATGGTGTCGGCGAAACCTACACCCTGCTGGTTCCCGGTGCAATGGGTGGCGGCAGCGGAGAACGAATGAGCAAGGAAAGCGCTTTCTACAAGGCTTTCCGCAGCGAGCAGGCTCCGCTCTACTGGGGCGACCAACCGTTTACCAGCGGCCCTGTCTATTTCGGAGCCGTGATACTGCTATTCTTCTTGATAGGCATGATTGTCACCCGCGGGCCCGAACGCTGGTGGGTGCTGGTGGCCACGATAATAGGCATTCTGTTGGCATGGGGGAAAAACTTCCTGCCCTTCAATGAATGGGTCTTCTACCACATCCCATACTACAACAAATTCCGGACTCCGAGCATGGCGTTGGTACTGTCTAACGTGTGCGTAGCGATTATGGCCGTGTTCGGCTTGAAGGCGGTGCTCGACAAAGAACGTGACCGCCGTCGTGTCAACCTCGGCATCTACATCGGAACCGGCGTCCTGAGTGCCCTCATCCTTGTGGTGCTCCTCCTCAGCGGTTCGTTCAGCTACAGCGGTTTGAGCGACACCCAGATGGCTGCCCAGTATGGCAACCAATGGGATATGATCAAGGGCGTGCTGGTAAGCGATCGTATGGCCTTGCTGCGCAGCGACTCGTGGCGCAGCCTTATCCTCATCCTCCTCGCCGCTGTCGTTATTTGGCTCTATAACAACGAAAAACTGAAAAAGAGCGGCATCGTTATTGCTATTATAGGCGTGCTGGTGCTTGTCGATTTGTGGAGTTTGGACCGTCGTTACCTTAATGAGGACAATTTCGTGAAATCGCGCAAGTTGGAACTCCGTCCTGACCAGTGGGACAAAGATATTGATGAGTTGGCTGCTCGCAACGGCGACCACGACTACCGCGTGTTCAATCTGGCCGTCAATACCTTTAACGACAGCAAACCTGCGGCTTTCCATAACCAGATCGGCGGTTACAGCGCTGCCAAACTGAGCCGTTACCAGAACCTTATCGACTTCTATCTCAGCCGTCATATCAAGCCTGAAGTGCTGGCCATGCTCAACACCCGCTATGTGGTGTTCCAGAACGGCCAGGTGCAACGACTACCCGACGACCAAGTGCTGGGCAACTGCTGGTTCGTACAAGAAATCAAGCCCGTGGGCAATCCCAACGAGGAAATCTTGGCCCTCAATGAGATCAACCCTGCAGTCACAGCCGTCATCGACACGAGCAAGTATAGCGTTAAGCATACAGCATTCGGAACTGACACCACGGCCACAATAGCATTGGAGCCCCAGAAAGAGGAGAGTGCGGACTATCGCAAATATGTCTCGCACAGCAGCAGCGACCAGTTGGCTGTCTTCAGTGAAATCCACTATGCACCTGACTGGTTCGCCTATATCGACGGCAAGCCTGCCGAGTACCTCTGCGCTAACTTCGTGCTCCGCGCCATGTTTGTGCCCGCTGGCGATCACGTCATCGAGTTCAAGAACGAAGCGCCGCTCTTCAACCGTCTGGACAACATCGGCTTGATTGTCTCCATCATCACGTTGCTAGCAATGGCTGCAGCTATCGTACTTTGTTATCGTCCATCCCGAAGTTCCAAGACTGAATAGCTATGACCACTGTCGGACAATATGCCATTGTGGCACTGAAACTGATTGCTGCCTACTTCGTGACGCTTTTTTCTCCAAGCAAGCGGCGCAATCCCAACCTGATGCTTGTGTCGGAAAAAGGCTACGATGCCCGCGACAACGGCTACCATTTTTTCCTTCATGTGCTGCAATACCATCCTGAGATTGAAGCCTACTATGTCATTTCCGATGACTCTCCTGACCGTCCCCGGCTGGCGGAACATGAGAACAGATTGGTGCGTTACCTGTCGTTCAGACACTGTAAGCTCTTCTGCCAAGCCCATTGGTTGGTCGGCACACATTTCAGATCGGGACATACCCCAATACCTTTCGAGGCTGCCAAATGGGTCAATCGTGTATTCCATATCTTCAAGAACAAAAAGGTGGTCTTCCTTCAGCATGGAATCACCAAGAACTTCCAAAAACGTTTCGGGGTCAAGAATACTTTTTTCGATTTGATCATCTGTGGTGCTGCGCCCGAGGTCGATTACTTTGTGGAAGAATTCCAGTATCCCCGCAGTGTCGCACGTTACACTGGTTTTTGCCGGTATGATAAACTGATAGATTTTCAAGTGAAGCGTCAGCTGCTGGTGATGCCCACTTGGCGCAAATATATTAACCCGAACCAGATTGTCGATAGCCAATATTACAAGGCCTACGAAGCCCTTTTGACAGACCCTCGGCTGGCTTCACTCCTCGAACAGCACGACATGGAGCTGATTTTCTATCCCCACCATTGTTTCCAACCGGTTGTCGACCGGTTCAAAAAAGGGGGAATCTCTCCACGTATCACCATAGCCGATGTGGCCCACTACGACGTGCAGCAGCTGCTTAAGGAGTCGGCCTTGTTGGTAACCGACTACTCCAGCGTGTTTTTCGATTTTACCTACATGAAGAAGCCGGTGTTGTTCTACCAATTCGACAAAGATATTTTCTTTAGCAAGCATGTCGGATCGGGTTATGTTGACGAGAGTGCATTCGGCCCAGTGGCCCTGGATGTCGATGGTCTGCTGTCATCATTGGAGGCCTGTCTGGAGAACGGCATGCATCTGGAGCCCGCATACGAGGCGACGGTTGACCGTTTCTTCCCCATGCGCGACACGCACAACTGCGAGCGTGTATTCGACGCCGTAATGGACTGTTGACGGTTATCAACATTAAATGAAGGCAGAAAAATTATTGAAATCT
Source organism: Bacteroidales bacterium (assembly GCA_017443175.1). Classification (GTDB taxonomy): domain Bacteria; phylum Bacteroidota; class Bacteroidia; order Bacteroidales; family WCHB1-69; genus F23-D06. Next base: position 85,193 of record JAFSOZ010000011.1, read on the forward strand.
GGTAAACCGTTGATAATAAATCTAACAACAGCAAGATATAACAAATAGATTTGTTACTTTTGCACCGTTTTTTCCATTTGATGTTTTAGGGTTTTCACATCATTTGCAGAAACTATACGAAGTGTATAATAATCGTTTGATATGCCTACAGTTGATGATGTTAAAATAATAGAACTACCAAAGGTGACAGACCCTCGCGGTAATCTCTCTTTTGTAGAGCAGTTGAACCATATCCCGTTTGAGATAAAACGGACGTATTGGATTTATGATGTTCCAGGAGGAGAAGCAAGAGGTGGACATGCATTCATTCACAACGAGGAATTTATTATTGCTCTATCAGGTTCTTTCGACATTGTGGTTGATGATGGAAATCAGAAAAAAGTGTTCACCTTGAACCGCTCTTATTATGGGTTGTACGTTCCATGTGGGCTTTGGAGAGAAATGGAAAATTTTTCCACAAATTCACTTGCGTTAGAGTTTGGATCAACGCATTATACAACAGATGACTATATTCGTGATTACGATTTATTCATAAAATTGAAACACGATGAAAAAAAATAATGTATTTGACTGCACCATTATAGAATTGGATCGCCATCATAGTGACCGGAAAGGGAACCTTTCTGTTGTAGAAAATGGTGCGACACTTCCTTTCGATGTCAAGCGAGTCTATTATCTTTATGATATACCAGGAGGGGAAGGACGTGGAGCCCATGCACATAAAGAATTGGAGCAACTTATTGTCGCAGCAAGCGGTTCGTTCACAGTAACTCTTGATGACGGCTTTAGTAAACGCAGTTTTTTCCTTAACCGTCCGTATCAGGGTTTATATGTAAAACCAGGTATGTGGAGAAATTTGGAGGATTTTTCTTCAGGTGCCGTCTGCATGGTACTAGCATCGGATATTTACAAACCAGAGGATTATATCCGTAATTATAATGATTTTCAAGAATTCAGACATAGTTTATGATACATCCACTTAGCGATTGCAAAACCACCTCTATCCCAGATAATACTAACATCTGGCAATATTGTGTCGTGCTCTCAGAAGCGATAATCGGAGAGAATTGCAATATTTGTTCCCACTGCTTCATCGAGAACGATGTCAAGATTGGGAATAATGTGACTGTGAAATGTGGTGTGCAGATTTGGGACGGAATAGAGTTGGAAGACGATGTGATGATTGGCTCCAATGTAACCTTTACCAATGACATGTATCCACGCTCTAAAAATAAGGATTGGAAGTTGTTAAAGACAAAAGTGTGCAAGGGAGCAACCATAGGTGCAGGATCTGTTATTATGCCTGGTATTACAATAGGAGAAAATGCCTTTATAGCTGCAGGCTCTGTGGTGACTAAAGATGTTCCAGCAGGAGAATTGTGGATGGGAAATCCTGCAAGATTTTATAGGAAAGTAGATTTCTAGATATATGATTCCGTTTTTATCCCTTAAGGATGTTACCGCGCTGCATAGTGCAGAAATTAATGAAGCTGTCACCCGTGTGGTGAATAGCGGATGGTATCTCCAAGGCAAAGAGAATGAGAGATTTGAGGCGAATTATGCTAAATTCATAGGAACTAAATATTGCGTTGGATGTGCCAATGGGCTGGATGCACTTATTTGGATCTTTAGAGCATATATCGAGTTGGGTGTGATGAAGCCTGGCGATGAAGTGATTGTTCCTGCAAACACATACATTGCTACCATTCTTGCTATTACCGAGAATGGTCTGACACCAGTACTTGTGGAGCCTAAACTAAACACATTGGAGATTGATGATGACTTGATAGAACAGCACATTTCAGACAAGACGAAAGCCATCTGTATTGTTCATCTCTATGGCAGAAACGCCTATACGGAGAAAATTGGTGCACTTTGTGAGAGGTATAACCTGAAACTGATCGAAGACAATGCACAAGCGCATGGGTGCAAGTACATTGATGGCCGAACAACAGGCAGTATAGGGGATGCTGCGGGGCATAGTTTCTACCCGGGCAAAAACCTTGGCGCATTGGGTGATGGCGGTGCCGTAACTACTGATGATGAGAAACTGGCAACGGCCATCCGCACTTTGGCCAACTATGGTTCGCAGAAGAAGTATGTATTTAAGTACTGCGGTCGCAATAGTCGCTTAGATGAGATTCAGGCAGCAGTGTTGGATGTAAAACTAAAATTTTTGGTTGAAGATAACGCCTATCGCAAAAAGGTAGCTCATTATTATTATGAGCATATCCATAACTCATTAATCACATTGCCTGATTTACTCCCTGATGATCAGAATGTCTATCACTTGTTCCCGATTCTTGTGAGTGGAAACAGACGCGACGCATTGCACGGCTATCTTGAACAGAATGGAGTGGGCACAGTGATTCATTACCCTATTCCGCCTCACAAGCAGGAATGTTTTAAAGAGTGGGATAGATTGTCATTGCCAATTACAGAAATGATTGCAGAAGAAGAATTGAGTTTGCCGATGGGTCCTTCCGTAGACTTGAAAGAGGTTAAAGAAATTGTCAGATTGATTAATAATTTTATAGAATAGTTGTCATGCCAACACCATTAGTATCCATCGTTGTTGCTTCATATAATGCATCAAAAACCATTGTTGAAACATTAGACAGCATAAAGAATCAGACATATTCTCCCTTGGAATTGATCATAGCTGATGATTGTTCTCAAGATGACACTGCCATCAAATGTGAAGAATGGTTGGCGGAAAATCAGAATAGATTTGTTAGGAGCAAACTCATTGTCAACGAGGAGAACAAGGGTATTTCTGCCAATTTTAATATTGGAGTGCGGGCTTCTTCGGGAGAATGGATAAAAATATTTGGAGATGACATCCTTTTGCCAGATGCAATCGAGAAAAATGTGTGTTTTGCCATTAAAAATGAATGCAACATGGTGTTTTCAAGGGTAATATATTTTTCAGAAGAGACTAAAGAGGAGTTGAAGATCCTTCCCGAAGATGACTATTTTTTTCCAGTTTCTAGTCACGAACAGTTTCTTACTCATATTCGGAACAGATTTATCACCCCAACTCCTACTTGGTTTTATAAGAGAGAACTATTTGATAAACTGGGTGGATATGATGAGCACTATCGATTATTAGAAGACTATCCTTTTCAATTCAAGATGTTGGAGCTAGGTGAACGTTTCTCATATTTGCCTCAAGTAACTGTAAGATATAGAATTACAAACACTTCAGTCTCAAACAGTAAAAAATCGACTGGAAAAAAGAAACAGCCTTTTTTTGAGGATAGATTGGCTGTTTTCTATGAATTACGAGTGCCAGCTTTAAAAAAGCATGGTTTTTGGGGTTCATTAATCTATTATAAAATGGTATATTTCTTCTACAGAAAGAAAATATATTCCAAAGACAATTCTATTGCGCGTTATTTTTATGGGGCGTTATGTTGTGTGTTGTCTTTCTTTAGAAAATACTAGAAATATCCGCCCAGGGGGTACAGGTCAGACTTACCTCAGAATTAGATTACAATTTTGGATTCGATACTTTTTTGTTATTATTTTTTGTGGTTTTGCGGCTAAAAATACAATTCATCCCCCTTTCACTGTCGCTGCAGCCATATTTCCAAAAACTTGTCATAAACTTGGTAAACGCCCTTTGTCTGTGTAATCAAATCCTTGTCCAACAAGGCGTTGACTGCTGATTTAACTGCACTGGGAGACGGCAAACCGTGGCGCTTCGAGAATTTCCCAGAAGTAATCTGCGACACTTTCCCGTCGTCCGCAATGGCCTTGAGTACCAAGCTTTGCTTCTCGGGCAGCTGATACATTAAATCTTCGTACGTGGACTGGGTGAAATCCACAATATAATCGATGGCAGGCTGGAGGTCTTCCACACCACAATGCCCGCCCTCCGAAGTGCGCATATACAACACGTTCATCACCTTCTGCAGATAGAACGTCACTCCTTCAAATCGGGCATATAACTGTTCAACCAATGCCTTGTCGATGGATTTCCCTGCTTTCTCAAAATGCATTCTGCCAAATTCCCAGTATTTATCCAAATCTATCAGATTCAGATTCATCACGGCCACACTTTGGTAGAAAGGTCGGTTGGGAGACACAAACATCGCACCCATCAGATGACGTTGGGAACCCATGAAAACGAAGTTGGCATTGCTGCAATATTGCACGTATGTACGTAATGCGGCTTCTACATTGGTATCGCCATATTTAAGAATTTGCTGGAACTCATCAATGGCCACAAAACAATGTCTGTCAGCCTGTTGTAAATAGTGGAAAATTTCATCCAACGTATTGTTGGGATTGGAAATATCGCCCACAGACACATCCCATGACGGTTGTCCCATTGCATCGAACGAAATTCCGGCCTTAATCGAATGGACAATGTTAAGGAACGTTTCCCAATGTTTCTTACCTTTTGGCTTGAGAACATCAAGAATAGCGCGCCCCATCTTATTGACCATATCCGACAGAGACTTTGTGGAATAAATATCAATAATAAACGTATAGTATTGGTTCTTAATCTCTTGTTGATCAAAGCAATGCCGGATTAGATCGGTCTTTCCGTAACGGCGGGGCGAAATCAACGCAATATTGTTGCCATTGCGTAGCAACGATGTAATGTCTTTTGTCTCGTTGACGCGGTCACAAAAGTATGCTGAGCCAGCATAACCATTTGTCACAAAGGGGTTTATTATATTCATATTCAGGAATTTCGTGGCAAAGATACAAATTTTGTCATAAAATGATAATCATAAAATGACAAAAAACATCGACTCCTCACCGCACTACCGTCACGCTCATGTTCAACCGTTGACGCTTCTTGCTGCTGGTGGCGCAACGGAACTCGATGGCACAGAAATAGACTCCGTCGGAGACGTTGGCGGCATCCCAACTCAAGGAATCCTTGCTCTCCTGTCGGTAAACCCGCTTCCCCCATCGGTCGAAAATCTCCATCTCCATGCTGAGGAAGTCGCCCTCCAACTCCGGCTCGAATACGTCGTTGATGCCGTCGCCATTTGGGGTGATGACGTTGGGAAGAGTCATCAGGCAGGGCCGTCCATCAATTTGCACAATATTATCCGTTGTGTCGCACTCGGGTTGCAGACCACCGTACTGAGCAGCACCTTCCCCATTGTTGTTGACGACGATTTGCAGCGGATAAGGGTTGTCGAACTGCTTCAACTTGGTCTGACTGATAGAGAGGATGATTGTAGTGCATTCGCCCGGCAGCAGGCCTTGAGCAATCTCTTCGGTCTGCACCAGTTCGCCGGAAGCCGTATAGACGGAAACATACATAGGTGGAGAGAAGGCCAATTCGCCGGTGTTACAAATCTCCATCCCCACGGAAATGTAATCCTCCTCAAATTCCACAGACGGACTACCCGATACGGAGAGGTTTGCCAAGAGAGCGAACGGTCGTCCGTACTGGTCTAGTATGGTGGCTTGCTGCAGGAAGTTGTTGAATGGCCGGCGCACCACGCCCTGTGGATCGGTAAAAGGTGTAGCATTATCAAACAACGGTTTCGGCACAGTCAAGTCTTTATTGATACTCGTTACATTATACATGTATTGGTTCCAGACTGGACGCGCCGGAGCCCAAGGATGGATGCCGCCGATGACCCACAATTCTCCGCCAACCCATCCTAAACCGCTGTATACCTTACCGCAGGTTACGATTTCCGCCGCTCCGTCACCGTTGACGTCCGCCACCACGGGATATTCATCCCATGTGCCAGCTTTCATACTTTTAGTGTACAGATTATAAAAAGGAATGGTATCATTACCTGTCAAATGACTTTTCCCGCTGCCATTGATGATGCGCAAATGGTCTTCATCGCGATAGACAATCTCCAAAATACCATCCTGGTTGAAATCAAACAAAGTCATGGAGGTCTCTCCCGAATTGTCTGTGTGTGTCGCCTGCCACTTGGTCTGAAGCCCTGTCTGTGGATTGAACTTCATTGCCGTAATCCTGGATTGGGATACGGACTGCTGATAGTCTATATACACAAATTCAAGAAAAGAATCCCCATCAATGTCTCCGACCAGTGGATAACCGATGGTTTTGGCGTGTTTTCCGTGTACGAAGAGAATGTTTTCTGAAATCGGGCTATATGCATAGATGTAGGCCGAGTCGGTGTAATCGGTCGAGGTACCATCTATAATTACAAGTATATCAAGTTGTCCGTCAAGGTCGAAGTCTGCCACTGCGACATTGCCGTCAGGTGGGACACGTGTGGGTATGCTGACGGTTTTGATGATATTCACGTTGTTCAGGGAGACATCTGTCCTGCTTTGGATGTTGACTTGATAAATGGTGTTCCCGCAAATCAGTTCGGGGATAGAGTCGCCGAGAACGTTGGCCGCAAAAGACATTGCGCAATGGCCCTTTTCTGAGGAGTTGCAACGATAACTTCTACCCATGTGTCCACTGGACGGACCCGCACAAAGTCGCTTTAGTGTCGCAGCATCATAGATTGCGTTACCGACATAAATCTCGGGCCAGCCGTCGTAGTTGAAGTCCGTTACCGAAATCACTCCTTCGCACGGCGTGTTCACGTCTGAGGTGGCCAAAAGGTTGCCGTGAACGTCGTACGAACGCAATTTGTTGTCGTAACAATGGAAGACTATGGCTCCCTGCATCCCGCCATTGCCGTCGGGATAACGCACCAGCACCATTGGACCGGCATAACCCGCGTAAATCTTTTGCGGAAGGTTGATGGTACCAATCTGTTGCAGATCGGTGCCCCGATAGATGCCTACCTGTGTGGTGTAGTGGTCGTTAGTGGTGGTTTTCCCAGCCACGATTTCGACGATGCCATCCCCGTCAATGTCGCCCACCAAAGGCACAAAATAGCAGTGGATATCATTTGCCGAATGCAATACTTGTGCATCCCAGGGCTGTTCTGCTGCATCGGAAGTGCAGTCCGCCTCCACCATGTTGTCGGGCAAGGTGACCTGCGCCTCCATTTTGAGACAGAGACCTATTAGGCATGTAATAATCCCCAGTTTGACAATGCTTTTCATGTTGTGTGTGATTTACAGCACGGTAACGGTGCCTCGGGTGGTGAACTTTTTCCCAAACGGGGTCGTGTAATAGATAACGTACTGATAAACATTGTTGTAGAAGGTCTTCCCCTTGTAGTCCCCATCCCAGCTGAATCCTTTGTCGGTGGAATAGAAGACCATCTCGCCCCAGCGGTTGAAGATCATGATTTCAAAATCGTTGATTTGATTCTGGATTCTTTCGGGAAGGAAAAACCTGTCGTTCATACCGTCGGTTTTGGACGGGGTGATGGCGTTGGGGAGGTATATGGTGATTTGCGGAGTGGCGACCACGATGGTGACATGGGTCACGCTGTCACAGCCATAGACGCTTTGGTAAGTGATGGAAGTGTCAATACGCTGTCCGCCTTCCAACAGACTTTCGCTCAAGAAAATACCATGTCGGTCGTAAGCGGTTCCTTCAGGGACGGTCTCTGTAAAATGTAAGTCGTATTCGGGGTGCACGCGCAATTGCAATACAATCACGCTGTCACACTCACCCACTTCATATATCCTTTCATAAAAGAACGTACCAGCCGACTGCGTTTCATCAGCTACAATATTGAAATTGTCATCAGAATAAGTTTCACGCACACATATATCGGCTATTACAGTATCTCTAGAAATGTTACAGGGGTTCGCAGGAAAATAGAAAAAGTTATCTGTGGTGTCGCACTCCTCCTGCTGCCCGCCAGTTTGCGCCACCCCTTGTCCGTTGTCGTTTATCGCCACCACAATGTTCTCCAAATCAGGGAAGTTGAGCAAATCGGCATCAGAAAATTGGGTCGTGATGGTCATGCAGTTGCCTACAAATAGGGAATTGGTGATGACTTCGGTCCGGATGATCGCCCCTTGGTAGGAATCTGCATAGTAGGTCACGCTGAACGGATCCTCCAGGGTCTGCCCGCCGTCGTTGCAGAAGGTGAAGGTGTAGGTGAACATGCCGTTTTCATACGTCATGTTCGTATCGGTTGTGGCGGCAACATTCAGCAGCATGGAGAACGGTTTCCCATATTGATTGAGTGTGGTGGCCTGTTGCAGGAAGTTATTGAAGGGTCTCCGCACCACACCCTGTGGGTCGGTGAAAGCGGTGGCGTTGTTGAACAAAGGTATTGGCACAGTGAGGTCTTTGTTAATGTTGGTCACATTGTACATGTACTGGTTCCAGACAGGTCGCGCGGGTGCCCAAAGGTGGATGCCGCCGATGACCAACAGTTGTCCACCAACCCAGCCAAGACCGCCGTTCACCTTTCCGCACACCACAATCTCTGCTGCGCCGTCACCGTTCACATCCGCCACTACAGGATACTCTTTCCAGGTGCTGGCGGACATGCTTTTGGTATATAAGTTATAGAACGGTATGGTGTCGTTGCCGGTCAGATGGCTCCTGCCGCTTCCATTAATGATTCGTAGATTGTTTTCGTCGCGATAGACAATCTCCATAATGCCGTCCTGATTGAAATCGAACAGCGTCATGGAAGTCTCACCTGATTGGTCATTATGCGTGGCTTGCCATTGAGTCTGAAGCCCTGAAAAAGGATTGTATTTCATTGCGGTGATACGAGAGTAGGAAACAGGTGTTTTATAGTCAATATAGACAAACTCCAAATATCCATCACCATCTATATCACCAACCAAAGGATAACCAATTGTTTTTGCGTAATGGCTATGTGAAAAAATAATATTCTCAGTGGTAGGATTATAAGCGTATATGTAGGCGGAGTCGGAGACCTCGACTGAAGTGCCGTCTATGATTACAAGTATGTCAAGTTGCCCATCAAGGTCAAAATCAGCTACAGCGACATTGCCGTCTTGAGGTATATAAGAAGGTATTGTTATCGTCTTAAGTTCCGTGATACTGTTAAGTGAAACATCTGTGCGACTGACGATGTTCACGTTGTAGATGGTGTTGCCGCAAATGAGTTCGGGAATGGAGTCTCCCAGCACGTCGGCGGCAAAAGACATGGCGCAGTTTCCTTTCTCATTAATGGAGCATTGCCAACTTCGTCCCATGTTGCCGCCTGCAGGACCAGCGCACAACTGCTTTAGTGTCGCTGCATCATAGATTGCGTTACCAATGTAAAGTTCCGGCCAGCCGTCGTAGTTGAAGTCTGCTACGGAGACCACTCCCTCGCATGGTGTGTTCACATCTGAGGTGGCCAGAAGGTTTCCGTTAATATCGTAGGAACGCAGTTTGTCGTCGTAGCAGTGCAAGACGACGGCCCCCTGCATCCCGCCATTGCCGTTGGGATAACGTACCAGAGCCATAGGCCCACCATAACCCGCATAAATCTTTTGCGGTACAGTGATAAGCCCGATTTGTTGTAAATTAGACCCTTTGTATATGCCCACTTGTGTGGTGTAGTGGTCGTTAGTGGTGGTTTTCCCAGCCACGATTTCGACGATGCCATCCCCATCAATATCGCCCACCAAAGGCACAAAATAGCAGTGGATATCATTTGCCGAATACAATACTTGTGCATCCCAGGGCTGTTCTGCTGCATCGGAAGTACAGTCCGCCTCCACCATATTATCTGGCAAACCACTTTGCCCCGAGACCTGCATATGGAATGACATGCAAGCCATCAGCAATATAATTATGCATGACTCCTTTGGATGAATGTCATGTCTCATCATGTTCATGTTTTATTATTACACGGCAAAGATACTATTTTTTCTTAACGATTTGAGTGTGTTTTGAACGTGTCAGATATTCGGCTATACATACCATTCACACAGATTTTTTATACCTTTGCACCCGAATTTTATCAAACATGACCATTACCGAAATTGCCGATATCATACAACCCATACACCAATGTATCCGGGACGACAAGGCTGTTGTCTCGTGCCTATGCTACGACAGCCGCAAGGTGAACAAGCCCGAGGAGAGCCTCTTCTTCGCCTTCAAGACTGCGCAGAATGACGGCCACCAGTTCATCCCCGAGCTTCTGCTCAAGGGTGTCCGCAACTTCATCGTGACCGACCCTTGCTGCACCGATTTGGACTCCTCGGCCAACTTCCTCGTCGTGGACAACACCCTCGCCGCCCTGCAAACCCTTGCCGGACACCATCGCCAACAATTCCACTACCCCGTCATCGGCATCACCGGTTCCAACGGCAAAACCATCGTGAAGGAGTGGCTCGCCACCCTGCTGGACGACGACTTCTCCATCGTCAAAAGTCCTAACAGCTACAACTCACAACTCGGCGTGCCCCTGTCTGTGTGGAAGATGGCCGGCCACCACAACCTCGCCATTTTCGAAGCCGGCATTTCACGCCCTGGCGAGATGCAACACCTTGCCGAGATTATCCGCCCCACCATCGGCATCCTTACCAACATTGGCATGGCACATGCCCAGTTCTTCCAGAACCAGGCCCAGAAGACCATCGAGAAACTCCAACTCTTCGCCCACGCCGATACGCTCATCTACCACGATGACAATCTCGAACTCAACACCCTCCTCACCCTGCCCGAATACAACCACCTCGACAAGATTTCCTGGGGCTCGGCGCAAGCCACTTACCCTGTCCAATACCAAACCGAAGACAACCACACGCTGCTGAAAATCAACAATTTCACATACAGCATTCCCTTCCTGGATGCAGCTTCCATTGAAAACGCCACTCACGCCATCATCACCATGCTGGTGTCAGGGTTGGAACCGGAGACCATCAACACGCGGCTTCCACGCCTCTCGCACATCCGCATGCGCATGGAGATTCTGGAAGGGCGCAACCACTCCGTCGTCATCAACGACACGTACAGCCTGGACACCAACTCGCTGAACGCTGCTCTGGACTTCCTGGACACGCAGACCCAGCTGCCCGACAAGGCGCTCATCCTCTCCGACTTCGAGCAGGTGGGCCAACTGACCGAGCAAGACTATTTGGAACTCAACGAACGGCTACAGAAACATCACATCCGCCGATTCATCGGTATCGGAGATCATTTGTCAGGACACCAGTCGTGTTTCTCCTGCCCGATGCAGCAGTTTTTTGCCTCCACGGAAGAATTTCTATCACATATACCCGAATTTTCCTACGAATCCATTCTGGTGAAGGGCGCGCGCAGTTTCCATTTTGAGAACATCGTGGCCCAGCTGCAGCACATGACCCATCTCACCATCCTCAACGTGAGTCTCCCCGCGCTCACCCACAACCTCAACCTCCACCGCGCCCTCCTGCGTCCGGACACCAAGATGGTGGCCATGGTGAAAGCGCATTCCTACGGCCTCGGCGACGTGGAGCTCGTCAACGAGCTGGTCGCCAACCGCATCGACTACCTGGCGGTGGCCTACACCGACGAGGGCGTGCGCCTGCGCAAGCGGCACATCCGCACTCCCATCATCGTGCTGGGCGCCGAAGCACACAGCTTCGACGTGATGGTACAACAAAACCTCGAGCCGGAAATCTTCAACTTCTTCTACCTGCAAGAACTCATCCGTGTGCTCCGCAAGCATCCGCAAATCCAACAGTTCAACATCCATATTAAACTCGACACCGGCATGCACCGGTTGGGCTTCGACGAGGCTGACCTTCCCCATCTTATCCAAATCATCCAGGAGAACCCGCAACTGCACATAACCTCCGTCTTTTCCCATTTGGCAGCCGCCGAAGACCCGCACGAAGATGCCTACACGCGCAAACAGATCGCCTTGTTCCAGCGCATGACCGACCGGCTGTGCGCCGCTTTCGACTACAAAATCCTGCGGCACATCCTCAACAGTGCCGGCATCAGCCGCTTTCCGGAGGCCCAATTCGACATGGTGCGGCTCGGCATCAGCCTGTACGGCTGCTCCGAGATCCCGTCATTGGCATCCAAGCTGCACAACGTCACCACGCTGAAGACCGTCATCACCCAGGTTAAAAACATCCCCGCCGGCGAGACCATCGGCTACAACCGCAGCTACCGGCTCAAACGCGACAGCCAGGTGGCCATCATCCCCATCGGCTACGCCGACGGCTACCCGCGCGAGTTAGGCAACGGCAAAGGCACGGTCATCATTCAGGGCCAAAAAGTGCCCATCATTGGCAAAGTGTGCATGGACATGTGCATGCTGGACGTCACCGGCATCACAGTTCACGAGGGTGACGAGGTGGTGGTCTATGGCGAGGGCAACACCGTGGCCGACATGGCCCGCGCCGCCGGACTCATCAGCTACGAGCTGCTCACCCGCATCTCCAAACGCGTGCCACGAGTGTATGTAAATGATTAGAGACGCAAAATCTTGCGTCTCTGGAGCATGAGGTAAATGTGGTAAATGAGGTTAATGGTATAATGTACAATTTTTGTACTTTTGCCGCCGTTATTTGGCAGACCATTGTAATGAGTTCATCCATAAAGAAAATATATTTGAGAATCAGGAACCTGCACATCACCCCGGCATGGCTGATCATGGCGTTGGATTTGCTAGTGGTTGGCATTTCCGTGTTCCTGTCCTTGGTAGTCAGGGCCAACTTCAAATTGCCCACCCACATGAACTACACGGACTGGGTTTACACACCCATCCTGATTTTCATCATTCGGTTCATCTTCTTCGAAATCTTCCAAACCCACCATCTGGTGGTGCGCTACACGAGCACCAAGGATGTGGTGAAAATATTTCTCTCGTGCTTCTGCGCCACGCTGATCATTGCCGCCGTCAACCTCATCGTCTTCACCATCAAGCACAAATTCCTCATTCCCAACTCCGTATGGATCATTGAATTTTTCGTCACCACCGTGCTGTTGCTGGTTTACAGGCTTGCCTTCAAGATGTACTTTTTGGAAACGATGAATCCCACCCGTTTCCGCAAGAACATTATCATCTTCGGAGCCGGCGATTCGGGTATCATCACCAAGCGTACCATTGAGCGCGACAATGCCAGCAAATACAACGTGTTGGCCTTCTTCGACGACGACCCTTCCAAAATCGGCATGCAGCTGGAGAGCCTTCATGTATATGATTTCCGGATGTTGGACGATTATCTCAGCGTTAACAATATCTCCTTCCTCATCATCGCGGTGCAGAAAATCAGCAACGCCAAGGTGAAAGCTATCACGGAGGTGGCTTTGCCGCATAACGTGAAGGTGCTCAAGGTGCCACCGGTGTCGCGCTGGCTGAACGGCAATTTGAGTTTCAAGCAAATCAAGAAGGTGAAGATTGAAGATTTGCTGGATCGCAACCCCATCCAACTGGATCTTTCCTTGCTCAACTCCGAACTAAACGGCCAAACCATTTTGATTACCGGGGCGGCGGGCTCCATCGGCAGCGAGATTGTACGCCAGCTGCTGCAATTCCAATACAAGCAGTTGGTTTTGGTAGATGAAGCCGAAACACCCTGTTTCTTCTTGCAAGACGAATTACTCAAGGCCAACGGCATGAAAAACATACACTTGCACATCCACAGCATTTGCGATAAAGCCCAGATGGCCCGTGTTTTCGAGGCCTATCATCCCAATATCGTCTTCCATGCCGCCGCTTACAAGCATGTACCCATGATGGAGAAGAACGTGCGTTCCGCCATCAAGACCAACGTGGCAGGCACCAAGCTGCTGGCCGACATGGCCGTGAAGTACGGGGTTTCCAAATTCGTGATGATATCGACCGACAAGGCCGTGAATCCCACCAACGTAATGGGTGCTTCCAAGCGCATCGCGGAGATGTACGTGCAGGCATTGAACTTCCACCAGAGCACCACCAAGTTCGTCACCACACGCTTCGGCAACGTGCTGGGCTCCAACGGATCAGTCATTCCCATCTTCCGCAAGCAGATTGAGAACGGCGGTCCCATCACCGTGACACATCCCGACATTACGCGCTATTTCATGACCATCTCCGAGGCCTGTCAGTTAGTGCTGACCGCCGGAGCCATGGGCAAGGGCGGCGAGATCTTCATCTTCGACATGGGCAAATCCATCAAAATCAGCGATGTGGCCAAAAAGATGATTCAGCTGTCAGGACTTACGCTCAACAAGGACATTTCCATTGAATACACTGGCCTGCGCCCTGGCGAAAAGCTGTACGAAGAGCTACTGGCCAACGAGGAGAACACTATAAAGACGGAGCACCAGAAGATCATGATCGCCAAAGTGCGCACCTACGAATATGAGACGCTGGTCCCCAAGATTGAAAAACTCATCGAACTGCAGGACGAGGACGAATTTGTCGTTGTCGGTCAGATGAAAGAGGTGGTTCCGGAGTTCAAAAGCAACAATTCTGTATTTGAAGCCATTGATAATCAAGAAAAACGCAATCAATAAAGCATGAAGAATTTCGCCATTATCGGAATCGGCGGTTTTGTAGCCCCGCGCCATCTGCAAGCCATCAAGGACACCGGCAACAACCTGGTGGCCGCGTATGACATCAGCGACAGTGTGGGCATCATCGACAGCTTCTTTCCCAACGCGGATTTCTTCACCGAACAAGAGCTGTTTGACCGCCACTGTACCAAAATCAAGAACACAGAGCGAAATATAGACATCATCTCCGTGTGCACGCCCAACTACCTGCACGACTCGCACACGCGCTACGCGCTGCGCCTGGGTTGCGACGTGATTTGCGAGAAACCTTTGGTGCTCAATCCCTGGAACATTGACGCACTCCAGCGCGTGGAGCAGGAAACCGGTCACAGGGTGAACAACATCCTGCAACTGCGTCTGCATCCTTCTGTCATCGCCCTGAAGAAAAGAATTGACGAGGGGCCGCAAGACAAGATCTACGACGTGGACCTGACCTATATCACTTCACGTGGAAAATGGTACTACACTTCCTGGAAAGGTGATGTCAAGAAAAGCGGCGGCATCGCCACCAACATCGGCATCCACTTCTATGACATGCTGGCATTCATTTTCGGCGATGTCCAGGAAAACATCGTCCATATTTCCTCCCACGACCGACTGGCCGGATACATCCGTTTCCAAAAAGCGCGCGTGCGCTACTTCCTGAGCATCAATGCCAAGACCTTGCCGCCGGAAGTGGCCGCAAAAGGACAACGCACTTTCCGCGCCATCACCATCGGCGACGAGGCATTTGAATTCAGCAACGGCTTCACCGACCTGCACACCGAAAGCTACCGCAAGATTCTCGCCGGCCAGGGATTCGGCCTGGACGAGGTGCGAAACTGCATCCAGATTGTCTATGACATCCGCAACGCCCAACCTGTCGGATTGGTGGGCGACTACCATCCGCTGGCCAAGTTCCCTCTGGAACCGCACCCATTCGGTTGGATTGTATAACCCATAACTTCTATGAAAATGGAAAACGAACAACCTAAAAAGAAAAGCCTTTGGGTCACCATCCTGCAACTGATCCTGTTTGTAGGACTGGGCGTTTTCTTTATATGGCTATCCCTGCGTTCTTTGTCCAAAAAGGACATGGAGGATATTTGGCAGGCCATGGGCAGTATCAACCAGCCCAAGTCCTGGGTTCTGATATTCTGCGCCGCCGCTGTAGCCGCATTTGCAGACATAGCCCGGGCTGTAAGGGCCAAAATCATGTTGGAACCGCTAGGCTACAAGCCCCGCTTCTCCATGACTTTTTACTCCGTAATGGTTTGCTACCTTGCAAATCTGGCTCTGCCACGGCTGGGCGAGGTTTTACGATGCTCTTTTCTGCAACGGTTTGAAAACATCCCTTTCCAAAAATCCCTCGGCACCGTGGTAACCGAACGGGCGGTGGATATCATCTGCTGGCTTGCCTTGCTGTTCGCCGTCATCGCCACGAACACCAGCATGCTCTCCAATGTCATCGTGGACAAAGACACCCAAATGACCATCGGCACATGGATGGAGCACAAGGGTCTTTCCATGCTCAACAACTATTCTTTATACATTGCTTTAGGTGCCATCATACTTGTATTAATCTCTCTTCACCTGACGCGGAAATGGTGGATGAAATTCGCCTGGCTCAGAAAAGTGCGTAGTTTCTTCGTGGGTATCTGGGAGGGGTTTATTTCCATCAAGGATCTTCCACACCCTGGACGATTCATGATCTGGACCATCATCATGTGGGCGTGCTACTATGTGGGCACCTACCTTTGCTTCTTCGCCATCCCCTATCTGCACGGATTAGGCCCCGGAGCAGCGTTGGCGGTACTGGCGTTCAGCACCATCGCCTTCATCATCTCCCAAGGAGGTTTGGGCTCCTATCCGCTTATAGCGGCCGGCATCCTGCTGCTGTACGGCGTGAGCTATACCCATGGCCTTGCCGCTGGCTGGATTGGCTGGATTCTGCAGACTTCCGTCACACTGATTTTGGGCTTTGTTTCCCTTTTCCTCTCTTCTTTCTACAAGAAAAAAGACGCCACCGTTACCACAAACATATAATCACCATGAACGCTCTGGAACATATTCGGTACAAGATTGTCGATCCCGCATTTTTCAGCAAACACGAGGATGAGTTGCACCAGAAGAAGATTGTATTCACCAACGGGTGTTTCGACATACTGCACGTGGGGCATGTGACATATCTGGCGCAGGCTAAGGCCTTGGGTGATGTACTGGTCATAGGGCTGAACAGCGACGACTCCGTCAGAAGGCTGAAAGGGCCTGACAGGCCTGTGAACGCGCAGGATGCACGCGCATTGGTGCTGGCGGCATTGGAGTCAGTCGATTATGTGGTCTTCTTCAGCGAGGATACACCTTATAATATTATAACACATGTCAAGCCTGACATTCTGGTGAAAGGCGGGGATTATAAGATTGACGACATCGTGGGCGGAGACTTCGTGCGCGCACGCGGGGGAGAGGTGCTGACCATCCCCTTTGTAGAAGGGTTCTCCACCTCCAATATATTGGAACAAATCAAAGAAAAATAGCAGATGAAGCGTCTTTGGGTTATATTGTTTTGCTTATGCAGTTTCTCATTGACGGGGCAGACCGTCGATGTGACCGAATATTCGCAAAACATAGCCTTGAAAGACACGGTCATCGTACCCACCGACTCCACCCAGCTCATCCTCAACACCACCTATCCATCCATCAGCGAGACCTACCAGATTCCGGCATACAGCCTGTACGACCGCTATTGGGACGTACAAAACCTCCGGAGCCGCACACTGGACATTCCTTTCGCCAACGACCGCCTGATGTTGCTTTTGGTTCAAGACGTCAACCACAATTTCGTCTTCCCCTGCACATACAACGAATTAGCCCAGCCATACGGTCCCACAAAAAAAGGCGACTTCCACCCGGGGGTGGACCTCTCCGTGGATTACCAGACGCTGGTGAAGAATTGCTTCGACGGCGTGGTACGCATGGCAAAAACATACGGCGACTATGGCCTTCTGGTTGTGATACGGCATTACAACGGATTGGAGACCGTATATGCGCATTTGGACAAAATCTGCGTGAAGCCCGGCCAGATGGTGAACGCCGGAGACGTGATCGGACAAACGGGCAGGAGCGGGAATGTGAAGGAATGCGTCCTGCATTTCGAGACCCGTTTCATGAACGAGCCCTTTGACCCGGCACTGGTAATAGATTTTGATGAGGAGGATCTGCTGCGCAACACCCTGTCGCTGACTCCGGAAGACTTCAGGATTGTGCCCATTGATGAGACCGCCGCATCAGGAGCAGCCCCACAGACCGGAACAGTCCTTGACTTTGATTCGGACAACGGCAATTCTCAGTATCATATCGTCAAAAAAGGTGAAACTTTGTACCGAATTGCACAGGAACATCATACTACCATGGACAGAATATTAAAATTAAACAACCTTGAAAATCCAGATAAAATAACTGAAGGACAGAAACTTAGAGTAAAATAGCGGGCACTGAAAAATAAATTCACATTCCATTGTGGATTATATCAAAAAAAGTGTATTTTTGCAGTCCAAAAAATTTAGGCAATAAAAATTATAAAGAAATGAAGAAAGATATCCATCCGAAAGAGTATAGAACTGTCGTATTTAAGGATATGTCAAACGATTACGCATTCTTGACAAAATCCACAGTCGCCACGAAAGACACCATCCAATGGGAAGACGGTAACGAGTATCCGCTGGTGAAGCTCGAGATTTCCAACACTTCACACCCGTTCTTCACGGGTAAGATGAAGCTGGTTGACACCGCCGGTCGCGTCGATAAGTTCCGCAGCAAATATGCTCGTCATTTGGATGGCAACAAATCCAAATAATCCATAATATTTTGTACTTTTGCTGACCATTTTTGATAACTCAAAAATGGTCAGTTTTTTTATATCCAAACAAGAACTCTATATGAAAGAAATATCTCTTCTGGAGGAATTTATGGGCAATGAAAGCAACTTCATCCCGTTGTTTTCCCTGGACGACGAGGAGCGGTTGAGAGCGGAGGAGATCCCGGAGGAAATCGCCCTGTTGCCTTTGCGCAACACCCTGCTGTTCCCGGGTATGGTCATTCCCATCAGCGTGGGCAGAACCAAATCCATCAAGTTGTCGCAGGACTACTCCCGCAACAATCTCCCCATCGGCGTAGTATCCCAGCGCGTGAATGAGGTGGAGGAGCCCACTCTCGACGACCTGTACAAGGTGGGTACCATGGCGCACATCCTCAAATACATCACTATGCCGGACGGTGGCGTGACCATCATCGTGCAAGGCATCCGCCGGTTTGTGATCCAAGAGCTGACCCAAACCGAGCCCTACTTCAAATGCACGGCCACTCCATTCAACTCCAACGACTTCGACCCTGCCATCATCAATCAGAAAAACTTCCGCGCGCTCATCTCCACCATCCGCGACACTGCCACAAGGATGATCAAGATATCCTCCAACATGCCGCGCGAGGCCTCCTTTGCACTGAAAAACATCGAAAGCCACGTGTTCCTGCTCAACTTTCTGGCTTCCAACCTTTCCGCTTCGGTGGAGGAGAAACAACGCATTCTGGAAATGAATGACATCGTAGAGCGCGCCAAACAGGTACACAAGCTGCTGCACCGCGACCTGCAGATGATCGAACTCAAGAACCAGATCCAGGACAAGTCGCGTCAAGAGATGGACAAACAGCAGCGCGAATACTTCCTGAACCAGCAGATGAAGACCATCCAGGAAGAACTGGGCGGCACCCCCTCGGAAAAAGATGTGGAGTCGCTCAAACAGCGCGCCGCCAAGAAGAAATGGAACAAGGAGACGGCTGAACTTTTCCAAAAAGAGCTGGAAAAACTGCAACGCACCAACTCCATGTCGCCCGACTACTCCGTACAGCTCAACTATCTGGAGTTGTTCGTGGAACTGCCTTGGAACGAGTTCAGCAAGGACAACTTCGACCTGGCCAAGGCCCGCAGAATTCTCGACAAAGACCATTACGGCTTGGAGAAGGTAAAGGAGCGCATCATTGAATATCTGGCCGTTTTGAAGTTGAAAGGAGACATGAAATCGCCGATACTGTGCCTGGCCGGACCTCCGGGGGTCGGCAAGACCTCTTTGGGCAAGTCCATCGCCGCCGCGCTCGGACGCAAGTACGTGCGCGTGTCGCTGGGCGGTCTGCGCGACGAGTCCGAAATCCGCGGACACCGCAAGACCTACATCGGTGCCATGCCGGGCCGCATCATCCAGAGCATGCGCAAGTCCGGCTATGCCAACCCCGTGTTCGTGCTGGATGAGATTGACAAAATCACGGGCATGAACGTGCAAGGCGACCCCTCCGCCGCGCTGCTGGAGGTGATGGATCCTGAGCAAAACAACGCCTTTTACGACAACTATCTGGAAACCTCCTTCGACCTCTCGCGCGTGCTGTTCATCGCCACGGCCAACGACCTCGGCAATGTGCATCCCGCCCTGCGCGACCGTATGGAGATTATTGAAATACCCGGCTATCTTGCCGAAGAAAAACTGCAGATTGCCAAGCATCATCTTGTTCCCAAACAGTTGAAAGAAAACGGTTTGGAGAAGTCCCAGCTACAATTCCCCGACAAGACCATCGAGCACATCATCAGCGAATACACCCGCGAGTCAGGCGTGCGCACACTGGAGCGCACCATCGCCAAGATCATCCGCAAGCGCGCCGCCAAATTGGTGCAGGAGGGCGACATGGACAAGAAAGTGCACACCAACGACCTGAAAGAGATGCTCGGCTCGCCCATTTTCCAACTGGAAAAGGCGTTCGACAACTCCGTACCGGGCGTGGCCACGGGTTTGGCTTGGACCGCCGTAGGTGGCGAAATCCTCTTCGTGGAGGCCTTGACCTCCCCAGGGAAGGGCGAACTTACCATGACCGGCAATCTCGGTGACGTGATGAAGGAGTCGGCCACCATCGCCTACGAGTTCTTGAAGGCACACGCCAACGAGTTCGGCATTGACCCGGCAGTTTTTGAGAAGAGCAAAGTGCATGTGCACGTGCCCGAGGGCGCCACGCCGAAGGACGGACCATCTGCCGGCATCACCATCCTCACCGCGCTCATCTCCGCTTTCACGAAAAAAACGCTGCGCGACAAGATCGCCATGACGGGCGAAATCACCCTGCGCGGCAAACTGCTGCCTGTAGGTGGCATCAAGGAGAAAATACTCGCCGCCAAACGCAGCGGCATCTACGACATCGTGATGTCGGACGAGAACCGCAAGGACATCGAGGATATCAAGGAGAACTTCATCGAAGGCATGACCTTCCACTATTTCGCTTCCATGAAAGAGGCGGTAGAATTCAATTTCGGAAAATAAAACATTATGGCAGAAGACTTTCAATCGGCATTGACGGAACGCGAGGGCATTGAGCAGCCCATGCAGGTAAACCCGAACCTGACACGGCACAAGCGCCGGGTGTTGTCGCTGGACGACTATGTGGAGGGCATCCTCAAAGGCGATCGTGTCATTTTGAGCCGTGCCATCACCATGATTGAGAGTGCCAATCCCGACCATTTCGAGATGGCTCAGGCCATCATCGAGCGTTGTCTCCCCCACTCCGGCAATTCATTTCGCGTAGGCATCACGGGCGTGCCGGGCGTGGGCAAGAGCACCTTCATCGAGTCGTTCGGCACCATGCTCACGGGCATGGGGCACAAGCTGGCGGTTTTGGCCATCGACCCCAGCAGCGAGCGCACCAAGGGCAGCATTTTGGGAGACAAGACGCGCATGGAAGCTCTGTCGGTCGATTCTAACGCCTTCATCCGTCCCTCGCCCTCCGGCAGCACCTTGGGCGGCGTGGCGCGCAAGACCCGCGAGAGCATCATCCTGTGCGAGGCCGCCGGCTTTGATGTCATCCTCGTGGAGACCGTGGGCGTGGGTCAGTCCGAAACCGTGGTCAAGTCAATGGTCGATTTCTTCCTGTTGCTGATGCTGGCGGGCGCCGGCGACGAGCTGCAGGGCATCAAGCGCGGCATCATGGAGATGGCCGACGGCCTGGTCATCAACAAGGCCGACGGCGACAACAAGGCCAAGGCCGTCGGGGCGCAGGCGCAGTACAGAGCCGCCCTCAAACTGTTTCCGAAAAACGAAAGCCAATGGGACGTGCCCGTGGAGGTTTGCTCCGCGTTAGAGGGCTATTCCATCGACAAAGTTTGGAAGATGATCCTGCAATACGAAGCACTCACCAAAGCGAACGGCTTTTTTGAGAAGAACCGCACCGAGCAGAACGTCAACATCTTCTACAACTGGATCAACTTCACCCTGCAGAACGACTTCTACAACAACGAAGAGAAAGCAAGGGAAATCGAGCGCCTGCTGCCGCTCATCCGCGAGAAGCGGATTTCCCCGTACATGGCAGCGAGCAAAGTGATCAGGAATGAGTAATTTGGAATGGGAAAGCTGCGCGCTCGCGTGCGGGCGCACGCCGTAGGCGTGCATGGATCGGTAGCCGGGGATGGCAATCCCCGGGATGGGTGGTGCGCCGGATAATGATCGCGGCGCGCATGTTCCATGCGATGCAGCACATCCCGCGCCGCCGCGAAATCGGTAAGTGTCGCAATGATGCCCCCACCATTCCGCAAAACGCGACAGCGTTGAGCGGAACCCCCAAGGTTAACCAACAATCCACAAAAACCAGGGCGCAGCCTCACGGCTGCGCCCTTAACAGTTCACTGTTCACTGACTACTGTCCACAGTTAATCGCGGAGGCGACGGTCTATTTGGCAACCATTATAATAGGAACCCCCAACGCCTGCTCGATTAGAGCGATTGTTCTGCATGTGAAGTTATGTCCTCCACCAAGCCATCTTGTGACATCAGATGGGCGCCTGCGGGTGAGTGCCGCCAATTCCTTCTTGCTAATTCCTTTTTCCTTCATAACTGCCTCTATGCGATCAGCAATGCCATCCGTTATGACATCTGTAGCCCAATCAAGGGCGGGAATGCTATCGTAAGCTTCCTGCACAACCGAACTATAAATCCTAATGTTATTATTTGGTTTCATAACTAAAAAAATATTTTGTTGCTGCAAAGATATACTTTTTTTTTATTATTTCGCATATATGCGAAATAATTTTTATCAAAACGGTTCTGCGTTGGGCGCAGCCCCAACGTTAACCAACAAACCACAAAAAAAGGCGCAGCCCCACGGCCGCACCCTTAACAGTTCACTGTTCACTGACTACTGTCCACTGCTTAAT
This sequence comes from Bacteroidales bacterium, assembly GCA_017443175.1. Lineage (GTDB taxonomy): Bacteria > Bacteroidota > Bacteroidia > Bacteroidales > WCHB1-69 > F23-D06. The sequence continues at coordinate 107,734 of JAFSOZ010000011.1, forward strand.
CGCGGAGGCAGCGGACGGATAACCCGCTATTCTTGTTGATGTTATCCCCAGTCATGTCGACTGCGTCATAGTCGAGAAACCAGTAGTCAGCATTGCTATCATCGTAATATGTAGAACTCCAAAAGCGGGCATAAAAGCCACAGGGGTTGTAGTGGGTATCGGAGATATCGCCAGCGGGACGGGCCGAAAAGCCCGTGGCATTGTTGGCACTTTGGTCATTGCCCACAGCACATGTATTTGTGCTGGTATTCCATCCTGTGGCATCGGCCAATGCCTTTGCTATTGAACTGTCGCCGCAAACATACTGGCTCTGGCTGCTCACATAATCTGTAAGCTGTGTCCATTCCGCATCGCTAGGCACATGCCAACCCGTAGGGCAGATGCCCTGCACGCCGCTGGGATTCGTCGTATCGGAAGAGGACGAATCCCGCATCACGGCTTTCCAGTTGTAAAGGTAACCGTAAGAGTCAACCATGGAAAAGTCATTGTTCGGATAGTAAAGGTATGGGGTTGGGTCGGACCAAGAGTATTCGGAACCCAAAGCTATACTCGTACCATCTGAATACTTCGTGGTCTTCAAATTCTCCTTCATCCAACATTGGGTACCTATCTGAACCGTATTGTAAATATTGCCATCGACATCACTCACTGTTGGCATACCTGAACAAGGACGACCATCCTGTGTTACTGTATCAACTGTGGTAAAAATGATTTCATTACCATATACTGTATCCACGCTATCCGCAATAAATGCCCGAACATAATACGTTGTTGCCGGCATCAATTGTGTAAGCAACACTTGGAAAGTATCTGTATTGGTACTATCCACTGCGTAATAGTCTGCCATGGTTGGGTTGGCTGTCGTATTCCAACATACTCCGTGCACAGTTACAGTATCTACACCTATAATAGAAATATGAGCACTGCAAACTGCGCTTGTGTCTATGATTTGATATACCGAATCCGTGACAACCGAGCCCTCATTACGCAAGCAACGTACGGACAAGGCGAAATCCTTGGTGGTCATCGGCATACCAACATTCGCCAGGCTATTAAAAATGGAACGGGTAAAGACATGCAATCCATCGTTTTCTGTGGAGCTCCAGAAACAGGCTTGTCCGCCGAAAGCATTAGAACCATAAAAGAAATTTCCAGCGGGAAGAGCAGAAAATCCCGTGGCATTGTTGGTGGCTAACATCTCGCCCACCGAACAGGCAGTATCGCTAGCATTCCATCCAGTGGTTGCTGCCAAGACCCTGGCAATATTAGTGCTATTATCACCACAGGTGTAAAGATTCTGAGCACTAACATAATCAGTCAGCTGGATCCATTCCGCATTGCTCGGCACATGCCAACCGGTGGGACAGATTCCCTGAACACCGCTCGGATTGGTATTGCTTGCAGAAGAATCCCTCATTACCGCACGCCAGTTATAAAGGAAACCGTACGCAGCTACGACAGAAATGTCATTATTCGGATAGTAGCGATATGCCGTCGCGGTGGATGGGGAAGAACCTAAAATTATATTCGTACCATCTGCATACTTTGTGGTCCGCAAGTTCTCTTTCATCCAACATTGCTGACCAATTCGGACCGTATTATAAATATTGCCATCGGTATCACTCACCGTTGGCATACCGAAACAAGGGCGACCATCCTGACCCACAGAAGCGGCTGCAGTAGTAAAGCTGACTTCATTGCCGTAAGAGGTATCCACACTGTTAGCGGCAAATGCGCGCACATAATACGTTGTTGCCGGTGTCATATCTGTAAGGATGACCTGGTATATATCAACACCAGTGGTATCCACGATGTAGTTGTCGGCCGTAGTTGGGTTGGGAGTCGTATTCCAGCAAGCTCCGCGTACAGTCACAGAATCTCCGCCATTAGCAGCAACGCGACCAATACAAACCGCGCTTGAGTCAGTGGTTTGAAAAGCTGAATCAGTAATAACTGTGGGTGCTGTAATACCGCGCAGGCACCGGACTGAAAAACCGTAAGACTTGTCGAAAGAAGAGTTCACCACATTCTCCCTATTGTGATACACACTGACATATTTCGCATTAAAATTATCGTGAGCCGTAGAACTCCAGAAATAGGTGGATTCGCCAAAAAAGCCGAACATATCTCCATATCGGCCAGCTGGCAAAGCCGCAAACCCAGAAACATTGTTCATGGAAAGGTCGTTACCTGGTGCACATGGTGTTCCACTGTTCTCCCAACCGATAGCGGCTGCCAACGCCTTGGCGATGTGTGAATTATCACCGTCACAGATGCTTTCATCAATACCTCCCACATAATTAACAAGTTGCAACCAATCCTCATTACTCGGCACATACCAACCGTTTGGACACACACCTTGCAACCCATTGCCGCTGGATGTAGCTCCACGCATTACAGCAGGCCAATTGTATAAATAACCATACGCGGCAACATTACTTTCATTGCCCGGAATATAACGATACGGGGAGTCATACCCTCCATTACCGCCAACAGGAATCTCTGTATTGTCCGCATAACGCGTGACACGGAGGTTTTCATTCATCCAACATTGGGTACCTATCTGAACCGTATTATAGACATTGCCATCAATATCAGACACGGTGGCGGTACCATTACAAGGCAGACCATCACTATTGAAAATCAACGTCAACGTCTCACTGTTATTTATTTCTTGCAAAATTTCTGCACTTGCATGTCTGTGTATATAGCCCACATAACTCATTTGATCACCAGCATAGGTACAGTTAAGAGAATCGAATTTCATGGATTTCGGTCCAGCAACTCCGCCTTTTGATATATCTGAAATAACACCGACATATTCCACAGCATCGCGTCCCCCATCATTCTGATTCAACATCTTGACTGATGTGGTCTTTCCATTTTGCCGAGCTTTGAGAATATAAGTGCCAGGGTTGTGCAATGTGACACGATATTGATGCAAACCCGGCGTTTGGATTTGGTATTTATTTGACGCAACAATACGTCCAATCATATCCGCAACCTCAACAGACACCAAACCTTGCTCAGGCAAACTCAGGTTAACCATAGATGTACCACTGAAAGGATTGGGAACCACTTGGGATGTTAGGCTTGTATTACTGTATGAACCAATACCTGTAGTCAGATCCAGTGTGTAAACCGTATCCGGAAAATAGATAGTGTCCGACCAATTTTGGGTCAGATTTTTAATGATGATGTAATCGGGCTGGACATAGGCACCGCTATCACTTCGACAAGTAAATGTCAACGTCACACTGCTTTGCGCCATGACGCAAGAGCAAAGCAGACTCATTACAATAAAAAAGAAAAATTTTTTCATGTGTGATTTGGATTTAATAATATTGAAATATTGATGATAATATGTTCTTTTTCATCTTCTTTTTATGTTTAACTGCCAAAAATTCGTTCATACAGAACAAAGCACAAAGAAAGTGGAGCCGTTATCCGACAGCATCCTCCCGGTAGGGCTGGACTCCCTGTTAGTAAGATACTGAAGAACAAGCCCCACCTAGTCGGCAATTAAACACTTCGTAGGCAAGCTTGATTTCCGATATCCGTACTAACATCTAAACTGTCCAGGTTTACCGAGACGGATAAGCGAAAACTCGCTTTCTTTTCAATAAAAAAATCCGTTGCCCGCCTCTAGACGGAACAACGGTGCAAATATACATTTTTTTTTTAATTTACCAAACCCGGCAGACCTACAGCCTGCCACCACCATTCCGCGAAACGCGACAGCGTTGAAGCGGAACCTCCAACGTTAACCCTAAATTCTGACGTATAGCAATACCACGCAGCCGCTTGTCAATCCAATCTTTCGGATACCCTTTCTCTTCCCTGTTTCGGTCAACATATCTACCTGGGGACAATTTGTCCCTATGTAATCAGCCAAAACATCATCCCTTTTACGGATTTTTTTTAGATAGTCGGTAGGATTAACACTGTCCGTTAATGCCGCAACTACATCCACTACAGAAAAATACCACTGTTCTTCTTCTTCGTTCCAAATGGAACGAATTTTCTTGTCTTGAAATAATTTAATGTTACTCATAGTTGATAAATTTAATAATTTGTAATATGTTTACACTTGACGGTTATAAGTCCTTTTGTCACCCTTCCGCTACGAGTAGCGCTGAAGCAAATGCAAAAAAGAGATTATAGCCGCCGCAAATGCCATCCAAGTCCAGCATCTCGCCCGTGACATAGATGCCCGGATATTTCTTCAAGGCGAAACGGTCGTCCACCTCATCCAAGGCAATGCCGCCATGGCACACTTGGGCGAAGGCCAAATCGTACAGGCCTTCTATTTCCATTTTGAATTTTTTAACATCAAATGGCTCACGCTCATACAACGCATTCAATTTCGGATGCAGCAAACCTCTCAATGAATGATACTTGCGGAGATGAGCCTGCACATCGTAATCGGGATTCGCATACAGGAAATTCAGCTCCACAAAACAACCACTCTTATCTTTCAAACGATTGTAATAAGCCGACAAATTGAGAATCACAATTCCGGAAATACCGTCATCCTTGAACGTCACCTCGCCAGGTTCACTATGGATTAATTTTTCACCCTGATACAGGGATGCTATCACCTTCACGCGACAGCCTGACAGTTTTTTCGGATAATCTTTGATGACAAACCCTACTAACGAGGGCTGGAATTCGTTTACCGTTATGTTAAAATCCTTTAAATAGTCATTGTAATCCTTCCGATTCCTTGGAATCATATTGGCCGGGGTGCCGGAAGCGAACACCACATTGTCAAAGGGCACCGGATAATCGTTTATACGCCATAAACCATCCTGCGAAAAGACCTTTCTCACCTCATACCCCATCTCAAAATGGATATTCTCCTCCAAATTCGCGGAAAGGACATCCACCACGGTTTGGGAAAATTGCGAAAGCGGATATACGCGACCCTCCTCATCGGCCACCATTTGCAGACCCATCTCTTCAAATTCATGCCACAACCGCTGCGGGGAGACCTTCTCCAACAGTTTGCTTGCGAATTCAGGATGGTTATAACAAGCTGACAATACACTGGTATTGAAGAGATTGCACTTGCCGCCACCGGATGCTCGTAACTTGGTGCCCACCTGTCGGCTACGCTCAAACACGTAAACCTCACCCCCCTCTCTTCCCGACCATTTCTTGGCCAGAAACAGTCCCGAAGCTCCGGCACCGATAATGGCTATCCTTTTCATTTTTTCTCCAAAAAATCACGTACCAAGCCAATCATCTCCTGCTGGGCGGCCTTCAAATCGTCATTCAGCACTATCTTGTCAAACTGGTTGGCGAAAGAGATCTCGTATTCCGCCTTGTCCAACCGTTTTTTCAGCGACTCTTCCGTCTCCGTGCCACGGTTCTTCAACCGATTACACAACTCTTCCAATGTAGGCGGTTCAATGAAGACAGCCAAAGCCTTATCGCCATAGAACTTCTTGATATTCAAACCTCCTAACACATCCACATCAAAAATCACCGTTCCCCCATTCTTCCAGATACGTTCCACTTCGCATTTCAGCGAGCCATAGAACTGGTCCTTATAAACCTCCTGCCACTCCAGAAACTCGTCGTTGGCAAGGCGCTCCTTAAACTGTTCCGGGGTGATGAAATAGTAGTCTTTGCCATCCACCTCATAGTCGCGCTTGTTGCGAGTAGTGGCCGAAATGGAGAATTTGAGTTCCGGCACGGCGTCCAACAGATGGCGGACGATGGAGGTTTTGCCGGCGCCTGACGGGGCGGATACAATGATGACTTTCCCTTGCATATTCCGAGATTTACAGGGTGCAAAGATACCGCTTTTTTTGTACTTTTGCGTTCCCAAAACAAGCACTATGGAAAAGTCGTCAGAAACCCCCTTAATGAGACAATACAACAAGTTCAAGGCACAGCATCCTGACGCTATCCTGTTGTTTCGGGTAGGCGATTTTTACGAAACCTACGGGGAGGATGCCATCACCTCATCCAAAGTGCTGGGCATCACGCTCACAAAGCACGGCAAAGGGCTGACACAGACTGAGTTGGCTGGTTTTCCGCACCATGCACTGGACGTGTATCTGCCCAAGCTCGTGCGCGCGGGCCTGCGCGTGGCCATCTGCGAGCAACTGGAAGACCCCAAACTCACCAAGACCCTCGTCAAGCGCGGCATCACCGAAATGGTGACACCCGGCGTTTCCGTCAACGACAAAGTGCTGGAGCAGCGCGAGAACAACTTCCTCGCCGCCATCCAGTTCACGGAGAAAATCTGTGGCATCGCTTTCGTGGACATCTCCACCGGCGAGTTTTACGTGGCAGAAGGCGACTACGACTACATCGACAAACTCTTCCAGAACTTCAAGCCCTCGGAGCTGGTCATCCAAAAAGGCAAATCGGCCGCATTCCGCGAGCACTTTGGAGAGAAAATGCTGCTCTCCACCCTGGATGACTGGGTTTTCATGACCGATTTTGCCAACGAACTGCTGACCAAGCATTTCCAGACCACATCCTTGAAGGGATTCGGCGTGGACAATCTGCCCAACGGCATCATTGCCGCCGGAGCCGCGCTGCATTATCTCTATGAGACTCAAAATCATAGAATCCAGCATATCAACAAGATAAACCGCATTGAAGAGGAGCACTATGTGTGGCTCGACCGTTTCACCATCCGCAACTTGGAACTGGTGCACTCGCCCAACGAGAACGCCGTGACCCTGCTGCAGGTGCTGGACCAGACGCAGACGCCCATGGGCTCGCGTATGCTGCGCAAGTGGATGCTGATGCCCTTGAAAGAAAAGGTGCTGATTGACGAGCGGCTCTCCATCGTGGAATATCTGCTTCAGAACGAGACGCTTTCCGATGATCTGCTGGGCACACTCAAGCGTATGGGTGACTTGGAGCGCATGGTTTCCAAGATTGCCACGGGCAAGATCAACCCGCGCGAGGTACTGCAACTGGCACGCGCGCTGCGTTCCATCGAAAAGATGCAAGAATACTGCAAAAGTGCCGACCACCCGGCTTTGGCTAAGATTGCCGAGCAGTTCAACCCCTGCCTGTCGGTGTGTACCCGCATCGAAAAGGAGATTCAGGACGACCCGCCCGTGGTGGTCAGCAAGGGCGGCGTGTTCAACCGTGGCGTGGACCAGGAACTGGACGACCTGTTTGCCTTGGCCACCAACAGCAAAGAAGTGCTGGCCGACATTCAGCGGAGGGAAGCCGAAAGAACCGGTATCACCTCACTCAAAATCGGATTCAACAATGTATTCGGCTATTATCTGGAGGTCACCAATGTGCACAAGGACAAAGTGCCGGCAGAGTGGACGCGCAAGCAGACCCTCACCAACGGCGAACGGTACATCACGGAAGAACTTAAGGAACTGGAAGCCAAAATTTTGGGTGCGCAAGACCGCATGTTGGAAATTGAAGCACGCTTATATAATGATTTGTTAATCAGCTTGTTGGATTATATAAACCTCATCCAATTGGATGCGCGTTTGGCGGCCCGTTTGGATGTGCTGCTCTGTTTTGCCTGCGTGTCGAAAGAGAACCGCTACGCCAAACCGAAAATCACGGAGGGCACGGCGTTGAAAATCAAGGAGGGCCGCCATCCAGTCATCGAGAAGCAACTGCCGCCGGGCGAGGTCTATATCGCCAACGACGTGCAACTGGACAACGACAAGCAGCAAATCATCATCATCACGGGACCCAACATGTCGGGTAAGTCGGCCTTGTTGCGCCAAACCGCCCTTATCGTGCTGATGGGCCAGATGGGCTGTTTTGTGCCGGCCAAGAGCGCGGAAATCGGCATTGTAGATAAGGTTTTCACCCGTGTAGGCGCATCGGACAACATTTCCACCGGCGAATCCACATTCATGGTGGAGATGAACGAAACGGCCAGCATCCTGAACAACATCTCCAACCGGAGTTTGATTTTGCTGGACGAAATCGGGCGCGGCACCAGCACTTACGACGGCGTGTCCATCGCCTGGTCCATCGCCGAGTATTTGCACGAAAATCCTTACCACCGTGCCAAGGTGCTCTTTGCCACGCACTACCACGAACTGAACGACATGGCAGCGCAGTTCCACCGCATCAAGAACTACCATGTCTCCGTGAAGGAGATTGACAATAAAGTCTTCTTTATGAGAAAGTTGGAGCCGGGCGGCAGCGAGCACAGTTTCGGTATCCACGTGGCCCGCATGGCCGGTATGCCCGCGCAGGTGCTCAAGCGCGCCAACGAAATCCTCAAGCAGTTGGAAACCTCGCGCAACAACGCCAGCGGCGAAAAGAGTCTCATTGAAAAATCGACCCCTGGTTACCAACTCAGTTTCATCAACCTGGACGACCCGCTTTTGTTAGAGGTGAAGGATCTGATTGTCGGACTGAACATCAACAGTCTCACGCCCGTAGAGGCGCTCATGAAGCTGAACGAAATACAGCAGTTGCTCACCGGAAAGAAGTAGTAGCGTGCCTCCGGCACGCAGGGTGTCTGTAGTGGCACGGCGCAGAGCCCCCCACTGACGTGCAGGGTTACTGGGATGACGTGTTTGCGACACGAATATCGTCAAGCCAAATATGACTATTAACTCTTAAACAGATGAACTTATCGAAAATCTCGAGCAGTTCATCCATTAGAAATATTTCTCTAACCAGTCTGCTTGCTCCTGATTTAATCTTTTGGGTCTTTGAATATGACGGCTTATACCATGTTCTTCCAATTCCTGACGATTGAGGTGCTTGCCTGTATATACTGGGGATATGTTCTGAAACTTGAAACAATCATTATCTGGCTCAAATTTCACTTTCCAGTATTTTGCATCATCACGAGTGCTATGGGTGCTCGCAACTTCCATTCTATACATAACACGGTCGTGAATCTTGTCAGAAATGAAAAGATACACGATATCACCCACTTCCATGTTTTTTATGCTCCGTTTCCACCAATAACAACATCCAAGATCCTGGATACATTGGATGTGGTCAAACTCTCCGTTCTCTTTTGCAATAAAAAAGTAACTATTCATAAACAAAAAAAAGATATAATATTATTGAATATCCGAAAAGAAAAAAATGTTATTTATAATTTTTCGTATTTTTTCACAAAATCCATATCGCCAATAAAAAATTCTATTGTTTTCGATTCTTTTTCATTTCTAACTAAAATTGATTGTTCTGAAGATGTATAAATTCTCAGATACTTATCAATGGTGCTTTTATCTTCAACTTTATATGTTTTCAATTCTTTCTCAATCTCTGAAAGCACGTCAGACACTCTATCTTCTGCATTTCCACCAAGGCCAAGAATACAACATATACCATCAATTTTGCGATTAGGGTCAAACTCATAATCCGTCCATGTAAAATAGTAACCGTGTTGTATCTTACGATATGGTGATCCCATCGCATAATATTTTATCATATAGTCCATCGAATACTTCGTTTCCTCATCTAAATCATTCATATCAGAATACTTATTGAAATCCGATTCTTCCAAATGGTATCTTTCCATAAGACCATTGAATGTGGCATCAATGGCAATACCTTTATGATTGTTTAAATCAAGAAGGGCAATTACAGTTTTTGGATTGAAATAACATGTTCTCAAAAAAACACTTTTATTGATATTTATGCTATCGTATTGTGGGTTTACTACATAAATGCCCTTTTCATTGATGAATCCCACTTTTTCATTGAAAACGACCGGCGCAATTCCATTTTGAAACATATATGCATTCTCAAACTGGGGTTTAATCTTAATATCTCCTGATGTATTTATATAACCCCATCTGTCATTTTGGCCAATTGCAATCAGCGAGCCTTTTTCCATATAATCATTGATATAAATATTGTCATATTGAGGATTCACAAGAATCTTTCCTTTTCTATCGCAAAAACCAAATTGGTCTCCGATTTCACATACAATGTTGTTTTTATTTATCATATACAGCAAATCATATTGAGGATTAAGGATAATTTTACCCTTTTTATTGATAATACCCCATTTATCACCTAAAGAGAACGTTGCAAAACCATCTTTAAAATGCGTGGCATAATCAAACTGATAGGGCACAACCATATTTCCTTTTTTATCAATATATCCCCATTTATCATTGGTGTCTTTTACAATCGCCAACCCTTCTGAAAATCCCTGCACAGCTTCAAATATTGGATTTATTACTGTTTTCCCTTTTTTATCACAAAAGCCCCATTTTAAATCCCCTTTAGAATTGATTTTAGCAAAAGCAGCTAATCCATCAGAAAAGGGTGTTACAACTTCGGCATCCGCCATTGAGAATATTTCTTTTCCTTTATTATCAATAGCTATAGGATGACCTTTGGGTTTAACGACCCATGCTATTCCTTCAGAAAAGCAAGTAACATCTTTGTATTTGCATTCTATTGAAATTTCTCCGCTTTTATTAATAAAACCATACCATATAGTACTATCTTTTTTTACTCCTACTCGTGCTAACCCATCAGAAAACAACTCGGCCTCCTGAAATTGGGCTGTGATAACCATTTTCCCTTTTGTGTCCACATATCCCCATTTTTCACCTACTCTGACAGGAAAAAGGTCTATTGATTCATGAGCTTCTCTATTAATAAGATTACACGCATTGAAAATCAAAGCCAAAATCAAGAAATAATATAATCTTCTCATAACAAGTTTTTTTCACTCCCCAGCACCACAAGAGCCAACAAACAAAAGAAGCGTGGCACTGTACACCACTTTCTTTTGGTAGAGGTTGTGAGAATACCTTTATGGAAGAAATTGCAGACAGCCCACGCTATATGCGCGAACCATACACTCTCTTGCCATTGTTAGAAGTTTCTCACATTTCTACCAACAAGACGAGCATAACGCTTCGTTTTATCTAATAAAATCCGTCAACCCTATGGCAATATTGCCTTTGGATTAACGAGGGCAAATATACACAATTTTCAATACCGCACACGTGGAAATTGGTTTGCGGATGAAAACATTGCCCGCAGGCCTAACGGCCTGCGATGAAAACAACATGTCACACGCCATGGTTCTACCTGTGCCTGCAGACCTGACGGCCTGCAGGGCATAAGCAAAACCAATAGAACAACAACGAATATCACAATAATTGCGCAGTCCGTTAGGACTGCCTGCACCGGTAGAACATTACATGCCACACATCGTATCGCACGCCGGCAGGTGTGCGGGCATCTGACGGCCTGCAGCGCATAACAAAACCAATAGAACAATCACGGAAAATCACAATAATTGCGCAGTCCGTTAGGACTGCTTGCACCGGTAGGACATTACATGCCACACATTAAAATCGCACACCGGCAGGTGTGCGGGCATCTGACGGCCTGCAGCACATAAGCAAAACCAATAGAACAACAACGAATATCACAATAATTGCGCAGTCCGTTAGGACTGCCTGCACTGGTAGAACATTACATGCCACACATTAAAATCGCACACCGGCAGGTGTGCGGGCATTATCATTACACAACATCCATCAAACGCACAATGGACAATATCACATTATCCAATATTTACAATTAATTGTTAAAATATTGATTATTATTATTTTATATAATATTTTATAAACACATCCGTTAATCAAATAATCTTAAACAAAATATAACTTTTATGAATAACACCTACACCCAAATTCACATTCACACGGTTTTTGCCGTAAAATACAGAGAAGCTCTAATCAAAGCCGACTGGCGCGATAATCTGTACAAATACATCAACACAATCATCAAAGAACAAGGACACAAACCATTAGCTATCGGCGGAACATCCAACCACATTCATATTTTGTTTGGGTTCCGCCCTTCACAATCATTATCTTCGCTGATGCTTCGTATAAAACGTGAAAGTTCTGAATGGATTAACCTTGAGGGATTCACGCCTTGCCGTTTTCAATGGCAAAACGGATACGGCGCCTTCTCGTACACAAAGAGCCATGTTTCTCGTGTAATCCAATATATCCGGAACCAAGAGGCACATCATGCAAAAAAATCATTTCGTGAGGAATACCTGAACATGTTGAGGAAAAACGATGTTAAATTTGATGAACGGTATATTTTTGATGATGTATCTTAAAAATCTGAATACCAATATTTGCCCGCAGGCCTAACGGCCTGCGATGAAAACAACATGTCCCACGCCATGGTTCTACCTGTGCCTGCAGACCTGACGGCCTGCAGGGCATAAGCAACATTATGAAACAGCTATGGTAATCACAATACTTGTGCAGTCCGTTAGGACTGCCTGCACTGATAGAACAATCAATGGCCACACATCGTATCGCACGCCGGCAGGTGTGCGGGCATCTGACGGCCTGCAGCACACAAGCAAAACCAATAGAACAACAACGAATATCACAATAATTGCGCAGTCCGTTAGGACTGCCTGCACTGGTAGAACAATCAATGGCCACACATTATTTCGCACGCCAGAAGGTGTGCGGGCATTATTATGTGATGGAAAATTACATGTCTGCGACACGCTCCAGTATCCGCTCCACCGCCACCTGGGCGTGGCGAAGCTCGGCCTCGGGGGTCTGGCCACCAACATGAGGAGTGAGGATGACATTCTCCAGCTGGGACAAGCGCTCCATGGCCGCCGGCCATTGCTCCTTGGGCAGGTTTTTCAATTTGGGGCTCTCGTACTCCAACACATCCAGACACGCCATCCGTATCTTGCCTGATTCCAAGCCCTTCACCACAGCTTCCGTATTCACGACCAATCCGCGCGAGGTGTTGATGAGCACAAAGGGTTTCGCGACATTCTCAATAAATTTCTCATCGATAAAATATTTGTTTTCAGGTATATAGTTCACATGCACGGAAATCACATCACACTTCCGCATGATAGTATCCAAGTCCGTCATCTCCGCATTACCATTTCCGGCGGCTGGGTTGTACCTGTCGTACGCATACACCTCGCAGCCGAGCGCACGCAACAACTTGGCGAAGGCCGGACCCGTGTGCCCGTAACCTATCAGCCCGTATGTGTACGAATGCAACTCCGTGCCCTTGTTCTTCTCACGATGCCACTCCCCTGCCCGCACCTCGCGGTCAGCAGAGGAAAGATGACGCAACGCCGCCAACAGGAATCCCAGACAATGCTCCGCCACCGCATTGGCGTTGCCCTCGGGTGTGGATATCACTTTAATTCCTTTTTTTTCAGCGTATTCCACATCAATATTCTCCACACCGGAACCGATACGCACGATGAATTTCAACGATGACTTGGAATCAATAATATCGCGATCAATCACAAAACGGCTCCGAATGACCAAACCATACAGGTCATCGGGAGCCGCCTTGAATGAATCGTATGTAAAAGTCATGTCGGTCTGGCACACAAAGCCCTCGCCGGACAGTTGTTCCGACAAATAAGGATGCACCCGATCGACAATCAGGACCTTTTTCATTATCGTTTGTTGGATTTCTCTACGGCTTTTTCCGCCTTCTCCAGTTCACGTTGCAACTTGGCAGGCAGCTCATCCTTCGCCATGCACTGGTGACATTTCATCTCCAGCGTGTACATACGGCCGATACAATAGTTGGAGTGCTTGCAGGCGCTACGCGTTACCTCACCCGACTGCAGTTTATTCACGAAATCAGTATCCTGAACCAACGCGCGAGCCATCTGGAAGGCCTCGAACCCGGAATCCAACACCATTTCCATGTCGGCTTTGTCCACCATACCGCCCACATAAATCAACGGCATCTTCAACTCCTTACGGAACTTCATGGCTGTGTCATAGAAATAAGCATCCTTGTACGGAACCGTGGGAATCACGATGCGACCGCCAAAGAAAAGACCGAGTTTCAGCCACCAGAACTTCTTCATATCCATGTAGTAAGCCAGTGTCTTGAGCGGCATGGCACCGCGCATCACATCCATCGGAGCCTTGCTCACGAAGCCGGCGGTGAGCACCAGTGCGTGCACGCCCAGTTTCTCAAGTTCCTTGGCCACAGTAATGCAATCGTCAATCTGCATACCGCTGCGAAAACCGTCGTACATGTTGGTTTTCACCACGATAGCCATATCATCCTTGGCCTCTTCCATCACTCGAGTGATGACGCGGCGCATGAAGCGCATACGATTATCCAAGGAGCCACCGTACTCGTCTTTACGATGATTGGTATAAGGCGAAATGAACTGGCTGATGAGATATCCGTGGCCGGCATGCACCTCAATGCAGTCGAAACCAGCGCGACGACACATATCCACTGCCTTGCCGAAAGCCTCCACAATCTCGTCGATGTCCTTAATGGTCATTTTACGGGTAAAGGTAGGTGAATAAAGGTTAAAACGGCCCGACGGGGAGAGCGGCTTGCAACCGCAGGTGGCGCGGTGCGTCATGTTGCCGCAGTGGCCGATCTGGATGGAGGCCTTGGCGCCTTCGGCGTGGATGGCATCCGTCAATTTCTTTAATTCAGGGATAATCTCTTCACGGAGCCAAAGTTGGCCATCAAATGAGAGGCCGCTCTGACACACAGAGGCATAGGCCACGGTGGTCATGCCGATACCGCCACGGGCAACGGCTGTATGGTAGTCGAACAATTCTTTGGTGGGGCGGTTTCCGTGCGCCATGTTCTCGAAAGCAGCGGAACGGATGGTGCGGTTACGCAGCGTAATAGGGCCAATTTGGCAAGGGGTGAAAATCTTTGATTCTGACATAGTTATAATTATTATATAATTTTATCGGGGTAATTTAGTGAAAATCCTGTATGCATTTTCCGTGGTCTGGTCAGCCACTGTTTGGAGGGAGACATTGAAGATGTCTGCGACCTTTTGTGCGATAATGGGAATATAGGAACTCTCATTGGGTTTCCCGCGGTGCGGAACGGGAGCCAGATAGGGGGCGTCTGTTTCCAACACCACATTATCCAGTCCCACGTGTGCCACAATATCCTGCACCTTGCTGTTCTTGAAGGTCACTGTGCCGCCCACGCCAATGGCAAAACCGTGTTTGACCGCCCATTCGGCCTCCTGGATGCCACCCGAAAAGCAGTGCATCACGCCGGATAGTTCGCCCTGCCGGAATTGCTTGAGAATCTCAATTGCATCATTGTAAGCGCTCCGAATGTGCAACGACAGCGGTAATTTCCGGTCGCGGGCCCAGCAAAGCTGACGGTAAAACGCCTCTCGCTGTTCCTTCTCAAAAGTGCGGTCCCAATAGTAATCCAAGCCAATCTCCCCTACTCCCACCATATTCGGATCATCCAAATGGGCTTCTATCTGGGCAAGTTCATCCTCAAAATCCGCTTTGGTATCTTCCGGATGAAGTCCGATTAAGACAAAAAAGTTGTTTGGGAACAAGGAGACCGCCTCATTCAGCCAGGCCAGGGTCTCGCGGTTGACACATCCCAGAATCATCTTGTCCACACCCGCCTCTATCGCGCGACGAGCCACCTCCTCGAAATTGTCGGGATAGCTCTCTCGGTACAGATGCGTATGGGTGTCAACAAAACGCATGGTTAGTTCAGATTCGTTTCGTCAACCCACTTCTCAATCAATTTCTCTTGTCTTTCCTTATCAGAAAGTTCTTCGGTCATGATTTTCTCGGCGATATTGATGGAGAAGTTGGCAATTTCGTTCTTCAGATCGGTGATAGCTTTCATCTTTTCCATTTGGATGGCCTGCTTGGCATCGGCAATAATGGATTGTGCCTCAGCATCGGCTTTCAGTTTGGCGTCTTCCTTCAATTTCTCACTGATGGCGCGGGCTTCATTAAGGATATCATCACGCTCCGTCTTCGCTTGCGCAAGCATCTGTTCGTGCATTAAGTTGAGGTTCTCGAGTTCGGCGTGGACGCGTTCCGCCTCATCCAGTTGGTCCTGGATCTTCTTGTTGCGGCTGGCAATGCCTTGTGTGATTATTGGCCAGACATATTTAGCCAGAATAAAGAAGAAGATGCCAAAGCCGATGAGCATCCAGAAAATAAGTCCGAAAGAGGGTTTTATGAGTTCCATATTTAAGTCTGAGTTGTTTCTGAAATTTTGAAAAATGTTGAGGACCCCGCCAACCGCGAGGTCCTTCAACAAATTAAGCGATTGCAATAAGCAGACACACGACGCAGGCGAACAAAGCGACACCTTCAACAAAGGCGGCTGCCAAGATCATGTTGGTACGAATGTTGCCAGCTGCTTCAGGTTGACGAGCAATGGCGGACATGGCGTCTTTACCGATGTTACCAATACCGAGACCTGCACCGATGGCGGCGAAACCCGCACCAATACCAGCACCCATTTTGCCGATGCCAATGCCGGCGGCTGCTTGCAATAAGATGGTTAATAATGACATAGTTTTTTGTATTTATTGAGTTGATAATAAGGTTTATTCTGCCAATTGAATTTCCTCCTCTTCCTCCCCGCAGGCCGCTCCGATGTACATGGCACTCAACAAGGTAAAGACGAAAGCCTGGATGAAAGCCACCAGCAATTCCAAACAACTCATGAAGAGGTAGAGAAAGACTGACACAACCGAAACGCTGTAACCAATCGCCGGAGCCATCTGTCCGAAGATGAATATTAACGAAATGAAACCCAGCACGATAATGTGACCAGCTGTGATGTTAGCGAAGAGTCGCACCATCAGCACGAACGGCTTGGTGAACACACCGATTATCTCCACCAACGGCATGATGGGCAGCGGAAACTTCAGCCACCATGGCACACCCGGTGTATTGATAATGTCTTTCCAATACTCCTTCTTTCCCGAAAACTGCGTCACAAAGAAGGTCAACAGCGCGAGCACGCCCGTTACCGCAACATTGCCGGTAAGATTGGCACCACCAGGGAAAATGGGAATCAGACCCATCAGATTGTTGAAGAGGATGAAGAAAAACAGCGTGAGCAGGAATGGGGTGTATTTAGGGGCATTCTTGCCTAACGAAGGATTGATTATCTCATCCTGCAAGAAGACGATGACGGGTTCCACGAACGCCTGTAATCCTTTTGGAGCCTGATCAGGGCGGCGTTTGTACTGTTTGGCCACCGACAGGAAAATCCAAGTCATCAGAATCAAAGAGATGATCAGAGCACAGACATTCTTGGTTATGGAGATATCGAATTTGCACACATGGTCCACCGGGTAAACCTCACCTTCCTCCAAATGGCCGGTATAGTCATCCGCCAGTTTCACAATGCTGCCTTTTTGGTCGCCCCAGCCCAGGGCATAGCCCTTGTAGGCGGCTTCGCCATGGTGGAACTTGTTGGACATGAACGCCACAAAATGACCGTTATCAACCAGCATGATGGGCAACGGAATAGTCACGCTCTTGTCGTCCTCACCGCATATATGCCATCCGTAGTTATCGGTGACATGGTCTATGATAAACGGACCGGCATTGAATTTCTCTTCTTCCGCAGCCGATACGGATTGGGAGAAAAACGTCAGCAACAAAGCGACCCAAATGCCCAACCGCACAATATAAAAGTTTTTACAAGTCATAAAATATCAATTAGATACAATCCTAAAAAATCACTTACCCACCTTCACAAAAAAGCGGCGCAATATACGAAAAATTAATTAGGAAGGGCTGTGAAAAACAGCTTCGACAAGCGTAATGCTAATCTTTACCGTATTCGTTCCAGCAATCCGGAACAGCCTTCGATCACATCCCGCCATGTAGCTTCAAAATCGCCTGTGTACCAAGGGTCTGCCACATCGCCTGGACGAGATGTGTAATCCATCAGGAGAGAGATTTTTCCTTCCGTGTCATCCCCAAGCAAACGACGGAGATTGCGCAAATTGTTATGATCCATGGCAATGACATAATCGTAGTGCTTATAGTCGGCACGGGTGATCTGTCGGGCGGTCTTGCCCGCGCACGCAATCCCGTGCTCCGCCAGTTTCCGCCGAGCAGGGGGATAGACGGGATTTCCAATCTCCTCTGTAGAAGTGGCCGCTGAGGCTATTTCAAATTGTTCGGACAGCCCTGCTTCTGCCACCAATCGTTTCATCACAAACTCGGCCATCGGGCTGCGGCAGATGTTGCCGTGACAAATAAAAAGTATCTTCTTCATTTTCATTCTGCAAATAGATGACTAATACGCTCACACAAGTTCTCGGCACTAACCTCATCTCCCTTCACTGTCAGCTGCGCCATACGATAATACGGCAATCTCTGTTCCAGTCTCTCCTGCACATACGCGACCAAATCCTCTTCCGAAAGGGCAGCTGTCAGCGGGCGCTCTTTCTTGCTGTTTTTCAACCGCCGCACAAGGGTTTCTTCCGGCAGGTCAACATACACCGTCACGGCGTGCGCATTCATCAGCTGCATGGCATCCTGGTTAGCGGGCGTGCCACCTCCGGCGGCTATCACCATCCCCTGACCTTTCAGCATCTCTTTCAGCGTCTGGTACTCGCACTGCCGAAAAACAGATTCCCCATACTTCTGGAAGATATGGGGAATCGTAGCGTGGTATTTTTCTTCAACAGCATCGTCCAAATCGACAAACTCGAGGCCCAAGCGATGCGCCAGTGCGCGACCCAAGGTGGTCTTGCCTGCGCCGGAGAAGCCGACCAGAACAACATTGCGCACCATTACTGCATGTTTTCGAGAATGGCGTCAATAAGGTTCTGCGCGCAATCGGCAATGTCGGAGATGCGGGCGGGCAGCATGTAACATGGCGTGGTGAACACCATGTTCTGCTTGTCCGCAATGACACCGGTCTGCTGGGTGTTGATGTGCTGGGAGCCGAAGCTGAGCACATTGGCAATGGTGCCCTCATCGTTGCCCACGGTGATGGTCACATCGCCCAACACCTTAGCAATCATTACGGGTGCGATGCATAGCGCGCCGATAGGCTTATGTTGGGCGTGAAACGCCTTGATGAGTTGGGCCACATCCTCACGCACAGTGCAGTTCTTGCCGTCGAATGCGTACGTGAACAGGTTCTTGGCCGCGCCATTTCCGCCAGGGAACACTAACGCGTCGAAATCCTCCACACGGCACTCTTCGATGGGACGGATGTCGCCGCGCGCGATGCGCGCGGCCTCCACCATCATATTGCGCTTTTCCTGTGTGGCTTCCTTTGTACAATGGTTCACCACATGGTATTGATTGTCATTGGGTGCAAAGATGCTGTAGGTACATTCATTGCGGTCGATGGCCAACAGGGTCATCACGGACTCGTGGATTTCACTTCCGTCCAGAGAACCACAGCCACATAATATCACAGCAAATTTTTTCATATTCTCTTAATTTTATTGGTTTGTATCTTGTTGGACCATCATCCTTGTGCGGTCCAAACTATTGTAGAAATTACGATAGGCACCGCCCATATTCGGGGAGATTCCGTCCATCGCTTTCAACTGGGTCTCTGCAATATCCTGCAATTTCTTGACCGTGGCATTGTCTCCAGCCACCTCGGCAATATCCAGCAACTGATGCAGCTCCTGGAAATTGTTGGCGACAGCCTGCTGATCAAAATCGGGTTGGCGAATCAGGCGGGTGATGTTGTTGGACAAGCCCTGAGCATAATTGGCTGCCAGGTTGTCAAACTTCAATTCCTTGAATTTGGAAGCCATGGACTGGTCGGGATACCGGACATTGGTCATCAAATAATGCAAGAACATCATATCGTAATGAATATTATCCTCATGGATAGCCAAGGTGTTGTCGTCGCATTGGTTATACCAAGCAAAAAGCTCTGCCATCTGATCCCAGATGGATTTGGCCATCTCCATACCCTTCTGATTTCCGCTCGGCGTGTTCAGTTTGAAATAATCCTGCATATAGAAAATACAGTTCTGGGTATAACCATACACGTTGGACATGACGGATACATACGGGAAGACCTCATTCGGAAGAACTTTATTGCCTTGGTCAAAAGCCTGTTCGGCTTTTTCCACATCACCTTCTGCCAACAGCTGGTTGCCCAGACGGTTGTACAGACGGCGGACAAGGGAAATCAAACGGGTATTGTCCTCACTATGATACACGCGGGTGTCATTGAGGCCACCCCAAGCGTACGGATAGGCATCGTGCTTGGGCGCATCAGGATGATTGAGGAGATCTTCACGGCTGTGGTCATTGAACACATTCATCAGATTGTTGTACAGAATCTCAGAATTGATACGACCCGTTTCATTGGAGCGCGAAGTCTTGATAGGCACCAATCTGTAAGCAAATCCCTCCAATTGGAAATAATCCTCCAGTCCGAGATAAGCCTCAGAACCAGTGGTAGAAGCATAATAGATAGGACGTTCCCAGTTGTTGGTGGCCAAAATGTCCATCATGACGATATAAGCCTTGGCCAGCGGGGTGACGCCCGGCTTACCCACGTTCCACTCCAAGCGATCCACGATGAGTGCGGAGTCCTTGGGGCTCACCGTCCCGTTAGCCAGCACCTTGGCCTTGTCAACCGGCAAAGAAAAGCTGGCAGGAATGGCGCGACCATTGGATCGGTAACCTTTATTCTGCGACAGCAGGAACAAGTGACGGGTATGGTCGAATTGCGGATCTTTGATGTAATTCATGACAGCGTTCAAATCCACAAACTGATTTTCACCGGGTTCGAGGTAGAGGACGTCACGAGTGCCATCCTTGTATTGACTCCAGGTCATGGAAATAGGCAGAGCTTCTGATGCGTATGCCTTGCGTTTCATCTGATCCACATACCAGCTGGTGCTGAGAAGCGAAAGGTTGCACACGCGCACGTCGGTACGGTAGCCTTCCACCTCCTGGGCGTACCACAACGGGAAGGTATCGTTATCGCCCAATGTGAACAGAATGGCGTTGGGAGCACAGGAATCGAGGTAATTCTTGGCAATGGCCAGGGCTGTGTAACGGTTAGAGCGGTCGTGGTCGTTCCAATTCTGGTTAGCCATCACGCAGGGCACCAAAGCGAAGCATATCACCGTGGTGAGTGCCGCACCGGCAATCTGCACCGGTTTGCTCTTGATTTTCTCAAACAGTTCATAGATACCCAGCACACCAAATCCTATCCATATTGCAAAAGCATAGAACGATGCGGCAAAAGCATAGTCACGCTCACGCGGCTGGAAAGCATACATGTTCAGATAAAACGCGATAGCCAGACCCGTCATGATGAACAACATAAACACCACAAAGGCATTCTGTGTGTCCTTACGGGTTTGATAGAAGATACCCACCAATCCCAACAGCAAGGGCAACAGATAATAGGTGTTGTGACCCGGGCGCTGCATGGCTTTGGGCTGATTGTTCTGATCACCTACCAAGGCTTTGTCGATGAAGGGTATTCCCGTAATCCAGTTGCCGTTCATGTTGTCACCACGACCCTGAAGGTCATTCTGACGACCGGAAAAGTTCCACATGAAATATCTCCAGTACATGTAGCCAAACTGATACGTTTGCAAGAATTTGATGTTTTGTTTCCAGGAAGGCGTGTCGTTACGGGCCAGCTCCCGGCGGGCTTCACGATCGGAAGGACTATCGCTGTTATAATGATTGTTCAGCCAATTGATGTACTCGCCCTGCTTTTCGGACGACCACATTCTCGGGAAAAGCATACAACCGGACGGGTCGTATTGCAGCTTCTCGCCCTGACGGTCGTTGGAAACCACATAGCGTTTGGCATTCTTGTCCTTTACGTAAACAGGCTTGCCGTTTTCGGCATTGATCACCTTTGTGTTGTAGCTCTGACCGTAGAACAAGGGATTGGAACCATATTGCTCACGGTTCAGATAGGCCAACAGAGCCACCGCGTCTTCCGGGTTGTTCTCGTCAATGGTCGGGTTGGCGTTAGAGCGGATGACCAGAGTGAAGAAGGTGGAATAACCGATAAGCAACATCATGAAGCAGAAAGTGCCCATCAGCAACACCGGTTTGTTTTTCTTGTAGCCAGCCATAATACCCCAGGCAATCAAGGCCACGAGTATCAGGAAGAAGAAGATGGTTCCGGAATTGAACGGCAGGTGCAGCGAGTTCACAAAGAACAGGTCGAACTTTCCAGCCAAGTTCACCACCTGAGGGATGATACCCCAGAGGATGAGGCCGAGCAGCACCACAGAGCCGCAAAGGGAGAGGAACACACCCCATTCTGCCTTCGACTTCAGCGTGCCCTTCGTCGCGCACATCACAAACAACGGGACTGTGATGAAAATCCATATCAGGAACATCCACAAAGTGGAGCAGAAGAAAGCGAAGAAGAAGGATATGATAGCCATGGTGAGCACTGCGCCCATGCCAGTGGCATTCTTGGAAAGCTTATAATAAACAATCAGCACGATAGCCGGCAGGGTCAGCAAGTTCAGCAAGTGAACGCCGATGGAGAGGCCCACCAGATAGGCGATGAGGACAATCCAACGGTTGGGGTTGACATCGGCCTTGGGATTATCATACTCTTCGTCCCACTTCAGAATACACCAGAACACCAGAGCTGTGAAGAAGGAAGACATGGCGTAAACCTCACCCTCCACGGCGGAGAACCAGAATGTGTCACTGAACGCGTAAGCCATGGCACCCACGAGAGCGGCGCCTATCACGGCTATGAAGCGAGGCGTATTCATCTCACCGTACTTGGCCACAAGTTTGCGTGCCAAACGCACGATGGTAAAATAGAGCAACATGATGGTGAGGCCACTGCAGACGGCTGACATGCTGTTCACGCAGAACGCCATCTTGGTCGGGTCTCCGCCGGCAAACAGCGTGCAGATACGACCGATAATCTGGAAAGTGGGTGCTCCAGGGGGGTGACCCACCAGCAACTTCGAAGTTGTAGCGATGTATTCACCACAGTCCCACCAGGAGACGGTCGGCTCGGCGGTCATGATATAAACGGCAGAAGCCACAATACCGATGATCACACCGAGAATCGTGTTAATCAATTTTTGCGTTTTATTCATTATTTTTAGGATTTATATTTTTTTGCTATTGCTTTTAGCCATTGGCCATCAGCCTTTCAACTCTCAACTCTCAACTCTCAAC
Organism: Bacteroidales bacterium; assembly: GCA_017443175.1. Classification (GTDB taxonomy): domain Bacteria; phylum Bacteroidota; class Bacteroidia; order Bacteroidales; family WCHB1-69; genus F23-D06. The sequence goes on from JAFSOZ010000011.1 coordinate 130,644, forward strand.
TTTTAAAGCGTTGCCGCCTTGAATTGTTGCAGGAAGCGGACATCGTTTTCAAAGTAGAGACGGATGTCGTTGGTCCTGTACTTGAGCATTGTCATACGTTCGATGCCGAGACCGAAAGCAAATCCGCTGTATTTTTCGCTGTCGATACCGCAGTTTTCCAGCACGTTGGGATCCACCATACCGCAGCCCAAAATCTCCACCCAACCGGTGTGTTTGCAGAGGTTGCAGCCCTCGCCACCACAGATGTAGCAAGAAACATCCATTTCAGCGGACGGCTCCGTGAACGGGAAGTAGGACGGACGCAGACGGATGCGCACATCGGGGCCGAACATACGTTGAGCGAAATAGAGCAGCGTCTGTTTCATATCTGCAAAAGAAACCTTCTCGGCCACATAGAGACCTTCCACCTGATGGAAGATGCAGTGTGCACGGGAGGTAATGGCCTCATTGCGGAACACGCGACCCGGGCATATCACGCGGATCGGCGGTTGTTGTTTCTCCATGGTGCGGACCTGCAACGAAGAGGTGTGCGTGCGCAGCAGCACGTCGGGGTGCAATTCCACGAAGAAGGTATCCTGCATATCCCGAGCCGGATGCTCTTCGGCAAAGTTGAGCGCGGTGAACACGTGCCAGTCGTCCTCAATGTCGGGACCAGTGACTGCCGTGAAGCCGATGTCTTCGAAAATGCGGCGCACCTGGTTCATCATGATGGAGATGGGGTGCATGGATCCCAATGGTATATTGGCCGACGGGCGGGTGACATCCGCGATGGTGTTGAGCGAGCATATTGCTGCCTCCATTTTGGATTTCTGTTCCTCAAAACGCTGCTGAGCCTTGTCTTTCAGCTCGTTGAGCATCTGTCCAAAGCCTTTGCGTTCCTCCGGCGCAATGTTCTTGATCTCGCCGAACATGGACTGCAACTCGCTTTTCTTGCTCAAGAAATTGAGACGGAACTGTTCCAGCGCTTCGGCATTCTCGATTTTGTAATTTTCAATTTCTGCTCTTATTTCGTCTATTGATTTCATACGATAGATGGGTGAAATTGGTAAAAGGGGTTAAAGGGGTAAATGAGGTAAAAGGGTTATTTTAAAATCGTGACACTGAGTATTTTTATATCTTCTGTCGGGCGGTCGAACTGGTCCTTGGGCTGGGCGGCGATTTTATCGACCACTTCCATGCCGCTAAGCACCTGTCCGAACACAGTGTAGTCGCCATCGAGGAACGGGGCGCCGCCGAGAGTGGTATAGACCTCACGCTGCTCGGGGGTGAAAGTCTTGCCCGTACGCTGTTGCAGCATGTCGAGATAGGCGTTGTCATAGGGTTTACCGTCCACAATGTAGAACTGTGAGGCGGACGAGGACTTGGCCGGGTTGTTGTCGCGGGCCGCGGCCACAGCACCTCTGCGGTGGTAGAGCGTAGGCACGAATTCGGCCGGAATGCGGTAGTCGGGGCCTCCGGCGCCCAAACGCTGGCCCGGTTTCGCGGTCTTGGAGTCCGGATCTCCCGTCTGGATCATGAATCCTTGGATGATACGATGGAACAATACTCCATCGTAGTATTTCTCATTCACCAACTTGATAAAATTGTCGCGGTGTTGCGGCGTCTCGTTGTAAAGCGCAATCTTGATGTTGCCTTTGGTGGTTTTAATCAGTACTTCTGTCATCTTTTCGGGTTTGGTTTCTGCCTTAGATTCCTTCACGGGCTCTGTTTTCGCCATCTCCTTCTCCATTTTCTTAGGAGAAGAACATGAAGATAATATCATGATAGACAATAGGATAATACTTAAAAAACGTTTATTCATAGCGATTTCCGTTAAAAGGCGCAAAGATACAAAAAATGAGCATACTGTAGCAGCCTGATTATTTACTGGAACCTATCTCGTGTGTGTTGAAATATTCTTTTCCGGCATCGTAGCCGATTTTATACAGTTCGTCCACGTATTTGAAATCAAACAACCAGTAATCTTGAGGATCAATCATGACCACATCCGTGAACATATCCGCATGCTGAAATGAATTCATGTATGGAATGCTGAAGGCAGGGCGCAGCCAAAGGGAAGCAATATCCCGTTTAGGCTGCGGCTTCTCGAGCAACAGCAGCGAACCGATCCGAATGTCACAGCGTTCATCCAGAAGAGGCTGAATGGGCATATTGTCATATATGCCACCATCCACGTATGGGCTGCCGTCTATCCACACCGGGGAGAAAACAATGGGCACGGCGGAGGAAGCCATCACGTATTTCACGAGGTCGCCACCTGAACCTTTATATACTGGCTTGAGAGAGTCCACGTTGAACGAACAGCAGTAGAAGGGGTATTTCAAGGAATCGAAGCTATTGTGCGGCACGTATTTCAAAAGCGTTTTCTGGATACGATTGGTACTGATGAGACCACCTTTCCTATGCCAAGAAAAAAGCACGATACCCGTCAGGCGGTCCATTTCTTCGTCTTTAATATACTGCAGGATTTCTTCCGGAGAATTGCCAGCAGCATACAGCATGCCTACGATAGCGCCCATGGAAGTGCCCACAATGCAGTCGGGTTTGATTCCGGCCTCATCCATAGCCTGCAGGAATCCCAGATGTGCATACCCTAACGCAGCACCTCCTGCCAAAGAAACACCGACTTTCTGGGAATGGGCCGTATGCGTGCCCATCATCATCATCGCAATAACCATAATTCGCAACATTAATTTCATAACACAAAAACTTTGGGCTGCAAAATTACATTTTTTGACAGAAGAGGCCAATCTTTTTGTATCTTTGCACCCTCAAAATATGAGTGAGTAAAATTTAGAAAAATGCGTCCAGATTTTAGTAACGTAGATTTTAAGAAAGTCCCTGAAAGCCAGGAAGATTTTCGTAAATGGGAACAAGAACACAATATTTCCGCCGACTGGATGACCGCCGAGCAGATTCCTGTGAAACAGGTATATGGTGCGGATGACTTGGCCGGAATGGAACATCTCAATTACACAGCTGGTATTCCGCCCTACCTGCGCGGACCCTACTCCATGATGTACGCCTTCCGTCCGTGGACCATCCGCCAATACGCCGGATTCTCCACCGCCGAAGAGTCCAATGCCTTCTACCGCCGCAACTTGGCTGCCGGTCAGAAGGGTTTGTCCATCGCCTTCGACTTGGCCACGCACCGTGGCTACGACTCCGACCACCCGCGCGTGGTGGGCGACGTGGGCAAAGCAGGTGTGGCTGTGGACTCCATCCTGGATATGAAGATCCTCTTCGACCAGATTCCGTTGGACAAGATGTCCGTCTCCATGACCATGAACGGCGCCGTGCTTCCGATTCTGGCCTTCTACATCGTGGCCGCCGAAGAGCAGGGCGTGAGCATGGACCAACTGTCCGGCACTATCCAAAACGACATTTTGAAAGAGTTCATGGTGCGCAACACCTATATTTATCCGCCGTTGCACTCCATGAAAATCATCGCCGATATTTTCGAGTTCACTTCCAAGAACATGCCGAAGTTCAACTCCATTTCCATCTCAGGCTACCACATGCAGGAAGCAGGTGCCACCAGTGACATCGAGCTGGCCTACACACTGGCCGACGGTTTGGAGTATCTTCGCGCAGGTGTGAACGCTGGCATGAGCGTGGACGACTTCGCCCCGCGTTTGTCCTTCTTCTGGGCTGTGGGCATGAACCACTTCATGGAGATTGCCAAGATGCGCGCCGCCCGTATGCTGTGGGCCAAGATTGTGAAACAGTTCAACCCGCAGAATCCCAAGTCACTGGCTTTGCGTACGCACTGCCAGACTTCCGGCTGGTCGCTCACGGAGCAAGACCCGTTCAACAATGTGTGTCGTACCTGCGTGGAAGCCATGGGCGCCGCCCTGGGCCACACCCAGTCACTGCACACCAACGCTCTGGACGAGGCCATCGCCCTGCCGACCGACTTCTCGGCCCGTATCGCCCGTAACACCCAGATCTACATTCAGGAAGAAACCAAGATCTGCAAGTCCATCGACCCGTGGGCAGGTTCTTACTATGTGGAAAGCCTGACCCACCAGATTGCCCACCGCGCATGGAAACACATCCAGGAGATTGAATCCTTGGGCGGTATGGCCAAGGCTATCGAGACGGGTATTCCGAAGATGCGTATCGAGGAGGCTTCCGCTCGCAAGCAGGCCCGTATCGACTCCGGCAAGGAGGCCATCATCGGCGTGAGCAAGTACAAATTGGACAAGGAGGCTCCCATTGAGACACTGGAGGTTGATAACACCACCGTGCGCGAGGCCCAGCTCAAGCGTTTGGCCGAATTGCGCGCCAACCGCAACGAAGCTGACGTGAAGGCTGCCCTGGCCGCCCTGACCGAGTGCGCAAAGACCGGCAACGGCAACCTGCTCGACCTCTCCATCAAGGCCGCCCGCGTGCGCGCCTCCCTCGGCGAGATCTCCGATGCCCTCGAAGAAATTTACGGACGTTATAAAGCAAAAATAAATCTGATTTCCGGCGTGTACAGTGCAGAACAACAAGACAACGCAAGCTTCAAGAAGGCCTGCGAAATGTGCGATGAATTCGCAAAGAAAGAGGGCCGTCGTCCTCGTATCATGATTGCCAAGATGGGCCAGGACGGCCATGACCGTGGCGCCAAGGTGGTGGCCACCGGCTACGCCGACATCGGCTTCGATGTGGATATGGGACCGCTGTTCCAGACTCCCGAAGAGGCCGCCAAACAGGCTGTGGAAAACGATGTCCACATTCTGGGTGTCTCTTCCCTCGCCGCCGGCCACAAGACGCTCGTACCGCAGGTGATTGAAGAGCTCAAGAAGCTGGGCCGCGAAGACATCATGGTCATCGTGGGCGGTGTCATCCCGCCGCAAGACTACGACTTCCTCTACAAAGCCGGCGCCGCCTGTATCTTCGGACCCGGCACCGTCATCAGCGACAGTGCAATCAAGATGCTGGAAATCCTGATGCAGGAGTAATTTGGATTAACGAAATGAATTGATATTCCCATCAGGGGCAAGGCTGCAAGGCTTTGTCCCTGTTTTATTTTTGCGGAATCTTGATTTTCTGCCCTACCTGGATGGAATTGATGTTGCTGAGATGATTGTACGATGCCAAAGCCGCAGCAGTGGTACCATATTGGCGGGCGATGGAGGACAGGGTATCACCCTTCTTCACGATGTGCGTGCGGATGATGGGCTCAGCGGGCGTCACAACCGTCGTGTCCTTGTTCACCACTATCGGCTCACGAATTTCATTGCCAGTGTTCAGCGAGTCCGTCGGTGTCACTGTGGACGTGCTGTCTGTGGGCACAGGGGCCGCTTTTACTATCACCGTGGAACCTTTTCTGATCAACAACTTCTGTCCTACCTTCAAGCTATTACTGTGCAAACGGTTCAACGATTTAATCTGGTTGACACTGACACCATATTTGTGGGAGATGGATGAGATGGTCTCCCCTTTCCGCACCGTATGGTATTTGCTGGGCGTGACCTTCACAATGTCGCCATTGGCATTGGTGGTCAGGTTTTCCTTGTTGAGGTCGCGGGCCGGGCTGAAAAAGTCGTTGTAACGATGCTTCTGAATCGTGTCCTTCATCGCGATGAACCGGAGAATATCGTTGGAGCGCAAGCGCAGGGGATATTGCTCATTAAAGGCCGGGATGATTTCACGCTTATATTGCGGATTCAAAATTTTAATCTCATCCATGCTGATATCCAGCATCTCGGAGATCTGCATGAAGTGCAATTCCTTGTCCACCATCACCGTATCCACGTCCGTGGGAATGGACAGGTGGGCAGGGCTGATGCCATAGAGATTGTGATAGGTCATCATATAATACGCACCGATGAAGGCGGGGAAGTAGTTCTGGGTCTCTTTGGGCAGGTAAGGCGACACGCCCCAGAAGTCGGTTTTGCCGCCGGAGCGCTGGATGGCCTTGCGCACGTTGCCCGCACCACAGTTGTAGGCGGAGATGGCCAGCCCCCAATCGTTGAAAATATTGTACAAATCACGGAAGTGACGCGCAGCGGCATCTGTGGCCTTGTACGGGTCACGCCGGTCATCTACATACGTGTTGGCCTGCAAACCATAGAGCTTGCCCGTATTGTACATAAACTGCCAGATTCCCGTTGCACCGGCGGGAGAGACCGCCGTAGGGTTCAAAGCGGATTCAATGATGGTGATATAAACCAACTCCTCCGGCACATTGTATTTGTCGAAAATCTCCCGCATCCAAGGATAATAGTACTGCGCCAGCCCCAGAATCACAGAAGAGGAACGCTGCCGCTGCACAGAATAGAGCTCAATGAACCGCTTCACCTTGTCATTATACGCCAAGGGTACTGCCGTGACAATCTGCGACAACCGCTTGAAAATCATCGTGTCGTTGTTGTCGTAAGCCGTCGTGTCGTCTTTGTACTTGGATAGCACGGAACTTTTATTGGACAACTCGTTGCGCACATAGAACAGATTCAACATGGAATCCATCTTCCGAATCTCCTGACGGGTGAAAATATCGGAATCCACAGTGGAAATCGAATCCATATTGGGCGTACCCTGACCTCCATCATCAGCATTTTGTGCATAGCCGATGCCAAAGAAGAGAACACTGCATAGTATGGTTAGAATCCGATATTTCATATATAAAAGCCGTATTACTTACGGAGAAAACACTATTTTATTGTATAATCATTCCATTTTATTTCCTTTCCATCACTGAATAAGGTAGTTAGCATCACTATTCCATCCTCATTATAATAGGTCCAGGGGCCGTCCTGCAGGCCTTTGACGTATTTTCCGGTGGTTTTGATATTGCCATTTTCCCAATAGGCGGTGTATTTGCCATGTCGCACGCCCTCGTCATAGCGAATCTCAAAGGCTATGCGGCCATTTTCGTAGGTGGTTTTCCATAAACCCTCCTGTTTGCCGCCTTCATAATGGCCTTGTTCTACAGCATCGCCGTTACGGTAAAGCCATACGCCTTCTTCATAGCCGGCCACATAGCTTCCTTTCACCAACGGTGTCCCGTCTTCATCGTATTCCACATACTCTCCTTCGGCGTCGCCATCCTCGTAATGGGCCACTATCATCGTGTCCCCAGTAGAGTAAAACCAAATCCATTCGCCCGTCTTCTCACCTTTGCTGTTGTATTCGCCGGTAATTTCCACCGTTTTATCAATAAAGTAGAAATTCCATTCGCCGATGGGCTTGGAGTTCTTGTACTTGCCTTTGGAACGGAGCTCGCCAGTGGGATAATACTCTTTCCATTGTCCCTGCCGCAGGCCGTTCATGTCTGTGATGCCCTCATAGCGCATCCAGCCCTCCTCAAACACATAGCCTTTGATAATTTTGCCTTCGGCGTCAAACTCGCGGCGGATGCCATCCTGTTTGCCATTGTAGTAGGTGGCTATGACGGAAGGTTGACCATTGCTGTGGTAAGCCGTGCGCTTCTCCATCTGCTTGGTCTCCTTGGCATCCGTCACCAGCTGGTCGTTCTCATATTTCTCCACATAAAGGAAATTACCTCCCTCGTCATAGAACTTGAAAAAACCATGTTTCTTGCCATTGAGGAAACTGCCCTCCATTTTCAGTTGGCCGTTGTCCCAGAAAAACTTCCAACCACCCTGTTTGAGTCCATGTTCATCGGTGCGGTTGATGCGCTCCCTCCGGCTCATCACGCCACGGTAATAGTTGGCGACGGCAATCACCAGTCCGGTACGGTCATACTCCTTGGCCAGGCCGTGGGGCTTGCCCTCAAAATAGGGCACGGTCTGCTTGAGCCAGCCGGCTGTGTCGTACGTGCGCACAGCTCCCACAATGGTATCTTGCCTCCATTGTGAAACCGTGTATTCCCGAGGGAAATACTGGATCTGCTCACCATGCTTCTTCCCTTCCTTATAATGGATGGTAAAGCTCTTGCGACCGTCAACATAGAAGGTCCACAGACTATCCAACAGCAGGTTCTTGCGATTGCCTTCAGACACTAACCTGCCATTTTCATCATAGGATTTCCACCAGCCATCGGGTTGGCCATTTACCAAAAAACCCTCGCTCGACTTGACGCCGGAAGGGTAATAATAGGTTTTGTATTGATGCAAAGAAGTGGAATCTTGTGCTATGCTGAAGGTGTAAGCCAACAACACACAGAACAAAAGATTCCACCTCTTCATTTGATATCCGATTTAATCAGACGAGATTATTATCTTGTACCACTAAATTTGATGATTTCCACTCGGGTCTGCAGCAAATCATTTAATAAGGCTACGGTATAGTACACCGTCATGTCCAGCCTGTCGCCAGTGAACGTGCACTCCACCGTTATGTCTTTCACGACTTCTGAAGAAGTATCTATATAGTTGCTTTCACCAATAATGGAAGTAAGCACGTTGGTAATATAGTCCACATTCTCGCTTTTGGTTTTATAAACACCTGTGGAAACATTTTCCAAAGGAAGGCAATAATAAAGCAGGATGCCATTTTGAGACAACGGGTTGTTGGAGATGGTCACAGTACCATCTTTGGTTTTGCCGTCCTGTTTGATAAAGGTGAATGTTCCACTGTATTTTCCTGCGTATTTAGCACCTTCACCATTCGTACAGGCAGCGAAGCCCAAAACTAAAAGCAAAAAAAGAGGAAATAATTTTTTCATTGTAGTAGAATTTTATGATTCGGGCGGCAAATATACAAAAAAGTATTTTGGCAGGGAGAGCGTTTGTCTTTTTTGTACTTTTGCGCGGTTTATGAAAAAAGGAATCATATATATTATTGTATGCTTGCTGATTGGAATTGGTCTTTCAGGTGCTTCGGCGCAAACTGGAGGCAGACATGCATATAATTTCCTCAATTTCAACTACTCAACACGCCAGATGGCGCTGGGAGGCGGCCTGATTTCCGTCTATGACAACGACCCGACACTCCTGATCATGAACCCTTCCTATATTGGCGAGCGTCATCACAACAATCTGGTTCTGAATTTCACGGACTATTTTTCCAATGCCAACTATCTCTCTGCCCTCTACGCATACACTTTCCCGAAGGCCGGCAGTTTTGCCTTCTCCGTGAAAGCTGTGCCATACGGCAGATTCATGGGCACCGATGCCTCGGGATTGGAAACCGGCTATTTCACCGCCGGCGACTACGCGATAAGCCTCGGCTGGGGCCGCGAACTGTCGCCGAATTTCACCATCGGGGCTAACCTCAACCTGTTGCTGTGCACGTACGAGTCCTATACCTCTTTCGGCTTTGCCGTGGATGTGGCTGGCAGCTATCACAACCCCGACAAGCGGCTGTCACTGACCCTGCTGGCCAAAAACATAGGTTCGGAAATAAAGCCTTTCGTGGCTGGCCAAGTGGAGACGCCGCCCTTTGACTTGCAATTGGCCCTCTCGCAACGCCTGCAACACGTACCCATCCGCTACCACATCTCCCTGCACTCGCTTTACCGCTGGAACATGAACTATTATGGCGACGGCAACCCGTTCCTGCAAACGGACGCTTTCACCAACACGATAAAATATCCCTCGAAAGCCGCGCAGTTCTTCGACAACTTCTTCCGGCACATCATCTTCGGATTGGAGATTGAGCCCATACAGTATATTTCCATCCAGGCCGCCTATAATCACAATGTACATCAGGAGATGAAAGTTGTGGCCCGCAGCTCCCTAGCGGGGTTCTCATACGGCCTGAGCATCAACGTCAAGGGCATCCGTTTCGGCTTTGCACGTACGCACTATGCGCCCGGAGCCACGCCCAACTGCTTCAATTTCGCGCTGGATTTCGGTGAGCTGTCGAAGATGCACCAAAGCAACAAGGCTAAAAAACTGCAACGAATGACCGATTAAATTTTGCCAAGATGATTCCTTTTTCCCCTCCCCATATTGACGATGCGATAGTGAACGAGGTAGTGGCCGCCCTGCGTTCGGGATGGATAACCACAGGACCGCGCACCAAACTTTTCGAACAGAAAATCGCCGAATATTGCTGCATAAAGAAAGTTTTGTGCGTCAACTCCGCCTCCGCCGGATTGGAACTCATGTTGCATTGGTTCGGCGTCGGACCCGGCGATGAGGTTATCGTGCCCGCCTACACCTATACAGCCACAGTAGAAGTGGTGGTCCACTGCGGCGCGACACCCGTGATGGTGGACGTGAACCCCGACTTTCTCATCTCTGTGGAGAACATCCGCAAAGCACTGTCACCCAAAACCAAAGCCATCATGCCAGTGGACATTGCCGGTATGCCTTGCGATTATGAGGAGATTATGGCCGTGGTAAACGATGAAGAGGTTAGAAGAAACTTCCAACCAGCCAATGAGACCCAGGAACGACTGGGCCGTCCGTTGGTGCTTTCCGATGCCGCACACTCGCTGGGCGCGTGGTACAAGGGCAAACACACAGGCGCGGTAGCCGACATCACCGTGTTTTCGTTCCACGCGGTTAAAAACCTGACCACTGCCGAGGGCGGCGCTATATGCCTGGCTTTGCCGGACAATTTTGACGCTGAAGCCATCTACAAACAGCTGTGCGCCTTCTCGCTGCACGGGCAATCAAAGGACGCACTGGCCAAAACCCAGGTGGGCAACTGGCGCTACGACGTGTATGAGTGCGGCTACAAGTGCAACATGACCGACATAGCCGCTGCCATGGGTTTGGTGGAACTTGACCGCTATGACGCCATGATTCTGAAACGCCGCAAGGAGATTTTCGATGCCTACACGCAGGCTTTTGGGTCAGACGACCGCTTCCAGATTCCCGAATATGAGACAGCGGACAAAACATCTTCCTATCATGTTTATGCCCTGAGAATCCGAAACATTACCGAGGCACAGCGCGACACCATCATGCAGCGCATCTTCGAGCAGGAGGTGAGCGTCAATGTGCACTTCATCCCGCTGCCCATGCTCACAGCATACAAAAATATGGGCTACAACATCGCCGATTACCCTGTTTCCTACGACAACTACTCCCGCGAAATCACTCTGCCCGTCTATTACGACCTCACGGACGAGCAAGTGCAGCAAGTGTGCAATGCAGTGAAAAGGAGTTTATAAAGTTAATAAAGTTTCAAGTTTGTAAGGTTCACTTTATAAACTTTAGAACTTTAGCACCTTACAAACCTTACAAACCTTACAAACCTTATAAACTTTCCGAACCTTTAATTCAGGCTTACCCTGGGGTCAAGCCACCCGTAGATGATATCGCATAAGATGTTGATGATGATGAGGACGATGGAAACGTAGAGTAGCGAGCCCATCACCACAGGAAAGTCGTATTTGTCGAGGGCGTCCACAATGACCACGCCCATGCCTTTCCAGTCGAAGATGTATTCCACGAACACCGCGCCGGCCAGCAATCCGGCCAACCAGCCCGATATGGCAGTCACCACAGGGTTGAGCGCATTTTTCAGCGCATGTTTGGTGATGATGACACTCCGCTTGAGACCCTTGGCCTTGGCGGTGCGGATGTAGTCCTGCGACAGCACATCCAGCAGTGAATTTTTGGTAAGTTCCACCACCACCGCCAACGGGCGGATACCCAATGTCATGGCAGGAAGTATGAGATTTTTGAGGTCCAAGTACTGGCCTGCGCCGTAATCATCCACGGTATAAAGGCTGCCGAACATGCTCAAGCCGGTAACATCGGCGAGCAGAAAAGCGAACACCCACGCGAAGAGAATGGCGGCGAAGAAGGAGGGCACCGACATGCCGAGAGTGGAGAACACCAGTGCCACATGATCGAACCATGTGCCCTTGTACAGGGCGCAGAAGATGCCGATGATGATGCCCACGATGAGGGCAAAGACAATGGAGACCACTGCCAACAACACTGTCTTCGGGAACGCCTCCGCTATGATCTCGCCCACGGGCCGTTTGCTCTGATATGACCTCCGGAGGTAGGGGGCTTTCAGCACCACCGCCGACTTGCCCAAAGGCAGAATCTTCAAGTAGTGATAATCGTTATCGTCCAAATAGAAGAAGGATTCCGTATCCTGGGTTTTGTGCCACGAAATGGGCGAGACATCATTGAGATAGGCCAAATACTGCACTCCAAGGGGCAGGTCGAGCCCCATCTCCTTGCGAATGGCCTCCTCCGTCTGCAGGTCGCTGCGCTGGCCCATCATCATACGGGCGGGGTCGGAGGGAAGCACAGTGAACAGGAAGAACACCAGTGTCACTACACCCAGCATCATCAGCAGGCCGTATAATATTTTCTTGACGATGTATCGGAGCACGTATTCAGTTTTTCTGTGGACTACAAAAGTACGAAATTTGCCGTGTGAATGTGAAAAACAAAAACAGCACCCGTCCGGATGCTGTTTTTGTTTGATAATTATTACTTTTAGTCAGCAAGATCTATAAAGAGTTCCTTGATATCATTGTTACCCTCGTACATCGGCTGAAAGTTCATGGTCATTGTCTCCGTCGGGGCGGCTGACTCCATGATCTTGTAACGGTTGATGGCGGGAGTTTGCGTAATCACATCAAAATCGGAAAAGATGTCACCATCATCCATGATCTTCTGCGGACCCGCCGGTCTGCTTTGATCAAAGGAAAAAGGGTTCTCCGGAGCTTGAGGCTGAGATTTCACCGTCATCTTGGGAATGAGGTTGTCAATGTCACTGTTGGGAGTTTCTTGGGAGAAGATGGGACCCTGCTTTTGTTCCATATCGTCAGGAACAATGGTGACTTCCTGCTTCTTCTGCGGATTGGAATTGAAATTCGTGACGATGACGGACAACTTGATAGATTCGCCCAGGCTCTCGTCCATACCACGGCCCCAGATAACGCGGGCATTGCGGCTTTGGATCTTTTCGAACTTCTCGGTGAGGCTGTCCAGCTCGGACATTTTGAGTTTCTTGTCCGGACCATAGCTGATGAAGAACAGGAAATTCTGGGCCTCGGAGATGGCGCTTTCGTCCAACAACGGACAATCCAAAGCGTCTTGGACCACCTTGTCCACACGGTTCTCGCCTTGAGCGACAGCCAGACCCAACATGGCCTTGCCACTGTCTTTCATGATGGTCTGCACATCGTTGAAGTCCACGTTCTGCGCATAGTTCACCGTAATCAGCTCGGCGATGCACTTGACAGCATTCTTGAGGACATCGTCGGCATATCCGAAAGCGGTGTCGCAATCTTCATCGTTATAGTATTTGATGACGTTCTGGTTCTTGATGGTAATGAGAGAATCCACGTGTTTGGCAAGCTCGGCAATACCTTCATTGGCAAGACGGGAACGTTCTGCACCTTCGAACTTGAAGGGTGTGGTTACCACACCGATGGTGAGGATTCCCATGTCGTGCGCAATCTCGGCGATGACAGGCGAGGCTCCGGTTCCAGTGCCCTTACCCATACCGGCGGTGATGAAGAGCATACGGGTCTCTTTGCCGATAAACTCCTGGATTCTTTCTTTGCTTTCCATCGCATACTGACGGGCAACTTCAGGTTGCGCACCAGCGCCCAAACCATTGCCTAACAACAGCTTGTCAGGAACAGGCGTGCTTTCCAAATGGCCACGGTCTGTATTGCAAATCAGGAAATCAACGCCGACAATGCCTTCACTGTACATGTGACGCACAGCATTGCTACCGCCACCACCGACACCAATAACTTTAATGATGGATGATGGATTGGCTTTTTCTCCGTAATCGGGTGTAAAAGTAATCTTATCTGTCATAATACTGAATGTTTTTTCTTATCTTTAGGTTTTGGTTTTCTTATGATATTCTTTCCAGCAAATCTTTCAAATAGGGCGGGATCTTACTGAAGATGTCCAAGCCGGGGGCCTTCTCTTTTTCCTTTTTAGGCTCTTTCGGAGCTTTGGATTCTTTCTTGCGTCCGCCAAACAGCCCTCCCCTCTTGCGTTCCGGTTTTTCTTCTTCCACCACCGTTTCTTCGACAGGCATCTCTTTATATTCGGTCGCGATACCGAATTTGAGCAGACCCAATGCTGTGGCAAACATGGGATGCTTGAGTTCTGTGGGAATGTTATGGGCAAAGCTGCTGTCGGGTACGCCTATGCGCGTGGGGAGTTGCAACGAGAACTGGCAAAGCTCCTTGATGTTGCGCAGGTTGGCGCCGCCGCCGGTAAGCACGAGGCCCGCAAACAGACGGTCCTTGTATCCGGAATTTTCCACCTCGCTCTTCACTACGTTGACAATCTCCTCCTGCACGCGGCAGTTGATGATCTGGGCCAAGTTGTACTCGCTGATCTGGATGGGATCCTGTCCGTACGGTCTGGGAATGGTGATCATATTGTTGGCATTGCTCTTTTCGACCACACACGTGCCGTAGCGAACCTTGAGCTGCTCGGCCACGTCCTCGGAGATGCGGCACACCTGGGCAATGTCCTTGGTAATGATGTTGCCGCCAATGGGGATAACCTTCGTGAATACCGGGCTGCCATCCACAAAGATGACCATGTCCGTAGTGCCACCACCGATATCGACCAGCACTACGCCCTCCTGCTTCTCACGGTCGCTCAGACAGGCCAAGCCGGAAGCGATGGGTTCCAGGACAATGTCACGGATGTTAAGGCTGGCGTCATTGACGCACTTCACGATTTTCTTGATCTCACGTTCGTTTCCTGAGATGATCTGATAGACGCCGATAACCTCGTTGCCGAGCTCGCCGACCGGGTCCACAGTGTAGCGGGAGCGGTCGATTTGATAGCCCTGCGGGATGACATCGATGATCTCCTCGCCAGGGGGCAGGGTTACAACCGACACATCCTTCTTGAGCTGTTCAATCTCCTCTCGACTGATAGGATTCTCGTTGCCATGACGGTAGAGGATGTGGTTGTATTTGCTGGTCTTGATATGATGACCCGCTATGCCGGCATACACCCAGTCAATCTCCTGGTTGGAGCGTTGTGCGGCAATGTCTTTCGAAAGCACGATACCCTCCGTCGTCTTGATGATATTCTTGATTTCCCCGAATTCCACACCGCTGGACTCGCTCTTGCCGTAGCCCACGACCTCAATCTGGCCGTTGTCGTTACGGAAACCGATTACAGTGGCAATTTTTGTCGTTCCAATGTCCAGGCCTACCACCATGCCGTTATTCGAAGAAACATTTTCCATAATATCCTTGTTTTATTGCATTCGTTTTGCGATGATTCTGTTTTTATAGCGGGCGTCCAACATCGCGTATGTGCCGTAACCCTTGCGGGAAAGACCTTCCTTGTAAACCACCTTCAGGTTGCTGAGTTTCTCGTCGGCATTCTCGTCTGTACCGAACAGAACGATCTGGTTGCCGAGCGAAGCCACCAGCTCCATCTGATGATTTTCGTTGAGGTATATCTGGCGGAACTGGGCGAGATAAAACACATCGGCCATGATCTTGCGGGTCACGTTGAGCACCTGCTGCAGATCCCCCTTCACAACAGCCCCTTTCTTGTAGGTTTGCGCAATGTTGCCATTGGCGACAATCAGGTAGTCCTTCATCTTGCCGGTGTAGGGCACGAGCACACCGTCTTCGTCCACAAAGTACTGTCCTCCATTCTGGTCAAAAACATGAAGCACCAGATGACGAAGGTCGTAGTCAATCAGCAGACGGGTTCCTGAGAAATGGATGAAGTTGATGGTCTTGATGTAGGGATTGCGTTCCAACACTGCCGTCACCTCCGTCAGATCCACATCCTTGATCCGTTTGCCAATGATTTCTATGCCATTGTCGGCAAGCATAAGCTCCACATCCGCCTGCGTCAGCAAAGTGCATTCGTTTTGTGTGTGGGCTTTAACCAGTATGGTGTCACAGCGACGCTGGGGTATCTTGACCATGGCCAAAACCACCACAGCCAAAACACTGACAACCAAAACAATACGGGTTATTGCTTTAAAATACCTCATTTAGGCTAAAATCACTAATAATTAGCCACAAAAATACCAATAAAAAAGTCTGGGGAATTTAATGTTTTTTTTAAAAAATAAACAAACGTATGTTCATAACAGCCAATGCCCGGATTTATCACATCATCTTGAACATCAACCGTTTCTTTTATCAAGTCCCCACAACAATTTTTCGCGGATGATATCGTAAAAATCGGTGTTCTCAAACAAAACGGTCTTGATGTAAAACTGTTCCTTCCGGATGCGGAGGCTGATGCAATCGGGCACTACGAGCCGCTCGGTGTCGAGTGCGAGGGAGTAGTTGCCGGTGCGGCTGTTAACCTCAACAGCCAGTTCGATGTCGGCGGGGATGACGATGGGTCTCACGCTGAGCGAGTGGGAGGCTATTGGCGTGAGCACCTGCACGTCGCTACGTGGGTGGAGGATTGGGCCACCGCAACTCATGGAATAGGCCGTGGAGCCCGTCGGCGTGGCAATGATCAGCCCGTCGGCCCAGTAAGTGTTCACCTTCCGACCGCCTGCCCTGACAGTTATGGCGTTGATGGCATCCGCGTCCGTGGCCCGCACGGTAATGTCGTTGATCACAAAACTGTGCGCCAGAGGCAGCGGCTCGCTGCTCTCCACGTGCAACAGGGAGCGCTCCTCCAACGTGAACCTGCCCTGCTCCAACAGCTGAAAACACTCCTTGAAATTCTCCTTCTTGATACCGGAAAGAAATCCGATACGTCCTGTGTTGATGCCCACCAGCGGGATATTCAGATCGCCGACAATGTTGGCGGCATCAATGAAAGAGCCGTCACCGCCAATGGAAACCATGAAATCGATGGGGCCTTGCATTTCAAGGTCCTGATGGGTATTATAACATTCATGGCAACCATCCACAGAGGGATAGTTGCCATGAACTGTAACGTCACTCCCTTGCTGCTTGAGATAGTTGACAACGGTACGGGTGAATTCTTCTTCCCCGCGTTGCCGGCAATAGAGCGCGAATTTCATTATTTATACTCTTGGACTTCGACCTCCCCGTTGATGATCATGTTGGCGTTGAGGGCCATTGCAGCCATCTCGTCCTCGCCGGGATACACGGCCACGGGGGCGATCCATTCGATATAGTTCTTGATACGTCTGATGACAGGCTTGCCGTAGGCGATACCGCCGGTCAGGATGATGGCGTCAATCTTGCCTTTCAGCACCACGGCATTCTCGCCAATCTGTTTGGCCACCTGATAGGCAAAAGCCTCTTCCAGCAATTCGGCCTTGGGGTCGCCGGCGATGGCTGCCTTTTCCACGGCCAAAGCGTCGTTGCTGCCGAAGTAGCCCACATAGCCGCCCTTGCCGACGAGAATCTTCTGCATATCCTCCTGGGTATATTTGCCGCTGAAGCAAGCTTTCAGAAACTGGTTCATCGGCAGGGAGCCGGAGCGCTCTGGGGAGAACGGGCCTTCGCCATCCAACGCCTGGTTCACGTCAATCACGCGGCCCTGACGGTGTGCACCCACACTCACGCCACCACCCATGTGGCAGACAATCAGATTCAGTTCTTCGTATTTCTTGCCGTTGTCCTTGGCATACATGCGGGCGATGGCCTTCTGGTTCAATGCATGGAAAATGGACTTGCGCTCGAAATCGGGATGTCCCGTGATGCGGGCCACCTCTTCCATTTCATCTACAATCACAGGGTCGGCGATATAGGCGGCGTCCAAGCCGATGACCTTGGCGAGACTGTCCGCAATCAGACCGCCCAAGTTGCAGGCGTGCTGACCGTTGTAACCCATTTTCAGGTGCTCTTTCATCAAATCATTGATCTTATACACACCCGATTTCAAAGGTTTGATCAAACCACCGCGGCCCATGACGAGGTCAATGGAGTGCAGGTCGATGTTTTCGTTTTTCAACTCATCGATGATAACATCCCGACGGAACTCGAACTGGTCGGCGATAGTGGCGTAGGCCGACAACTGCTCGGTGGAATGTTTGATGTTTTTTATAAAAATCTGTTCGCTTCCTTCAAAAATCGCGATTTTAGTTGAAGTGGAACCCGGATTGATAGCAAGTATTCTTTTCATAATGGAAAGGTTTGGTTTTAAATTCTAATAAGTGCGGGGAACTTTGACTGTATCCACCTTGCTGTAAAAAGTGCCGGCATTGGTGGTAATGTAAGAACGGAAGTAATAGAGCGTCGTGTCATTGACTTCTCCCTCCTCCGAACCTGCGCTCTCGATAAAAGGCAACTGAAGTTCCCAATTGTATGTCAGATATTTTGTGGAATCCGTATAGGTCATCATAGAATCCCTGATCAGAGGCACCACTGTGCTGTAATAGCATGTATGAGATGGCTTTGTATCAAAATAGCTGTAGCAATAACCCGCCTCAATGCAACGGGCACACCCCCCGTCATCTGTCACGACCGCCGTGTGTTGGACAATCCTGGTGGTGTCATTGAATCCATTCTGTTCAATGGTAATGGAGGCCATGTCATAGCGTTCGCAGCTTGCAACCAAAGCGATGACAGCCGCGAACAGCAATATGGGGAAATAGAATGTTCTTTTCATTGTCTTGAAATTAGGTCGCAAATGTACAAAAATTTTATTACGTGGCAATGAGTAATATTCTTTGTGAAGATTCAGGAGACTCGGGACAAATCTCTTATTGTATTTCAAAAAGATTCAGAAATCCCGTCATCATGAACACATTGCGGATTTCATTGCAGATGTTGCGGATGATCACCTTTCCTCCCTTTTCTAAAGAAGCCTTGTGGAATGTCAGAAAAATACGGAGCCCGGAACTGGATATGTAAGTAAGATCCGTACAGTCCAGAATGACGGTTTTGCCTGCCTCTTCTGTCAAAGCGTTCATCTGCGGTGCTATTTCCTGAGCACCCGGAGTGTCCATTCTGCCCGAAAAACGGACAATTATTTCGTTTTTCTCATGTGAAACACTAACTTCCATGTTATTTGTAGGTTTTAGTTATGGTTAAAATATTCTTTTCATCTTTTCGCTCATAGCTCACTGTATCCATGATGGTACGGACGAGATGGATACCCAATCCTCCAATCGGCCGATCTTGCGCCTCCGCGGAGATGTTGATCTGTTCCTTGGCGGTGGGATCAAAGGCCGCACCGCTATCAGTAATGACAAACGACACACTCTTTCCGTCAACAGTGGCCCGTATGTCCACCTCCCCGTCAGTCCCTTCGGGATAGGCATACATCATCACGTTGGCCACAACCTCTTCCAAGGCCAGGTTCAGATTGGATGCAGCCTCTTGGTCAAGTTCCACCTGCTTTGCGACAGCATCCACAAACTCGGGCAACAGGGCAATCTGCTTCACATCGTTTGGTAGCGTGAGGTGATTGGAGGACTGGCTTGCATTGCCCAGATAGTGGATAAAGAGCAGCGTCAAATCGTCGCTCTGAGGGGCTTCACCCACAAAGAGGGCAACCTTCTGTGCAATATTTTTCAAATGCTCCTCTGAACGCTTTCTTCCACGCAAGGCCTCTTTTAGTCTATGGTCGCCAAATTGCTCATGCGCTATATTTTCAGCTTCTGACAGTCCATCCGTATAGAGGAACAGGGCATCATCGTATTGTAAGAATGTTTCCTGCTCAACGAACTTCATGTCTTTGAGAATGCCTAACGGAAGATTGGGTTCCACCGGAAGCTCCTTGATGTCATCGGTGAGAATCACAGGCGGATTGTGTCCGGCGTTGCAGTAACGCAACTGGCCCGTGGTCAGGTCAAGCACACCACAGAAGAAGGTGACGAACATGTTGTTCTCGTTGGCCTCGGACATGGAGTAGTTCATCAAGGACACAATCCTTTCCGGTGTCGTTTCGTGAGCCGACATGGCACGAAACAGACTTCGTGTCACGGCCATCACCAAAGAGGCGGGAATGCCCTTGCCCGAAACATCTCCAATGCAGAAATACAGCTTCTCGTCGCGAATGAAAAAGTCATACAGGTCGCCACCGACCTCCTTGGCGGGAATAATGGAGGCGGCCAAATCCAGATCCTGCCGCTCGGGAAATGGCGGGAAGGTCTTGGGAATCATGGCCATCTGGATTTCACTGGCTATATGAATTTCATTTTCAATTCGCTCTTTTTGCTCATACAGTTGCCTGTACTTGGTCTGATTTCTCGTCACTATCCGGAGAATGATTATTATCATGGCCAAACCAAGCACCTGCAAAACGTTCACCAACAGTCCTATCCGACGCACGCCTTTGTAGAGTTCCTTATCAGGAAGAACTATCGACAATGACCAGCCTGTCCGTTCCACAGGCGAGTAATAAACGTGGTTGTTTTGTCCTTTGTATCGGACGAGCGTTTCACCTGACTTTCCAGACAGCACAGCCCGATTGACGCGGTCAAGTGCCTCGCGATCCTGCGATTCCAAGGCAAACTGATCAACGGTTTTGTTCATCACCAGGGTATCAACCGGGCAGACCATGATTTGTCCGCTACGGCTGACCACCATACTGAAGGCATTGGGATAAACCTTGATTCCCCCAATGAGTTTTGTGAGCCAATCCAAGGAGATGTCGGCCGTGAGAATAGCGGCAACTTCTCCATTCCGGTCCTTCACGGGCACGGAATAGGTTACCATCAACATGTCGCCGCCATTCTCGTCAAAATAAGGTTCCGACCAGTAGCTTTCACAGGATTCCAGAGGCTTGGCAAACCATTCCATGGAGGGATAATCATATTCTTCCGTGGCTAACGACAGCATCCTGATCTTTCCGGTCTCCATATCCTGCGCGGCGTACGGAGCATATAGTGGATACTTTTTGTCATATCCCGGGACAAGGGCTATGGTTGAGCCGACCACAACGGGATTTTCGCTCACCACCCGCTGGGGAATTCTCTTCAGGCTGTCGGGATAATCCAGACACCATTGCGCCACCCAAATACTGTTGCGGACGGCAGCCTCGGTCTGGTTCACGACATCCATGATCTTGTTCTCGGCACTTTTCAACTCGCTCTCAGCTCGCAAAGAGGCCTCTTGCTTGATTCCCCTTTGAGAATAGACATACTGGATGATGGAGGTGGCTTCCAGCGTGATTGCAGCCACAACCACCAGTAGCAATCTGGCCCTGAGCGTCATGCCAATCCTCTTGTTCTCTTTCCTGTTTGGTTTCATAAAATAGATTTTAGTGCCTCACGGATTTCCGGCATAGGACGCTTGGTGTCACGCTCTATAATCAGTGTTTTGAGTCCCGCAAACGGAAGGATGGTTGCATTAATCTCCTTCAGAGATATGCCTTCCCCGAAATAGGCTGGTGCAAAGTGCTCCCAGAATCGGATAGCCAATGACTTGGGCATGTGGAAGGTTTTTTGGATAAAGTTTTCGTCGCTCAGGCAGCAACAAAGGTAAACCATGGCTACATCAAAGATATGGTTACCCCAGCAAAAGTCGCCCAAATCGATGAAATAACGTCGTTCTCCTACGAAAATGGCGTTACTGTATTGGAGATCGCCATGAACCGCCGTATCCTCGTCAGGGGTGTCGGCGATGAAGCGCTCCAATTTTTTCTTCTCTTGCAATGTAAAGAACGGATTCTCTTGAAGAAGCCGATAATAGCGGTCCTTGACATTCTCGAACTGTGTGGTATCGACATGGGTGGCATGAAGCTGTTTGCACATCTGCGCAAACTCCGTGGCGAACTGCTGCACTTTTTCCGGCTCGTCGGCCGTAGCACGGGAGTATGACTTTTTGCCCAGGATACGGCGAAAACGGATTCCATATCGGCCATCTTCCGTTACTACATAGTCCCCGGGCTCCGGCGTGGGGATTCCCATATTGTACACCTTGCGAGCGAGACTAATCTCGTCAAGCGGTTGTTGTATCTTGCCAGGAAAATAGAGTTTGAGCATCACCGAAGGGTCATGCTTGTGATCGTAGCTCTCGCCGTTAGCACCGCCGCCGAAGAGAACGTAATCGTCGAGCGAAATCTTAATGGCTTCCATGTGAAAAAACTTGATTGATTAATGCTTCAAATTCCCGGAATGCTGCTGTATCTTGAAGTTCTCGGAGAGAATCGGCCAGGCCGCGATAATGCCACTCATGGTCTTTCGGATCCTTGGCGTGAAAGCGTTCCCAAATGGCATCGCCTATGGTGGCATAGTCATAGGCAATAGCGCGCATGTTGGAGAGTTTGTCTCCAAGCGCCACCATCTTGGCATCGCGGGGCGCTTTGGCCAACTTGTCAATGGCGGCCTGCTTGCGAATGCGCCAGCTCTCCTCTTCACTCATCTCCGGCATTTTATCTTCGCTCTCATGGGCCACCAACATAGCCACACGCTCGCCGAAATTCTCCCTAATTTCCTCCAAGGTAACATCGGTGTCCTCCACTGTGTCGTGCAAGGCTGCGGCGGCCAGCAACTCCTGGTCTGGAGTCATAGTGGCCACAATCTCCATGGCTTCCATGGGATGGACTATATATGGAAATCCCTTCCCACGGCGCTCTGTGCCAGCATGGGCTTTCACCGCAAAGATGATAGCGCGGTCCAAAAGTTCGGTGTTCATCGGTTTGTTTGCCATAATTATTGATTCATGAAAGGAAGATCTTTGGCCTGTCCCAATATGAATTCCGCCATCATGACATTACTTTCGGAAGGTCCGTTAAGTATATCGAAAAGATTGCGGATTCCGGCTTTGCCTCCACCGTTCTTCAGCGTATAGGCAATGCAGATATTCTGCGGACCTACGGACGAGGCCATGATGTCCAAATCCGTAAGTCCCATTTGAAAACAGGCAATTTGGTATGCTCCTTCAAAATAGTCTTTGATGATACGGGCAATGTCGCCCAAAGTCTTGCAGCCCATGTTCTTGAAAATGGCCAGATAGGGCATCAGCGAGACTTCATGTATTTCCGCCTGGTTTATGGCGGCAATCCGACGGTTCAGCTGACCGAAAGGATCCAACTCCAAATAGCCTTTGAAGGTGTCTCCATCAAGTAAAACATCGTCTAGATTGCCGGTACTCACCAGCGTTTGCACGCGGCGACGATAGTCGGTAAGCTCCGTACGGATGTGGCTGAACTGCTCATCGGCAAGTTCCAACATACCCGCCAAACGGTTCATATTACGAATATACTCTTTGGGAATTTCCAACCCGCTTTTGTAACCTGTGTCATGGTACAGGTTGGCCCAAGCGTGCTGCAAGAGGCTGCGCATCTGTATCTCCACACGGAAAGGCATATCAGGGATGCGACAGACATAGTGCAACGACAGGTACCCGAAGCTGTCCAGATCGTGCAGCTTGCGTTTGTCCACAGAGTTCTCCCAATCCACCTCAAACAGCCGCTCAATAGCAGACGCCACGACATCAACATCATCACGATAGAAGGTGATGACCCGTATGCCGAGGATGTCGGTGATATCGGCAAGGCTCTTGTATTTGTAGCCCTTGAGTTCCAGTTTGCCTGCCAGCGATGACTCAGTTTTCACACGCGACTCCAGTCCCGCCACATGAATGCCTGCATCGGACAGGCAATCGCGGATAGTGGTTTTCAGCTGCGCCTCCATTGTTTTGAACAGAGGCAACTGTTCAAGATACTCATTCAATATCGCTTCAGAATAAGGGGATAAAAGTTTCTTCATTGGCTTACTGTGATTAGGATCAGATGCAGCAGTACGACGAAATCCTCATAACGAGAATTTCATTTGACGTTTATCGATTCCGATTCCGGAGAATATCCAAAGCGAGATAGATGGCGTTGCGCATGGACTGACCGTTGGCAATGTTCTTGCCTGCGATGTCGTAGGCGGTGCCGTGCGCGGGAGAGGTGCGTACAATGGGCAGACCGGCGGTGAAGTTCACACCTTCGGTGCCCAATATCTTGAACGGGATCATGCCCTGGTCATGGTACATGGCCAGCACTGCGTCAAACTGACGATATTGGCCACTGGCGAAAAAGCCGTCAGCAGGGAACGGACCGAACGCATTGATCTTGTTCTGGAACGCCCGCTCGATGGCCGGATGGATAATCTCCTTTTCCTCAGAGCCCAGCAACCCGTCGTCGCCAGCGTGGGGATTCAACGCCAGCACCGCGATCTTCGGGTTGTCAATGGCGAAATCCTGACGCAGCGAGTGGTTCAAAATCTCCAACTTATTGAGGATACGATCCTGCGTGATGACTGACGACACTTGGCTGATAGGTTCGTGATTGGTCACGAAACCCACACGCAAATTTTCCGCCACCATCATCATCATGGCCTTCTTATCCCCTCCAAAATAGTACTCGAAAAACTCGGTCTGTCCATGAAATTTGAACTTATCCGACTGGATGTTGTTTTTGTTGACCGGTGCCGTGACGACCGCATCGATCATCTTGTTTTTCAAATCCTTGCCCGCTATGACAAGCGCGCGCTCGGCCAGTTGTCCAGCCACTTTGGTGGAGGTTCCCAAATCTATCTTCACCTCTTCTTCATAGATATTCAGGAGGTTGGGACGCTTTTGGGAGGTTTGTTCGATATTCTTGATGAACTGGAACGAAAAGTCCGGCATGTCCATGTATTTGCGATGATAAGATGCGGCTTTTGCCAGACCATACACCACAGGCGTGCAAATGTCCATAATCGCATGGTCGGCCAACGCCTTGATGATGACTTCGTAGCCGACACCGTTCAAATCACCATGGGTTATGCCTATTTTATACAGTTGATTGTCTGCCATAGTATTATTGAGAATTATTTATTAGCGTTAAAGGCGACCTCGTATTCCTCATAGCCTTCGATGATGTCGCCGACCTTGATATCGTTGCAACCGTCAATATTCAAACCGCAATCCTGACCGGCGGACACTTCCTTGACATCGTCTTTGAAACGGCGCAAGGAGCCGAGTTTGCCGGTGTAGATGACGATACCGTCGCGAATCAGGCGGATACGCGTGGAGCGTTGCAGTTTGCCGTCCAGCACCATACAGCCGGCCACGTTGCCCACTTTGGAGATGTGGAAAACTTCGCGGATCTCGATGTTGCACACCACTTTCTCGCGGATTTCAGGCGTGTGCATACCGGCGATAGCCTCTTTGATCTCGTTGATGGCGGTATAAATGATAGAGTATGTGCGGATGTCGATCTGCTCGGCCTCGGCCATCTTGCGTGCTCCGGCGGTCGGTCGCACCTGGAATGCCACGATGAGTGCGTTGGAGGCAGTGGCCAACATGACGTCGGTCTCCGTAACGGCACCCACGGACTTGTGGATGACATTGACCTGCACCTGCTCGGTGGAGAGCTTGAGCAATGAGTCGGAGAGGGCCTCCACGGAACCGTCCACATCGCCCTTGACGATGATGTTGAGTTCCTTGAAGTCGCCGATGGCGATACGACGGCCGATCTCTTCGAGCGTGATGTGTTTCTGCGTGCGCAGGCCCATCTCGCGGGCAAGGCGTGCGCGCTTGGTGGCTGCGGCGCGGGCTTCCTGCTCCGTGTCGCATACCTTGAAGGCATCGCCAGCCTGCGGTGCGCCGTTCAAACCCAGCAACAGCACCGGCGTGGCCGGGCCTACGGACTTGACGGGCTGGTTACGCTCGTTGAACATGGCCTTGACCTTGCCGAAGCAACTGCCAGCCAAGATCGGGTCGCCAACGGACAATGTGCCGTTTTGAACCAACACTTTGGCCACGTAGCCACGACCCTTGTCCAAAGAGGACTCAATGACTGCACCGACACCATTGCGGTTCGGGTTGGCCTTCAAATTCAGCATCTCAGCCTCCAACAACACCTTCTCCAACAACTCGTTCACGTTGTCACCATGCTTGGCATCGATGGCCTGGCATTGGTATTTGCCACCCCAGTCTTCGACCAGGATGTTCATATTGGCCAATTCTTCCTTGATCTTGTCAGGATTGGCGTTAGGTTTGTCAATTTTCGTGATGGCGAACACCATGGGCACACCAGCAGCCTGGGCGTGGTTGATAGCCTCAATGGTCTGCGGCATCACCGCGTCGTCGGCAGCAATGACGATGATACACAAGTCCGTGATCTTCGCACCGCGCGCACGCATAGCCGTGAAGGCCTCGTGACCCGGCGTATCCAGGAACGTGATCTTGCGGCCATCTGACAGCTGCACCAAATATGCACCGATGTGCTGCGTGATACCACCGGCCTCACCTGCAATGACGTTGGTCTTGCGGATGTAGTCCAACAAGGATGTCTTACCGTGATCGACGTGGCCCATGACCGTGATGATCGGATGACGCGGTACCAAATCTTCCGGATTATCCTCACCCTGTTCTCCCTGACCATCCTCCGCATCGGCACCGATGAATTCCACCTGGAAGCCGAACTCCTCCGCCAACAACGTGATGGTCTCGGCATCCAATCTTTGGTTGATGGAGACGAACAATCCGATGCTCAAGCAGGTGGAGATGATCTCGTTGACCGGCTTGTTCATCAAAGTAGCCAACTCGTTGGCGGTCAGGAATTCCGTGACCTTCAAGATCTTCTGGTTTTCGAGTTCCTGAAGTTCTTGTTCCTCCATGCGTTCATGGATCAACTGGCGTTTCTCTTTTCTGCGCTTGGAAGCTTTGGTCTTGCCGGCAGGCTCCAGTCTCTGCTTGGTCTCCTTGATACGACGCTGGATATCCTCAGGAGAAATCTCAGCCTTTTCGGGTTCTGCCTTGCCATGTTTTTCATCCTTGAAATTGGCCTTCACGCCCGTTTGCTTGAGAATTCTCTTTCTCTTTTTCTTCTTCTTGTCGTCACTGTTGGCGTTGTCCTGTTTCCTGGAATCCTTTACCTTCTCTTTCTCCACGGGCAATTCTATCTTACCCATGATCTTCGGGCCCTGGATTTTCTCCACACGGGTCTCGATGAATTCCACCTTGCGTTCAGGTTCCTTAGGTGTCACCACGACAGGCTCTTCCACTTTAGGATCTTCTTCCACCACGACAGGTTCTTTCACCACAGGTGCTTTTTTCTTTTTATTCAGCAGCACATCCAAATCGGCCTTGTCGATGACCTTGGGCTGTTCCAGCTTGGTCACCACAGTGGGGATATGCTCTGGCACCTTCTTGGTTTCAGGCTTTTTCTTAGGCTCCGGTTCGGGAGTTTCCTCTTTGGCAGGCTCCGGCTCCTTGGCAGGGGGTTCCTCCACAGGCTCCTCCTTGCTCTTCTTCTTGTTTGTAATCTCATCCAAGTTGATCTTACCCAAAACCTTTGGTGTCGGGACTTCGGTCTCGATATGCTCGGGCGTGGCAATGATATTCTTCTTGATGATGAGAGAATTGTCTTCCACCACATCCTCCACTTCCTCAACCTTGGTCTCTTTGGGCTTGCTTTCTGCCTTGACTTTGGAATTGAACGTGCCGATGTCGATCTTGTCGGCTTCCGCCTTGACTAATTTTTCACCGGCAAACTCACGCAAGAGGATATCGTACATTTCCTCCGAAAGCTTGGCATTCGGATTCTCTTCGATCTCCAGATTTTTCTTCTTGAGTAATGTAGTAATGGTGCTGATGGAGACATTGAATTCTCCGGCAGCCTTTCCTAAACGTGGAATTTTTCTTTTTTCCTCTGGCATACTGTTATTTTAGTACTTTCGATTGATTATTTTCGATGAATTATTTTTCCCCTTCGTAATCTTCCAATTCTTCCTTGACGGCAGCAATCATGGCATCGACGGTCTCCTCTTCCAGGTCGGTGCGCTTGATCAGCTCATCGCGATCCAGTGCAAGCACGCTCTTGGCGGTGTCGCAACCGATGTTGATGAAGGCATCGATGACCCACTGGTCGAACTCGTCGGCGAACTCGGTCAACGGCACATCCTCCTCCTGATCCACGTCATCGCGGAACACGTCGATTTCATAACCGGAAATCTTGGAAGCCAACTTGATGTTGTATCCGCCCTTGCCGATGGCGTAAGATACCTGGTCGGCCTTCATATAGACATTAGCCATCTTATTTTCATCATCGAGCACAATGGAAGAAATCTCGGCGGGGCTGAGCGCGCGCTTGATCAGGAGTTCCTTGTTGGAAGTGTAGTTGATGATGTCGATGTTCTCGTTGCGGAGCTCGCGGACAATGCTGTGGATTCGGCTGCCCTTCATACCAACGCACGCGCCAACGGGATCGATGCGGTCGTCACCGGACTCCACCAACACTTTGGCTCTCTCGCCCGGAGCGCGCACCACGTTGCGGATAGTGATGAGGCCGTCGTATATTTCAGGGATTTCCGTTTCCATCAAACGCTCCAAGAAGACCGGTGATGTACGGGAGATGATGATACGCGGCGTGGAAGACTGCACCTCCACACGCAACACCACTGCCGTCAGGGAATCGCCCTTCTTGTATTTGTCGGCAGGAATCTGCTCCGACTTCGGCAACACCAACTCCACATGGTCCTCGTCGAGCACCAGAATCTCCTTGCGCCACACCTGGTTGACCTCACCCGTGATGAGTTCGCCGATACGGTGCTCATATTTCTTATAGATGACATCCTTTTCATACTCCATGATTTTGGAACTGAGGTTTTGGCGGATGGCCAGAATTTCGCGTCTGGCGAAGTCCGTCAAATGGATGTTCTCCACCACCTCCTCGCCAATCTCAAAGTCGGGCTCGATTTTGATAGCCTCCGACAAGGCGATTTGGTTGCCTTCGTCCTCCACGGCACCGTCTTCCACAATCTCGCGGGTGTGCTGGATCTCCAGATCTCCGCGGTCCACGTTGACGATAATGTCAAACTGGGCATCAGGGCCGTATTTCTTCAGTAAGGCTGCACGGAACACATCGTCCAGAATGTGCATCAAGGTCTCACGGTCAATGCTTTTGGATTCTTTGAATTCCGCAAAGGTGTCAATAAGATTTACATGTTCTTCCATTGTCTTGTTTTTTTCTTTATATTTTTTCAATTAATAATCTTTATACGTCAAGATGCTAAAGAGTTACAAAAAAACTCCCACCAGGCGGGTGAGAGTTCTTTTTGTTGAGCTAGCAGGATTCGAACCTACACAGGCAGAACCAAAATCTGTAGTGCTACCGTTACACCATAGCTCAATGCCTTAGTCATTTGAGGCCGCAAAAATACACTTTTTTCTATATGCCTCGTTTTTTCATCGATTATTTTTTATTTTTTTTTAGTTGCGGATATTAAAAAAAAATATACTTTTGCACCGTCAAAAAAGGACAATGGCCCCTTAGCTCAACTGAATAGAGTATTTGACTACGGATCAAAAGGTTGCAGGTTTGAATCCTGCAGGGGTCACCAGACAGAAGCCGATGATTTTTCATCGGCTTTTTCATTTTTCTACCTTTTTTCCTTGAAAAACTCTTTCAGCAGCCGCGAACATTCGTCTGCCATGACCCCGCGTTCCACCGAAATATTCTTGGGGAGAAAGTCCCGATTCAACAGCGTATAGCCCTTCTTCGGGTCGTCGGCACCATACACCAGCCGGCTGATCTGGCTGTGCATGATGGCCCCGATGCACATGATACAAGGTTCCAGCGTAACGTAAAGGGTGCAATTTTTCAGATATTTGGCACCTAACCCGTTGGCAGCGGCTGTAATCGCCAACATCTCCGCGTGCGCGGTCACGTCCTTGAGTGTTTCGGTCAGATTGTGGCCTCGCGCAATGACTCTGTCGTTGAGCACCACGACTGCCCCCACGGGGACCTCGTCGGCCTCGTAAGCATCGTATGCTTCGTTCAGGGCAAGTTGCATATATCTTTCGTCTTCCGTCATATTCATTATTGTATGTTACTGTTGATATCACCATACCCCACACTGCGAAAACCTAAGGTTTTCTTGTATGGGGTTATTGGGATTATGTCCTTTCAGGACATTTTGTCAAAAAATTGCGTCATGATTTTGGGCATGGGATAATTGTGTAACTGGTCCAATGGCACCAGAATCTGGTTTCCCGCCAATTCCGGTTTATTTTCCAGATTTTTCAGATAGAAAAAAGCGTGGATGACCTGGTGGGTGAGGATCTCCTTCAATTCCATAATCATGGCAGAATCGCCAATACGTGACGGCTCTGCGGATTCCTGCATAGGGAATTGATAGAGATTGCGCCAGATGTCGTTACCGGTTCTCTTTTCTATGATTGTACTATTATTATATATGTAGAAATTGAAATGGAAATAGCGTTCACGCTTGGAAATCCTGTTGCTCTTGACAGGCAATGTCCCCACCAAATCATGTTTCAGCGCATAGCACTGGTTGGCAAACGGGCACTCGTCGCATTTGGAATTTTTCGGAGTGCACCAAACGGCCCCGAACTCCATGCAGGCCTGATTGAAATCACCGGGATTCTGGGCAGGAATGTATTTCAGGCAGATGTCGGTGACATTTTTGCGGGTGGCGGGCAGGGCAATGTCCTCGCAAATGCCGAAGATGCGGCTGCAGATGCGCAGCACGTTGCCATCAACTGCGGGGTAAGGCAGTCCGAAGGCGATGGAGGCGATGGCTGCCGCCGTGTAGTCGCCGATGCCCTTGAGTTTGCGAATGTCCTGATATTGGCTGGGAAACTGGCCGTTGTGCAAATCCATAATCTGGCGTGCGGCGGCATGCATGTTGCGCGCGCGTGAGTAGTAGCCCAGTCCTTGCCACACGCGCAACACCTGCTCTTCGGGCGCGCGCGCCAGCGTCCCCACATCCGGGAAAGTCTCAACAAAGCGAAGATAGTAGTCCCAACCCTGTTGCACGCGGGTCTGCTGCAGGATGATTTCGGAAACCCAGATTTTGTAAGGGTCCGTCTCGCCGCGCCAGGGCAGCGTGCGACGGTTCTCCTCGTACCAGGCAAGCAGTGTGTCAGTGAACATACTGCCTTAGTTGTTCTGGATGAGTTTGAAGAGCTGGTCCAGATTGGGGGTAAGGATGATTTCGGTGCGGCGGTTCTTGGCACGGGCCTCGGCAGTGTTCTCGCTGTCGATGGGCAGATATTCGCTGCGGCCGGAGGCGGAAAGTCTGACCGGCTCGATGTTGCCGTTCTGCAACAGAGCCTTCACCACAGAAGTGGCACGCATCACACTCAAATCCCAATTATCCTTCACCTGACCGTTGCCGTGATAGGGCACGTTGTCAGTGTGTCCCTCGATGAGCACGAAAATCTCCTTCTCGTTCTCCAGCACGGAAGCCAGATTCCGGATAGCGTTCATGCCCTGGGTATTGATTACCCAGCTTCCGGAGGCGAACAACAGTTTGTCGTCCATGGAGACATACACCTTGCCATCCTTCTCATACACGTTGAGACCGCTGCCTTCAAAGCCCTTGAGCGCGGCGCTCACTTTGTCTTTCAAGGCTTTCACCTCAGCATCCTTTTGATTGAGGATGTCCTGCATCTCCTGGATGCGGGCCTCTTTGGCGGCAAGGTCGGCCTTGGCCGAGTTGAGCGAATCCTGCTGCGCATTCAGCAGTTTTTCTTTGGCATCCAACTCGTCCTTGTATTTGTCAATATTGCTCATCAGATCGTTCATCTGATTCTGATTGTGCGCATTCAGTCTGGTGAAATCCTTCAACATATCGTCATAGTCCTTGGTGGCCTTGGCCAGGTCACGCTCCGACTGACGGAGTCTTCTCGAAAGGGAGAGTGTATCCTTTTTCAACTGCTCGCTCTCTTTCGTGAGGGATTCCACTTGTGCCGTGAGCTGTTTTTTGGCATTGGAAAAATCCACATTCTCCGAATTGACATACGTCAGCTCATCCTGACATTTTTTGTACTGGCTTTGTAACTCGTTGTATTTTTGCTTAGTGACACATCCGCTCAACAATAAAGCCACGCAGATGGAAATGGCCATAATGAAATTCTTCTTCATGCGTAATAATTATTCAAACGGGCAAAAATAGCATGGAATGTTGCGATTTTTCACAACAATATGGAAAATTTATAAACAAAAAAATATGAATAATTATGGTCGTCCCAGCACCTCTTCCAACTGCTTGTAAAGAGCCTCAAAGTTTCCGTCGTTATTGAACACGAAATCCGCCATCTGCATGCAGCGGCCCACATTCTGGTGGTTGGGGTCGGTGGACGACATCTCGCGCTGTTCGTTCTCGATGAACGTCTCAAACGACACGTGATCGGTTTCGGAGGCACGGCTCACGATACGCTCGTAGCGGGCTTTCGGGTCAGCATCCACGGCAAAGAGCAGGAAGTGCTCGTTTTTGCGCAGCGATTCCACCTCGCCCGGCGTGCGCACACTCTCTATGATGGCATCGCAGCCGGCAGCCTCGGCCTGCTTGTAGAGTTCGTCCACAATGTAGGAGGGTGAATGTTTGGCACGCAGGTCATTGGCCACCTCCACAAACGTGTCGCGGTTGATCTCCATGCCGCGGCGGGCCGCTTCCTCAATGAGATAGCCGCGCACAGAGTAGTGCTTGTAGCCGTAATGATTGATGAGATAATCTACAATCGTTCCTTTTCCCGCACCCAAGGTGCCCGTAATGCCGATAATCTTCATGTTGTCAGTTTTTGAGCCGCAAAAATACGAAAAAACTATGCACTCGCTTGCCGCTTGTCGTGCCGCCAGATCTGCCAGCTATTGAACAGGTTCTGCCAGACGGAGTAGAAAGCCAGGAACACGGAAGCCAGCGGATTCAAGTAGGTGTTGGCCATCCAGATGCCCATGGCGGTGTTCTTCTGCCCTAGCATCTGCCCGCCGGCAATGACATCCCCGTATCTCTTCCCTATCCGTCTGCCCAATGCGAAATGGACCGTGCAGGTGACCACCGAAGCCAGGCCCAGCCACAGAATGTTGAGCCCATTGCCCTGACCGTGAATGAAAATGTAGTCGATGGTCTGACCCAAGGTCAAAAACAGCAAAAACGCCCAGATATAGAATGTGGTGTTTTTGAACCCGCTCAAAAAACCGTTAGCTTTTTTCCAGAAAAGTTGCAAAAACAGGGCTACAAAAAACGGCAAGGCAATGGTAGGACCGATTTTTTTGAGGATAAGCAGAAATGAGTTCCAGAAAGAAAGGTCATGATGCACCCCGATGAAGGTGAAGTAGAACGGCGCGATGACAGAGATCAGCAGATTGCAGAGGATGGTGTATTCAGTAACGGTCTCGCGGTTGGCGCCCAGCAGGCAGGAGATGACCACCACGGAAGAGGCCACGGGGCAGAGCACCCCGATGAGCACTCCCTGCGCCAACAATTCGTTGCGACAAACGCCGACAATAAGATAGTACATGCCGATACTGACCACCGCCTGGAAGAGCAGCAGCCAAAGGTTGAGTTTTGTAACCTTCAGTTTGCGGATATCCACCGCCACAAAGTTGAGTAACAGAATGAGGAAAATAAGATATGGGGCCAGAAACGAAAGCAATGCACACCATTTGTGAAGCAACAGGCCCAATAAAATGGCACAAGGCAGCACATAACTTCTCATCTTCTGCATACTCCCCTATTTTTGAGCCATCTTGAGTGTCAATATGGTGACAAACAGAAAGATTATATTAGGAATCCATGTACCCAGCACGGGAGGGAGGCCGCCGGATACGGAGAACACCGTCGATACCTGCTGCAGGAATATGAACGTGAACGCCAATCCCATGCCCATGAAGATATGCACACCCACACCGCGCTGGTTCTTGCGCGAGGACACACTCAACCCCAAGAAGGTCATGATGAAGATACCTATGGAGTTGGCAA
This sequence comes from Bacteroidales bacterium, assembly GCA_017443175.1. Classification (GTDB taxonomy): domain Bacteria; phylum Bacteroidota; class Bacteroidia; order Bacteroidales; family WCHB1-69; genus F23-D06. Next base: position 164,058 of record JAFSOZ010000011.1, read on the forward strand.
TACGCTTGTGCTGCTCAATCTGGAAATGCGCCACCAAGTTCGAACCCCTCAGTTTTTCCTCCTTGATAAACGCCCGCAATTCCTTGTATGACATGGTCTCCGCAATGAAAACATCCTGGCTGAAATTGCGGGGTAATACATTGAAAACGGTGTCCATCTCCTTGCCCGTCGTGACAACCTCCTTGTCATTGACAATTTCCCTACGCACAAAATTCCGCAAAACCCATTTGCCTTTTTGCGTATCATACGAGGCGGACATAGCCTTTACCTTCACCCTAATACTGGAATTCTCAAACTCCTCGTATGTGAAATCATAACCAATCTCATTTTCTCGGTCCCAACGCTGCACATAGAGATAACTGTTGGGTGAATTCTTGATGTGCAAATCGGTGGTGGATATGGCCTGTTTGCCAAAATAAGTGTATTTGAATTCATTCAATTTCTCATTGGTATAGGGCACCACAAAGTTGGCCATAAACAAGGACACCAGCATAATCACGACCGCCCCGACAAAATATGGCACGAGAAAACGCTTGAAACTGACACCGTTATCCAAAATCGAAATGATTTCATTGTGTGAAGAGAGCTTGGAAGTGAACCAGATCACGCTGATGAAGGTGAAGAGCGGAATGAAGAGGTTGATGAAGTATGGGATGAAATTGAAGTAGTAGCCGGTGATAATCTCTCCCACGGGAATGGACTTGCTCATAAAACGCTGGATGTTCTCCGAAAGGTCGAATACGATGATGATGGTCATCAGCAGCAGGATAGAATAGACCACCGACCCGAGGAATTTCCTCAGGATATAAGAGTCAATGATTTTCCAGCCTGTGAGGTCACAGACCCGCTCCCACAATCGTTTCCAGCTGTTTTTTAAGGACATGAAGGTTAATGACGATAGCTATACACGTATCTTGCAGTAAAACGGTTGCAAAAGTACAAAAAATAGCAAATTGCAGTATTTATACTTTATCTGTTGAGTCCATAACGGAATATTTTTTAGTTTTGCAGCGTTGTTTGGCTGTTATAGATGGACTTTGGATTTTGAATTTTGAATTCTGAATTTTATTAATTGTATTTATGAAAAAACTTTTTATCGCAATTGCTTTACTGACACTAATTTGTGGCTGTATGAAGAATCAAGGACAAAACAATGAAAAAGTTATCGGCAAACCCGAAATCCAAGTTCAGGATGGCCGTTTCACTCCAGAAGTGATGTGGGCACTGGGCAAAATGGGCGAGAAAGCCGTCTCCCCCGACGGCAAGCAGATCGCCTACACCGTGACTTATTACGACATGGAGCAGAACAAGGGCAACGCCGAAATCTACCTCATCCCTGCCAATGGAGGTGATGCCACCCAACTCACCACAACCGCGGCCAGCGAGTTCAACCTGGTATGGAAAGACAACAAGACGCTGCTTTTCTGCCGCGACAACGACATCCTCTCCATGGATGTGAAATCCCAAAAAGAGAAGAAACTTGGCACCGTGGAAAGCGGCATCGAAGGCTTCAAGATGGCCCCCGACGGCAAGTCCATCGTCTATATCACCACCAAACCTGTGGTGCGCCCTGACCACCTCAACAAACTGTACGCCGGCCTTGACAAAACCACCGGCCGCATCAACGAGGATCTGATGTACCGCCACTGGGACTGCTGGGTGGATGAATATCCGCAAATTTTCCTGGCTTCGTTCAACGGCAAAAAGATTGACATTGAACACTCTACCGCCATTATTGACGGTGTGTTCGAGTGCCCGATGCGCCCGTGGGGCGGCGTGGAGCAGTACAATTACAGCCCCGACAGCAAGAAAATCGCCTACACCTGCCGTAAGAAAACCGGTGCCGAATACGCTCACTCTACCAACAGCGACATCTTCCTCTACGACATCGCGAAGAAGACCACCACGAATATCAGCGAGGGCATTATGGGCTACGACCAGAATCCAGTGTTCAGCCACGATGGCAAGATGATTGCCTGGGAGAGCATGGAGCGCGACGGCTACGAGAGCGACAAACTGCGCCTTATGGTGATGGACCTCGCCACTGGCAAACGCACGGATATGTCCGAGAACTTCGACTACAACTTCACCGGCATCAGCTGGACCGACGACGACAAGGAAATCTTAGGTGTTGTGAACTTCGGCACAGACCAGATCTTCGCCTGCAACCTCGCCACCAAGGAATTCCGCCAGATTTCGCATGGATACCATGATGTCCACGGCTTTGAGCTGGTGAACGGGAAATTATACGCAGACCAAGTATCCATGCAGTATCCCGCTGAAATTTTCGTGTATAACCTCACGGACAACAAAGCCGAGGGCAAGAAGATTTCAACTATCAACGATGACGTGCTCTCGCAGGTGCGCATGGGCAAGGTGGAAGAGCATTGGATCAAGACGGTAGATGGCAAGGATATGCTCACGTGGCTGATTTACCCCTACAATTACGACAGCACGAAGGTTTACCCCGCACTGCTCTATTGCGAGGGTGGTCCGCAGTCTGAAGTGGGACAGTTCTGGAGCACACGCTGGAACTTTATGGTGATGAGTGGTGGAGAGTACTTCATCATCGCGCCCAACCGCCGCGGCACCATCGGCTTTGGCACAGAGTGGACCGAAGAGATCAGCGGCGACTACGGCGGACTCTGCATGCAGGACTATATGACCGCCGCCGATTATTTTACCGACAACGTGAAACAAATTGACAAAGAGCGTCTCGGTGCTTGTGGCGCCAGCTTCGGCGGCTACAGCGTCTATTGGCTCGCCGGCCACAATTACAACGTACCTGGCTACAAGGACGGCCGCCGATTCAAAGTGCTGCTCGCACACAACGGCATGTTCAATTTCGACCAACAATACCTTGAAACTGAAGAGCTTTGGTTCGACAACTGGGACCTCGGCGGACCCTACTGGGATTGGGACAACCCGCAGATAAAGAAGAGCTACGCCTGCTCACCGCATCTGTATGTCGATAAATGGAACACCCCGATCTGTGTCATTCACAGCGAGTTCGACTTCCGCATCGTGGCTTCTCAGGGCATGGCCGCATATAACGCTGCCAAAATGCGCGGTCTGGATGCCCGCTACCTCTACTTCCCCGACGAGACACACTGGGTGCTCAAGCCGCAAAACAGCCTGCTCTGGCACCGCAACTTCCTCGACTGGTTCGATATTTATCTGAAAAAGTAAGACTTAACCGATAGGCTTACCGGTCTTTCCACACCGTCCGCACTCTGCAAACCTCAACCAGATCTTTTTCTGAATAGATTGAACAGAGAAAATCGTTGGGGGCTGTTTCCTGTTTAACCACAGCGTAACAGTCATCAGCGCGGGTTTGCTGCAGATAGTTGATGGAAAGAAACGCCAGCGTGTGCTGGTCGTGGAACTCATTATCAAAGCTATCCATAACCCAAGTGACGTACGCGGAGTTATTGGCGTGGCGGTTCATGTCCACATTGGAATAGACCACTTGCTTGAATTCGGGGTTTTCGCAAGGCATACCCGAGCGCAGGCGCGAAGCGGGTGTTTCCAACGCATGCAATCCTTCAACCACTCCCAAATTGTTTTCGTATGCACTCAACTGCTGGGGTCTGCCCTCCGCGTCCAAAATCACCCAATTGGAAGTAGAGCGCACCAAAAACTGACCATCCTGCGTTTTTATTTGATAATCACGTGGTTGCATAAGGTACGAGTTCTTTTTCGGCCAGGTGATAATGTTCACCTCTTCCTGCCACTTCGGCATCCGCAGTATCTCCACATCCATCCGCGACAAAGCCCAGAACTGATTAAACCGGTGCAGATAATCCCAACCCACACCCAATTCGTCTGCATGGTTCACCGCCACTTCCTGCAACAAATTGAACATGAGCGTGGGGGTCAGCATCCGTTTACCGTCCACCATATAAGAAGCTATACGGTGTTTTTCAATATGAGTACCTTTTAAATCTGTCATAAATCCATTTTTTAGGACCGCAAAAATAGAAAAAAAGAAATTTGTGCTATTTAATTTTTCCGGCAGTGATGACAATCTTACGGTCCTTGGCAGCCTGCAGTCCATAAACCGTCTCCCTGGCTTCTTCGGAGGCAAACGTGTGTTGCACGGCTCCCTGCGGGTCCGTGTGGATGGTCAGTCCTGGGCGGTCGCCGTCGAGGTAAGGCGCCAACGCGAAATTGTCGGTCTTGTACAAATAATTCAGCAAGCTCACGATACGGCGCGAGGAGAGATGCTTGTTGTAATCGCTGTTGTGCAACGGAGAGGCATAGCCACTGATGGTCAACTCCACGGTCTCGCCGTTCTGCAAAGCCTCCTTGATGTAACGCTTGAGCAAGAGCATCCTGTCGTGCCCCGTAGCCACCGAGTCACGCAGGAACGCGTACATGCCCTGCTGCACGGAGGCCAGACTGTCGCCCGAAAGCCCTTGCCCCGACTCGCTGACATACAAATCATGGGCGGCCAAATATCTGCGGTAAAGCTGTTCATAATCGGTCAGCGTGGTGTCAGACAAAGACCTCGGGTCCGGCTCATCGTTCTGGAAATAGAGCGTGATGGGCAGCACAGAAGCTATCTTCTCCTTTATGCTCGGCGTGTCAGGCGGAGGCATCACACTCTCCTGCTGCACGATAGGCTCAAAATGGAAAATGTCATTGCAGCAAGTGTCTTCCAACGACAGATTGTCATGCGGTCGATTGGAGGAAAAATAGCCGCTTTTCCCGTCTTCATTCAGGGAAAAATAGAAATCATTGTACTCCGAATTGTATGGCACGCCCATGTTGGACACCTCGCCCCATTGTCCCAACGCACCCGTGCTGTAAAAAATGTCGTAATCGCCGATGCCCAGATGCTCGTCCGAACTGAAATACAAAGTACTGGTCTTCACATCATAGAAAGGCGTGATCTCATTGCCCTCCGTGTTGATGCGTCCGCCCAAATTGACCGGCGTATTGTATTTGCCCTCCTTGCAGACAGAATACCAGATATCCAAACCGCCGTAGCCGTTCGGGCGATTGGAAACAAAATACAAAACGCTATGGTCACCCTCCGTCAGCAAACAGGGTTGCATGGAGGAAAAGCCTTCCACATTGATGGAGGATGGCAGTTTGGCCGGTTTCTCCCACCCTTTTTTATTGCGATGTGTTTCCCACAAATGGCACCGGAGCTCGCCGTCGCCCACACGGTTGCAGCGCGAAAAGACCAGCCAGTCGCGCTGTTCGTTGAAACAGAAATTGCTATTGAAAAATTTTCGCGAGTTGATAAGGGAAGGCAAGGCCGTCACGCGTCCGTATTGCCCGTCGCGCAAGAGTCTGGTTTCATAGATATTGCAATACCAGCTGGTTTCAAAGAAATGGTCATTGTCCTCCCGCATATCCGACCGCATGGAAGTGAAGAAAAATACGGAATCGGGATAGAGTCTTCCGGCATATTCTGAAAAGTGCGTATTGATCGTGCTGGGCAAGGCTTCCACCTTTACCGGCAACGTATCTTTGCGAATGAACTCGCGCTGTTCCTCCCGCTGGCTCTCAGTCAATCGCACACGCTGCGCCCATGCTATGGGCGACAGGAGCAGACTGATGAGAAAGAAAAGGAGAAACTTTTTCATTGTGACTTCAGATTGATGAAATTATGTAAACTCTAAAACATTATAAACTTTATGAACCTTACGAACTTTATAAACTTTATAAACTTTATAAACTTTATAAACTTTACAAACTTTATGAACTTTATGAACTTCATGAACTTTACGAACTCCAAATCCCCATGTACCCCATGTACCTCATTTACCTCCTTCTCCCCCTCTACATCACATCATACGGGCACGGTTCTTTGCCGGTGCGGGTGACGGACTTCTTGCGGAAAATGTAGGATATAGAGACTTCCAGCGCACCACGACCGTGCGTGGCCACGCGGAAGGGGGAAACATTGACATCATAGCTGACACCCACCCGCAGATTCTGCCAATCGAAGAATATGTCTGCAATGATGGCGTCATTCCAGCGATAGAAGACACCGCCGCCAATTGAGAACAGAGTGGTATAGCTGTTTTTACGTTGAAAATACTCTATGTTGGTGCCTAAGACTGCCTCATAAAACGAGCGTTGCAGCGATGCCACGGCCATCGGTTCCAATGCTACGTTTGGGGTAAGGGCAATACGCGAGAGAAAATGCAGGTTATAACGCACGGGTAGCCGTTCGTTCGTGGTGCCGAAGGTTTCTTTGGGTTGGTTGAGGTGGGAGGCTGCCACACCCAGCTGGAACGTATTGGTCTTGTTCGGACTATAGCTCCAGAAGAGTCCCGCGCCACAATCGAAATAGAATTGCTTGGTGGTCAGAAACTGCTCGCCGGGGTCCAATTGCGGATTGTAGTGGTTGTGCTGGAACTGCTCATCCCAACTGCTGGCAGCGAGGTCGAAGAAGTTGTTGAACATGCCCGCGTACGCACCGATGCCGATTTTGTGGTGGTTTTGCCGACCGACATACTTGATGAATGATGCGGAAAGCATAGCCTGGGTGGAGGTATAGCCCACGTCGCCGGCCTTGAGGGTGGTGACCACACCGCCAAGGGCAAACAATTCCTGACGTTTGTGGTTCTTGTACAGTGCCCCGTCGGCGCCAATGCCGAAGGTGAGATAGGGTTTGGTGACCGAAAGCCATTGTGTGCGCTGATTTGCGTTGACACGGAAAATCCCGTCAAACGCTCCCGTCAGCGCCGGATTCATGGAAACCGGAGCCGTATAGAACTGGGAGTAGTGATGATTCTGCGCCCGCGCGGTGAAAACGGACATGCACAGAACCAGCAGCAGTGCGAGAACGCGCGCACCGCGACTTAGTTCTGGAGTTCGTTGGTATGGCGGACGGTACATTTTTTACAATATTTGCAATGGATTATAATCCCAAAACAACTTCGGGCTGGATATCGAGTTTCTGGCACATCGTGCGGGCAAGCGCGAGAGACGGTTCAGCTTTGCCATTCATGATCTCGCTCATGCGGGGTGCGCTGATGCCGAGCAAAGCGGCTATTTTCTGTTGATTTAGCCCCCGCTCATACATGCGTAACCGGAGGGTGTCAATAAGGGAGGGAGTAGCAAGAGGCACGTGTTCGTCCTCGTAATCAGCCACCAAATCAGAAAGAAGAGCCAACTCCAACTTTTCAGGAGAATCTTCCGGCACGTTGTCTCCCCATGTTAGAGGAAGCAACTCTTCAATTCGAGCAAGGGCAGCTTGATGCTGGGCTTCTGTTTTAATTTGTACCATATCGTTATAAATTTTTAATGTCTTTGATATTATCGTATTCAGCATGTGTGCCAATAAAGCGGATATACACATGTTGCGGGGTGAACTGTACGACTACCACCAGTCGGAAATCATTGCCTTTGATATTGAAAACGTAATGCTGGTTCCCCACAAAATCCACAGAATTAAAAGTTTTTTTCATGTCGGCGAAGTTCTGCCACTCAGCATTTTCCGTTTTTCTCACCCAATCCAGCAAGGCGGTACGCGCCTGTGGGTTACGCACGATGTAATCCTTTATTGTAGTTTTTGTAATGATTCTCATAGCCAACAAGTACTGGCTGCAAAGATATAAAAAATTTTGAATAACATAATTTTATTCGGAAAAACAAAATAATTTCTTGCCCGCACACCTACGGCGTGCGTTAACGCAATGGAAAAATCCATTGCTACTGAATACCGACATCCGCTGTACTCAATCCCATTCTGCTAAAGGCAAAGAGTTTTTTTCCAAGGTCTTTCAGCGATGCACCGAGATGATAGACAGTATCATCTATAATCAGGAAGCGGTCGTGATAGTGGGAACTTTCACGAACTTTAATTGGCGGATACTGGCGGTTGTGTCGTTCAATATCCAATGCCAAAGTCTTGGAAATTTGCTTTGTGACAATTTCTGCCGAAACATTTTCGTTCCTTTTTGTCAGAATGAGCAATACCGACTCGTCTATATAATTGTCAATCAACGCAATTCTTTGTTTTGCTGATTTGATTAGTTTTGATGCAAAGGCATAAGCGTCAAAGATTTGTCCATCGTAGAAAATGCCTTCTTTTGGCGGCAAAGCCGCGCGTACGAAGAAGTCAACCTTGTCCTCAAGATTGTGGATTCTTTCTGTATGATCCTGTAATTGCCTGTCAATATGCTGTTCTACACACAGAAGACGTTGGTTGATGCTATACCCACGCAACAAATAGTTTTTTAGTGTATGTGTTGCCCATCGCCTAAACATGGTTGCGTTTTTACTGTTGACACGATAGCCGACCGACAGAATAGCATCAAGATTGTAATATTTTGTAGTGTAAAGTCTTGTGTTGTTTTGTCCCATATGTTCCAAAATGGAACATGTGGTTTCCATGTCTATTTCACCGCTGTTGTAAATGTTATTAAGGTGCTTGGTGATAGCGGCTCTTTGCGTTCCAAACAGCATAGCCATTTGTGACTGTGTCAGCCACACAGTTTCTTCTTCCATTCGAACCTCCAACCTTATGTTTTCATTTGGTTGGTACATAATAATTTCGCCTTTCTCCATGGAAGACATATTTTTGTTTGTTTCCATATTAATAATACTTGTTCAAATGTCGCCGCAAAGATAAATATTATTTTAATATATTGATTTTCAAGGTGTTATTAAGAATTATTTGTTAAAATAAAGATTTGAGGAAAAGAGCCTATTTTCTCAAAAAAATCAAGTGCCACAAGATGGCACATAAAAACCTGATATTTGCCAACGAATAAAACAGTAAATATGAAAGGATACATTGAACTTTATTACGATTTGCCTCATTTAGAAGCGTATTTGGAGGCTGGAGGCGCAAAATTCGACAAGCAAAATCTGAAAAATGTGATTGACGACTTCTTGCAGGAAGCCGTGTTGCACCACATTGAAGAGAAAAAATTCATTATCATGGGAACGCTGACCGAGTTTCTGGAAAACACAGAAATCTTTGAGGGCAGCCGAGAACTCTTCCGGCGATTGCCCACTATTTCCGGGGATATCTTCTTTGACACGGATATGAGCGATTTGGAGTGGTGCGCGGATTACCTTGCAAAAGAGGAATCTTCATCCTTGTTGTTTTGGCAAACGACGGGCAAACGCGGAAAACAGACATTATTCAGGACAATTTCGGACGTCTGTTACGAAATGGAAAAAGGAAAGGAGAGTCTGGACATTGAGGAAGACAAGCCCATACTCTTCCTCGATTTCGACGGGGTGTTGAATACTGAGAGACATTTTGCCGAATTGAACGGGAAAGGGCTGCCGTTCAAGGACAAATATGGTCCATTGTTCGATCCCGAAGCGGTAGAGAACCTGAAAAAGATCATCGATGTCACGGATGCACAGATAGTAGCCAGTTCTTCGTGGCGTTATATAGGTCTTGAAGATTTGCAACGGATGTGGTATGAGCGTGACCTGCCAGGTAAGGTTGTGGGTGTCACGCCTCTGCACACAGACGACGACAAACTGTTAGAAACCGACCTAAGTCAGTTGAATGTAATCACCGCCGATATGTTCTGTTCAAGCCGCGGCAACGAAATCAAAGCCTACTTTGATGAGGTACTGGACGTTGACATCGAAACACAGCAGTACGTTATTTTGGATGACTTGAAAGATGTCCTGCCCGAACAAGAGGGCCATTTCATCCGCATTGACCCTATTGTGGGGATCACAGAGGAAGATGCGGAGAGAGCGATAAGTATTTTGGAAAGTTGAATCGTGTATTGCTTAAAGAGTAGTGTATAAAGAATTTAATTGTAAATTTGCCGCATGTATTTTTCAGATTTTATTCACGGACTTAGCATGGTCTGAGGAATTGGTAAAAAAGAGAGTAAAATAATAGTTCGATAATAAACATAGAATTATGGATAGAATTGAAATTTTAAAAGAATTACAGAAAGAAAACAGTAACCTTCAATTACCTGCTGAAATGGATTTCAATATTGATGAAGATAAGGTGCTGACTATCGGAATGAAAAAGAAAGGACTTACAGGCACTATGCAAGATGATTCTGCTGCATTTGAAGGTTGGGCAATCTGTCTAAAAGCATGGTTGCCAGAATCCATAGATAAAGTTGTTGTTAATGGGGATTTTCCAGATGACAAGAACAATCAACACTACAAGAGATTTCTGTATCGTCTTAAAAAGTTCACTGAAACTTATTCTTGGTCGGAGACGACACAAGAGTATAAGGCTGAAATTGAAGAAGTATTTCCAAAAGGGAACAGTAACATGTATATTAATGTTCCTAGAAAAGAAGCATCAGAGGAAGCGACTCATTGTGAAGCACAATTGGAACGGGCATATGTCTTTAAAAACAAAAGTTCATACAGGGCAATGAATCATCAATTACCTACCCGTATTTTTAACAACATAGATATAAAAGAAAAAAATGCTGTGACTCCAGGAGGGTTTATTGATATTTGGGGCATAACAAATGATGATATTTTAAGAATATTTGAATTAAAATTGCCAACGAATACAAAGATTGGGATCATTTCAGAGTTAATGTTTTATGTAAATGTCATGACGGATGTGATTCGACATGAGATTAATATTCCACTAAAAGGAAAATCCTTCCGTTCATTTGATGAAATCTACAAACTATATGTGAAAAAAGGCGCATGTAAACAGATAGAGGGAGTCTTTCTGGCGGATAATTTTCATCCCATGATACAAGAAAAGCAAGAAGATGTATTACAAATAATAAACAATCGAAAATTCGCAGATAACGTATCAGTGTCTTTCTCTTTTGATAAGCCTAATGTAGAGGCTTTATATCTCCCGAAAAACTCAAACACCAAAGCATCTAAAGAGAAGAAGACTTATAAGGAACAACAAAAGAATAGACAATTGAGACTACTTAATCAATCTAATTGGATTTTTGAAGGAGCACGTGGGTGTGGATTTTTTAAGAATAATATGTATCCGTATGTTCTTCTCCCAAAAGATAGTGATAAAAACTTGTTTGCCGGTATTCGCGGTGAAGATGAATGTACAAAATATTTTGAAAATAAACATATTTCATGGTGGGGTGAGAGAAGATCTAAACCCACGGGGCATCTGTTGTCATCCCAAATTCATTGTCTCAATCATCTTTTTTCATTAAGAAAAGACGATGCGGCAGTTAAAGCCATTATCGAAAATGCAACCGGTTTGAAAATAAAGGAAGTATATCCATCTCCCCTTGACACAGATGACGGTTTTATCTCATTTGAATTCGTTTGTAAGAATAAAACTTTATTAGGCGAAAAACATGAAACTCGAGGCGCAAATTGCACATCAATAGATGCCTTAATTTATGTTCAAACAAAAGATGGTCGAAAAGTACTCATACCTATCGAATGGAAATATACAGAAAGTTATGAAAAGAAAAAAAGAGCTGACGACAAAACTGTTAAGGAGCGGTATTTGAGTTTAGTGGACGAAAAATCCAATCTTAAAAAATGGCTAGAGGATTTTTATTATGATCCACTTTATGAGTTTGCAAGGCAGACATTGTTAGTTGAACAGATTATTGCTCAGAAACCCACATGTGAAACAACAACAATTGAGGCTGACGATTATGCCCATTTGATTGTCAGACCCAATGAAAATGAAGATATAAGAGGTGATATTCAAAGGTTTAAAAATGAAAGGTGTCTGAAAAATTTAAACAAAGTAATAGAAATTGATCCCCAAGAACTCCTTTCCCCGCTCGAAGGCAACACCAACTACAAAGAGCTTCTTGATTATCTCCAAACCCGCTACTGGCAATCCTTATGACCCCAACCAACCTTTTCAACCGATATCTTTGGCTCGTGGAGAAGTTGTCGTTCGGCAACGGGCTGTCCAAAAGTGAAATCGACGAGTACTGGAAAAAGTCGGCACTCAATGACAATCCCGATAAGGATAAGGGTATTCCGCGGCGCACCTTCATTCGGATGAAAGAGGCCATTGAAAGCCTATTCGACCTTCACATCCATTACAACCGCAAGGAGGACAAATACTATGTTGCGGAAGACAAAACGGACCGGAACAAAAGCATGCGCGAGTTCCTGCTCTCCGCGTTCTCCGTAAATCACTTGCTCCGCGAGAATAAGGATTTGATGCCGCGCATCCTGATGGATAACGTGTCGGTGGGTGGTAGCACTCTCCTCCCCAATATCACGGCCGCCATGCGTGACAACCGCCGCATTACCATTGCTTACCGGAGCTACGAAATGCAACAAGTCCGTGAGTTTGACGTGGAACCGTATGCGCTCCGCTACGCCAACCACCGCTGGTACTTGCTGGCCCACACGGACTTTCATCATGACCTGCGCCTGTACGCCCTTGACCGTATGCAGGCCGTAACCCTTACAGACAGCCATTTTGTGCTGCCCAAGGTTTTTGATGCCACCGACTATTTTTCGCACTTCTTCGGAGCTATGATTACTGATACCAAACCCGAGAGCATCCAATTGACGGCCAATGAGTTCCGAGCCCCCTATCTCCGTTCACTACCACTGCACCATAGCCAGAAAGAGATCGCTCCAGGTGTGTTTGAATTAAGACTTGTCATTACTGAAGATTTTGTGCAAGCCCTGCGCTCATTGGGTCCGGATGTTGAAATCACACACCCGAAATGGCTACGGGAACAGTTGTGGAATGAGGCACGAACGCTGGCAAATAGGTACAGTCGAGAATTGTAACGTAATATAATCTTGGATTGTGCGTTTTAATTCCCCTCTCTCAATACTTATACTTCTCTTTCCAGCAATTCCGCAAATACTTTCTCAACTCGTTCTCGCGGGGGTTGTTCTGCGGCTCGTAGATTTTCACACCCTGCAAACCTTCGGGCATGAACTCCTGATTCACGAAGTTGTTCTCAAAGTCGTGCGCGTACTGATAGCCCTTGTGATAGCCCAGCTCTTTCATCAGGTTGGTGGGCGCGTTGCGGATATGCAACGGCACGGGCAGGTCGCCGGTCTGCTTCACAGCGGCGTAGGCGTTGTCAATGGCGATGATGGCAGCGTTGCTCTTGGGCGAACAGGCCAAGTAGATGGCAGTCTGCGACAATGGGATGCGCGCTTCCGGCATGCCGATGACATTCACGGCCTGGAAGCAGTTGTTAGCTAACAGCAACGCATTCGGGTTGGCGTTGCCGATATCCTCCGAAGCTAAAATCACCATCCGGCGGGCAATAAAGAGCGGGTCCTCGCCCGCCACCAGCATCCGCGCCATCCAATACACCGCCGCGTTGGGGTCGCTGCCCCGCATCGACTTGATGAACGCGGAAATGATGTCGTAATGCTGCTCACCCTTCTTGTCGTACATGGCCAGGTTCTGCTGAATCACGTGCACCACCTGCTCATGGGTAATGGTGATTACGCCATCAACGGGACGCGTCATCCAGGTCACCAACTCGATGGCGTTGATGAGTTTGCGCGCGTCGCCGCCGGAAATGCGCAGCAAAGCTTCCGTGTCCTCTACCTTGATTTTGCATTGCAGATGCTCCTCCAAATAGGTGACAGCCGTATGCAGAATGGTCTCCAAATTCTCACGACTCAAGGGTTTAAGCACATACACCTGGCAACGGGAAAGAAGTGGGGAGATGACCTCAAATGAGGGATTCTCCGTGGTGGCACCGATGAGCGTGACAACACCCTGCTCCACGGCTCCTAACAACGAGTCCTGCTGTGATTTGGAGAACCGGTGGATTTCATCGATGAAGAGCAGACTGCGGTGCGGCGATTTCTTCGCCTTGTCAATCACCTCGCGGATGTCCTTCACGCCGCTGCTGATAGCACTCAGCATGTGGAAGTCCGACTGGGTGAGCTCGGCGATGAGGAGGGCCAGGGTGGTCTTTCCGACTCCCGGCGGTCCCCAGAAAATCATGGACTGTATATTGTTGTTTTCTATAGCGTTGCGCAATACGGCCCCTTTGCCCATCAGGTGCTCCTGACCGACATACGCATCCAGCGTGCGAGGCCTCAATATTTCTGCCAAAGGTTTCTGCAAAACACTCAAAAATTTAGGCTGCAAACCTACACAATTTTTTCGGATTCAGGGACGGATTCCCCGAGAATTCGTATTTTTGCGCGTTTTTAAAAAGAGCACTATGGAAGAGAAACACGTACGCCCTTCTTGGGACGAATACTTTATGGAAATCGCCGATACAGTCAGTAAACGTGCCACTTGCGACCGCGGGCGAAGCGGCTGCGTGGTGGTCCGCGACCGCCAGATCCTGGTCACGGGTTACGTAGGTTCGCCCAAGGGCTTGCCCCATTGCGACGAAGTGGGCCACCAGCTCAAGCAGACGGTGCACGAGGACGGCACGGTGACGCAACATTGCGTGCGCACGGTGCACGCGGAGCAGAACGCCATCTGCCAGGCTGCCAAGTTGGGTATCTCGCTCGACGGCGCCACACTCTATTGCCGCATGACCCCCTGCCGCGTGTGCGCGATGCTCATCATCAACTGCGGTATCAAACGCGTGGTTTGCGCCAACAAGTATCACGCCGGAGCCGAATCCGAAGAAATGTTCGCCAAAGCCGGCGTCCAACTCGAATTCTTCTCCGATGAAGTCGTAAAGTACAAGAACCAGTAACTGTTGTTTTTTCACCCCATTCACCTCATTTACCCCATTTACCTCATTCACCCATAATATCATGTCCACCTTTCTTTGGGAATCCATCGCTTTCGGGCCTATACACAGTCGTCGGTTAGGCCACTCGCTGGGCATCAACCTGTTGCCCACGGATGTTAAAATTTGTTCGTTCAACTGCCTCTATTGCGAGTGCGGCTGGACGCTTGAGAAGCGACTCGACGCGCGCGAATACTATCCCGTGCCCGTCGTCTTGCAGGCCATAGAGCACAAACTCAGAAATTGTACTGAAACCGGCACGCCGGTTGACAGCATCACCTTTTCCGGAAACGGAGAACCCACATTACATCCCGGATTTGACCAAATTATCGACGGGCTTATCCCCCTTCGCGACCGGTATTATTCCAACGCCGTGATTTCCTGCCTCTCCAACGCTACACAATTGATGCGTCCGGAGGTTTGCGCAGCCTTGAAGCGGATTGAGAATCCCATTCTGAAACTGGATGCCGGCACGCAGGAGATGTTGGAAATCATCAACGGCCCCGTGGTGCCCGTGAATCTGGAAGAGGTAGTGCGGGAGTTGTGTTCCTTCAATGGCAATCTCATCATCCAGACCATGTTTCTGAGCGGCGAAAAGGACGGTGTGCCCTTCGACAACAGTCAGGAGCCGAACTTCTCCAAGTGGCTCGAATATGTGCACCGTATCCACCCCAAGCGCGTGATGATCTACTCCCTCGACCGCGAGACACCAGCCTTGCAATTGCACAAGTTTGACAAGGAAAAATTGGAGGGCATCGCGGACAAAGTCCGCGCGTTGGGCATCCAAAGCGATACTTACTAAAACACCCAAATAACACTCTTTCTAGTTTTGTGACTTTTCATCGGATCCTCTATCAAAACAAAAATAGAACTTTTAACGAATTTATTATAAGAACGATTGTATGGAATCTTTCATGGATTTTTTTATTTCCAACATTTGGTTAATAGTATTAATCCCTCTTCCCATAATATGGGCTTGGGTTGTACTTCCATTAATAATTAAAAAACATTTTGAAAGTATAGAAGGGAAAACTTCATGGAAGATATGGGAATATGATTTAACACCGATATGGATGATAATACAGTTTATCCTTATTCCCTCTGCTATTGGAGGGCTAATAATTCTAGTCATACGTTTTATCCGATGGTTATAGTAAAAAAATGCATGTAAGCATCTTTGACACAACACTCTCCGCCATGAAAACCACTAAACTATAATAATGCAATAAAAGAAGGATTATAAATGTTCAGTTCAAAAAATTATTCTTATTTTTGCAGCAGAAAATCTATCCTTGGATGATCAAGTAGTTTCAAACATTATTTAACATTATAACAAAAAGAAAATGGAAGATTACCCCTATCAACAGCCCCAGTATCCGGTAGAGAACAATATTCCCCAAGAGTCTCCAACAAATACATTCCTGGCAAAAGGTATTGTCTCAACAGCCATTTCATCCCTTCCTGTCGGCAGCATCATCGCTATAGTCATGGGTGCTGACAACAGAAAAAAAATCAAAAACTACCTCGCCAACGGAGGCCAAAAGGAGGCAAAAGTAACTGTAGGATCAGTACTTAGTGGCGTCGGCCTTGGATTTGGTATCGGTATGACTATCTTTTGGTTTTTGTACCCCATCATCATAATAGCGGCAGTGCTGCTGGATTAACCGTTTTTGAATTTACTCTTTTCTGATATGGTTTTGGCGATTCCTGCTAGGACATCTCCATTTCAACCATTTTTTGTATCTTTGCGCGTTTTAAAATAATATGTAGATGTTTACAGGAATTGTTGAGAAAACCGCAAGGATTGTTAAGATAGAACAAGACAGAACCAATTATGATTTCACATTGGAGGTGGACTTCGCTGACGAGTTGTCCATCGACCAGAGCATGGCACACGATGGTTGCTGCTTGACCGTGGTGAAATTGGACAAAGCCGCCAAACAATATGTGGTTACGGCAATGGAAGAGACCATGCTGAAAACCAACCTCGGCACATGGCAAGTTGGCGGCGAAGTGAATCTGGAACGCAGTATGCGCATGGACGGCCGTTTCGACGGCCACATCGTGCAAGGCCATGTCGATCAGACTGCAGTATGTGAAAAGGTTGTGGACGAAAACGGCAGTTGGCGATTCTATTTCACTTACGATGCGGCCAAAAACAATTTTACCGTACCCAAAGGCTCCATCTCCGTAAACGGAGTAAGCCTTACCGTGGTGGATTCCGAGAAAGGGAAATTCTCTGTGGCCATCATTCCGTACACCTATCAGAACACCAATTTTCACAACATCAAACCGGGCACGGTGGTCAACATCGAGTTCGATGTGTTTGGCAAATACGTTCAACATCTTCTGGAAGAATATTTTTCCCAACAGTCAAAATAAAACACAAGTACTGGCGTTTGTTTATCTTATTGTAGAAGACTAAAATTCAAGATTTTGAAAGAGAGAAAGATAAAAAATCTGATAAACATAACCACCCTGATTATACTCACCATAATCGGGGCTTCCTCTTGTTCCACGCAAAAAAACACCTTCCCCAACCGTGCATATCACAATGTAACATGCAGATATAACGTATATTGGAATGGAAACCAGGCCATGAAGCAAGCCGAGACGGAGATGGGCAAGCTGTCGAAGGACAACTTCACGACCACGCTTCCGGTGTACAATTACCCCGACAAGACGGACTTAGGTCCTGCGCTCCCGCACTTGGACCGGACCATCGAGAAGGCCTCCAAGGCCATCTACAAACACTCCATGCTGATTCGGGGAAAGGAGTATGTGAAGACCATTGACGACGCCTACCTGCTGATGGCAAAATCCTATTTCTACAAGCAGGACTACAATCAAGCAGCGCGCGTCACCAACTATATCACCCACAACTTCCCGAAGGCCAACACCTTCAACGAGGCTGCCGTGCTGCAAGCCCGTACCAACATGCGGCAAGGCTATTTCGCCAGCGCAGACGAGCAATTGGAAAACTTGCACTACCTGGCCACCAACAAGAAAAACCGGAAGTTCAATGTGCAGTTCAATGCAGCCAAAGCCGAGTACCACCTGACTGCTCCAGACGGCGAAGTGAGCGAGGCCATCGACTATCTCAACAACGCCATCGCCGCGCGCCCCGAGCGCGAGTTCAAAGCGCGCCTCCAGCTTATCCTCGGCGAGCTGTACGAGAAAATGGGACAACAGGAAGAAGCCCAGAAGAACTTCTACAAGGTCATCAAAAAATCCTCTTCCTACGAGATGGTGTTTTGCGCGCAGATGCACCTGGCTTACAACTATGACGGATCCGATGCTTCGCGCAATGCCATCATGCGACAGTTCAAGAAGATGCTGGAAGAGAAAAAAAACGAGAATTTCAAAGACCAAATCTACTACGCCTGTTCAGAAATCGCCCGCATTGACGAAAACGACACACTTCGCAAAAACTATCTGGCCAAGTCAGTGGCAGCCTACACGAACAACAACTACCAACGCACATTCTCCAGCATCGCGCTGGCTGACTTGTACTTTGAAGAAAACGAATATCGCAAGGCACAAGCCTACTACGACACCGCGACCTTGAGCATTCCGAAAAACTACCCGAACTACGATTTCGTGATGCAGAAGTCAAGGGTGCTGAAAGACTTGGTGGAGAAATTGGACGAAATCGACTTGCAGGACAGTTTGCAGCGCATCGCCAAGATGCCGGAAGGACAGCGCAATGCGTGGGTGCGCAAGATGATTGCCGACTATACCGAGGCCGAGCGCAAGGCCGCCGCCGAAGAGGCTGAACGTATGCTTACTTTGCAGAACGCCTCATCTTATACCAATATCAACACCAACACCTCCAACGGCAAGTGGTACTTCTATAACCAGTCGCTGGTCACCGCCGGCCAACAGGACTTCTATCGCCGGTGGGGCAGCCGAAAACTGGAAGACAACTGGTTCATCAGCAACAAACAGCAGATCTCGTTTGACGACATGGCTTTGATGAACAATCCCAATGCTGTGGACTCTGTGGACTACGACGAGGACGGCAATCCTATCCCCAAACGGGAAACGGACCCCAAGAAGGAGCAGTATTACCTGCAGGACCTGCCGCTGACCCCCGAAGCCATCGACAGCTCCAATGCCATCATCGCGAAGGATCTGTTTGAGGCGGGCTATATCTACAGAGACCTGCTCAACGACCTCCCGCGGGCATGCGAAGCCTTTGAGTCGCTCATCCAACGATACCCCAACGGAGAATACACCCTGCCCTGCACCTATCTGCTCTATACCATCTATTCCGCCCAGAACAATTCCAAAGCAGAAGCACACAAGCAAACCATCCTGACCAAATACCCCGACACCGACTACGCCAAGCTGATAAACGACCCGAAATATTATGAAAAAATGGCCGAGCAGGAAAAACAGCTGGAGCGCTTGTATGAACAGGTGTATGATGATTTCAACCAAAAGAAATGGGCTTCGGTGGTACGCGCCTCCGACCAGGCCATCCCGCAATGCGTGGATGAATCGCTGAAAGCCAAATACAGCTATCTGCGCGCCGTGGCAGCCGGACAGGTCTATAACCAGGACACCCTGATTCTCGGCATGCGCAACGTGATTGCAAACTTCCCCCAAGAGCCCGTGGCAGAACTGGCCAGAATCTACCTCTCCACCTTCGAACCCACTGTGTTGGCCAACACCCTGACCTCCATGGACAGCACCAGCTCAGCGGAAAGTCTCGCCCAAATCCTGCCGGAGCAATCCAAAGCCAATCCGTTCGTGTTCAACGCCGAAGAGATGCACTATATCATCCTGCTGGTCAAGACAGGCAAACTCTCCGTACAGACGGTGAAACAGAATCTCATCAGTTTCAACAGCACCTACTTCAGCCTGCAGCATTTCAATATCAGCAGTTTTTACATCAACAGCACCCAGCAGATGGTCACCGTGGCCAAGTTCAACGGCAAGGATAATGCAATGGACTATTACAACATCCTGCTGAAAAACGAGAACTTCGCTCCCGACATTGCCAACGGCAACATTGTCGTATATCCCATCTCTGCCACCAACTACACCTCCTACTACAACAAGACGGAAGACCGGCACTTGTACGAGGACTTTGTGAAAGAGAATTATTTGAAAAAAACAGAATAAACACAGAAATTTTAAAGAAATGCTTATGAAAGAGAATGAACAAAGAGATTTTAACGCAGTGAACGTCATTGCCAACGGCACACAACTGGAGGGCAACATCGTCACCAACGGAGATATCCGCATTGACGGTCTCGTGAAGGGTAATGTGATCTCCAAGGCGAAAATCATCGTGGGCCGCGACGGTCGCGTGGAGGGGAATCTAACCTGTGCCAACATTGAGGTGGAAGGCCAAGTGACTGCCGAATCCCTGAATGTTAGCAACCTGATTTCACTGAAAGCCACCGCAAACTTGGTGGGCAACATCATTGCCGGTAAAATCGCCATCGAACCGGGTGCACAATTCTCAGGAAACTGCAAGATGCAAAACATGAAGCCCAACACCCAGGTCCCGGGCGCACAACAACCCGAGCGCAAATAGCAAGGTTAGCTCCTCATGGCTGCCCCCCGTTTCAAGAAAACCCCATTGCACAGCTATGCCTACTACTCGAACATGGCCGTTGAAATGGGCGTGATTATCGCATTAGGCGTGTTCGGCGGAATCAAAATGGACAAATGGTTGAACACCAGCCCGCTGTTCACCGTCGTGCTCTCTCTGGCGGGCGTGGCCATAGCCATGTACGTAATAATTAAAACACTGTCTCCAAAAAAACAGTCCGAAAATGAGTCAAAAAATACCCAT
Organism: Bacteroidales bacterium; assembly: GCA_017443175.1. Classification (GTDB taxonomy): domain Bacteria; phylum Bacteroidota; class Bacteroidia; order Bacteroidales; family WCHB1-69; genus F23-D06. The sequence continues at coordinate 184,473 of JAFSOZ010000011.1, forward strand.
TAAGAAATTTTCGTTCCGGATACTGGTGTTCTCGGCCATCATGGCCGGGCTGACAGTGCTTTTCCAATGGCTTTGCCCAAGTTATGCATCCCCTGCTTTGCCGTTCATCGTACTCTTCTTCTGCATCATCACCCTCTTCACCATCTTCATCGTGCTGCGCGACGACAAAGGAAAAGCCGAGAAGCACTTCGTATCCAATTACATGCTGTCACGCATCATCAAGATTTTTTCCTGCCTCCTCTTCCTTACACTCTATGTGCTGCTTAACAAAGCCGATTCCATCAAATTCGCCATCGCCTTCATGGTTATCTATTTCCTCTACTCCACTTTTGAGGTGATAGTATTACGCAAAGAGGCCGCTGACATGGATGCGAAGACTGATACAAAGAAAAATCCATCTGAAAAAAACTAATAATACATCCAAAACACAATGAACACCACGCAAGCCATTAAATCCGACCTTTTTTATATCGGCGCCTCCGACCGGCGGCTGGCACTTTTTGAGAATGTCATGCCCGTACCGCAGGGGGTGTCCTACAACTCATACCTGCTCTTGGACGAGCAAACTGTGCTGTTAGACGCAGTGGACAATGCCGTTGGCGAACAATTTCTGGAGAACCTGGAGACCACCCTCGCGGGACGTACGCTGGACTACTTCGTGATCCATCACGTGGAACCCGACCACCTGGCCCTGACCAAAGAGGTCCTGCTCCGCTATCCTGACACGCAGATTGTTTGCAGTATGCAGGCTGCCAAGTTCATCGGCCAGTTTTTCGACCTGCCTTTGAAAAATGCTCCACGGGTTGTGAAAGAAGGTGAAACACTCTGCTCCGGCAAACACACACTCACCTTCGTGGCCGCGCAGATGGTACACTGGCCTGAAGTACTCGTATCGTACGAGTCAGAATACAAAATCCTCTTCTCGGCGGACGCATTCGGCACTTTCGGTGCCCTGAGCGGCAACCTCTATGCCGATGAGGTGGATTTTGAACGCAACTGGATTGACGAGGCCCGTCGCTATTTCACCAATATTGTGGGCAAATACGGCGTTCAGGTACAAAACCTGCTTAAAAAAGCGGCCAATCTGGATATTCAGATGATTTGCCCGCTGCACGGCCCCATTTGGAGAGAGAATCTCCAATACTTTATCCAAAAACATGACTTGTGGAGTAAATATGAGCCCGAAACCAATGGTGTGGTTATCGTTTATGGTTCACCTTACGGCCATACCGAGTCTGCCGCTACGTTGCTGGCCAACATGCTGGCCCAAAAGGGCGTGAAGAACGTGCGCATGTATGATGTGTCCGGCACCCACGTATCCTATTTGGTGGCAGAGGCTTTCCGCTGCAGCCATATTGTATTGGCTGCCCCGACATACAACGGCGGACTGTTCCCGCCCATGGAGACTTTTATGCTTGATCTGCAAGCACATTCTCTGCAAAACCGCACATTTGCCATTCTTGAGAACGGCACGTGGGCTCCACAGGCTGCCAAAGCTATCCAAGCCATCTTGGGTGAAATGAAAAACAACACCCTGATCGAGCCTGTTGTGTCCATAAAATCATCTTTGAAAAACGATCAACTGTCACTGATGCAGCAAATGGCAGACAACATAGTGGCAACTCTGTAAGCTAAATCAACAATATGTATAAAATCATCAAGAAAGAAGAACTCGGGAAAGACACCTTTTTAATAGAGGTAGAGGCTCCTAAGATTGCCAACGCCGCACTGCCCGGACAATTTGTGATTGTGAAATCCGACGAGAAGGCAGAGCGCATCCCTTTGACCATCAGCGACACAGACCTCTTTGACGGCACGATCACGTTGGTGGTGAAAACCATCGGTTACTCCACACGCAAGATGCTGGAGTTTCAGGTGGGCGACTCTTTCCGCGATGTAGTAGGCCCATTAGGGCATCCATCGGCGTTCATTCACCGACCCATCGGCGAGTTGCGTCGCGCACGCTATTGCTTCATCGCCGGCGGCGTGGGCATCGCCCCCATCTACCCTCTGGTAAAATGGATGTACGCACACGGCCTCGACTGCGATGTTATCGTGGGTGCTCGCAATGCATCGCTGCTCTTCTATCTTGAAAAACTGCGTCCAGTTTCCGGCAACCTCTACATCGCCACTGACGATGGTTCCCTGGGCGAACAAGGCACAGTGACCGACGTATTGGAAAGATTGGTGAAAAAAGAAGGCAGACGCTACGACGAAATCACAGCCATCGGACCGATGATCATGATGAAGTTCGTGGCCAGAAAGGCTGCCGAATTCAATATCCCTTGTGTGGTCAGCCTTAACGCCCTGATGGTGGACGGCACGGGCATGTGCGGGGCCTGCCGTGTCACGGTGGGTGGACAAACCCGATTCACGTGCGTGGACGGTCCGGAGTTCAACGCCGCATTGCTCGACTTTGACGAGTGCATGCGCCGGCAAGCCATGTACGACCATATAGAAGCGGTGAAACAGAAAGAGCATCCCTGCGAGTGCATGGAGGCAGCTGTGTCCAACATTAATATAAATGATGTCCAGAAAAAGCGTGTCCCCGTGCGCGAACAGCCCGCGGAGGTGCGCCGCAACAATTTTGACGAAGTCTGTTTGGGATACAATGATGAAGAGGCGATGGCGGAAGCCAAACGTTGCCTCAACTGCAAGAAACCGATGTGTGTGAGCGGATGTCCCGTGCAAATCAACATTCCCGCCTTCATACAGCAGGTGGCACAAGGAAATTTCGAGGAGGCCGCGCGCATCATCAACCAAGACTCCGCTTTGCCGGCAGTATGCGGACGCGTGTGCCCGCAGGAAACGCAATGCGAGGGCCAGTGCGTGCTCGGTCGCAAGGGCGACCCCATCGCCATCGGCAAACTGGAGCGCTTCGTGGGCGACTGGTCGCGCGAGCACAAATTCTCCGTGCCCAAGAGTGCGCCGGAGAACGGATACAAAGTGGCTGTCATCGGCAGCGGCCCTTCGGGGCTCACCTGCGCCAAGGAGCTGCGCATGAAGGGTTACAACGTCACCGTGTTCGAGGCCTTGCACGAATTCGGCGGCGTGCTCGTCTATGGCATTCCCTCGTTCCGTCTGCCCAAGGAGACTGTAGTGAAACACGAAGTGGAAAACGTGAAGAAATTGGGTGTCCGCTTCGAAAGTGATATGGTCATCGGCCGCACAGTGTCTGTAGATGATCTGTTGGACAAGTGGGGATTCAGCGCCGTGTATTTGGGCACTGGCGCAGGCTTCCCCAATTTCCTGAATGTGGAAGGAGAGAACCTCTGTGGCGTGGTTTCTGCCAACGAGTTTCTGACCCGTAACAACCTGTTGTTTGCTTACAAGAAAGAGCACGAAACCCCCAACTTTGTCGGAAAGAAAGTGGCCGTCGTAGGTGGTGGCAACGTGGCTATGGATGCCGCCAGAACTGCCATCCGGCTAGGGGCCGACGTGCACATCGTATATCGACGTTCCGAAGAGGAGCTGCCCGCCCGCGCCGAAGAGGTGCACCATGCCAAAGAAGAGGGTGTCATCTTCAATCTGCTCTGCAACCCCACCAAAATAATGGGCAACGAACAGGGTTGGGTGAAGGGCATGGAATGCCAGCGCATGGAGCTGGGTGAACCCGACGCATCTGGCCGACGCCGTCCGGTGCCCATTCCCGATTCAGAATTCATCCTGGATGTGGATATGGTCATCATCGCTGTGGGCACATCCCCCAATCCGCTGATCGCCTCCACCACCGACGGTCTTGACGTGAATCGCCACGGCTGCGTGACCGCCGATGACGAGGGACGAACCTCCCGAAAGGGCATCTTCGCAGGCGGTGACATCGTGACCGGTGCCGCCACTGTCATCCTCGCCATGGGTGCCGGCAAAAAAGCCGCCATGGCCATACATGAATTTTTAAGCGAATAATAATATGAAAAAGATTCTCATCACCGGCGGTGCCGGCTTCATTGGAAACCATGTCGTCAGACGTTTTGTAAACAAATATCCCGATTATGAGATTTACAATCTCGACAGTTTGACCTACGCAGGCAATCTGGAGAACCTGACCGACATCGATAAAAAGCCCAACTATCATTTCATCAAGGGCGACATTGCGGATCAGGAGTTCATCATGAATTTGTTCCAGGAGTATCAGTTCGACGGCGTCATCCATCTGGCCGCCGAGTCGCATGTGGACCGTTCCATCAAAGACCCAATGACTTTCGTGCACACCAATGTGCTGGGCACGGTGCATCTGCTCAACGCTGCCCGCACCATTTGGAACGGCAATTGGGAAGGCAAGAAATACTATCAGATTTCCACGGATGAGGTGTATGGTGCTTTGGGCGATACGGGCTCTTTCAAGGAAACCACCCCGTACAATCCTCACAGTCCGTACTCCGCAGCCAAGGCCAGCGCCGACCATTTCGTGCGCGCTTACCACGACACTTACGGCATGCCCACGGTGATTTCCAATTGCTCCAACAACTACGGTCCTTACCAGTTCCCGGAGAAGCTGATTCCGTTGTTCATCAACAACATCAAGAACAACAAGCCGCTGCCCGTCTATGGCAAGGGCATCAATGTGCGCGACTGGCTCTATGTGGAAGACCATGCCGATGCCATCGACCTGATTTTCCATGAGGCCAAGCCGGGTGAGACATACAACATTGGCGGAAACAACGAGTGGCGCAACATCGACCTGATCAAGAAGCTGATTGAGATCATGGACCGCAAACTGGGCCGTCCGGAAGGCACATCCTTGGCGTTGATCACCTATGTAACCGACCGTGCGGGACACGATTTGCGCTATGCCATCGATCCCACTAAGATCAAAAATGAGTTGGGTTGGGAACCCAAAGTCAAATTTGACGAGGGCTTTGAGAAAACCGTCGATTGGTACTTAGCCAACGAGGAGTGGTTCAACCACGTCACCTCAGGAGCCTACGTGGAGTATTATAAAAAGATGTACGAGGGACGATAGTTGTTGGCTGTTGGTCCTTGGTTTTTGGTCTTTGGTTTTTAGCCGTTGGTCTTTGGTCTCTAGGCTCCAGTCTTTAATTCCCCATGCACCCCATGTACCTCGTGTACCCCATTCACCCCATGTACCATCCAGTCCCCATTTTCTCCGAAACCCACGCAACCGCCTTAACAACAGGTTGTTAAATTGGTACCTTCTATTTTCGTATATTGCTGTCTTTCTGGCCGATAAAAATTTCCGGATTCGCATTGCCAGAACGGAACAACGTGTTATCTTTGCTCCATCACATGGCGGCTTCGACAAGCTCAGCCGCCTGTTAACTATAAAAACAAAACAAATTTTTATTATTATGAAAACAAACAATGTGTTCATCAATCCGTTGACCGATTTTGGTTTTAAACGTGTCTTTGCCAGTGAGGAGAACAAGGACATCCTCATCGCGTTTCTC
>JAFSOZ010000002.1 GCA_017443175.1 Bacteroidales bacterium
CTTCTCACCGGCGGGCAACCTCGGCAATATGACCACAGGCGTGCGCACGGGCAAATATCGTTTGGGCAAGGACGACATGCTCTTCGACGAGAAGGGCGAGAGTTTCATCTCCGTGGAGGACTACGCCGTTGCCATGGTGGACGAGCTGGAGCAGGAGAACCACCACAAAGAACGCTTCACCGCCGCGTACTAATAATTAGGTCAAATGTAGCATAATAGCCGCCAAGTCTTGCTGATTTGGCGGCTATTGTTCTTATCGCCCGAATTGCGGATTTAAAAGCCTTCTTTGAGAAATTTCCGCAAGGAGAGGTGCTTGATTCCGTTTTCATCGCGTTGAGTCAGAAGTGGCGTGGCGCTGATGACATATTTCGGGTGATTGTCGCGAATCTTCTCCAAGGGGCCGAATTCGCGGTCGCGCGTTGACTGTTCCGCCACGATGTAACTTACCTGCACATAAACCGTTTCCCCTGGCTTGGTGCATACGAAATCCACCTCTCCTGCATTCAGCACCCCCACTTTTACTTCATAACCAAGATAGCACAGATGCTTATAGACGGCATTCTCGATCACCTTCTCGATATAGGAATCCATGCTGCCTTCTGCCTTGAGGTTGCGGAGTCCCAAGTCGTTCCAATAGATTTTCTCGTTCGACTGGAAAATCTTCTTTCCGTGAATATCGTAGCGGGGGACAACATCCAGCAGGAACGCTTCAGCGTAGAATTCACGATAGAGGAGGATAAGATTGGACGAGACATCTTCCCGCTGCGACTTCATGTATTTGGAGATGCTGTTGGCCGAGGTGAGTTTTCCCGTGGTGTCGGCATAGAAGGCGATGAGATTGTTCAGGAACGGGATATTGCGGATGTCGTGACGTTCGATGATGTCCTTGAGCATGATGGTGTTGAAGACGCTGGAGAGGTAAGCCCACACCTGCTCGTCATTGTCAAGCCCCACTTTTCTCAGTCCCGGGAGCCCTCCATAATTCAAGTAGGTCATCAGGCTCTCGTCGCTGTCCGCCAAATTGTGGAATTCCAGAAATTCCGAGTAGGTCAGCGGATGGATGCGCACCTCCACGTGGCGACCGGCAATCAAGGTGGCAAGCTCGCCCGAAAGCATCTTGGAGTTGCTGCCCGTAATGATAACATCAGTGTTCTCCTCTGTGTACCAGTTGCAAACGCTTTCTTCGAAATGTTCGATTTCTTGGGCTTCGTCAATGAGGATATAGTTATGCTTGTCGGGCAAAAAACGGGCCTCAATCCAGGCATCAAGGTCATCCTTGGTTTTGATGTCCTTGAATGCTTTTTTTTCCTTGTCGATGTAGATAATGTTGGCATCATGGTCGTCCTTGTGTCGCTGGATGAAATCTTTCACCGCATAACTTTTCCCCACACGGCGAGAGCCGACAATGGCCACGATATTGCCCTTTCCTATCCAAGAATCCACAATATCAGCGTAATACCTCCTTGAAATCACTTCCATAATATATTTCTTTCATGGCGCAAAAATAGTAAAAATTTTGTTTTAAGACAACAAAATATAAAAATAATCAGATTTCATTGTTTATGGACAATAAAATCACGCACAATAGACTCCCTCTCATTTTGCGATGATTATGGAAATAGTCTTTCAACGAACAACGATATACCGCCCCACCCCGAACAGCAAAAATCCAACGGTCAGCATGAGATAAATCTCCTTTGGGAAGGTGGTGTAACGTTCTCCCACGCCCATCAACAAACCTAAGAGGAAGCAACCTAACACATTGACTATTAGCGTTCCCCACGGCATATTGAGCCAGCGAATCGATTGGCAAGCAAGGCTTGTGAGGTAGCGCAAAGCACTTCCCACAGCACCGCCTAACATGACAAATAATAGATTCTTCATTGCGGGCTGTTTACTGTTCTTTCGCCTTCTCCACCAATCGTTTGCCTAAATCATAAGCGGCTAGCAGATCTTTAGGCCACTGGTTGTCGCGAAACCATTGTTTCTGCTCCATATCAACGGCAGAGGCATCAAACTTAGAGTAGTCGGGGTAGAACTGCCAAGTGTTTCTGGCCTCCAACTGCTCGCAGTAGCCGAAGAATGCCTCCATCTGCACACGAACGGGTTCGAGAATCTCGTGATAGTGAAAAAGATTATAGTAATAATCGTTTGGCACATTCATCGTATAGATGATGCCGCACAACATCTTCTTATCGAGGTACTTGATGAGCCCATGTTCATCGGCATTGTTATAACTGAGAATCGGAAAGAACAGCCGCTCCACAAAGTTGCGGAACATACCGGTGGAGTTATGCCAATAGATCGGACTTCCTGCTACAAGCACATCGGCTTCCAGAATCCGTTCGAGTACCGGTCGCAGGTCGTCTTTCTGAATGCACAAACCGCCACATGTGTTGCCCTTGCGTTTGCAGGCAAAACACGATACGCAGCCCTTAAAATTCAGGTCTTGCAAGTGAATCAACTCCACTTCGGCACCGGCTTCTTGCGCGCCCTTCATGGCACTCTCTAACATCTGTGCAGTATTTTTGTTCTTCCGCGGACTCCCGTTAAAGAACATGGCTTTTAATTGTTTCTCTACCATTGTGATATTTATTATTTGAGCGCAAAAGTACGAAAATTACAGAAACGGCTATTTCTTAAACTCACTCGGCGACATTCCCGTGTGCTTCTTAAAGTACTTCCGGAAGGTGAACTGCTCGGGGAAACCCAGCTGGTCGGCAACCTCTTTCACCTGCATGTCCGGCTGCGAAAGGAGGCGTTTGGCGTGGGCAATGGTGACGATGATGATCCACTCCATCGGCGTGTGTCCGGAGTGACTTCGGATGCTATAGGAAAAATGACGTTGGGTAAGATGTGCTCTTTCGGCATACCAAGCCACATCGCGGTGCTGGACATAGTTTTGTGCCAATGCCAACAGGAAATCCACAAACAACTTCTCCCGCCTGCCCGGATTCCATTGGTTGCCAGGCTGCTGCAAAATCAGCAACACCGCCTCCATCACGAGGTTCTGCCGCTGACGCATGGCGATGGTCTCCGCCAACGGGCGAAGATGTTGCGATACCTCTTTGCCGACAGCCTTCTTGCCGAAAAGAGAACGTCTGAAATGAGCCACCTGTTCTTCGTCAAGCCCAATGGCAAGCGAAAACTGGCTGTTTTCGGCCACAAACTGCGATGTGTATTGCGCCAGCAACGGCTGCATCTGCTCCACCTCGGCCTCGGTGCCGAACTCCTCATAGTCGTCGCTCTGCGACAACTCAACATAGCTGAACACGGGTATCCTCAACAGCAAGGTGCCGGGTTCGATGTGGTAAACCCTGCCGCCCGCCAGTATTGCGGAATGTCCTTTCAGACAGAGAGAAAAGCTGATATTCTGTTCCATTTCTATTCTTTATTTACAACGGCAAAAGTACAAAAAAATCCAAAATCGTACAAATTGCTCAATCATCCCCACGCATTGCTCTTTGCCAGATGTGAAAGCGGTAATACTTTTGCTTCATCAAATTATAGCAAACAGTAAATTTATAAAACAATGAAAAACAGGAAGATAAAAGGAGAAGCAAAATCGGTGATGCTGCCTAACGGACAAGAAGTGGTGTACTGCGAACGCGGTGCTGAGCACGAAGAAGTGATGATTATGGGTGCTTTCTATTTCCACACGGCAATGCCAATGATAGAATCGCTGAGTGAACGGTTTCACGTCTATGGTGTGGTGATGCGCATCAGCGGTGAGAGCGACCAGAAAAACGCAGACGGAACTGTCCACTGGGGCAACACGTGGGGTAAGGAGATGTATGAGTTTGCGCAGGTAATGGGCATCAAGAAGTTCCATTACTTGGGCAAGTGTCACAGCACAGTGCCGGGTTGGTGGCTGGTGAAGAACCATCCAGAATTGCTGATTGATTTCTGTTCGTTCTATATGGCTCCGCACTTGAAGCCGCAGACGGCGAATGAGTGGTTCGACACATTAGAGAAGAAAGGTCCGTGGGCGCTGATGTCCAAGGCGATGCGTAAGAAAAGCGGTATCTTCAAGAAGATGATTGAGTTGGCCAGTCTGGGTAAGGCAGCCAAGCAGTTGGATGCATCGGTGGGCAAGTATGCCTCATCGCCGGAGTTGGTGTGGGACAGCCTGGAGGAATGCGAAGCGGATTTGCGCCAACTGGACGTTCCAGTGTACTTCCTGTTCGGCAGCGAGGACATAGTGTTCCATGACCATTACGACAGCACGATGTATGCCAAAGAAATCGTACGCGGGGCGAAGTTCACCATCTTGCCCGGCGAACGCCATCTGTTAGAACTCGACTGTCCGGAGCGCGTCGCCGAGGAGGCATTCGCATTTATCGACGAAGTAAAAAACAAATAAATATAGTTAATATGAACACAAAAACCTCAATCCGAATCATGAACAAGCCCGAAGATTTCAAGGCTTTGGGCATCAACCCCGAAATGGTGGAACCTTGGGAGGACGGACGGCGTAACGATGACGCTGCCGGCAACGTCGAGTGGTGGTATTTCGACGCCGAAACCGAGGACGGCATCACCGTGAACGTGAACTTCGCCACCAACCCGCCCACGATGCGCTCAACCCAGCCGGGCTACAAGCCCTTCGTGTTCTACAACGTGCAGTTTGCCGACGGCACCTGCGAGACCGATGTCATCCAGATGGATGCCACCGACATCGCTTTGGGCGAAGGCAAGTGCGACGTGCGTATGGGCGCGAACTACTTCCGTGGCGACCTGCAGGACTATGTGCTGCACATCGAGAATCCCGAAGGCGGCGTGACCATCGACCTGACGCTTTCCAGCACGGCACGCTCGTTCCGTCCCGGTACGGCTTTCTTCCAGCGCGAGACCGGCGACATCTTCACGTGGCTCTGCGCTGTGCCACGCGGCAAGGTGTCTGGCACCGTGGTGTGCGGCGGAAAGACGCTCAGGGTGGAAGGCATCGGCTACCACGACCACCAGTGGGGCACCGCAGAGAACCACGAGTTCTGGAACCGCTGGCTCTGGGGTCGCCAACAGGTGGCTGGCCACACGGTGCTGATTTTCGACTTCGTGAGCACACGCGAGACCGGTGCCGTGCAGTATCCCGTCTTCGCCGTGATTGACCCCGACGGCAACGTGGTCATCCGCAACGAGGAGCGCACCCCGGGCGTGGACATCACCATCGACGGCACCCGTCCTGAGCAGGGTTGCGGCAAACCCTTCCCCGACAAGTCGCGATATGTGTTCCGCAGCGGAGACCTCGAGGCCGTCTATGAGCTGCAGAGCGAACAGGAATACACCTGTAACAACCACTACGAGGTGTCCGACGATGCCGGCAAGGCACTCTACGACAAGCGCGGCATCTACCCCACCATCAGCCGCTACTATGCCCACGGCCACCTGACGCTGACGCGCGGCGGCGAGGTACTCCTCGATGCCGGCGGACGCATGCACTACGAGGTGGAGAGCCTCTATGCCAACTACATCCTCGATGCAGCCGACCGCGAGGCCGCCCTGGGCATCGACGCTGCCGAAGCCTCGCGCGAGATGCGCGCCCGCATGGCCGTCGATGCTGCTGCCGACGAGAAAGGACTGGACACCAGCGGCGCATCCGACCCGCAGTTGGCTGGCACCTACGATGCGCTCATTGGCACCCCTATGGGCAAGCAACGCGGCAAGATAGTATTCGCGGTGGACGGCACCACGCTCAGCGGCACGATGGACTTCATGGGTCGTACCTACAAGGTGGAAAACGGCATCGCCACCGCCGAAGGCTTCTCCTACGAGATCAACGCCAAGGTGATGCTCCGCCGCCTGCACGCCAAAGTGCGCGGCACCCGCACCGGCGACACCATCGAAGGCACCCTCACCGCCCCGATGGGTTCGATAAAATTCAGCGGGAAGAGAAGCTGAAGTCCACAAAAAAATCCGCAACCCAAACCTTCACTTGAGTTGCGGAATCACTTTTTCAAAAGCGAATACAGATATGGCTATTAAACTATCAAGTTCCCCTCCGCCACCACTGCTGCCGTGCCTCCGACATAGATTGTGCCGTCGGCAGTGACGCGCGTGGCAACCACCGAAGGCCGTCCCATCGCCTCGCCTTGCAGGAAGGAGAAATCGCCCGTTGCAGGAATACACCCGTTCTGCTGGAGATAATGGGTCAACGAGGCGTTGGCGGTGCCGGTGGCCGACTCCTCGGGAATGCCGTACAGCGGCCCGAAATCGCGAACATGGGCGGTGATTGGAAGTTGAGAGTTGAGAGTTGAAAGTTTAGAGTTGGAGGAGGTCGGGGAGGGTATTGCGAAGACGTGGAAACTGACCGCCTCGTATTTTTCAGTTATTTCACTAATGGCATTCATATCGGGTTGAAGACGGTTGAGAGTTTCAACATCACTGACCTGAATCATGAAGTCGGGCAAGCCGGTCGAGACAATCATCACCGGCAGGGTAGGGGTGTAGTCGCAAATACCAATCGCACGATAGACCTCCTCGGTGTCCTCGATGGTTTTCAGGACTTCGGACGCGGTCATCTGCATCAACACCCGCGGTCCCGCCTCGACATGGATATCGCCGGCTTTTGCGTGACAGAGGCACTGGCCCGTGATGCCGAGCACCCGATGCAGCAGGGCAAACGAGGCGATGGTGGCGTGTCCGCACAGATCCACCTCGGCTGTCGGGGTGAAGTAGCGGATGGTGAACTCCTTCTCGGAATCCCGCCTCACAAAGGCCGTCTCCGAATAGCGCAGCTCGGCGGCAATTTGCAGCATCAGCCTCTCGTTCGGGAAGCTGTTCCCGTCGAGGAGCACCACCCCGGCAGGGTTCCCGCCGAAGGGATGGTCGGTGAAAGCGTCAACGATGTAGTATTTCATAGGCATTACAGCAGATGGTTGGCATGTTTTACCGTTTCCAAGCTCCAATCACTTCGCCGACATATACGGTGTGGATGCCAGCTTCGAAGCCGTCATAACATTTCTTGGGAGTGTCATTGCGGAAATCTTTCTCTGTCTGGTGCCAGGCCGACATGGTTTCGCACTCTATGACAATGTTAGCTTCTTTGTAATAAGGTGTACCGTGTTCGGTGTATGCCACGTGAAGGCCGAGGTCTGCGGCTTTGTCGCTGTCGCGGCCGCTGTGGCTGCCCATATATTTCCACACGTTAGGGTCGTCGAACTGCATGATGGTGAAACGCGGGTACTTTTCCATGAATTCCCACGTATATCGTCCTGGTGCTACATATACGGTTACTGCCGGACGTTCATGCCCCAGGTAGTTTCCAATACCGCCCCAGCCGATGGTCATGGCATTGCTCTTCGAGGTGTCACCGCTACAGACAATAAGGTTTTCGGTGAACCACGAAAAGCCGTTCTTTTCAAACTCTTTCTGCACATTGAAGGCGGTCAATTCGTTGTTTTTCATAATTGATTGTTCTGGTTTGGATTGGGCGCAGCAAATACCCACAATCAGCATAACAGCTGCTAGAAAAATCGTATTTTTCATTTTGAAGAATTTTATGACGCAAAAGTATGAAAAAAACGGCCATCCCCAAATGGTTCATTGACAGATATGGATTTCTCAAGCATCCGCTGCGCTAAAAGTGTTTTGTGCGATTATTATCACCTGTTATCTGTTTAAGCATTAGGTGTGAAGTTTCATTTTTTCTTCCATAGCTGAAGATTCCCTCTCCCCCGTCATTTCAGAATTTTATTGATTTGTTTTTCCGAGGCGTTTGGCAACAGTTGTGAAAGATGTTTCACCATGCGTTGATACGATTCTTCAGGTGTCCGGTCGCACCGACAGGCCTCCTTGCCCAACAACCGTTCGGGGGTGGTGAGCAACGACCAGCCAAAGCCATATTTCTGTCCGTGCTTGTCGGTGGGATAGACGAAATCCTCGGTGACGATATAGGTGGCCATTTGCATACGGCTCACATAATTGTCGAACTTCGATCGCATGTTCTTTCCTGTCAAGTCGCAGGCAGCGCGCAGCTCGCGTGCTATCATACTGCCATGCACGCGCAATATTGCCAAGATAACATCCTCAATGCTGTTTTCTTCTGGCATGGGATTCTGGCTTCGCCGCCAGTTGCAGAAATCAGGCCACCACTCGCGGCTGATAAAACCTGCCTTGCCGGCGAAGAACTTGCCATAGACGCAATCACCTTCACGCACCACGGAACCTTTCCACTGCCAAAGCGGCCACTCCCAGGTTCCATCCTCAAACTGCGTGAAGCGGCACTCCTCGGCCATCAGACTCTCTGCGGAATAGCCACGAATGCCGCTTTCCAATAGAGGCAAAAAACCTACCTGCTGAACGCACTCTATCAGTTCCGGGCAAGAATGGATATAACCAATGACCCCGTTGTAATTCTGGATGTTCTTAAAATACTCTATGAACGCATTCATGTTTCCCGACTTGTTCGTGTGTTATCAATGTGTTGATTTGATTCTTTTTAAGATTGTTTCAGGTAATAACTACATATTCTTGTTGAAAAAGGCCGCCAGCGTGTCCCAGGGGATGTAGTTCTCATCGCCGCCGTCGTAGAGGTCGCAGTGGGAAGCGCCGGGGATGATGAGCAGTTGCTTGTTGTCAGGATTGGGATTCGGCTTGCCGATGAAGTTATAACCTTCGGCTTTGCCATCGACCATATAGTGGTAGGCCGCCTCGCCGAAGTAGCGGCTGTGGGCCTTCTCGCCGTGCATCACGAGGACGGCTGAGCGTATCTCATTGATATAGTAGAGGAAACGGCTGTTAGCAAAGGCCTGTGTGCCGATGACGCGCCAACCGTCGTTGCTGTTGCCGCTGTTGGAGACAAAATAGGTGGTCTGCGCGGAAAGCGAGGCGCAGCAAGTCAGAAAGAATGCTATAAGTATGTTTTGATTTCCCATTTGCAGATAACTCATATCGTATCATTCAAAATGTACTGCAAAAGTACATAAATTATGAATACACACAGCCAAATGAAATTGCCGCTGTTGAGACAAGCCATGGTGCCCCCCCCACACACACAATTTCAGGGGAAAAATATAACTTTTCTCGAATATGTCATTGCGTGATTGTCACCCTCGGACTAATCTTCAATGATATATGCCGCCACGATTTCGCCGTAATAGCAGATGTGGTCGCCCGTCTCGATGGTGTAGAATTGGCGGGTGATCTCGTCGTTGAACTGGTCGGACTCCTGCTCCTGACGGTAGAGCACGCGGCACTCCAAGGTCAACGGGAACTCCTTGAGGCCCGGCACGCCGATGACTTCGGGCTCCACGGGGGTCAGTTCTGCAGCGGCGATCTTGTCCATGTCACGACCGCTTTTGCTGCCGCAGAGGCCTAAAATATTGCGCCGGAAGTCACCCATGGGGATATTGACGGTGAACTCGCGGCACTGGTCGAGCATCTCGCGCGTGTAGCGTTGCTGGCGCACGTAGGCCACGAACACGGGCCGCTCCCAGATGACGCCGAGCGTGCCCCACCCTATCGTCATGGAGTTCACTTTGTCGCCGACTTTTGTCGTGATCAGGATTCCCGGCCGCAGGGCGCGGATAATGTCGCCCGCATAGTCACGGATATCTATTTCGCGTTTTCTCATAGCTGATGATTTGATGATATAATTACAAAAGGGAGAGCGCAGGCCCTCCCTTTATTCTATGTTTGCGGGTGCACTATTTCTGTGCGGGTTCCCATTTGCATCGGACAGGCGACACAATGGCACCCTCCTTCTTCAGTTCGGCAAAAGCCTTATCAACCTCCTTGCGGTCAGCGCTCAACGCTTTGGTCACGTCACCCGCGGAGACAGGCTTTCCTGCCTCACGCATGGCTTGCAATACTTTTTCTTTCATACTGTTTAGAATTTTACGGTTTCCACCAATTCCATCATCTTGAAAAAATCGGCCTTGGCGTCTTTCAGATAGTACATCACTCCGTTCTCGCAGTTTTCACCAAGGGCAGGCTTAAGCACGGGCATCTTTTCGACCAAGGCTTTTCCCACCTCTGGGCGGTTGTCTTGCACGAGCTTGCACTCAATACGGAGCGTTTGCCCCTTGAATGCGCAGATCTCGGCTTTGCAGTTGGCGTCAATCTGGTGGGTGGCGTTAGTCTGGCCGAATGCCATGATGTAGATTTTGTCCTCGAAATAGAGCATCGCTCCGTAAGGGCGCACACGGGGCTGGTCGCCCTCGACCGTGGCCAAATAAAACGTTCCTGCGTTTTCTAAGAAATCATATACCTTTTTAACGTTTTCCATTGTCATTGTTTTTATAGATGATTAAAGCGCTGCCTTCACTAACCACGGCTTGGCGCCGATGCATTCGATGAGGCCGAGTTGCTCCTCGCTCCAGTACATGTCCTCTTCCTCGTCTTTCAGATACTCCTTCATCATGTCGAACGTGGTGAGGTCGTCCTTGATGCCGTCCATGCACTTGCGCAGCAGTTCGATGCCGTCAACAGACACCTGGTAGTCGGCCTTCAGGAATTCTATGGGATCCTGGTACAGCTTCTGGGCCGCCACAGCCTCCTGTTTCAACTCGCCGCCCAAATCGAGCAGACGGTCGATGAACTGGTTCACAAAGCCCTGCTCCTCTTCAGCGTGCTCCAAATATTTTTTCTCTAATTTCTTGAATCCCAACGAACCGAAGATTTTGGCCTGCAGCTTGTGCTGGAAAGACTGTGCGTTGAGGTTCGTGACGAAGAATTGTAATGCTTCAATTGATTTTTCTTTTTCCATTGTCAATACTATTTAATTGAAAATATTTTACGCCCGCAAAATTACATTTTATAACCCAACACGGCAAAAACCGAAACCGAACAATATTTGTCTGAAACCGAACAATATTTTTTGTATATTTGCATTTCAAAATAGAGACGGACGATTATGTACACACTGAAAGAATGGTGGACACGGATAAGCGGGGCGGAGCCGATCGATGGTTGGGACGGGAAGATGCTTTGTTTGGAAACCGATGCGCAGATGACGAGTCTGACCAACCAGACGCAGGGTTTTTTAGCCTGTTACACCTTCACGCTCGTCACGCGGGGAGAGCTTACGTTGACCTACAACGACCGGGAGATCCGGCTACGTGCGGGCGACCTTTACATCTATTCGCCGGGCATGGCTGTCACCGTCAACGCCATCACCGACGACTACCAGGGCTTTTGTCTTTTGGCGGACGAAAGCACCACGCTTGAAACGCCGGTGGTCCGCGACATTATCAGCTTGGCCTACAAGCCCGTCATGTTGCTGACTGAGCCGAAGCTGACGCTCCCTGCGGAGACGGCCGCCTCGTTTGAGGCAAGGATGCGCGAAATCATCGCCTATCTGCATTCGGACAACCATTACAAGCAGCAGATTTTGCGTATGCTTTACGCGGTCTTCCTGCTTGATTTCCATAGTGTTAAGGAAAAAGTGGAGGCACATGAGCATATTCCGCACCGCATGGAGGAGATCTTCATCGGTTTCAGCCGTCTCTTGCCGCAGCATTTTGCGGAGCATCACGACATCGGGTTCTATGCCAACGAGTTGAACATCACGCCCGACTATCTGTCGCGGATTGTGAAGCGGGTTTCCGGGCGCACTGTGGTAGATTATATCAACCAGATGCTGGTGATGGAGGCATCGTTCCTGTTGCGCACCTCGCAGCTCTCCATCTCCCAAATCGCCGACCGCCTCCGCTTCGCCGACCTGCCCTCGTTCAGCAAGTTCTTCTCACGCCTGAAGGGAATATCGCCGAAGGAGTACCGGGAAAGGAAGTAGGGAAAACCAGGCCGACGGATTGGACGTTCTCAAGAACTTGCACATTCGGTTTCCCATCCGCCAAAGCCGCCACGGCACCCCCCATCCCGAGGATACCTTCGGCGGCGAATTGCAGCATCGGCGTTCGCCCGGGAAACGGTCCCCGACGGGGAGCACACCCGAAACGCCCCAAAACCAACCATTTCTAATTTGTGACCACCTGATTGTCAACAGATGTTCTTTCCCATCTCATACGCTTCCTGCAGCTTGGCGTTTCCGGCAATCTCGTCCGGACCGCCCACGCCCCCGCAGAAGATATGACCCTTGAGCGCGGACTTCCCGTAGCAGTCGATCCAGCCGGTGAGGCCGCCCTCGGCACGCTTAGGCACGAACTCTTCGGTTTCAGCCGCCGTGGTCAGCAGATAGACATCGCGGAACTTGTAATCCTTGGGGTACATTGCGTTCATGCGGTCGATGAGGGTCTTCATCTGGCCGCTCATCTCGTAGTAGTAGATGGGCGTGGCCCAGCAGACCACATCGGCGTTCAAGACGCTGTCCATGATGGCCGGCACGTCGTCCTTGATGACGCACGCGCCCGTCTTCTGGCACGACAGGCAGCCGATGCAGAACTTGATTTCCTTGCCTCTCAGCGAGACAAACTCCACTTGATGCCCGGCAGCTTCCGCGCCCTTGGCAAACTGCTCCGCCAAAGCGTGGCTATTGGATCCCGGGCGGAGACTGGTTGATAGTACGATGACTTTTTTCATTGTATTATTTCGTGAAAATTGAATTAAATGTCCAAAATAGACTGTATCACTTGTTCATAATCGGAGTCGATCATATAGACCTTTTCTCCAACCGTCTTAAAACCATTTATATAGTGCTTGTTGTCATTCTTTAGAGTGGAAACAATGCAACTGTCTTCCAGCCGCTTTTCAATATCCAAGCTGTGTCCTTTTATTTCGGAAAAGTGTTGGTCAATGTATTCGTCTGTGAAGGCAAGACAAATGAAACGGATAGAGTTCAAATACACTTCTTCAAAGCTTTCTCTCCAGTTGTATGGAACATAGCCGCCTTCTACAATGAGATTCTGATGATTTTCGATCACCGTCTTGATGATCTCGCGGACAATGGGCCAAAGATATTCCGTTAGGGCATCATCGTCTTCTGGAGTAAGATTAGTCTTTCCGCTTCGGATCAAACCCATCTTCAAATGATCCATGGACATATAGGGATACTTATATTTTTCAAGCATCCGCTGTGAAAGAAGCGTCTTACCCGTATGAGAAGCACCTGTTATCAGTATAACCATAGATGTAAAACTATTGATCAATCTTTCGAATCAGCGACAAATCGCCACTTGACAAGGCCTCGAAATTGGCCTCAATCCTCTCAATGTCCCAATCCCACCATTTCAGTTCCAGCAGATAAGCGATGAATTCGTCGTCAAAACGCATCCTGACCACTCGGCACGGATTACCCACAGCAACAGCGTATGGAGGAATGTCTGAGGCAACAACAGAGTTGGCTCCGATAATTGCTCCGTCACCTATATGAACGCCTGGCATGATGGTTACATGCTGGCCAATCCAGACATCATTGCCCACAACGGTATCACCCTTCAGAGGCAATTCATCTTTCACTGGAGCAATGGCACTTCCCCAGTCGCCACCAATGACATAAAACGGATAGGTTGTCACACCGTCCATCCTATGATTGGCTCCATTCATGACAAACTCCACGCCCTTGGCAATAGCGCAGAATTTGCCAATAATCAGCCGGTCACCTATGAAATCGTAGAAATGAGTGACGTGCTTCTCGAATTGGTCTGCACCATCAACGTCATCATAATAGGTATAGTCGCCAATGATGATACGCGGGCTCTTCACCACGTTCTTGATGAAGCAGAGGCTTGGAATCTTAGGATTCGGGAAGGCCTCATTGGGGTTGGGTCTGTTTTTTATCACCATAAATTCCGATTTATCTGTTACTTATCTATAGATTCTTTCCAAAAAATTCCGCCAGCGTGTCCCACGGGATGTAGTTACCCTCGCCTCCGTCGTAGAGGTCGCAGTGGGTGGCGCCGGGGCGGAGACTGGTTGAGATTACGATGACTTTCTTCATGTTGGTTGGTATTTTATTAGTTGTTTTTACTTGTTTTTCAGCAGCACGTCCGTATCTTCCGCAACTGCTCCTTCCTGGCCGAGGGGACGATTTCCTCGTGGTAGAAATAGTTCACCACCACGGGCGGCTCTCCGTGCTTGGCGCGCACTGTGTCGTCGTTGCGGACATATAAGAGCCCCTTCTCAGCACAGAATCGGCGCAAGTCGGTGTCGAGTTCGCTCCAATAGGTGCGGTCTTTCTTGGTGTAGATGTCGCGGTAGAGGTTGTCTAACTCAGGATGGTGCTCGTGCACCCATTGCAGGATGTGCCCTTTGTAGTCGCCGCGCAGGTTCAGATTCTCCAACCATACGAGGTTGCATTGTTTTTTTGCCCTTTCGATGATGGCCTCCACGTCGGTGATGCCGGGGAAAATGGGGGAGATGAAGCAGGTGGTGTCGATGCCGGCCTCGTAGAACTGCCGCATGGCCTCCAAGCGCCGCTCGATGCTGACCGCGCGGTCCATCTCCTTGCGGAAGTCCTCGTCCAAGGTGTTGATGCTCCACGATACGCGGGAGCCCGGAAACGACTTGATGAGGTCGAGGTCGCGGAGGATGAGGTCGCTTTTGGTGGAGATGCTGATACGGATGCCGGTGCCTTGCAGCTGTTCGAGTATCTTCCGCGTGCGCTGGAACTTGGCCTCGTGCGGCTGGTAGGGGTCGGTCACGGAGCAGAAGAAGGCCTCTTTGCCGGCATATTGCTCGCGATTGCGAATGTCGGGCCAGTTTTTCACGTCGAGGAACTCACCCCACGGCTCCGGATGGTTGGTGAAACGCTTCATGAACGAGGCGTAGCAATACTTGCAGGCGTGCAGACAGCCCACATACGGGTTCACGGCGTAGTCGGTTACCGGCAGCTTGGTCTTGGTTATAACCGATTTTACTTCGATTTCTTGTATATTCATACTGTCAAGTTGCAATAGGTGAGTGTTTTATTTGTTGTATGAGGTTTTCTATCGGTGAATATCTGTGTAATACTTGTGGTAAAATTTCCGCAGACCACGCAGATTGACGTAGCGCATTTTCTTCGCTTCAATGTCTCTATGACTTGGATTTAGCAATGCAGACGATGCAAGCAACAACGGCTGCCACGAGTATCACCGGCTCGGCGAGCATGAAAACGGGCATTTTTCCCGCCGTCAGTGTAACCATGGTTGACAAAAGCACGACCAAGGCGATGCCGGAAACAAGGATGATAAGTCCCGTCTGCAGTCTTTTCTTTCTTTTAGCTATCAAATAGGCAATCAGACAGATAGCGGCACTAATCAGCGGATAGAGGACCAGCATTGTACGTGGCATGGTTCCGCCGGCATTGCCCTGAAGGTCGAAATGCGCGGGCATCAGCTCCTGCAAGGAACTCCAACGCACAACGATGGCAGCAGCGTTTGCAGCCACTATGAGCAGCGGAACAATCCAGCCTCTGCAGCTCTTTTTCTCTGACGAGTCGTTGTTTGTTTGCTTCATATTTTTAAGATTTGTCGGTTTACAGATTTTTCTTGAAGAATTCCGCCAGCGTGTCCCACGGGATGTAGTTGCCCTCGCCGCCGTCGTAGAGGTCGCAATGGGTGGCGCCGGGGATGATGAGCAGCTGCTTGTTGTCGGGATTGGGATTCGGTTTGCCGATGACGTTGTAACCTTCGGCCTTGCCATCCACCATGTAGTGGTAGGCGGCCTCGCCGAAGTAGCGGCTGTGGGCCTTCTCGCCGTGCATCACGAGAACGGCGGAGCGTATCTCATTGATATAGTAGAGGAAACGGCTGTTAGCAAAGGCCTGTGTGCCGATGACGCGCCAGCCATCGTTGCTATTGCCGCTGCGCTTATGATAGCCGCGAGGGGTCTTGTAATAGGCATGGTAGTCCTTCACGAACTGCGGAGCCTCTTCTGGCACGGGGTCGACCACACCACCGGCCATCGCCATCGGGTCGGCGAGGCGTTGCTTGGCCATTGCTTCACGGGCCGCGTGGCGCGATTCCTCTTTGTCTTCGCTGTCGAAGTAGCGATTGCCGCTGATGCGGGTCATGTCGTACATTGTGGAGGCCACGGTGGCTTTGATGCGCGGGTCGGCAGCGGCGGCGTTCAGTGCGATACCACCCCAGCCGCAGATACCGATGATACCAATACGTTCGGCATCCACGTTATCCTGTTTTGAAAGGAAATCAACGGCGGCCATAAAGTCTTCCGTGTTGATGTCGGGCGAGGCTGTGCGACGGGGTTCGCCGCTGCTCTCTCCCGTAAACGACGGGTCGAAGGCCAGTGCCACGATGACGGCACAGAGGGCGAGCGTGATAGTCATTAGTTTCTTCATAACATTCTGAGATTAATGTGTAGCCTTGAGATATTGCAAATCTCCGTACCAGTAACTGGCGGTGCAGCCACCATCGATAAGCAGGTCGGCACCGCTGATGAACCGGCCACGGGATGACATCAGGAACTCGGCCAAGTCACCCACCTCGTCGGGTGTGCCAGCGCGTCCGGCAGGTGAAGCGGAGAGCATCTTGCGGTAGCCTTCGCCGCGCGGACCTTTCAGCTCGTCAGCTGCCAGGGGCGTGATGATGATGCCCGGCGAAATGCTGTTGATGGTTGCACCTCGTTTGCCCCAACGTGTGGCTTCGAACATGACGCGCAGCACGTTACAACGCTTGCTGTATTGGTAGGCTTTGAGCGTGTCGGTGATGGCTTGTACGAAAGGCAGTGACAGTAGTTGTTCGGTCGGCGTGGTAGCCAGCGCGTCCGACTGCTCTTGGGGCAATGCACCCAGACGATGACCGCTCTGCGAGGAGATGACGATGCCGCTACCTCCGTTGGCGATGACCTTACCGAACTCCTCTAACAAGACCGCTGTGCCGTACATATCCACGCGTAGGATCTCACTCACGGGTGCTTGCGATGGACTGACGCCTGCGGCGTTGACCAGATGGTAGATGTCGCCAAACTGCTGTGCGTGGGCAATGACTTGTTGTATGCTTTCACGCGAACCGAGGTCGGCTTGGATGGTCGAGCATGTGAAGCCTGCGTTCTCCAGCGTTTGTGCGGCTGCAAGTGCGTTCTGTTCGTTATAATCCGCCAGCACGATATGTCCGCCTGCGGCTACTCTCCGTACGATAGCCAGTCCTATCGAACCGGCACCAAATAAAACGGTTACTTTCATATTCATCAATCAAAATCCACGGATGGTCATCAAACATCAAATTCCTCTTTCAAGTCCATCATACCGCGGATCTCGGCGTGACCGTGGTCAAGGTAGAATAAACCTAACTCCCAGCCGTTTTTGTCGTACATCGCCATGATTTGCGGCATGATCTCACGCACTTTCGTCATCAGTGCATCGTCTTTCACAAAATGCACCTGACCGTCATAGCGCATGAACGAACCGGCCTTGACTGCCAGCACTTCGACGTTCGGATTTGCCGTCAGTTGTGCATAGCACTTCTTGAACGTGCCGGTACCGAAATAAATCTTGTCCTCCACCAGCATGTGGAACGTAAATGGACGACCTTTGGGCTGATTGCCATCGGTAGTCAGGAAATAGAACATCTTTGCGTCATCCAAGAACGCATTTACTTTTTCTGCATTGGTCATAATCGTATTGTATTTTATTTTTTCGGGTTAATCATTTATTATCTCTGTATTCTTTCGGGGTCTGGCCGGTTTCGCGACGGAAGAACTTGGCGAAAAAGGCTGCATTTTCAAATCCCAAGTCCCATCCGATTTTATATATAGGTTCATCCGTAAAGCGCAACATTACTTTAGCCTGCTGTATGGTGTGACGGTTTATCCACTCCATGACCGTCTGTCCCGTGTGTTCTTTGATAACCGCCGAAAGTCGATTGGGCGAAAGGCAAAGCCGCTTGGCATAGAATGGTACGCGGCGTTCGGTAGCTCCATGCTGATTCAACAAATCGAGGAAGCGATTGAATATATCTTCAGCGTGCGTTGTACTGCCAAAAGTAGAGTTTAGGGGAGAGGTCTGTTTATCCGAACGCAAATCAGAAAGCAGGGACATAAGCAGATAGCGCACAGTCTTCGGCTGCCAGTTCGGATTCTGCACCACATCTCCGATGAGGTCAAAATAATGCTCAATGTGCGACAACGTTTGTTCGCTCGTTTCCAAAAGAACCGGTTGGTCGTATGTTTCTGACGGCGGCAGGTCACAGAAAACAACCATGTGCATATCAAGGTCACTGCTCCGTTGCCTTAGTTCCAATATCGTTCCCGGGATAGTGATTAAAATTTGTCCCTTTCCAACGTGATAAGGACGAAGATTTATGGAGAAAGAAACCTCGCCATTCTGTACGCTCACAATGCGATATTCTTTTGACAAAATGGGTTGGTTGAACGGAATATGACCTGCGTCCAATGCTGCAAAGTTGCGAATAAGAATCAGTTCGGATGATAGATAATTCCCAACGCTGTCGGAATTTATTGTCCGAGGGTCGGCAGGAACAGAGAGCGTTACGTATGGGCTGTTCTTTTTCATCTCATTTCTATTTTGAGTGCAAAATTACTATATTTTTTTGATAAAAACAAGAAAAAAACACCAAAACAATAGAAAAAGAATATATTTCGGCAAATAATGCTATGTAAATATACAATAAAAGCAGTAATTTTGCACCGTGAATCATAAAACACGTTATTGATATGAAAAAGTTTGGTTTATTTTTGTTGAAGAACAACATCCATCTGATGACATTGATTTTCGTCGGATGGGCAGTATGGGCAGAATGCAACTGGCAGGAGCTGGCGCTGGTGCAGAAACTCGTTATGGGCATGTACGCATGGATGATTGTGCATGAGTACGAAGAAGGTTACAAGGGGCGGTTCCTTGACCTCATGGCAGGACGTTTGTTGGGTATTGACCATCGTGCTCTGACACCCGGCGTGACACATATCGCGCAGGCGGTATATATCACGGTTCTTTTCTCGCTGGCGTTGATTTTCCCTGACCAACTATGGCTGACTTTCGGCGCGCTGATTCTCGGTCTCTTCGAAGGTTTTGTGCACAACATGGGTATTTTCATGTTCCGGCTGCGCGGCGTGAGTCCGGGTTGGTGGACGGCTGTGCTGATGTGTGCTTACGCTATCTGGGCAATCGTGGTCATCAACCGTCACATTGACTACGACGGCATCCAGTGGCTGTGGGGAGTGCTGTATTTCATCGGCGGATTCATCTGTCTGGAGGTGGCTGTGCAGAAATTGTTAGGTTCATCTATCGAACGCGTCCGCTCCTCCGCACAACGATTTTTGAAAGAACGTTTCGGTAAATAGGACATATAATAAACAATAAAATTCAAAAGATTATGATGTACCACGAATTGATTGCCAAAGGCTTCACGGGCGAGCCTTACAGTATGTTCTTCCACGTATGGCCGTGGATAGGTTTGGGTGCAGCGATAGTGCTGCTGATATTGATCTTCTGCACGGATTTTCTCCGTTCGGACAAATCGCGCTCGCGCTGGTTTGACCCAGCCATTCTCGCATGGCTCGGTGCGGTGGCGTATATGTTGCACAATGTGGAGGAGTATGGCGTGGATATGTATGGTAACCAACAGGCATTCACCACTTTGATGTACCAACTCATGGGTGTGCGTATCAGCGAGTTGGCATTTTTGGCTTGCAATCTATGCTTGGTATGGGTGGTTGGACCGCTGACAGCCGTGTTTGTGCGCAAAGGCTATTGGCGCATGGC
>JAFSOZ010000012.1 GCA_017443175.1 Bacteroidales bacterium
ATCCTGAGCCAGGATCAAACTCTCCATCCTAATTAATCTCTTTCTTTTTTTTGTCTGTCCCGACCTTATCGCTTGCGAATCTCAAAAAAATCCTTGAGTATTTGCTACATCTTCTTCATTCTTTCAATGAACCTCCCAATCTCCGTCCCCTCTGCCTCCAGGGCCGCTGCCCTGTTTCCCTCTCATTTGGGACCGCAAAAATACACTTTAGAAGATTACATTCGCCTACCTATACCCACTTTTTTTTAATTTTTTTCTTATTGTATTGATAATCAGTTAGAAAAAATTTAATTTTTTTGTTTTTTATACTGAATTTTGGGCGAAAAACGGGCAAAAACAAGCCTTTTGAACAGAATTTTCGGAGGTGTTTTCGGAGCAATTTCGGAGTTTTTTGCAAAAAGTGGCGAAAAATCGATTCATCAGGGACTGAAAAAATGGAATAGAAATGGTTGAGAAAAAGTATCCATTACTATATATATTCTTATTCCGAATCCGAAAAGAACAACCTCTCAATATTTTTGTATCTTTGCGTTTTAACGTTAATACATCATCATTATGAAAAAACTGTTCTTCACCTTTTGCCTGACATTCATTGTCCTATCCGGTTTCGCACAATCGCTCCTTTGGCGCGTCAGCGGGTCCGACATTCAGTCTCCATCATACCTATATGGTACCATTCACATCCAGGATAGTCGCGTGTTTGCCTTCGACAGTACTGTATGGCACTGTTTCCAGAGTTGCGAGGCCCTAGCCGTGGAGTTGCTGCTCGATGAACTGGATTACGGAACTGTCCGTGAACAGATGTTGTTGCCCAAGGATAAAACCATTGTCCAAATGCTCCCGAAGGAGGACTACGCCATTCTTGACAGTCTGTGCAAAGCCAAATTGGGCGCGGGTGCGCTCTTTTTCAGCAAAATGAAGCCCATTTTCCTGTCAAGTGCCCTGCAACAGGCCGACATCCCGCAACAGGAACCGCTCCCTTTGGATCTTTTCTTTCTTCAACAGGCCCGCAACCGCGGCATGCAATGCTACGGATTGGAGGATTATATGGAACAAATCAAAGCCACGGATGCCATCTCGCTTGATGACCAGTTGAAAATCCTACAGCAGATGTTGCATGACACAAGCGACATGGCTGCCGGTTTTGACAGTTTGGTGATTGCCTATCTCAACTTTGATTTGGGAGTAATTGCCGAAATGCTACGCGACACCCTTTTGCCCGATAATTTCAATCAGGTTCTTGTGGAGAAACGAAATGTCACGATGTTTAAAGGGTTCCGCAAACTGGCGAAAAAACAGCATGTTTTTTGTGCTGTGGGAGCCGCTCACCTCACAGGTGAAAAGGGACTGATAGCACTGCTCCGCAAGAAGGGCTATGTGGTAGAACCCGTGACCTTTGAATGGAAGGCGACACGCTGATGTTATCCTGTTATTATTATTAATCCCTAAAAACGATGAAAAAGATCCTCATCTGTCTGTCACTGATTCTGACAGGCCTCTTTTGCCTTGTGGCTTATGGTGCTTCCGAACGGAAAGCTCCGATAAAGTCGCCCATAAAAGGACCGGAAGGCGCCATTTACTACAAGATTACGCTGCCCAAAGGGTTCAACCCGTCCACCGACCGCTGCCCAATGGTGATTCTGATGCACGGGATCTTTTCCAGCCAGAGCATCAACCCGATGCCAGCGCTGGCGAAAGAACTGGCCAAGGCGGGCATCGCCTCCATCCGCTTCGACTTTGACGGACACGGCAAGAGCCACGGGCGGATGCAGGACATGACCATCGAGAAGGAGCTTGCCGACGCGCGCGCCGTCTGGAACTACGTCAGTCGCCTGCCTTACGTAGAAGGTATCGGCCTCCTGGGGCACTCGCAAGGCGGGGTGGTCGCCTCGATGACGGCGGGACGATTAGCCGCCGACGGCATCACGCCCGACGGGGTGGTGCTCATTGCCCCGGGCTCTGTGGTCAAAGACGCTTGCCAAACCGGCAAGTTCTTCAACGCACGCTTCGACCCTACCGACCCGCCGGAGTTCGTCCGCTGCCTGGTTTTCATGAAGTTAGGCCGCGAATACCTGCTGACCACGCAGCAGTTGGACATCTATGGGACGGCGGCGGCATACAAAGGTCCTGTCCTCCTGCTGCACGGCAGCCGTGACGGCACCGTGCCGATGTGGTGCAGCGAAAAATTCCTGGAGGCGTACGGCAACCACGCGACCCTGCAGGTGGTGGAGGGCGAGAACCACACCATCACGCGCCACCGGAAAGAGGTGGTGGTGAGCACGGTGGCGTTTTTTCAAG
Organism: Bacteroidales bacterium; assembly: GCA_017443175.1. GTDB lineage: Bacteria > Bacteroidota > Bacteroidia > Bacteroidales > WCHB1-69 > F23-D06. The sequence continues at coordinate 2,299 of JAFSOZ010000012.1, forward strand.
AAGGTTTTCGGAAAATGAAAATTATAGTATCTTCGCCGCAAATTCATAGACAATGAACGAAAGCACCGCCTCTCAAACAGTCCATTGGCTGAACCGTTTCCGCATGGCTTTGGCGGTTCTGCTGCCGCTTTCTGCATTGCTGACACCCAAAGACCCTTCAGTGTATCTGTCAAAATGGGGTGTTGCCGCTGTGACGTTATATACTTTGGGATGTTTGAGCATCTTTTATGGGGACTTTTTGAGAACAAAATGGAAAATAGTTGACGATAACGCCATCAAGGAGAACAATATAGCCAATTGGTTGTTTGCTGCAGGGACTATCGGCTATCTTGTTGTATGTAGTATTGCAAAAGACCATTATTTATCAAATATAGTGCTCGGAGAAACTTGGTTTGAGGGCGGAGTTGCTTTTGCTTTCATATTGCTCATTCGGTTTATTACGCGAGCCGTCTGTGAAATACGCTGGGGAAAATTCACTGGAATACACACCGTGCTGAACAAAATAGCTGGATACTCCTTACTGTTCTTCATTCCTCTTAAAACATTAGCAATCCAATCATTCCGAATCAACAACTCAACTTCATTCGAGAATTGGTTTCAATATCACATAAACATGGGCCTTATCGGCATCTTCTGGCTCATCTATATCATCGCTTCCGTCGAAGAGCTGATTATCGCCATTACCATGAAGGGGCAGTTTGATCCGTTCAGGAAGAGTATATTCCAGAAAAAACAGCGGTAACCAATTTTTAAAACGATTTACCGCAGATATTTTCGATTTTTAGTCAGCGGTAACCGGTTTAAAAAACGACTTACAGCAGGTATTATTTTTTTATTTGTAGCGGTAACTCGAAAATTTATATCTTTGCCATTGGATTAAAAGCATTCCAAAATGAAAATCATAGGTCGTAAAAACGAACTCAACTTATTGAATACCAGTTATAAAAGTGGTAAACCCGAACTGATTGCCGTGTATGGCAGACGGCGCGTCGGGAAGACATTCCTCGTCCGTCAGCATTTCAAGGACAAATTTGCCTTTTACACCACTGGTATCTATCAGGGGACCAAGAAAGAACAACTGACATTCTTCAACAAACAGCTGAATGAATATTCCAATGCCGCATACCCGATGGCCGAAGATTGGTTTTCCGCCTTCGACCAGCTGAAACATCTGCTAATCCATAGCAAAGAGACAACAAAAGTTGTATTTATGGACGAGTTGCCATGGATGGACACGCCACGAAGCCGTTTTCTAAAAGCATTTGAATTGTTTTGGAACAGCTGGGGGTGCGTACAAACAGATCTCAAACTAATCGTATGCGGATCCGCCACCACTTGGATGACAGACAAGTTCCTCGGGGGAAAGGGAGGTCTTCGCGGTCGTGTCACCCTGAATATCCCGCTATCGCCATTCACCCTCAGCGAAACCGAGCAACTTCTATCAGAACAAGGAATAGTATGGAACAGGCGACAAATATTGGATGGCTATATGGTGTTCGGCGGCATCCCCTACTATATAAGTCTGCTACAAAAAAATTTAAGTCTTACGCAAAACGTTGATGCTCTGTTTTTTGCTCCTTCCGCCCAACTCAAAAACGAATATGACTTTCTATTCCAGTCCTTGTTTTCTCAATCCGATGTTTACAAGGCAGTAGTGGCCACGTTGGCCAAGAAAAACATGGGGCTTTCTCGTCAGGAGATAATGAACACCTTAAAACTTCAGGATAATGGTGGATTAACTGAAATACTGAACAACCTACAAAAATGCGACTTCATTCGAAAATATTTGGCTTTCGGGAAAAGCGAGAGGGACGCTCTTTTCCAACTGACAGACTTGTTTTCTCTGTTTTATCTCAAGTTCGTAAAAGGGTATCATGGCCAAGACGATAATCATTGGAGCAACATGTTAGACACCCCCGTGCAAAACACTTGGCGTGGATATGCCTTCGAACAAGTGTGTCTGCTGCATCTTCCACAAATCAAGAAGGCGTTGGGAATCAATGGTATACAAAGCGATGTATGCTCTTGGCGAAGTAAAAATGGAGAACGTGGCGGGCAAATAGACATGATTATTGACCGTCGGGACCAAACCATCAACCTGTGCGAGATGAAATACTCCGCCAGCCAATACGAAATCACAAAGGCATACGACGAAAAGATGATACAACGGCGGGAAATATTCCGTCAGGAAACCAAAACCCGCAAAGCGCTATATCTCACCATGATCACCACACATGGCATTCTACCCAACAAATACTCGGACGACATTCAATCGGAAGTCACGATGGAAGAGCTGTTTTTATAGGAAATCATGCCAACGGTAACCCTAAATAATCACATCAATACGTGATATAAATCACATTCTTGTCCCGCCTTTCCGCCACAAGAGGTTCCAGTCCGATGTCGGCGCGGTGACGGTTGATCTCCGCCGTGTCCGCAGGAGTCAGGTCGTCCGAACAACCATATTGGCCATAATAGCTCTTCCCCCTGCCGGTGCGCATCAGGTAGAAGTCGTAAGTGTGCGCGTACGATTCCGGGCTGCCCTGTCCGCTCTCCAAAAGCTTGCGTGAACGCGGATACTCCACCTCGAACCAGTAATCCGGGTCGGCCGAATAGAGGTGGCGACCCAAGAGAAATTTGGCGAAAAAGTCCAAGGAAAGCACATCCTCGATTTCAGGATAGTCCGCCCGAAGCTGCGCAATGGACGCTTTCAGAATGGAGTCCTTGAATGCCAGCATCCGGACCTCCATCTCGTGGTCAAGTCCCGGCAAATCCGACAGCTTGATGGCCATCTGGTCCATCTGTTGCAGTTCCCACAGCTTTCTGCGCACCTGCCACTCGTTGTATGAATACAGACCGCACTCCGCTTGCTGGTATTCGGCCAGCTTGCGCTGGTGTAGCAGCGTGTCGCCTGCAAAATAGGCCCGACGGTAAGAAAAGTTGAAGTCGTAAGCCTCCATTTTGCGATCGTAGAACGCCGTATCGTAAAGGGCAACCGCCTCCGTATAACGACCGAACACGGCGAGCATATCAGCATAGTTGCACGCACCCCAGGAAGGGCGGAAATACTCGGGAAACTGCAGCAAACGCTGCCTGTTCTCCTCGTAACGGGCAAGAATCTCCCGCATGGCTACCGTGTCCTTCGTCCGATTTCCTGCCCAACTGAACTCACTGTAAAGATTGTTCATCTCCATCTTGATACGGTAATACTCTTTCAACCTCGATGAAAGAACGGGTTCCTGTGCCTGAACGACCAAGCACAAAATCGTGATAACCAAAATGTTTGTAATCTTTTTCATTGCTTTGGGGTTTTAATGACGATTTCGTTATATAATGATATTTTCGTTGTAATCAATTCTACCAAGCTCTTGCCCCTTACGGGGCTGTTCAAGGAATAAGTTTTTGAACATTAAGAGAGATTACGGAAAGATTATGGCGTTTCGGTGACGCTGACTTGATAGATTTGCGGCACATCGCCCGTCACAACTACATTGTAATGTTCTTCCTGCTTTATATCGGCCGCTTTGTCGTAGAACTCCACGGGATCCCCATACTGGGTGGAAAGCCAGGGCTGGGACTCTAATACGTTGGGGTGGGAAACCTCATCTGTATGTTGGGTATGCGTTTTGGTCTGACGGACAGCTCTCTTTGCCTTTACGTTTTCCGTCGGAACAGTCTCAGCCTTATCAGAATACTCGGAAAGCGACTGCGAAACCGCAGCGGGAACCACCGCATTTTCCATAAACGAAGGAACGTTTTTAGAGGAGGCGAGCAGCGAATTGCCCACAACAAGCAATGCCGACACCGGAATTACGGAAAGATAACGCATCCAACGGTGGTGACCGTGAACAGTATCCATCATTATTCGAATGCGGCTTTTGACAGCAGTGGCACTGAACGAATGGACGGGAGCCAGACGGTTTTGATGTCGAATCTGTTTCAAAATCAAATCGAAATAGTCATTTCGGGAAACATTCGAATGGATGACCGCAGCGTCGGCCGCATACTCGTGCTGAGACTTGAGCGCGGACTTATACGCCCACACGAAAGGGTTGAACCAGCAAATCACTCCGAGAATCTCTACAAAAAGAATATCCAACGTATGCCATTGTTTGGCGTGAGCCGCCTCGTGACGAAGTACCAAATCCAGCTCACCGAGCTCAAATGTGGTAGAATCTACCACAACATAATGGAAAAAGGAAAAGGGCACTTTCTGCTCTGGGTTGTCCATAACTTTTAAACCATTTAGCTCGATGTAACGTTTTCCAATGATTTGCTTCAAGACCTTAAACAATCTCAAAAGGAACAAGATAAAGAAAAGCGCAGCCCCTACCACATACAATACCATCCCAAAAGGAATGGCTGGAGCTTCCGTAACCGTTGTCAGAAAGGATTGAGTATTCGGTATTAGGGGTTGTACAGGAACACTGAACTTTATAAAAGGAAGCAACGAAGAAAACACCAAAGAAAACAGCAAATAGAAACGATTAAGTTGATGATACTTCTCTTTACGCAGAAACAGCATATAACAGAGCAGCAAAAAACCGCTCGACAACACTATAATTCCGAAATCTACCAGCTTGAACATGGAATTGCGATTTGTGACTCGTGATTTGTGATTTAGGATTTAGGACTTTGTTTCGCTTTTTGGACCAGTCGTTCGAGTTCCTGCAACTCCTGGTCAGAGATGGGGTGGTCGGTCGTGAAAGCGGAGACCAGCGAGGAGAGAGAGTTGTTGAAATAGTGGCTGACCACGCGGCCGAGCAGACTGCGGGAGTAGTCCTCTTTGGAAATGAGCGGATAATAACGGTTCGCCTTGCCAAAAGTCTCGTGCCCGACATAGCCCTTGCGTTCCAGTGCCTTCACCACGGAGAGCGTAGTGTTGTACGGCGGCTTCGGCTCGGGAATCTCGCTCATGATATCCTGCGCAAAACCTTTTCCCAACTTCCAGATTATCTGCATAATAGCCTCTTCCGAGGCAGTGAGTTTCTTCAATGTTACCATATCTGTTTATTTTACGGCGGCAAAGATAACGAATTTTTCGTTACAAAACGAAAAACAAAATAAAGCAAAACCCAAAGGGATTCAAGTCATAACTTGGAATTTCGTATTTTTGCCGCCTCAATTTTTGAAGCGCAGTGGAAGCATTAGACAAGACCAAAGAACTGGAGACCAAAGATATAGGGAATCTGCTATGGATTTACGCCCTTCCATCCGTCATCAGCCAAATCATCGCCTCTATATATAATATTGTAGATCGTATCTTCATAGGTCACGGGGTGGGCGCCATGGCTATCGCCGGCCTCGCCATCACCATGCCCATCATGAATATCATCCATGCTTTCGGTTCCCTCATTGGCGTGGGCTCAAGTGCACGCATGTCCATTGTGCTGGGCAGAAAAGACGTGAAATGGGCCGAAAACATCCTGGGCAACAGCATGATCTTCACTATTATATTAGGATTCTTGTTCGTCACAGGCGGCTATCTGTTCATGGACCGCATCCTGACGGGCTTCGGCGCAACATCCGAAACGCTCTCCTACGCCCGCGAGTACATGCTCATCGTGCTACCCGGCATGTTCTTCACCACCATGACATTCAACCTAACCGGACTCATACGCGCTTCAGGCTATCCGATGAAGTCCATGTACATCATGATCAGCGGTGCTGTCCTCAACATGATCCTCGATCCGATTTTCATATTCGGTTTGCACCTGGGCATTGCGGGAGCAGCTTGGGCCACCACTATCTCCATGACCATCACCGCCTTCGTGTCCATTCTTCACTTCATAAAGCCTACATCTTTCATCCGTTTCAAATCCCACGGATGGAAACCCAGAGGATACATCTTCAAGAACATCACGATGATCGGCATGAGTCCGTTCCTGATGAATGTATGCGCTTCGTTTGTCGTGGCCATGCTGAACAGCCAGCTGCTGCACTACGGCGGAGATCTTGCTGTGGGAGCATACGGTATTGTGAACACCTTCGGCAGCTTCATGGTGATGCTCATCCTCGGCATCTGCCAAGGAATGCAGCCTATCGCCGGCTACAACTACGGCGCAGGCCATGCAGACAGGCTTAAGCACGTCTTTCTGCTCACCATGAAGGTTTGCGTTCTTATCGGCTTGTTCGGCAGCGTGGTATCCTGCCTCTTCCCTGCCACCATGGTGAAAATCTTTACCTCAGACGCGGAACTCATATTAATCGGCAAACCAGCCATGCGCTTCCTGATGGTGATGTTCCCCCTTATCGGCTTCACGATCGTCAACTCCAACTTCTTCCAATCCATTGACAAACCCTGGATTGCCATCACCACCAGCCTTTCCAGACAGCTCATTTTCCTGCTGCCGTTAGCCTACCTCATTCCGACAATCTTTACCAACATGGAACTGAACGGACTCACCGGCATCTGGGCCGCCTGCACCATTTCCGATGTGATGGGCGCGGCGCTGGCTGCCGTCCTGCTTTTCACCCAGCGTAAAATATTCTCTGACATCACGCCCCACGAGTCCAAGCCTAAAAAAGAAGCAGGACCGAAAGAGTAAGTTACTCCCTTCGTCCTTTCTCTATCTCATAAAAAAAGCCCTCCCGCTCTCCCGGTCAGGTTAATGGCTATGATATAACCGGGCACAGCGGAAGGATCTTATTTTTTACTTAGTACAGTATTCTATCTTACTATCGACCCAACAATCCTGCGAACAGGCCGTTTCTGGAAAAGTTGCCAACGCCAATCTGAAGGCCTATCTCCCATTTCGGCAGGTCGATGCCGTTTTTCATTATCGGCGTGATACGGTATTGTCCGTAAATAGAGCAGAATGTGGTGAATCCTAAACGCAGGCGTACGCCGCAATCCAACTTGTTCAAACCATCGCGGTAATAACGTTTTTGTACGGATGTAACTTGCTGATCGCCTAAAACCATCTTAGTCTTCAACCGGCTGCCCGTAATCCAATCGCCGAACACACCCGCCTCAATATAGCACTGCGAATAGGAAAGATTGGCAAGCACAAATCGTTGCGTAAACTCCAAATCGAACTGGGTGGTTTTCAGATTATGTTTTTTAATTTCTGGTTTCGGATACTGGTAATATATAATATCCTGATCCGTCGGATATGCGTATGTTGGAGTATTATAATCCTGCAACGCATACCAAGAGGAACCGAAACCGATGCGGAAGCCCAATCCATACACTCTCGCGACTTGCCAGTTATTGACCAAACTAAATGAGAATGATCGAGACACCCTTTTCGCCTGATGGATATTGCCCTGCGGTGTCCACATGGAAGGAAGCATGAAGGAGGCGTTGAGCACCAAGCCGCCGGAATAGCGTTTGGGTTTACGATTGAAGATGTCATTATCCGGTTTGGCCGTGCTTCCACAAGCCCGAAAATCACTGTGCATGTCTGATGCACCCAATGTCATAGCGGAATCAACAATGGAAATCTTGTCTTTACCCACTACATACTGTGCATTTTGGTTATCATACCATATATTCACAGTTTGTCCATTTTCCAAAAATATCTTTGAAATACTAAAATAGACTTTATTGCTATCTATAACATATTTTTCTCCAACATCACCTACTCTATCACCAAGAAATTTCACATGATAATCATCCAAAGTGCCATCTCCATTCTGGATGTTATAGAATAATTTGCTTGTGTTTTTTGTATTGACAGGAATAACATATAGATAAACATCATCTTCGGCAAGATCAAAGGCATGGACACTCTCCTTCTTGCCATCGGTGAAATAGCCGGCTTGCGGCACGCCGTAGCCAAAGGCATAATCGTAGTAAGGATAATGATTAGCGGACTTTTCAATCTCTTCCAACAACTGCTTTGCCGTCCATTCGGGGTGCATCTGCTTCACGCAGGCGGCGAAGCCCGACACCATCGGGGTGGCGAAGGAAGTGCCCTGTGCGTGGGTGAAGTTGCCCTTGGCGGCAGCCACCATATCATTGCCGCAGGCCACCACATTGGGTTTGCGACGACCGTCTGCAGTCGGGCCGAAAGAACTGTATGATTCACGGTTATCCAAAGCATTCACCGCGCCCACCGACAGTACACCGTCGGCATCAGCGGGGGAGACCAGCATTTTCCATTCTTTATCATCACCCTCATTGCCCATGGCGGTGCACACGAGGATGCCCTTACTGGCAGCCGTGGCAGCACCCTTGGCCACGATAGAGGTCTTGCCGTCCATGTCTTTCAGATTGTGCAATTCCTTGCCATAGCCCAACGAACTGCTCACGATGGAGGCACCGTTCTGGTCGGCCCACTCCAAGGCCTGCACCCACCAAACCTCTTCTTTTTTCTTTTCGGCTTCCACTTCCGTACGAGCCAACAGAAACTCTGCACCAGGAGCAAGACCCAACATTGTGGTGTCGTTCATGATGCCGGCGATGCAGCTCAACACCATGCGTCCGTGCGCATTGTAACCATAAACATTCTCTTTCTTGTTGGCAAAGTTCCACGTCTTGATAATCTGGTGGTTGTCGCGCAGGTGCTTAAAGGCAGGATGCGTGTCCACATCGGGGAAGCCGCCGTCAAACACGGCGATGCGCACGCCCTTGCCGTTGATGTTCTTTTGCAAGAACTTTTCGCCTTGCATCATGGACACCTGCTTCATGTGAGGATCCAGCGCATTGGTTTGCGTATAAACTGGAGCTTGCGCGGTGCTCGCTTCGGAGGCTATCTCTTGCACACGGGCCACAAAAGGCAGCTCCTTCACGAAGGCAATCTGCTCCTCCGTAGCGGTCACCGCCACCGCATTGAGCCAGCGCGACTCGCCAATAAACTCGGTAGTGGCCGCTGTCACCGCCTGCTCGTATTTCTGATTCACCGGATAATTGGTGATGTCGTACAAATCCGCATGATTGACCTGATAACGCTCAATGGCCTTGGCATCAAAATAGGAATAGGGATCAAATGTAGTGTTGTGCTTGTCGGTGAAAAACACCCAGTATGCATTCTGCGCATTAGCCATGCTGAAAAAGGCTATGAATAATGGCAGAAAAAATATTCTTCTCATAAAATTCTCAATTTTCAATTCTCAATTAACTAATTACCTTTCGCCATCTCCACTATCTCCTGAATATCAATGTCCAGTAATCTCATGTTCTTAATGAAAACCGGCACTTCTTCTTCCATGAACTGTTTTTTTCGGAGATTTTTGATCTTTTCCACTGCATCTTCTGTCACGAAGAAGCCTATGCCACGCTTATTGAGGATTATTTCCTTGTTCTGCAAGTAATCGTAGGAGCGCATCACTGTGTTAGGGTTCACCTCGAACATCACCGCTAACTCGCGTACCGATTTGGCCTTGTCGCCAGGCTTCCAGGCAGCGGTCAGGATCTGTTCGAAAACCCAATCCACAATCTGCATCCAAATGGTCTGTGTATTATTGAAATCCATTCCCATCTTAAGCCTCCGTTTCTTTTAATCTTAAAAAGCTGAGCCCGTAAAAGAACACCATTCCCAAGCACAAGATGATCACCTCTGAGATTTCTGACATGGCATCAGAAGAAAAGCTCCAGACATAATCATTGTATGCAGCATCCTTTGGAATCAATAATATGCCGTTTATCCATAAGGTCAGAGCGTACAAGGTTACAAAAATCGTTCCTATCAGCAAGCTAACGCCTAACGTGGCCAGCGTGGTTTTACGCCGGAAATAGATACTTCCGAAAAAGAACATAGCCAATATGGCAAACAACAACATCACACTTGTTCCACTAAGAAATGTATCAAAGTTCACTCCGTCATATCCGCGCAGGGTCATGTACAAATGCGCAAGTCCAAGCCCCAAACAACAGAAGACAGCTAAACCTAATACATAATATACATTAGCCAAGACAATATTTGTCAACACCTTTTCCGAGTTGGAAGCAGGAATGGAAAGATAATGGATTTTCGAGGAATTGCCATGCAGGTTGCGGAATAAGCGCTCCGGATAAATCATCAAGAAGACACTAGCCACAAAAATGAGAAAATGCAAGTTGCTTGCACTGATAGTGGTGGCAAAGAAAACAATAACCGCCAAAATGCCGAATTGGAACAAATCTGTTTTCCAATTTTCAATAAAATAGGTCTTGAAAAGGTTTTTTATATTCTTGATATTCATAATCGTAAAATTTTAAGGTTATTCTTCGCTTTCCGTTTCCTTATCCACTACTACCACGCTGTCGGTATATACAATGATTTTTTCCGCATCCTTATGCATTTCTTGTATCTCTTCCACGGTCATGATTTTACCGTTGTGAAACGCCTTCCGGATTTCCACCGTTCCACCAACCACAAATAATACTGCAATCAATATTAATGTGATCAATAATATCTTATTCGTGTATTTTTTCATAATGCCGATTATTTAAAAAGGTTAGCAATTTCGTTCTTATTGATAATGGCCGCATTAAACAGCATTTCAAGGTCGAGGTTGGAATCGATATGGTTCACATTCTCTTTCACTTGATAGTTGCCGCGCGGATTTTCTTCTGTATAGAACACCTTTCCTTCTGAACTCTTGGTGTCGTCCACATCGAAAAGCAGTTTTTCGGTAATCTCGTAGGTGGAGGCGTTGAGCAGCATGTGACCGTTGTCAAGGATGGCCACCATGTCAATGAGACTGTGCAGATCGCGAACCTGGTGCGTGGAAATGATGACCAGACGTGACTCATCTGCAGCGGAAGCCATCAGTTTGCGAAACACACTCTTGGAAGGGATATCCAGCCCATTAGTGGGCTCGTCCATGATGAGAATCTTGGTGTTAGTGGCCAAAGCAAAAGCGATGAGCACTTTCTTCTTCTGACCATGCGAGAGCTTGTCCATATAGCCAGCCTCTTGGTCCAACTCCAATTCATGCATGTACTCCGCAAATTGCTCATGATTGAAATTCGGGTAAAAAGGTGCGTATGCTTTCACAAAATCCGCCACCTTCAAATGCGGCACGTACATCTCCTCTTGAAGAAAATAAAGGTTTTGCAACCCTTCAGCTTTGCGCAAGGGTGCATTATTATTCAAAACCGTTACCGTTCCTCCATCAGGAAAGCGGAGTCCCGTCATGATTTTCAGCAATGTGGTCTTGCCGGCACCGTTCTTGCCTAACAGACCATAGATGTGCCCCGGCTCCATCGTCAGGCTCAAATCCTTGAACAAGGGTCTGCTCTTGACATAGCCAAATTGTATGTTTTCCAATTGTACCATAACTATGAATTTTTAGTGTTTCACTTATTTGGTGTATTAGCGAACTAAAACACTGCAAAAGTAATACACCTTTTGGGTTTGTCAATGGTTTTTGGAATTTTTTTCTTGTTGATTATTAATATGTTATGATTTTTATCTCGTTTTTTGTTTTCGAAGGTCCACTTTTTTTCGGAGAAAAGAAGAATAAAGCATAAAAAAAGAGAGAATCTCGGGTGAGATTCTCTCTTTCAAATTTCAATAGAATATGATTATTTACATTTAATCATATTCATTCCTTCTGCTTCATTCAATTCAGCTTCTTTAGCGCTGCAATCATCCTTGCTCATGGTTTCATCTTCGAAAACCGGTGCCACATGATAGAGGTCGGTTTTGTAATAACAATGACAACCTTTACCGCAAGAAGTGCTAATAGCTGCCAACAATGCCACTGAAGCGAAAATTACTAATACTTTCTTCATAATAACTTAAAAGGACTACAAGGTTTTTACTAACATCTGATTCGATACCTCCGCGGAGTCCTTTACACGAAGGCATCCGAAACAGATGTGCAAAAATAATAAAAATTTGATTCTATCCCTCCCCTTGAGATTTTTCAGTAATTTATTAATTTTAAATACATTATATCAAGTAAAGTATATTGTTCACTTTACAACTCAAGAAATATGATACTCTTACCCACAAATTTAAGAAAAAAGCTCATTACTCCTATTTTTTTCTAAAATAGATTTCCATCGGGACACCAGAATAATCCCAGTTTTTACGGATCTGGTTCTCTAAAAAGCGTTTATAGGAATCCACGACATATTGCGGCAGATTACAGAAGAAGGCGAACGACGGATAAGCCACCGGCAATTGGGTCACATATTTGATACGGATAACCTTGTCTTTGTTCATTGGAGGTGGCGTATGTTGGATAATGGGCAGCAGCACGTCGTTGAGTTCCGAAGTAGTTACTTTGCGCGTGCGGTTCTTATACACCTCTATTGCGGTTTCCAACACCTTGTATATGCGCTGCTTTTCCAAAACCGAAGTGAAAATGATGGGCACATCGTTGAAAGGAGCAATACGTTTTTTAATCAAATCCTCATATTGCTTATGTGTATGGGTATCCTTTTCGATGAGATCCCACTTGTTCATCACCAGTACTACTCCTTTGTGGTTGCGGGCGGCAAGACCAAAGATGTTGAGGTCCTGCTGGTCGAAGCCCTGCGAAGCGTCGGCCATCACAATGCACACATCAGCATTTTCGATGGATCGGACGGCACGCATCACGGAGTAGAATTCCAAATCTTCCTCCACTTTGCTTTTCTTGCGCAGACCGGCAGTATCGATAAGATAAAAGTCAAAACCGAAATTGCGGTAGCGAGTGAAAATCGTATCGCGCGTGGTGCCAGCCAACGGCGTCACAATGTGGCGGTCTTCTCCTAAAAATGCGTTGATAATAGAAGACTTTCCTACATTCGGCTTGCCCACAATAGCAATACGGGGCAGGTCGTCGGGAGCATGCTCCACATCTTTGGAGAAATGTTTCACTACCTCATCCAGCAACTCACCCGTACCGCCGCCGGAAGCTGCGGAGATGGGAAATATCTGTTCGACGCCCAATGCGTAAAACTCCGTATAATCCAAATAGTTGCTCGGACTGTCAATCTTGTTCACGGCCAGATAATAGGGCTTCTTTGAACGGCGTAATATCTGCGCAACTTCTTCATCCAGCGGAGTGAGACCCTCGCGTCCGTCCACCATAAAGACGATTACATCCGATTCCTCAATGGCCAGTTGGGCTTGTTTGCGAATTTCCGCCTCGAAAATATCATCCGAACCGACCACATAGCCGCCGGTGTCGATAACCGAGAAGTCGTAGCCATTCCAATCAGATTTTCCATAATGGCGGTCGCGGGTAACGCCTGCCACAGAATCCACAATAGCCTCACGCGCCTGAATCAGGCGGTTGAACAACGTTGATTTGCCCACGTTGGGCCTGCCGATAAGAGAGAGGATGTTTGACATGATGAGGTGAATGGGGTGAAATGGGTAAATGGGGTAAAAGGTGAACGGTGAAAGGGCTATAATAAAACTTTATAAACTTTAAGAACCTTATAAACCTTACAAACTAAAGTATATTCGCCAGTTGCTCTTTCAGTTTTTCGAGTTCGTCTTTCATGCGGACCACGATTTGCTGGATGTTGAAATCATTGCACTTGGAGCCGAGGGTATTGATTTCGCGACCGCACTCCTGCACGATAAAGCCGAGTTTCTTACCATTGGCCTGGGGCTCGTTCATGGTTTCCAGGAAGTAGTTACAATGCTTGCGCAGGCGCACTTTCTCTTCGGTGATGTCCAGTTTCTCGATGTAGAAGAAAATTTCCTGCTCCATGCGGTTCGGGTCAAACTGAATCTTGGGACTGAGTTCTGCAATACCCTTCTCGAACTTGGCACGCAATGTGGCAATGCGATTTTCTTCAAACGGGGTCACCTCGTCAATCATGTCGCGGATGAGGCAGATGCGTTTTTCAAAATCCTTGGCCAGTACCGCGCCTTCCGTAATGCGGAAGTCGTTGACCTTGTCGCAAGTCTCCTGGATAGCAGCCACTACTGTATTCCAGAGTTCTTCCGAAAGTTCTTCCTGCGGGGTGGAGATCACATCGGGCATACGGAGCACTTGCATGAAGATATCGCTTGGGACTGGATTCTGCAATTCTGCAGAAAGGGCAGTCAATGCGTCATAATAGGATTTTGCCAGTTCCGAGTTGATGCATACATTGGGTGCAGCGTTCTTGTCAATGGAAATGGTGAAGTCGATTTTGCCGCGCTCAAGTTCATGGGAGATAAGAGAGCGTATCTCGTTCTCGTTATTGCGGAACAGGGGGGCAATCCGGGTGTTCAGGTCCAGCTGTTTGCTGTTGAGCGTGCGGATCTCAACGGTGATGGATTTACCGGTAACCTCGACGGTCGTGCGTCCGAAGCCGGTCATGGATTTTATCATAGCATCAATTTTTTAGCGCGGCAAAGATACAAAAAAAAGGCAGGCCTTGATGGTCTGCCTTGTATATAGAATTGAGTGATAGCAAGATTAGTTTGCTTTTTTACCTGCGGCGTAGTTGATTTTAAGCGCGTTGTTCTTACGAAGTTCCTGCTTAATGGTATTCACGTAACGCATTTGAACATCCTTATCAACTTTCAGGGAGAAGGTCAGCTTGTCACGATCCTGAGCATCGCGGGACTCTTTCTCTGTACCGATAAAGTCGCGGACGTCGGAGACCAGTTCTTCAGCCTTGATAGTCTGATCATTCAATTGCACGGAAACCTCGCCGGGGGGGAGGGTGTTTTCATTCTTGCTGATGGGTGCGCCCACATAGATATTGGCCACGAGGGATTTCTTCTCCAGCTTTTGGATTTCAGTGGCTTGCGGCGGGGTGAAATGCACTTTCAGAGAAGCCTCACGCATTGTGGTGATCACCATAAAGAAGAACAAAAACATAAAGATAATATCAGACATGGAACCCATGTTGAGTTCGGGAGTCTCTTTTTTTCCTGTCTTTTTAAATCTTGACATAATCTTTCAAATTTTAAGGATTATTGTGCAGGGGCCTTGCTATAGTCCATAGGCGGAGCCTCCGAAATACTCATGGGTATGGCGGCGGTAACGGCTCTTTGGGCTGCGGAGTCAAGAGCGTTGTACTTCTTTCCGAAATACTGGAGGGAAGTCTCGTCACGCAACTCGTTCACGGCACGTTGGAGTTCGTTTTGCACCTGGACATACATGTTATAGCTGGTACCCTGGTCGTTGGTCAGAGACACAACGCCCTTGGACACTGCAAAGTCACCGATACCATCGATAGGCTTGCTCACCTTCTCGGGCAGCGAGGGATCGTTGGTCGGGTTGGAGAAGAATTCCTTGGCCTTATCCTTCAGCTCTGAAACCGGTATAACCTCTCCGTTCACGGAGATCTGGTCCAGATAGTTGACCAGCACGTTCAGCACGTTACGTTTGTTGATATCGGCCTTCATCTCCGGCGTGTCATCCGTTTTTGGAGGCGGAAGCTTACGCGGAATACCTTGCTCGGTATTGATGGAGGAAGTCAACAAGAAGAACGTCAACAGCAGAAAGGATATATCTGACATTGCGCCGGTGTTTAATCCCGGTGTTTTTCTTTTACTCATGTTATTTTCTATTTTTTATAGCGTTCACGATGGCCATGCCAAAAATAGCCAGCAAAGCGCTCAATATACAAACATACAATGTAAATGCCGCTGCATTCACCATCTTGAATCCGGACACAGACAGACCCATCTTGATAGCGGACGGAGTCAGCACGGGAGAACCGACAGCATATCCGATGAACACCACCAGTGCAAGGAGTGCCAAAACGACCAGGATCTTGTAGGATGTTTTGAATTCCTTCACGATCTTCGCCAAGGCGAAAAACAGCATCAGGAACAAGGTGAGACCGCCGAGGCAGTAACCGATAACCATAAACAGGATCTGCAGTTTGGCACTGGACTTGAAACTATTAAGGTCTTTCTGCATCTCTGCCAAGTCAGCTTCTTTCTTGTTGACAGAAGCAGAGGCATTGATCATATCAGCTCTTGAAACGAGAGAGTTGGCAGCTTTCAAATAGTTGCATCCCTCCAGATAACTCTGTTTCAGGGAGGCATACTCATTTTCAATCTGTCTCAGATAAACTTCCAAATCTTTGAAAGTTTTGACAGCATTGAAACCATCCACGTATGCTTGTTTTTTATCACACTTGGCGAAAAGGCTTTCAGCACGAGAGGGGAAATCTGCTTTATACTGCTCGAAATTATTCTCATCCAAACCTTTCAGATCTTGGAGGTAGGTATAGAGAATGTCTTTTTGCAATTGAACTCCTTTCAATGAGTCGCTGAGGTTTTTGTTGCTGGCCTGGTATTTGGCGACCAGCTCGGGAAGAGATTCCGTGGTTGCGGTCGCAAAGTCATCCAACATTGTGGGATTCTGAGCTTGAATCAGCTGAACCTGGCTGTAATTGTCCTTCTTCTCCTCATTGAAAGTGAAAGCGAAGGTAAGGGCGAGAATACAATCCAAGATCGCAACCGCAAATATCGTGATTTTAATAATCTTGTCTCTCATTATTATATTGTATTTATAATAATATTAATTTGAAAAACTGTGGAAAAATGGACTATTTGTTTTTCACCAAGATATCCATGAAGGAGATGGTGGCATCTTCCATGTCGTTGACAATGCTATCAACCTTGGTAAGCAGATAGTTGTAGAACACTTGCAGGATCATGGCGGAGATCAAACCAAACACGGTTGTCAACAAAGCCACTTTCATACCACCAGCCACGATAGTCGGGGAAATATCACCTGCGCGCTCGATATCATCGAATGCCTGCACCATACCGATCACAGTACCCAAGAATCCCAAGGAAGGAGACAAGGCGATGAACAAGCTGATCCAAGTAAGGTTGGTTTCCAATTTAGCCATTTGCACACCACCGTAGGAAACGACTGATTTCTCAACAGAGTCGAGACCTTCGTTATAGCGGTCGAGACCTTGATAGAAGACTGCGGCGAGGGGCCCTTTGGTATTACGGCAGAGTTCTTTTGCTTTCTCCACACCGCCATTCTGCAGTGCATCCTCAATCTTGTTGAGCAGTTTCTTGGAGTTAACAGTAGAGAGGTTGAGATAGAATATACGCTCGATGACGAATGCAAGACCTAAAATCAAACAGATGAGCACCGGGGTCATCCACACGGCACCACCCTGGATGAATTTCTCTTTCAGCGTATAATGCAAGCCGTGGTTGACAGCATCATCGGGATCTTCTGTCAGTTCGGCTTGAGCGGCAGCAGGAGCAGCTGCAGAGTCAGCAACTTGTTCAGTGGTTGCATTGTCCGTTTTTTGATCATTTGCAGCAAATGACACGTTTGCAATACCGAAGGTCAGGAAACCTAAAACGGCAAGTAATGAGACTACTTTTTTCATAATACTTTTTTTTGATTAAATTTTTGAATAATTACTTATAATTTTATATCTAATTGAATTTCAAATTCTTAAAAACTATACATCTTCTCTTTTCCACTCCTGGAAAGTCGTTTCCATTCTGCTTGATCCCTATTCAAAAACCTCTTGGAAACACACGTTCCGCACCATTCGTATTTTAAGGGCGTAAAAGTACATTTTTTTTTCAGACGTTTGGCTATTTTTAACTAATTTTTTTTGACGCTGCATTTTTTATTTTTTTAAGGATTGCAATATGAAAAAATTTTTATTTTTGCGAGCTTCAAGTAAAGTAACGATTGTAAACCTTAAATTAATAACTAAAATTTCAAAACAATGAAAAAAGCATTTTTAGTATTAGCAGTTGCTGCATTTGCAGTATTTTTCACCGCTTGTCCGGGTCCTGTTGAAAAAACCAAAGCCGAGCTCCTCGCTTCCCCGAAGAAAGGTTGGATTCTGTCTGCTGCTGAATCCTCCCCTGCTTACCACATGGCCTCTGGCGAATACGTAAGCAACCTGATGAATGGTTATCTGTATGACTATGAGCTGGATGACATCATGACATTCACCGTGGAAGGCGTTCAGACCCTCGATCCCGGTGCAAACATCGATCCTGAAGGCCAAGGCCTGCAAGAAGCAAAGACTTTCCTCTATTCATTCGACGCAGCTGATGATGACTGGATGTACATGCAAGTTCCTTTCATTTTGGATGCTAACGACCAAATCAAACAAGTCTATTGCCACATCCTGACTTTGAATGAGGAAACCTTCAAGTTCAACTGCACCATTGACGATGTGGATCCTGAAGCTAAGGCAGAATACACCTTCACACTGACTTACGTTCCTGCAAAATAATTTTTAACCCTAAAATCCAATAAACAATGAAAAAATTATTTTTAGTTTTATTGTGCGCTGGTCTTTTCGTGGCTTGCGGTAACAAGAACAAACAAGAAGAACCAGTTACTGAGCCTGTTACTCAAGAAGAAGTAACTCCCGCCGCTCAAGATCAAGAAGAAGTTGCTCCCGCTGAAGAGCCTGCAAAAGAGGAAAAAGCAGCTCCTGCAAAGCAAACAAACAACAAACCGAAACAAACGGTTAAGGAACACGCCCAGAGCGCAGCTGAGAACGTAGCCAACACCGCTATCGACCAAGCTGAAAAAGAAGCCACAAACCAAGTGGTGAACAAAGGCGTTAAGAGAAGATAATTTTCTTTAACCTCATACCGAAAAGGGCGACTGCAAAGTTGCCCTTTTTTTGTATCTTTGCAGTCCAAATAATAAAACTATTATTCACCAATAAATAAACATCTTATAATGAAAAACACACCCATCCCCGCAGAAATCGTTGACAAAATCGTGGCCGGTAGCGGCATTTCTTCCGTCGGCAAAGCCTCCATCCGTGAGGTCAAAAGGTTGATTAACGAGATTGAGAACGCCTCCGGCAAAGAGTTCGTCCGCATGGAGATGGGCATTCCCGGACTTCCTGCATGCCATGTGGGAGTGGAAGCCCAGATAGAGGCTCTCAAAAAAGGCGTGGCTGCCATCTACCCTGACATTGAAGGCATCCCGGCATTGAAAGAAGAAGCCGCACGTTTTGTGAAGAACTTCATTGACCTTGACGTAAAGCCCGAAAACTGCATTCCCACCGTAGGCTCCATGATGGGCGGCATGGCCGGCTTCATGACCTTCGTGCGCTGCCGCAAAGAGCGCGACACTACGCTCTTCATTGATCCGGGTTTCCCTGTGCAAAAACAACAACACCGCGTGATGGGCCTCAAGTACGAAACTTTCGATGTGTATGAGCATCGTGGCCAGAAACTGCGCGCAAAATTAGAGAGCTATCTCGAAAAAGGCAACATCCATACCATCATGTATTCCAATCCTAACAACCCGTCGTGGATTTGCTTCACCGAAGAGGAATTGCAAATCATCGGCGAAGTGGCCAACAAATACGATGTGTTTGTGTTCGAAGATCTGGCTTACTTCGGCATGGACTTCCGTCAGGATATCTCCAAGCCGGGCGTGCCGCCCTACCAGCCAAGCGTGGGCAAATACACTGACAACTACGCCCTGCTGATCTCCGGCTCCAAGGCATTCAGCTACGCCGGCGAGCGTATCGCCCTGATGATCATGTCCGACAAACTCTACAACCGCGAGTTCGACGATTTGGAGCCCTACTTCAAGATGAAAAAGTTAGGCCGCGCTATTATCTACGGTACGGTCTATGCCATCAGCTCCGGCGTGGCACACTCCGCACAATACGCCATGGCCGCCATTTTGAAAGCCTGCAACGACGGCACATACAACTATATTGACGATGTGAAGGAATACGGCGAAAAAGCCGCCATTATGAAGAAACTCTTTACCGATAACGGTTTTGAGATTGTCTATGACAAGGATGGTGACAAAGATCTGGCCGACGGCTTCTATTTCACAGTAGCCTATCCGGGCATGAGCAGCGATGAGCTGTTGCACGAGTTCCTGTATTACGGCATCAGTGCCATCTCGTTGGTGACCTGCGGCAGCGAGCGTAGCGAAGGTCTCCGCGCTTGCGTGTCACTGACCCCGCGCAGACAGTTCCCGATTCTGGAAGAGAGACTGAAGATGTTCAAGGAGAACCACTGATTCAATTAGTAATTAGTAATTAGTAATTGGGGGCTCGGAAGGGGCCCCTTTTTTATGATGAATGCAGAATGATGAATGATGAATATAGAAATCTTCCGATAATTCGCCGCCCTTGAGCTTGCACGCGCCGAAATAACCAACACAAAACATTGATTTTCATACCTTTACAACAAAACAAAATAAATTTATTGGCATTTACAAATTTTTGTATTTTTACACGCCCTATTTTCATGTTTTGTTAACGGACTTCGCAAAGTTTGGAAATAATGGGGCGGAAAACAGACTAAACAGGAAGTCCATTCATTAAAAATCCAATAGTATGAAAAAATCATTATTTCTTTTCGCGGCCATCTGCTGTATGGCACTGACCTACGCGCAAGCGCCCATCGCCATGCTCCAACATGGGACGAACTTGACCCCTTTCTATGGCAATGACGCGCTGATCAACGCCTACAATGCCGCCCAGGACGAGGATATCATCACCCTTTCACCCCCGGTGTCTTCAACGCCTGTGACATCCACAAAGCCATCACAGTGCGCGGCGCTGGCATGATGACCGACACCGCCACCGGGGTCACCCGCACGCTCATCAATGGCGATTTCGTAATTGAGATTTTTGATTCCACAAAATCTGTTGCTTTTGAAGGACTCTACCTCAACGGTGTACATCCCGACACCGTATGGAATCTTCAATTCACCAAGTGCTTCATCGCTAGTCTCGACAACGTCCCCTACTATAATGCAAGCATTAACAACTGCAACATTGTACACTGCATTATACCGGCATTTAATGCATCTAAATTCCAAAACGCCCATTTTTACAACAGTGTGGTCTGCGATCCGAGTTATTATACTACTTTTACAGGAGGGGAATGTGTATTCGACCACTGTATCATTAAATTCAACTGCAACAATTATTGGGGATCATCTGCCATCAACCAGATCTATTCCACTAATAGTATTTTAGTGCCTAGGGACACCTCGTCTTCAATCGCCACGGATCCAGAAAACACCTGCACACATCACGAATATGGAATTGGCATCACACACCATGCTAACAATTTCTTCCATCCCGCAGGATCGGCGGAGGCAAATCATCTGTACAACTTCAGCAATTTCAACCAAGTGTTTGTCGGCTTCGATTTCGATGTCACTATTTACGCCGACTATCACTTGCTTCCTGGCGTGGCCACCACCTATCTCGGCAGCGACGGCACGCAAATCGGCATCTATGGTGGTTCCATGCCGTTTGATCCGAAAATCCTGAACCCGAGCATCGGCCATATCACCGTCGGCGGTCAGACCAACGATCAGGGTCAACTCCCCGTCACCATCGAAGTTGTAAACGAATAATCTCCTGCCGTTATGAAACGATTATTTATCCTTATCGTTGCATGGTTGGCCGTGGGGACGCTGTCGGCGCAGAACCTGACGCGGTGCAAGTACTGGTTTGACCAGAACTACAGCGCCGCTCAGGAGGTAACGCTCGGCAATAGCACCCTGCAGTTCCAAATTGACGCCACCACGCTCAGCAAGGGAGTGCACTGCTTGAACCTGCACATCCAAGACGCGGCCGGCGTATGGTCGTCACCCCGTTCGTTCCTCTTCCTGCACGTTCCTTCCATTGCATCAGCCCCTGCCATCTACAAATACTGGTTCGACGACAACACTGCGAATGCCCAAAACGTCACACTCACCAACGGCACCCTGATGCTGAACGCTTCCTCGCTGCCCGTCGGCATGCATACGCTCACGCTCCAATGCATGGTCGGCACGGACATCCGCGTGGAGCAACACCTGTTCTATAAGATGCCAGTCCCTGCGCAGTGTACCTCCTTCACCTTCCACTACCGTATCGACGGCGGTGATTTCCAGACCGTTGACTTCAACTCGCAAGGAGGCGCTGTATCCATGAGCTTCGACATGCTTGAATTAGCGGATGGCACACACACCATCGACCACTACGTCACCAACTGTGCCAACACCCCGATGACGGTGATGCAGACCGACACGTTCGTGCGCACGCATATCACCCAATATTTCACCCTGACGGTGCTATCCGCCGATGAGACAATGGGTTATGCGACGGGCAGCGGCGTATGGCCGGACGACGATCCCGTGAGCATCGAAGCGGTGCCGCACCCCAACTACCACTTCACGAATTGGAACGACAATAGCACGGAGAACCCGCGCAACATCGTCCTTACCTCCGACACCACGTTCACGGCCTATTTCGCCTATAACGACGGTGTGGAGGACTATTCGATGGAGAACATCCTTGTCTATACCCGTCCCGGGACCATCATGGTGAGTGTCGAGATCCCGAAACCGATCTGGGTCTATGACATGCAAGGCCGTTTGGTCGCCCACCGTCCCGACGACGGCTCGACCACCTGTGCCATCCCCGTCAGCAGCGGCACCTACGTAGTGAAGCTCGGCGACGGCTACCTCAAGAAGGTGGCAGTGAGGGAGTAATTCATAATTCATAATGCATAATGCATAATTACGGGGGCTCGGAAGGGCTCCCGTTTTTAGTTAGCAGTTACGCGCAGGCAGCACTTGGGTAGAGCTGAGCACAACGATTGATGATGGCATTGGCCATGTCAAAGCCACCATCGCATGTCTTCTTGTTTTTCGTTCCGTCGTAGCCCATGTGCAAGTGCATGGTCTCATAACCGGACGCCACATAATCCAAGAGTTTCTTGTCACGCTTTGCGACCGCCTCCTTGTACTTTTCAATCGACGGGCGACCTTTGCCTTTGCTGACATGAAACACCGCATCAAGCGCAATCAGGCATCCCTTCCATAGGGTGTCACCTGCTATCCGAACATACTTCTTGTCTTTAAATAGATTCGTTTCAGGATCAAACTTAGACTTCTCAATGATTTCTTTTGCGTTGGCCACATAACGTCTGGCCTCTTCAATGGGATTACTTTGTTCCATAATTATTGAATTATTAATACAGCGGCAAAGATAATATTTTTTCAACACATAAATCATATCTTAAAAAATATTTTTATTTTCATTTTTTTACAATTAACAGTTAGTTTAAGACAACACAGAAAGAAGACAAAAATTCCGAATCCACAAAAATATTATCTTTGCTGCCTCCAATGGCTAACGGCTAATTCTTAATTCTGAATTCATCATTATGAATTACGACACCCTCCCATCCCCCTGCTACATCCTCTCGGAAGAGGCTCTGTTAGCGAATTTGCAACTGCTGAATCTGGTGCAGCAGGAGGCCAATGTTTCCATCATTTGCGCGCTCAAGGGCATGTCATTCTGGCGCTCTTTTCCGCTCATCAAGAGCTATCTGGCCGGTGCCACCGCTTCATCACTCAATGAGGCCAGACTCATATCTGAGGAGATGTGCTGCGATGCGCACACCTACACGCCCGTTTATCTGGAAAATGAGTTTCCACAACTGCTCATCTACAGCAGTCATTTGACATTCAACTCATTGAGCCAATGGGACAAGTACAAGGAGATGGCACTGAACAGTCCGAAAAAAGTGAGCTTCGGGCTGCGCGTGAATCCCGAGTATTCGGAAATCGAGACCGACCTATACAACCCTGCACTGCCGGGCTCGCGCTTAGGCATTCTGGCCGAAGATATGCCAGAAAACCTGCCCGAAGGTATTGAGGGCCTGCACTTCCATGTGCTATGCGAAAACGACAGCTATGCGCTGGAACACTGCTTAGAGGCTTTTGAACAACGCTTCGCAAAATATATCCGCCAATGCAAGTGGGTGAACTTCGGCGGAGGACACCACATTACGCGTGCGGACTACAACATCCCGCACCTCATCCAGCTACTGAAAGATTTCAGGAGCCGCTATTCGAATCTGGAGGAAGTCATCTTGGAACCGGGCGAGGCCGTGGGCTGGCAAACCGGCGTGCTCACCTCAACGGTGGAAGACATTGTAGTAAACAAGGGCATCAAAATCGCGATGCTCAATGTCTCTTTTGCGTGCCACATGCCCGACTGTCTGGAGATGCCCTACAAGCCCACCGTGCTCGGGGCGCATGAGCCTACCGAAAAGGACAAGCATATATATCGCCTCGGCGGATGCTCCTGCCTGGCCGGCGACTACATCGGCATGGGCGATTTCGCCTTTGACGAGCCGCTGGAAGTCGGCGACCGCATCGTATTTGACGACATGATCCATTACACTATGGTGAAAACCACTTTCTTCAACGGCGTAGCGCACCCTTCCATTGGCATGATCCATAAAGATGGAGAGTTTGAATTGCTCTCCGAGCCTGGTGACTACGCATCGTACAAAGCCAAATTAGGATAATGGAATACACATTCAGACAACGGGAAAATGATGGACGCACGGAGGTTTTCGACCCCATCCGGAAAAAATGGGTTGTGTTGACACCCGAAGAACGGGTGCGGCAACAGCTCGTCCTGTTTCTGCTGAATGTGAAAAAAATCCCCGCATCACACATTTCCGTAGAGCGGTCCATCACTGTGAACGGGCTCACCAGACGTTACGATTTGGTGGTTTTCGCTCCGGAGGGTAACCCTTGGATGGTGGTGGAATGCAAGGCTCCGGAGGTGGAAATCACGCAGGCGGTGGTGGAACAGGCAGGTCGATACAACAAAACGTTGCGCGCTCCCATTCTTGGCGTAACCAATGGAAGCGCGCATTTTTTCTTCACCATAGATTTTGAGACGGAAAAGATCCGACCGCTTACAGATTTTTAGTCTCTGAAAAACTGCCTCACGCGGTTAAAGACACTTCGTTCGTTCTTGCCGGGCTTGGGCACGAAGTTCTCGTGCGTGCTTAGCTTCTCCAGCATTTCCTTTTCCTCGCGCGTCAGACTCTTCGGCGTCCATACATTCACGTTAACAATCAGATCGCCCACATTGCGCGAATTGAGTTCAGGAAGACCCTTGCCTTGGAGGCGAAGGACCTGTCCGCCCTGCGTGCCCGCCGCGATTTTGATTTTGGCTTTGCCGTTCAGGGTGGGAATTTCTACTGTAGATCCGAGTGCGGCCTGTGGGAAAGTGATGTAGTAGTTGAGATACAGATTGTTGCCATCGCGCTCGAACACGTCGTGGTCGGCCACCTCGATAGCCACTAAGAGGTCACCGTTTATGCCGCCGTTGGCAGCCGCGTGACCTTTACCACGCACCGTGAGTTGCATGCCGTTGTCCACGCCAGCAGGGATGGTGAGTTGGATGACCTCTTCGCCCTGAACGATACCATTGCCGTGGCAGTGCGGACAAGGATTCTTGATGATCTCTCCGGAGCCATTGCACTGCGGACACACGGAAGCTTGCTGGATGATGCCGAACATGCTGCGTTGTTGGCGAACCACCTGCCCACGGCCCTTGCATGTGGGACACGTTTCCTTGCTGTGCTCGTCTTTGGCACCAGTGCCATGACAGTGCTCACAAGCAACGTATTTGTTGATCTTTACCTTTTTCTCTGTGGGTTTGGCCACCTCCTCCAGAGTGAGTTTCACCTTGATGCGGATATTGCCGCCCTTGCGCACGCGCTTGCCACCGCCCATTCCGCCACCGCCACCGAACAGGTCGCCAAAGCTGAACCCGCCGCCAGCTGCTCCGCCGAACACATCGGCAAAATGCGAGAATATGTCGCTGATGTCAAAACCTGAGAAATCGGACGCTGCACCGCCCATGCCCGCATGACCGAACTGGTCGTAACGCGACTTCTTGTCCGGATTGCTCAGCACATCGTATGCTTCGGCTGCCTCTTTGAACTTCTCCTCGGCATCCTTTTTTTCCTGTTCAGTACCGTTCACCCAGCGGTCGGGATGGTACTGCATGGCACACTTGCGGTATGCTTTCTTTATGTCTTCTGCTGACGCGTTCTTGTCAACGCCCAGCACTTCGTAATAATCTCGTTTTTCTGCCATAATTGGAAATTATTCTGTTATGGTGGTGAAGACGCAAAATTTTGCGTCTCTACTTGATGTTATTGGCCGACAACTACCTTTGAATAACGGATAACCTTGTCTTTGATCTTGTAACCCTTCTCGGTTACATCGATGACCTTGCCTTTGTCCTCATCCTTTTCGGTGGGAAAATGAGTGACCGCCTCGTGAAAATCGGTGTTAAATTCTTCACCTTTGGCAGGAATCTCTTCTACATCAAAACGCTTCAGCAATTGCAGCATCTTGTTGTAAATCAAATTAAAACCCTCCTTTATGGCATTGACATCTTCCACTTTTTCGTTGGCGGCAATGGCTCTTTCGAAATCATCTATGATGGGTAAAAGATTCACGAAAACCTTCTCGGATGCAGTGGAAAACAAATCCAGTTTCTCCTTGCCCACCCTTTTTTTATAATTGTCAAATTCGGAATAGAGACGCAGGAAACGGTCGTTCAACTCGGCTTTTTCTTCCTTTAATTTTGCTATCTGCTCCTCCAGATTGTTGATCTTTTCCTTCTCCTTGTTGTTCTTTCTGGAAAACATTCCGCCTTTCTTCGGAGTGTCAGTTTTCTCCGACAAATTGTCAGTTTGAGAATCTTTTTCTTCCAAAACCTCATTGTTTTCAACGGGTTCTTGCTGTTGGTTTACATTCTCTTCTTTTTCCATAATATGTTTATTTTTAATTATTTATCATTCCATACTCATACAGCGGTTCTGTTTTCACATAACCGCGGGCGTAGTGTTAAGCAAATAATTTGCCAAAAATGATGATGTGGTGAATATATTTTATAGTTTTGCAGTGTCAAAATACGCATCATCAAAAAACAGATAAATATGAAAAGATTTTTTAGCTTGTTAGTCGCAACTATCGTTTCCATTACTGCTTTCGGACAATGGGTAAGTCCGGGCAACGGCACGAATTATAACTTGTCCTCTTTATGCATAGCTGCATACGGTGCGGTCAGCATGTCGCAAAGCGGACATTATCAAATTCATCAGGACATCACCATTTCCGCCAACGATATCTTATATTTGGAGAGCGGTGCTACAGATATTCAAATTGATAATGGTGTTACCATAACCATCAACGGTGCAATCATGACCGAAAACCGCGTCAACAGTCTGCATATCACCGGCGATTCCACGGGAACATCCTTTTTCATGCTATGCTTGGGGAATGCCGCCACGGCCAATTTATCCAATGTTGTCTTCCAATACGGACAAAAAATCCAATTGTTAAATTCCGGCCAGGTCGTGTTTGACAATTGTGTTTTTACCAATTTCAGTGATGCGGTCATCAACTATATGAACTGCAACCCGACCATACAGAATTGCTATTTCCACGACAACCAAAAAGCGGCTGTCACCTCTGCAGTTAACACGACAGGTTCGCCGAAAATACTCAGCAATCATTTCTATAACAACGACCTGAGCAATGCCAATGTGCCGCAAATCAACATAGGGCCTGGAGACCAGGACACTATCATCATTATGGGTAATTATATTGAAGGCGTGGCACAAAACATGTCGGGCGGCATCGGCATCATGAACATGGGAAGCAGCAATACCATACTATTAGTGAAAGATAATGTGATTGAAAACAACCGATATGGTTACACGCAAAACGGCACAAACATATATGCGATCATAGAAGACAACATCATCCGGAACAACAATTTGGAAACCAACCCCAACAATGGCGGCAGCGGAATCAGCATCTATGGTTCCACCACCACTTGCGGGGCCAAACTTCGCCGCAACCTCATCCATGGCAATTTGTGGGGCATTACTGCCATTTACAACCACAATATTGATATGGGCACCGCTGAAGATCCTGGTGGAAATGTACTTTACGACAACGGCAACAACAATGTGGAGTATGAGCTTTACAACAATTCCAGCTGCAACATGAGTGCCGTTGGCAACTATTGGGGTGATAATGATGCCTCTCATGCGGAAGATGTAATTTATCATCAAAACGACAATAGCAGCTACGGACTCGTGACGTATAATCCGGTCATGGAACTGTATCCCGATATGCTGGATTTCAAGATTCTAGTGAGCAATAACCCACAAATCACGAACTTTTATGATGAGGATATTGTCTTTTCTTTTTCCGAGTATGGAGACACTTTGTTTTACTTCTTTGGTTGTGCTGTCCCTGACTTATCTTCTATCGTGCCCACTGTCACCATTCCTTTTGGGGTCTCTTGTTCGCCAAACCCTGAAGAAATTGTGAACTTGTACAACGCTGTAACCTATACACTGACTACGCCCCACGGTACTTCCAAAGATTGGGTTGTTGTGGCTTATATTGGCGGCGGCGTTGATGAACACAACGATATTTCGGTTTCTATTGTTCAGAATCCCATCATAAACAACATCATACACCTCCGCAATGAGAGTGGCAAATCCATTTCCGTGGAGGTCCATTCCATCACTGGACAACTGGTATATCAAGCCGAAAGCGCCGAAGGGTCTTTCTCTGTCAGCACTTCCGATTGGGAAAAAGGTATTTATCTTGTAACGGTGTCACAAGACGGAAAAAGAAAGATTTTCAAGGTGGTGAATTTGTAAGACCGCCTACTCCCCTTTCAGAATATCGGCGATGTGGATGATTTCGACATCCACACCGTGGGCTACTTTGTAAGCATCTAAGTGCTGGAGGCAACGAATATCCGTGGAGGTAATGTATTCGACACCCATGTTGATGATTTTGCTGACAATCTCGCCCATCAGGCTTTCGGCGGCAGCCGGGTTCACCTTGGAGAAACGGCCGTTTGCGCCGCAGCAACCATGGATATCGTCATCCATCAACAGTTCCAGCCCGCGCGTATTGCGCAAGAGCGTTTCCGGCGCATCGTTGGCAGGATAGACATTGCGCGCCGAACATGACTTGAAATAGAATACTTTGTGCCCGAAATAGTTGTTCAAGCACTCAATATGCTTCACGTTCACGATATAATCGCACAACTCGTGTACGTTTTGAATGAAAGTAGCCAGCTTGGTGGGTGTATAGGCGTTCTTGAGCAAATGCTTGTATTGCGTCTTCATGAAGCCGGCACAGGTGCTGTCAGGAATAATGAACGGCAGTTTCTCGTCGTAGCAATCCAGCACGTTGATGGCCAAATCCTTTGCATAGACAATCTCGCCTTCCAGATAGAAGCGACATCCGCAGCAGGTCTGCTCTTCAAAATACTGACAGCGGTCGCCGATACGTTCCAAAACCGACATCGCACTATACGCCGTGCCAGATTGGAACATGTCCATCTGGCAGGGAATATAGAGATTGACGATTTTACTATCGGCCATATATATTGAAATAGGTTAAGGATTCATTTTAGGAACCGCATTTGGAGTACCCGCAGTTGGAGCACACCAGACAACCCTCTTTGAACTCCATCGTGTCAATCTGATGGCAGTTGGGGCATTCCACACCTTTCTGCTTGGTACCGTCCTGGATGAATTTCTTCAGGGCGCGGCACACACCATTACGCCACGAGTTGATGCTCTCCTGACGGAAGTTGAGGCCGGAGATGATGCTGACAACGTTGTTTACGGGAATGCCATTGCGCAACAAAGCGGAGGTCATCTTGGCATAATTCCAGAACTCCTGATCAAAGCAGCGGTCCAGACCGCGCAGGATCACTTCGTAGCCGGCTTTGTCCAAATACTTGAAATCGTATGATTTGCTGCCATCTTCGTGACGGTTTTTCACGATGATGCCATGGTCAACCCATTTGGGAAGAATGAAACTCTCCTCACCAGTCTTGCCCGTGAAGATTTCGTACGGTTCCCCGTTGTATAGTCCGATATAGGCCACCCAATCCTCGCTGTTGTTCTTGAAATGGATGACATCAGCCTGCAACTCTTTCGGGCGTTTGAAATTCTTAGGTTTCTCCTGTTTCTCGGGTTTCTTCTCATCCTTGCTGGCGGTAATCAGCACGCCGTCGCGGGAACCTTCACGATACACGGTAAGGCCCTTGCAGCCGGATTCCCAGGCTTTCATATAGAGGTCAGCCACCGTCTGCTCGTCAATGCTGTTCGGCAGGTTTACCGTGACGGAGATAGAGTGGTCAACCCATTTTTGCACTGAACCCTGGAGTTCCACCTTCTTGATATAGTCCGTGTCTGCGGCAGTAGCCTTGTAATACGGTGACTTCTGCATCAGATCCTGAATCTCCTTTTCGCTCATGGTGGTCATCTGCTCGTAGGTATAGCCTTGCGTTTCCGCCCATGTTACAAACTTCTGATGGAACACAATGTACTCCTCAAAACTGTCGCCCATCGTATCTTTTACAGTAGTTTTCTTGATGGACATGTCGTTGGGGTTCACTTTTCTTCTGCGTTTATAGAAGACATTGAATGCGGGTTCGAGGCCTGAGGTCGTCTGCGTGCAAATACTCACACTACCTGTCGGGGCGATGGTGAGCAGGGCAATATTTCTACGGCCATAGCGGATCATATCCTCATACAGTTTCGGATCGGCTTTCTGGATTCTTTGGATAAAAGGATTATGACCTTCCTTGATGCAGCTATAGACCGGGAACGCGCCACGCTCCTTGGCCATGTTGACAGAGGAACGGTAAGCGGCCAAAGCAAGCTGTTTATGTACTTCGGTGGAGAAAGCGTTGCCCTCATCGGAGCCGTAGCGGATGTTGAGTGCGGCCAGCATGTCGCCTTCGGCGGTGATGCCCAAGCCGGTGCGGCGGCCCTTGGTGGATTGGCGGCGGATTTTCAGCCACAACTCTCTCTCCACGCGTTTCACATCCTCGCCTTCGGGGTCGCTGTCAATCTTGGCCAGAATCTGGTCAATCTTCTCCAGCTCAAGGTCGATGAGGTCGTCCATCAGACGCTGGGCATATTGGACATGTTCCTTGAAGAGCGGCATGTTGAAATAGGCCTTGTCTGTGAACGGGTTCTCCACGTAGCTGTAAAGGTTCATGGCAATGAGGCGGCAGCTGTCGTACGGACAAAGCGGAATCTCGCCGCAGGGATTAGTGGAGACGGTCTCAAAGCCCTCGCTCTTATAGCAATCCGGCACGGACTCGCGCTGGATGGTATCCCAGAACAAGATGCCTGGTTCGGCAGATTTCCATGCGTTATGAATGATCTTCTTCCACAATCTGGGTGCATCAACCTCCTGTTTGTATTGAGGATTGTCAGAATGGATGGGATATTGTTGCATGTAGGGTGTGCAGTTCTTAGCAGCCTTCATGAAATCGTCATCCACTTTCACGGAGACATTGGCTCCGGTGACTTTTCCTTCCGTCATCTTCGCATCGATGAACTTCTCGGAGTCAGGGTGTTTGATGGAGATGGTCAACATCAGGGCACCGCGGCGGCCATCCTGAGCCACCTCGCGGGTGGAGTTGGAGAAACGCTCCATGAACGGCACTACGCCGGTGGAAGTGAGCGCGCAGTTCTGCACATGGCTGCCGGAAGGGCGAATATCTGAAAGGTCGTGACCCACACCGCCACGGCGTTTCATCAGCTGCACCTGCTCCTCGTCCATTTTCATGATACCACCGTAGGAGTCGGAATTATCATCATTACCAATCACAAAACAGTTGGACAGGGACACAATCTGGTCGCGGTTGCCTATGCCAGCCATGGGGCTGCCTTGAGGAATGACATATTTGAACTTGTCGAAGAGAGAGAAAATAAGTTCCTCGCTCATCGGGTGCACGTAGCGTTTCTCAATGCGAGCAAACTCGGAAGCCATACGACGGTGCATGTCTTCGGGTGTCCGTTCCATGATGTTGCCGTTTCTGTCCTTTAGCGCATACTTGTCAATCCATACGCCGGCGGCCAGTTCATCGCCTCCGAAGTACTTCACGACATCCGGGAAAATTTCAGTTTTCTGGTAAATCTTCTTTTCTGATTTTTCCTCTTCTGTCACCTCAAAATCGTTTTCCATGTTCAATGAACGGGCCATCTTCTGCATGACCTGCTCACGGGAATGAATCAAATCGGCGGCAGCTTCTTTCTGCACATCCACGATTTCTTCTGCTGTGTGGTCCTCCTCGAAATTGAAAAGGGATAGATTATCATTCATAGGCGTTCCTGATATTGTGTTGGTTTTTTATAATTTCTGTTAAAAAAGTGCCGGCAACGACAGATGATACTCGGAAAGATTTTCACAAGGTTTTGTCTGATAATTAATTACAAATTTTTTCACGCGATTCTTTCGAGTTTGTAAAAATAGAAATTTGATGCCTATTTCATGGAATACACACCCCCATAATATCAACAAAATGACGTTGATATTTTTTTGTTTTGATAATGAACTCATTAAAAAAAATGTGCAAAAAAAAGGATGGCTTTCGTGCCATCCTTTCAAATTATTTTCCAAGAACACTGACTTCCGGATCAATTCGTTTTATCAACCCTTGCAGTGTGCTGCCGGGACCGAATTCCACAAACTCGGTGACCCCATCTGCTATCATCTTGCGCACGGACTGGGTCCATAGCACGGGACTGGTCAGCTGGGCCAGCAGATTGCGCCGTATCACATCCGGGTCGGAAGAGGGAAGTGCCGTGGCATTCTGGCATACCGGGCAGCTCGGCTGATGGAACTCGCATTGGCGGATGGCCTCGGCCAGCTCGTCTTGCGCCGGCTGCATCAGCGGAGAGTGGAACGCACCGCCCACGTTGAGCGGCATCATGCGCTTTGCACCTGCCTCACGCAACCGCTCCATGGCAAATTCCAAGCCCTTGAGCGAACCGGATATCACCAGCTGCTGCGGACTATTGTAATTGGCGGGCACGACCACCTCATCCTGAATCTCCGCGCACACACGCTCCGTGATGGCATCCTCGAATTTCAGCACTACGGCCATGCCGGATTCCTGCCGCTCGCACGCCTTCTGCATGGCCTGCGCACGCTTGGATACCAGCATCAAGGCATCCTCAAACGACAAACTGCCGTTGACCGCCAGCGCGGTGAACTCGCCCAACGAATGACCGGCCACCATGTCCGGCTCACCGTCCGCAAGACAGCGATAGGCAACGTACGAATGGAGAAAAACCGCCGGCTGAGTGACCTTCGTCTGCTTCAAATCCTCATCGGAACCATGAAACATGATATCTGACAAACTGAAGCCCATCAAACGGTCAGCTTCCGCAAACAGTTCCTTTGCTATCGGATACTGCTCATATAAATCCATGCCCATTCCTGAAAACTGGGCTCCCTGACCTGGGAAAACGTATGCTCGCATAATCTTTATGACAATTGGAATTTTTCACGAATCACATCCACATAATCCAGTTTCTCCCACGGAAAGAAGGTTATCATTTTGCCGTTAACCTCTTTTTCGTACCAGTCGCGGCCAAAATGACCGTAAGATGCGGTGGGCTGGTAGATGGGGTTCTTGAGTTGGAAACGCTCGATGATGTTGTAAGGGCGCATGTTGAAGATGGTGCCGATTCTTTTCGCAATCTCACCATCGCTCATATTAACTTTAGCGGTACCGTATGTGTTGACATACAGACCCACAGGGTCGGCTTTGCCGATGGCGTAGGCCACCTGCACGAGCACTTGGTCGCACAAACCGGCCGCCACCATATTCTTGGCAATGTGGCGCGTGGCGTAGGCTGCCGAGCGATCCACTTTGGAGGGATCCTTGCCAGAAAAAGCACCGCCACCGTGCGCTCCGCGCCCGCCGTAGGTATCGACGATAATCTTACGGCCCGTCAAACCCGTGTCCCCGTTAGGTCCGCCAATGACGAACTTGCCGGTCGGATTGACCAAAAGCTTATAGTCATCCTTGAACAACTCTTTCACATTGTCAGGGCAATCCGCAACCACTCTGGGAATGAGGATGTCGCGGATATCTTGCTCGATTTTTTTCAACATAGTGTCGTCATCGGCAAATTCATCGTGTTGGGTGGAAAGCACGATGGTGTCGATGCGCTCAGGAGTGCCGTTATCGGAGTACTGCACTGTTACTTGCGATTTGGAGTCGGGACGAAGATAGGGCATCAAAGTGCTCTTCTTGCGGATGGCCGCCAATTCTTGTACCAAACGATGGGCAAGCTCGACAGGCAACGGCATGTAGTTGTCCATCTCGTTGCAGGCGTACCCGAACATCATGCCCTGGTCGCCGGCGCCCTGTTCCTCCGCATCGGCACGTTCCACACCGCGGTTGATGTCCGCCGACTGGCTATGGATGGCAGACAAAATGCCGCAAGATTTGTAATCGAATTGATAATCGCTCTTGTCATAGCCCACCTCTTTGATGACCTCGCGGGCCACATCGTCGATGGAGACGTAAGCGTTGGTTTTCACTTCTCCTGCACAAACCACCAATCCGGTGGTGGTTAAGGTTTCGCAAGCCACTTTGGATTCGGGGTCTTGGGCCAAAAATGAATCCAGCAAAGCGTCTGAAATTTGATCACACAGTTTATCCGGGTGTCCTTCAGATACTGATTCAGATGTGAATAGATAGCTCATAACTAACATTTTAAATGAATAAATAAAAGTCGGAAAACGTGTGCGAAAGGATTGTTTTTTAGCATTTTTTCATGTGGTTGCAAGCAATACAAATCTGTCCACGTTTTCTGGCGGCAAAGATACGCTTTTTTCTTATATTTGCACCCTCATTTGATAATAACTAAAATACGCAATACTATGGCAAAAGTTCTCATCATCGGTGCCGGCGGCGTGGGAGCCGTGGTGGCACACAAATGCGCTTCCGTGCCGGAAGTGTTCACCGACATCATGCTCGCCTCCCGCACCAAATCCAAATGCGACAAGATAGCCGCTGAAATCGGAGGCAACCGCATCCAGACCGCGCAAGTGGATGCTGACAATGTGGAAGAAACCATCCAGCTCATCAACAGCTACAAGCCCGATTTGCTGATCAACGTGGCCCTGCCCTACCAGGACCTCCCGCTGATGGACGCCTGTCTGGCCACCAAGACCAACTACATGGACACCGCCAACTACGAGCCGCGCGACAAAGCCAAGTTCGAGTACAGCTGGCAGTGGGCCTACCAAGACCGCTTCAAAGAGGCCGGCATCATGGCTCTCCTCGGCTGCGGCTTCGACCCGGGCGTGACCAGCATCTATACCGCTTACGCTGCAAAACACTATTTCGACGAAATCCATTATCTGGACATCGTGGATTGCAACGCCGGCGACCATGGCAAGGCTTTCGCCACCAATTTCAACCCCGAAATCAACATCCGTGAGATCACCCAACGCGGCAAGTACTGGGAGAATGGCCAATGGGTGGAAATCGATCCCATGTCCATTCATCGCGCTGTGGAATACCCCAACATCGGCGAACGCGAATCTTACCTGCTCTATCACGAAGAGTTGGAATCATTGGTGAGAAGCTATCCCACCATCAAGCGTGCCCGCTTCTGGATGACCTTCGGACAGAAATACATCACCGTGCTGAACGTATTGCAGGAAATCGGCATGACCAGCATCAAGCCTATCAAATATCAAGGTATAGACATTGTGCCGTTGCAATTCCTCAAAGCCGTGCTGCCGGAGCCCTCTTCGTTGGGCGAGGGCTACCACGGACAGACATCCATCGGCTGCCAAATCAAGGGTATCAAAGACGGCAAGGAGCGTACCTATTATGTATATAACAACTGCGACCACGCCGAATGTTTCAAGGAAATCGGTGCGCAAGCCGTTTCGTACACCACTGGCGTGCCCGCCATGCTCTGCGCCAAGATGATTCTCACCGGCACATGGCAAGGCAAGGGTGTGTTCAATGTGGAACAGTTCGACCCGGATCCGTTCATGAAGGAAATCGGTGGATATGGTCTGCCTTGGCATGAGGTGATTGACCAACCTCTGCCAGTCTATAAAAACGAGTAACGGGAATCAAAATCCCCGTTACTCTATCTTCAATATCTTAATCGTTTTGAGCCCGGTTGGGATGGAGATGTCGAACACGTCGCCGACATGATGGCCGAAGAGTCCTTTGGCCATGGGCGAGGTGAAGGGTATTTTGCCCTGCGCGGCATTGGCTTCGTCCACTCCGGTGATTTGCAGTTGCATCTCCTCGCCGTTCATGCGCACGCGGACACGTGAGCCGAAAGCGATTTCATCACGCTTTTTGGGCTCCATCACCTTTGCAATTTTAATACGGTTTTCCAAGAGTTCCAATTTGGCGTTGAGGAAGTTGCGCAATACGCGCGCATCGGCCTCCTGGCCACCCGTGTCAATAGCATCGCGCTCATCCAGAATTTCTTGACGCTCCTGCATCAGCAGTTCCATGCCGGTGGGCGTGACATAGTTCACGACACCTGCAGGCAGATACGCTCTTGGAGGCACCATCGGGGTTTCCTCCTGGTCGCCTTCTTTTACAAAACCTCTACTCATGCTTTTTACAGATATTTTCTTCTGAGAAGATCACACAAAGACAAATAAGCCGTGGAGGTGGAATCCCAATAATACTGTTTTTTCAAACCTTCCAGACAATCGAATGCCGCATCCATGTTGGGGCACTGGTTGAGTTGCTGGATAGCGGCACTGAATTCTTCGCCTCTGTTGTTGAACAATTCCTTGATGAAGGTGAACTTGTCGTTGATAGAGATAGCTTTCGTCAAATCGCCGACTTTGGCATGTTGGAACTGGCTCCCCAGAGAGCGGTCCTCCTGCTGCTTGTTGAACAGGTCATTGAGTGAGCGCGGTGCATTGGTCTGCAAAGGCTTGTTCTGAGGCTGAACGGGTTGCACAGGTTTTTTAGGTTCAGGGGTCGGTTGCGGTTTCGGGGCACTTTTCTGCGGGATGAACTGCAATAAATCGTCCTCGTCACTGTTCAAAGGTTCCGGCTCGATCACTTTCTCGGGCTTCGGAGCAGCCTGCGATGGTTGCACTACAGGCGCCTGGGGTTTCGGCGCAGGTTCCTGTACCGGCACACGAACAGGTTCCTCTTCCATTTTCAGCTCCAACACCGGCTCCGGAGCAGGCTTCTCCACTACCACGGGCTCGGGCTTCGGAGCAGGAACTGGTTCCGGCTCGGGTTGCGGTTCCTCCGCAACTTCGGGCGCACCGTAACTCTCGTGGTCCGTGTCGAAGAAAAGGTCCACATCCTCTTCAATGCCCGGATGAATGTCGTAATTTTCCGGCCTTTCCGGCTCAATTTCGACTTCTTCAATGGACAATGCCTTCAGATACAACTGGCGGATTTTATCCAACAGAATATCCTTCTCAATCTTGGGGAGATTACAATTCTCATCGCAGATAACCAAAAGATTATCAATTATTTCATTGATGTTTTTAAAAGAATTTTGCATTTTACGAACAGTTAATGGTGTTTAGGTGCGCAAATATTGTTAATTTTGCGGCTCAGAAAAAACGGCCAAAAATACAAAATTCTTTAATCGGCATACCAAAATGTTTTTGGAAAATAAAGCAAGTAGAAAGAACAAAAAAGGATGGATCGAGGTGATTTGCGGCTCCATGTTCTCAGGAAAGACGGAAGAGCTGCTGCGCCGGATACGCCGCGCGGAGTTTGCCCAACAGGAGATTGAGCTTTTCAAACCGGCCATTGACACGCGTTACGACGAGACGGACGTTGTGTCGCACAACGAGAACTCGCGCATCTCCACACCCGTGCACAACTCCTCCGAAATCCTGCTCTATGTGAACATGGAATCGGTGGAAGTGGTGGCCATAGATGAAATCCAGTTTTTCGACGACGGCATCGTGGATGTATGCAACACGCTGGCCAATGCCGGCATCCGCGTGATTGTCAGCGGCCTGGACATGGACTACCTGGGCAATCCTTTCGGCCCGATGCCCAAGCTGATGGCTGTGGCGGAATACGTGAGCAAACAACACGCCATCTGCACGCATTGCGGCGACTTGGCGCAATATTCGCACCGTATCGTGGCCACTGGCGGACAAGTGCTGCTCGGAGAGAAAGATTCCTACGAGCCGCTTTGCCGACACTGTTTCAACGAAGCGATGAAAGATTCGCAATAGCATGACATTTTTTCAATAAACTAATTAATAATAAGATACGATGAATTTAATTGACAAAATCAAAGCAAATGCCATCGAAGCCAACAAGAGAATCGTTTTGGCTGAAGGCGAAGAAGAAAGAACACTGAAAGCTGCTGACATCATCCTGGACAAAGGCTATGCCGGTATCGTTTTATTGGGTAACAAAGCCAAAATCGAGGCGCAGGCCGCTGAATGGGGCTTGAAGAACATCGGCAAAGCCGAGATCATCGACCCGATGGACAATCCCAAGAAAGAATATTATGCCGAAATGCTGTGCGAAATCCGCAAGAAAAAAGGCATGACCATTGAAGAAGCCCGCAAACTGGTGGAAGATCCTCTCTATCTGGCCACGCTGCTCATCAAGAACGGCGACGCTGACGGTGAGGTTACCGGTGCACAGCACGCCACTGGCGATGTGTTGCGTCCCGCCTTCCAGATTGTGAAGACCCTGCCTGGCATCTCTGTGGTTTCCGGTGCTTTCATCATGTGCTTCCCCGACAAGAAGTGGGGCGATGACGGCATCATGGTGTTCGCCGACTGCGCCGCCGACCCGAACACGGACGAGAACAAGCTGGCTCAGATTGCTGTGGTCACCGCTCAAACCGCCCGCACCATCGCCGGCATCGAGCCGAGAGTGGCCATGCTGAGCTTCTCCACCAAGGGTTCCGCTAAACACGAGCTCGTGGATAAGGTGGTGAATGCTACCCGTATTGCCAAAGAGATGGATCCCAACTTGGTAATTGACGGTGATTTGCAGGCCGACGCCGCCATCATTCCGGAAGTGGCCGCCAAGAAAGCCCCGGGCAGCCCTGTGGCTGGCAAGGCCAACGTGCTGGTGTTCCCGTCTCTTGAAGTGGGCAACATCGCCTACAAACTCGTACAGCGTATGGCTGGCGCCGACGCCGTGGGTCCTGTGATGCAGGGTATGGCTGCTCCTATCAACGACCTCTCCCGCGGTTGTTCCGTGGAGGGCATCGTGAGCCTCGTGGCTATTACTGCCTGCCAAGCCGCCGGAAATAAATTCTAATCAGAATTAAATTAATTGTTGAGACGCACGGCCGTGCGTCTCAACAAATTTTTATTATCATGAAAAAAATCGCAATCCTTTTGTTGGCCTTCATTCTCGCCTTTTCCGCAGAGGCACAGAACAGCAATGTGCCGCGGTCCTTGCGCAGCGGTGCCCGTGAGGCTGAAAAAGGCGGGCAAAACGACCAAAAAGTAACCTTTTTTGTAAGCGGCAACGTCAATAACAATTTCGGACCCCAGCTGGCACTGGATCTGGAAGGAGGTCTTTACGCCACCCCTTGGCTCCGCTTCGGTGCGGGTCCGCGCTACGAGATGACTTTCAACCAATTTGCCAACAAGGTGTCGCATGCTGCTGGAGCATCCGCATTTGCCGAGTTCATCATTGCCAACTACATTATGGGGCACATAGGCTATGAATTTCTGAACTACCCCACATACGAGAAAGATGAATTTGACAATTTCATCCTCACCAAGCCCACCCGCAAAAACATTCACGCGTTGGCTTTGGGTGTAGGTTTTCAAACCCATGTCAGCGAAACGGTCAGAATACAGGCGCAATACATCATCTACCCTTTTCAGACCCAAAACGACTATTACGTCAGATTCCTGCCTATGTTCGCCCGCATCGGCGTTTCCGTTGATTTATAATCCAGCCTTATCATGTCACGATTCTCCTTTAATTTCTTGCTGTCCAGACGTGTGCTGAAAGACAAAGGAGATCGTTTTTCCCGTCCGATCGTCTATCTGTCGGTCGGAGGTGTTTCGTTGGGCATAGTGATCATGATGATAGCCATAGGCGTCACGGCGGGCTACAAGCAGGAGATCCGCAACAAAGTTATTGCGATGGGCTCGCACATCCGCATCACGCACTACGACCAGAACTACTCATACGAGCAGGTGCCCATCAACAAGGAGAGCGAGTGCATTCTGAACCTCAGCCAACACCCAGACGTGCTGCAAGTGCAGAATTATGCCACTAAAGTGGGCGTGATCAAAACCGACGACCAAGTGGAGGGTGTCGTGCTGAAGGGCGTGGATGAGACTTTTTCTTGGGATTTTTTCAAAAAGAATATCATTCAAGGAGATGGATTCAGCACGGCTGACACCGCACCATCCAATAGTATCATCATCTCCAAGCGCATGTCCGACAAGTTGCAGCTGAAGATGGGCGACAAGGTACGCACCTATTTCGTACAGGACCCGCCGCGCCAGCGCAGTTTCACCATTTCCGGCATCTACGAGACAGGGCTGCCCGAATACGACAACATGTTCGCCCTGGTGGACCTGCGGCATGTGCAAAAGCTCAACGACTGGAACGACAGCCTCGTGAGCGGCGTGGAGGTGCTCACCCGCGACTACGACAAAATTGACGAAATCGGCGACTATATCCATCATCGTATTGATTATGACTTGAAGGCGGAGACCATCAAGCAAATTTATCCGGAAATATTCGAGTGGATTGCACTGTTTGACATGAACGTGGCCGTGTTGCTCATCATCACCACCTGTGTCTGTCTGGTGACCATGATGTCCATCTTCTTCATCATCGTGCTGGAGCAGACGCAGACCATCGGCATCCTGAAGACCATGGGCATGCGCACGCGACAGGTAGTCGGCACGTTTGTGCTGGTGGCTGGCGACATTCTGCTGAAAGGTATGTTGATTGGAGATGCCATAGCCCTGCTATTAGGCTTCTTGCAACAGAAATTCCATCTCGTCAAACTGAACCCCGACACCTACTACGTGGAGTTTGTTCCCATCCACTTTAATTGGGTGCATGTTTTGCTGCTGAACGCCGGCGTTTTTGCGGTTTGCATGGCGGTTTTGCTGATTCCCGCCTGGGTAGTGAGCAAGAAAATCACCCCTGTGAACGCAGTGCAGTTTGAGTAAGTCGTGACCATGGAAACGTCACGCGCAAACGGATGCCGGAAATAGCTTGGCGCAGTGGTCAATTATAGCGTTGGCATTATCGAATCCCGCATTACAAACTTTTCTATCCACATTGCCGTCGTAACCCATAGACAGGTGCATGGTGTTGTAGCCGGCCACAATGGCTGCCAGTAGTTTTCGGTCGCGTTTGCCAGCGGCTTCCTTATATTTTTCAATGGAGGGACGACCTTTGCCGTTGCGCACAGCAAGCACAGCATCTAACGCAATAAGACAACCGTTCCACAGCGTGTTTCCCGCCATTTTGACGTATTTTCCATCCGTGTAAAACTTCAGGTCGGAATCATAGTTAGCTTTTTGGATGACCTCTTGGGCGTTGGCCACATATCTTCTGGCCTCTTCAATGGGATTTTGATTTTTCATAGTTTTGAATTAAAAGTTGAGAGTTTAGAGTTGAGGGGTTAGAGATTTAGGGGTTGGGTTATATGTTGTGGTTGCAAAGATACGAAGGATATTTGTTTTATCGGCCGTTTTTTTCAAATAATTTTATTGTTGAAAATGAAGGTGTTAGTAAAATTCAGATGTGTAAATTTTACAACAATTTGTTAGTTGTATTTTTGGTTTTCGCAAAAAATTAGATTTAAGAGGCAGGCCGTAGGTCTGCCGAGCTTGGTAGGGGAGGTGTCGCGTTGGATATTGTTCGCGGCGCGGGTGTCGCGTGCGCTGAAAAATTGTGCCCGCCGCCGCGAAATTCAATCACAGGAAGATGGCAGCGTGAAATGTTGAAAGAAAATAAGTTGACCTATGTCCGAGCAAAAGAAAAAAAGTGTACTTTTGCCGCCCAATTTAAAAACACACTTTTTTAACAAACAAACAATTAAAAAATTATGGCAAATCAGTACGAAACCGTTTTCATTATGACGCCCGTTTTGTCTGAAGAACAGATGAAGGAAACGGTTCAAAAATTCGAGAAGATCCTCACCGACAAAGGCGCTGAGATCGTGCATCAAGAGAACTGGGGCCTCCGCAAACTGGAGTATCCCATCCAAAAGAA
Source organism: Bacteroidales bacterium (assembly GCA_017443175.1). Lineage (GTDB taxonomy): Bacteria > Bacteroidota > Bacteroidia > Bacteroidales > WCHB1-69 > F23-D06. Next base: position 43,973 of record JAFSOZ010000012.1, read on the forward strand.
GTCTTCCGGCTTCTATCATTTAATTGAATTCAAAGCAGAAGGTGAAGTAGTGGAAGCTTTGGAACTGCAATACCGTCGTGACGAGCGCATCATGCGCTTCCTCACCGTGAGCATGGACAAATACGCCATCGCATACGCCGAGAAGAGACGTGCCAACCGCAAGGAAAAAGCCGCTGAGAAGGTTGAAGTGAAGGAAGAGGCTCCCGTCGTTGAGCAACCTCAGGAAGTTAACAATGAGTCTAATCAAACCGAACAAGCACAATAATTATGGCACAACAATCCGACATCAAATACATTGCTCCCGTAGCAGTTGACATCAAGAAGAAAAAATACTGCCGTTTCAAAAAGAGCGGTATCAAATACATCGATTACAAAGATGGTGAGTTTTTGAAGAAATTCGTGAACGAGCAGGGTAAGATTCTGCCTCGCCGTCTCACCGGTACTTCTTTGAAATATCAGAAGAAAGTGGCCCAGGCTGTCAAGAGAGCCCGTCATCTGGCCCTGCTTCCGTTCGTAACCGATAATTTAAAATCTAACTAAAAGGAGGAATTGACATGGAAATTATTTTGAAACAAGACGTACAGAATTTAGGCTATGCCGATGACCTCGTGAAGGTTAAAGACGGTTACGCCCGCAACTACCTCATCCCTCAGGGATTGGCAGAACTTGCAACACCTGCAAAGAAGAAAATGCTGGCAGAAACGCTGAAACAACGCGCTTTCAAAGCTGAAAAAATCAGAAAAGAAGCTGAATTCATGGCTGGTAAGATCGAAGGTCTCGAAGTTACCATCCCGACCAAGGCTTCCGAGAAAGGCACCATCTTCGGTTCCGTTACCTCTATCGCCGTGGCTAACGCTCTGAAAGAGCAACACGACATCGACATTGACCGTCGCAAGATCGTCATGCACGAAGACCACATCAAAGAACTTGGCGACTACACCGCACTTGTCAACCTGCACAAGGATTTCAACAAGGTAAGCCTCAAGCTTCACGTGGTTGCTGAAACCGAAGAGTAATCAATATTGCTCTTACTCAAACAAAAAACTCTCCCCGAATACGAGGAGAGTTTTTTTATGGTTGAATTTCAATATGGAGCTGTGTTATCAAATACAGGCTTTTACAAAATCGATAAACAACGGGTGCGGATGCAGCACGGTGGATGAGTATTCCGGATGGAACTGCGTGCCGATATACCATCGTAACGATGGAATCTCCACAATCTCTACTAAGTTGGCAGCAGGGTTCACGCCCACGCACTTCATGCCGCTTTGCTCAAACTCCTTTTGATAGCGGTTGTTGAATTCATAGCGATGGCGGTGGCGTTCGCGGATGATGGTCATTTTGCCATACGCCTCCCACGTGCGACTGCCGCTCACCAGCTCGCAATCGTATGCTCCCAATCGCATCGTACCTCCCATCTGCGTGATATTCTTTTGCTCCTCCATCATATCAATGACATTATGCGGGGTGCGTGTGTCCATCTCGCTGCTGTTGGCATCGGCGTAGCCTAACACGTTGCGTGCAAACTCGATGACCATCATCTGCATGCCGAGGCAGATGCCAAAGGTGGAGATATTGTGCGAACGGGTATATTCAGCGGCGAGGATTTTGCCCTCGATGCCGCGCTGGCCGAAGCCTGGACAGATGACGATGCCCGCCATGCCCGCCAGCATTTTCGCCACATTTTCGCGAGTGATGAACTCGCTGTTGATAAAGGTGGTTTTCACCTTGCGGTTGTTGTAGGTGCCGGCGTGCGCGAGACTTTCGAGAATGCTCTTATAGGCATCTTGCAAGTCGTATTTACCTACCAATCCGATATTTACAATTTCGGTTGCCTTTTCCCTTTTTTCCAAAAACTGGTGCCACGGAGCCATCTTCTCCTCTTGCACGGCATGTGTGCTTTCAGGCTCCAACCCCATCTTTTTCAAGCAGATGGCATCTAGACCCTGGCGCTGCATGTTGATGGGGACCTCGTAGATGCTGGGCAGGTCCTGGCTCTGAATCACGGCATCCACATCCACGTTGCAGAAGTGTGCCACCTTGCGCCGGAGGTCGTCGTTGAGCGTATGCTCGGTGCGCAGCACGAGCACTTCGGGCTGGATACCTTGGCCTTGCAGTTGCTTCACGCTCGTTTGGGTGGGCTTGGTTTTCAGCTCGCCCGCAGCAGCCAGGTAGGGCACGTAAGTGAGGTGTACATTCAGCGATTGTGTCGGCCCCAGTTCCCAGCGTAGTTGACGGATAGCTTCCAAAAACGGCTGGCTTTCAATGTCGCCGATGGTGCCGCCGATCTCCGTGATGACGAAGTCGAAGGCCTCCTTGGTGGCGTTGAGCTGAATACGGCGTTTGATCTCATCGGTGATGTGCGGTACCACTTGTATGGTTTTGCCGAGGTAGTCGCCGCGCCGCTCGCGCTCGATGACACTCTGGTAGATGCGCCCTGTGGTCACGCTGTTGTCGCGGGTGGTCTCAATGCCGGTGAAACGCTCATAGTGGCCGAGGTCGAGGTCTGTTTCCTGGCCGTCGGCAGTCACGTAGCACTCTCCGTGCTCGTAGGGATTGAGGGTGCCCGGATCGATGTTGATATACGGGTCGAATTTCTGGATGGTGATTTTGTAGCCCCTTGCCTGAAGCAACTTTCCGAGGGAGGCGGAGATGATGCCCTTGCCCAATGAGGAGGCCACACCGCCGGTGATGAAGATGTATCTGGTTCCCATATTTTTAAAAAAAGTGCAAAAATAATTTTTTTCAGGGAAAAACTGTTTCCGGAATGGAAAAAAGGTTCACCCTCTTGTTCTCTGCGATATTCACTGGTTTAACAAGGGTTGTATGTAATTCGACAGTGAAAAGACAAACAAACCCCGCCCTGGTTTGCTCAGGAGCGGGGTCTTCAAATAATGAGTGGTAAAAAATAGGGGGGATTATCTCTTTACAATCTTGGCGGTTTTGTTTCCACTCTTGACGAAATAGATGCCGGAAGGCAGATTGTTCACGTCCAACGTGGTAACCTCATCCATGGCTACGGTGCTCATAACCACCGCACCTTGCAGGTTGTACATCACCACATCGTCATTGATGTTGGTCTGGATGCGGATGCTCTCGGTGCAAGGATTCGGATAGACAGAGAGTTTTTGGCTGTTATATTCATTCACAGACACCGGGGAGGGAACAGGGATAACAAGATTCGTCCACACGTATGCATAATCCCAATAGTCGCCCCAAGCGGGATCTTCAATCCATCTGCATTCACCTAATGAAGCACTCATGTAGCCACCGAATTTCACATAGTCGCCGGCATGGACGGCTTGTGCGTCAGCAGCATCAGCAAAGCTGCCATTGACGTTGTACACCACATAATCCGGAGAAATCGTAAGCGTATCGGTACCATTGAAATATTTCAAATCGCTCAGCCAGCTTGTTGTGCCTGCATAGCTGAAGCGCGGATCGGCAGTGGCAATGTCGTCCAATATAGTGGAAACCAGCACTGACTCGCCGTCAAAGCGGTAACCCCATGCCAAGGCGGAGGAGAAATTATCCCAATCCACGATGAAGCGGACCTCATTGCTGCCAGTGCCCACCCAATATTGGATTTCAGAAGCACTGATGGTGGCATCTGCTACGGGCACGCCAGGAATCTCAACGGGCTCAATGGGTGTGGACCAAGTGCTTGTCCAGTTCTCATCCATGTCGGCACAATCCCAGCCACCGAATTTGAGGTAATCATTCGGATAGAAATACTCCAAATCGACGGTGTTGGCATAACCTCCGTTACGGTTGTAAACAACATAATCGCCAGTGGCTATTTTGAAAGTGTCCGATCCGTCAATATAGATAAGATTTGTAAGCCAACTGGATGTGCCTTGAGTACTGAAACGAGGATCAGCTGTAGTGATGGCGGTCAGCATGTCAGACACGAGCAGGGAGTCTTCGCTGAATTTGAAACCCCAAGCCAGTGCGGTGTCAGGTTCGCACCAGTTCACGATGAAAATGGCCTGATTATTGCCCGTACCAACCCAATATTTCACTCGGTTAGCGTTGATAGTGGCGTCTTGAGCTTGAGCAAAGCTCATAAATGTGCAAAGAATTGCGGCAAATAATAAAAGTTTTTTCATAAGCATTATTTATTTGTTGTTATTATTGTTGATATATGTCGTAAAACAAAAAAGCCCGTCGCTTACGGCTCCGGGACAACAACTTAAAAACAACCATGGAAAAAATCCACTTGTCCGTAGAAGCCTATCTCCCGAAGCTTTCAACGTTTTTTGATCTGATGGCAGGTTTTCTGACTTGTTCGCCCTCGGAAGTCTTCCCATCGAAACGACAGTGACTTTTTATTGGCTCCTTGGGGTTGTTTGAACTTACAGCAGCGGGTACTGTGCAGGATTCACACCTGCTTCCCTCTCAAGATTTCCAAAGAAATCTTTCACCATAAAATCGGGGGCAAAGATACATTTTTTATCTCTACATCGGTTAACACGCAATATTATTTGTACCTTTGCAACCTGATTCTGAAAATATTCATTATTTAAATACAAAGTCTATGAAAAAATCATTTATGCTAACACTGCTCATCGGTCTGCTGTCGCTTGGCACGACCATGGCATGCACCAATTTCATTGTCACAAAAGGGGCCAGCAAGGATGGTTCCTGTTTCCTGACCTACGCCGCTGATTCGCATCAGCTTTATGGCGAGCTTTACTATCGTCCAGCCAAGGATTATCCCGAAGGAGCCATGATGGATGTCATTGAATGGGACACGGGCAAACTGTTGGGTCGGATTCCGCAAGTGCGCCACACCTATTCCGTCATCGGCAACATGAACGAATGGCAGCTGGCCATCGGCGAGACTACCTATGGCGGCATCCATGAGTTGGAGCAAGGCCAGGGCATGATTGACTACGGCTCTTTGATTTACATTGCATTGCAGCGTGCCAAAAACGCTCGCGAGGCCATCAAGGTGATTGCTGAGCTGATGGACACCTACGGCTACGCCAGCGAAGGCGAGTCTTTCTCCATTGTGGATCCTAACGAAGCTTGGATCATGGAGCTCATCGGCAAAGGCGAGAAGATGCTGGATGCCAAGGGCAAGGTGATGAAAGGCTGGAGCAACGGTGCCGTTTGGGTGGCCCGCCGCATTCCGGATGGCTACATCAGCGGCCACGCCAACCAGTCTCGTATCACTACTTTCCCGCTTCGCGACGGCAAGACTTCCATCACCAGCAAGGAACTTGACAAAATCTTCTTGCCCGATGTGGAGACCGTCTATTCCTACGATGTCATCTCATTTGCCCGCATGAAGGGGCTCTATCCCAGTGATCCCAAAGTTGCCCCTGATGCCGCTTTCAGTTTCTGCGATGCCTACAACCCTATCACTTTCGACGGTGCCCGCTTTTGCGATGCACGTGTGTGGGCATTCTTCAATCACTGCAACCCCGTAGAAATAGCTAAATACGAAGATTATGCCCGTGGCGACAATCTGAGCCATCGTTTCCCTCTGTGGATCAAACCCGCAGATAAGAACAAAATTGACGCACAGTTCATGATGCAGATGATGCGCGATCACTATGAGGGCACTTCCATGGACATGACCAACGATCTCGGTGCAGGCCCGTTCAAATGCCCGTACCGCTGGCGTCCGATGACGTGGGAATACAACGGAAAAGGCTACATCCACGAGCGCGCAACTGCCACCCAGCAGACCGGCTTCTCCTTCGTCGCCCAATGTCGCAACTGGCTGCCCAACTGGTTGGGCGGTATCTTTTGGTTCGGCGTGGACGATGCAGCCAGCACCTGCTATGTGCCCATGTTCTGCGGCATCAATGAGATTCCCAAGGAGTATGCCCAGGGCAATGGCTCTATGGTAGAATACTCTGAAACAGCCGCCTTCTGGACCTTCACCAAAGTCAGCAACTTTGTTTACTCACGCTACTGCGACATGATCAAGCATGTGAACGAAAAGCAAGCTTATTGGGAAGGGAAATTTGTGAAAGACATTGACAAGATGTCCGAAAAAATGAAAGACCAGTTTGCCAGCAATCCTGACAAAGCCCGCGCTATGCTCAATGAATACTCTTTGACTGCTGCCAAGATGGTTTGCAAAGAGTGGAACAACCTCTTCATCTACCTGTTGGTGAAATATCATGACGGAAACGTAAAGAAAGAGGAGAATGGAAAGTTCAAGGTGTCTGACACTCAAATTCCGCAGAGCGCGTTCCCAGACCAGCCGAAATATCGTGAGGAATGGTACAAGATGATTGTGAACGACTGTGGCAAGAACATTGAGGCGAAGTAAGTCATCTTTGTTTTGGAGATTCCGCCGCAAGCGGCGGAATGGTGCTGAACTATAACAAAAAAGGAGACATCTTGCGATGTCTCCTTTTAGTTTGTCACGAGCGTGCTCGTTAGCCGATGAGTGCCTGATATGCGGCAGCATCCAGCAAGGTGTCAGCCTCGGCAGGGTTGGTGACCTTGATCTTCACGATCCAGCCCTCACCGTAAGGATCGCTGTTCACGAGTGCAGGATTGCCCTCGAGTTCGGTGTTGAATTCCACCACTTCGCCACCCACAGGAAGCATAAGATCGGATACGGTCTTCACAGCCTCGATGGTGCCGAATACTTCATTTTGCTCCAGCGTCTCACCTTCGGTGGTGATGTCGAGGAACACGATGTCACCAAGCTCATTTGCGGCAAATGCAGTAATACCTACGTAAGCAAATTCACCTTCCATTCTCAACCACTCATGGTCGTTGGAATACTTCAAATTTTCAGGAATATTCATAATTTTTAAGTTTATAAGTTGATAAAAGATTACACTGTCATAATTTCTTTTTCCTTGGCATCCATGATTTTATCGACTTTGGCAATGGCCTCGTCGGTAGCTTTTTGAATGTCCGTTTCCAGCTTCTTGATTTCATCTTCCGGAGTGCCGTCGTCTTTCAGCTTCTTGGCTTCATCGTTGGCGTTGCGGCGAATGTTGCGGATGGAGACTTTGGTCTGTTCAGCCTCCTGTTTGGCTTTCTTCACCAGTTCTTTGCGACGTTCCTCTGTGGGGGTGGGCACCACCAGACGGATGAATTCGCCGTTGTTTTGCGGGGTAAGGCCGATGTTGGCAGCCAAGATGGCTTTCTCAATCACGGGCAGCATGTTGCGCTCCCACGGTTGAATCACAATCTGGTGTGCATCGGGCGTGTTGATGTTGGCCACCTGCTCCACGGGTGTGGGGTTGCCATAGTAGTCCACCTTCAGTCCCTCCAGCATTTGCGGGGAGGCCTTGCCGGCACGTATTTTCTGTAAATCCTTGTCAAAGAAAGCAACCGTAGAGTTCATGCTGTCTTTGGCATTTTTCAAGCAGGTTTGTGTATCCATAAGGGGGGATAAAGTTTATAAGGTTTGTAAAGTTTTAAAGTTAAAAGGTTTATTCAGCGGTTTGTTGCTGTTTTGTTTCGGCGATTTTGGCTTTGATTTTCTCGATTTCCGCCAGTTGTTTGGCGCGCTGTTTTTTGAGTCTGGAGAGTTCTTTCTCGATAAAAGTTCTACTCCACTTGTAAGCTATACAATAGTGAAGGATCACGATGAGAAGCCAGACGATGGTTATACAGAGGGACACTTTCAGGATGATGTTGCTGGTGTAGGCATCTGTTACCACGGCATCAAAAAGAGTGAACCACAAGGCCCAAATTATCAGATTCAAAACAAGAAATACAGCAATGTGTATCTTGAAAATCACGCGGACTTTGGCTACGTTGATCATGCGTGCTTCTTCTTCAGGGGAGATGGTTTCGGGGATGATTTTTTCTTCTTCAGACATGATTATTATTTTTCGGGACGTGGAGTCGTCACAATGTGGCGGCTCTACATTAAATTATTATTGTAACAGAGTGCCGATGGGTTCGCCATGGAGCACTTTCCAAAGATTTCCGGGTTTATTTGCGTCATAGACGTAGATGGGCATGTGGTTCTCTTTGCAGAGGGTGAATGCCGTCATATCCATGATTTTGAGGTTTTTCTGATAAGCTTCGTCAAAGGTGAGGTTGGTGTATTTGGTGGCGGTGGGGTCCTTCTCGGGGTCGGCGGTATAGACGCCGTCCACGCGGGTGCCCTTGAGCAGGAGGTCGGCCTTGATTTCCACAGCGCGGAGTGCCGCGCCGGAGTCGGTGGTGAAGAAGGGGTTGCCGGTGCCACCGCCGAAGATCACGACCTGGCCGCTTTCGAGTGTCTCCACCGCTTTGCGCCAGGAAATCTTCTCGCTCACACCCTCGATGGCGAAGGCGGTGAGCACTTTGGAAGATACACCCAGCTCTTCCAGCACAACCTGCATGGCCATGGCATTGATGATGGTGGCCAGCATGCCCATCTGGTCGCCTTGTCGGCGGTCGAAGCCTTTGGACGAGCCCTGCACGCCGCGGAAGATGTTTCCGCCGCCTATGACTACGCCCACTTGCACGCCCTGCGCAACGGCGGACTGGATCTCAGTGGCATAATGATGCACATTCTGGTAGTTGATGCCGTAATGGTCATCGCCCATCAGAGATTCGCCACTGAGTTTGAGAAGGATTCTGTTGTATTTCATATCCAAAAAATTGAGTGCAAAAATACAAAAAACTTTTTTTTTATTTTTGCGCGTCATGCTAAATATACGGAAAAAAACTCTTTCAAACGGCTTGCGTGTGGTAGTGCACGAAGACCACACCACGCCCTTGGCAGCCTGCAACATCGTGTATAATGTGGGCTCCCGCGATGAACACCCCGACCATACCGGCTTCGCACATCTCATGGAACATTTCATGTTCACCGGCTCCAGGAATGTGCCCGATTTTGACAAAGTTTTGCAAAAAGTGGGGGCTATCAACAACGCCTACACCTCGCAGGACATCACCCATTACTACGAGGTGTTGCCCGCCAACAATCTGGAAACGGCCCTGTGGATAGAGTCGGACCGGATGCTGGAACTGGCTTTTCGTCAAGAGTCGTTAGATATCCAAAAACAGGTTGTAATAGAGGAGTTCAAGGAAAATTACCTCAACCGTCCATACGGCGACCTGATGATGCTGTTCAACCGGATGGCTTACGAGCGGCATCCATACCAGTGGCTGCCCATCGGCAAAAAAACCGAGCATATTGCCGAAGTCAATATGGCGATGATCAAAGATTTCTATTATCATTTTTACCGCCCGAACAATGCCGTGCTCGTGGTGGCAGGCAATGTGCATTACGATAAGGTTATCGAATTGGTAGAGAAGTGGTTCGGCGATATTCCAGCAGGTACTCCGGTTTGCAAAGAGTACCCGCGAGAGTTGCCACAGACGGCGGCACGCATCCAGATAGTGGAGCGGCCCGTGCCCTCCGACGTGCTGATGAAGGGTTGGCACATGTGCGACCGTATGCATCCCGACTATTATGCCTGCGACCTGCTCTCCGACATGTTCGGAACTGGGCAGTCCTCGTATCTGTATGAGCATTTTGTTACGGAGAAGAAACTCTTCACCGATATTTCCGCTTCTATCATGGGCACTACCGATGAAGGCCTGTTTCTCATCAGCGGAAGACCTGTAGAAGGTGTCTCCATCGAAGACGCGGATGCCGCCTTGTGTTCGTATCTGTATGGTTTCAAGCCTGATAAAAACTTTACGCACGATTTGCAAAAAGTGCAGAATCGCGCCGAAGCAGTGCTGTTGAACAACGAAATCAAGATTGATGACCGGGCCACCAACATGGCTGTTGGCGAAACCATTTCCAATGTGGAATATTTCCTTGATGAACGCCAACACTATTTTGACGTGACCGAAGAGCAGATGCTGCGCCTCATCTCGGAAATGCTGACCGAGAACAAAAGCAACACACTGTATTACAAAATGTTAAAACAATAACTTATTTCTGCTGTGCTGCTTTCCAAGCATAATATTCCTCGCGAAGGAGACTGTAAATCACCACATCCTTGAATTTTCCCTGGTGAAAATAATGCTGTTTAAGGCGTCCTTCTTCTTTGAATCCCATCTTCTTCAACAAAGCAATGATACTCTCGTTGTCGGGAAATACATCATTGGTTATTTTATTGAGGTTCAATGTATTAAAACCATAGTCAATGAGCATGACGGAGGCTTCGAAAGCCAGTCCGAGCCCTTGGTATTGCTTGGGGATGCGCAATGTTTTCCACGTAGCCCGCTGATGACGCATATTGAAATCATAGAGTCCCACCGCACCCAACAGTACCGGTTTCTCATTCGGTTTTTCCTTGTAGAAAATAGACAATGCCACATCCCCATTGCGGCAGATTTTCTCGTACCACTGCTGCTGGTTGTAGGAAGAGATGGGATTATGGATGATATAATCGGTAAGATCGGCGTCCCAGCGTTGTTCCATCAAATAGGGAAGATCTTCCGGCTCTACGGGTTTCAAAATAATGCGTTCGCTTTCTAATATTCTCATAATCTGTTTATTATTCAATAGTTTTTTGATATATTTCATCCAAGGACAAAATGGGTGCTTGGATTTTCTGTGCCAAGTTGATAATTTCCATCACCAAATCAAAGGCGCCTTTTTCTCTGTTTTTTTTCTGTTCGATCATCTCGCTGCTGATGTTGTTGAACTCCTCTCGCGAAAGAGAATCCTTGATTTGCCGCATCCAGGCGATGTAAGGGGTGTTGAAAGCCATATTGACGGGATGGAAACTGATAACTTTCAAGCCTGGAGAGGTAAAATGTTTTAGATAGGGTTGGATGGACAAACCGAGTTGGTTATATAGGAAACTGCCCTCTTCAAAGAAGACGGGTATTTGCAACAGTTTGGATTCCAGCCAGTAAGGGGTGATTCTTTGCGTCAGTGTCGTGATTGTATTGGAGCAGCACTTGAAATGGAATTCGTTCTTGAGCATGTGAGCAGTATCCGTCACATCAAAGGCGCGGTGCGAACGCGTGCAGGTGGCCTCCGGAGCGAACGACACGCAAGTTTCAATCACTTCACGGAAGGAGTTGCCGTGCGAGGAGCCGGGGAGAAAATTGGGGTGAATACCGCGTGAAATACGGCCTTTCTCGAAATTCTCGCGGATGATTTGAGAATCGTGGGTAACAAAAGTAGTGAGTTTGAGCAGGTCTAACGGCAGTTTGCGGAAATAATCCTCAATGACATCCTCCGAAGCCCAGTCTATATCCGAAGTGAAGCAGAAAACCGGTTGGTCATCCCACAAATGCGGTCCGGCGATCTTGTCCACCAAAGCGGCCATCTCATTATCTATATCAGGTTGGAACATATTAAAAATCAATCAAATAGAAAGACAGGAATGATGCTACAAAAATACACTTTTATTCATATCTTTTAATAATTCTTTTCTTCCACATTTTTTGTAACTTTGCACGCTTTTTGAAAAACACGGGGAAAGATATCGTTACAGCATACAAATCATTTTTATATATCTAATTCACAACAACTTAATTATAATTTTATGGCAGAAAAAAAATTTATGACATGCGACGGTAACTGCGCGGCTGCGCACGTGGCCTACATGTTCAGCGAAGTCGCCGCTATCTATCCTATCACGCCCTCTTCCCCGATGGCTGAGTACATCGACGAGTGGAGCGCTGGCGGCAGAAAAAACATCTTCGGTGAGACCGTCAAAGTGGTCGAGATGCAATCCGAGGCCGGTGCCGCTGGTGCCGTTCACGGTTCTTTGCAGGCCGGTGCTTTGACCACCACCTACACCGCTTCTCAGGGCCTCCTGCTCATGATCCCCAACATGTACAAGATTGCTGGTGAGTTACTTCCTGGCGTATTCCACGTGTCGGCTCGTGCATTGGCAGCTCAGGCTTTGTCTATCTTCGGCGACCACGCCGACGTGATGAGCGCCCGTCAGACCGGTTTCGCCATGCTGGCTACCGGTTCTGTGCAAGAGATCATGGACCTCGCTCCTGTGGCCCACCTGGCCGCTATCGAGGGTCGCGTTCCTTTCTTGCACTTCTTCGACGGTTTCCGCACCTCTCACGAAATCCAGAAAGTAGAAGCTGCTGATCAAAGCAAAATCGAGAAATTGGTCAACTGGAAAGCCCTCAAGGAGTATCGCGACCGTGCCCTGAATCCGGAACACCCCGTGACCCGCGGCACCGCTCAGAACCCCGACATCTACTTCCAGACCAGAGAGTTACAGAACAAATACTACGATGCTCTTCCCGACATCGTGGCGAAATATATGAAGAAACTGAGCAAGATCACGGGTCGTGAATATGCTCCGTTCACCTTCTACGGTGCTCCCGATGCTACCGATGTTATCGTCGCTATGGGCTCCATCACCGACGTCATCAAGACAGTCATCGACAAGGAGAACAAAGCCGGCAAGAAGCTCGGTCTCGTCAGCGTTCACCTCTATCGTCCCTTCAGCGTGAAGTACTTCGGTGCTGTCCTTCCTGAAACAGTGAAGCGCATCTGCGTCCTTGACCGCACGAAAGAACCCGGTGCAAACGGCGATCCGCTGTATCTGGATGTGGTTGAAGCATTCGCCAACTGCAAAGACATCCCGGCCGAGAACAAACCGATGATCATCGGCGGTCGTTTCGGTCTCTCCTCCAAGGACACCACTCCTGCTCAGGTGCTGGCTATCTACAAGAACCTCGCTGCTCCCAAGCCGATGAACCAATTCACCGTTGGTATCAACGACGATGTGACGCACCGTTCTCTCAAGGTTGGTAAGGAAATCTCCATCCTTCCTAAGGGCACGTTCGAAGCCAAGTTCTACGGCCTCGGTGCTGACGGTACCGTGGGTGCTAACAAGAACTCCATCAAGATTATTGGTGACAACACCAACAAATACAGCCAGGCTTATTTCGACTATGACTCTAAGAAGTCAGGCGGTTACACCTGCTCTCACCTCCGTTTCGGTGACCAACCCATCTTGGCTCCTTACCTCGTGGGTACGCCCGATTTCGTGGCCGTTCACGTTCCTTCTTATTTGAAGAAATATGACTGTCTGCGCGGTTTGAAGAAGAACGGTACGTTCCTCTACAACTCTCCGTGGACCGTGGCCGAGACCAAGAAACATCTTCCTGATTTCGTGAAGAAATACTTGGCCCTCAACAACATCAACATGTACATCATCGACGCTACGAAGATCGCTGCTGAGATCGGTTTGGGCAACCGTACCAACACCATCCTGCAATCCGCATTCTTCAAGATTTCCGGCGTCATTCCTTACGACCTCGCTGTGGAGCAGATGAAGAAATTCATCGTGAAGTCTTACGGCAAGAAGGGTGAGGATATCGTGAACATGAACTATGCAGCGGTTGACCGCGGCGGTGAAATCACCAAGGTTGACATCCCCGCTGAATGGGCTAAGCTGGATTGCACCACGGACTTCGTGTTCGAGAGCAACCCCAACGATCCCGAGTTCATCAACAAGGTGATGCGTCCGATGGTGGCACAGTGCGGTAACGACCTGCCCGTCAGTGCCTTCAAGGAAATCGTAGATGGTACATTCCCGGCTGGTACCACCGCTTACGAGAAACGCGGTGTCGCTACCGTGGTTCCGGAATGGGATCCCACCAAGTGTATCCAATGTAACCAATGTTCTCTCGTTTGTCCTCACGCTGCTATTCGTCCTGTGGTGATGACCGACGCTGAGATGAAGAAAGCGCCTAAGGGCATGGCTGCTATCGACATCAAGGCTCCGAAGGAACTCGCCGGTATGCACTTCCGTATGCAGGTTTCCGTCATGGACTGCACCGGTTGCGGCAACTGCGCCGATGTTTGTCCTGCCAAGGAGAAGGCCCTGAAGATGAAACCGTTCGAGAGCCAGCTCGGCGAAGCCAAGAACTGGGAGTATGGTCAGAAGAAGGTTACCTACAAGGACAACCTCATCGACAAATATGCTAACGTCAAGAACAGCCAGTTCGCACAGCCTCTGTTCGAGTTCAGCGGCGCTTGTGCCGGTTGTGGTGAAACTCCGTACATCAAGACCATCACGCAACTCTTCGGCGAGAGAATGATCGTGGCCAACGCTACGGGTTGTTCCTCCATCTACGGTGGTTCCGCTCCCGCTACTCCGTACTGCAAGAACTGCAGAAGCGGCAAGGGTGTAGCATGGGCCAACAGCTTGTTCGAGGACAACGCCGAGTTCGGTCTCGGTATGGCTACCGCTACCCGCCAGATGCGCGACCGCGTGGAGCGTATCATGAAGGAAGCCATCGCCAACTGCGATTGCTGCGACAAGAAACTCAAAGATCTCTTCCAACAGTGGATCGACAACCGTGAGTGCGGTATCACCACTGCCGAGCTGGCCGACAAGATCGTTGCCGCTTGCGAGAAATGCGGTTGCGACTACTGCAAACAGATCGTTGACCTGAAAGACCACTTGGTGAAGAAGAGCCAGTGGATCTTCGGTGGTGACGGTTGGGCTTACGACATCGGTTTCGGCGGTCTGGACCACGTGCTGGCCAGCGGCGAGGATGTCAACGTGCTCGTGCTCGACACCGAGGTTTACTCCAACACCGGCGGTCAGTCCAGTAAGGCTACTCCGGCAGGTGCTGTGGCTAAGTTTGCCGCTTCCGGTAAGAAGGTGCGCAAGAAAGACCTCGGCATGATTGCCAAGAGCTACGGCTATGTGTATGTGGCACAGGTCGCTATGGGCGCCAGCCAGGCACAGTACTTCAAGGCCATCAAGGAAGCTGAGGCATATCATGGACCGTCATTGGTCATCTGCTACGCTCCTTGTATCAACCACGGTATCAAGATCGGTATGGGTCGTTCCCAGCACGAAGAGGCCAAGGCCGTTGAATGCGGTTACTGGCACCTGTGGCGTTTCAACCCTGCCGAGGAAGAGGCCGGTCAGAACGGCTTCCACTTGGACAGCAAGGAACCCGACTGGAGCAAGTTCCAAGAGTTCATCATGGGCGAGGTTCGTTACAACAGCTTGTTGAAGACCTTCCCGGAAGAGGCTAAGGAATTGTTTGCAAAGACCGAGCAATTCGCTAAGCTGCGTTACGAAGGCTACAAGAAGCTGAGCGAAGGGAAATAAACCGATATTGTTGAATTAACAACAATATATACATTCAAGATGGGGTAGCCCGCAAGGATGCCCCATCTTTTTCAAAATAATAAAATAATGAAAGCGAAACCTTTTATCAAGTGGGTTGGTGGGGAAAGCCAACTCATCGAACAACTGGATGCCTTCATTCCAGCTGACTTTGATAAATGGGAGAATGTTACAAACATTGAATTCTTAAATAGTAAACTCTAAAAGACACAAATATGACCCAAGCACAGGCGGTTATAGAAACAATTGACAAGTTGGGCGGCATTGCAACGCTCAACCAAATAAATCAGCATGTGTTTGAGGTTGATGATTGTGTATGGAAAACTAAGACTCCGTTTGCCAGCGTTCGTAGAATTGTTCAGCAAACAAAGGGTATCTATAAGATAAAACCTGGATTGTATGCACTTGAGACTTACCGCAAGCAGTTGGAACAAGACGGAATAACTGTTCAGACGGAAAAGAATAAGAATAGCGAAGAGGTAAAGGCTTTCAACCATTCATACTACCAAGGATTGTTGCTTGAAATTGGGCGAATGCGGCATTTGGACACATTTGTTCCCAATCAGGACAAGAACAAGATGTTTATTAAAACACCACTTGGCGAGATTCGAACTTTGCAAGCAATACCCCAATATTCATACGCTGATCTTGTGGAAAGAAGTTCTACAATTGATGTCATTTGGTTTAACGACCACCGAATGCCTCACTCCTTTTACGAAATTGAACACTCAACCGACATTCAGAACTCCCTTCTCAAGTTCAATGATTTAAAAGACTTTTCCGCCCGTATGGTAATTGTAGCTGACGAGAAGCGCCATGCTGAATTTGGCAGTAAGATGAATTACGCAGCCTTTAATGTCCTCCGAGAAAACAAACGTGTGGCATTTCTCAGTTACGAATCGTTAGACAAACAATACGAGCAAGAACTCCAGAAACAACAGATGGATTTTATTGTATAACTCAAAAAAAAATTAACAACGAAATAAATAATAAGAAATAAGAACATATAAATAATACGTTTGCTATTTGCTCTATTCGCATTGAAACCTAGGAAATTTCAAAGAATGGTAAAAGGTAAGCAAATCAGGAAACGGCCGCCAATGCGGGCGTGATTTGTCCTATACCGGGCTTTCCTAGGGCCTCAATGCGAGCAATCATTGCCCGCATATATTTTGCCCTATTGGAAACCCGCAGGCACGTAGCAGACACAATGCTGCTACTATGAATAAAAAACAAATCATTCATGCGGCCGAGGACAATTATGCCATATCGTGCCAAAAGGAAATATTGACTCCCTATTACCATTCCTCCGACCGCGCCTTCACTCTCCTTCATGGCGATACATTTGAGTTACTGCCACAGTTCAACTTCATGTTTGACATGATATTTGCCGACCCGCCATATTTTCTGTCAAGTGGCGGCATCAGCGTACAAAGTGGCAAAGTAGTTTGTGTTGACAAAGGAGACTGGGACAAAAGCATGTCTCAAGACGATATAAATGCTTTTAATCTAAAATGGCTTTCACTATGCCGTGAGAAACTCAAAGATAATGGTGCGATATGGATTTCTGGAACGTACCACAATATCTTTTCTGTTGCCAATTGCCTGACTCAGTTGGGATATAGGATTCTGAATGTCATTACGTGGGCAAAAACGAATCCACCACCAAATATTTCGTGCCGTTACTTTACATATTCCACTGAATTTATCATCTGGGCAAGAAAGTCACCCAAAATACCTCATTATTTCAATTATGAATTAATGAAGCAGCTCAACGACAACAAACAAATGACAGATGTTTGGCGGTTGCCAGCTATTGCCACTTGGGAGAAATCGTGTGGAAAACACCCCACCCAAAAACCATTGGCTCTCTTGACACGCATCATTCTATCCTCAACAAAAAAGGGAGCATGGATACTCGATCCCTTTGCCGGATCCTCTACCACAGGTATTGCTTCAAATCTTATTGGACGGCGTTTTCTTGGCATAGAAAAAGAATTTGTAGAAATGAGTAAAAACCGAAAGATTGAAATTGAAAATGTTGGAACATTCAATGAGTATCGTAGCAAAATAAAGGATATTGCAATTGCAGATTTCTTCGAACCTACAAATATTGTTTGTGAAGAAGCCTTTGATTACGGACTACCTTTTTAATTCATGCACAACAACTTGGAAGTTTGGAATCCCGGCAAACTTCATCAGGGAATGACTATTGCAAAATTGAACAAAGAACACACTGCAAACCATGTCAATCCTGTGCTTGCCAATCCCATTACTTTACCGGCTATATAGAACAAATCGGAACAGGCACTACAGATATTATCGACCATTGTTTGGGGTATGGGCTTCGCAAGCCAGAATTCCAACAAGATAATGATTTTCAAGTTATTATATAGAGAAGATAAGATAAAGAGGTGAAGTAAGAGATGATATAGAAGTACAAGAGTTACACCGGAGGCACCGCCAACTGCACCTTGCATCACGACAAACCATCAAACTCATTATTTAGGTATTTTACTCATACAGTAATCCGTATTCAATTTTATTTGTTTGTAAAATGATGTATAATCTTTGTACACCCGGAGTGACAAACCTTTAGTATTTATATTAAACAACGGAAGATTTGCACGTACACAGTATAAAACATTGTTTATTCTATTGTTAGTTGGACAAACAGAAGAAATTAACGGGATTTTATGATGATCAACAAACCCTCTTTTAATATTATCAGGCAATCTTTTAATATTTTCATTCCAATAAAATTCTTCTGTATTATTTCTAGGAAAAACTTTTTTAGAATTATATGCCAGTTGCCATGTTTCAAAATCTCTCTTCAATTTTTCAAAAAGCGTAACATCAATAATTGTAAAGTCCATGTCACTTTTTTCTGAAAAAGACTTTCCATATTGCTGTGGATCAATTGAAAAACCTTGCTTTGCACTTCCTATTAATTTTATACAGTCTACAGAAACCTCCAATTCTTTTCCTATAAACTGCTTGACCTGATCAAATAATAAAGGAATTGACATAAATGCATACGGCGGATTATCAATAATATAATGATTAATTAAGGATTTCTGCTCTGCTTCGGTTAATTTGCTGTACAAAGCCTTCATCTCCGCGGAACATAAGAAAACATCCTTTATTAATCTACAACTTTCTGAAAGTTGAAAAAATTTATATGTGTTCATAGCGCTCTACTCTTTCTATAATATATCTTACCCGTCTTCTTATCCGTTCTCGTTGTTTGTCAGTCATAATTCTTGGCTCGGGATACTTTAATCTAGCAACTATCTCAGCACAAATTTCATCAGGAATTACATTATTTTTATCCATATTGAACCGTCGTAAAATAGATTCTAAGTTCTGATATTTAGTTCCATAATATGCTATGTTCAAGTATGTAAAAGCAATACTTTTTTTGTCTGCAATACGATGCAACCTGGATGCAAGTATTATTTCACGGATTTTCCGTTCAATGGTATATTCATAACGTCCTGTTATAACCCTAACTAATTGTTGCTCAATTGTACTAGCTCCTTCTCTGGAAGAAAAAAAAGTATGTTTGATAATGGCTCTGAAGATAGCCAAAGGATCGAAACCATGATGCTTAAAAAAACGACGGTCTTCTGCTTGAACTAAAAATAAAATCAATCGGTCTGCACATGGACTATCAATACTACTCCGCTTTATTTCATCTGGCAGTTGTTCTTGTATAAATTTCCATTCTTGTGAAATAGACATGATTTTCATTATTCTTATATATTCCCTAAAACTCTACTTTATTTATCTTCTTGATTTTCAAATGGTAAAACAAGTTATATGTTAGATTAACGGCATTTGTCTTTTTTTCATAATCCTGATACATAAGCCTGGTTATATTGCTCGGAAGTTTTCTGCTCAATATTTTAATCAGTGGTATATTACCCATTTTTTTAACCCATTAAACATCTTCCATCTGTCCTCTTCCATCTTACATCTATCTCCCCCTCGGCTATAACAAAAACTTGCAATTCCCAAAACACCTTTCAAAATACCCTTCCTAATTATCAACTGTCAATTATCAACTATCATAATCCCTTCCACCTCATGCTCCACAAACGGGCCTTGCTTGCACTCGAAGATGACGGAGCCGGGATCCAGGGATTCCACGCTGTGCCAGACATTCTTTCCCACGTTCACGCCGTAGCGGCCTTCCGATGGGTTGAGGACCATGTTTTCTATAAATGTGTCAACCCCTCCGTCTTCCCCCTTATTTTGGGTCATACAATTGGCAAAAATAATAATTTTTCATCTTCTATCACTATTCTCCCTAAAACATTTGTCCTCCTTGAGATAAAAATTCACCATACATCTTCCGTCTGTCATCCCACTCTTTCCTCGGACTGGCCAGCAATGGCAAAGTGACCGATGCCCAATTTTTAGATATTATTCACAAATTATAATGAAAACATAAACAAAAAATTATATATTTGCTGTATTAAAAGAATTATTGTAAAACATTCTATTTAACTAAATACAAATTATTTATAAAATACAAAACGAAAACTTATGACAACAGAAACAGGATTTATCCCGTCTCATGGCAACTACACAGAGTTGCTCACTTACAAGAAATCGCTCATTATCTATTCCAGCACGGTGCTTTTCTGCGAGCGCTTCCTAAACAAGCGCGACCGCACCGTTGACCAGATGGTGCAGGCGGCGCGTTCCGGCAAACAGAACATCATCGAGGGTTCAATGGCCTCGGCCACATCCAAAGAAACTGAAATCAAGCTGACCAACGTAGCAAGGGCCAGTCAAGAAGAGTTGCTGGAAGATTATAAAGACTTCATCCGCAACAGACAAGGCGTTATTTGGGAAAAAGACAGCAAAGAGGCTTTGTTCGTCAGACGCTTGGCCTACCGAAAGGACGAGTCGTTTGAAACCTACCGCGAGTTTTTGGAAACACGGGACGGCGTTATCTGCGCCAATATCATGATTTGTCTGGTGAACCAGTGCAATTACCTCTTGGATCGGCAAATCAAGCGATTAGAGCAGGATTTCGTCAAAGATGGTGGGTTACGCGAGAGGATGAGCCAAGCAAGGAGGAATTTTCGGAAGTATTAGAATCAGGGGAGGGAAGGCCGTCCTATGGGTCCTATAAGTCTTAGAGACTTATAGGACCCATAGGACAATCAAAGGAACAATTTTCACCTGACTTTCGGCTTACTGAAGAGGAATGAAAAAGACTATTCCTATCCCAATATCTGCTCCGTGTGCGCCTTGGTGTTCACCTTGCCTATGGCATTGATAATGACACCCTGCTCATCAATAATATAAGTGGTACGGAGCGTGCCTTCCGTCACCTTGCCATACATCTTCTTCTCACCCCAGGCTTCGTAGGCCTTCAGGATGGTAAGGTCGGTGTCGGCGATAAGGTGGAAGGGCAGATTGTATTTGGCAATAAATTTCTGGTGCGAGGCGGCGGAGTCGCGGCTCACACCCAGCACCTCGTAACCCATAGAAAGAAAGCGCTGGTAATTGTCGCGCAGGTCGCAGGCCTCGGCCGTGCAGCCGGGCGTACTGTCTTTGGGATAAAAATAGAGCACCAACTTCTTTCCAGCGAAGTCGCTCAGTTTCACGGTGTTTCCATTTTCGTCAATGCCCTCAAAATAAGGGGCTTTCGTTCCGATTTGCAACATTTTTCTGTTTTTTATGCTGCAAAAATAGGAAAAAAACAAACAAGGAGATGAAACAACAGACCCCGTAGAGACGTTGCGCGCAACATTCTCTACCTATTATTATTCTTTAATGGGTTCTGTGTGCAGGGTCACGTGCGTGTCTGCGCCGAAACGCTCCTTGAGTTTCCGCTCAATGTCGGTGGTGCGCGCGTGCACGGTCTGCAGCGACAGGCTGCCGTCCATACGGATGTGCGCCTCGATGGCGATGCGGTTGCCGATGCGCCGCGTACGCAAATTGTGAGGGTCCGTCACGTCAGGGAAGGAGGTGATGATGGCTTCAATCTCATGCTCGGTCTCTTCAGGCAGCGAACACTCCGTGAGCTCGTTTACGCTGCCTTTGAGCAGGTCCACGGCCACCTTGACCAGCATTGCGCCCACCACGATGGAGGCTAACGGGTCGAGTACGGTCCAGCGGTCGCCGAGCAGGATGGCGCCACCGATACCGATGGCCGCCCCAACCGACGACAGCGCGTCGCTGCGATGATGCCAGGCGTTTGCGATAACCGCTTGCGAATCAAGAGTTTTTCCCTTGCGTATGGTGTATTGGTAAATGCCCTCCTTCACAAGGATGGATATCAATGCTGCCCATAAGGCGAGCCGGCCCGGTGCCTCCAACTGCGCCCCTTTGAGCCAGTCGGCCAGCTTCACGGCCCCCGAGACGATGATGCCCGTGGCGGCGGCAACCAGCGCCAATCCTACAAAGAAGGTGGCTAACGTCTCAAACTTGCCGTGACCGTAGTCGTGCGACTTGTCCTGCGGCTTCGAACTGATGTTGACGAATACCAGCACCAGCAGGTCGGTGATAAAATCGGACAACGAATGCACGGCGTCTGCCAGCATTGCTGCACTGTTGCCGAGCACACCGGCGATGAATTTGAAGGTCATCAAGGCAACATTGCCCGCCGACCCCACCAGCGTTACTTTGTAAATCTCTTTTTCCCGTGACATTATCCTATTTTTATCGTACGGCCCTGCCCACCCCAACATCTGCTCTGTGTGTCCATTGATTCCCTTTTTAGAATCCTGTCCAGAACATTTCCCAGATTTTGTGTTCCATCTCCTGCCAGGTCTGGCGGGTGGCACCGGCAAAGTCGGCAGTATATTGGTTGAGCAAATTTTGAGCCTCTTTCTTTTTGCCATCCTTTATCAGATTCACCGCTTTCTGCTCCAAATCAGGCAGTTCGTTGAAAGCTTTTTCTTCGTAACGGGCCACATTGCCCAACAACATCTTCTTGGTGCTACCCCAGCGCACTTGAGCCAGCTTATTGGCTTTGCGATAGTGCCAGAGCACGGCATTCTCGTTGTAGCCGAAATGTCCGCACACATTGAACCCAGCGGGCAAGGATGTTTCCCCGGCATATATGGGGATGCGCGGACTTTGTCCGGGATTCTCCAGCGAGAACCAGCACAAGCCGCCCACCTCATCGGGTAGCCAACTGCGGCATTGGATGATGGTGGAATAGGAGCACCACGACATGGCCACACCGCGGTAGAAGGTTACCGTGCCGGGCTTGAGCATGTTGTACATGGCACGCTCGTTGCCATCCATCCAGGGATTGGCGTTGGGGCACACCACCGTGTCCATCACGATTTCGCCATCCACTTTGCGTTTGCGGGGATAGAGCAGATTTTGGGTCTGGTCCAGTTCGGGACAACCCTCGTAGTTGGCGCGGAAGAGTTCCATCACGCGCTGCGGGGAGACCTTCTCATCGGGTTTGATGGAGAAAGGCAGCTCGTCGGCATCGAGGGCAAAGTGCTGGGACGGAGCCAACTGGGTGAAGATATACCACTCGCGTTCCTTGAAATTCTTATTGCCAGAATAGGAAGACGGGAAGGCTTTCCACCAGATAAAGTCACCTTTGCCATCCCAAAGACCATATTTCTTGGCCACCTTCTCGATGTTGTCGGAGCACATGAAGTAATCCTTGTTCTTGCGGTCGAGTTTGCCGATGCGGGCCACGTTGCAGCTCACGGCCACCTCATCGTCGGGCACGCGTTGGGCCGCCCAGATGCCGCCGATCTTGTCGGGGCCCTCGCCGAGGATTTCCATCTGCCACACCTCCTTTTTGTCAGCAATGGTGATGCATTCGCCGCCGTCGCCATAGCCATATTGCTCAATCAAATCACCAATGAGACGGATGGCGTCGCGGGCGTTGTCGCAACGTTGCAAGGCAATGCGCTGCAGCTCCTCAATCAGGAACATACCCTTTTCATTCAGCAGGGTATCGGGGCCGGAGAAGGTGCTCTCGCCCATGGCGAGTTGCTTCTCATTCATACAAGGATATGCCGTGTTCATGTAGGCATAGGTGTGGGCCACTTCGGGAATTTCTCCCGCCAGTGTCACATTCTCCATGGCGTTGGGTGTGCTGGTATGCATCGTGCCCTTATACACCTTGTGCATGGTGCCGGGCTCGTGGTCGGCAGCGGGCTCCATCTTCACCCAAGTGCGGTACTTGCTGTCGCACGTATGCGAGGTAATCACGGAACCGTCGGTGGAGGCCTTGCAGCCCACCATGATGGAAGTGCAGTTAGCGCCCACGAGTTCGGTTTCCTGGGCGAAAGTGAATGTCGCGAAGAAGCAAGCGACAACGGTAAGGAGGAGGGTTTTGATTTTCATAATAATATCAGAATTCTTTTGAAATGCAAAAATAATATTTTTCCACCATTGCACGATATTCCGTTTCTCGGCGGCAGATGAATGGCTACCGGGCTTTGACCCCTAACGGGGTCCGAGGATTCCACCTTGAATGCGGCGACATGGTTAGGGCAGGCCTTTAGGTCTGCCAGCTCGGTAGCCCAGGGTAAGGCACACGGTACGGGTGCCGTCACCCTGGGGCACGGCGGCCAGCGGGTGAGCATCGCGGCGAACAACACATTTGCAATGGAACACGACACGCGCCGCCGCGAAACGGGGACACGGGATTAGATGAACAATTTCCGTTGATTTAAAATTTTGTACCTTTGCACGCCAAAATATCGCGTTTATGGAAATCAAACCTATCATCGCCCCTTCCCTTCTTTCCGCCGATTTCGGCAACCTGAAAAAAGATGTGCAGATGCTGAACAAATCCAAGGCCGACTGGATACATATGGACATCATGGACGGCGTGTTCGTGCCCAACATCTCTTTCGGAATCCCCGTGGTCAAGGCGGTGCGACAACTGTCGGAGAAGCCCTTGGACACGCACTTGATGATTGTGCAGCCGGAGCGCTATATCCACGCCTTCAAAGAGGCGGGTGCCGACATGCTGACGGTACACTGGGAGGCTTGCACGCACCTGCACCGCACCATCTACCAAATCAAGGAAGAAGGCATGCTGGCGGGCGTGGCCCTCAATCCGCATACGCCGGTGGCCGGTTTGGAAGACGTTATCAACGATTTGGACTTAGTGCTCATCATGTCGGTGAACCCCGGATTCGGTGGGCAGAAGTTCATCCCCCGCGCCCTGCACAAAATCGCCGCCCTGCGCGAGATGGTCGAGCGCAACAACGCGGAAACGCTCATTGAAGTGGATGGCGGTGTTTGCCGCGACAATCTTGCCGACATCATGGCCGCCGGAGCCGATGCCGTGGTGGCCGGCAACGCTGTCTTCAAAGCCGAAGACCCTAAAAAGGAAATTTTAACTTTAAAAAACATATAAAATGAAAAAATCTCTCGTACTCTTTTTTGCTTTTGCCTTAAGTGTGTGTTCTTTCGCACAAACTATTACCTATCAAGATATTCTGAACCAGAAAACGGCCAAAGATCTGACCGGTCGCAACGGTGGTGACGAAATCACTGCATACGTGGCCTCCAATGGTGTCTCCTATACCAAAGGTTCGACGATTACATACGGCTATCCTACCAACGGTAAATATTATCTCTATTTCAAGGATGTCACGGGCAGCGTGCTCGGCACCTTGACAGAAGACAGTAACACTGACGCCTCCACCAGTGCCGCTAACCGAGAAGTGAACGAACGCATATCAAACCGCGCCGGCGGTGTGGCCACTATCAAAAAAATTGAATGTCGTCCCGTCGATCCTTTCAATCGAAAAACCAGCGGTTGTTATATTTACTTGGTTCTCAACCGTGGCGGCTTGGCCTGCACCAACTTTGAAGAAGCCCTTGCCACGAAAGAAATCATCACCAAAGCGGATCCTTCCGACGTGGCTTCCGACGCTGCCTTGGAAGAGCTGAAAAAATGGAAAGAAAAACTCGATCTTCAGATCATCACCCAAGAGGAGTACGATGCCAAAAAAGCCGAATTGATGAAAAAAATCAAATAAACATCCTGAATAATGACAGAAAAACAAAGAAGCACGGCTTATTGCATGTTCGTCATCGGATCCCTGTTTTTCGTGTTCGGATTCGTCACCTGGTTGAACAACATTCTGATTCCATACATGCGCACCTCTTGCGAACTTACCACCCAGGTGCAGGGTTATCTGGTGACTTTCGCTTTCTACATCGCCTATTTTGTCATGTCGATACCCTCCTCGTTTGTATTGAAAAAAACGGGGTATGGCAACGGCATGGCGTTGGGCCTCATCGTGATGGCCATCGGGTGCATGATGTTCATACCGGGAGCCATGACACGCAGTTATCCTATCTTCCTGATCGGCCTGTTTTTACAGGGAAGCGGCTTGTCGCTGCTGCAAACGGCCAGCAATCCGTATGTTACGGTTATCGGACCAGTGGAATCTGCTGCGCGCCGTATGAGCGTGATGGGCATCTGCAACAAGGTGGCCGGCATGATTGGCATCCTCATTCTGTACAATGCCCTGTTCAAAGGCAAGGAACAACTCATCGAAAATATCCAAAAAACTCCTGCCGGTCCAGCCAAAGAGCAGATGTTGCAGCAGCTTTCCAGCGGTGTTATTCTGCCCTATATCATTATGACCATGGTGCTTATCGCATTGGTCATCTTCATCAAAACCGCTCATTTACCGGAGATTATTGAGGAAGAAAAGAAAATTGACGGCCATAAAACCAGCATTTTCAGTTTCCCGTACATGTGGCTGGGCGTGTTGGCCATCTTCTTCTACGTGGGCGCGGAAGTCATTGCCATCGACACGCTGATTCCGTACGGCGACTATTACGGCATCCCCACTTCGGTTTCCCATTATTTCGGCATCTATGCGCTGGTGGCGTTGCTAATCGGATATTTCTGCGGCATCTTGTTCGTGCCGAAGGTCATCTCGCAGCGCAATGCGTTGATCATTCAACTCTGTCTGTCGGTGATACTAGTGATTGTGGCCTTATGCACGCACGGTCTGGCGTCCATCGTCGCCATCATCTGCCTCAGTTTCGCACACGCCATCATGTGGCCGGCCATCTGGCCGCTTGCCATCCACGATTTGGGCGAACATACGGAGTTTGCCTCCGCCCTGTTGGTGATGGCCATCGTGGGCGGCGCCGTTATGCCGCTAATCTACGGCAGAATAGCTGACGTGGTGAACCCGCACGACGCCTACGCCCTGCTGTTCGTGTCATACGCTTACATCTTGTTCTTCGCAACGGTGGGGTGCAAATTGCGCCGGTAGATTGCGATAATCTTGTCGTGACGGACAAGTGCGTAAACTGCCACCGCAAGGGCTCCTACAAAGTTCAGCGTAAGGTCCCACATGGTGTCGTTCAAAGCATCATGCCCGCATAGGGGAATATCCCCTGCAAGGATGTAAGATCCTGATGTGGAGACCATAAATTGTTGGGCGTTGGTACCTGCAATACCATCATAGAAGTGTTCGAGAATTTCCCAAAAGACCCCCATTCCCACAGAAAACATCAGCAGGAAAAAAAAACAATAACCATTTGTTTTGATAAACCAACTTGGCATTTTTAGCCATGGTCACATGGATCATCCAGAAGGCCACGATTGACATCATCACACCGGATACTGCATGCAAGACAGTATCCCACCACTTGTATTTACCGTAACAACCGAGCACGCCACCGGAAATAAACGCCAAGAGACCGAATATCACGATAAAAGCAGAGAGTTTCCATGGCACATATATCTTGAATTTATCCAGTAACAGAAGCAAACAAAGAACAATCAGCATCGACACATACAATGCCGCTTGAGAAACAACCATAACAAGGGGCATAGGTTTTATAAAAACATCAAAAATAGTATCGATTGTCGCCATCGCTAATATAACCCAAAACAACACGATGTTAACTGTACGGATAACATTATTTCCTTTTTGGGATTTATCATTAATCTCCATATCTGATAGTTTGAAGCCAACCGTAAATATCGGTTTTTTAAGGCGTTGTAAATTGAGTTTGCAAATATAGATAAAATTTTAACATAATTCAAATATGTAATTAATTTGTATATTTGCCGCCGATGAAAAAACGGCTTACCAAGCGGAAATACCTCTACTTGTTGTCCCGGACCAGACGCTACATGAAAAAGCATCTGAACCAGCGGACGTTAGTGTTGATTCTCAGTGTGCTCATCGGCATGCTGGGGGCATTGGCCGCCATTATCATCAAAAACCTCGTTTACATTACCACCAAGGCGCTCAGCAGTGCTTTTCCTGTGGAGGAGATCAATTACCTGTACCTCATCTTCCCGCCCATTGGCATTATCTTAGCCCTGGTTTTTGTGCGACGGGTGGTGCGCGACAACATCGGGCACGGCGTGAGCATCGTGCTCAAGTCCATCTGCAAGAGCGATGGCAAGTTGCGATTCCATAACGTCTATTCCTCCATGGTGTCGAGTGCCATTACGGTAGGCTTCGGCGGATCCGTCGGTCTGGAGGCCCCGATGGTGCTCACAGGCTCCGCCATCGGTTCTAACTTGGCCCGTTTCTTCCACCTCAAGCCCAAGCAGACCACCTTGCTGCTGGCGTGCGGCTCCACTGCTGCCATGGCGGCTATCTTCAAGGCTCCCATCGCGGCTATCGTCTTCACCTTCGAGGTGCTTATGCTCGACCTTACCGGCAGCGCCATATTGCCACTGCTCATCTCTGCCGCCACCGGCACCGTGATGTCCATGCTCTTCCTGGGCCGCAATGTGATGTTCTCCATCGGATCCACCCAGGAGTTCTGGCTTTCCAACATTCCCTTCTATATCATTCTCGGGCTGCTCACTGGATTGTTGTCCGTCTATTTCCTGCGCCTCTCAAGATGGGTGGAGAAACAGATGCGGCGGATTCGGAAACCCTACGTGCGGGCTGTTTTCGGTGGTTTGCTGCTCAGCGGACTCATTTACTTCTTTCCGGTTTTCTATGGAGAAGGATACGAAAACATTAACGTGCTTATAAATGGAGACTATACCTCTTTGTTTGCAAACTCCCCGCTGTGGGTGTTCGGGTCCAGCGTTTGGGTGATGCTGGCCGGCGTGGCGGGTATCATCCTGCTGAAAGTGTTCGCCACCTCGCTTACCACTTCCGCCGGCGGTATCGGTGGCGTGTTCGCGCCCACCCTGTTCATCGGTGCATTCACAGGTTTCTTTGTGGCTGGATTCTCCAACAACCTGTTGGGCACACATCTCCCATACGTCAATTTCATCCTCGCGGGCATGGCCGGCGTGATGACCGGCGTGATGCAAGCCCCCATGACCGCCATGTTCCTCATTGCGGAACTCTCCGGCGGCTACACGCTGCTTATCCCGCTGATGATCACCGCCGCATGCTCCTACATCAGCGTCTATCCGTTTGAAAAATACTCCGTCTATACCAAACCTTTGGCTGACAAAGGAAACCTTAAAACCCACAACAAGAACAAGTTCGCGCTGCGCAAGTTGCAGTGGGACCAATTTATGGACACGAACATCATGACCGTGCCCGCCCACAGCTCCCTGCGTACATACGTGAACATCATCGCCCAAAGCAAACGCAATCTCTTTGTGGTCATCAATGAACATAACATCTTCCAAGGCCTGCTCGTCATGGACGACCATCGCGAGGTCATCTTCAATCAGGATCTCTACGACCTGGTTCGCGTGGAAGACCTGATGATTGAGCCGGAAGATTTTATTTACGAAGACGATACCGCCGCCGTTGCACTGGAAAAATTCAAAAAAACCGGCAACTTCAACATGCCCGTCATCACCCGCGATCGACAATATCTCGGCTTCCTATCCAGAGCCAAATTCCTGACCCAATACCAGGATTTTGTGGAGGAAGAGTCGGACGATTGAAAAGTACATGAGGTGGAATGGGTAAATGGGGTACATAAGGTGATTATTATTTTTGAACTTTAAACTTTGAACTTTAAACTATGAACATTATAGAAACGCCTATTCCTGGTCTGTTAGTGATTGAGCCCGATGTTTTCAAGGATGCCAGAGGCTATTTTTTTGAAAGCTACAATGAAAAACGATTGGAAGAAATTGGCATCCGTGATCATTGGGTGCAGGACAACCAGTCGTGCTCGCAGAAGGGCGTGGTGCGTGGGCTGCATTTCCAGAAGCCGCCCTTCGCACAAGCCAAGTTGGTGCGCATCCTGCATGGCGCGGCCATCGACTTTGCCGTAGATATCCGCAAGGGGAGCCCCACCTACGGGCAATACTATTCCGTGTTGCTCTCTGCCGACAATTTCCGCCAGTTCTACATTCCCGAAGGTTTCGCCCACGGGTTTGCCGCGTTGGAGGACAACACCCTCTTCTTCTACAAGTGTTCCAATTTCTACAACAAGGCCTCCGAAGGCAGCATCCGCTTTGACGATCCCGACCTCAACATCGACTGGCAGGTGAAAAATCCCTTGACCTCGGAAAAAGATACAGAAGGCCCTTTTTTGAAGGATTTTGATTCGCCGTTTTTATACACTGAAAAATAATGACCAAGCTCTGTATATTCGATCTGGACGGCACGTTGCTCAACACCTTGGAGGATCTTGCCGATGCCGCCAACCACGTTTTAGCCGAACACCATTTTCCCACGCATCCGGTGGATGCCTACCGCTATTTTGTAGGCAATGGAATGCCTACGCTTATCCAACGCATCTTGCCGGAAGAGCATCGTGACGAAGATACTTTTAATACGTGTTTGCACGAGTTTTTGGAATATTATACCATCCACATGCACGACAAGACCACCGTGTATGACGGGTTGACGGAAGTGTTGGAAACCTTACAGCGGCAACACATAAAGTTGGCGGTGGCCACCAACAAGGTTCACAGTGCTTTGGCTCCGCTGATGGCCAATTTCTTCCCCACAGTGCAATGGGATGCGCTGTTCGGGCAGCGCGAAGGCGTGCCCGTGAAACCCGATCCGCAGATAGTATATGACATCCTCAAAGCCACGGGCTGCACGAAGGAGGAAACCCTCTATTTCGGGGACACGGCAGTGGATATGGACACCGCACACGGTGCGGGACTGAAAGCCGTAGGCGTGCTCTGGGGCTACCGCCCGCGCACCGAACTGGAAGAAGCGAATGCAGAGATCATCATCAAAAATCCCGATGATATTTTACATTTAAAATATATCTAAACTCTCAACTCTAAACTTTTTATTATCTTTGCCGCCGTAATTAAAACAATCACCTAATCCAAAAGTTGTACTAATGGAAAAGAGAATTGGAACGATTACCGTGTTGGTCAAGGACCGCACGGTGGCACCGCTGGTGAACAGCGTGATTTCCCAATATGCAGACATTGTTTTGGCCCGTCAGGGCCTCCCCTTCCGCGACAGTGCCGTTGCGGTCATATCCCTTATTGTCGAAGGCGACACCAACCATATTAACGCCCTGTCCGGAAAATTAGGGAAAATCGAAAACGTGGAGGCCAAAGCGGTGGTCACACGATCAATATGATTTGGCCGTTAGCTATTGTTTTTTATCCTCCTTCACCCCATGTACCCCATGTACCCCTTGTACCCCCTTCACCCCTTTTACCCCTTTTACCTCATGTACCTATTCATCCCTTTTTGCCATAATCATCAATAAAAAAATAACAACATCATGCAATTTCACCCTGAAAAATGTAGAATTCCCGACGAAATAGGGAGACCCTTCATCGATGCCGATGAACTTTGGGATTACATCAACAACACGAAAAGCACGCCGGAGCGAGTGCGCGAGATTATCCAAAAATCTCTGGACAAGAACCGCCTGACACTGGAAGAGACGGCCGTGCTCATCAACACCACTGATCCGGAGTTGGTAGAAGAAATCAAGGAGGGCGCCCGCGAGCTGAAACGCCGCATCTACGGCAACCGCATCGTGCTCTTCGCGCCGCTCTATGTGGGCAACTACTGCGTTAACAACTGCAAATACTGCGGTTTCCGCTCCTCCAACCACGAGCAGGTGCGCACCACGCTGACCGATGAGGAATTTGTGCGCAACATCGAAGCTTTGGAAGAAGACGGCCAGAAACGTCTGATTCTCGTCTATGGCGAGTCGCCGAAATACTCTCCCGAGTTCATTGCACACACCACCAAGTTAGCCTACTCGGTGAAGAAAGGCAACGGCTCCATTCGCCGCGTCAACATCAACGCTGCCCCGTTAGATGTGGAAGGCTTCCGCATCGTGAAAGAGGCCGGCATCGGCACTTACCAGATTTTCCAGGAGACCTACCATCCGGAGGCCTACGCGTGGTACCATCCTGCCAACACCATCAAGGGCAACTTCGAGTGGCGACTCACCGCCATGGACCGCGCACAGCAGGCCGGCATTGACGACAACGGTCTCGGCATCCTCTTCGGTCTGTACGACTGGCGTTTCGAGGTGATGGCCATGATTCGCCACACCAACCACCTGGAAGCCTGTTTCAATGTGGGTCCGCACACCATTTCCTTCCCGCGAATCAAAGATGCTTCCGGTTTGGACATCGACAAAAAATATTTCGTGGATGATGACACTTTCGAGAAGATCATCGCCATCTTCCGTCTGGCCGTACCTTACACTGGCATGATTCTGACCGCCCGCGAGACCGCCGAGTTCCGCGCCAAGGCTATTCAATACGGTATCTCCCAAATTGACGGCGGTACCAACCTGCAAATCGGCGACTACAAATATCACCACGAAGAAACCGAAAAGAACAGCGACAAACAGGAAGACCAGAACCTGCACCGTGAGCAGTTCAAAATCGGCGACGACCGCAACCTCGGCGATATCATCGAAGAACTGCTGGACGGCAACTACATTCCGAGCTTCTGTACAGCCTGCTACCGTCTGGGCCGCACGGGCGAGCACTTCATGGAGTTCAGCGTGCCGGGCTTCATCAAACGCTATTGCACGCCCAACGCCATCCTCACGCTGAGCGAATACTTGGTTGACTACGCCACACCGGAAGTGGCCGCCAAAGGCTGGAAGGTCATCGAGAACAACCTCGTGAATGTGGATGAGAAGTTCCGCGACGAGCTGCTGAAGCGCATCGAGCGCATCAAGGCCGGCGAACGCGATCTCTATTTCTAAAAAAAGTTAATAAGCCTGTACAATCGGAGCGACAAACCGTCTTATGGCTCGTCGCTCCGATTTTTTATCTATCTTTGCGGCTCATTTAACACCATCACTATGAAAAACCTGAAAATTATCAAAGCAGAATACCAGCGCGTCGGTTACGATGAAGCCGATATCGAAAAAGTGGAATTTGTGGAAACAGAAGCCTCCTACAATGAGGCCGGACAGATTGTCCGCGAGGAACGTTTCGATCCCGATGGAAACCGCAACACGCTTACCATCAACTATTACAACGAAACCGGACATCTCATCCAGACGGAGCAGTTTGATCAGGACAACATCCTGCTGCAAAAGTCCGTGAACACCTACGATGATAAAGGACTGATGGTGCAACAGAGCAACTATTTCGGCAATGGCGAAACCGAGTATGTCACCCGCTTCATATACGATGAAAACGGGCATCTGCTTCGCCACGAAATGTATGACGACGGCAAGTTGGACTATGTGGAAAGAGAAATGCACTACCAAAACGGCCGTTTGATCAAGGAGTTTGAAAACGACGACTATGGCAAAACCATGAATATCCATACATACGAATACAATGAAAAAGGTTTGGTTTCAAAATACATTCGCGATGAAGTCCAAAACAAAGACCGTCGCACCTACGAATACACCTACGATGAAAAAAACAACTGTGTAAAAGAATTGGTTTACGACTACGAGAACAAGCTCATTGCCAAAACCTACCGCACCTACAACGAGAACAACCAGATGACGGAGACGGAAACCGAGGATTTGGACAACTATCGCAAGATTACGATGGAGTACGAAGGCGACCGCGTGGTAAAGAACTCCCTGCTCAATAAAAATGACGAGCTTCAAGGTTGGGCGGAATATACCTACGATGAAAACGGCAAGGAAAACTCTGCCAAGGAATTCATCCAGGACGAAGTGCAACCCGACCATTTCCGCCTGCTTCGCGAAACACGCTACGAAAGATCCTAATTTACCTCTTGTTCCTCTTTCACCCCATTCACCCATTTTTTATATCTTTGCGCCTTTAAAAAATTCAAAACGATGCTACAAATACAACTTTTAAGAGAAAATCCCCAAGAAGTAATTGACAGACTGAAAATCAAGAATTTCGATGCTACTGATTTGGTGAATGAAATCCGTCAGTTAGATACCGATAACCGCACCCTTAAAAAGAATTTGGATGACAACCTGATGGAGCAGAACCAGGGTGCCAAGCAAATTGGTCAACTTTTCAAAGAGGGCAAGCGTGAAGAAGCCGAAGGCTTGAAAGCCCGCATGGCCGAGTTAAAAGAGGCCGAGAAAGTGGGCCGTACCAAACTGCAAGAGCAAGAAGAACTCCTGCAAAGCAAGATGGTGCTGCTGCCCAACCTGCCCAGTCCGGCAGTAGCCCCGGGCAAGGGCGCCGAGGACAATGAAATCGTCTATACCGAGGGCGACGCTTCCAACTTCGACTATGACGCCATGCCCCACTGGGATTTGGTAAAGAAATATGACATCATCGACTTCGAGTTAGGCAACAAGATCACCGGTGCCGGCTTCCCCGTCTATAAAGGCAAAGGTGCCCGCATGCAGCGCGCGCTCATCGACTTTTTCCTTGACAGTGCTGTGGCCGCCGGTTTCACTGAAGTCCAGCCGCCCTACATGGTGAACGAAGACTCCGCCTACGGCACAGGCCAGCTGCCCGACAAGGAGGGCCAGATGTACCACTGCCAAGTCGATAACTTCTACTTGATCCCGACCGCTGAGGTGCCCGTCACGAACATCTACCGCGACGTGATCCTCAAGGAGAGCGACTTTCCGTTGAAGAACTGCGCCTACTCCGCCTGCTTCCGTCGCGAGGCCGGCTCTTACGGCAAGGATGTGCGCGGCCTCAACCGCCTGCACCAGTTCGACAAAATCGAGATTGTGGTCATCGAGCACCCCGACCGCTCCTACGAGACATTAGAGAAAATGACCAACTACGCCAAAGGACTGCTCACCAAGTTGGGGCTGCCGTTCCGCGTGCTCCGTCTCTGCGGCGGTGACATCAGCTTCACGTCTGCCCTTACCTACGACTTGGAGGTCTATTCCAAAGCCCAGCAAAAATGGCTGGAGGTCAGCTCCGTGTCCAACTTTGAATCCTATCAGGCCAACCGTCTGAAATTGAGATACAAGGATTCCACTGGCAAGACCCGTCTCGCGCACACGCTCAACGGTAGCGCCCTGGCCCTGCCGCGCGTGCTCGCCGCCATTCTCGAAAACTACCAGACCGACAAGGGCATTATCGTGCCCGAAGTGCTCCGTCCTTACACGCATTTCGACATTATCGACTAACCGTCCCGATGAAGCGCGTACTTTTATTTCTTTTGCTGCTGGTCTCTTTAGGCACGCTCGCCGCCCAACAAAGCGACGACGAGAAGCTTGCTTTGCAGTATTACAAGGACAAGGAGTACGACAAAGCCATCGAACTTTTTGAGAAGATCCAGGCTAAAAAGCCCTCTTCCTACATTTACTATTACTACTACAATGCCCTGCTGGAGCTGGAAAGATACGGCGAGTTGGAAAAACTGGTCAAAAAACAGATCAAGAATTTCGCCAACGTCCAGCGATATAAAGTGGATTTGGGGTATGTATATGAGCGTTCCGGCGATAATACCAAGGCGGAGAAACAGTATCAGGAACTGCTGAAAAACCTCCAGGCCAAGGAATATGCCGTGCAGGAACTCTACAGCGCGTTCTACTCCAAGTTGAAAATCGACTATGCCATCGAGACCATCCAAAAGGGACGGCGGTTGATGAACAACCCGCTGCTGCTGTCCAAAGAGCTGATCAATCTGTATCAATACCAGCGCCAGACCGACAAAGTGATTGAGGAGGTGCTGTTGATGGTAAAGGATGACGACCAGCAGAAATTCATGGATCAGGCCAAGACCGCTATCCAGAACCTGCTCATGGATGACGAGGACAACCAGAAGTATAACACGGTGAAAGTCAATCTGCAAAAGATCATCCAGAAAAACCCATCCAACCTCAGCTATCTCACTTTGTTGTATTGGGTCAACCAACTGCATAAAGAGTACGGCGAAGCCTTTGTTCTTGCCAAGGCTATTGACAAGCGGATGAAGACCGAATGCGTCAAGACCTACGAGCTGGCGTGTCTGGCTGCCGACAACCGCGATTTCCCCACAGCCATTGAAGCGTTGGAGTACATCATCAACCTCGGCGATGGTGTTTTCAACTACAATCAAGCCAGAATGAAGATCCTGGATGTGCGCTACTCACAGCTAACCTCCACTTCTCCTGTCAAACTGACGGAAGCCTTACGGTTGATGAAGGATTATCAAACCGTCATCGATGAGAACGGCATCAACTCCGGCTCCATGGAATGGATACGAAAATATGCGCATTTGTTGGCTTTCTACGTCAACATGCCGCAGGAAGCCATTGAGGTGCTCAACCAGGCCATGAATAACACCCGCGATGCCAAGGAGAAGAACCAATACAAGATCGACCTGGCCGATGTGCAACTCTACATGGGCAACGTATGGGACGCCACACTGAACTATTCGCAGGTGGACAAGGATATGCCGAACGACGCCTTGGGAAATGAAGCCAAGTTCAAAAACGCCAAGCTTTCGTTCTATATCGGTGAGTTTGAATGGGCCAAAAGCCAACTTGACGTGCTCAGTGCGGCCACCTCCAAACTGGTGTCCAACGATGCCATCTACTTCTCCCTGCTCATTTCCGACAATCTGGAAGAGGAAGAAGAGGATGAGGACGATGAAGACACCACCTATCTGCTGTTTGAGAAAACCTCCACAAACCTTCCGTTGAAAAAATACGCCCAAGCCGATTTTCTCATCTTTCAAAACAAAGACGAACAGGCGTTGATAGAGCTCGACTCCGTCATTATCCTGTCTCCGTTAGGCACATTGGTGGATGACGCCCTCTATCAAAAGGCGCTCATCTACATCAAACAGAAAAACTATCTGGGTGCAGAGGCTCTTCTGAAACAGATTGAAGAGAAGCACGGACAGGAATTATTAGGCGACGACGCCGTATTCAAGCTGGCGGAACTTTACGAGTATTATCTCAAAGATATTCCGCAAGCCATGGAATATTATCTCAAAATCATGCAAAATTACAGCAGCAGTCTCTACGTGGTGGAGGCTCGCAAACACTACCGCGCCCTGCGTGGAGATGCCATAGAGTAGCCATGTATAACGATAAAGTACGAGCAAAAAAGAGATTAGGACAACATTTTCTCAAAAACGAGGATATTGCCCGAAGAATCGCGGAGGCTGTGCGCACTCCCGACGCACACGTGTTGGAAATCGGCCCCGGTATGGGTGTGCTCACTCAATATTTATTGCAACAAAACTTCGCAGACCTCGCCGTGGTGGAACTGGACGAAGAATCCGTGGCCTATCTGCAACAACATTTCCCGCAGTTGGGCGACAACCTCATCGCTGGCGATTTCCTGCGCATGGATTTAGCCGAACGCTATCAGGACAAGTTCGTCATCATAGGCAATTTCCCCTACAACATCTCCTCTCAAATCCTCTTCAAAGTGCTGGATTACAAAGATCAAGCCGTGGAGGTGGTGGGCATGTTCCAAAAAGAGGTGGCAGAGCGAGTGACGGCCAAAGCCGGCAACAAGCAATACGGCATTTTGAGTGTGCTTTTGGAGGCTTTCTATGACACCGAATACCTGTTCACGGTCGGAGAGAACGAGTTCAATCCGCCGCCGAAAGTGAAATCCGCCGTAGTGCGTCTTACCCGCAATTTCGACAAGAAATTGCATTGCGACGAGGCCACCTTTAAACTTGTGGTGAAAACCGCGTTCAACTACCGCCGCAAGACACTGCGCAACGCACTGCAATCGCTACCCTTTCCCGCTGACTTGATTGCCTCTGACCCCATCTTCTCCAAACGCGCCGAACAGCTGACCGTACAAGATTACGAAAATCTATGCCTCCAACTCCATAAATCCTAACCCCCATTACCCCCTTTACCCCTTTTACCTCTTGTACCTCATTCACCCCCTTAACCCCTTTACCCCAATGAAAAAAGTAATGTATTTGTGCCTGCTCATCTGTATCATGGCAGGCTGTCAGTCGCAAAAGAAATTAGTTTCCGTGAACAAAGAGACAAACGAAGTAGAACTCAAGGTAGGTCAATCCTGCGAGATACAGTTCCGCACCAACGCTTCCACCGGTTTTTGGTGGCAAATAGCCAACGCCGACGAAATCACGGTGGTGGAATCCGGGGACAAACGCTATGAAAGCAATGCGCCGGAAGGCATGGTAGGCGCCTCCTCCGAGCTTTTCTGGAAGTTCACGGCCAAAGAAAAGGGCACACAAACCATAAAATTTGTCTATGCCCGTCAGGATATCGATAAGCCTACCCGCACCCGTGACGTGGTAATCACAGTGAAATAATGACACCCACCCGCATCTTTGTGGCCATTCCGGCCATGGATGAGCTACAGGAACTGCCCCTGACGCTTCAGGATTTGGCAGAACAGCACGTTCGTGTGCCGTTTGAGGTCCATGTCTGCGTGAACCAGCCCGAGACCTATTGGCAGGATGAGAACCTCCATTCCATCTGTGTTCACAATCAAGAACTTCTCGCATATTTGAAAAACATTGCCGCGCTGCCGGTGCAAGTATTGGACTACGCCTCTCCCGGGAGAGGGTGGAAAGGGAAAAACCATGGCGTAGGGTGGGCGCGGAAGATGTTGTTCGACAACATCCTAACAGAAGCCAACCCCGATGACATTGTCATCAGTCTGGATGCCGACACGCGCATCCAGCCAGGCTATTTGCAGTCAATCGCGGACAATTTCGCGGCGCATCCCGAATGGCCTGCCATTGCCGTGCCCTACTATCACCCGCTCACGGGCGACGAGGCACGCGACAGGGCCATTTTGCGCTATGAGCTCTACATGCGCAACTACGCTATCAACCTGCTCCGGATCGGGAGCCCGTACGGGTTCACCGCTATCGGGTCGGCGATGGCCTTGCGCGCGGGGGCCCTGCGCAAAGTCGGAGGCATCACCCCGCTCAAGAGCGGCGAGGACTTCTATCTGATGCAGAAAATGCGCAAGATGGCGGTCGTGGGCCTCTACAACGACGAATGCGTCTATCCCGCCGCCCGCTACTCCTCCCGCGTGGCTTTCGGCACCGGCCCCGCCATGATGAAGGGCAGCCAGGGCGATTGGGACAGCTACCCCATCTTCGCCAAATCCTGTTTCGATTCCATCGCGGAAAGCTATAAGCAGATTCCCCAACTCTTTCATCAAGACCGGCACACGGATTTCCTGGATTTCCTACAGGAAACAAGCCGGTCAGCAACTTCGTTATGGCAGCCCATCCGGGACAATGTGAAAGATCTTCCCCACTTTGTACAGGCGTTTCACGAAAAGGCAGACGGGTTGCGAATACTGCAATACGTGCGCCGGCAGCACAAAAACACCCCAACAGGGGAATCTTCCACCCTCTATGATAATTTGTCTTCATGGATTCCGGAAACAATCCCTTCTTGGTGGAAGCCCGAACTGCGTTTTGAGCAGTTTTCGGTCGAACAAATGAACAACGTCCGAAATCTTCTTTTCCGCTACGAAAACGAGCTGAGAAAAAAGATTGACGATTACAAATAATATTCTTATTTTTGCAGCCTTAAAAATACAGTATTAAAAAACGTAATTACTTATAAAATAAAAACTTATGGAAAAGATTAAAATTGGTATCAATGGTTTTGGTAGAATCGGCAGATTAGTTTTCAGAGCTACCACCGAAAGAGACAATGTTCAAGTTGTGGCTATCAACGACTTGTTGGATGTGGATTACATGGCTTACATGCTGCGTTATGACACCACGCACGGCAGATTCAATGGTACGGTTGAGGTTGAAGACGGCATGCTGGTCGTGAACGGCAACAAGATCCGCGTCACCGCTGAAAAGGATCCCGCCAACTTGAAATGGAACGAAGTGGGTGCTGACTACGTAGTAGAATCCACTGGTCTGTTCTTGACTAGCGAACTCGCTTCTGCCCACATTCAAGCTGGTGCCAAGAGAGTGGTGATGTCCGCTCCTTCCAAAGACGACACTCCGATGTTCGTGATGGGCGTGAACAACAAGGAATACGCTGGCCAACCCATCGTTTCCAACGCTTCCTGCACCACCAACTGTCTGGCTCCGTTGGCCAAGGTCATCAACGATAATTTCGGGTTGGAAGAGGGTCTTATGACCACCGTACACGCTGCTACCGCCACCCAGAAGACGGTTGACGGTCCTTCCAAGAAAGACTGGCGCGGCGGTCGTTCCATCTTAGGCAACATCATTCCTTCCTCCACGGGTGCAGCCAAGGCTGTGGGTCGCGTGATTCCCGAACTGAAAGGTAAACTCACCGGTATGTCCTTCCGCGTTCCTACCGCTGATGTTTCCGTCGTGGACTTGACCTGCAAAATCCGCAAAGCTGCCACATACGATGAAATCAAAGCAGCTGTGAAGAAAGCTTCCGAAAACGAACTCAAGGGTATCCTCGGCTACACCGAAGAGGCTGTGGTTTCCACCGACTTCCTCGGCGAAAAGAGAACTTCCATCTTCGACGCTACCGCCGGTATCATGCTCAACGAGCACTTCGTGAAACTGGTTTCCTGGTATGACAATGAAATCGGTTACTCCAACAAGGTTGTCGATCTCATCTGCAGCATGAACGAAACCGTGAAGTTGTAAGAATCTGTTTTTTCAATCTTCTAAACTTTTAAAAGAATGAAAAAAGTAGTATCGTTATTGGCAACCGCACTTTTACTGTGCGCCACATTTGTTGTGTCTGCTCAAGAGAATCAAGAAAAGAAGATCTCTTACAACATGATTAATGAATACGGATTTTACCTGGGCGGCGGTCCTCAAGGCGGCTCTCAGCAAACCAATGTCGGATTCGAGGGCTTGCTTATAAACAGCATTCTCTTCAATCGCACGCAGGATTTGCTCGGTATCGGCTTGGGTTACTCCGTGGATGTTTGTGCCGGTCACGGTGTTCCGATGTTCTTGAACTACCGCCACTATTTCGATCGCGGCAAGGCTGTCAAACCCCTTGTCAACATCGCAGCAGGTGCCACGTTCATCTTCAGCGGAAACTTTGACTACTACGACGATTATTACAACGGTGGATATTATAATGGGATTATCTATGATTTTCCTGGATCTGACAAATACAAAACCGGTTTCGGACTTTATGCTACCATTGCTTCCGGTTTCCGGTACAAAGCCCTCTCTTTTTCCGCCGGCTTTTATTTGAGAAGCAATCCCGTTAATCACTATGTAATTGATGGCACCGGCCACTATCAACTTGAACGTTACAATGCGTTCAACGGTGGCATTCAGGCTAAACTTGGATATACCTTCTAATACGGAATTTTCTGTAACACAAAAAAAGAACGGTCGCTTGACCGTTCTTTTTTTTATTCATCGTAATCGAATTTCAAATGTTTCACTGTCATTCCCTTGTTTATTAGCTGTTTCAGGGAATCGATGCCGATTTGCAAGTGTCGCACACTGAAATTTTTGCTCACCATCTTATCCGAGGCTTCCGTTTTAACCCCATCGGGTAACATGGGCTGGTCGGAGATTAGAAGCAACGCGCCGGTAGGAATGCGGTTGTAGAAGCCCACCGAAAACAGCGTGGCCGTTTCCATATCGACTGCCGTAGCCCGGATTTCGCGCAGATACTCCTTGAAATCCTCATCGTGCTCCCATACGCGGCGGTTGGTGGTATATACTGTGCCCGTCCAGTAGTCCAGGCCATAATCGCGGATGGTGGTGGAGATAGCTTTCTCCAAATTGAAGGCCGGCAGCGCAGGCACCTCTTCCGGGAAATAGTCCAACGAAGTACCCTCACCCCGTATGCCCGCAATGGGGAGCAACAGCTCGCCGATGCCGATGTTGGCCTTCAAACTGCCGCACTTGCCCAAAAACAGGGCCGCCTTGGGTTTGATGGCAGATAGCAAATCCATGATGGTAGCAGCGTTGGCGCTGCCCATCGTGAAGTTGATGATGGTGATATTGTCCTTCGTCGCACACTTCATGGGATGGCCTTCGCCTTTCACTTCGGCGCCCATCAACTCTGCGAAGTTATTGACGTAATCCTGGAAATTGGTCAGCAGGATGTACTCGCCAAACTCCTCCAGTTTCATTCCCGTGTAACGCGGGAGCCAGTTTTGCACAATGTCTGATTTTGTCTTAAGCATATTCTTTGTTTTTAAAATATCTGTATAAAATTGTTGATCATAGCGTTGCCAATGTCACACAACAGAGTGAAATTGAGTTCTCCGCTACTGTTTTTCTTGTCTTGCAGAAGATACGGCCTTAATGATTTTATCAAATCCTCCGACCATTCCGGCACATCATAAAACCGGCAAATCAGTTTATTTATCCGGTTGAATTGCACTTGGCTCAATCCGGCGTGCTGCATCGAAAGCCGGCTTTCATAGACCATGCCAATAGCCACAGCTTCGCCATGCGTGACGGGCTGGCCTTGCGACCAGTAATAACTCTCCAGCGCGTGGCCAAACGTGTGTCCGAAGTTCAAAACGTGCCGCTCGTTCCGGTCTTCCGGATCCAAAGCCACCACTTTCCGCTTATAAGCAACGCACCTCTCTATCCATTCGGGAAGGATGGTTTCGGCGGTCAGTACTCGGATGGAACAAAGTTGATTGAACAACTCCGGCGAGGCAATGAGCGCATATTTGATCATCTCGCCAAACCCGCTTTTCAACTCCGCTGCAGGCAGGGTTTTCAGGAATTCCAGATTGGCGGGCATCATGTAGTCGGGTTGGCGCACCGTACCGATGCAGTTTTTGATATGGCCGAAGTTGATGCCGGTTTTGCCGCCGTGCGCTGCGTCAATCATCGCCAGCAGTGTGGTGGGACAGCTTACCGTATGGATGCCGCGCTTGAAGGTGGCAGCGGCAAAACCGCCCAAGTCACATACTGTGCCACCCCCGAACAGGATGAGCGTGTCGCTCCTGTCCATCTCGAAGTCCAGCATCCGATTCCAAATCCGGATCAATTGCTCTGTGTTTTTGGACTCCTCCCCGGCGGGAACCACCATCGTCTGACACTCGAAAACGGACGACAAACGCTCAAAATACTGCGGGTAGAGGCCAGCCACATTCGTGTCGGTCAGCACCATCACGCGGCGCGTGGCCCATTGGTTCAGTATTTCGATGAGTTCATCCATATCTGATATTTTCGGTGTACGGGCGAATAACGGCTACTCTACAGAATCGGCGCGCTTTTCGGCACGCTTGCGCTCGAGCTCGTCGAGGATGATCTTGCGCAGACGGAGCGATTGCGGGGTAATCTCCAGATACTCGTCCTTTGCGATGAACTCCATGTATTGCTCGAGGGAATACTTAATCGCCGGAGCGAGCACGAGCTTCTCGTCGGAGCCGGCAGCACGCATGTTGGACAGCTTCTTGGACTTGCACACGTTTATCACCAAGTCGCCTTGGCGGATATGCTCGCCAATAACCTGACCGGCATATACTTGATCGTTGGGTTCGATGAAGAAACGGCCGCGGTCCTGAAGTTTGTTCAATGAATAGGCGTATGCCTGACCCGTTTCCATCGCAATGAGCGAACCGGCATGGCGACCCGGAATCTCACCCTTCCACGGTTGGAACTCCATGAAACGGTGCGATACAATGGCTTCGCCTTCGGTGGCCGTAAGCAGCTGGTTGCTCAAACCGATCAAACCACGGGAAGGGATGGTGAATGTCAAGTGCACGCGGTCATTGAGCGTGTCCATACTCTGCATCTCACCCTTTCTGCGCGACACATGGTCAATCACACGGCTGGACATCTCCTCCGGCACCAACACGGTGAGTTCCTCGATCGGCTCGCATTTCTGGCCGTCAATCTCCTTGATGATGACCTGCGGTTGGCCCACTTGCAATTCGTAACCTTCGCGGCGCATGGTCTCGATAAGGATGGAAAGATGGAGAATGCCACGCCCATACACGTTCAGACGGTCGGGCGAGTCGGTTTCTTCGATGCGCATGGCCAGGTTGCGTTCCAATTCGGCATACAGACGGTCGCGCAAGTGACGGGAGGTTACATACTTACCCTCTTTGCCAAAGAACGGCGAGTTGTTGATAGTGAACAACATGCTCATGGTAGGTTCATCCACTTTGATGGGCTGCAGTTGTTCGGGATTCTCAAAGTCGGCCACAGTGTCGCCAATTTCGAAGTCGTCCAGTCCCAAGATGGCGCAGAGCTCACCGGCCTCGACCGGGGTTTTGATTTTCTCTTTGCCAAGTCCTTCAAACACGTAAAGCTCTTTCACCTTGGATTGTTGCACAGTGCCGTCGCGTTTGACGAGGGATACATTCTGACCCCAGGAGATGGAACCGCGTTTCACGCGACCCACAGCAATACGGCCCACGTAGGAAGAGAAATCCAGCGAGGAGATCATCATCTGCAATGTGCCCGGGTCGGCCTTGGGCGCGGGGATGTATTTCACGATGGTGTCCAGCAAGTAGGAAATGTCGGAGGTCGGCGTTTTCCAGTCGGGGCCCATCCAGCCGTTTTTAGCAGAGCCATATACGGTCGGGAAATCCAGCTGGTCGTCGGAGGCACCGAGATTGAACATCAGCTCGAAAACGGCCTCTTGTGCAAGGTCGGGCTGGCAATTGGGCTTATCTACTTTGTTGATGACCACAATGGGTTTCAAACCCAGTTCGATAGCCTTCTGCGTCACAAAGCGAGTTTGCGGCATGGGCCCTTCGAAGGCGTCCACCACAAGCAGCACGCCATCGGCCATGTTGAGCACGCGCTCCACCTCGCCGCCGAAGTCGCTGTGCCCCGGAGTGTCAATCACGTTGATCTTGACACCTTTGTAGCGCACGGAGACATTTTTGGAGAGGATAGTGATACCTCTTTCTCTTTCCAAATCATTATTGTCGAGCACCAAATCCTGCACCTGTTGGTTCTCGCGGAACAGGTGCGCTTGGTACAAAATTCTATCTACTAACGTTGTTTTGCCATGATCGACATGG
This sequence comes from Bacteroidales bacterium, assembly GCA_017443175.1. GTDB lineage: Bacteria > Bacteroidota > Bacteroidia > Bacteroidales > WCHB1-69 > F23-D06. The sequence continues at coordinate 88,121 of JAFSOZ010000012.1, forward strand.
GCAATAATAGCTATATTTCTAATTTCCTGCATTTTATAGATTTTCGTTAAAACGCGCAAAGATACAAAAAATGCGTTTTTCCGGTTTTTTTATACTTTTGCACCTTCATTAAAAAATATTCTTTATGAAAAAGATTCTCCTCTCATTAGTCTGTATCGCCCTTACTGCTTGCTTATGGGCGCAAGATATTCGTCCTGTTCCCATTACCGTGAGTGAAAAAAAGCCTATGTTCCAGGCTAAAAAAACCATGGAAAAGGATAAGGATAAAACCACATTCTCCACATTCTCCCTGCCCAATGGTATGGAAGTGGTATTGTGTGAAGACCATTCACAACCCAAAATCTGGGGTGCGGTTTGTGTGCACGCCGGTGGCAAGAACGACCCTGCCGACAACACCGGCATGGCCCACTATCTCGAACATCTCATGTTCAAGGGCACAGACCAAATCGGCACATTGAATTGGGCTGAGGAGAAGGAGCTGATGGACCAGATCACCGAACTGTACGATAAACTGCATGGCACAACGGATGAGAATACCAGAAGCTCTCTGTTAAACATAATCAATGATTTGAGCAACAAAGCGGTTGAGTACGCCATCCCCAATGAAGTGGATGTAATACTCAGCAAAATGGGTGGCGAAGGTGTCAATGCTTTCACCTCCAACGACGTGACCGTGTATCTCAACTCTTTCCCTTCCAATCAGCTGGAAAAATGGCTGGTTGTATATGCCGAACGGTTCCGTCATCCGGTTTTCCGTCTCTTCCAAAGCGAACTGGAGGCTGTGTATGAAGAGTACAATATGTATCAGGACCAACCCATCAGCGTCTTCATGGAAGATGCTCTTGCCGAGGCATACGGCAAACACCCTTACGGTCGCCCTGTCATCGGCTACCAGCAACATTTGAAGAATCCGCAAATTTCCGCCATGCAGAATTTCTTCAACACCTATTATCATCCCAACAACATGACCTTGGTGTTGGTAGGTGATTTCAACAGCAAAGACATACAAGAAATGCTGGACAATACCATGGGCAACTTCCATAACGAATGCGAGAATGTCAATCCGGAAATGGCTCACAACACGGAACGCATGAAAACCGACTTGAACCAAAAGGTGAAACCGTTCCAGGGTCATCAGGTTGTCACAGTCAAGGAAACCCCTGTGAAAATGGGTATCATCGGTTTCCAGACAATCGGGGCCAACGACCGCAATGAGTTTTATCTGGACATCCTGAGCGAATTTCTGAACAATGAGGATGAAACCGGCTTGTTAGACAAGTTAGTGAAGGACAACAAAATCCTTTCTGCCAATGCTTTCAACTACAGCATGTTGGAGCACGGGGTATTCGCATTCTTCTATGTACCCAAGATTGTGGGCCAGTCGCATGAAAACGCGGAGGCTTATATCTTCGCCGCTCTCGACTCTCTCAAGACAGGACATTTCAGCGACCAGCTGTTTGACGCCGTCAAGATGAGCTGTCTGAAAGAACACCTGTTGAGTATGGAAACGTTAGACGAAAAGTTCTACATGGTGCTGACGGCGGTCACCAACAAGCAGAATCCCAAAGTCATCAACGAGCGCGAGCGGATGATCCGCAAACTGACGAAGGAGGACATTGTCAAGTTGGCCAACCTTTATTTCAACGACAACTGCCTGATCTATCGTTCCAACATGGGTAGCAAAGAACAAACCAAGCTGCAAAAGCCCAATTGGAAGCCCATCGTGACGCAAAACACGGAAAAAGCCTCTCAATTCGCCGAAAAGTTGGAGAACATGCCGGTAAGACCCGTCAAGCCCCAGCTTATCGATTTCAAAGCGGAGGTGAAGGAAATACCTTTGAACGATAATTTTGTGCTTTACTGCGCACCCAATCCATACAATGATCTTTTCACGTTGAACCTCACCTACGATTATGGCAATCTTAACGACAGATTGTTCGCCACAGCGGTGAAGTACGTTGCCGGACAAGGCACGCGCGACGAGAATTTTGACCGTTTCCAGCTGCAATTACAGGAACTGGGCGGAAGCATGGACATGTATTCCACAGAAGACCAGCTTCATATTTCCATCTCCGGATTTGAGAAAGAGTTTCCGAAAATCATAAAACTATGTCATGAAAAGCTTTTCAATCCGGGCAATGACAAGAAAGTGTTGCAAACCATCATAGATGACAAAGACGGGGAGGCCAAGATGGCCAAGGATGATGCCTCCACATGGGGACGCGCTTTGTACTACTATGCGCTCTATGGCCAGGAATCCCCCTATCTTTCCCGTCTTACCGTCAAAGAGCTGAAAAAAGTCTCTGGTGACAAACTGTTGCAATCCTTTGCCAACGCCCTCAAGTACGGGGGTCACGCCACGTTTGTGGGCAATTTTGACCCGGGCAAAGCTTGGGAACTTCTCAAAAGCGATTTTGTGAATGAAAAGTCTTTGGAAGGCAAGCGCCAGGTTCGTCAACCGGTCCAGTATGAGCAGCCCACCATTTTCATTGCTTCCAACAGCAAGTTCTTGCAGAGCAACATCTATTTTTACAAGATGGGAGAGCCACTGGAGAATCTGGAAGAGCGTGTGGATTGTCAGCTGTACAATGAATACATGGGCGGTAGTATGGCCAGCGTGATTTTCCAGGAAATCAGAGAGTTGCGCTCTTTGGGATATTCTGCCTACGCGGCATACCAGTACGACAAGCTGAACAGGCACCCCGGTTTCCTGATGGGTTTCTTAGGCACTCAATCCGACAAGACCGTGGAGGGATGCCAAGCCATGGGTGCGTTATTGAAAGATTTTCCTGAAAAGCCTGAGAAATTCGAGATGGCCAAGACCTCCTGTCTCCGCGCCACGGAAGCCAAATACATCAGCATGCGCAACATCCCGGGGCAGGTGCAAAGTTGGAAGGAGCAGCACTATGAAAGCGACCCGCGCGAAGCCCAACTGAAAATGATTGAAGAAAAAGATATGGAGCAGGTGGCGGAATTCTGCAAACAGAAAATGGGAAACAGTCCGTTAATCATCACCATCGCCGGTGACAAGAGCCGCATAGATCTCAAAGAGCTGTCCAAGACCTACAAGATTGTGGAATTGAAATATTCGGATTTCATTAAAGAATAGAAAAGGCAAAATTTTTTTCTGTTGTAGTTTTTTTGCTTTATCTTACGTTTCTATATATGTGAGACTAAGGGATCCTTTCGAAGATATGCTCCACCGTCATAGGGGGTTGCTTTTTTCTCTCTGTCGTCATTACAGTCGGCGGGGACTTGAAGTTGACGACCTTTTGCAAGAAGTCACTGTTGCATTATGGCGCGACAGGGAGCGTTTACTTTCTCTACCCGCTTTGCAGCAGGCTGCATTAACGTGGAAAATAGGACGCAACGCAGTAATTGACTGCCTGCGGCGTGTGAAAGAGACTGAATCTTTGCCAGAGGATTATGATGTGATCAATGAGGATCGCAGCTTGTTGAGAGAATTACATGAGAGGATAAACCTGCTCGATGAACCAGACCGATCGATTGTAAGACTGCAACTGGAGGGTTATAATTACAAAGAGATAGGCGAACAAGTAGGAATGACTGAGAAGAATGTGAGCGTGAGGTTGGTCAGAATCAAAGAAAAATTAAGAAAATCAATGGAAATATGACAGAGAACGAATTTGATGAATTATGGCAACGAGCTGAAGCTGAAGGCTATAGCCAGCGATTGTCGGGGGAATACCCTGTTTGGCGGCAGAAACAACGCCGCACAATCAACATAGTAGCCGCTCTTTTGATTGTTGTAGCCTTGACGGTGTCGCTAATTACTACTCAACTGCACCCGTCTCGGAATTACGAGAAAGTTTATTGTAATCGTATCGGTACCACCGACGCAGAATGGGCTTCTTTGGCCTCAGAAATGTTATTGGAATAATGAAACGACTATTAATCATATTGATGCTGATGCTTCCGATAGTGGCCATGGCGCAAAACGACTTGTATAAGCGCTATGCCTCTCGGCAGGATCTTACTGTCGCGCAAGTAAGCGGCTTCAAGCTCAACGAAAGTGAACGAGTGGATGTTGTGCTTGTTGTGGCTGACAGCGAAACCGCATGGCAGAAACTAACTAAAGAATTGAATATCAAGGGAGACGAAGGTGTCGTGAGTTGGTTAGGCAACACCGGAAAACCGGAGCAACGTGTAAAATGGACCGGTTCTTCTGTCTTGCGCGTGGTGGCCTCCCACACACGACGAACGGTAGCCTTCTACCGCCTTGACACTGAAGCGCAATACGATGCACTTCTTGATTATCAACTGAATAATATGAAACAAGCAAAATAAAAACTGGTTATATGAAAAAGATTCTGAAATTTTCCGCTTTACTAACAGTACTGTTTTTTGCCTTCTCAGCATGTGAAAGACCTGACAACAACGATCCTGATGGTAATGATGTCAACAACAACCCAAAAGAGCGAGTCATAGTTTACAAAATTGGAAACAACGAATATCGCCAGACTTTGGCAACGGAAGGTCAATGGGACGCCATGCTGGATGTGCTTTGTAACCAAGTTCAAAGTGGCAGCAAGGTTACATTCTTCAACATGAATCAAACCACCTACTTCCAGAATAATGAATCAGGGGGCACTAAAGCCGCCAAAACATTCAGCACTACCAATCGTGATGAGATGAAAGCCTGGATGAAAAAAATGGAGGAAGAAGGTCGAACGGTAGTTGTCACCTATGACAATGGAACGTGGAACGGCAAAGCATACGCCTTTGCTCCTCCAGCAACTACCTTAAACAATATTATTGGCACTTGGCATTTCAGCTGCTCGGTGGTAAGTCACATAGATCCGAACGGTGCTTTGATCAACAGCGACCACTATGCTCCTGAAAATGGTGGCGGCTCAATGTATTACACCTTCTATGACAATGGAACCATGACACTGACATTCAACGCAATGGATGGCACTGTTGCCACGGACAATTCCACTTGGAACCTCACGGATGAAGGAAAACTCAACTGCGAACTGCTTCCGAACAACGGATTATGGGACGTAAATTGGATTACCAACAACACCATGATTATCTCCCGTTCCGACCTTGGGACCGAAGAAGGAGACATTCTCTATCAGTTGCAATTCGATCGGGAATAAAAAAAATTTTTTCCTGTTGTAGTTTTTAGATTTCTTGTTACGTTCTTATAGCAGAAACAATCAACAAATTCAATAACTAAAAAATTATCTTAAAAGTATGAAAAAAAACATCTTTATTATCGCAATTGCCGCTTTCGCACTTTGCTTGACCTCTTGTAACAGAGAAGACATCGTCCTTGATGGAGGAAATGGTGACAATCCCGGAAACACTCCCAGAGTAACGGTTACCGCCGACCTCATCAACACCGATTGGACCGCAACCCGTTCCTTTGGCGATCTGGTATATGCCATGACTGGTATGAACCTCAGCGACTATGGTTGCCAATTCCCCGACGGTTTCGACACCACGATGGTTTTCCATCTCAACTTCGATCCGAACTATGCACATTTTACTTTCAGCGACAACATGGCCTTGATCAATGTGGTTGAAATAGCTGGAGGTTACACCAACGAGGAAATCCAAAATATGGATCTTGCATACGTCTATGACGGTCTTACACACACGGGTACGTTAACAGCTGTGGGTACCGATGAAAACGGCGATCCTATCAACTATCAGATTGTCTTCACCTATGATGACAATGAGGACACCATTACCATCAATCTGCAGTTTGCCAACGCTGAGGATGAAAACACCATCATCAACTTCCCGCTGGTGTTCCACCGCGACGCAGCAACAATATAAATTGTATTTGAATACTTATCAAAAAAAAGCGCCCGCATTGATGTGGGCGCTTTTTTTTACTTCATCAGGAACGGGAACTTGTCGAAGTTCTTGAGGGAGATAGCCGTTCCGCGGGCCACGGCCTTCAATGGGTCTTCCGCCACATGAACATCCAAGGTCGTCTTCTTGGCAAGACGTTTGTCGAGGCCACGTAAGAGGGAACCACCACCTGCCAGGTAGATACCGGTTTTGTAAATATCAGCAGAGAGCTCCGGCGGTGTGTTCTCCAAAGCGTTGATGACAGCCGTTTCGATCTGCGCAATGGACCGGTCAATGGCCTGCGCCACCTCGCGGTAGTTCACCTTCACAGCCGTAGGCACACCCGTGAGCAGGTTACGACCATAGAACTCGTAATCCGCAGGCGGATTCTCCAAATCCTCCACGGCGGAACCCACATTGATCTTGATCTGCTCTGCCGTTGGCTCGCCGATGGCAATATTGTGTTTCTTGCGCATGTACTCTTGAATGTCGCTGTTGAAACGGTCGCCGGCCACCTTCACGGACTTGAACGTCGTGATACCACCCAAGGAGATGACGGCGATTTCAGCCGTACCACCGCCAATGTCTATAATCATGTTACCACAAGCGGCCAGCACGTCAATACCGATACCGATGGCAGCGGCCATGGGCTCCTGAATCAGACGCACGTCCTTGGCACCGGCCTGCTCGGCGGAATCACGCACGGCGCGCTCCTCCACCTCCGTAATACCCGACGGGATACAAATCACCATCTTCAATGCCGGTGGCAGAAAATGCCCTTTGTTGCTCGTCATCTTGATGAACTCGCGCAACATCAATTCCGTGGATTGGAAATCGGCGATAACACCGTCGCGCAACGGACGGATGGTGCGGATGCCCTCTGGCGTCTTGCCGTGCATCATCAAGGCCTTCTTGCCGACAGCCTTGACCTCTTTGGTCTTTTGATCTATTGCGATAATGGAAGGCTCGTCCACCACCACCTGGTTGTTTTGCAAAATAACGGTGTTGGCCGTGCCTAAGTCAATAGCGATTTCTTTTGTGAATATTGAAAATAAACCCATAATTTGCTTTGAAAAATTTAAGAATGCAAATGTATAAAAAATCTCACTTCTATACGATGTTTTTTTTCTATTGTTACACGAAAAGCCAAAAAAACATTAATTCCACTCAAGGTGCATGTTAGTGTATGCAATTTTTGTACTTTTGCGGCAAATATGATGATGAAAAAACTTTGGATAACCTTATCGGTTGTACTGCTCTGTTCTGTGTCGTTCGCACAGGTACGCTATTCTGTTGATCCGAAAATACAGCAGATTCAATCCGACTATATCAAGGCATGGGAGAAAGTGGACAAAATAGACGGATACCGGATTCAGATCACCGCCTATTCAGGCAACAATTCCCGCAACAAGGCCGAAGCGGAACGGGCTTCTTTCAAAGCCAATTTTCCAGGCATCGGCGTCTATCTCTCCTACTCCGAGCCCTATTTCAAAATCCGCGTGGGCAATTACCTTACCCGACTGGAGGCGTACAAAGATTTAAAGCGCATACAGTTGACCTACCCCAACGCGTACATCGTGCCTGAGAAAATCTCTTTCAAAGAGTAACAGATATAGTGAACTAAACCGTGGCAATGTTGATGATGACCTCCATGGCCTTCACCATGGACTCCAACGGCACGTATTCGTATTTGCCGTGGAAGTTGTGCCCGCCCGCGAAAATGTTGGGGCAAGGCAGTCCACGGAACGACAGATTGGCTCCGTCAGTACCGCCGCGAATGGGTTGCACTACCGGTTTCACTCCCGCCTTCTCCATGGCCTTCATCGCCCGCTCCACCACGTAAAACACCGGCTCCACCTTCTCGCGCATGTTGTAGTACTGATCCTTGATCTCGCACGTCAGGCGGTTGTTGTACTTCACGTTCAGATAGTCCGTAATCTGTTGAATCTGTTTTTTCTTGGCTTCGAACTTCTCTTTGTCGTGGTCACGGATAATATAGTTGAGTTGGCTGTTCTCCACGCTGCCCTCCATGTGGATGAGCAGGAAGAAGCCTTCATAATCCTGCGTATATTGCGGCCGCTCAAATTCGGGCAACATGCTGTTGAACTCCATGGCGATGAGTTGGGAGTTTACCATCTTGTTCTTGGCATATCCCGGATGGATATTGCGCCCCTGAATCTTGATCACGGCGGAAGCTGCGTTGAAGTTCTCATACTCCAGCTCGCCGATGGCTCCGCCGTCCATGGTGTAGGCATAGTCGCAGCCGAACTTCTCCACATCGAAATACTTGACCCCTTGGCCAATCTCCTCGTCAGGGGTGAAAGCAACCTTGATAGGGCCATGCTTGATTTCCGGGTGCTGGATCAGATACTCCATGGCGCACACAATCTCGGCCATGCCGGCTTTGTCGTCGGCACCCAGCAGAGTCTTACCGTCTGTAGTGAGCAGTGTTTGTCCCTTGTAACCTGCCAATTCCGGAAAATCGGCCAAGGTGAGGGCGGTGTTGGTTTCAGCGTCCAGCATGATGTCCTGACCATCATAGTTTTCGATGATGCGCGGCGCGCTGATGCCCGGCATATCCGGCGCAGTGTCCATGTGCGCGATAAACCCGATGGTGGGCTCGTCGCCACCCGCATTGCCCGGCAGCAAGGCCGACACATAACCATATTGGTCTTTTGCCACCTCTGTCATGCCAATGGATTTCAGTTCCTCCACCATCACATCGGCGAAATCCAGCAATGCCTTCGTGCTGGGATAACTCTCGGAAGTCTCGTCAGAAGTGGTAGCGAATGAGATATACTTGGAAAATCGTTTCAACAGTTCTTCTTTCATAGTATGTGATTTTAATGGGTTGTGATGAAATAAAGCGGGGGCAAATATACAAAAAAAGGAAGGGTATGAAAACAAAAAAGCCCCGAAAAATTCGAGGCTCTGTGGTGCTGACGGGAATTGAACCAGTGACACACGGATTTTCAGTCCGTTGCTCTACCAACTGAGCTACAGCACCATCTCAGTTTTGAGGCTGCAAAAATACAATTTTTTTTCATTCAAACCGCATTTGAAATGAAAAAATTTATATTTAATTGATATTTAAACAGATAAAAGATTGAAAACACTTATTCTCCCCTTTTACCCCCTTCACCTCCTGTACCTCTTTTACCCCTTTTACCCCCTTTACCTCCTTTACCTCCTGTACCTCTTTTACCTCCTTTACCCCTTGCACCCAGCACACTAATCCCATTGTTTTGAAACCGGAAAAGAAGCGCGATATTGCCGCAACGACTCGAAATCCAAAGAATACATCAACACTTCTTCCTGATGGCATTCCGTTTGTGCAAGAATTTCCCCTTGGGGAGAGATGACAGCGGTACCTCCCGCGTGCGCATGACCCTCACCATCATAGCCGATGCGGTTCACCACCAACACGTAGGCCTGGTTTTCAATGGCGCGCGCCGTGGCCAATTTCAGCAATACCTGCTCGCGAGGCTCCGGGAAATTGGCCGTGTATATCAGACAGTCGTACAGGAATTGTCCGTCCTGAACCGCATTTCGACTCCAAACAGGGAAACGAACATCATAGCAGATGAGCGGAAGCCAACGCTGGCCTGAACTTTCCACAATCGTGAACTTATCGCCTGATATGCATATTCTTTGTTCCGAGCCAAAAAAAAGATGCTTTTTGTCATACCAACCTCGAACACAGTCCGGCGACATCCAAATCAGGCGATTGACGATTTTCTCCCCGTCCCGAATGGGAAGTGTAGCCACCGTGTCACAGTTGTAACGTTGCGCTATTTTTTGCAGAAACGTCACGCTACGGCCCTCCATGGACTCGGCATGTTGGTCAAAATCAGCGGAGAAACCGCAATTGAACATCTCAGGAAACACAATCAAATCTACAGGTTCCTGAATTTTGTCTTTCAACAAGACCTCATAATGAGTAAGATTATCCTCTACATCATGAGGCCGGATATCGGACTGAATGAGTGCTACGGTGACCATTTTTAATAAGTGATGATGATTTTGTCGCCCACCTTGAAGTCCGCAAGTATGGCCACATCGCCCTGATACATGGCAATTTCAAGACAACCCAACGCATTACCAGTCAAATAGAATTCCTCTTCCGGGCTGTAACTTTCATGATAAATCTGGCATTTCCATTCTTTTTTGGATTGAATGGTGGCCTGGAACGTGCCTTTGCCCACCGCTTCCTTGAACATGTTCACCGGAATATTGGTAATGGCATTGAAATAGGCGTCTATATATACAATATCGCCTTCTATTCTCCTGTCATTGGCAAAATGTATAGGCAACGCGGAGAACATTCTCTTGAAATTCGCATATTCAACGGTGATGGCATCCAACTTGCCGTTTGCCACCGCCTGGGCCAACTCAATGATTCTGTCCAGTGCGCAGGGAGTGCTGCCGGAATATTGACGGGCGGCAATGGGAAAGTGACGGTTGAACATGAGACAGAAGATGCCGTTATCTTCCCCGATGAAGAAATGCTGGTCGTATTCCACCACCACGGGGGCGAAAGTGGAGGTGGCCGTGGCATTGGTCAGCATGATATGGATGGAACCGGCAGGGAAATTTCGATAGCTCTGCAATGTAAGGAATGCGGTCTGACTCACGTTGAACAAGTCCACCACATGGCTGATATCCATGATTTCCGCATCGGGAACGGCCGAAAGCAGTTTACCTTTGAACATGGCCACGTACGGATCTCGTGTTCTCCAATCACTGATTAGGGTTACAATGGGTCTCATTGCTTATTGGTTTTGCAGGCGCAAAAGTACAAAAAAAGGTGTATTTTTGCACCATCTTAACACGACATAATGATAGAGCAAATATTTATCACTATCGGTGATTATTTTATTTTCCTGCGGAAGGTGTTTTCCAAGCCAGACAAGTGGAGCATTTTCTTCAAGAAACTGGTGTTCGAGATGGACACCATGGGCATTGGTTCCATACTGATTGTGAGCATAGTGTCCATCGCCATGGGAAGCGTCATCACCACGCAGACAGCCATGCAGATTGAAAGCAGCTGGATTCCCACTTGGACCGTGGGGTTCGTGTCCCGCACCTCCATTGTGATGGAACTGTGCCCTACTATCATCAGCTTGCTGCTGGTGGGCAACCTCGGTTCCCGCATCACGGCGGAAATTGGCAGTATGCGAGTAACAGAACAGATTGACGCCTTGGAAGTTATGGGAATCAACCCCGCTTCATACCTGGTGCTTCCAAAAGTGATTTCATCCCTTATTGTAAACCCTGTGCTCATCATTTTCAGCATTTTCTTTGCTTTATTAGGCGGCTACCTTACCGTTGCCATAACGGGTTGTGTTTCCACCTACGATTTCATGGATGGTCTCACCTACTGTTTCCGCGTGTATGATGTGGTCTATGCTGTGGTCAAAACATTCGTTTTCGCCTTCGTGATGTCGTCCGTGGCCGCATTCTATGGCTACAAGATTGACGGCGGCGCATTGGAACTGGGCAAGGCGAACACTCAAGGAATTGTAGTTTCCAGTTTTATTGTTTTGGTTATGAACGTGCTGGTCACCCAAATAATGCTGTAAGATGATAGAGTTAAAGAAGGTATCGAAATATTTTGGCGACAAACAAGTTTTGTTTGACATTAATACCACTTTTTTGGAAGGCAAAGTGAACCTGATTATCGGACGCTCCGGTTCCGGCAAAACGGTACTGATGAAGTGTCTGGTGGGTCTTCATTTTCCGGAAGAGGGTGTTGTGTTGTATAACGAGCGCGATTTCCATCACATGGAAATGCAGGAACAACGCAAACTGCGCGCGGAGATGGGTATGGTGTTCCAGGGTTCCGCACTGTTCGACTCCATGACCATCCAGGAAAATGTGATGTTTCCGTTAGACATGTTCACCAACATGACGGACAAGGAGAAGCTGGACCGCGTCAACTTCTGCTTGGAACGAGTGGACCTCCACAATGTAAACGCGCTCTATCCTGCAGAATTGAGCGGCGGTATGAAAAAGCGTGCTGCCATCGCGCGCGCCATCGCCTGCAAGCCAAAATACCTGTTCTGCGACGAGCCCAACTCCGGCCTCGACCCCAAAACCTCGCTGGTTATCGATGAGCTGATCACCGACATCACGCACGAATTCGGCATCACCACGGTGGTGAACACCCACGACCTCAACTCTGTCATCACCATCGGGGAAACCATCTCCTTTATTTACGATGGGCATCTTGCCTGGCGCGGCGACAAGGACAATGTGCTGACCTCCGACAGCAAAGAACTCAACGATTTCATCTATGCCCAACCGCTAACCCAAAGAATCAGACAATCCCTGTAACCCATGACCCTTCTCGACTACATTGTGCTGATTCCGCTCTGCTGGTTTGCCTTTTTGGGTTTCCGGAAGGGTCTCATTTATGAACTGACCTCCATATTGGCACTCATCCTCGGCGTTTGGGCCTCCTACCGTTTCTCTGATTCTATAGCGCTATGGCTGCCCGACATGCCCTTTGCAAAACAAATATCTTTCACATTAACATTTTTCATCGTTCTGTTTCTGGTTCATCTGGCCGGAAAACTGATGTGCAAAGTGGTGAAATTGGTTATCCCCGGCATCGTGGACCATGTCTTTGGACTGCTGTTCGGGGCTGGCAAAGTGATTCTGGTCTGCAGCGTTCTGTTTTATCTGATTGAGATGATTGACCCGCACGAAATCATCATCAGGAAAGACACCAAAGAAAAATCCCTGGTGTATGAGTATCTCAAGCCTATCGTGCCGCACGCTTTGGACTGGGAAAAAACAATCTATTCTGAAACACAAGACAACACACAAGAATAAACAAAACAACATACGTTATGGCTACAATGAAAGAAGTGGAACAGAATCTGATAGAAGAATTTGAACTCTTTGACGACTGGATGGACAAGTACAACTACATCATCGAGCTCGGCAAAGAGCTGCCCATGATTGACGAACAATACAAGACCCCGGAGTTTCTGATTGAGGGATGCCAATCTCAGGTGTGGCTGCACGCCGACTACCACGATGGCAAGGTGTTCTTCACCGCCGACAGCGATGCTATTATCACCAAAGGCATTGTGAATCTGTTGATCAGAGTGTTGTCAGAACGCACGCCGCAAGAGATTATCGACAACGATCTCCACTATCTGGACGCTATCGGATTGAAGGAGCATTTGTCCCCCACGCGTTCCAACGGCTTGGCCTCCATGATCAAGCAAATCAAACTGTATGCCGTGGCTTTCAAAGCAAAAGAGTGTTAATATTTAAAACAAAAAAAAGAATGAAAAAGATATTAGGAATCGGAAACGCTTTAGTGGATGTATTGTTAAATATTGAAAATGATGAAATATTGCACCAGAACGGCTTGGACAAGGGCGGCATGGTGATGATTGATGCGGACCGGAAGAAAGAGCTGCACGAGCGGATCAAGAATATGAAACAGTCGTGCGCTACGGGCGGTTCCACTTCCAACACGATACACGGGTTGGCCCGTTTGGGCGCTCCGGCGGGCTACATCGGCAAGATTGGCCATGACGAGATGGGAAACTTTTTCCGTCGCGAAATGGAACGCTTCCACGTGACCCCGCATCTGATTGAATCGGATGTGGACACGGGCATCGCCACCACCTTTATCTCCAAGGATGCCGAGCGCACTTTCGCCACCTACCTCGGTGCCGCCGCCATGATGAATCCTGACGAACTTGACCCCACTGTTTTCGACCAGTATAACTGCGTACATGTGGAAGGTTACCTCATCTTCAATCACGACCTCATCTTGAAAGTTTGCCAGATTGCCAAGGAGAAGGGACTGAAAATCTCCATGGACATGGCCAGTTACAACATCATCGAGGCCAACTATGACTTTGTGAAGATGCTGCTGACGGACTATGTGGACATCATCTTCGCCAACGAGGAAGAAGCCAAGGCATTCACAAGCAAAGAGGGCCGGGAGGCGTTGGAAGTGCTGGCAGAATATTGCCCCGTGGCCATCGTGAAAGTCGGCAAGGAGGGTTCCTTCATCAAGATGAACGGCAAAGTCACGCAGGTGGGTGTTATTCCGGTGAAAGCCGTAGATACCACCGGTGCAGGCGACATTTATGCTTCAGGGTTCCTTTATGGCTTGATGAATGATTACACGCCAGAGAAAGCCGGCGAGTTGGCCGCTTATTTGGCCGGTCGTGTCATTGAGCACATTGGCGCCAAGCTCCCCGACGAGGTTTGGGATGAAGTAAGGGAGAAGTTTTTTGCGTAAGAGAGAGAAGAACTAGCAGATAGATACTATTTTTCTATTAAAAAGAGAAAATAGTACATAATACACATACAATTCTTTCAAAACCATATTGATTGTTTAACTTTTGATAGTTAAATAATCAATATGGAGTTTATATCTCATTGAAAATCAGATATGGAAATATTTTTCAATATTGTTGGAAAATATGAAATATAGCTGTATGTTTGCAAATCAAGAAAACATTACAATCTTAAAAACAAATAATTGAATGATTATGGAACAAAATATCATTATGAAAACTAACAAATTAGCTTTGTTTGCAGAATACGAATTGTGGTCCAAAATCCATATCATCCGAGGAGTCCAGGTAATGCTGGATTTCGATCTGGCCGCGATTTACGGATACTCCACAAAACGATTTAATGAACAAGTGAAGAACAACATTGAGCGTTTTGACGAGAGTTTTCGCTTTCAACTCACTGATTCTGAGTTTAAATTCTTGAGGTCGAAAATTTCGACCTCAAGTTGGGGCGGAGCAAGATATCTTCCTTTTGCGTTTACGGAAGAGGGTATCTATATGCTAATGGCTGTGCTGAAAGGCGAACTTGCCGTAAATCAAAGCAAGAAATTAATCAAGCTCTTCAAACAAATGAAGGACTTCATCATCCAACATCAGAATGTCTTGTCGGGTCCCGAGTTGGTAAGGCTTTCCATGCAGACTATAAGTAACACGGAGGAAATCCAACAAATTAAGCAGCAGATGGTTACACATGATGAATTGGCTATGGTCATTAAAGATTTCACAAATCCAAGTATTAGGAAAGACTATTTGTTTTATAATGGCCAGACTGTTGAGGCTGATATAGCTTACGTTGAAATTTATTCTTATGCCAAGAAAACGATAGATATTATCGACAATTATATCAGTTTAAAGACATTAGTCCTGTTGAAATCAGTTGCGCCAACGGTAAAAGTGACTGTCTTCAGCGATAATACAGGCAGGTACCTTCACCCAACTGAATTTAAGGATTTTAGATATGAATACCCAAATGTGGATATCACCTTGAGAACCACAGGAGGAATTTATCATGACCGATACATCATCATAGATCATAATTCTCCTGATGAAATCATCTTTCATTGTGGCGGGTCGTCAAAAGACAGTGGCAGGCGTATCACTTCCATCTCTCGTATCGAGGATGTGGAACTCTACAAAAATATCATAGCAAGTTTGCAGAACAATCCGGTTCTTGTTTTATAGCAAGATTGATTCTGACCTCGTTTCTATAGCATCATTGTTTACCACCACCCACCATTCCGCCGCCGGTGGCGGCGGAACCTCCAACACAAACCGTGTCTCTAACCGCTGGCGGAACCCACAACATTTCTTCCAACTCTGCCACCACCCGTTAACAACCAATTCTTAATTTTACACAGTGTAATTTTCTAATTCACTGATTATTACGATAAAATATTTTTTATCCAAACCTTTGAAAAACGGTTGGGTTGTTGTATCTTTGCAGCAACCTAAAACATTTTACGATGAAAAGAAACATGATATTTTTTGACCCGCTGTCCGATTTCGGCTTCAAGCGGATTTTCGCCTCAGAGAACAACAAAGATCTCCTCATCAATTTTCTGAACGCATGCATCGCCGACGATGTCGGCACCATCACCGACTTAACACTGTTGCCCAATGAGCAATCCGGTATTTCCCCGCAGGAGAAGAGGGTCATCTTCGACATTTTCTGTCGGAATGCTAATGGCGAGCATTTCATCATTGAGATGCAACGGGCAAGGCAGCATTTCTTCCCTGAGAGAGTCATCACTTACGTGAGCCGAGTGGTCAGCAGCCAGGCCGAGAAAGGAGCCCGAAGATATAATATTCCTTACATTTACTCTTTCAACATCCTTGACTATTACGCCTCCGAATTCGACAGGTGTGACAATTTCTTCCATAAGGTTCAGCTCAAAAACGAGCATAACGAGATTTTTTGTGACAAAACAACTTATTATTTCGTGGAATTGCCTAAATTTGCCGCCGTCAAAGACAAGGGTTCGGAAGGATCGCCCATGCACAAGTGGCTTGATTTGCTCACTTCCATTGCCAGCAGTACAGACCAGAACTACGGTTCGGCAGAAAAGGGTGTCTTCCAGAAACTCATTGAGGAATGCAAAATATCAAAACTAAGCAACATGGAAAAAGAAGAATACGAAAAGAGTATTTTTGATTACGAAGACGTGCAGGATGCCATTGCCTGCGCCAGAGAAGACGGTGTTGAAGAGGGTTTTGAAAAAGGATTGAACGAAGGCAAAATGGCAGAAAAGCGCCAACTAGCACTGAATATGATCGAGGAGGATATCGCAATAGAAACAATAGCACGTATTTCCGGCCTGAGCTGCGATGAAATCAAAGCCCTTCAATCATAACAAAAACTATTTAACTTTTCTCATCTTAACAAGACACCCCACCATTCCGCCGCCGATGGCGGCGGAACCTCCAACGTTAACCCACCAAGGGCGCAGCCCCACGGCCACGCCCTTGACTGATCACTGTACCCTGACTACTGTCCCCTGATTTAATCGCGTACGCAACGGACAGAACAACCCTGGGTCCCAGAGATGTAGCCCGGGTGCACATATGAGCTCCAGTAATGCAGAACCCGACCCCACGCATAATTGATACCGTCCTCCGTAGAAGACCAAAAAAAGGCGTCGTGGCCGAAGCCGACAAATCCGGAAACTCCACCGTAGTAGCCAGCGGGAAAGGCCGAAAAACCAGTGGCATTGTTGGAGCTCTGATTGGCACCAACAGCACACGTGTAGTAACTTTCAGTTTCCCAGCCTGTAGTGGATGCCAAAGCCTTGGCATAGCTATAACTACTTCCATCACATTGGAAATCACTTTGGTGGCCCACATAGTCGTCAGTCAATTGTGTCCACTCCGCATAGCTCGGCACATGCCAGCCCGTGGGGCAGATACCCTGCACACCGCTGGGATTCGCATGGGAGGAGTACGAGTTGCGCATCACCGCTTTCCTGTTGTAAAGATAGCCGTATGTGCTCACATTGGAGGAGTCGTTGTTGGGATAGTACCGGTATGCCGTGATTTGGCTCGTGGTTGACCCCAAGGCTATGGAAGTGCCGTCCGCATATTTTGTGGTCCGCAGGTTCTCCTTCATCCAGCACTGATTGCCAATCCACACGGTATTGTAGGTATTTCCATCAATATCGGTCACTGTGGGAGTTCCGGGACAAGGTTCGGCATCAACACCGCTAATACTTGCAGTCGTGGTAAATGTCAACTCTCCGCCGTAATTTGTTCCCGCTACAGTGGTTACAAATGCACGATAAGTATAACTTGTGTTTGAAGCGAGGCCAGTGAGGTTGTAGGATATTGACGTTCCCGTAGCACTTACTATCGTATAAGCACCGCCCTGAGTGGTCTTCCACTCAAAACCCTGCGCAGTAATAGTCAAGTTGTTTGGATTGGTGACGGTGCCGTTAAGTGTAGCAGAAGTGGTTGTGATATTGGAGGTGGTGAGAGTAGTAACCGTGGGTTGTATTTGGATGATGGTGGTGTCACCATCTAAAGAATCGCGTACGCAACGGACTGAGAAACCGCTGGTCTTGCTGTCGCCGAACCTGAGCACGCCGGCGTAGTCGTAGACCAGGACCCGTATCCACGCGCTGTCGCTATAGCTCTCCGTAGAAGACCAATAGAAGGCGCTGCTGCCGAAAAGGCCATATTGACCCAAATAGTAATCATCGCCGAAGATGCCAGCGGGAAAGGCGTTGAATCCAGTGACATTGTTAGAACTCTGATTGTTGCCGACAGCACACGTGTTACTGCTAGTTTCCCAGCCTGTGGTGGATGCCAAAGCTTTGGCAATATTCGTACTGCTTCCATTACACTGATATTGCGACTGAGCACCCACATAGTCGGTCAACTGCGTCCACTCCGCATCGCTCGGCACGTGCCAACCCGTGGGACAGATACCCTGCACACCGCTGGGGTTCATACTGGAGGAGGACGAGTTGCGCATCACCGCCTTCCAATTGTAGAGATAACCGTATGTGCTCACATTGGAGGGGTCGTTATTTGGATAGTATCGGTTTGCCGTGATTGTGCTCATGATTGACCCCAAGGCTATGGAAGTGCCGTCCGCATACTTCGTAGTCCGCAGATTCTCCTTCATCCAACACTGATTGCCAATCCACACAGTATTGTAGGTGTTTCCATCAATATCGATTAGGGTGCCAGGACAAGGTTCGGCATCAACACCGCTAATACTTGCAGTCGTGGTAAATGTCACCTCTCCGCCGTAACTCGTTCCCGCTGCCGTGGTTACAAAAGCACGATAAGTATAACTGGTGTTTGAAGCGAGGCTAGTGAGGTTATGGGACATAGTTGTTCCCATGGCATTTACCGCCGTATAAGTTCCACCTTGGGTGACCTTCCACTCAAAGCCCTGCGCGGTAATAGTCACGTTGTCTGGATTAGAGATGGTACCATTAAGCGTGGCAGAGGTGGTTGTGATATTGGTGGCTGTGAAAGTGGTAGCGTTTGGCTGAGTTTGGGTAATGGTGTCACCATTTAAAGAATCGCGTACGCAACGGACAGATAAACCGTGGTTCTTGGAGTAGCCGCTGCTCCTGGTCACGTCGGCGTAAGCGTAGCCCAAGCTCCATTGGTAAGCGGTCAAACTACCACTCTCGGTAGAACTGCAGAAACAGGCGTAGATACCGGAACCGTAGAAGCTAGAGTATAAAGATAAAGCGCCAGCGGGCATCGCACCGAAGCCTGTGGCATTGTTGCTGCTCGGCGTATTGCCTACGGCACATGTCGTCGTACTGCTGTTCCAGCCCGTGGTGGCGGCCAATGCCTTGGCAATGTAGTTGCTGTTGCTGCCGCACACATATTGGCTATGGTTCTTCACATAGTTGGTCAACTGTGTCCACTCCGCATCGCTCGGCAAATGCCAGCCAGTAGGACAGATGCCCTGCACACCGCTGGGATTGGCACTGCTGGAGGAAGCTCCGTGCATCACGGCGGGCCAGTTGTAAAGGTAACCGCGCTGTGCCAAGGTAAGTGAAGATTCGGTGTAGTCGTAATAGTAAGGTGTCGTCTCACTAAAAGAAGAATTGCCAGCGGCGATGGCACCGC
>JAFSOZ010000013.1 GCA_017443175.1 Bacteroidales bacterium
AGTGTTTAATTGCCGACTAGGTGGGGCTTGTTCTTCAGTATCTTGCAAACGGGAGTCCAGACCCTACTCTGTGGATGCTGTCGAATGTTAGCTCCACTTTCTTTTTGTATTGTTTTGAAAATTATAAACCTATTTTCATCACGATGAAAAAGATAACGGCATTTATTACAAACATTAAAAAAAAGAATAGTATGAAAAAAATCTTTATCTTTCTGATTGCTCTGATGAGCAGTATTTCAGCCTTTGCGCAAAATAGCGGATTAGGCTTCAACTATCAAGCCGTCGTGCGCGACGTTAACGGCATCTTGTTAGCGAATTCAAACGAAACGTTGCGTATCTCACTCTTCCCAGGCCAACAGGCCAGCACCCCGACTTGGGTGGAGACCCATGCTGTCCATACTGACCTTTCCGGCAGTTTTGGCATCACGGTGGGAACCGGCGTTCGACAATCAAACAGCACAGTGAACAATTTCTCTGACATCAATTTCTCCTCAGCTTATTATTGGATGAAGATAGAGATTTTGGAAGGCTCCACATACAGAGAAGTGAGTTATGCACAATTGCCGAGTTCCCCATATTCGGAGGTAGCGCACAACGCCACATTGTTCCCTGCAGGTATGATTATAGCCTTCGCTGGCCCTGCTGAAAATATTCCTGCCGGATGGCTGCTTTGTGATGGTTCGGAAGTAAGTCGAAACACCTACAGCAACTTGTACAACGCCATCGGCGTGAGTTGGGGTACAGGGAACAACACGACCACATTTAATCTTCCTGATCTACGAGGTATGTTCCTGAGAGGCGTTGCTGGTTCAGATTTGTCAGGTGACCCAGACGCAAATAGCAGAATTTCCCGTAATAATAATGGCGGAAATACAGGCAACAATGTGGGAAGTTACCAAGGAGACGCTATCAGGAATATAACTGGTTCAACCCCTACCGGTGCAGAGTATGGGCTTAATAATGGCTATCAATCAACTGGAGCTCTATACAAAGAATCTGTTGGAAATGGTAACACAGGAAATTCAAACCAAGGAACACGGGTTTCTTTTGATGCCTCCCGCGTAGTTCCTGTCGGCAGCGACAACCGTCCGAAAAATGTTTATGTGACCTACATTATCAAATACTAACGGCTATGAAAAAGGTTCTACTCTCCATATTGCTTGTGGCAGTTGGATTGTCGGTCTTTTCGCAACCCGCCACAAGAATCTTGAACATGCGGCCGGCCTATCCACTGGCCATTGGCGAGTCCACGGTTGACAGTCTCGTCTATGCCCATAACGGCCTCATTCTGCAAGACATAGTGCAAGACAGCCTTCCCGTACACGAAATCGGCCACATCTTTACGCAAACAGTCCGTTTCACCGAAGAAGGCCACGGTTTCTACATAAAGGCGGATTCATTGCATTCCAACCAAGTGACCTACAGCTACCAAACTGATACATTACCACGAGGTCCGATTGAGTTCAACAGCACTACTGGTCGTTTCATTTTTTATCCATTAGCTTCGGATTATAAAACCTTCATTGTCCGATTCATGGCTGTTAGCGGAAACGACACCGTATGGGAGGATGTCGAATTTAATCTAAGGCCTATAGTAGTGCCAGAATCTTTTGCTTTCCAGTCTCAAGGCACAATGCCTGACGGAATGGATTACATCACTATAGCAGAGACTTCAACATCCATGTTTTTAAACAACGAAAACAGGACTGCCTATAGCTATAGCATTTCAGGTAAAGATATTGTTTTCGACAATGCCATACAGAATAAAGTATGGGGATTGAGCGGACGAGAAGACATCTATGAAATGAACCTGTATGCGGAAAGATTGATAATTCGTTCCGAAATCACCTTTCCACAGACAAACCTGACTATATACGCTAAAGAAATCATCTTTGAAGATCAAGGAGGCGAAACTGCATCCATAAATGTTTCTCCAATCTCATTTAACACATTGACCAACGGTCAAGGCTCAAACGGAGCAAATGCCGGCAACATTTCCTTGTATGTAAAAGAATTACATGGAAATATGGGAAAAAGATTGATTCTTAATGGCGCAAAGGGGCAATCTTCGAACAGAAATGGTATTCCCGGTAATGGTGGCAATGGTGGGACTGTCACATCGACTATAGACATTCTGAACTATTGTGACTTTGCTCGTGGCAGTGGAGGTGTCAAACTTGATGTTGGTTCTGACAGTGCCTCAGAGGTAGGAGCTATTATCGGGGCAGGAGCAATAGGGTCTTCAGGTCACTTTGAATATTTGAATGAACCGTATGCTTATCTGCATCCTTACTATATTTCAGCAATCTTACGATATTTGAACGACGTATTCATCAACAATTACACAGATTATGTATTTCAGACCTGTAAAGCGTACAAGTCAGAAATCAATGAATACCTAAATGCATTTAACTGTGATACCTGTTATACAGAAAATGAAATTGAATTTCAAAACGAATTAGTAGAGATACATAGTATTTTATTCAAAATAGAACAAGGTTTGGATTACTTCGGGAATCCCGCCGGATGGGTGCCTTTGTTGTCGTTTGAAGTTATGCTTGCTAATTACGATAATGAAATTGACCGGGCAATTCCAACGTTATACATGTACTATTGGTTAAGTCGAATTGACAACTCATTACAACAACGAGTAGCCGCCGCTCAAGTATCTACAAGCATTATTGAACAAGAGTTGACAAGCAATGAAGCATTGATAAATACTTTGGTATTAGAAATACCTATACTTGAGAATAAGGCAATTGAAATCACGGAAATGATAGATTCTGTCAAATACAGAATCGAAATATTACGAGATCAATTAATGGCAAAAGCTCGCCATAATGTCAAGAAAAAGAATCGTATTCTGAAAGGAGTTGGTATTTGTAAAGCAGTCGCAAATGTCTTACCTGTTTTTGGCCCTGTTGGATTAACAATCAGTGGTGTTGTAAACACCGTCTTATCTAACGACATAACATCTGATGTACTTAGTCGCCTTGCAGGGGTAGAAATTAATTATTCTTCTACCGTACAGTCTATTGGTTCTGCCTCTTGCGATACCAATTTTTTCAGCACACTATCTTCTGCTTTATCTGATGCAAAAACTGGATTAGGTGGCGATTTTGGCGCCCTGAAGAGTGCTTATAAATCAGCCTCTTCGGCGATAAAACCTTTGTATACAGCTATAAGTAATGTCAGTAAACTGCTATCTACCAGTTCCGCCCCAGCCAATGAAGTGGAAGCAGAATTTAATAAACTCGCCGCAGAATCTGCAGAATGGAAATCTTTGGAGGCTGATTTCAACGAATTGAATCAAAAAAAGAACGAATTGCTTTTGAGAATCAACCAAAACCTGACGAATATGACTTCCACTCTTGCCGAAGTTAGCAATGATGTCATCGCTTTGGATGTGTTTAGGCGCGATGCATTTACAGGCAACAGCAAACGCGATCTCAACGCCATGCAATACTTAGAAAAAATGGAACAACGGGCAAAAAACAGACTGCTCAAATACCACTACTACCTCCGAAAAGCATACGAGTACCGTTTGCTAAAGCCTTACGAAGGAGAGTTCAACTTAGTGGGCATGTTTGACCGTTTTGAGGCACTCGGATTAACTTTGGATTCAATCGTTGACCCCGCAGCACACTCCTCTCTCAAATCCGTTTTCAGGGAAGTTGTCTCCGAAATTGCCGAAGAAATTATCGACGAGTATTCCAATAACACACCTGAACAGTCTGCCCCTATTACCATAGTAATTCCTCGTGATCAATTAGATATACTCAACGAGTACGGCAATCTAACCCTGAACTTTTATGAGATGGGCATTTTTTCTCCTGACGAGGAAAATGTTAGAATAGTGAATTTGAGCGTGGAACATCTCGGTTCTCATGTGAATGGGAATATAGGTTATTCTGGCTATATGGATTTAAACATGACCCATCAGGGAATTTCAAGATTTCGCAAGAACGGGCAAATCTACTGGTTTGACCATATCTCAAGAACAACAACCAGCCCTCATACATGGGGAACTCGATACGATGCCATCACCCAGACATATACTCCCATCCAACCTTCGTATGCAAGCAGCTCTTTGTTATACTCTCTCCTCAACAATAACAACAGCAATATGATGCTGTTCTCCAGACCTTCGGCTTGGGGTGACATCAATGTCACCAAAAAGGTACACACTTCGGGTGGTGCTGATATTGTCATTGATTCTCTTGTTTTAAGATTACAGTATGATTTCACACAGAGACCTGCTAACATCCGTAATATAGATATTACCACTAATGAGGGTTTGCTTCCCTACATCGCTTGTTCTGCAGTGGACCGTAACGGTCGCAGTAACGGCAATGGAAATCTCAACAGGTCTTATAATGAAAGCTATCAAACGGTGACTTTTTCTGCCATTGAACAATACGGCACATGGCATTTCCTCAACTGGACAGACCGAGCTGGAAATATTGTGTCTGATTCAATGGACCTGACTGTGAGCAGATCGACTGATCAATTCTATCGTGCCAACTATGAGCGAAGAGTGCCCATCCTCTCTGTTCCCGATACTATCTTTGTGAATAGCACAGGCGGTGTTTACAGTGTGCCTGTGGCAAATGTCGGAAGTGGGGACATAGAAATGGACTGGTATGTATCAGACTCTTTGAGCACTTGGGTACATTTGAACGGATTGGTTGATGGCTTTGACAACGGGAATTTCTCTTTTACGTATGAAGACAACGAAACTGAATCTTACCGTTTAGATTCCCTTGAGATTTTCGCGCCTGAAACGGATATTATGTCTAAAATGATCTATATTGTCCAAAACTTTACCCCCAGCTGCAATCTCACGGCAAGTGTTACCCCAACTTCTGTGACCATTTGTGAAGGAGAAGATGCCACTGTCACCGCTTCGGGGCAATCCAGTTTAGGCAACCAGTTCTCATACAGATGGAACACAGGAGAGACAACCCCTACAATCAGTGTGCATAGCGGAGGTGAGCGTATCGTTACGGTAAGTGATAGCAACGGATGTACTGCTACCGCCTCGGTTAATGTGACGGTAAACCCATCACCCAACTTGAACATCAGTGGGGATAACAGTTTCTGCCAAGGTGGAAGCGTATCGTTAATAGCCAGCGGCGCAAGCAGTTACTCGTGGAGCAACGGCAGTAATAATGCCACCATCACAATCTCTAATCCGGGCACCTATATGGTAATTGGCACGAACGCAACCGGATGTTCCGCCACAGCAAGCAAAACGGTGACCGTCAACCCAACGTACTTTATTCCACTTACAGAAAGTATCTGTCAAGGAGAAACTTACAATTTTAACGGGCAATATTTGACCACAGCTGGCACTTATACCCAAAACCTCTCCACCGTCAACGGTTGCGACAGTATTATCACCTTGACTCTGACCGTCAAAGCGTTACCGACAACTACCATTTCAGGTAACACAATGCTCTGTCAGGGTCAAAGCACCATACTCACTGCCACTGGCGGTGTTTCCTACAACTGGAACAACGGTTACACTAGCAACAACATCCCCGTAAGCCAAAGCGGTATCTATACCGTAACAGCCACCAATGCGGAGGGCTGCTCCGCTACAGCGAATGTCACCGTTACGGTGAATCCATTGCCTACGGTGACGATTACCGGAAATAGTACAATCTGCCAAGGCAGTAGTACCTCACTGACGGCTACGGGTGCCAATACCTACAGTTGGTCCACCGGCGACAATACTGCATCAGTTAGTATCAACGCGTTCGGCATCTACACCGTTACGGGGACCTCAGCGGAAGGCTGTAGCAACACTGCCAACGTCACTGTATTGGTGTCGCAACTGCCCGTCATCACTATCACGGGTGAAACGGACATTTGCGCTGGTGAGAGCACGACCCTCACGGCCAATGGCGGCGACACCTACCTCTGGAGTAACGGCAGCACAGATAACACTCTCACGGTCAATCTAGCAGGCATCTATCAAGTCATCGGTTACAATGCCGCTGGCTGTAGCAACATGGCTGATGCAACGGTCAGCGTTTGGCAGCCCGCCACCTCAGAATTCACCGTTGAATGCCCAGAACCTTGCTACGAATGGAACGGGGAATCCTATTGCCAATCCGGCGACTATACAGAAACCCTGCAAACTGTTCATGGTTGCGATTCTGTAGTGACACTGCATTTGACCATCACGGTGGGTATCGAGAACCACGATTATGCCGCGTCAATGACGGTCTATCCGAACCCTACAAACGGCATTGTCAATGTTCAATTCACCGACCACAATTCACCAATCACCCAAATTCACGTGTATGATGTGTATGGGAAATTGGTGGGCGTGAACGTTGTAGGGACGAATGATGATTCGCCCCTACAACTGGCAACCGCCCAAATCGACCTGTCGCGTTACGCCAACGGCGTGTATTTCATCAAGGCCGCGGCCAATGGCCACGTGATGGGGGTTCGCAAGGTGGTGAAACAATAATCACAAGGGAAGGGAATCGTTGGTCTATACATACAACAACCTTCCCTCCACATTCTGATAACCCATATTGCGCAGTAAGGCGCAATATCCGTCTATTTGCTGCTGGTACTGCTCGTGCGGCGCGCCCGTCTTGTAGTCGATGACCACTACCCTGTCGTCCAGAAACGCGACACGGTCGGGACGGTGCTCACGATGCGCCTCATCGAGGATGTTGACCTCATTGAGCACCTTGACACCCGGCGCGAAACAGGGACGCAAGTTCGCATCTTCCATGATGCGACGATAAGCAGCCCGCAAACGGGGCCTCTTCGCCTCCGGCACATCTGCCAGACACTGTTCAAACGCATCCTCCGACTGCGGGAAGTCGGCCAAACCGGACAGGAAATCGTGCACGTAGGTACCTTCGGCGCGCGGGTCGTCCTCCGGCAAGGAAGCCTCATAGAGCACCTGCACCTGGTCCAGCTCAAAATCGGAAGCGACAACCTCGGGAATGGAATGCAGCACCTCGCCCTTGGCTTCTTTCTTCGGATTGCGCCAATCCTGGTCTCCCAAAAAGAAATAGCGGGTATTATCCTCCTCATGGAAGAAATCTAAGCCATCTTCCTGCTGTATGTTGTCGGCGATGAACTTTTGGAGATCATTGCCGTAGGAGTTGTTCTCTTTTTCTGACCACTTGGCAATCACGTAGAGCATGTCGCGGGCGCGGGTGTGCGCCACGTAGAGCACATTCAGGTCATCCATCTCCGCACTGAGCGACTCCTCCTCATAGCGTTCCTCATACGAAGAACCTACGCAACCGGAGCTCAATTCCACGTAGGCCACTGTCCGGCCATCCACCTTGTCCCACACAGGCAAAAGCTGCTTCCGGGGCGCATTGTACGGGAAAATCACCACCGGGTATTCCAGCCCTTTGGACTTATGGATCGTGCTGATCCTGATGGCGTCTTGCCCAGCCGGCAGCGACAAGGAGGGCAGCTTGTCCAGTTCCACCTGCTGCTGCCACCAGGTCAAGAACTTGGAAAGCTCACCGTTGCGGCTCTGCAAATACTGCCATACCAGATTTTCGAAATCCACTACAAAGGGACTCTGCAAATGTTCCATGCCGTAGTAAAGCATCACATCTTTCACCAGCAGGAACAGGGGTTCGGAGAGCCATTGGTTTCGGGGCAAAGGTTTGCCGAACTCTTTCTCCAGCAAGGATTCAAAAACACCTTCTTCTTTCAGAGCGGGCATAAATTGTTGCAACAGAGACTCCTTACCCTGCAAACGGGCCATATAGTAGAGAATGGTGCTCTTGGCCACTTGGTCGTCAGGGTGCAACAGATAGCGGAGGGTGTAGATTATGAGGTTCACTTCCGCCGAAGCACTGAGGTTCAGCGATTTCTCCGTAATTACATTCCAGCCCATCCGCAGCATGATGTCCGCAATATGGGCACATTTGAAGTTATTGCGACACAGCACGGCGATGTCCCCGTCGGCATAACCGCGCCGGCGGGCATCCATGACCGCCAGCAACACCTCCATGTCCTGCACACCGATCTTCATGTCCTCCACCATGTTTGCCCATACAGAATCCTCGACTGGAAACTGCGGTTTCAACTCATTCTTTTTCTCCTTGTCTGCATAAAAACAGACTTGTACCTGCCCTTCCTGCTTGTTGAAAACCTTCTGCTTCAAGCCCTCGGCATAATATTTATCCAAGCCTCTCTTCGTGGCATAATATTCAAAAAACTGATTATTGAACTCCACCACACTCTTCAGCGATCGGTAGTTGGTGTCCAAAACCTCCTGATTGTAATGCATCCTGTCCACGAGCCGCAAGTCCGGATCCTCCTGCATTCGGTCATAGTCGAGCAGCTTGTAGAACAGGTCCGCGTCGCCGTTGCGGAAACGGTAGATGGCCTGCTTCACATCCCCGAAGAGCGACACCTGCCGGTCGAACTGCGACAGGGCATTATTGATGATGATGGGTTTCAGGTTCTCCCACTGCATCTTGGAGGTATCCTGGAACTCGTCAATGAAGAAGTTGTCGAACTTCACACGGTCGAAGAGCGTTTCAAAACCTCTGTGTTGAATGGTTTCATAGATGAGCGTGTTGGATTCACCGAGAATGAAGAAATTGTTCTGCAACTTGATTTCTTCCATCTTTTTTTTCAAATCCATCAGCATCAGCACCTTGTCGGCATTCCGGTGGCGGATGACGCTGTCGAGATAGCGTTTGCGCAAATCGTGTTGTGCTGCCGCCACCTTCTCAAAACAGGCCTCCACCTTCGGCCAAAACTCCTCAATATGGGCCAATTCCTCATCTGAGAGTTTGGTTTTGCTGAAAATCTGCCCTCCGGAGCCCGCAATCTCCTCCGTGGATTTTATGTAATATTTTATCGGGTCCTTCTGGACATCCTCAAACCACGTGTTGAATGATCTGCGTTTGAATTTAAGTCCGAGTTTCTCCAACCACACACTCCCTTCCTGGGCGTATGGTTTGATTTTCTCTTTCAAGACAGAAGGAATATCTTTGATATTTTTCCTGAGCAGCTGGATATATTGCCTGAGCTCATCCTGATCGGATTGGGAAAGGATGTTCAGAAACTCCAGGTTTTTCTCAGCGTTATCATACAGGATTACCAAAGCTGCCTTCAGTTCTTTATCCACATCCATCTTGCCGGTATCCTCCATGGCGTTATCCAGCACAAAGATAATGCGACTGGCCAATTCGGTCTCTGCCGAAAGCTCGTTCAGCAGCTGGTCGATGGCCTGCAGGTAAAACTCGTCCATGTCAATCTGAACAGTATAGTTGAGGTTGAGGTTGAGCGAGAGTGCGGAGGAGCGGATGACGCGCTGGAAGAAGCTGTCGATGGTAGAGATGGTAAAGCGGGCGTAATCGTAGATGATGCGCCGGAGCAGTTCCCGCGACTCCACACGCATGAATTTTTCAATGTCAGGAGAAACCTCATCCGGTTGCAAGTCGAAGAGTTTTTTCACCACCATATTGTAAATGGCAATAGTGCTGCCATTCAGATTCGGGCGTTCCTCAAACGCAATGGCATAGAGGGTTTTAACAATGCGATCCTTCATCTCGCCGCTGGCATTGTTGGTGAACGTGATGGCCAGAATCCGCTGGTAAAGGTCCAACTGAAACTCTTGGGTTTCCCTCCCGACCTTCCGGCTGTCGAATCTGAAACAAAGTGCCAAGTAGTCGGCCACCAGGTTGGTGGTTTTGCCAGAGCCAGCAGAAGCGGAATAAGTGGTGAACATAGGATTGGTTTTTGAGAACGCAAAGATAGCACAAAAAATACTATCTTTGCACCCCTAATTGAGCAACATCATGTTAAAGATTGAAAATCTACACGTTTCCATCAAAGGAAGAGAGATATTGAAAGGCGTGAACCTGGAAGTTCATGCAGGCGAAGTACACGCCATCATGGGGCCCAACGGCACAGGCAAGAGCACGTTAGCCTCCGTCATTGCCGGCAAAGAGGGCTATGAGGTCACCGAAGGCAAGATCATTTACAAGGGCAAAAACCTGATGGATTTGAGCATCGAGGACCGCGCCCGCGAGGGCATCTTCATCGGATTCCAGTATCCTGTTGAAATCCCGGGCGTGAGCATCGCCAACTTCATGCGCACCGCATTGAACGAAATCCGCCAATACCGCGGCCTCGACCCGCTGAACGGCGCCCAGTTCCTCAAGCTGATGAACGAAAAGAAAAAAGTGGTGGAGCTGACCGAAAAACTCAGCAACCGCTCTGTAAACGAGGGCTTTTCCGGCGGCGAGAAGAAACGTAACGAGATTTTCCAAATGGCCATGCTCGAGCCCACCCTTTCCATTCTGGATGAAACGGATTCTGGTCTTGACATAGATGCACTCCGTATCGTGGCCAATGGCGTGAACCAGCTCAAGAACCAAGACAACGCCACCATCGTCATCACCCACTACCAGCGACTGCTCGACTACATTGTGCCCGACGTGGTGCATGTGCTGTTCGACGGCAAGATTGTGAAAACCGGCCCGAAAGAGCTGGCTCTGGAGCTGGAGAAACGCGGTTACGACTGGATCAAAGAAGAGTACGAACAACATAAACTCAGCTAAATGAAGTCTTTTGCAGAATATACCCAACAGCTGAAAAACTACCGTCTGCAGCTTCAGCCCGACCCGTACCAGCCGGTGGAGGAGTACTTCACCTGCCAGGTGGCCAACATGGGCTCCGTGATGCTGCCGCTGCTCAACGGCTGGTACGTGCACAAAGACTCGCAGCTGACCCTCTATCCCGACGGAGTCATCGCCGGCAGCCTGAAAGCCGCCATGACGCAATATCCCGAACTGGTGCAAGCGAGCCTGAAAACGCTGGAAGACCACAAGCAAGACGAGCTCACCCTCTCCAACAAGGAGCAGTTCACGGACGGCATCTTCCTGTATGTGCCCGACAACGTCAAGGTGGAAAAGCCCTTCCAGATCGTGTCGCTCGTCAACTCCCGCGAGGACCTGCTGATACAGAACCGCCATCTCATCCATCTCGGACAAAACGCAGAGTTATCTGTCATCCAATGTGATGATTCCACGAAATACGGCAAGACATTTCTGAATGTCGTGACCGCCATCACCCTCAACAGGCAGGCCCGACTGCATTATTACAAGACGGAGAACAAAGAGGCTGAGTCCTTGCTGTTCAACCACTTGTATGTCAACCAATGCGCGGAATCCTTCTTCCACTCCAACGCCATCACCTTCAACGCCGGCTATGTGTGCAACGACATCCACGTAAACCTCAATGAGCCATTTGCTGAAGCGCAGCTGTATGGTCTCTATCTGGTCGATAAGACGCAGCAGTGCGAAAACCGCATCAAAGTGAGCCACAACTGCCCCGACTGCAAGAGTTTCCAACTCTACAAGGGCATCATGGACGACGAGGCCGAGGCCACTTTCCACGGCCATGTGGTGGTGCAACCCGACGCACAGCGCACCAACGCCTTTCAGACCAACCGCAACATTCTGCTCACAGACAAGGCCAAGATCAACACGCAGCCGTTTTTGGAGATTTACGCGGACGATGTGCAGTGTAGCCATGGCGCCACGGTCGGACAGCTGGACGACGAAGCGTTGTACTACCTCCGCACACGCGGTATCGGCGAGCGCAGCGCGCGCAAGCTGCTCATGTTCGCTTTTGCCAACGAGATCTGCCAGCATGTGGAAATCCAAGCTCTGAAGGACCGCCTCAGCGACATGGTGCAACGCCGCCTGAACGGCGAGCTCACCATCTGCGACCAGTGCATGATGCACAACGCCGACAACGGCGGGCTCATCTTCCCCATCGACCCCTCCAAATTGTAAAACACAGCGATGAAAATCAAGCTGATCTGGATCGGCAAAACCGATGGCGATGTCTTCGACACCGCCATCCAGCAATACACACAGAAAATCAAATTCTACACCGTGTATGAGCCCATCGCCATCCCGTATCTGAAAAACACCAAATCACTTTCCCAGGAAGAGCAGAAGAAGAAAGAAGGCGAGCTTATCCTTAAGAAACTGGAACCGGGCGACTATGTGGTTTTGTTGGACGAGCGCGGCAAGGAATACACATCTGCAAAATTCGCGCAGTTCATCCAGCAGCAGGCCAACAGCGGGGCCAAGGCATTGGTGTTCGTCATCGGCGGGGCCTACGGGTTTTCGGAGGCGGTTTATGCGCGCGGCAACGCCAAATTGGCCCTGTCACAGCTCACCTTCCCGCACATCATGACGCGGCTGGTCTTTGCCGAGCAATTGTACCGCGCATTCACGATTTTGCACAATGAACCATATCATCATTAATATTTTGGGGATTCCGCCGCAAGCAGCGGAATGGTGGTGAGGGTAATACGAAAAAATGAAAATATGAATTACAACGATATTCGGCATCAATTGCATCAATTGGCGGAGCCCTCCGGCGCAGAGGTCAACACGCAGCGGTTCATCATCGACAGTTTGGCCGCCTTTGAGCCCACGCATATTCACGTTTTCAAGAACAGCAAGAATTTGCTGGCAGTCTATGACTTCGGCCATGGCGGGCCCACCACGCTCATTCGCGGCGATTTTGATGCGGTGCGCGTGCCGGAGACGCTGGATCTTCCGTACGCCTCGCACACGCCGGGCGTAGCGCACAAGTGCGGCCACGACGGCCACGCCACCATCCTGTTGGGGCTTGCCGAGCAACTGCACCTGCACCCGCTGGCAAAGGGCCGCGTGCTACTCTTCTTCCAAGCCGCGGAGGAAACGGGCGAAGGTGCCGCGCAGCTGTTGGAGACGGGCATTTTGGAAAAATACAAGCCCGGCAAGGTCTATGCCTTGCACAACATCCCGGGCGAGCCGCTGGGCTGTGTCATCTGCAAAGAGGGCAGTTTCACCTGCTCGGTCGTCAGTTGCGACATAGAGCTGCACGGGCGCACGGCGCACGCGGCGGAGCCATTGAAGGCTGTGAGTCCCTACCCGACCGCCAGGGCCATCACCGACCGGCTGCTGGCCATGAACTGCTATGACATGTCGCGCGACGATTTCCGCCTCCTGACACTGGTGGAGTTCCGAGTGGGTGAGCAGGCCTACGGAGTGGCAGCCGGCCATGGCGTGCTCCGGTTCACGCTGCGTGCCAAGGACGATGGGCTGCTCCAGCGCACCAAAATGGAGCTTCTGCAAGTGGTGGAGCAAGAGACATCCAACACGGAAGGGTTGGGTAACAACATCACATGGCGAGAGTATTTCGCCGCCGCCAAAAACCACAAGGATGCGGTGGAGAGCATTCGAAATGCCGCAGAGCGGTGTGGGTTGGAATATGTGGAAAAGCAAACTCCCTTCTCCTGGGGCGAGGATTTCGGTCTGCTGACGCAGCATTACGATGGCGCATTGTTTGGATTGGGTTCCGGAGATAGCCAGCCTCCTTTGCATCATCAGCTGTTTGATTTTCCGGACGAATTAGTGCCGGTGGGGGTAATGATTTTTTATCAAATTTTGTCGGGAGTGTGAAACGTATTCAGAAAAGTATTGCATTTGCATGCAAATGTAATACAAACAAATACAGCTATGGAACCGACAGCAATCATCAGAAAACCAGTATCTTTCCGCTTTAGAGCAGATTTATTGGAATTATTGAAACGGAATGCAGCGCGTGAAAACAGAACGCTAAACAACTATGTGGAAAGCGTTTTGCTGGATGTTGTGTACCACGAACCCAATGCCGCCACCAAAGCCGCCATCGAAGAGGCAATGAATCGTAAAGATTATCCTACAGATGAAGTTTATGGTAGCGTAGAGGACCTTTTTAAAGCACTTGATATAGAATGAAAAAACTATACCCCTCCAGTCAGCATAAAAAAGACTATAAACGATACCGACATAATCCAACCAAGAAAGCAGCACTTCATAATGTCATCCAAAATATTTTATGTATTTTTGCAGCGTTGCTTGCCTGTTTTGATGATTAATGGACTTTACATCATAGTCGGCGGCAACGGAAAGAAGTGAAATTAAAAGTCCTCCCTTACAACACACTATGGATATACTATTTTCTGAAAAACAGCGTGTTAAAAGTGCATTTTTGTTCATCCTCGTTTTCTTGACTTCATTTTTTGTTGGCAATGCCCAGCATATCACGACCAAAGGACCCGAAATAGGAATGGATGACGGAGCCAGGATTACTGTCTTGGGTGAGGATGACAACAATATTTACTTTTATGCAGTGGACAAGAGCAATTATGGTGAAGATGACGAATTCTTTGTCACTGTATATGACAAAAAGAACCGTTCCGTTGTTGTTGAGCATGAGTTTGACGAAGACTACGGTTTTTCCACAGCCTTTATGGCAGATGACAAGGTGGTGCTGGTAGGTTCATCATTCAACAAAAAGAACAAAAGTGTGGATTTCTTCCAATACGCATTCCCTGTCATGAACAAAAAGAAAGGTAAAATTGCGCCCAATGTGACGTATTCTGTGCCTGTCGAAAGCACAAGATACAATTTATTCCGTGTCTTACGCTCATCTGACGGCCAGAAACTCGCCTATCTGACCTACTTGAGACCAACGAATAATAATGCTGAAGAATATACCCTTGATGTGATGGTGTGTGGTGTCGATGGGCATGAGGTTGCCCATACACGGGAAAGAATCAAGGGGAAATTCCCGCATGTCGTGAAGGGATACCTTGCCAATGACGGTACCGTTTATGTGGAAGAGCATTATTATATTGATCAAAAAGAGACTTTACAGTTTGTCACGGTTACCTCAGACCAGCAATACAAACCCATGCAAATTGAGGAAGATATGGAGGGTATGCACAACATGCATGCAGAATTGCTTGCCGATCAGCGTCTGATGATGTTCGGTGCTGCAAAAGACGGCGTAGGGATGATTGTTTTGGACAATACCGGAGAGGTGGCCAAATTTGGCATTTATGAAGTGGAAATCCCTGATTTGCCGGAGGGTGTCACCTATGACTTCGACTTTTACAATGAGAACAGTCTCGCTTTCAAACCGTATCAGATTTTGTCTTTGCAGGATGGGCGTGTTTTGGTGTTGGCTCACCGACATCGGTACATCCTTTCCTCGTATGGCAACTCGGTCACGGCTTATAATGATCACAAAAATCTCTACCTCTATCTGTTTGACAAAGAGTTGGAACCTTTGACATTTGAAACGCGACCATTCGGCACTCAAAGCATTGGGAACAATCACGAGGATTTGCCTGTCGCGTTCGAATGGGACGGAGGGATAAGGCTGCTGTTCAACGGTCAGGTGTCGAACTACACGGGTGGTCCCAAGCGCGAGTGGAAAGTGCTGTTCGCCCCTAAGTTGAATGAACGTTGTCTGGTCTTGGGCACATTGGATGACGATCTGCATTTTAGTCCCAAAATCATCAGGAATCCTGGCCCGAATGTGCCGTTTACCATGGGTGAATATTTCGAGCAGTTGCTGCAGGTGACTGACGATGCGGTGTATGTCATCAATCACCGCAACAGCGACAACTTCATTGAGGAAATCAGGAAGTGACAAAAGCGCGGCAACCGATTCTTCACCACTAATAGTCTGTCTGTGTTTTGACACCAAACGCATCGTCCATTTCCGCTTTTCTTACTCGAAACACGAAGCCGGACGGTAATTACCATGCATTTTTGGTGCATTTTTTTGGGGGTGAAAAATGCACGGGGTGAAGATTCTGGAAAATTTGTTCAACTATCCTTCACGGAAAGGAATAGCCAAAAAATTTGGAATCCAATATTCCATCATTTCCGCAGATAGTCTTGTATCTCAAATGTAAAAATAAAAGACCCTGTTACACAAACGACAACGAATCATTCGAGCAACTTCCGTCCCTCCTCCGTAAGCACATACCGCCGCGTAGGACTGTTGGGCGAATTGGGCTGAGTCATCACAACCATACACCCTACAGAATATCTGAAAAAGGAGTATCTTTGCGTTTCTTGAAAAGAGACGAGATATGGCATTACCTATCAATAAAGTAGAAATCTTCCACAGGTTGAGGAAAAGTTACGCTGCTGACCGTGGGGACATCATAGATTGATATATCGCTGAGTAGGGTTATTTCATTTCTTCGCCAAGTGATGAATCTTCCATATTGCCATCGGATGGCTTTCCACTCGTTCGATGATGGTGGAATCGTCAAAGAGCAAGTTGGGAGTGTAGTGACCGGTATTGAATTCTTCAACAAACCGCTTCTCCTGATCGGAGAAGTCAAGCAATTCCGTCAAGAATGACGACACGACCCACTTGGCTTCTTCAAAATCAAACTTTTCAGATTTCCGAAGCATCGGGATCAGGGTTGCACGAATCTGCGGATATCCTATTGTGTCACAAAAAGAAAGGTCGTACTTCACTTGTGGCATGTCGGAGCCGCCCACGGCCAAATAAAACAACACCATCTTGCGGAGCAAGTCGTGGTCAAAATCCCGTGCCAAACCCCTGTTCACCATCTGGTACACATCGTAAAGGTCCCTGCATGTGTGTCTTTCCACAAAAGCCTTGATTTTGCTGGCGAACAATTCGGTCGGATGGAGTGTCCTGACTGTAAAAGCAGGTAGTTCTGCTATAGTAACGTTAGATTCCACTATTGGCAAAATGTGATTACGCATCATATAGTTTATCTCTATCTTGATGTTGTCACGATTGCCGCCTGCATTAGTGTACATATATACCCACGAATCTAATGAGTGTTGGGTCTTGGTGCCAGGGTGAAGAGCATAACCATTGAGAGACATATACCGTTGGATGGTGTCGGTTATCAACGGTCTCTCTTCCAGCATCTCCTCCCGTGTGCAATGGTGATCGTAATCCAAGTCAATATCCACAGACAGACGCGGCATATCGAATATGGTCAGATTGATGGCTGTTCCTCCTTTCAGAGCCAACTTCTGACTGAGGAGTTCATCTTGGTTGAGGAAAGAGAGAACATCAATCAACCGATACACTTTTTCCAAATTGTCGCGGACAAAACCGGTCTTCTGCGACATCTTTTCCAACTGGAATCTATCAAATATTGACATAACTTCCTTGTTCTAAAAATGTTAAGATATTCTCAGGAGCATAGAGTCCCCATTCCTTATGATAAACATTTCCCTGAGAATCGGGCTGGATGCGGTCAACGCCCTGTGCTCCGTATTGATGGCAGACATCTAAAAGTACTTCTCCATCTTTGAGTTTTTCCACAAAGTGAGACAAGACATATCCGGCTTTCTTGTACAGTGCCCGTTTGTTGTAGGCATCCAGATATCGGACAATCTGGCTCCCGTCAAGGTAAGGGATTGCAATTAGGCACTGGCACAGTTCCTCCAATCCTCCACATCGGTCAATCCGGTCAATGCAGTCAACAACGGTACGGGACAAATCCGTCACCCTTACCAATGCATCCATGGGTGGGGCATTCACACCAATATCAATTTTGGCCGCGCAATACTGGTAGGCCATTCCGTCACATTCAAATCTGTTGAAAAGAGAACCGCTTGCAACGTATGTAATGTAGAACACCTGATGTGCAAAACCATAGTACTCAAAGGCGGAATGATATGCCACACACGCTGTCGGGGTGAGGTGGGATGCAATCTGGAAACGGTTGACCTCCATCGCCTTTGTCCCGAGATTGACCACAGCATATAGGTTCCTGCGGACACGTTTGACGAGTCCCGCTCCCGCATAGCGGTTCAACAGCACCAGAGCAGAATGCTTGTTGCCGACAATGGCTCCAGCTTCATCTATAGTGAATATCCTCAACTCGTGGAATTTTTCAAGATAGTTTAGCATATTTAATTTTTTCTGCAAAGGTACACATTTTTGTTTATTTTCAACGCAGTTTTCAAAAAAAAATATTTTCTTTAAAAATATACGAGGAGAAAATAATGGGGACGCGCTTCTAACAAAGGTATGGGAACATAAAAAAATAGAGACGCGCTATAGCACGTCTCTACAATTTTGGCGGACCGGACGAGACTCGAACTCGCGACCCCATGCGTGACAGGCATGTATTCTAACCAAACTGAACTACCGATCCGTTTGTTTTTTCAACGCGGCAAAGATACATTTTTTTCAATATCTCATTGTAATTTTTCTGAAAAAAAATATCAATATACAACTCCGTGTTTTTCAATTAGATATGAAGATATATTCCTTTTTTAGAATCTCCATGTCAGACCAAAATAGTACAAAAATGGGAGCTGATAGATAACTTCGTTGGAAATTCTGTTTACATAAAACACATTTCTGTAGTTATAGACATTGGAAAACGACACACTCAACTCCAGCGTGTTCCGTTCCCCGATATGGAATTTTTTCTTGGCACCGATATCCAATCTGTGATAACTCGGCAAACGAGCCTGATTGAGATCGGCCAGCATAAAGTACAAATCCTCATTGGCCGTCACGTAGTCATCGTTGATATTGGTGGGCATGTAGTGCGGATAATAGGCCTGCGTCTGCGTGAATGGGAATCCGGAACCGAAGTTCCAACGGGCGTCAATCTGCCATGACCTGCGCTTGCCGAAGGCGTATGACACCAACAGGTTTACATTATGCCGTCTGTCAAAGTGCGGGTTGTACTCTACCACTCCGTCGGTACGCTTCACCCAACCCAACGAATAAACGAGCCACACATAGAAACCTTTGTTGTCGTACTTCACAGTCACATCGCCACCATACGCACGACCTTTCTCCCAAATGAACTCATCTTCCGTATCAAACATTTTATAGCGGTTGACAGAAATCAGTTGGGAGAAGTTCTTGAAGTATCCCTCCAAGTTGATACTGATTTGTGAAATGGGATCATACTCCATACCCAGGATGACATGCTGTGACTTTTGGAGACGGCCCTTCATCTTGTCACCGTCATTGAGCATGTTAGAAGCAAGCAGGTCCCCGCTCACAGGCGAGGAAATGAATCCGTTGAACAGATTCACGACATCCTGATCGGACGTGACCGCCACCAAATTCTGGGAATAGAGACCTCCCGCCAGCTTGAGACGGAGGTTGCGCAGAATATTGTATTTGATAGCCAATCTGGGCTCAGGAGAGGCTTCGCCCAGAGAATAATAATACTGCAACCGGAAACTCGGCTCCAGCAACAACTTGTTTCTGAAATTGTATTTGAATTTGGCGAAAAACGACATGTCCGTCGTGTGGTCATCAATATCCACCTTGGAGCCAAATTGAGTGAAATAGGTGTATTGTGTGTTAAATCCCACCGCTTCAACACCCACGTTCAACACACTTCTTCCAATATAATAGTTGAAGGCCAGATTGAACGTGAAGCCATCCATGGTACTGCTCTTGGGCTGATACAATTTGTCGTCCAACTCGCACGTGTATTTGGAATAGGCCAACGCGCCCGTGATGGTGATGGGCACATCGCCGGGCACAATCTGGAAGTTTGAACCCACACCCCAGTTGTTCCAGGAATAAGCCGCAATGGAACTGTAGTTGACTTTGTCGTTGAAATTGAAGCCGAACACATTCAGTTTGGTGCCATTCAACGTGGAGAGCGTCAACTTGCCATACAAATCCCAAAAGCTGAACGGAAGACCGTCTTTGCCCACGTAGGGATAGAAGAATTTGGAAGCTGGTTCAAGATAGGAACCTTTTCCGGAGAGGATGAAACTCAACGCGGTCTTGCGGTTGTCTTTCAGTTTTACCAGCGGACCCTCCAGCAGAATTTGGGACTGGATATTGCTGACGTCCACCTTCCCGGAAATACGTTTTTTGTTACCGTCGCGGGTCTGGATATCCATCACGGAAGAAATTCTGCCGCCGAACTCGGCACCGAAACCGCCGGTATAGACATCCGCGCTACTCATGATATCCATGTCGAACACAGAGAAGATACCGATGGAGTGGAAGGGGTTGTATATCAGCACGCCGTCCAAGAGCAGCATGTTCTGCACGGGCGTACCGCCGCGCACATACAGCTGACCGCCCTGGTCGCCGGTAGAAATCACGCCCGGCAACACCTGCAGATACTGAGCAAAATCGGGTTGGCCGCCGATGGCCGGCATCTTGCTCATATCCTTGGGTGTCACACTGATGACGGAAGTGCGCGTTTCCTGTTCCTTGCGCTGTCCCTCGCCTTGAATCTGCACAGCATCCAGCGTGGTGGAAGATGGCTGAAGCGAGTAGCGCTTAGTGATAACCGTATCCTTGCGCACCTTTATCGTATCAATGATGTCATTATAACCTAAAAAGGAAACCTTAACAGCGTAGGTTCCCTTCGGAATCTTGTTGATCATGAAAGCACCCTTGGAATCTGACAGCGCACCGTAAGAGGTGCCCGTCAGCTGGATGGTACAATAGGGCAACACCTCACCATTGGAATCATCATAGGTAAAGCCTTTCAGTACTGTATTCTGAGCATAGAGGGAAGTCACACAAATGAAAAGTGCGACAAGTATTGCGATTTTCTTCATGCGTCTTAAAATTTGAAGGCGCAAAGATACAAAAAATCAGATAGCTTGCCATCCGATATCTTCGCGGTAAAACAGGCCCGGGGCATCAATGGAAAGCACGCCATTGTAGGCATCTTCACGAGCCTCGCGCAACGTGGCACCCTTGCCCACCACAAAGAGAACCCGGCCTCCGTTGGAAAACCATTGACCCTCCTTTTGCATTGTTCCCATGTGAAATACCGTCTGCTTGACCGCCTC
Source organism: Bacteroidales bacterium (assembly GCA_017443175.1). Classification (GTDB taxonomy): domain Bacteria; phylum Bacteroidota; class Bacteroidia; order Bacteroidales; family WCHB1-69; genus F23-D06. The sequence continues at coordinate 20,649 of JAFSOZ010000013.1, forward strand.
CAGGTTTTTAATCTCCAAACCTTTGTCATAAGAGCCCGGATAGCCTTTGGCCGCGAGCACGACGCCGAGGAAAGCTTCGGGATAAAACTCCGCCTTGGTCTCTTTATGTTCCAGAAGATCCATGATAACCTCAACCAAGTCACTCTGCATTTTGGGCAACACCACCTCCGTCTCCGGATCGCCGAAACGGGCATTGAACTCTATCACCTTGGGGCCCTGCTTGGTCAGCATCAGACCGCCGTACAAGACACCGCAGAAGGGACAGCCCTCGGTGACCATTGCCTTGGCGGCAGGTTTCATGATATGCTCAACTGCCCATTGCACCTGCTCTTGCGGGATGACGGGCACCGGGGAATAGGCACCCATGCCGCCGGTGTTCGGGCCCTTGTCGCCGTCGTATGCCCGCTTGTGGTCCTGGGCAATGGCCAACGGCACGACCTGTTCGCCGTTCACCAGCGTCAACAGTGAGAATTCAGGGCCTTGCAAAAACTCTTCCATCACGACCTTGCCTTTGCCGAAGTGATTGTCGAGCAGCATATCCTTAAGCGCGGCATCGGCATCTTCTGTAGTCATGGCCACCACCACGCCCTTGCCGGCAGCCAGTCCGTCGTACTTGATCACGATGGGTGCACCGACCTCCGAAAGATAGTCTTTGGCCTCCTCATAATCCTCAAAGGTGCGGTATGCGGCCGTGGGAATCGCGTATTTCTCCATCAGTTCCTTGGCAAACTGCTTGCTGCCCTCAATGCGGGCGGCAGCCTTTGTGGGCGCGAATATGCGCAAGCCCGCCTTCTGGAATTCGTCGGCGATACCGTTCATCAGGGCAGCCTCCGGCCCGACGATGGTCAGGTCCACGCGATGCTCCAGGGCAAAGGCGAGCAAAGCATTTGTATCGTTTTCATCCACCGCCACCCGATGCACGGGCACGTTGCATGTGTTGTTCAACAGCAACATCCCCTCGTTACCGGGAGCTATAAACAGTTCGGACACCTTAGAGGACTGAGCCACTTTCCAAGCGATGGCGTGTTCACGGCCGCCACGACCGACAATCAGTATTTTCATTCCTAATTTTTAGTTATAACATATCCATGATAACGGGTCATCACCTCATTCACATAATTAAGAGTATGCTTACCCGGGTAATAACCGCATTTCACGACAGGATCAGTATAGTAATCTTTGTGGGATTTCAGCGCAAGGTACTTGGCCACCTCAGGCCAATGGGTGTAATCACCGCCATGCTTCTTGCACAAGGCCTGTGCATCCAAGACATGGCCAGGGCCGGAATTGTAGGAACCGGCCACAAAATAGTAAATATCGGTAGTATCCACCTTGTTGGCAAAAATCTTGTACAGATAGGAGATATAGCGAGCTCCGGCCCACAGTTGTTCCTCCACGGAAGAGGTGTCGGTAATACCGTAGCGCGCGGCGGTGGCCGGCATCATCTGCATGATGCCGAAACTACCGCCCATACCCAGCAGGTCGGAGACAAAATGGGATTCCTGCCAGACGATAGACGACATGAAACGCCAGTCTATGTGGTATCGGGCGCAGGCCGCTTGCATGCACTTGTCATACGAAGAAATGTTGTTGCGTCTGGCACCAAACGAGCGCTGGATCACATACGAGTGCGCCGACAGGTATTTCTCGCATAGTTTCTGATACTGCTTTGTCGTCACAAACTCCTTCATCCATTCATTGATGTCGCGGTTGAGTGAATCACGGGAGTTATGAAGCACCCACGTGCGCGGGAAATTCTCCCCCACCCTCGGGCCCAAGGACAATGACTTGTAAAAAGGCAGCAGCGTGATGGCCTCATTGTAATTGCATACAATAAAATCCACCTTTTTATCTTCCAGCATATCAAAGAGGTCCTCCATTTCCACGCCCTCGTCTTCGTGCAGTTTCCATTTGGTCGTATCCCCCAAAATGGAAAAATCCACAGGATGCATATAGTTTTCAGGCGCGTGCACCACGTGTATCGTATCGTCATCCAAAGCCGTTTTCTTCCTTGTAATCAGCACAGGATAAGTATAGGAATGCGGCTCGGATTCAGAAATGTACCAGGGTATGAAATTCGATTTATCAAAATCATAGCCCACAATGTCGTATTCCCCGCTAAACGATTTCAGAAAAATCTGTTTGGGGTCTGGTTCAATGGAAATAGAGACTGGACGGTTCAGGTCTGCTCCCAATTGGCGAATCAGATCATATTGGAATCCAATGACAGAACCTTGATAGACGAAATAATCCGCCGCATGATAGAAGATGAGGGCCTTGATAGTATCGCCGTGCCCTACAAGCTGGGGCATCTTCTTTTCCTTATTATTCATCAAAGACAACGGTTGTATTCTGTCATGTGTGAACAATATGACAACCAAGGCGATGACGGCGACGGCAATAAAAATATAACTAACGTGTTTCCGTTTCAAAATAATGTTTTTAGCATTATTTCATCAACTTCATCAGCGAGCGAGGGCAGTGATAGCAGATAACAGGAGTAATGCAAATAAAACTATCGAATTAGAATCTTATTAAGATAAGCTTTGGCTTCGGCGGGTTTGTTGTCGCTGAATTTCTTCTGATTAACAATATTGTCCTCCTCAACCTTAACTTCAATCGTGTCGCGATACACCCAACGGGACAAGCTGTCCTCACTGAGGATTGTATCGGTGGACAACACCACTCTGAGCAAAGCGGGATACCGGAGTCCCTTGAACTCGGCCACACCCTTGGTGATTTTGCCTTCAATGTTTGCTATCGTGGGATCGCAATAATTGTATCTTGCATTTACGGAGTCATACAAGAGATACTTACTGGTATCAATATAGAAATAGCCCTTGTCTTTGTCGGTGATCAAAGAGTCCGTACCCTCATAATAGCAGGTGATCTTGAATCCCAGAGGTTGTTCTTTTTGGCATTGGACAAAACATATCACCATGAACATGGCGACAATAACCGGTGTTAAAAATCCAAACTTTTTCATATTAATATGATTTAGGGGCGGCAAAGATAATAAAAAATTATTGTGACAGCATCAAGTTAATGGAAACTCCCACTTCAAAATTCATGTTATTGTATTGATTGAGCACTTTCGGACGGTTAATGGTATGGTCGTAGAAGAACTTGATTCCCACCATTTGGCTGAACTGGTATTCGGCGGCGACATTGATTGTGGCGGTCAACATGCCGGAGGTAACCTGATCCACTTCCTCCTGAATCTTGCGGAGCATGGTCTCGTTACTCTTGATACCGACACCGGCGGTTACGTTCAGGTCGCTGACAAACTGGCGCTTCATACCGGAAAACACCAATCCCAACTTCAAATCCTTGAATCGATATCCGCCCGACACGGTCAATTCCTTGGCAGAGGACTCCGTAATCTGGTTATTGGCAAAACTCAAAGCCACGTTACGGGATTGCTTATACTCCACCTTCAACAGCATACTGTTTTTCAGCGTCATGTCAAAGCCGATCAGCGGACCGAACTGCTCGGACAAGGCTACCTGATTGAGCTCGTATTCCGGCATCATATCACCCAGATTATTCCGGACGGCACCACCCTCTTCACGAGGCCTATAGGAAACATTGGTGGCATAACCGCCCACCTGGTATGTACAGGTATAGTTATGCGTAATAGACAAGCTCTGGAACACTTTGTCCACACCTTTGATCTTGGAAAAACCGTTGTAATTGATGCGCCAGTTCGGCAGCGGGATCTTCAAGAACGGACCGGAGAGCTTCATGTTATCGGCATTCTTACCCATATAAGATACGAAGAATGCGTTCATGAGCACATCTTGCGACACGCCGCTGTATCCGTCTGGGAATCCGGTTTCAGGATCGATTTCACCAGTAGTGCGGTCGTCCTCCACCGCCAGCCTGTTGGCCATCGTCAAACGAACATCCTTGAATTCTTCAAACAATTTATCATAATCGCCAAAGAAAGTTTTCAAACCGCAATACGACATGCTGAAAGAGCCATTGCGCTGCGGCGTATAGTGCGAAATGTTGCCGGCCTCGTCCACATGGAAATACTCGGAGAAATTCTGCGTAAAGTTACGGTTGGCAGACACATCGATACGGAAGTTCTTGAAAGGCTCCACAGAGGCTCGGATGCTCAAGACCTCGTTATAGGTTCTCTGGTAAGCACTGTTCATGAGCGAATCGGTGGTGAGCCAGTGGCCCTGCGCGCCCATTGCTTGTACGTCAGGCTGCCCGCCGAACACAAACAGGAATCCGGGAGAACGGTCAGCAAAGTCAATGCCAAACATATTCGGCTTGCCCATGTAACCCGGCAACACGGTTCCGCTGCCTCGTGAGTAGTTGGCGGATACATTACGCAACATCATCATAAAACGCAAGGTTCCATCCAAGATGATTTTGCCGTAATTCGGTTTTTCTTTCAAGGAATCCTGGGGAGTTTCTCCGTCCTCATCGGAATTTTTATCCTTGCTCCGTCCTGCATTCCTGTCCCCTCTGACATTCATCGGATTGTTGCTTCCTTGATTCACCTTCTTCAAATAGGGAATGGTGTTGTACAGGGTCACGAAATTGACGGATGCATTGCCCTGGATACTGTTGGAGTTCTGGATGGTATTACCCAGATAGGCTAACGACAGAGCGGACGCAGTGTAAGTGAAACTGGAGTTGTAACGCACGCTCGCGGTAATCCATTTGAACAACGGAATCTTGTTGATCGGAATCTGATAGGTGCCGGCAAAATTCTGGCGGAAGTCGGTCATACGGCCACCACGGCCCAGACAATGCCATACGGAATCCTTCTCCGTGCGGGTATCAATCAGTCCGTCCGGTTCATCAATACGGGCGGAAGCAGTGGCTCGATATTCGAGTTTCAGGCTCTGGAAGATGTCCCAATTCACAGTATAGTTGCGCGACCAGTCGAAAGACTTCACGAAGCTGGTATCCACAATGATGTTACCCCTGCTCTTCGGACGGTACTTGAACTCCTGCATCTCGCGGTGCAAGCTGGTACGGATGGTCACGTTCTTCGGCATCGGGGTGATGTTGAAATCGCGAATAATCTGCAACCATTTCGACTTCATCCATTTCACCTTGGAGAACGGACGATAGTTCTTGGGGTTGGTGCTGAAGGTATAGCCGATCTCTCCATTATGGATATATTCGTTGTTCATCTCAAGGTCTTCATCGCGCTGCACCAACTCGGAATAGGAATAAGAGAAGTCGAGGTTCTCAATGTCCCACGGGCGCATCTTCAGCTTGCCACCTTCCAGATTACGTTCCTTGCGAACGTTCATCAAGTTGACATTCTGACGTTGCGTGAAGACATTTGTGAGACGGCGGATGGAGTCGCGCTCGCCGATAGTCTCGTAGGTAGCCAGATCGTCCTTCAGCTTCACATCGGGGTTCAGCGGATTGTACTCGGGCTGGCTCACACCCAGAGAGTAGTCATAATGCAACGGGATCTTGATGTTCCACTTCTGCGGGAACAAGATTTTGCCTCCGTCGATATTGGTAGCTATGTCTAAATTGTACTTGGTCTCCATGGAGCGTTCGGTCACCGATTGCTCAATACTGCCGAAACCGGGTGTGGAGTACGTACCCGACACAGACAAGTCGCCCACATCGGCAAGATTCACACGGGCCCGCATCGTGGCAGCAAAGCCCTGCTTGTCGTCAAAACCGCAGAGACGCAATTCGTTGATCCACAACTCCACTGATTTCGGCAACATGTCATCATCGTCGTGTTGTGACTTTTTCTTGGGGTTGCGGACACCAATCATGATCGTGGTAACTTCACCCAGGTTCGGCACGCCCACCACGGTCATCTTGTTGCCATTGTCCAAGATTTTGGAGTAGGGCACCTGATTGCTCTGCCACGTACCTCTTCGCACTTCCACGTTACGACGCTGTTTCAAAGCCACCAGAGAATCCAGATAGACGAACATGCGGTTTGCCTCAGGCCAGATGGCGTTGGTGTCCTTGCCCACCGACCACGGTGTGATGTCAACGGGCATCTCATACTCGTAGTAGTTCTCGGTGTAGTCCGAACCCAAACGGATGAAGCAGGTCACATCGCCTTTCTTCAGGTCACCGGAGCTGAACACATCCTCTGCATGGACAAACATGCGCAGGTTGTTGAACTGGCGAAGGTCGTAACTGGTGCTCTTATAGACGGCACGCGCATCGCCGTCAGGCAGGTCAACTGCTTTCATGGACAGGGCCTGCTCGTTGATTTCATAAAGGGTAAGTCCGTTCAACTGCTCACGCTCAATGCCAGGAGGCAGCACATACGGAATTGGAGTACGGTTGGCATTCTCTTCATAGCTGACCGTTCCCACATAGAAAGAGCCTTCGCCGTCACCTTGCGTGGGCAAATAATCACCCTGTTCCTGCAAACTGAGGTTATAGGTTCTCCAGTCGCCGCGCACCAACTCGAAGGTGGCGAAACGGCAGATAATCGGTTCCTCAAAGTCGCGCATGAAGACACGCATGAAGCGGATGGAGTTGTAGCCCGTCATCCCGTTCACCACCTTGTCGGGGTTATGAATAGGAATACGGAACTGATACCATCGGGTAGTCGGCCGGGTGCCGTCGGGCAGGATGTCGGGCACCGCCTCATACACATCATTGATGTAGTTTTCTCCCACCACCATGTGCTGCGGGGAGAGGTCAATCACATACTGATAATACTTCTCATCCTCACTCAACGTGTTGTCGTTGTTCATATCCTCCAAGTTCGGAATCTGCGTGGCCTGAGTCGGATAGGATTCAGGACTCTGGGAATCGGCAGGAGAGTTGCCATCGGCATTGTTGAAGAACTTGTAGCGCTCCACTACCTTCAGGTCCGCGTTGTCATAATCGGTGCCTCTGAAATAATGGTAATTGTCGGCAGACGGGTCCTCGTATGCTTTCTGGTATGCGGTAGATGCCGTACCGAAATGGTTGGAGAGCAAATGCAGATAGGTTTCATCAAAATGCTCGCGCTCACGAGAATCCTGCAAGCCGTCGAAGCCCACATCCTGATACTGCCGCGCATTCTCATCCTGATCAAAGGCGTTGACAATCAACTGGGTTGTCGGCACGCGTCCCCAGACTGTAAACTCCACGTTCTCATCAGAGCCGTCGGCGGGCAGTCCATTCTCGAAGAACTTCACACCGTCACGCAAGATATCCTCGGAGATATCACCCAAGTTGAAATAGAGCTTACCGCCAGTGTGGTTGGGGTTTTCAATGAAAGGATCCATCATCCAGAACTCGATATACTCATAGTTGGATGATTCGAAGTCTGTGTTATCGAACTTGCGCATGATACCGCCCCAACGTGTCTTCGGATCGCGCAAGGTTCCGTCGTCATTCAAGCCCTTTGAAAATCCTTCCAGACCAGCCACATCATAGTTGTAGGGTCCTCTCTCCAATGGATAATAAGCCATGTTGAAGACCGTCATTTGCGTGGAAAGGGCTGTGGTACCGGAGTTCTGTTTGTAGGGGAACAGCTCGGGCTCATACACGGCACGTGCGTAAGGCCGCGAGAGGTCCTCCGGAGTCAGGTTTTTCGGAGTGGCATTGTTTCTGTTGTAGAATATCGGATCGATAATGTACCATGACATCAAAGCCCTGTTGTAGCCATACGCCAGTTTTCTACGGGCATTGTCCGCCATAGAGGTAGGCTGCGCCTCAGGGAAGAGATCGGGCTGGCCTTGCGGGGTGGACGCCAGCACCCAACTGGACATGGTGGTCAGGTCAATAGTGGATTTCGACGCTTCAAAGTCGTCAATATAGGTCGTTCCTTGCTTGCCGATTGCCTTGGAATGGCCCGGCACAAAATGGGCGAACTCACCCTCCAAGTTCAAGAAAGACTGGGTGGTTGTGCTGTGGAATGTGATTTTGTCAATTGCTTTCGTAATAAAAGGCAACTCCGTCTTATAGGCAAAATTCATGCCCCACACCAGGTTGTTAATCGGCTCATCACCGTAATTCACTTTATTGGTAATCGGACGCTCGCGCAAATTCAAAAGAGTGGCCCCCACCGTAAAGTCCCTGGAAAACATGTAATCGAAATTCACTCCGAACATGGTCTGGTCGGTGGCCCCGAAATCATTATCGTTCTCCACACTGATGGAGATGGGCGTACCGGAGTTGAGAATACCCTGATTGATAATGGTCACAGTACCCATGTCATAGTTAACCGTGAAATCCACATTCTCGGTCAGTTGGATACCGCCGGCGGTGACTTTCACGGAGCCCTGCGCCACATTGGTGGTGTTGAAATGGTATTCTGAACCATACGAGGAACGGTAGCTTCCTTCCAGATAATACTTGTTCTTGTTGGTAATCTGCTGGGCTAACGTCTTGGTGAGCGTGTACAACGAGTCAAACGCATACATATTGGCCAACTCTGCCTCGTCTTCATCAAAGATAGCGCGCAAATCCTTGCCGAAAGGCTCGATGGTGGGGAAGAAAATCCTACCATTGGCGGCATTGATGGTTCCTCCTGTGGTCTGTGCGCCATCCAAAAAGTCGAAGATACCATCCGGATAGGGATCCTGCTGCTGGTTCAGTCGGTCAAGACCCATCAGTTTGATGAGGGAAATACCTTTATTCTTGCCTTGTGTGAAGAAACCGTTGGCAATACCATCGGCGTCACCGGTATATAGCACATTCAATCTGAATTTTTCAGAAGAGACCTGATAGGCGGACAGGTTATACACGTTCTTCATCATCAACTTCCACAACGGGGATTTGGTGTTCAGGTTGGTGCTCTTGAGCAACTTGACACGAAGACAGTTTGGTGCGGAAACCTCGTTGGAGAACTCACCCACTTGATACACGGTCGTATCGCCGATGACCGTATATTGGAATGCCACAGCCAGCACCTGGTCTGAGCTCAACGCGGAGTTCAGAGAGATGAAACCCAACTTGGAATTGAACGTGTATTCGGATGATGCCAGCAGTCGCGCACTCTCCACTTTCTCGTAGTTGGTACCCGCATTCATACCCAACGAATGCATGTTGTTGCTTACCGTAGAGATATTCCGGATCATGGAAGTATCCACAAAAGAGGTCAAATTGTTGATCTGGTTGTCGGGATACTGGCCTCCGCTGTACATGGGGTTGTATGACAAAGCACCGAATTCCGGATCTGCTTCTCCCAAGTCGGTGAAAGCCACGATGTTTCGGTTGTTGGTCGTGGCCGCGCCCACCGTAGTGCGCCATACTTCAATCTTGGTAATTACAATAGGAGACCCTACCAACGGAAGAGTGCTCAGGTATTCGTTGTAATGGTCGCGGAAGAACTGCCCCAAGAAGAAGTGCTTGTTCTCTTCATACTCATCAGCCCTGAAGTAGAAATCATTTTCCTCGGCGCCACCCGTGATGGTGATAGTTTCCGAAGTGCTGTTTTTCTGTGAAGCCACTGCCGTCACCATCAAGTTGCCGAACTTCAACTGCGTTTTCACACCGAAGAGGCTCTGACTACCCGTAATCAACGTACTGTTGAGCGGAAGAGTGACATTACCGAACTCGATAAGCTGAAGAATGTCATCCTCCTTGCCGGCATATTTCAGCTTGATTTTATCCATATTGTTGTCCAAGGTCAACTGGTCGGTGGTATAGTTGAGATTGAACTCTATCTTGTCGCCGATCTTGGCAATGAGGTTGAGTTGGATATCCTGATCGAAAAGGAAAGAGGGCGTACGCCGTTGTTTTACCGGAATGGAGTAGTTGTCAGTCTGGACGTACTTGAAGCCGAATTTCAGCTCCACATTACCGGAAGGTCGTATATCAATGGTGTTGCTGCCAAAGATACTTTCAAAAATGTCGCCGCCGACATGCAGCTCGGGAATCAGTCCCCCACCCCTGCGATTGCCTCCTTTATAGCTGCTGCTGTGGTTGTGCCAATAGTCATTGATACTCTTTCTCAAATCGTAGTCAATATACTCGTTGACATCCATATAAGCTCCCGGACCGAACGGCGTGTTGCCTGTCATGTACTGGAAGTTATAAGTGTTGGTGTTGGGGTCATATTCAATAACCGTGCCCACTCCCGGCGGATTGTGCAGGGAGAACGGGCTGGTAAACGATTGATTCAAGGGATTGTTGTCGGGTTGCGGCACCAAGGGCGGGTCGGTGTCCGGCGGCATCAGATTGGTGGCAGGCCAGCTGTAGTCCGGCATGGGTGTAGCGCGATACACCTCAGCCGACAGCGTTTGTATGCCCGCGACACACCACGCCATCACGATAACAAGAATATATATAAAGTGTTTTATCTTTATAGCTTTCAATTGACTTTCAGTACTATAGTAGTTTTAATGCTCGTTTGATGAGCTCCTCCACTGTTAAATTTATCCCTTCCGCCTTGATGATTTTGTCTAGCACCGACTCCGCGCCGGCCTTGGCAAATCCCAAAGCAATTAAGGCAGATAACGCTTCATATTTATTATTATTGTACGTGACAGAAATTTTTGCTGCACCCGACAATTCCGCCTTCTTGGCTTTGTCTTTCAGCTCAACGATAACACGTTGCGCGGTCTTGGCTCCGATGCCCTTGATGGACTGTATGGCCCTGACATCTTCCGTGGCGATAGCGTTCAGCACCTCGCCCACGCTCATGGATGATAGGATCAGGCGGGCGGTGTTCGGGCCGATACCGTTCACTGTAATCAAAAGTTTGAAAAGCTCGCGTTCCTCCTCTTCCATGAATCCGTACAGGATGTTTGCATCCTCCTTCACGATGTAATAAGTGAGCAATTTCACCTCCTCGCCCACATCTTGGAGCGCGGAGAAAGTGGCTAATGATATGTTGATATTGAACCCGATGCCGCCAGCCGTCTCCACGACCACGCACGCAGGATTCTTCTCCACTAATATTCCTTTAATGTAGCTTATCATAGGTCGGTTTTTACGGGGTGCAAAAATACTAAAAAAGTTGGTCAAAAGGTGAAAGAGGTACATGGGGTGAAAGGGGTACATGGGGTATGTTCGGTTAAGGGGTGTTACGGAACGGAACGTTATTCCGGACACACCATTCCCTCCACCGCTCAATATAGAATTTCGTGTTGGTTTCGTCGGCTATCACTTCCTGAAAGGACAAAACCTGGGCCACTTCGTCGGGTAATTGGACCGGATTATGTTGCAAAATCAGCACATCAACCGGAACAGGTTCGGACATTGGATAGACCTTCTCTTTTCGATTTATCAGATAATAGGTCTTGCCATTGAACCGTATCCACGGGCCGCGCTTGCACAAAAAACTATTGTCGTAGGCCATCGTGTCCACGGGCACGAACACGCACGAGGCGTGCTGCCGGCGCACGTGATTGGCCGCCGCATACTGGAATTTCTTGTCGCCAACATCTGCTATCGAGTCGGAAAAAACCACGCACTCCTGCTGATGGCAAAAAGACAGGGCACTGGCTTTGGGCACCGCATAAACCACCATCTCCACTTGCCGCTGCAACTCCACCTTGCGTATCAGAAGCGTGCCCGCATACAGCGCAAAACAGGTAAGCGCCGCCATGCCAACCCTCTTCTTACGATAACGTATTGCCCAATAGGCCAATATGATCACCATATACAACAACAGCATCTGGGTCGGCGTCACCTCAATGCCCCGCGTGACCGCGCCCGGCAACTGCTCCACGAAGGTCACGATGCCGTTCATGATCCGAATTTCCCACGTCAGCAAAAGGGTGGTATAACTGCCCACAAGCGGCACAACCGACACACACAGCAACCCGATACCCGTCATCATCACCACGAAAGAGAGCATGATGACCGACATGTTGGAGAGTAGGAAATAGTTGGGAAACTGGCCAAAATAGTGTACCGAGATGGGGAACGTGCTGACCTGTGCCGCCACGGAAACCGTAATCAAGCCCCAGAAGTAACTCCCCACACGCGTGCGACAGCTGTAGATACTTGTCAGCAGCGGCTGCAGCAGCACTATACCACACACGGCCAGATAGCTAAGCTGGAATCCCAATTCAAACAGCAACAACGGGTTGAACACCAGTAATATCCATAAAGAAGCCAGAATACTGTGAAACACATTGGTATTCCGTTGGATGAGCTGTCCTATGGTCACAAAGGTGAACATCGTGGCCGAGCGCGTCACTGAAGGCGACAGGCCCGTGATGTGCGCGTACAGCCAAATAACGAGCAACATCAGCAAGGCTTTCACGCAGCGCGTGCTTTTAAACAGATCAAACGGACGGAGCAGGAAGTTCAGGATCATGAAGATAACGCCGACGTGCATTCCCGACACGCAGAGGATGTGGCTCACGCCGGCGGCGGCGTACGACGCTTTGAGTTCCGGCTCCATCGTGTCATCATCGCCGAGCAAAATGGCCTTCACGATCTCCAGTTCGCTGCCCGTCATCCCGGACCTTGCGAACAGGGCAGCCAACCGGCTCTGCATCCGGTGCGCCAAGGCTCTCAAGGGATTTGCGGGGGCATGACCCGCCGGCAGCCAAAAGCCATTCGGCACATACCCCGTATAGTAGATACCTTTTCGTTTCATATACAGTTGGTTATCAAAAGCATCCGGATTCTTCGGGGGTTCAATTTCGGAAAAAAGGGTGCTCAGCAACAGGATATCCCCGTACTCAATCGTGTCCGCTCCGGAGCCTTGCTGCACGTAAAGCATCACGTCTTCCCCCAACACACGACCCTCCCCCGTCCGCAACACCTTGGCTTTCATCTTCACCGTCTTAGCCCGTTGCACGGGAAAGTCCTCCACACGGACCATCCAGTTCCGGTTTTCTCCCATCAACCGGGATTCATCTGCAGTAAGATGAGAGGAAAATCGGAAATTCACGGCCATCATGCCGCAAAAAACGAAGGCCAGAAGAAGTAAAAGCGTTTTCAGCCACTGCCATTTATAGGTCTTGATGGGCGATAAAACACAGCATATAAGCCAAAAAGAGCAAGCCAAAACGAACCATAACCGGCACATTTTGTACGGAAATTGGCAAAAATAGGCTATCAAGATACCTACAACATAGGGTAAAAGGATTTTCAACAGCGGATAATTCGACAGTTTCATGGTATCGTTTTCCGCCAAAGATAATAAAATCAACGAGATAACCCATAAAAATCAAGACAATATTATTCTTTTGTCAATGGGTCTGAAACGAGGCCGGAAAAACTATCAGCCACCTATAATATATTATTGTAGGAATTATTCCTCTACGGGACGGTTGCTCACATAACCGCGCCATTTGTCCACCACCGCTTGAAAATCGGAAGGAAGCTCTGACTCGAAGAGCACAGGCTTGCCGGTTGTGGGGTGAACAAAACCGATGGACTTGGCGTGCAGGGCCTGGCGCGGCATCAGGGCAAAGCAATTGCGGATAAACTGCTGGTATTTGGAGAATGTAGTGCCCTTCAATATTCTGTCGCCCCCATAAGCCTCGTCATTGAACAGCGGATGCCCGATATGCTGCATGTGCACACGGATCTGGTGCGTGCGTCCGGTCTCCAACTGACACTCCACCAACGTGACATATCCGAAACGCTCAATCACTTTCCAGTGCGTGACTGCATGTTTGCCCTGTTCGCTGCCTTCCGGAAAAACGGTCATCACCATGCGGTCCTTAGGATTGCGGCCCACATTGCCCACGATGGTACCCTCATCCTCCTCAAAGTCGCCCCACGCCAGCGCCCAGTACTTACGCTCCAGGTCATGGTCGAAGAAGACTTTGGCCAAGCGCATCTGCGCGAGCTCGTTCTTGGCAACCACAATAAGCCCGGAGGTATTCTTGTCAATGCGGTGTACCAACAGCGGTTTCATGGGCGAGCCGTCGGGCAATTTCTGGTCGCGGAGGTAGTAATACAGCGCATTGACCATCGTGCCGGTATAATTGCCGAAGGCGGGATGAACCACCATGCCGGGTTCCTTGTTGATGACCAAAATATCGTCATCCTCATATTCAATATTCAGAGGAATGTCTTCAGGAAGAATCTCCGTGTCGCGCGGCGGATTGGGCATCAGAACGGAAATCACATCGCCGGGCTTTACCTTATAGTTCTGCCGTTCAACCTTTTCGTTCACCAAGATGCAACCGGCCTTGGCCGCCTGCTGAATCTTGTTACGCGAAGTATTGCGAATGAGATTGAATAAATATTTGTCTATGCGGATGATTTCCGTTCCGGGATCCACCACAAAACGGAAATGCTCATACAATTCGTCCTTTATGTTTGTTTCAAGATTCTCTGCCATGTATTAACAAAATGATAATGTGAAAGTTGAGAATAAAACACACCTTTCACCTCTTGTACCTCATACACCCCATGCACCTCATTCACCCTCGTTTATCTATCGCAATTCTTGCACAAAATAGCCTTCACCTCTTCGTTCTCCATCACGCAGTATGGGATTTTGTCAAAGATGTCGCACAAGCGGCCCGAGTTTTTCTGACTTGCGATTTTCACAGCCTTGGTGAAGAGGGCGCTCAGGTAGGTCTGCTCGCAATGGGCGGCGATGGAAACGTAGGACATGATGAAATCCTCGGAGATGGTGGGATCGTCAAGGAACGGATCCATCAAAGAGAGGGCATAGTCGTAGTCATACTTCTTCACGAAATAGGAGGCCAGCTTATAGGCATTCTGCCAGCTGTCCATCACAGGGTTGCGAATTTCCTTGATCTTGGCAAAAGTGGCTGTCTGCAGTGCCACATTCTCCATATTGGGCGCAGCGGTATCCAAATAGTTCACCACTTTGAGCTGGTATTCCATATTGAGGCTATTCACGCGGTCTTTCGGAACGCCGGACACGGAATAGAGGCGGTCGATGGCGGCCTGTGTCTTAGCGACATCCGCCGTGGAGCCAATCTTGCCCAGGAACACATCGCCTACCGTGGTATTGAACAGCAGTTTCTGGTTCGCGGTATTCAGATTATACACACGTTTCATGTCATCGGCTATCTGCTCTGTGAGCTTCGGGGCCAAGGAATACTGCATATACAACCTGTTGTTGAGCAATGTCTGATACTCTTTGTTCATCGGTATTTGCATATCCTTCAACACGGACGCGCTGAATACCCCTTTCTCAATCTTGTCCAGAATGAAATTCTCGATGGACATGGCCAACCCTTTGTTCTTGTTTTTGATGGCCTGGTTGAATTTCCAGGTGGCAAAGGCCTGTTCCTGTTCTTTAGTGGAGACGTTGTACGTCACATAGTACTTGATTTCGTAGTAGCGGCACGGGGCGAGCCATCCACTGTCCAGGGATTTCAACGCCCAGCTGTCGCCCCGGAGCTGGCGAGCGGCCTCTTCCAGCGAGAGAAAGCTCAAATCATAATACTCGCTATTGTTGACGACGCTCTTCTTGAAATCCTCCCAACAGTAGTCATAGCTGATGGAGATGTCGGCGCCAGGGGCCTTGGCCAACATATCCTTTTTCAGAAACTCGGCACGCTTGGTTTGGATTTTCTGGTAGTTGGCATCCTTATAGTAGTTCGGGGAGTTGTGCGCGATAATCTCAATCTTGTTGACCGTATATTCGGGCACATCCATATTGATCAAAACGGAATCGAAAGCGGCAGTGGTATAATCGGTTTTCTTCAGATCATACGGGAAGGAGACGCTGAAAGTGCTCTCTTCGGGGGCTATGACCCACTCACCTGTGCTCTTGATGCCATTTTCGTCCTTCAGATAGTTGATTTTCTCATCGTAGGCGGCGTTTTTAGTCTCCACATTCTTGGCAATCACCGTACGGCAGACACGATTGCCCTCCTTCAGCACCAGCACATGGATATCCACAGCGCTGTTGAGTTCAATCTGCTCGGGCATGTCCGCGATTTTGGCAATCAGCTTGCCGTTTTTAAGGTTGGCATTCTCATTCTTCTCCATCATGGCCTCAAACGTGATGGGCTTGGTGACGAATCCGCGATTGGCGTGGTCATAATCCACATTGAACTTGCCGCAATCGTATTGGCTCTGCTGCACAAAATCGATGGCTATGGCGTCGCCCTCCTTGCCAATCAGTCGCTTCAGCTGCTTGTAATCGTCGCAGTTGATATAGACTTCGCCTTTTTTGTTGAGACTGACATACTCGGAAAGAACCTCCAATGCGGGTTCGGAAGCACATTTCTTGCAAATCTTATCATCATACGCCTTTAATCCTGACATACCTTTGGAATAAGGGAGGTCCTTGGCACCGTATGCCGGCTTGTATGGATTGAAAGTGCGGTCATTACCCAGAATAATGGAGACATACATGCTTTTCATCTGGACATCGGTATTCAATCCGACGCCAATGTAACTATATTGTTTGTTCAACAGGATATCGGCAACCTTGACGTTCTTGAGAAGGGTTTGCACTGTGGAGAGACAGAGATCATAGTAGGAATACTCCTGTTCGCCGAGATAGGCTTTGGTTTTGGCTACCAATTCCACACCGTTGCCGGCGAGTCCGTACTTGCGCAAACGATACGGCAAAGTCTTGTAAGGTGCGTAGTTATCTTCCGTCTTCTCATCCTTGGAAGCCATGAAGTCGGCCTGGAACTGCGCAGTGGAGTCAATCTTGATGTCATGTTTCAGGGCAGGCAGGAACCGGTATTCCGCACGCGCGGCATCCACCATGTCACACATGCAATTGTACAGCACCTTGCTGTCGTAATTGTTCGGTGCAAAATTCTTGGCGTATTTCGCATTTTCCTTGAGCTTCACCGGATTGAAGTTCATATAGGGGGTCTCGGTTTGTGCAAAAGCTATATTACTCAAAAACAGCACAATAACCGTAAAAACAAGGGTAATATTTCTTATCATAAGTATAAATTTTTAGATTCTTGTAAAAGGAAAGCAATAATAACAAAAAAAACCAAGCGGACCCATTTTTAGGGTTATTTTTTTTAAAAGCTGGATTATTCAAAAAAAAGTGTATTTTTGCACCCCCAAAAAACAGAGAAAAAAAACAAACATTTAGAGAGATGAAAAGAACATATCAACCTTCGAATGAAAGACGCAGAAACAAACACGGTTTCAGAGAGAGAATGTCCACTGCAAATGGCCGTCGCGTGTTGGCTGCCCGCAGAGCAAAAGGCAGAAAGAAACTGACCGTTTCCGACGAAAGTCTCGGCAGAAAATAATCCTGCCCCATTATTGCGTTTTTATCAAGGAAAAGAAGGCGGTTGTCTTCTTTTTTTTGTATTTTCGCCCCGCGTTTCGCTGACGCGTTTTTTTTATTTCAGCTGAACATGATGATGAAAAAAATTTTTTTAGGCACTCTGCTGGTTTGTTGCGCTTTCACCCTGTTCGGGCAAAGCAAAGGTATCCCCGTTGACGGTATCGTGGCGGTCGTGGGCAAGGAGATTATCATGCAGTCGGACCTTGAGAAGCATTATCTCGACTACACCTCCCAGTTCAACACAGTGGAGGACCCGGAAGAGACCCGCTGCTACATTCTGGAAACCCTGATGTTCAACAAACTGATGGTGAATCAAGCCGAATTGGACAGTATAGAGGTGACGGACGAGGAGATTGACTACCGGGTCAACGCGCGACTTTCCTATTTTCTGCAACAAGTGGGTGGCAACACCAAATATATTGAGGAATATTTCCACAAGTCGATGGCCGACATCAAGAAGGACTTGAAGGAGATGATGTACGACCAGGCCCTTATCGAGCAGGTGCAGGCCAAGATCACGGGCAACATCACGGTCACCCCATCGGAAGTGAAGCAGTTTGCCAGGAACCTGAGTGCCGACAGCATGCCCGTCGTGCCTACCAGCTATCAATTCGGAGAAATCGTGAAGATACCGCCCGTGAGCGAGGAGGAGACAGAGTCCGTGAAGGCTCGTCTGAACGAGTACCGCGAGCGCGTGCTCCGGGGCGAAAAGTTTTCCATGCTCGCACGCTTGTATTCCGACGACCCGGGCAGTGCCTCCAAAGGCGGCGATCTCGGCTTCGTGGAACGCGGCTCCCTCTACCCTGAATTTGAAGCCGTGGCCTTCAACCTCAAATCCGGCGAAATCTCACAAGTACTCAAAACCCGAGCCGGCTACCACATCATCCAACTGATTGAGCGCAAGGGCGAGTCCATCCACGTGGCACACATCCTCATCCAACCCAAGCCCTCCACCGACGAGCAGGTGAACGCCATCTCCTACCTCGACAGCGTGAGAGGCATCATCATCAATGAGAAACTCAGCCTCGAAGAGGCAGCCAAGAAATTCTCCGAAGGACCTACCAAATCCAACGGCGGCATGGTGGTCAACCCCTATACCAACTCCTACAGTTTCGACAAACAGTCGCTGGACGAGGCCACCTTCGCCACACTCAACAAACTCATCCCCGGCGAGTACTCCGAATGCGTGCCCTTCGTCAACGAGGACGGCATCATGGGCTATCGGCTCATCTACCTCAAGGAAAAAGTCGCCGAGCACAAGGCCAACATCGTGGAAGACTACGACATGATCAAGAACGCCGCACTGGAAGAGAAGAAATACAACGCGCTGCAAAAATGGGTGCTGGAGAAAGTCAAAGTCACCAGCATCAAACTGAATGAACAATATAAAGAGTGCCCGTTCGTTAGCAAATGGCAGATCCCTGAATAGGGGACAGTAAACAGGGGACAGTAAACAGGGGACAGATTTTTTTTGAAGATAATAACTAAAATATGGACTTGAATACGAAAACTGATGTGGAAGCCATCGAGGCTTTTGTTGAAAAATATGCAGAGTTAAAACAGGAGATCGCCAAGGTAATCGTGGGTCAGGATGAAGTGGTCAAAAACATCCTGATGGCCATGTTCAGCCGCAGCCACGCGCTCCTGATCGGTGTGCCGGGGCTGGCCAAGACTTTGATGATCACTACCATTGCCAAGGCTGTGGACATGAGTTATAACCGTATCCAGTTCACCCCCGACCTTATGCCTTCCGACATCATGGGTGCGGAGATTCTGGATGACAGCCGCAACTTCAAGTTCGTCAAGGGTCCCATTTTCGCCAACATCGTCTTGGCAGATGAGATCAACCGTACACCTCCCAAAACGCAATCCGCTTTGCTGGAAGCCATGCAGGAGCGTTCCGTCAGTATGAACGGCACTACCTACGCACTGCCCGACCCGTTCTTCGTGTTGGCCACCCAGAACCCCATCGAGCAGGAGGGTACCTACCCGCTGCCCGAGGCACAACAGGACCGTTTCATGTTCAACATCATGCTGGACTACCCCACACAGGAAGAGGAGGTGCAAATCGTGAAGAGCACCATCCACGGCGCCATGCAGGAACCTAAGCGCGTGCTCACAGTGGAAGACATCATCTTCTACCAGAAACTGCTGCAAAAAATCCCCATCCCCGAGAACGTCTATCGTTATGCTGTCAACCTGGCCACTTTGACCCGCCCGGGCACCACCCAGGCACACCAGTGGGCCAATGATTACCTGTCCTGGGGCGCAGGTCCGCGCGCATCGCAGTTCCTCATCATCGGCGCCAGAACCCATGCGGTCTTGGGCGGCAAGTATTCTCCTGACATTGAGGACGTGAAGGCCGTGGCCCACAACATCCTGCGTCATCGTATCATCAAAAACTACAAGGCAGAAGCGGAAGGTATCACCGTCGAGCAGATTATCGACAAGCTGCTGGTGGCCGCCGAGTAAACCGTTACCATGGCACGCAACGACCGACATAGCGCCCGTTGGAAATGGCTGCTCTTCGTTTCAGCGGCCATTGTCTTCGTGGTCATCATCGTTTATTCCAACAAACTCATCAACAACATTGCCCAAGAAGAGCGTAAACGTATCGAGATCTGGGCCGGTGCCATCTCCTACAAGGCGCAAATCGTGAATGAGACCGAGAACTTCTTCAACTCCATCAAACTGGAGGAAGACAACCATGCCAAAATCCTGGCTACCGCCATCCAGAAAATCATAGAGGCCCCATTGGATGAGGACATCACCTTCTACCAGAGCATCATTTCCGCCAACAAGACCGTCCCGCTGCTGGTCACCAGCAACAACGGCAACATCGACGCATCTGTCAATGTGCCCGACAGCGTGGCGCGGATGCGCAATGTCAAAGAGATGGATTCGATTGAACTGGGGAAATACAACAGCCTGACCATCCCCTACCTCCGGAACCGATACCTTACCATTTACTATCAGGAATCTCCTGCTTACAGCGACCTGCATGTCGTGATCGACAATCTGGTGCATTCTTTCTTCCAGGAGACGGTCATCAATTCCGCCTCCGTGCCGGTTATCATCACCGACAGCACCAAAACCAACATTATCAACACGGGAAACATAGACTCTGCCAAGCTGTCCAACCCCACCCTCCTGGCCTCCACGCTGAGCAAAATGAAGGATGCCAACGCCCCGATAGAAATCAACCTGCTGGATCACGGCACGTGTTACGTCTTCTATGAGGAATCGGCGGTATTGAAGCAACTGCGCATATTCCCGTTCATAGAGTTAGGATTCATCATCGTCTTCATCATCATCGCATACCTGCTTTTCAGCACGCAACGCCGCTCGGAGCAAAACCGCATCTGGGTGGGCATGTCCAAGGAGACGGCGCACCAGCTGGGCACACCCATCTCCTCCCTCATGGCCTGGAACGAACTGCTCAAGGAGATGGACGTGGATCAGTCCATCCCCACGGAAATCGGCAAGGATGTGAAGCGGTTGGAGACTATCGCGCAGCGTTTCTCCAAAATCGGTTCTGCGCCAGTGCTTGACGACACCGACCTTATCGCAGTAGTAGGCGAGTTTGTTCCCTACCTGCAATCCCGCATCTCCTCCATGGTGAAGATCACATTCAACAAGCCGGAGCAGGAGAGCATCATCCTTCCCCTGAATCGTTATCTGTTTGAATGGGTAATTGAAAATCTGTGCAAAAATGCGGTAGATGCAATGGATGGCAAAGGCTCCATCAACATTTCCATCACGGAAGACAAGAAATATGTGTTTGTCGATATAGAGGATACTGGAAAAGGTATCCCTTCAAACATGCATAAAAAGATATTCTCACCCGGCTACACTTCCAAGAACCGTGGCTGGGGTTTGGGCCTTACACTGGCCAAGCGTATCATCAACGAATATCACCGTGGCAAACTGTTTGTGAAATCCTCGGTCATCGACCAAGGCACAGTGATGCGCATACAACTCAGGAAAGAATAAACGGGCGTAATATTTCTTTTATCTCCGCCAGTTTCTCCTGAAGCATGGCTTCGGTGCGCGCTTCCATCAACAAGCGTAAATAGGGTTCGGTGTTGGACGGGCGGATATTGAACCACCAGTCTTGGAACTCCACCCGATAGCCGTCGAAGTCCAACAATTTAGTTGAAGTTTCTTTTGCACAGAAATAGTTTTTCACAGCCTCCATGGCCTCTTTTTTCTCCTGTATGGTGAAATTGATTTCGCCGGAGTTGGCGTATTGTTTGATTTGACTGATCAACTGGGAGACAGAGATTCCTTTGCGTTTCATATCGCTGAACACTTGCAGCAGCACTTGAGCGGCGACCATGGCGGAGTCGGAGTAGAAGAAATCACGGAAATAGTAGTGGCCGGCGAACTCACCGCCGAAGGAACCGTCAATCTCGCGCAGTTTGAGCGCGGCGTACGCTCTGCCCACGCGCCAGATCTCCATCTCACGGCCCATCTTCTCTATGTACTCCGTCACCGATTTTGATGTGCGGATGTCTTGAATCACCTTGCCCTCATAGCCTTTTTCTTCGATGAAATAGTGACCCAGCACCGCAATCATCAGATCGGGGGCAATGAAGTCGCCATGTTCATCCACAAACATCACGCGGTCGGCATCGCCGTCGAAGATTACGCCAATATCGGCTTTCTCAGCACGCACTTTCTCCTGCAAGGCCACCACATTTTCCAATTCCAGCGGATTGGCCTCGTGATTTGGGAAAGTGCCGTCCAGCTCATCAAACATATAAACGGGGGCGTCTCCGAAAATATCCTTCACCAAAATGGAAGCCATGCCGTTGCTGCAGTCCATCACAATTTTGAGGTTGGAGAGGTCGTGATGGTAACGCTGCTGGAATTGGAGATACTCAGCCTTTACTTCATGAGGGATGATTTTGCCTTTGTTGGCAACGGGCACCACGGAGTCCTCTTTCACGCGACGCTCAATTTCGCCCAGCCCGGTGTCGTAACCCACTGGCAACGCATTGGTAGTGGACACCTTCAACCCGTTGTGCACCTTTGGGTTATGCGAAGCGGTAATCATCACGGAAGCGTCAAAATGATGCTGTGCCGTAAAATAATAGACCATCGGCGTAGTGGTGAGCCCCATGTCATAGACATCCGCACCCGCGTCGGTAATGCCGCTCGACAGGGCCTCGAACATCTGCGGGGTGGACACGCGCATGTCGCGTCCCACCAACACCTTGTCCGTTTTCAATAAAGAAGGCAAGAAGAAACCGAACTTATAAACGGTGTCCAAATCGAAATCCTTGCCGAAAACACCTCTGAAATCGTATGCTTTGAATGCTCCCATAAATTTTGAATATTTTGTTATTTATCTGAATCATCCTCCAGCTCGGTGGAGTTTTTAACCATATTTTCCCAACGCAGAAAGGCAAAGGTTTTGATGTCGTATAAGATATTGTAAAAAGTCCTCGCCCAATAGTTGCGGGTTCCAATGCCGCTTGGTACTTTGAGAAACTGCTCGCAGAGCACTATCTCTCCGCTATCCGTCATGTATATGACCACCCAGACCGCCGCCACTTTGGCCACCGCATCGAACGACTCCACGATGAAGGTCAGGGCGAAACGCTGCTTGGAGTGTATGACCAATTGCGGCATATAAGAGCTGATTGTCTGCTCCGTCAACGTGTCTTTCAAATTGATACGCTCCGTCAGCACACTGTTGACCCGCACATTTTTATTGGCCTTGGTGACCACCGACAGGTCGTACTGCATGATGGGCTTGCGGAAGCTCATACGAATATCGTATTTCTTTTGGTCGTTCAGAATCAGCAGATTCCAGTCGTGGAAATAGTGCTGCATGATTTCCTGCGTGAAATTGAAGGCACTTTTGGTAAATTTCGCCTTGGAGAAGTTGATGCCTGTCCATAGAATCTCCCTGCAATTGAGAAAATCGTTAAAGAGAGATTCATTCATATACATGACAGCGACAATTTGGAATAAAAATCGGCTGCAAATATACTTAAAAAAGGATGAACGCGCCACCCCCATTTTTTTCAAAAATCAATGGATTGCCAATGTGGTATCAGGCTTCCATGAGATTGTCCAAAATGCGTACGGCATTTTTCCAGTCGTAGAACTGGCGCACGTAGTTGTAACCACTGTCAGCCAATTGGTTGTATGAATTTTCTTCTGTCAGCAATTGAGTGACAGCTACCACGTAATCTTTTGTTTCAGAGCACGAGATGACAGATTGGTGTTGTTCAGCCTCCACCAGCGGGCGGGCGGCCAGCGGGGAGGTGATGCAAGGCAAGTGCATGGACATGGCCTCCAGGAGTTTGTTCTGCAAGCCCGTGCCCATGCACATGGGCGCGATGAAGATTCTGGACTTGGCGTACCACTCTGTCATGGAGTCCACCCAGCCCGTGACAATCACATGCTCGCCGCTGAGCGCCTGCACGCGCGGGGCAGGTGTGGCTCCGCAAAGGACCACGCGCAAATTCGGGAATTTCACCAGCAGCGGAGGCAGAATCTCGCGCACCAGATACTCGGCGGCATCCACATTGGGAGCGTAACCCATGTTGCCTGAAAAAATCAAATCATACTCTTTCTTCTCACCCTGATAGGCAAATTTGTCAAATTCCACTCCGTTAGGCACCACTACAATCTCCTCGCGGTGAGGGTGCGGAATGAGATCGCGGTCCACCGCCGTAATGATGGTTTTATGGTCGAAGCGGTCGAAGATTTCAGTCTCATAACGGGCCACCCGGCGGTGTTCCATATTGAAAAACCACTTGACCAGTCCCTTGGACTTCTCCGCGCGCCGTGCCATTCCTTTGGAAAAAACATCCTGATAATCCAGTGTTTTGGGCATGGAATAATCTTTCACATACTCCGCCATGCGGAACAATTGGCAGTAGGTGTGGTCGGGGTGAACGCGCTGAATGATTCTGTCAATCTGCTTATGGTTCTTGTGACTGTAAAAGTAGCCGCACTGCACGGGCAGTCCCTTCAGCAATGCGCCCGCCATGTTAACCACGCTGCGCACCGGATTCTGTTTCAGGAAGTGCACCTCGCGGCAGAATGGGGTTAGTTCGCGCATCGCCTCCGCCGGCACAACACGGTTGTAGAGGGCCACCAGATAAATGTCGTGTTGTTTCGACAACTCCTTGATCTGGTAGTAGGCTCTCAACTTGTCGCCCTTCTCCAACGGAAAGGGGATGCGGGAAAGGACCACTAATATTTTCATCTTGATAATATTACGATGACGGTTTTTCGGATGGCAAAGATACAAATTTTTAAGACAGGGTTTTTGTTTGGGTTTTGTTACACCTGCACCGCCGTGCTGAAAGCACAAAACATAAATAACCCCATACTAAGGCCGACAGGCCGCAGTGTGGGGTTGGCGGATGAGATGCTGAGATGCGTGCAGAATGCACGCTACTACGTGATGATAGTAGCGTGTCTCCGACACGCTGGTTTTCGTGTGCGCACATCCACCCCACACTGCGCTTCACTTCGTGAAACTTATGCGGGGTTACTAAAACATCGTGCCTTCGGCACGCTTGTTGAAACACGTTGTTTACAGCATTAATCCGCTATAACACATTGATCAAAGACAATTGTATCCGAACTTCATGATTGTAGTCATAAATGGCCTCCACCAAACCTAACCGCTCATTATATCGGTAAGTGACAGAAAATGAACCTTGTTTAGACTTTGCGAAACCGCTCTGTTCGCAAATCTCTATAAGTCGGTTCTTATATTTCCATTGGGAATAAGACAAATATTGCATTTTGTACCGTAAGAGTAGGGTGCATTGGCATAGAGGATCGTTGAACGAAAGGAAGGAACGCTTGTATCTTTTCCCGATTTTGACGGGATAGTGGATTTCCGGAAAAGGAAAATATTGGAGAAGACCAAAACCTTGTGTTCTTGGAGGATGAATCCACAAAAGCTTGCTGTTTTCCAAAATCTCCGTAGTCTCAATGAAACCGTTTTGATCAATCGAGGAGATCGAATCCAATGCCGCAAGATCATCGGGCAGGGAGTCGTAATAATCATACGTTATCACCCCTTGATGATACATTTCCTTGTCCAAAACACGCATGATGATATAGCAGGAATAGTGTGTGTTCTTGGAAACGGAGTCCACTTTTGCTTCAAATATAAAGATATTTCCAGGTTTGTATATGGTGTCATGATTACCCATAGCGATTTCAGAGGCAATCACTCTTATGGGAATGAAGAGAATGGCAGTGATACAAATGTTATAGAACAGGCGTTTCATGACATAGCACTATTTTGTTATTAACCGTGCAGGTCTTAAACGATCAACAACAACTGTCTCTTCTTCAATATGAAATATATAAACCCACTTTTTGTTATGAGACACCATGCGACATGCTTTTGGGTGATAGCGACGAATGTCAGCGTACTGGCTCGGTTTGTAAAAACCGGCAAAAACAGAGAGCGATAATATTTCATTATACATGGCATCCAAATACTTCTCTGCACCGTCAAGTGTCATTCTCGCTTGTAACCAAGATGTAAGTTCGTCAATATCAGCTCTTGCAGATGGATCCACTTCAACTTTATATGTTTTCATACTTTTTTCTCAGTGCGGTTCTGATTTCATCAAAATATTCCGAAACAGTCATTCGCTCCGACTTAAGAATTTCTGGGTCAAGGGATTGAAGTCCTATTGAAACACGGTTGTTTACATCATTAGTATTGAGACCGTATGCAACAGCCGCTTCCTCCACACAAGAATCTGTGTTTTCTTTTGTTTGATATGGTTTCTTTTTCATTATAAGGTTTTATAAGAATATCGGCAAAAATACACTTTTTTTTCAAACATAGAAACTCGTTTTTCTGTTGGAGATTCCGCTCGTTCACTGCGTTCACGGCGGAATGGTGTGCGCTGACGGACGAGGAAATAGGAAAAGAAGGGTTGCGGCATCGCAACCCTTCTTTTCTTATTTTAAAACTAAAGACAAAGCACCATTCCGCCGGCGACGATAGGAGCCGAGCGGAATCTCTGTCTTTTGTCACACGATTATCCTATCACCTTCTCCGTCAATCTCATCAATCTCTTTTCGATGCGGTCGGCCTTGACTACATAATCGTGCGCCCTGGTGATCATCATCTCGGCCCACTCCTTGTCTTTCAGCGAGGAGGCGTTGATTTTGACGTTCAGGTAGGCGCCGTGGACGGCCGCACGAGCACAAAGCACGCCCACGCCAGCATCTGAAACAGAAGCTGGGTTGCCCTTCTTGATCATCGCCTCGCAGATTTCAAACACCTTGAAAGAGGTCTCGATAGTGCGCATCGGCACTTCGGTGGCATATTTCGTGGCATCCTGGATGGCCTGAGAACGCGCTTCCTTCTCCTCCGGCGTGCCCTTCGGCATACCAAAGGCGTTCATAATCACATTGAAGGCGTTGGTGTCCTCATCCACGAGGGCGAGCAGCGTGTCTTTCAACGCCTGGCCTTTCTCAGCCCACTTGGAGTAGTATTCCCATTTGGCATCCCAACCGGGTTTGTGGGAGGAGAGGTTGGCGACCATCGTGCCGAGGGCCGCACCGAGGGAGCCCATGTAGGCGGAGATGGAGCCGCCGCCGGGGGCAGGGCTTTCGGAAGCCGTCTCGTTGGCGAAACCGGTACAGGTCATATTGACCAACTTCGGCGTAGTATCCTCTTTTTCAAGGAGATATTCAATCACTTTTTCTTCCGCATTGAAGGGTTTCAGATCATCCAAGCCCATGGACTTGACGGCGATTTTCACCTTCTCTTTCTCATCGATACCTAACGAACGGTGCTGTTTGGCCAGATAGTAGTCGGCAGCATCGATCAGCGTTTTCTTGGGTACAAGACCCACGATTTCGGCACCCGTGACGCGTACGCCGCGCTTGGCGGCCTTGTCGCAAACCTCATCAAACGCCACATGCAACGGCGTGAGGTTGGTATTGGTGATATTCATGGAAACCTGCGCCACACCATATTCGGCAATGTACCAGCCGATGGCTTTCGTACCCTTGAGGGTTCCTGGAATCATGACGGGCTTGCCGTCTTTGTCAAGCACTTTCTTGCCCGTGATGGGATTGCCTTCTCTCTTCGGGCGGCCCTTCTCGCGCACGTCGAAGGCGATGGCGTTGGCGCGACGCGTGGAGGTGGTGTTCAGGTTGTAGTTGACCGCGATGAGGAAGTCGCGGGCACCGATGGCGGTGGCACCGCTCTTGGCCACGCTGTCGGTGAACTTGTTGGGGCCGAAGTCGGGTTTCCACTCCTTGGTCGTGATGCGTTCTTTCAACGCTTCATATTCGCCCTGACGGCAGTTGGCGAGGTTGCGGCGTTTCTCCTCAAAAGCGGCATTTTCGTAGCAGAACACGGGGATGTTCAACTCCTCGCCCACCTTCTTGGCCAGTTTGCGGGCATACTCGGCCGTCTCCTCCATGGTGATGTTGGCAACGGGCACAAACGGGCAAACATCCGTAGCGCCGAAGCGCGGATGGTCGCCATGATGGAAACGCATATCGATGAGTTCCTGGCATTTGGCGATGAGGGCAAAGGCGGCCTCCACCACCGCGTCGGGAGTGCCGACGAAGGTCACCACCGTGCGGTTGGTCGTCGCGCCGGGATCCACATCCAACAGGGTTACACCTTCAGCCTGACGGATCACGTCTGCCACTTGATTGATGATTTCGGGATTTCTTCCCTCACTGAAATTGGGAACACATTCAATAAGCTGTTTCATACCGATAAAATATTGATTTATAATAAATTACTTTTTGCAATATTTGGGGTTGCAAAGATAGAAAAAATAAAGGTACAGCGAACAAAAGCAAAAAAAAGTATCCGATAACAATAAAAAACTATTTTTTTAGTTATACAATTAAAAGAATAATTATATTTTTGCCGCGTCAATTTTCAATGAAGAATAATTATATGGTGAGCAGTGGCACACACAAATCACTATTCACACAAAATCGAATAATATGAAAGAGCTAACCAAAGCAGAAGAGCAAGTCATGCAGGTGTTATGGAAGATCGGGCAGGGGTTCGCCGCCGACCTCATTGCGAATTTTCCTGAACCGAAGCCAGCGTACAACACCATATTGACCGTGGTGCGAATCCTGGAGAAAAAGGGGTTCGTGGACCACGAGACCTTCGGGAAGGCGAACCGTTACTACCCGCTGGTCAGCAAGGAACAGTATTCACAGTTGTTCATGCAGAATTTTGTGCAGCACTATTTCGACAATTCCTTCAAATCAATGGTTTCTTTTTTCGCCCAGAACAAAGACATCTCAATGGAGGACTTGGACGAAATCCGCCGCATGATTGATGCAGCACAAAATGACAGTATTAATAATAAAAACGAGTGATTATGAAAACGATCCTTTTTGCCGTCGTTGCCAGCGCCCTCTTTTATGGGCTGTATGCCGTCACCTTGCGCCGAAGCAACCTGTTTCGTCTGCGCCGTTTCTATCTAATTGGCACATTGATTGTTGCCATGATTATCCCATTTATTTCCATCGAAACGAAAGCCCCGCAGGCCGCCCGCGTGAGTGCCTACGTACAACAGCTCCAGATGCCCGAGGAAACCGTCGTGCCGCAGATTGAGGTCCAAGAAGCCTCTATAGAGCCGGTGCAGGCTGCAACGCCATCACCAACGGATCCTGTCACAGTGTCTCCCTCTTGGAATTGGAAAGATGCATTGCAAGCTCTTTATTTCGTCGGATGCGCAGTTACCCTCATACTTCTGATTATCAAGTTGGTAAAGACAGCCTCATACTACCGTCGCAGTTCCATCTCGGACGAACTTTCCACGTGGGAGATGCGGGTGCGCGTGTTGGCCGAGCCCGATGGCAACCTTCCATTCTCGTTCCTGCGGTCGGTGTTTGTAAATCCGGACGTGTTCACCGACAACGAGTTGAAGCAGGTGCTGGCACACGAGCGGGTACACATCCGCCAACGCCACACCTTCGACCTGCTCTTTCTGGAAGTGTTGAAAGTTCTGCAATGGTTCAACCCTATCATATATCTGTATATGAGAGAATTGAAAACCGTTCATGAATATCTCGCCGACGAGCAGGTATTGGCACAGGGAGCCCCCAAGCGCGACTATTTGGAGCTGCTGTACAAGCAGTTGTGCGTGGGCAAGTTCATGCCCGTGGGCAACAGCTTCCGCCATCTGCTGACCAAGAAACGGATTCTGATGATGAACCAGCAGGTAAAGCGCCGAGTGTCAGCGTTATGGCTGCTCGCCCTCATCCCCATTACGGCGGGACTCTTGTTGGTGAACTGCCATCCGAAGGAAGAGGTTGCCGATGAGTTGATTGTGGAGGAAGTTATCGAAGAACCAATCTGTAAGAATCCGGATGTGATGCCGGAGTTCCCCGGTGGTATCGAGCAGTTTATGAACAATCTTTTCGATAATATAGAGTATCCTGAATTGGCCAAAAGGTACAAGTTTTCAGGACAATATATGGTCCGTTTCATTGTAGAGAAAGACGGGCGTGTTCTCACCGCAGAGTTGGATACGACCCACATCAAATGGTACCCTGTAATCGGTGAAAAGGGTGAGGTGGGAATGGTTCGAATTAGTCAATTCAACGGTGACAGCCTTGTGCTCGGACGTGTTATCCTTGAGAAAAACGAATCGGTGAACCGAGAAGAGATGAGAGAAAAAATCCGACAGATGGATGAAGCCAATATAGCGGAAATCAATCGTGCCTTCCGCGCCGCACCTGCCTGCAAGCCCGCCATGAAGGATGGTCAGCCCGTGCGCTGCGAACTGAGTCTGCCGTTCTTCTTTGCTTTTGAGATGATTCCTCCTCTCGGTGAAAGCGGCACTCCGAAAGATAAGGTACCTCATATCGCTCACTATACCATCGACACCATTCCTGACAACACACTGGTAGTAAGTATCACTTCTGACAAAATTGCGGTTGAGAACAAGAAGTGATTTTCGAAAAAGGGTTATGAATAAGGCTGTTGATGAGGAATGGTCACGCCGTGTGCCTGATTTATGGTGAAGACTTATAACGGTCAACCTCATCCCCGATAGGGGATCCATATCTGTAGCCCAGGAACGCACCCAGTCCGTCACAACCCCGTTAGGAGTTGCATATCTCCACGCGAGTCGGGTTCAGGATGTTTGCGATGAGGAGGAAGTAAAATGATTATTTTCCGCTCCTCACCATTCATCGTCCAAAAAATTGACACTCCCGTCTCATTTTTGGACACAATACGCCTTTTCGTTTCCTGGTAACCCCCTGTCATGAATATATTTCCTATCTTTGGCGCGATTTTTGGGTATGATGAATAAGAAACGTAAAATCCCAATATTTAAAACATATTCCTTAAGCAGCCTCGAAGAGGCAAGACGCGCGATAGCGCAATTAACCCCACACAAAGCGAAGCGCAGTGTGGGGCATCCACAAAGCGAAGCGCAGTGTGGGGCATCCACAAAGCGAAGCCGCAGTGTGGGGCCTACAGGAACGATAATAAAAAACTGAATCGATGCTCAACACCATCCTCATCGTCGATGACAACCGCAACGTACTCGCCGCGCTCAAGCTGCTCTTGGAGCGCGAGTTCCGGCAGGTGGTCGCACTGCCGTCGCCGAACACGCTGCTGCGACAGATCGAACAGTGCCGCCCTGAGGTCGTGCTGCTTGACATGAACTTCTCCGCCGGACTCAACACAGGCAACGAGGGCCTCTACTGGCTCCGCGAAATCAAGCGTCTGCATCCGGACCTCCCCGTGGTGCTCTTCACCGCATACGCCGATATCGAGCTGGCCGTGACAGGGATGCGCGAGGGTGCCACAGACTTCGTGGTGAAGCCATGGGACAACGAACGGCTTATCGCCACACTCACCCGTGCCTGCAAACCAGAGAAGGGTGGTACAAAACGTCCCGCGCCGACTACCGGCAGCGACCTCTTCTGGGGCAAGAGTACTGCCATGCAGGAAATACGCCTTATGGTGGAGAAGATCGCCCCCACAGATGCCGCCATTCTCATTACTGGCGAGAACGGAACTGGCAAAACATTGCTTGCCAAAGAGATACACAAACTCTCCGCCCGCAATGACAAACCATTCATAACTGTCGATTTGGGGGCACTTACAGAGACCCTCTTCGAGAGCGAGCTCTTCGGACACGTCAAAGGTGCCTTTACAGATGCGAAAACCGACCGTGCGGGCAAAATCGAGGAGGCTGCCGGTGGCACGCTCTTCCTCGATGAGATTGGCAACCTTGCTTTCCCGCAGCAGGCCAAGCTCTTAACGGTCATCCAACAGCGCACAGTCACCCGCGTGGGCAGCAACAAGGCGACGCCAGTCGATTTCCGGCTCATCTGCGCCACTAACCAGAAACTCGGCGAGAAGGTGTTACGCGGCGAGTTCCGTGAGGACCTCTACTACCGCGTCAACACCATCCACTTAGAAATCCCTCCGCTTCGCGATCGCCGCGAGGACATACTGCCTTTCGCAGAACGTTTCCTGTCGGTTTTTGCAGATAAATACCGCAAAACCGATCTCAAACTGAGTCCCGAAGCCGCCCGCAAGCTGATCGACCACCCGTGGTACGGCAACATTCGTGAGCTTGAACACACTGTGGAGAAGGCCGTCATCATTGGTGACGGCAACACGCTCCACGCAAGCGACTTCCAACTCACTGTCCCGATACAACGCCCCGAACAGCAGGAGATTACCACTTTGGAAGAGATGGAGGCCGACATGATTCGCAAGTGCATCTCCAAAAACGGGGGTAACCTCTCTGCCGTCGCTGCCACCCTCGGCATCACGCGGCAGACGCTGTACAACAAGATGAAGAAATACGGAATATAAGGCAAAAGGCAATAGAAATAGTTGTGGTCGAAAAAGAACAAATATATAAAACATATTCCTTAAGCAGCCTCGAAGAGGCAAGACGCGCGATAGCGCAATTAACCCCACACAAGCGAAGTGCAGTGTGGGGTAGTAACGAACAGATATGATAGTAATAACGATAATAATAGTAATCTCCTGGGCCGCCACCACGTGGCTCCTCATCCGGCGCAACAGGCGCAACACTGGCCGACTCAAGTTCCTATCGGAGGCAGTGGCGGGCGGCGATTTCAGCTTCACCTTCCCCGAGGATGACAAGCGGCGCACCGACCAAGTGACGGCCGAATCGCTGAACCGCATCCGCGATATGCTCGCCCGTGCCCGCCAGGAGACCATCGACAAGGAGCGTTACTACGCCCAGATTCTCGAAAACGTGCGCACTGGCATCGTAGCCTACGACGAGCAGGGCTTCGTCACGCAGACCAACAGTGCGGCCGCTACGCTCTTCGGGCTGCCCGTGCTAACCCACATCCGCCAGCTCGACCGCGTGAGCAACGGCCTTGCTGACCTGCTGCTTGCGGCGGCAGCGGGCGACACCCGCACACTCACCCTCCACAATGGCGACAGCACCCACCAGCTTTCCATTCAGGTATCCCAAAGCCGTATCCGCGACCGCAATATCCGCATCTTGGTTGTCAATGACATACACAACGAATTGGATAACAAGGAGATTGACTCGTGGATCTCGCTCACCCGCGTACTCACGCACGAGATTATGAACTCCGTAAGTCCCATCACCTCGCTGAGCGAAAGTCTGCGTACGCTGGTTCCCGATACTTCGTCGGAACTCTACAAGGGACTGGATGTTATCCACTCCACGGGCAGAGGCATTGAGGGGTTTGTGGAGTCGTACCGGCAGTTCACCCATATCCCGACCCCCGCGCCGACGCTCTTCTACGTGCGCGGAATGGTGGAGCGTGCCGTGCAACTGGTGCATGGTGTTCCCGAACATACCTGCATCGACTTCCGTTGGTCGGTGGAGCCTGAAGACATGCTGCTGCATGCCGACGAGAATCTCGTCGGGCGGGTGCTCAACAACCTGCTCAAGAACGCCGTTGAGGCGATAGGCGAAGGGGATAATGGCTGGGTGGAAGTCCGCGCTTTCCTCAATGAACGCGAGGATGTGGTCATCGAGGTTAGCAACAGCGGCGACCCGATTCCACCTGAGGTGGAGGAACGCATTTTCATTCCCTTCTTCACCACTAAAACCGACGGTTCCGGTATCGGATTGAGCATCTCCCGCCAAATCATGCGGCTCTCTGGCGGCACACTCACATTGCGTACCATCCCGAACACCACGTTCGTGATGACATTCGGCGGGTAGATTCATAAGATTGTCCATTATTCATACACCGCTGTCCGAATATTAGACGCCTTACAAGTATTTCGATATTTTTAATTATTTGATAATCAGATCTGTGTGTTTTTGGCACAGTTTTGGAAACATATTCGTTGAGCAGCCCCGTAGGGGCAAGAGCTCAGTAGCCAGGGGTAAGGCGCGAGGAACGAGCGTCGCCACCCCTGGGCTAGAAAGAACGAAACAACAAAACAATGATACGATTAGAAAACATCAGCAAAAGCTTCCGCTCCGAAACAGTAGAGACGAAAGCGCTACAAAATGTAAACTTAGAGGTCCGGAAGGGCGAATTCATAGCCATAATGGGCCCTTCCGGTTGCGGCAAGACGACATTGCTCAACATCCTCGGCCTCCTCAACACCCCCGACTCGGGCCGTTATCTCCTCAACGGACGAGAGGTCTCCACCCTGCGCGAGAAAGACCGTCTGAAACTGCGGCGCGGGGTCATCGGCTTCGTCTTCCAGAGCTTCAACCTGATTGATGACATGAACGTCTTCGAGAACGTGGAGCTGCCGCTGCGCTACCTCGGCCTCAGCAAGTCGGAGCGTAAAGCGAAGGTCAACGAGGTGCTGGAGCGTATGAGCATCATCCATCGGGCCAGCCACTACCCGCAGCAGCTCTCCGGCGGGCAGCAGCAGCGCGTCGCCGTGGCTCGCGCCGTGGTTTCCAACCCACAACTCATCCTCTGCGACGAGCCTACCGGCAATCTCGACAGCCACAACGGCCTCGACGTCATGCACCTCCTCTGCGACCTCAACGCCTCCGGCACCACCATAGTCATGGTCACCCACTCCGCCCACGACGCCGGGTTCGCGCACCGCATCGTGAAGATGCAAGACGGAACGATTGAACGATGACTATTAGCCTCGGAGAGGCTAAACGCACGCAGTGCAATTAACCCCACACTACGCTTCGTTTGTGTGGGGAGCTCCACAAGGCGATAGCCGCAGTGTGGGGCCCGTCAAGAACCAAAAACCCAAGAATATGAAACACACCCCAAAAATCCTCAACCTTCTCGGCCTCGCCACCGCCCTGGCCGTCTTCATGATCCTCATGGCGCAGGTCCGCTACGACCGCCGCTATAACCGCTGCCTCGCGGACTCCGAACGGATGTACCGCGTGGAGGACAACTCCCACAATCAGGGATACTCCCACTGGATAAATGACAGCGACATAACCGATTACCTCGACAGTCTCGATGAGGTGGAGTCCGTCTGTCAGCTTTCCGATTTGGATTACAACTACAAGTTGGAACATCCTGTTGAGGGAGTGGGAAGCCTGTCGAATATAACACTCTATGACACGCTCTTCTTCGACTTTTTCGGATTCCAGTGCGTTGAGGGTGCGTTCAGCGAGCTGGATGACGATGAAGAGGTCGTGGTGCCCGAGTCGTTGGCCAAGAAACTTTTCCCCAAAGAGAGTCCTGTCGGGAAAACACTTTCCTTGCGAGACAGAGACAGGGGCAAAGACACCATTCTGCATCGAAAAATCGTGGCTGTTTACAAGGATATGCCAGCTAACAACACTTTCGGCAACCCGCTGATTCTCATTAAAATGCCCCGCTGGGAATATAAAGCGGTGAAAGTCGATCAGGATTCGATTCAGGCGTTGTGGGACGGTCCCGGGAAATGTCAAGCGATGGTCTGGGACATTGAGGGTCCGGAAGATTCTCTGTTCGCTAATGCTGAGCTTTACGGAGAGTCGTCGGAATCCGATCCGATTTCGCTCTCGGCCAGCAGTTACCAAGCGACGGGAGAACCTGAGTATAAAGACGTAACACTCAGGGCCTCCTGCGATTCAACCAAACCTGCACCCGTGATGGCGAAGCGCGTATGGAAAGATTATCGCTGGGGCTCCATCTATTGCAAACTGAAGCCCGGCACCAACCCTGACACATTGGCTGCTATGTTGAAGGCTAAGTTCTACACCGAAAAAATGTGGAATTCTGCCCCGTCGGATGTGCGGTTGGTGGCCGCCAAAGACATCCATTTCGAGCCTGATGCCGAACGTGGTGGAAACCCCGATGCAGTGAGCCGTTTCGTGACCAATTGTCTGGCCGGCATCGCGTGGGCGGTGCTGATCATCGCATTCCTCAACTTCGCCAACTTCGCCATCGCGGAAGCACCCCTGCGGATGCGCCGTGTGAACACCCGCAAGGTGCTCGGCGAGTCGGACGGCAGGATTTGGTGGTCTATGGCGAAGGGCTATATCACCCTCTCGCTCGTGGCCTTCCTCATCGCTTTCGTCATTTTCCTGCTCTGCACCCGCTTGCCGGAAATCCCGATGCTGACCACCCCCGTCACCTTGTCTGGCAATCTCTCTATCATCTTAACTACCTTATTGTTGTCCATTGTTGTCGGCGTTGTCGTTTCCATCTACCCAACGCGAATGGTCACCGTTGTCTCCCCGGATGTCGCGCTGAAGGGCAGCTACGGCTTCTCCAAGACGGGGATTCGGTTGCGCGCGCTCTTCATCGGGCTGCAATTCTTCTTCGCCTCTGTCATACTGACCTGCACGTTGTATGTCGCTGTCCAAAACCGTTACCTCAAACAGTATGACATGGGCTTCCAGACGCATAACATTCTGAACTACACTGCGGATATTCGTTGGACGGACAGCATACCGTCATATATCCATGCGGTTGGACAACTGCCTGGCGTCGAAGATATAACGGCGGCATCGTGCAACATCGTGCGCAATTCTGGCTATGTGTTGTATGGGGAAATGCTCAAAGATCCTGATAGCGAAAAGGAACAGGGAGTCGAGTTCAATTGCATGCAGGTGAGTCCCAATTTTATGGAATTCTTCGGGATACGGATGAGTGATGGAAGTACGTTCAATAATTGCGAGATGACTAAGGGTCAGCGGTATGTCATCTTCAATAAGAAGGCCCAAAACCTTTATCACTTGCATTTGAATTGGTATTACGAGGGAATGTTTGACGTCTCGCGGACAACGCTCATCGGCATTGCGGAGGACTTCCATTTCCGTCCGCTGTTCGACACCATCCAGCCGTTGGGTATTGAGGTCGGGAAATACGGTCAGGTGTTGCGCCAATTCTTCATCAAGTACGGGGAGAATGCCGACACTGCCGCGCTGATTCGGGAAATCCGCCGCATCTCGGCTGAATACGGTCACGAAACCGATTTGGAAATCAGTACGTTGGACGATGACATAGCGGGCTCTTACGCCAAAGAGGCCGGCCTCTCGAAGGGGATGTTCATCCTCTGCGGCATCGCGGTGCTGCTCGCGTTGATGGGCGTGGCGGGGATGCTGCTGCTGGAGATGACCTACCGCCGTCCCGAGCTGGGCTTGCGGCAGATCTTCGGCTCCTCCACGGGACAGCTGCTCGCCCGCGCCAACGGCAAGTACGCCCTCCTCTGCACCGTCGCCTTCCTGCTCTCCGTGCCCGTCAGCCTCCTGCTGCTCCGCCAATGGCTGAAGCTGTTCGTCGCCCACGCCCCCATCGCCGTCTGGATCTTCCTCCTCGCATACGTTATCCTGCTGGCGCTCACGGTGTTGGTCGTCACGGTGCAGTCGGCGCTGTCGCTGCGGTTCGATCCGGTGGAGACGGTGCGAACGTGATATCATCCCCAATAATTTAATGAATCCCCTCACGGGGATTTTGGGAACGCACGGGCATCCCTTTTCTACAGATATGTGTCCCCTAACGGGGACGGGAGGATATCGGATGCCATACACATGACAGAGTAGGGGCATATCGCATACGCCCGAAAATATTATTCGAAACACCCAAGATTCCCGTTGCAACTCACGTTCATATCTATAGAAACCTTTCATCAAAACCAATACCTATGAAGAAACTGACCTTGATCATCTTTTTGGTTGCCGTAGTGGCGGCAGTGTGGGCGCAGAAGCCTGACAAGAAAACCGTGAAATTGGAGAAACAGCTTGTGGGGACTTTCGTGGAGGTGCCGGCGGGGCATTACACGATTCGTAACGACAATGGAGACACCACAAAGGTGACCATTTCGGCATTCCGAATGTTAGAGACGGAGGTGACCAACGCGTCGTACAATCTTTTCCTGAACGATCTCAAGGTGCAGGGACGAATGGCCGACTACGAGAAGGCCAAAGTTGACACTACCCGGAATATCTTGGTAACTCCTTACTTCACCCATCCAGCACTTCCGCCAATTCCGCATTATCCCGTGTCCTGCATTAGCCATGAAGGCGCGATGCTGTTTTGCCGCTGGCTTACGGGAAAAATGGGCGGAAACGAGTGGGAATACACCCTGCCAACGGAAATGCAATGGAAACATGCCGCCAGTGGCGGATACATGTATTGGCCATATCCGCTGGGACCATTCCTCACCAATCGTAACGGAGATCCTTTATATAACTTTTTAAGATTCGGTGATGAAAGTATCGCCATGCGGGATGGAAAGTATGTCGTCGTCATTTCTCATTATATAGATGATAACCTTCCTGACCCAGCCAAGTCGCATCGCCCCAATAATTATGGCCTGTACAATATGAGTGGAAACGTGGCGGAGATGGTCTATGAGCGCGGCATTGCATACGGCGGCAGTTATCTCGACCCCGGCTACGACATCCGCATCAACAGCGAGAAACCTTACGACGCCCCGTCCCCGCTGATCGGTTTCAGGGTGATTGCGGTGAGGAAGAAGTGATTTTTGTTCTGTAAGGATTTCCCCAACCTGTTGTCCAATGTCGTAAAAACCAAACGGTCAGATGAAAAACGTGAAAGAAAAGCAATTCGAGGAACTGGTGAAACAGTACAAGCGGACAATCTACTCGGTCTGTTACATGTTCTCCCGCGACAACGAGGAAATCAACGACCTCTTCCAGGAGATTCTCGTCCGGCTGTGGTTGGGGTTCGACCAGTTCGAGCAGCGCAGCAGCGTGAGCACATGGGTGTATCGCATCGCGCTCAACACTGCCATCAACAGCGACAAACGGGCAAAACGCCGTCCGCAAACTGTACCGCTCAGCACCGACATCGACCCCTACGACCCGCAGGACTCCTCGCTCGAACAGGTCAGACAACTCTATGCGCTCATCAATCAGCTCGATGTGATGGACCGCGGACTCGTGTTGCTGTGGCTGGAGGGCATCGGCTACGACGAAATTGCGGCCATTATGGGCATCACGGTTGCCAATGTCGGCATAAAACTGCACCGTATCAAGGAAAAATTGGTTCAGAAATCGAAATCCGTCACCCATTAATTCATTAACATTATGACAACAGAAAATCACAACCAAGAAATGGAGCTGGATGACTTGAAGGTGCAGTATCAGTCGCTCCAGGAGAAGTTCAACCAACAGGAGATCGTCAACAACGACCTGATTCATGAGATGATTCAAACGAAAATCGCCAATTTCAAACGCCGGAATGCAGAAATCATCCTCACCTACGGGCTGTTGGCCGCCACAGTCTGTTGGAGTTGTTTTCGTTTCGAGCTTAGCCTCCCCTTCATGATTATTTCCATCGTTCTTTTTGCACTGATAGGATTATTTGAATGGTTTAGCTGTCAAAAAGTGTTGAAAATCAATACTGAAGACTCTAGCATACAGACGCTTGTCCAGAAAATGGAGAACATTCGCACACGATTTTCGTTATTGTGGATTATAGGGGTTCTTGCCCTATCCCTATGGATGATGTGGTTCATTTTTGAGATTGGGGAAAAGCGGACGATTCCCTATTTGCGGAGCTCGTTCGTTATGGTAGCGGTCATTCTCACCATAGTCATCATCTTGATAATCTGCAATATTGATCGTCTTGCCAAGATGAGCGACGAGCTTTTGGCGCAGACTTCGCGGCTGAATGGAAACGATTCCTCAACGATACCGGTTTACCATCGCAGCGGCACTTACTGGAGTAGCATTGTCATGCTCGTATTGAGCCTTATCGTTCTTGTTTTCAAATTGATGCACTGGCCGTTTGCCAATCTTATCTGCATGGCGGCAGGTATTGCCGGACTGGTGTTCGTCATCTTGACTGCGCGCCATCTGCTACGCGTCGCCCCGAATGAACGATTGGTTATCCGAATGGCCGAAGTGGCTTGTTTATTCCTAGTTGCCAGTGTGATATTCAAGATCATGCATTGGCCTTTCGGCAATCTCTTCGGAATACTTGCTTTCACGCTCCTCGCCGTCGCCTTCCTCGTCCGGTTGCTGAAATCGAGGAGAGGAAAAAGACAGTAACGTGTGCAGA
Organism: Bacteroidales bacterium; assembly: GCA_017443175.1. GTDB lineage: Bacteria > Bacteroidota > Bacteroidia > Bacteroidales > WCHB1-69 > F23-D06. Next base: position 60,187 of record JAFSOZ010000013.1, read on the forward strand.
CGCGCCCTCTCCGAGGGTCGATTTCAGGGTGATTAAGGTGTGTAATCCTTGATATAAGGATTGCACCTTTTTTTGTATTTTTGCCCCGTATCTTATAATGGGTAAAAATACGCTTTAACATATTATGAAAATCGGACTTATCAGAGAGACAAAAGTTCCCGAGGACAATCGCGTGGCACTGACGCCCAAGCATTTAGCAGAGCTGCAACGCAGTTTCCCGCAAGATGATTTTGTGGTGCAGGCAAGCGAGACGCGCGCTTACAGCGACGAAGCATATCGCAACGCCGGCGTACAGGTAGCGGAAAATGTTGATGATTGCGATATCCTGTTCGGCATTAAGGAGGCGGACATCCGCACGCTCATCCCGAACAAGCACTACTTCTTCTTCGGGCACATTGCCAAGATGCAGGCATACAACCGTCCGCTGCTGCAGACCCTGATGGCCAAGCGCATCACCTTCTCGGATTACGAGTACTTAGTGGATGACGACAACCGTCGCGTATGTGCGTTCGGCTGGTGGGCGGGCATCGTGGGCACTTATTACACGCTGCGCGGCTATGGCCTCCGGCATCATCTCTATGAGCTGCCCAAGCCCGACAAGCACTTCACCTTGGAAAAACTCACACAAGCACTTAAATCCGTGGAATTGCCCCACATCAAGGTGCTGGTTACCGGCAACGGGCGTGTGTCGCACGGCGCCCAACACATTCTAGAAGAAATCGGAGCCGCTCGCCTCACGGAAGAGCAGTTCCTCGCTGACATGCCCGTCAGCCGCCTCTCGTTCTGCGCCGTGGACGCCAACCGCCTCGTGGCCCGCAACGATGGCGGAGAGTTCTCCTGGGACGATTTCATCCACCACCCCACCGCCTATCGCAGCGACTTCATGCGCTGGGCCCGCAAAGCCGATGTTTTGGTTTCCGCCCACTTCTGGGCTCCGGAGGCCCCCGTTTACCTCAGCCAAGAGAACCTCGCCGACCCAACCCTGCGCATACGCTTCATCGGCGACATCACCTGCGACATACAAGGCAGCATCCAATCCACCCTGCGCGCCTCCACCCACGCTGAGCCCTACTACGACTACAACCCGGCCACTGGCCAAGAAGAACCCGCTTTTTCCAACGATAGCAATATCTCGGTGATGGCCGTGGACACCTGCCCCAACGCACTGGCCCTCGACACCAGCGCCTACTTCGGCGACATGCTCATGCAACATGTGCTCACTCCGCTGCTCAAACGCGAACACTCCAACATCATCCAACGCGCCACCATCCTGGAAAACGGCGCGCTTACTCCACACTTCGCCTACCTCCAATCGTTTGCTGAAGAAAAATAGCATCTTATCATGGCACAGGGCAGTCTGAAATCCAAAACCATATCCGGTGTCTTCTGGAGCGCTTTCCAAAAGTTCGGCGCCATGGCCATCTCTTTTGTGGCCAACATTGTGCTTGCCCGACTACTGTCGCCCGACGATTTCGGATGCATCGGAATGCTGGCCATCTTCATCACCCTGTCCACCACGTTTATCGACGGCGGATTTGGATCCGCTCTCATCCAGAAAAAAGAACCCACCGAAGAGGACTATTCCACCATCTTCTACTGGAACATGCTGCTGTCCATTCTGTTATACGGTCTTCTCTACTTTACGGCCCCTCATATAGCCCATTTTTACAACATTCCCCTGCTGTCAGCTGTTCTTCGTGTGGAAGGCTTGGTTCTCATTATCAACGCCTTGAGCCTTATTCAAAACAACCGGTTACGAAAACAGCTTCAATTCAAAAAATTAGCCATCATTGACATATCCTCTGCCATTCTCTCTATTACCATCTCCATACTCATGGCCACCAAGGGGTTTGGCATCTGGGCCCTGGTAGCCCAACAGTTACTCCTCTGTTCTTTTTCCACACTTTTCCTGTGGATTATGGGAAAATGGCATCCTCGGCTGGTGTTCTCTGTAAAGTCTTTCAAAGAACTGTTCAATTTCGGCTTCTTTATCCTGTTGGCCAATCTGGTCAACACCTTCTGCAACAATATTCAGGGGTTACTTATCGGCAAAGTGTACAACTCGTCCACCATGGGCTATTATTCCCAGGGCAAAAAATTAGAGGAACTCTCCTCCACCAGCATCTCCAACGTGGTTGACCGCGTGGCGTACCCCATCCTCGCTGAGGCGCAAGATGACAAGCCCCGCATGATTCACATGTTGAGCCAGTTCATCACCTCGTTAGCCTATCTGACCATCCCGCTGATGCTGCTCTTCATCCTGATTGCGAAACCCCTGATTGTGCTGATATATTCGGCCAAATGGCTGCCCTCGGTGCATTATTTCCAGATTCTGTGCATAGCCGGCATCGCCATCAGCCTGCAAGGCATCAACTACTATGCCGTGGCCGCAGTGGGGAAAAGCGGCCGGCTGCTGCTGTGGACGCTCATCAAACGCGGCATCGGACTTGTGTTTGTGGTGGGCGGTTTGGCCGCCTTCGGCATGGACGGTCTGTTGACCGGTATGGTCATCACATCCTACACCATCTACATCATCAACGCCGCTTTGGTGCACAAGCATGTGGGTTACCGCCTCCATCAGCAGTTCCTGCACCTGCTGCCCATTGCCATCATCGGCATTTGCGCTTTCCTCTTGTCGTTCTACTGCGGACGTCTCATCCCCGTCGGAATGTATCCGCTGGCCTGCATCCAGCTCGGCATTTTCGTACTGGTATATGTCTCCCTTTCGTTGATTTTCAAATTGCAAGCTTTTCAAAACTTTATAGAAATTGCCCGCGACCTGACCCGTAAATTCAAACATAAAACCCCATCCGAATAACCCTACCCGATTCTTATGGACAGCATTCGCCTATTTTTTGCCGGAGACTTCTGCTCCAAACCATCCACCACCCACGTTTCCGTCTCGGAGGAACTGAAGGGGCTTTTGGAGAGCTGCGACTTGCGCATCGTCAACTTCGAGGTGCCCCTGATGCCGGAACCGGTTCTTGAACAGGTGCCTTTCTTCCAAAACGACGACGCTCCTGCTTTTCTTAAAAATCTCGGGTTCGACCTTTTCTCCTTGGCCAACAACCACGCCTTCGACTGCGGAGACGATGGATTCCGGAAAACGGTAACGGCACTCGGTGAGGATAAAACTTTCGGTTCCGGTTTATATGATGAGGCCTACCGGGTTAAAATTGTGGAGGTAAAAGGTGTGAAAATCGGTTTCTTAGCTTTGAGTTATGCCTCCCAGCAGGGTGTTTTCGACGATGTCAGTCGCCACAACGGGCTCGGATGCGCCTACATCAACGACCTCCGGGTGAACCACGACATCATGGCCGCGAAAAAAGAGGTGGACTTCCTGTTTGTTCTGCCACACGACGGCATCGAATACATTGACGTGCCGTTGCCGGAGACCATCGCCCGGTACCGCGACTTCATCGACTACGGAGCCGACGCCGTGATTGGCTCGCATCCGCACTGCCCGCAGGGATGGGAAACCTACAAGGGGAAAAACATCTTCTACAGTCTGGGCAACTTCTTCTTCAACAGCAAGCCAACACCGGATTTCCAAGCCGACAAGCCCCACTGGTACGAAGGGATGTGCGTCATTGCCAGCATCCAAGACGGGCAAATATTCTTTGAGGTGGTAAACACCCTCAACCGCGCCAACCGCGAACTGGTTCTTGACAATCACGAAGCACGACGACAGCACAACGAACTGCTTTGCCGTTACCTGCAAGATGCAAATGCCTACAAAAAATGCCTTGATGCCGCCATTGTGAAACTATCCACGGAGCAGGAGCTTCCCATCGTTGACCGGTTCCATGTCCACCAGCCATTGCGCAAACGGGCACGCGCTTTTGCCAGAAAATGCCTGTACAAGCTCAAGGGCTATCCCATTGACACGAACACCAGCCTGCTGATGTTGTTGAAAAAACGATTCCAGAAGAAATCTTCTCATACAATCCTTGAAAAAATAACCACTATGAAAAGTCTGAAATCCACTTCCAAAATCAAGAAAATCGTATTGGAATACTCATTCTACTATGAGATCTGGAAGAAATACCGCAAACTGAAAATCAAGCGCAAGCTGACGCACCAGCAGAAAAAGGAGATCCAGGGATTTTACCGCCGCGTCATTGGGCGGCGCGTGCCGCTGATATGGCACAAATTCCTGTATTCACGAACCGGCAACTACTCGCCTTATTACATCCCGGTGGGGGTCTATCGCAGCGAGATGATTGGCAGGATGAACAATTTCCCGTTCAAGGATGCCTACGCCGACAAGAACGTGGCAGAGGCTTTGTTCCCTGATGTCATCCAGCCGAAGACCTTCGTGAAGAACATCAACCACCATTTCTACGCCGACGGGCAGGCCATCAGCCGTGAAGAAGCGATTGCCCGCTGCCAGAATTTGGACGATGCCATTCTGAAACCCTCGTTGCTGACTCGTGGCGAAGGAGTTATGCGCGTGCGCGTGCAAGACGGCGTGACCAACTGCAAGGGCAAGCGCATCGAGCAGCTTTTTGACGAATACGAACGTGATTTCATCCTTCAGGAGGCCGTGCGCCAGCATGAACGCATGAAAGCCCTCAACCCAGCCTCCGTGAACACCATCCGCCTACTCACCTACCGCCACGACATGGATGTGCGACTGCTTTATGCCGTCATCCGTATCGGACGGGCCGGACAAGTGATCGACAACGAGAGCGCGGGCGGCATCAGCACGCTGATCAACCCCGACGGCACGCTGGGACGCTACGCCTTCGGCGCACCCGGCCACGACCGCGTGGAGCAGACCGACAGCGGCATCACCCTCGACGGCTACGCCATCCCTTCTTTCAACGAGGTGGTGGATACCGCCAAGCGTCTGCACCTCCGACTGCCCCACTTCAACATTGCAGCCTGGGACTTTGCCGTGGGCGAACAGGGCGAACCTGTCTTCATCGAATGGAACGCCGACCCCGACCTGAGCCAGTCGGCCTTCGGACCCGCTTTCGGAGAGAATCCGGAAGCCTTCTTGAAGGAAATTTACCAAAATCGTAACACCAGACACAGCTACTGGTAGAAAAACAACATCATGGAATTCAGATCTACACCCAATCTTTTGGTCCGTTACGCCCTGACCTCCCTGTCGCCCGAACTGAGCGTCAGGACCTTGTATCGCATCTATCACCGCACTAAACTGAATCTCCAAGATCCGCAGACCCTGGATGAGAAGATACAGTGGATGAAGCTCCATTACTACAAGGACAACGAGTTAGTGAAGCAGTGTGCCGACAAGCTCCGCGTGCGTGAGTACGTCAAGGAGTGCGGACTGGAACATATCCTCAATCCGCTTTTCAGCACTTATCAACATGCAAACGAAATCAACTGGGACGAGTTGCCGGACAAGTTTGTGCTGAAATGGAACTTCGGCTGCGGCGGCAACGTCATCTGCTCCGACAAGGCCAAACTGAACATCCCCGCCACCATCCGCGATTTGAACCGTTTCGAGAAGATGAAATTCCACCTCATCGCCGCAGAGCCGCAATACAACTTTCCGAAACGCCTGCTGTGCGAGCAGTTCATCGAGACCGAGGACGGACACTCGCCAGTGGATTACAAGTTCTACTGTTTCAACGGGGAGGCAAAGTATGTGCTATGCTGCATCGGACGCGGCACGCAAGCGAAGCCCGATTTCTATTTCTTTGACCGCCAATGGCAATTGCAGCGACTGAACCGGCAGGGAAAGGCAGCCCCGGAGGGATTCTCCATCCCCAAGCCAGAGGGCATGGACGAGCTCTTTAATTATGCAGAAACACTCTCCAAACCCTTCCCGTTCGTACGCGCCGACTTCTATCTGGAGCAAGGGAAAGCCTATTTCGGAGAGCTCACTTTCACTCCTGCCGGCGGATTCGACCGTGGCCGACTGCCGGAAACAGATTTGCATTTCGGACAAATGGTACATCTGCCCGAAAAACTTTAACCATTATCATTCTCGATTATGAAACAGAAAATCGCAAAATATTGCCTTTTCATCACCCTTGCGCTGGTGGCCGCCTCCTACCTGCCATGGGTATATCTGACCAAAATTTACTACATCCTCCGCCTTATCATCATGGCTTTGATGGGAACCTCGGTGGTACTCACCTTCTCGGTTGAGAAATACTTCTCCGTACGGTTCATGCGTCTCTTCCTGCTGACCATCCTGCTGGTATTCATTGAATTTGTCTGCTTTTATTTCATAGGTCATCGTTTCCGTTCTGCCGACCTGAGTCAGCTCATTGTGGCCTTCCTGTGTATCGGCATTGGTGCAGGGCTGGAGAAAGACATCCGCTTCTGGGCCAACATGACCTACTATTATACCATCGTGCTGATTGTGATGACGCTCATCAACTGCTTCTACTGGGCTGGTGGCCTGTACATCCCGGAGCACTATATGCTGGATGAGGGAAAAAACCAAATCGGCGGCATGCTGGCCATCTCCGCAGCCGCTGCTTTCTTCTTTGGTGTAAAAATCAGAGAACAGCGTACGCATTACATGGTGGTTTTCATCCTGGCCTTCCTCACCCTGCTGCTCATCCGCGCCCGCTCCGACCTCTTCGCAGTGCTGTTGTGCGCCCTCTTTGTGGCCGGCAAGGATCTGGACTGGAGATGGAAATGGAATCTGAAAACGGTCCTGACCATCCTCGGCATCATCGTCATCGGCTATATTCTCTATACCGGCTTCATCGGCGATGAATTGACCCGCTTTATGGTGGGCGGCAAGTCATCTTCAGACATTGACGTGCTGACCTCCAACCGTTGGGAGCGCAATCAACAGGGATTGGATGTACTACTCCACGACCCGCTAAATGGCAAAATGGAAGAAGATTCCGGCATCCTACTGATTCACAACTATATATTGCTGCGACTGGTACGTTATGGCATCTGGTCGCTGCCGTTGGCCGGCTTCTACATCTATTTCGGCATCCTCACCATCGTGGTCCTGTTCCGGGAGCGCAAAACGGACATCCGTGACGCTGGCTTTGTGGCCTGCATGGTGCCCTTGCTCGTCAGCTTTGTGGAGCCGAACTTCCCCTACGGGCCGGGCTCTGTGCAAATGTTGGCCTTCCTGCTGCTGGGTGCGACGTTCCACGCGCGCAGCGTGCCGCCGGAGCGCGAACCTGTCAAGGGCGGCAAAGTGCTGCATATCTGCAACGACTTCACATACAGCAAAGTACACACTGAACTCTATCAAAAACTCGACCAACGCGGCGTGGAGCAAATCATCTACTCCCCTATCCGCAAAAAAGAGCTGGAGGGGCTCAATAGTTTTGAAGGCAAACATACCCGCATCATATATTCCTACATCCTCAGACCGTATCATCGGACTTTTTTCAACCTGAAGATTGACAAGATTTGCAAAGACATCGCCAAGCAGGTTGACCTATCCGAAATCTCCTACGTTCACGCCACCAACCTGTTCAGTGACGGCGCGGTGGCGCTGCGCCTGAAAGAGATGTACGGAATCCCCTTCATCACGGCAGTGCGCAATTCGGACGTCAACACATTCCTGCGTTACACACCACACTTGTGGTGGGTCCACCGCGCCGTCATCCGCAAAGCCGACCACATTATCTCCATCACACCCGCTTTGCAAAACCGGCTTAACAGCCACTGGACCCTGCTCGGAATGCGCGACATCGTGAAAGCCAAAAACATCGTTATCGCTAACGGCATCAACGACTACTGGCTCCAGAACTTGCGCCCCGAAGCGGAACAACACGCACAAAATCACCGCATCGTATTCGTAGGCAACTTCGACAGCAACAAAAACGTAGTCAGGCTGGCCGAGGCGGCACTTTCGCTCAAAAAGGAGATTCCGGACATCCATCTGGATTTAGTAGGCGGTTCGGGCAATATGGAAGACAAAGTTCTGGCCCTCGTACAACAAAACCCTGAGACGTTAGCCTACCTCGGAAAAATCTATGAAAAAGACAAACTTCAGGCGGTTTATGCTCAAAACAGCATCTTCGCCATGCCCTCCTTGGCAGAGACTTTCGGACTAGTCTATGTAGAGGCAATGTCGCAAGGATTGTCGGTTCTGTACACCAAAGGCGAAGGTATTGACGGTCTGTTTGAGGAGCATATCGGCGAGGCGGTCACGCCCACTTCACTGGAAAGCATTCAAAAGGCTTTGAAAGAATTGCTTACTCATCCCGAAAAGTATCAAAGTGTTCCAAAGGAGCGGTTTGCAGATTTCGATTGGAATGGTATCGCTCAAAAATACCAGACCCTGTATGCCGGTCGCATCCAGAATTGTTAATCATTTTTAGAAAAGCCCATGAAACTGTCTGTTATCTGCCCCATATACAACGAAGAAAAGCATATAGCCTCTTGTTTGGAATCCATTTTGCAACAGGATTTTCCGAAAGAGGAAATGGAGGTCCTGCTGGTGGATGGCATGAGCACCGACCGCACCCGTGAGATTGTGCAGCAATACACGGAGCAATATCCTTTCATCTTCCTGTTGGACAATCCCAAGCGCATTGTGCCCACGGGCCTGAACATCGGCATTCGCGTGGCACAAGGGGATGTCATCATCCGTTTAGACGCGCACGCCATCTACCCCGACAACTATTTCTCCGTGCTGGTGGACAAACTGTTCGCACTGAACGCGGACAATGTGGGCGGGCTATGCAGAACCCTGCCGGCCAAAGAGACACCTGTTTGCGAGGCTATTGCCGCAGCATTAAGTTCACCCTTCGGCATGGGCGACTCTCACTTCCGCATCGGCACCAACAAGGAAATGCAGGTGGATACCGTACCCTTCGGCTGCTTCCGGCGCGAAGTGTTTGACAAAATCGGCTATTTCGACGAGGAACTGATACGCAACCAGGACGATGAATTCAACGGACGCATCATCAAATACGGCGGACACATCTATCTCATTCCCTCCATCGTCATCAACTACTATGGTCGCGACAGCATTGGCAAGGTGGCCAAGATGTTTTACCAATATGGCCTTTTCAAACCATTGGTAAATAAAAAGCTGGGAAATCCGGCCACTGTGCGACAGTTTTTCCCACCTTTGTTTGTGGTTGGGCTAATCGGAGGATTGCTGCTCGGTTTTGTGCATCCCATATTCTGCATCCTATATATGGTCGTGCTGGCCCTTTATTTGTTTTTAGCTATTTATTTTAGTGTGAAGCAGTTCAAAAACATAAAAAAAGTATTGCTGCTAATTGCCACCTTTGTGACCATTCATGTCAGCTATGGTTGGGGATATTTGTGCGGATGTGTAAAACTCCTGCTTAAAAGGAATCTTACGGCCGAATCCAACCACTGAATCCCAGACCAAGTTAATTCTTTGTCTTTTTGAAAAAGGGTAATGTAGCCAAATACACCTACCAAAGTGCCACTCGTCCAAGCTTGCCAAGGTCAAGTGTTGCGGTTTCAGCACCGAGAGCCTTGAACGCACGTATAATGGTACTGTATGCAACGCCTTTCCCACTCTCTATCTTTGAAACAAAGGATTTTTTGACACCCATGAGTTCTCCAAGCTCATCTTGAGTCATCCCTTTATTTTTTCGTGCCTGTTTAATGGCTTCGCCAATATAATAGTTGTCAACTTCCTTTTTGATCTTGGCTTCGAATTCATCTCGCCTTGGTGTCCCCATTTTTCCTATGAGTTCATCCAGCATTTCATCTTCTGTGTAAATTTTCTTGTTGGTTTTCATATTTCATTCCGTTATTTGTTGTCAAAATATTCTTTACGCATAGCCTCCGCCTTGATAATCTCTTTTTTCGGTGTTCTCTGCGATTTTTTCACAATCCCATGTGTGGCAACTATCAGCGTATCGCTGCGTGTGTCCCAAAATGACAACAGCCTGTAACAATTACCATCATGTAACGCACGGAACTCCCAAATTTCAGTGCCAGTGAGTTTCTTGAATATGTTCTTGTCTTTAACCCCCATTCGAACTTTTCTGACATTGAATGCCAGTTTTTCAGAGGCAGCATTGTTTATTTTGAACATGAATTCAGCTGCTTCGGGAAAAAAATTACTTTAATTTCCATAGTTTATTTTAGTTTTTGAGGCTGCAAAGATATAAAAGTTTTCTATATAGGAAACTTTTTGGTTTTGATTTTGGAATTTTTGTCCTAGCTTAAATGGTTGTACCGAAGTGATATAGAGTGTCTCTAAGGCTGAGCAATAAACGGGATTCAACATCAAGCCCGAAAATCATTTAAATAATCTCTTTGATTTTCTGTTTGATATCCTCTATACCGAAGCCCACCTCATGGTAGAGGCTCGGAATGTCGCCTTGCGCAATGAAGCGGTCGGGGATAGCCACGTGATGCAGTTGGTTGGAAAGCTGATGATCTTCCAGATACTCGGCCACGGCAGAAAAGAGACCGCCTTTTTCGGTACCGTCTTCCACAGTGAGCCATACAGGATATTGCACGGACAGCTCCTGCAGTTTTTCCTCATCCAAAGGTTTGAGAAAACGCACGTTGAGATGAGCGGCATTGATGTTTTCCTCTTTCAGGGCATCCAGCGCAGCGCGCACATTGTTGCCCAATGGTCCCAATGACAGCACCAGCACTTTTTTGCCTTCGCGCAAAAGTTCGGCCTTGCCGATGGGCAGCGTTTGTGGTTCATTGCGCCACTCGGTGAGCACGCCGCGTCCGCGCGGATAGCGGATCACGAAGGGCAAGCCTCCGTTTTTGGCATTATGATAGGCTGTAACCATCATGTTGCGCAGCTCATGCTCATTGAGCGGGGAAGCAATGATGAGGTTGGGCACAGAGCGCAGGAAGGCCAAGTCGAAAGAACCTTGGTGCGTGGCACCGTCCTCTCCCACCAAACCTGCACGATCAATGCAGAAGATCACCGGAAGGTTCTGCAGGGCCACGTCGTGGATTACTTGGTCGTAACCGCGTTGCAGGAACGAAGAGTAGATGTTGCAGAACGGGATATAGCCTTCGGCGGCCAGCCCGGCAGCAAAGGTCACCGCGTGCTGCTCGGCAATGCCCACGTCGAACACGCGATCGGGGAATTCCGCATCCATGATAGTCAGCGAGCAGCCCGTGGCCATGGCTGGCGTGATGCCCACCACTTTGTCGTCTTCACGGGCAATTTCCAGTATCGTGTGTCCGAACACATCCTGGTATTTCGGAGGCATGCCCGCGCAGTCGGGCTGGATAATCTGCCCAGTGGCAGGATCGAACTTGCCCGGGGCGTGGTACGCCGTCTGCTGCTTCTCCGCCATATCCAAACCCTTGCCCTTGACGGTCAGTACATGGAACAACTTGAGCCCTGGCAGCTTCTTCAAGTCCTGCAGTGTCTTGACCAGATGAACCACATCATGACCGTCGGCAGGCCCGAAATAGCGATAACCAAGACTTTGAAACCAGTTGCTGCCGCCCAGCAGATAACCCTTGAGGCCGTTTCCCATACGACCGAACCAGTCCGTAATCTTGTTGGATTGCTTGGAACGGAAAGTAAACAGGTTCCACATGCGGTTCTTGAACCGGTTATAGGCTGGCGATGCGGTAATGGAAAGCAGATATTTGCTCATCGCACCTGTACTTCTGTCAATGGAGATTTTATTATCATTGAGTATCACCAGCATGTTCACATTGCGGTAGGCGGCCTGGTTCATAGCTTCAAACGCCATGCCCCCCGTCATGGCACCATCGCCGATGACGGCAATATGATTACGGGTGGTGTCGCCATCCATCTTGGCTGCCATAGCCATGCCCAAGATAGCAGATATGGAGGTGGAGGAGTGTCCGGTACCGAAAGCGTCGTATTCGCTTTCCTCGCGGCGCGGAAAGCCACTAATGCCCTTGTAGCATCGATTGGTGGCGAACTGGTCTTTACGTCCTGTAAGAATCTTGTGTGCGTAAGCTTGGTGACCCACGTCCCATACCAAGCGGTCATTGGGCGTGTCAAACACATAGTGTATGGCCACTGTCAGTTCCACCACGCCAAGGCTGGAGCCAAGATGGCCGGGATGTTGGGCAGTCTGCTCAATAATAAACTGGCGCAACTCCGCACACAGCTGTGGCAGTTGCTGCACGGACAGCTTGCGCAAATCCTCCGGTGTTTGTATTTGTTCCAGATATCCCATTACTTAGCAAGCACTTGTTGATAAAAATCCAATAATTTTTGCGTGATCAATTCATTGTTATGATGCATGGAAATGAAATCCCGTGCATTTTCAGATATGATGGAGCAGAGGTCCGGGGTCTGGATACACTTGTCGATGATAGACAGGAACTCCTCGGGGGTATCGGCGATGAAGAGGTGCTTGCCATTCTCCACCGCAAGGCCTTCCGCACCCACAGAGGTGGTAATCACCACACGACCCAAGGCCATAGCCTCGACGATTTTCACGCGCACACCGCTACCGGAAAGGAGCGGCACTATCATCATGTCGTGATCCAGCATAAACTCGTTGGCATTGGGCACGGCACCCACGAAACGCACGTTCGGATCCTGCCGCTGCAAGAGCTTGTCGGGAGTCCCATGTCCGGCCACCGTAAACTGGAGTTCGGGATGTGCCTCGTGTATCAGCGGCCACACATCGTCCAAAAACCACTCGATGCCCTCCATATTGGGCGACCAGTTCATACTGCCAATGTGGCACAAAGACGGCTTGTCGGAGGCAATGTAATCATCCTCCAACTCGTAGTTCTCCATGTCAATGCCAAACGGAATGACCACGCCCGGAACCGCAACCGCTGTCTTATGGAAATATTGGAAATCAGGATCCGAAATCGTCATATAGCCATCCATTTTCTTCAGGATGGTATTCTCGACGCGCTCAAGCTGTTTCTTGTTCACCCGATACACCATCTGCATCACAGGGTTGGACTCGTTATCCGCCAAGCGCTCCCAAATCTGGTGCTCGATATTGTGCATACGGATGACGACCTTTGCTTTGCTGAACTTTCTTATTACATCCAGATAAGGGGTTACATAAATGGATTCAAGATGGATGATATCGAACGTCTCGTGCTTCAGGATATGCTCCAATTTGGAAGCCATATCTTTGGTGTTAAACCGCTCGATATGATACGATTTTCGCATGAAAACGGAGCGTATGCCGTCCATGATATGCGGAGTTGTATCGATGAATGCAGACTCAAAGCGTGTCTTCTGCAGGTAATCGGCAGGAAAAGCATCTATCTTGACAGGATGTTTCTGCGTCTCCACTGCGACCACACGCACTTCTTGTCCGCTCTCAAGCAGACCGCGCGTGATGTTGTGCATGGCGATACATCCGCCATCTACCTGCGGCAAAGGGGGCTTATGACAAAGTTGAAGAACTTTCATTTGATTTTTTTCGGAATATTTTAAAATTTTTGATTTTTTCTACCAAACGGGTATAGGTCTCCGGCGAGAGCACTGCAGAGTCGGTGGTGGCATGATACGTCAGGAACACGCAAATCGGCAGCAGTACAAAGGAGGACAGGAACATGCCGAACCAAACCGGCATTGGACTGTTTTTGGCAATCTTCTCTCCCATAATGGAGATGGCAAAATAGAGTGTGAAAAAGACCACGGTGATAACCAACGGAATGCCAATGCCGCCCTTGCGGATGATGGAACCCAACGGTGCACCGATGAAGAAAAACAGCAGACAAGCTAACGACAAGGAGAATTTCCGGAAAAACTCAATCTGGTAGGACCAAAGTTGAGATGTCCGGAACGACATGTCCTGAAATGAAAACCGAACCGCGAAATTGGCCGCGTGGGCCCTGCTGTCTGCCGTTTGCAAAATGCGTGGCATCAATTCCGGCGATACCTTGCTCAAATCATAATGGCGGGTCTGCGTGGTGATTGTATCAAAGTTCGTATCATTTTGAATCATGTTATGATAAAAATACAAGTGTGCCAAAAAGGCATCAGATGCTGAAAATGCGAAATCCTTGATCTCAGCTTTCAAAGTGTCGATCTTTTCATCCAGCTGACCAATGGACATAGCCGTGGAATGGCTTTGAAACAGGCTCTCGTCATTGTTGCCCATGCCGGAGAACTCTGACAAGTCAAAACGTTTGTACTGCCTGCTGAAAGTAGCCCGCGTTAACGGATACTTGTTGACGGAAGAGCGTTCCGATGTGTATGACGCTTCATCCCAATAGGAGCCGTCATACAAGGTGAACATGATATATTTCTTGTCGGGAGTCATCTTCATGGTTCCGCTTTTGGCGTAAGTCACCGTAGTGTTGCCCCTGTGCTTGGAGTGGTCATAAATGAGCACATCCTCGATAGTTTCGCCATCCGCCTTTTTCTTCCCCACCCGGATTGTGTAATTGTCAAAGCCGTAATAAAAGACGCCTTCATCGATGTTGAATGCAGGCTTCTGTTCCTGGATGTCGAACAGCAGCATGCGCAGTTTGACAGCGGAACGGGGGATGATTTCGTTGGAGAACTCAAAAGCGACCACTGCGATAATGAGTGAGAGGAACGCCAGGGGGCGCATCATCTGACGGATGGAGACACCCGCCGACTTCAACGCTACAATCTCGTAACGTTCGCCCATATTGCCAAACGTCATCAGGGAGGCCAACAGTACCGCCAGTGGAAAAGCCATGGATGTCAAGGTGATGGAGGCGTAGAAAAGGAGTTTCAGGAGCACATTGATCTCCAGTCCCTTTCCGACCAGTTCATCCACCCACTTCCACAAAAACTGCATCAGCAGGACGAACAACGCCACGAAGAAGGTCAGGATAAAGGGCCCGAGGAAGTTCTTACACAGATACCGATTAATGATTTTCATGGTGATACTGGAGATTAGTAATCACCAAGGGTCTCAGGCAATTGTGCCAAGGCAGCCTGTGCCTGTTCATCGTTAGGGGCACTGCCGTGCCATTTGTGGGTTCCTTCCATAAAATCGACACCCTTGCCCATTTCGGTCTTCATAATGATGACCACGGGTTTCTGGTGATGGGCCAACGTCTTGGCCAGCGTGAGTGTCTGCAGGCACTTCTTCATGTCATTGCCGTCGGTCTCCAGCACCATCCAGTCGGAAGCCTCGAATTTGGCTCTCAATCGGCCCAGGTTACATACAGCATTAACAGGACCGTCAATCTGTTTGCCGTTGTAATCCACGGTGACAATCAGATTGTCCACTTTCTTGGCTCCGGCGAACATGACAGCCTCCCAGATCTGGCCCTCTTGCAACTCGCCGTCGCCGGTAAGGGCGAACACGAGATGCGGGTCCTGATTGGCTTTCTTGGCCAGTGCCGCGCCAATGGCAACCGACATGCCCTGGCCGAGAGATCCGGACGCAATGCGGATGCCGGGAAGCCCTTCCACCGGAGTGGGGTGACCCTGCAGGCGAGTGTGCAACTTGCGGAATGTAGCCAACTCGCTCACGGGAAAATAGCCCCTGCGAGCCATCACACTGTACAGGACTGGCGTGATATGGCCATTGGACAGGAAGAACATATCCTCTCCCTCACCCTCGCGGGTGAAACGGGCAGGGTCAATGTCCATAATTTGAAAATAGAGGGCGGTCAGAAAATCTGCGCATCCCAATGAGCCGCCCGGATGACCGGAGGCAGCACCATGAACCATTCTGATAATGTCGCGCCTAACTTGAGCGGCAACATCTTGTAATTCCTTTATATCCATAATATTGTAATTTTGTT
The DNA here is from genome assembly GCA_017443175.1 of Bacteroidales bacterium. Classification (GTDB taxonomy): domain Bacteria; phylum Bacteroidota; class Bacteroidia; order Bacteroidales; family WCHB1-69; genus F23-D06. The sequence goes on from JAFSOZ010000013.1 coordinate 75,802, forward strand.
CATTAACTTATAGCTCAACAGCACAAGAAATCTGCGCTGCAATCTGCTGGAATTCCTCCTGAGTCAGTTGCACGCGCTCGGCCTTGAAATTCAGGTCGCCAACACCATTGATAGGCACAAGATGGATGTGGTTATGCGGCACGTCGATGCCAATCACAGCCACGCCCACGCGGTTGCACGGGATGGCCTTCTTAATGCCGACAGCCACCTTCTTGGCAAAGACCATCATCTCGCCCAACAACTCATCGGGGAGATCGAAGATGTAGTCGTTCTGCAATTTGGTGATGACCAAAGTGTGGCCCTTCGCGATGGGGGATATATCCAAAAAGGCGAAGAACTTGTCGTTTTCGGCAATTTTGTAGCAAGGAATCTCGCCTTTGACGATTTTGGTAAAGATGGTATCTTCCATGATCCTGAATTTTTAGCGTGAAACTTCCAAAATTTCGAAATCCATGGCACCGGCAGGAGCCTGCATGGTGACTGTATCACCCTTCGAGTTTCCAATCAAGGATTTGGCCAACGGGCTGGTGACGGAAATCTTGCCGGCCTTGAAGTCGGATTCCGACTCCGGGACAATGGTGTAGGTCATCACCGCGTTGGTTTTCACATTCTTGACCGTGACGATGGAATATATCAGCACTTTGGTGACATCGATTTTCGACTCATCCAACACGCGCGCCTTGGAAATCAGGTTGCGCAGGTTGGCGATTTTGAGTTCCAACAGGCCCTGGGCCTCCTTCGCCGCGTCATACTCCGCATTCTCCGACAAATCGCCCTTGTCGCGCGCCTCCGCGATGGCTTGGGAAATCTTGGGACGCTCCACAGACTCCAACTCATTCAACTCCTTTTTCAAGGCATCAAGACCCTCCTGGGTATAATATTTCAAATCTTCCATAACAGTGGTTTTTATTACACAAATAGAAGAGGCTTTTGCAAGCCTCTTCTATTTTATTCAAAAAGGTTTATGCAATATTACAAGGTGAATTTAAGACCGATATAGTGATTACCTTTCCATTGCTTGGTGAATCTGTAGGCATAATCGATATAGATTCTGCTGCCCGTGTTGCCTTTCTTCAAAGGAATCACACAAGTAGCGCCCAAAGACGGGCCAGCAAAGAAGGAGTCGCTGTTGAAGAGCATAGCGGAGAGCTGTTGGGTCTCAACACCATTCTCATCATACACAGACTCGGTCTTCTTGGTAATGTTCTCCAACGAATAACCGGCACGGATCATGAAGTAGTTCATGAAACCGTACTCCAAGCCGAGAGCGAAGATGTCGCGGCTGTATGAGTTAGCGATAAAAGAACCGGCCAGGGTAATTCTGTGTTTGGCATCGTCACGGGTCAGACCTTCAGCCTCGAGATCTTCTTTCGACATGGAAGCATATTCGCCACCGAAGAAGAGGAAGTCGTATGACACGCCGATGGACAGAAGAGCGGGCATTTCATACTCGGCGGAACGGACTGCCAGAGTCTGTTCAACGCTAGTTCCGTTGATAACGCCGGTATAGGTAATACCGTCACCCTTATAGCTCATCGGAAGACCGATGTTCTTCAAAGCCACACCGATTTTAAAGTTCTCGAATTTGCCTGCGATGTACTGGACACCAGCGTCGAGGGCGAAGCCCGTAGCGTGCAAGTCTGCAATACTCTCATTGATAATCTTGAGTGAAATACCACCCTTGATGAAATTATTGAAAGACTTGGCATAATGAACACCAATGCACATAAGGTTCGGGCTGAAAGTACCGAGTCCGCCTTCGGGCTGGGCCACCGTGGTGATATCCACGTTACCGAAACCCATGGAGAAGAAGGAAACACCGAGTACACCGAAATCCTTGCCTTTACGTCCCAGATGCTGGGCAAAGCCGATGGAATTGATATTGATGCCGGCTTGAGAGCCAACCAGATACTGGGTACGGTTGAAACTGAATTCGGTCTTCTTTACGTAGGTCAAACCAGCCACATTGGAATACATAGACTCCAAACCGCGAATCTCGGCAATGCCGGCATTGGCCATACCATTGGATCGTGCCCATGGGTCAATCAACAAATGGGAAGCACCTGACTGACCGGAACGGTCTCTGTTACCTGCCCACACGTTGGAAGAACCCACGGTCAACAGGGCAAGCACTGTGCAAATTATTAATGATTTAAATATATTTTTCATATTATCTCTGTTTTTACGTAATTAATAATTTTAGAAACCATTCAAGTCGGTAGGACGCATAGCACAGAAGAATTTGAGAGTACGTTCTCCAATTCCAGGAGCATTCACATGGATAATGTAAACGCCACCGGCGACTGGAATGTTGGCGTGGTTCTTCAAATCCCATTGTACGTAAGACGTACCAGCATCACCCTTCGTGAGGGTTCTAATCAGAGTACCGTTAACGGTGTAGATGGAGATGGTACAGTTAGCAGGCAAGTTCACAATGCGGACATAATTCTGCAGTGCGTTCTGCTCATACTGGGAGAATCCGTAGTACGGGTTCGGGACGATGTTGATTTCATCGAGGAGGGTTTGTACCGTCTCTTCGGAATTCGTCACCTTCGTAGGAACAATGTTCTTGGTGGTGAACTCATACATAGGATAACCTTGGTTCTGTGAAGCGTTAGGAGCTTGGGCAGGATCGTTGTACCAACGAGAAGAGTATCTGTAGTACGGACGGCTCACACGCAACTTGATGGTAGCGTCAGATGACAGCCAGCTGTCTTCCATTCTGTAAGCCGGCATCGGAATGCTGGTCCACATCACATTGTTGAAGAGCTGCATCTTGTATTGCTTACGTGTGTTGTTTCTCAAACTGGAAATACTTTCCACTTGGTCGAACTTGGCTCTCAGCCATCTGCCTTCATCGTATGCACCGCAATCGTAGAATGAGTACGTTACGCCATCACTACCGGTGATCGTACCACCGTGCCACTTACCGTCAGCATTGGTCAATTGATCATCGTCATTGTAATTACGCTTGAAGGTACGGGAACTGTTACCGTAAGAATAATAGGTACTTGCTGTATTACCGGCGCTGCCGACAATATAGACATAGTGACGACCACCATTTACAGGCTCACCGTAGGTGACACTGTAATTATCACGGAATGCATTGTATGACGAAACGCTCAGAGATATCGGATTTCCAAGTGTATCCAGTACCAGATCACCAGTTTGCATATCCTTCCAATAAGCATAGACATTCGTCGGGTTGAAGATCATGTCATTACCGTTGTTCAACTCATCAGCTGAGTTTTCGGCGAACATGATGTTCAAACGCTCACCCGTCTCCACATTGATGGCATAACCCGGGAACCAACCCATACCAGTGGTACCACTGTTATCCGGTTTACCGTCTTTGCCTACGGACGGGCATTTCTTGGGTTCATGACGAACATTCTTGTAGGTTTGTCCGTTGAAGTTCTGATCAACCATATATCCGTTGGTAGGTACACCGGAACCAGACTCAAGCACGATACATCTTGTCCATTTGCTCTTGTCGGGCGTTAAGACGATATCCACAGAATAGAGGTTAGCCATGGTCTGGTTGTAACCCGGACAAGCATACTGAGAAGTTAAGTCCATGAATGAGAAGTAAGAGTAGTTAGAAGCAGGAGCTGAAGTACCCACCGTCTCATCTGCAACGAGGAACTTGGCCTGAGGACCGCCATCATACGGAGAGGAGAGTACGTACGGGGACCATGTACCATCGATAACACTTTCAAACTGCTGTTGAGGATCCTTGAAGGCACGTACACTTTCGTGTTGCTCCACGCCATTGGATGATGTACCGGAAGGCAATTGAATGATGGAGCACATATCCTCAGTACGCCATACCATGTAATCAGCCTCGGCACCGGTCTGACCGTTCCAGTCATCCCATTTACCGGAAGCCTGTTGACCGGAGTGAATCCAGTTGGCAGGATAATCGCCTTCCATATCGGTCACACCAGACAACCATTGTTCATCACCGCTATAGGCAATAGAGGAACCAATGAAATCGACCTGGCCGTACCACATCTTATTGATGTAGTTATGACCACCCATATTGGCAACCAAGTGATCGTCCACATTTTGTTGATAGAACTTGAAGTCATAGTTCTTGATAGAGATGGAAATACCCAAATCCGGGAACAGCTGCTCGTTGGTCATGGATATCGGCATAGGAGCCTCAAACTCTCTGTCAATACCCAGCTCTGCCAATTCCTCATCCGTCACCTCGTCAGAGATGATCAGCTTCCAAGTCGTGCTGTCGTTCACATCCTCGCTGACGCTGTTAGGTAAGAACTTGATGGTATAATCGTAAGGTTTCACCTGCAACGGGTCAACAACCTTAATGCTCAGAGGACCGTAGTTGTTCTTGTATTGTACGTTATTGTAAACATTGTTCTCCAAGATCTTGTCACGGGTTTCTTCTGTCATATCCAAGAAGTAGCCGCCGTTACCATGACCTTCGATACGGGTGATCATCGGCTGGTCACCGTATGCACAGTTCGTCAGGTTCTCCACATTCTTGTGCGGGACTCCCTTATAGACCTTGATGTTACGACGACCTGCCAAATACGGGGTCTTCTGACCATCCAGGAAGTCGCCATCCATCTTAAACTCTTTGTACTGGTTGTAACCGTATGCAATCACCAAGAAGTAATACTCCTTATGGTTGACAAGTTTCTTGTTGGAACCAGTAGCGAATTTGTCTTCAGTCACCTGCAATGAGTGGAAAATACCAGAGTTACTGCCGTTCACCATTTCAGTGGCAACAGAAGCGCCCACAGCGTCGTTGTAAATCCAGTTCACCAAGTGACCGGCTTCATTCTCAATATCACACTGGGCAATCAGGATGGCCTTGCTGAGGTCACCGATATCGGTGGCACTCACAGAACCATTGGCCAATTGGTAAATCTGATAACCTTCGAAACGATATTGTCTTTGCTCGGTAGATAAAGTATCTTCGGTCACGCGAGGCACTTGACGGACGATAGTGTCAGGGGTACCATCTTCATGATATGCGAAAATAGTATCGTTGACATACTCCGTGATAGGAAGGGTCTTCGTGATCTGGGGATCCAGCTCGACGTAGGTCTCATGATAGTTGTTGCTGTTAGGATCCTCATTGGAGAGATAAAGCACGAGTTCGTTTTCAAACTCACGGATGGTTACATCAGGAGCATCAGGACCATCAAGGGTCTTGAAACAGTTCTCGAACAAAGCCTGACATTTGTCATCGGCAATCTTGAGCAATTCAACAGAAGCAAGTGCGCCGCCTTGGGTTGCGCGTGCCCATGGAATACCCACGGTGATGTAGTTGACAGAACCCGGTTTCAAAGTGAAGGGACCTGCAGACTGCATGAAACGACGGTCCATAGGAGCATTGCCTTCGTTGGCTTCAGTCCAGCCACCATCCTTGTTGTAGCTGGGAGTCGTACCACCAGTACCCCAATTACAGAGATCGGAAGTTCCAGGGAACATGAAGTCGCAATCAAGATCGCTGGTATGAACGGCATTGCCGCCAAATTTCATCTTGGTATTATCTTTCCACTTACCAATCAGGAAGTTGTAATAATCTTGTGCAACCTTAGGGTCACCGCTGACACGGTCATCGGTGTTGTTGTGATACACGAATCTGCGCATACCGAAACGCTCATTATCGATAATGCTATCGCCGAAGTTCACACCATTGATGGCCATTTGGTCCAACTCGTAGGAGCTCTTGAGGAATCTGTCGCAATATCCAGGGAAGGAAGCACTGTCGGCATGGAATTTCGGGTTGTCCCTGTTATCAGCGTCCATGTAAGGACCTTGGAAGAAGTCCACACCGATCGCAGGCGGTTGATCACCGTATGCCCATGTTTGGCCCGTACCGTCCACATTGGTACCGTTGTAGCAGTAACCCAAACCACGACCCACGTCGCAACCTACATAGTCATCGTAAGCATATCCCAAATCGGGGTCAACCCACTGGGAGAAATAGGTCTGGGTCAAAGTATAGGTGGAACGGTTGATAATCTCGTAGGAGTAGAACGTCATGTTGTTCAATTCGTCATTGGTAGAGAAACCGAAACACTGACCGCGGATTTCAAGACCGATTGGAACGCCTTGGGATTCGGTGTGTGCACCTGCGTTATCATTGAAAATCCAGAAGAGGGTAGCATCGCCCTTGAGCACATGGTCGGCATACACCATACCGTTGGAACGTCTCCAGTCATATTGGAAATCGCCTTCGCCTGCACCGCCATAGTTACGGCGTTCAGTCCACAAATCTTCCGGGGTTCTCGGCAACTGATGGGCAGCTGCGCGGGCAATGTTGTCTTCCGTCCAAGGACAGAGTTCATTGCTGATATCATAGTAAGGATAGTCACCGTTTTCAGGATCATAGACCTCATTACCATTGACATCCTTGAAAGGAGCCAGATAATAGGAATAACCCTCATCGCCATGGGCCGGCCAGTTGGCGATGGAAGCAGGCATCACATAACCGGAGGTATTGTAACCGGAAATATGCTGGTCAACTTCGGCACGGGTGATTTTGAAGTGCTTGTCAAACTTGATACACATGGACTGTGTGGTACTGGCACCCGTAACTTTCAGAGGTCCGGTCCAATAGTCATTACCCACTTGTCTGAAACGGACAGCAGCCAATTTCAAAACATCGTTGGCATCATATCCACCAATCCACAAAGCGGCACAGAACATGGAGGTCTTACCTGATCCAGCAGGAACTTCATATTCTGCAAGTTCCTTGAACCACATCGTACCACCAGTTTCAATATATGCACGGACATTGTTCACCGCAAGCTCATTGGAACCACTTGCCGGCAGACAGGTAGCTGATTCAGCCTTCGGTGAGGAGGAAGGTCTGCGTTCTCCTTTCAATTTCTCGGCATGCAGGGAGGTAAACACCATGCACACCATCAGGAGCGTTAAGCATAAAATTTTACTAATGTTTTTCATATATACTTTATTTTATTTCTTCTATTAAAAACCGAATTGGATACCTAAACTAGCACGGATCGGACGGCTGTAGTTATACGGATTCTGCACTCTCATCCGATAGTAGTCAATGTATGAGGGAGTATAAATCTGACCTTGTATAGCCTCCTGATATTCAGTGGCGGAGAGATAACCATCATCATCCGGGTTTCCGGTGTAGTCATACACGGAAATCACGTTCTTGAAGTTGAAGAGGTTCTGGATATCGACATAAATGGTCAGGTAACCAGGTTTCGCGGATTTGGCGTTGCCATCCTTATCCTTGGCATTCTTGTTCAAGTTGAAGATGAAAGTCTTGTCAATACGGAAGTCGCATTGGAACTGCCACGGCAGATTGGAGCCATTCAGAGAACCCACGATTCTGGAAGTAGTACCACTCACGATGGTGGAGTTAGGCGTGCTGGAACGAGTGTAAGGAGTACCAGAAGCGGCAGAGAACAGAAGGGAGAATCCGGTGTTGGCCAACCATTGGATGGTCTTCGTCGTCGGCTTGCCTTCAACCATGACTGTCTTCTCGGTTGCAGGACCTTCATAGTCCACACCGCTTTCGAAACGATAGTCAAGGTTCAAACCGATTCTGTGTCTCTGGTCGAATGTCAGGTTGGAGAGAGTACGAAGGTTAGGTTGGTTTGCAGCCAAGATTGACAATTGGGATGTGGTGCTGGAACCGGTACCCTTTGCATATTGCAACGTGTAGTTGGCAGAAAGGGTAAGGTTGTGCGTTCTGTTCATCTTATATGCGAAGGTGAAACCTTGGACAGTACCGAAGTCAATGTTCTTATAGGAATAATAGGTGTTCGGATAAGAACCTGTAAAACGATAGGATTGGATCTGGTTACGTTTTTCAGAATAGTAAGCGCTGATACTGATAGAGGACTTGTTACCGATCTTCTGACGGAAACCGATTTCATAGTCAATACTCTGTTGAGGTTTCATGTTCGGGTTGCTGATAATCTCGTTAGCGGATTGTCTTTGGGAAATGAAGAGGTAATCCACCGGAGAAATCTGCAAGTTGGTAGGACGGGAGGTGATGATGTTGTAGTGAGCATAGAACAAAGAGTTGTCGGACACCGGGAAAGAGAAGGAGATACGAGGCATCACAGACCATTGAGCTTTGTAGTCGGTGAAAGCGCCGGACTCCACTTTCGTGATACCGCCAATCAGGTTGTTGTCATCATCATAAAGCGGGTTCTTCAAGATAGGGCCGTTCACATTGAGGGAGAGGGTCTTCTCAGGATCGCTGGTTTCATTACCGGCGGCATCGTACCAAGTGTCACCACTACGGTAACCTGCGATAGAGGTTCTGTTGAACTCGCTACCGGCAATATCAGCCTCACTCAGATAAGTGTCGCTGCCAGAATAATAGACCACCCAGTCGCTTTGGGCATTTCCCGTGAACACGTCAGCAATGGTAGCGTCAGCGTATGCAGGGTTCTTCTTGAGGATTTCCATGATGTTGCCAACGGTATAGGCTTCACGGAACAAATAGGGATCCTTCAAGACTTCCTGGTTGGCATCGAAGCGGTCAACACGCAAACCGATGTTGAACAACAGGGAGTTGATGGAGAATTTATCCTGAAGGTAGAATGCCATGTAAACAGGCTCATAAGCACCGATGGAATAGGTACGCTTACCGGATGAATTCATATTGTTGAAGAAGTCGGAAATAGTGGTTTTGTTACGGTTGACTTTTCCAGTATAGTCATAACCATAGTAGCTGACCATAGGATACTCACCAGCGGATGTTCCAAGAAGCAGCTCTTCTGCATCGAACATGCCGACATTGAAAGTGGAAGGATCCAGATTGTCAATGTCAATCCAGTCACTACCATTGGGATCCAGGCCCAAAGACTTACGCAGATTTCTGTCGAAGGTGGTCTGGTCGTCCAACTTGATCAACTGATCATAGTCCACAATGAAATAGTCGGTACCGTCAACAGGGGTGACGATGGGGTGATCTGTATCCAACTCTTTGATGTGGGAGTTGGTCTCGTTTCTCATGAGTGTCCACAAGGACACAGGGGAAATACCATATCCGCGATAGGTCAGTTTCTCAAAGTCGAAACCGAATTTCAACTCATGGTTCTTCAAGTTCATGGAAATACTGGCCTTCACACCGAACTGCTCGGTCTGCGATTTGTTGTATCCATCGTAAACTGCACCAGGAGAATAATACATGGAATAGATTCTGTCAGGAGCATCGCCATTTCTCAAGGCGCCGAACATCTGATAAAGATTCAAGTCGATGGGGTAACCTTCATAGAGGTAACCATAAATTTCCTCAGCCGGATACTGTTCGCAGAAGTTCAGAGTATATTGGGAAAGAATGGGGTTCACATTGAAATCGGGGTTGATCTGGAAAGAGACAATAGAGTCATACAGACCTTGGAAAACGTATGCCTTCGGGATTCCATACTCGACGCTGTCAATCATTAACGTCACCTCTTCGGGTTGATCGGAGTAACCTCTTGCTCTCTGTGTCGTGAACTTGCCCACATAGCCATACTCAAACAGTCTGTCTTTGTGACGGGCCGCATAGCTATAGGAGTTGAACTTGGTATAGTTCACATTCAAGTCATACATGACGTTTTTGAGAACGCCAGTACCTGTCGTGTCGGTATAGACACGGTGGTTCAATCGGGCATTCAAACGAAGGGTTGCATTGGTGGAGATGGGGTTGTTGTCGCCGTTGAACAACGCATAGGTAGTACTCCAGGATTTGCCTTTGAGATACTCGTAGGAACCGCCGAGGGAGAGACGCATGTTATGTTTCTTACCCAAGGTGAAGTCGAACTTCAATTGTCCCAAATAATCCCAAGCGCCGGCATTCTTTCTGACGCGCTCTTTGTGGAAAGATTCGCTGGTCAGGTAAAGAGCTTCCTGATAGTTGACACCAAATCCCTCGTTCGAATAACGAACAGGGTTGGCAATGATAGCCTCTCTGACATCTTCGTTGGCCACCCAAACGCCGCCACGGGCAGGGGAAGCGTCGTGGTCGTAGGAAACCTCACCGCTGAACATGAAACCGATACGGGTCGGATCGCTTTTCTTCTTGCCTTTCAGCGGACCGGAAATGGAAACAGCGCCGAGGAAGTTGTTGTAACCATCAATGGAACCTCTTAATTCCAAAGAACCGTGGAAGTCCTTCGGGGCAGATTTCGTCGTGATGACGGTGAAGGAGGTACCATCACCATATTCAGCCGGAATACCGCCCTGGATCAACTGGGCCTCTTCGATGGACTGCATGGAGATACCGCCGTTACCACGAACACGCACACCGTCGATAATGGTCTGCTGACCATCGGAACGGTTACCACGCACAGAGGTCATGGCACCATCCACGCTGGACACACCCTCGAGGTTGGCCAACGCGCTAGTGACGGAACGACCGGGCGTTGTTCTCACATTGTCACCGCTGATACGGCTGGTGGAACTCGTGTTATCCGGGTCGAATACCGGCGGTTCGTACTTGATCACAACCTCATCCAAATCGCTGGAACAGTTGATTTCGAAATCAATGAAGAGCACCTGGCTGGTACCCACCTTGATGTCCGTCTTTTTCAGTGATTTCTTACAAGTCATTTGAGCATCCGCTTCAAGATCGTAAGTTCCAAGTTCGATACCGAACATGGAATACTCACCCTTGTCATCCGCCATAGCCATGTTCACGACCTTGTCGGCAATCTTCAGGTACACTCTTGTGTATCCCAAAGGTTCGCCACTTTGGTCAGTAACCTTACCTTTGATGGTACTGGTCTGCGCAAAAGCCATGCTTGTGAAAAGGATGATCACTCCTAGAACTGAGAGTAATTTTTTAATCATAGCCATTAATTTATATTAAACTTAAAATTTATATCCATTGTATATTTTTTGGGGCGGTAAAACTACAAAAAAAATCGCTTTGCTCCCCTTCATTTTCATTAAATAATTTCAAAATATTTTAAATCAAATGTTTAGAATTTTCTTTTTAGAATTTCTGCATAAACAATCCCTTTTAGCACCTCATCGTCTTCCAAAGACAGCAAAGTGTTTTCTTCTGCTTTATTTACAAGTTGTTGCGTTTCCGAATTAGAAAAATTTTCAGCCTGAGTCATCGTGCTCATCGAGTCCACATCCAAAGTCTCGTATGTGAAATATTCCTCCTGTTTCGGAATCTCCGACGCATTTTTATGCAAAACCGACCTCTTTTTCGGCTTCTCATTTTCCGTATCCGGATTGGCACGTGTCGCCGGCTTTTTGTTCACCTCCTTGGCACTCTTCAACAAGGAAGGGAACAAAAACAGCGCGACCATAGCTATCGTTATGATTACTTCTAAAAAATTATCCATAATGATTAATAATTATTGTAATAAATATATAATTATGTTTCATTCATTTCTTCGGTTCTGATGGATTTAGCTTTGGCGATGCTCACATTCAGGTCATAGCCAATAAGCAGCGCCACCGAGCTCCAGTTGATCCACAACATGATGGCAAACAAAGCCCCCAGGGACCCGTATATCACATTATAGTTGGAGAAATTGGAAAAATAGATGTTCAACACCCACAACAGCACCACCAGCAAGACGGTACAAGTGGACGAGCCTGCAGAGAAAAAGCGGTAGTTCTTCTTATCCACCGGCGCAATATAGTAGGTAAAACTGACCAACATATAAACGGCAGTGTATATCAGGATCCACTTCACCGCATAGATAAGATAGATATAGCCGCTGCCGGATCCGCCGCCAAGCAGACGATCGTGCACCTCATTAATCAAAACCGAGGAGAAGATGAACAGCATGGCCACAATCACTATCACCACAAAATAAACAATCATTAGAACAAAACTGAAGCCTATCTGCTTGAAAAAATTGCGTTTTATCTCATCAAAATAAGCCGTGTTCAAGGCCACCAGTATGCCGTTCATGCACACAATGGTGAAATAGATACCGATTACCAACATGAAAAACGACAACGTTCCGTTCTGCCGTGTGATAGCATCGGTGACCACATGCGAGACTGCCGTCCACGCATAGACAGGAACTATGGACTCTATGAAATCCAGCAGCACGTTCTGCACTTTATCCCCCAAAAAGGATATGACGGAGAAGAGAGCGATGATCATGGGAATAAGTGCAATGGAAATGCGGTAGGTCAGGGCAGCAGCGCGTTGGAAGAGGAGGCCCTTGCCCAAAGATTCAATATAGAATCGCATAGCGTCATACAGGGGCACATGCTGGAAACCCGGCAAGGAGATCTTCCTGGACTTGCGGATGAACTTCCCGACCACCGGAGCCTGGTCCAGATTTTCCCGTGCTTCCTGTATCTTTTCTCTGATTTGTCCAATATCAAGCATCACTATTCCTCCATATTTAAGTTAAACTCCACTTTATAATCCTTGGAATCAGAGCTCTTGCACTCCATGCCCATGGCAATGCGATTGGCGGCTATTCCCTGTTTCACCAGCTGATCCTTCACTAAACGATAACACTGTTCCGCTTTCGTTTGAGAAGGTTCCTCCTGCGGAGGGCATACATTCACTATGATCTGCATCTGTTCCCGTTCCTTCATAAAGTCCGAAATCCCGCCCAACTGGTGTGTCTGCTCAATACTCAACAACATCTGGTCGGCGGGCACGAGCATAGGCTTGAAGGTCTCGTCGCCAGCCACCGCCTTCGCAATGAAATCCACCGGCGAAGCGGCAATCTTGACAACAAGATTGAGGAAAGTCTTCCATATCACCTTCCGGAAAGAGAACTCCGGGGAGGAAATGTCGCCTTTGACAGGCAGATCCATCTTCACGTGTCCCTTGCGGTCGGTGATGACATACATAGCCGTCTTCATGGGTATCTTGGCCGCTGCCGGCTTGATACTTTTGTCTCTCTTCCCAAATGTAGGTTTGAAAATATCCAAGGCATTCTGGCTATCCAGCCAATTGTCCTTCACCGAGATATAGCTCGTGAAGTTCAGCAGACCGTCTTCAATCGGATAGGCCAGATAATACAGCGAGTACGGATTGAAGTCCGTGATTTTCAGATTGCGGATGGAAATGTCCACCTCAGCGTTACTCAGGTTGAGCACATCCAGATTAGCATCACAAAGCAGCTCGCCGAGGCTGCCCAGATTAGCCTTGAGCGAAATCGGATAGTTGCTGCCGTTTCGCATGTCCTCGGCATGGATTTCAATGCCTGACACCTCAAAGGTCTGCTCTTGCGGCGCAACGGTATGGTCGGTATAGACTATCTTGCCGTTGGTCAACGACAGTTTTTTCAGCAGATAGTGAATGTCGGAGGTATTCAAATCCTGGCTTTGGATGGTATCCTCCTGCGCCGGAGCAACTGCAGAGGAGTCAGCCTGCGCTGTGTGTTTCTGCAAGCGGCTCAGCGTATTCCCGTCCTCATATACGTCATAATGGAACACCAAATCTTTAAGCGACACACTGCTGACATCGAATTCCATCAAGCCTAAATCCATCTTGTTCATATTGACCTCAAAAGCGCTGAAGGAGGCCAGCGGCGATTTGTCCGCATTGGTGGCTTTCACATTGTTCAACGCCATGGTGCCGGAAAAGACCATATTCTCGATGTGCTTCACATTTCCAACAACCTTGGCATCGCCATTCAGGATACCGCTCAGTTTCCCCCAACTGGTCAGTTTCTTCAGATAGGGCAATGCCATATCCAAGGAGAGTTGGTGCATTTTGACATTTGCATCAAAGTCTCCTTCCTTAATATTGTAGTCGCCTGCAAGATTAAAGGCGCTTCCGTCTTTGAAATCCGTGACAAGGTCAATATGCGACGGGCCTCCTTCCAGATCGAGACGGGGCACCTTGGCAGAAACATGCTTCGTATCGAACCGGCTGCCCACACGCAAATCCTCATACAGGACCGCGCAATTGCGCAACTCGATGTTACGGATATCGACCTTCCACAGGGAAGGCCCTTTGTCCGGCTTCTCCTTTTTGTCTTCGTCTTTCGTATAGAAATCGATGATATCGCTGAAATTGAACCGGATACCATCCTGCACCACATGCCCATCCAAGCCATCCAGCAGAATGCGATTGACACGCACTGTCTTGCCCAACAACCGTGGCAACGATACACGAACCTTCAATTTTTTGAAAGAAAGAAATTTATCCTTGCCGTTCTCCTCCTGTGCCTTCAGTCCTATAATCGCCACCTTGCCAGTGAAGAGGTTGACACGGACATGTTTGATGGTCACTTTACGATGGCAAAGTTCAACGCTGTGCTTCTCCACATAGGCCTTGATGATGGGACCTGCCAGTATGTTGATCAGCAGAACGAGGCCCACAATGACGCCAACAGTGATGAGCAGTATTTTCAGTCCTTTTTTCATGCTTTACAGTATAACGGTTTTCAAGCTCAGGTCCAAACTGGCGATATGATGCGTGAAAGCACCGATGGAGATATAATCGACACCAGTGGCGGCATAATCGTGCAGTGTCGCATCCGTGATGCCGCCCGAGGCTTCGGTTTCCATGCGATGGTTCACGAGCTGAACGCCTTCGCGCACCTGCGCCGGTGTGAAGTTATCGAACATGATTCGATGCGCACCACCATGGTCCAGCACGCGCTGTACATCTTCCAAACTGCGTGTTTCCACCTCAATCTTCAAATTCAAGCCTTTGGCTTTCTGATAGGCTACAGCAGCGTCAATGGCCTTCTCAATGCCACCGGCAAAATCTATATGATTGTCTTTCAGCATCATCATGTCAAACAGGCCGAAACGGTGGTTCTGCGCGCCACCCACCTCAACCGCATACTTCTCGAAGATGCGCATATTGGGGGTCGTCTTGCGCGTGTCCAGCAGTGTGACCGACGTGTCTTTCACCATCTCCACATACTCGTGAGTGGTGGTGGCGATGCCGCTCATGCGCTGCATGAAGTTGAGCACCGTGCGTTCTGCTGTCAGCATCTTCTGCGCCGAGCCGTGCAATCTGAACACGATATCGCCCTTGCGGATGGTGTCGCCGTCGTGCATGAACTGCTCCATCTGGATGTAATCATCCACTTGGCGAAGAACCTCGCGGGCAACGTCAACGCCGCAAAGGATACCATCCTGTTTCACCAGCAGTTTCATTTCCCCACGAGCACTATCCGGAATGCAGGATTGGGAAGAGTGGTCGCCATCGCCGATATCCTCGGCCAAGGTCATCTGTATCAAATGCTTAATATTGTCGGTAATCTTCATTTGTTCACTATTATTTCAGGTGTCTCAATCGTATTGCTCTGATGCAACGCCCTGTCCAACAAGCGACATGACAATTTTATCGTGTCGTAAGGAGAGAAATAATTATTAATGAAAGTTAAAATCGTAATTTCTCCTTCAATGGATTCGGGCACATCGTCACTCAAACGGGGAATGCGGGCGTGCAGCGGAGTGGGCAACTCCACGAGCACCCATTCACCTTTCTGTTTTTCGTAATAATCGATGAAGAAATTGTAGTAATAGATTGAATCTTTGGAAAACAGACCTGTTGTATCGGCATCATTCAAGCCGATATCGCCGTCGCCGTCCTGGAAGTGTACTACCAAATTGGCCTGATTGTCCACACCGGTGCCTTCGTCCACCTTATCAAGGCGCACAAACTCAATGTACGGAACCTCGGAGATGGGTTCCGTACGGTGGCAGCCGAAAAACAGCAGGACCATAGATCCGAACAGCAACAGTTTCTTCATCGGATGTTAAAATATCCTAATCCATCAGAATATGCACGCCGTTCACGAAGTCGATGGACTTCTGGATAAGCTCGTGCATGTACGTGTCATTTTCCACGAACGGGACAAACTCGCGGTAGGCGGCCACGAAATCCTCGATAAACTGGGAGGATTTCAGCGGGCGACGGAACTCGAGAGCTTGAGCTGCATTGAAAAGCTCGATACCGAGAATCTTCTCCACATTGTTGACCACCAGATAGCACTTGGTGGCGGCGTTGGCACCCATGCTCACATGGTCTTCCTGACCTTGTGACGACTCGATGGAGTCGGTGGAGCACGGCATGGTGAACGCTTTGTTCTGGTTCACGATGGAAGCTGCGGCGTACTGCGGAATCATGAAGCCGGAGTTGAGGCCCGGGTTCTTCACCAAGAAGGAAGGCAGCTCGCGCTTGCCGGCAATGAGTTGATAGATACGGCGTTCGGAGATGTTGCCCAGCTCGGCCATGGCGATGGAGAGGAAGTCGAGCACCAGGGCCAGCGGCTGGCCGTGGAAGTTGCCGGCCGACACCACGATGTCCTCATCCGGGAACACGGTGGGATTGTCGGTCACGGAGTTGATTTCGGTCTCCACCACATCCTGCACATGTTGGATGGAATCCTTGCTGGCGCCGTGCACCTGCGGGATGCAGCGGAAGGAGTAAGGATCCTGCACATGCTCTTTGTGGCGCTTGATCAGTTCGGAGCCCTCAAGCAGTTGCAGCATGTGGGAAGCGGTGATAATCTGGCCGGCGTGCGGACGCACCATGTGCACATTGAGGTTGAACGGCTCGATACGACCGTCGAAAGCGTCCAAGGAAACGGCGGCGATGATGTCGGCCATCCAGGAAAGTTTCTTGGCCTTGATGAGCAACCACACGGCATACGAGCTCATGAATTGGGTGCCGTTGAGCAGCGCCAGACCCTCTTTGGATTGCAGGGTGATGGGTTCCCAGCCGAACTTCTCGTTGATGACAGAAGCGGGGTATTTCTTGCCTCGGTAGTAAACCTCGCCCATACCGATGATAGGCAGGCTGAGGTGTGCCAGCGGGGCCAGGTCGCCGGACGCGCCGAGCGAACCTTGCTGATAGACAACAGGATAGACGCCCTTGTTGTAGAAATCCACCAATCGTTGGATAGTGGCGAGCTGCACGCCGGAGTGGCCGTACGACAGCGACTGGATTTTCATGAGCAGCATCAGTTGCACGATTTCCTGGGGCACCTCTGCGCCGACGCCACACGCGTGCGAGATGACGAGGTTGCGTTGCAGGGTGGAGAGGTCCTCCTTGGAGATGCTGCGGTTGCAGAGCGATCCGAAACCGGTGGTCACGCCATAGATGGGTTCCTTTTCGGTGTCGGTTTTCTTGTCGAGGTAGGCGCGGCATTTCTGCACGGCGTCGATGGCCTCCTGTGACAATTCTATTTTCTGTTTGCGGTCGATAATCTTTTCAACCTTCTCAATACTGAGGAATTTGGTAGAGATTTTGTGTCGTGTCATATAGGTGTAACTTTATAAATATTTTTAATCAATATAGGCGTGCAAAAATAGGAAAAAATATGAAACCGGGCTACCGGGCCTGGCAGACCTACGGCCTGCCATATAACAATCCGATTCCCACATATAACCACACATTTTGTTCCCACGCACACCTACGGCGTGCGAACATGGACGCAAAACGCATCGGGCTACCAAGCCTGGCAGACCTACGGCCTGCCCGTTCATGATAGGACATTATTTCCTCTGTAATCACCTAAACCGCAAGACACAAAAAATCTGCCGGCTGGTCAGAGAATGATATTTACTCGCATATTAAAACACGATTGATTGACAGCCTGCACGCTGTAGGCGTGCATGGCTCGGTAACAAACGGACATGCAGAACCCTATTGCACGCCGTAGGTGTGCATGGATTCGTTCATTTTGTAACACAAACAATCTTATATATCTTCAAAAATATACCTCTCGTCAAAGTTCACTTCTGCTTTGCGCAACATATCCAAATACTCATCCCTGAATGACCTTTTAGCATGATGCTGCTCCTGATTCTGAATATAGGCGACAACCTTCGGCAACTGACTTTTGGAATAGGAAAACGCCCCGTAACCAGACTGCCACTCAAACCTACCTCCACAGAAATGATTATCGTTTATCCATTTGGATGTCTCCCGTTTCACTCTTAGCATAAGTGACGATAGGGATTGGTTCGGGCGCATTCCGAAAAGAATGTGGATATGATTGTCCGTACCTCCGATAGAAAGGGTTCTGTGTCCTTGATCATTGATAATGGCTGATAGGTACTGGTACAAACGATCTCGCCATGAAACATCCATCAGCGCCTCACGATGGCGAACGGCAAAAACAGATTGTATGTGAATCTGCGTGTAGGTGCCGGGGGCAGTGTTTTTTGTTTTAGAAATCATAATAATTTTGTTTTTATTGTAAAAATATTGGTTTTGCAAAAATAATGAAAATTTATAACATGTTGATAATCAATTTATTTTAACAATTATTTGTTAAAATAACATTATATTCCCACGCACCGGGCTACCAAGCTTGGCATACCTACGGCCTGCCATATAACAATCCGATTTCCACATTTAACCACACATTTTGTTCCCACACACACTTACGGCGTGCGAATATGGACGCAAATCGCACCGGGCTACCGGGCCTGGCAGACCTACGGCCTGCCATATAACAATCCGATTCCCACATATAACCACACACTTTGTTCCCACACACACTTACGGCGTGCGAATATGGACGCAAAACGCACCGGGCTACCGGGCCTGGCAGACCTACGGCCTGCCCGTTCATGATAGGACATTATTTCCTCTGTAATCACCTAAACCGCAAGACACAAAAAATCTGCCGGCTAGTCAGAGAATGATATTTACTCGCATATTAAAACACGATTGATTGACAGCCTGCACGCTGTAGGCGTGCGTGGCTCGGTAACATACGGGCATGTGAAAGCAAATTGCACGCCGTAGGTGTGCATGGATACAGGATTTAGTAACTGAAAAAGATTACCCTCTGAGGTCTAGTCTCACCACATTCTCCACATGGTGGGTGTGCGGGAACATATCGACAGGCTGCACGGCAGTAACCTTGTACTTTTCGTTCAACAGGGTGAGGTCGCGGGCCTGCGTGGCGGGGTTGCAGCTCACATACACGATGCGCGGCACCTCCAGTTTCAGCAACTGCTCAATGACATTGGGATGCATGCCCGCGCGCGGCGGGTCGGAGATGATCACATCCGGCTTACCATGCTCCTTGATGAAGCTGTCCGTAAATATCTTGGCCATGTCGCCTGCCACAAACTCCGTGTTATCAATGTGATTCTGCGCCGAATTGATCTTGGCATCCTCCACAGCAGTATCCACATACTCGATGCCCACCACCCTCTTGGCCCTGCGGGCCACGAAATTGGCAATGGTGCCCGTGCCCGTGAAGAGGTCATAGACCACATCATCGGGATGGATGTCCGCGAAGTCGCGCGCCACCTTGTACAGGTTGTACGCCTGCGTGCTGTTTGTCTGGTAAAATGACTTCGGACCCACCTTGAATTGCAAGCCTTCCATCTCTTCCACGATAAAATCTTGTCCTTTAAACAGATGAAACGGCAAATCAAAGATGGTATCGTTCATCTTCGTGTTCACCACATAGACCAACGAGGTGATTTCCGGAAAGCGGTCGGCGATGGCCTGCATCATGTCCCGTGTCTTCTCGTTAAAATCAGTGATCACCATCACCAACATCAAATCGCCGGTAGAGGCTGTGCGGATGATGATGTTGCGCAGCAAGCCCTTCTGCTCGCGCGGGTTGTAGAACGCCAGATTGTGGGTCAGCGCATACTCGCGGCAGAAAAGGCGGATGTCGTTGCTCGGGGCAGCCTGCAGCCAGCAATGCTCAATGTCGAGCACCTTGTCGAACATGCCGGGCACGTGAAAGCCCAGACAGCGTTGCTCGTAGAACTCGCCGTCTTCGTAGCGTCTCAAATCATCGTACGAGAGCCATCGCATGGTGGAGAAGGTGTATTCCAATTTGTTTCTGTAATAGTACTGCTTCTCCGCCCCGATGATAGGATTCAATTCCGGAAACTCGAACTTGCCGAGGTGCTTGAAGTTGTCCTCCACCTGTTTCTGCTTGTATGCCAATTGTTTGCTGTAATCAAGCATCTGCCATTTGCAGCCACCGCACACGCCGAAGTGTCCGCACGGGGGCACCACGCGGTCAGGTGATGGCTTGCGCACCGCCAGCAGGTTCGCCTCCGCGTACCCGTGCTTGCGCTTATAGACCTCTACATCTACAATGTCGCCGGGCACGGCGAAAGGAACAAAAATGGTCAGACCGTCCAACTTGGCCACGGCCTTGCCCTCCGCACCCGCGGAGATGATTTCCAGATTTTCTATGTTATATCGTTTGAATGACATGATAATTAAATGGGGTGAAGGAGGTGAATGGGATGAATGGGGTTTGTAAGGTTTGTAAAGTTTGTAAAGTTTGTAAAGTTCGTAAGGTTTTTGGGTATTGGGGGTTGGTCTTTAGTCTTTAGTCTCCAGTCTCTCAACTCTAAACTCTCAACTCTAAACTCTCAACTCTAAACTTTCATAAAATCCCGTCTCGTCCAGATACTGCCAAACTTTCGGGGGCAGCATGTAGCGAACAGATTTTTTCTGACGGATGTTATCGCGGATCATGGTAGAGGAGAGTTGCATTTGAGGGGCATCCACAAAAGTGACATGAGGGTGATTCTTTCTTTCTGCGGCATCATAACCGGGTCTGGGATAGACATATAGCCGATAATTTTCCAGAATCCACTCGTAGTTCAGCCATTTGTCGAAGGTGGCCAGGTTGTCCTCGCCCATAATGAGACAGAACTCGCGTTCTGGGTATTTTTCAGACAGATGCGCCAGTGTGCGGCAGGTGTAGGAAGGTTGCGACAAGCCGAACTCGATGTCGGAGGCCCTGAAACGGTCGTCGTCCTCAATGGCCAGGTTCACCATGTGGAGCCGCTGGCGGTCGTCCAGCAACGAAGCTTTGTTCTTCAGCGGGTTTCGCGGCGAGACCACAAACCAAAGCTCCTGCAAGTCGGAATGCTCCAGCATATACTCCGCTATGATGAGGTGCCCGATATGGATGGGGTTGAACGAACCGAAAAAGAGGCCAGTCTTGCGCATGTCAGTCTTTAAAAAGTGGGCAAAGATACAAAAAAGCGGCAAACCTTGCCCTAAAATGTAAACCGGTAGTTCATCACGAAGTTCCAAACGGTAACCACCCCGATGGCGATAAGCTTGGCAAAATAGAAGTTCAACTTCAGTTTCTCATGCAACAGATAAATAACCAAATTATTAAGCCCAAGACCAATAACAGAAATCACGAGAAATTTTCCGTACTCAATTGGGATATTGGCGTTATCGCTTTGAAAGGTCCACCAGCGGTTCCAAATGTAATTGTTGGTGGCCGCCAGCACAAAACCGATGGAGTTGGAGACGTATTTGTTCCATTTGAACTTCTCCTTGCAAAGCCACGTAACCCCAAAATCGACCACCATGCCGGAAAAACCGACAACACAAAACTTCAAAAATTTCAATATCAACACTCTATCTATCACGATCTTTGATCATCATAGGTTTACTGTTCACCGAACGACAGGCTCCGTTATCCAGACACACCACAAACGGCGTATTGGGGATAAAATTGCAATATGTGGAACATTTGACGCTGCCTCCGGCGGGAATAACCAGCTGTTGTGGCACGGGGCAGGTAATGGCAAAATACTCTTTCAACCTGTATGCCACGTGCAACGAAGTTTCAAATTCGGGATGATTGAAATCGTACGAGACATCGTAGGGATTGTACAAAGTCAAATCCAGAAAGAGTGTGTCGCCCGCAACACGATATTGGTCAACGGTAATTTCAATCCGGTTTGCTCCTTGGAAGGATTTCACCTCACGGAAAGAAAACTCCGCGCCTGGCAGAAAGAGGTCCACAGCATCCCGAATCGGGCTTTTGGCATTAACGGCTCCAATCAGGCAGACGGGTTTGCCCTGCCATTGGCGGTCGAACTGCCACAGGTCGAACTGCGTGCGCCGGCCATAGAGGGAACTCAACTGCACTGGCTGCTCACCTGTGTAATAGCTGTAAAACGACGGATTCTGAAACGAGCCCACAAAGACTGCCTGTTTGCCTTTGCAATACTCGTGTATGGTTTCCATTTTCTTTTTGTTACCCAAAACCCCAATCCTATCCACAGCCAACACTGGCAGCACCATCCTAACAATCAACAATATGCAAGCTACCGGAACGACCCCATATTGCAGCCATTTCTCCCGTGCCGGCTGACGAAGATCATGGTACAACAACAGCAACATCGGCACGGAGGCGGCCACGGTCCAGTGCGGCTCCGCGTGGCCTTTCAAGGTCATCAGCCAGAAAAACAGGATGAAGCCGACGATGGAATAGATACAGGCACGCATGAAAGCATCTCCCGTTCCGCGATAGCGCCAGCAAAGAAACAAGGCCAAACAAAAACAGACGGGGTTGAATACCAGCAGCTGGTTGGGCAGATATTCCAGCGGATGCAGGATGCTGAATCCTGTATTACGTGCTATCAGATGGTATTGGAAACTGGGGAAACCATGTTGGAATTGCCAGACAACATGCGGAACAAAAAGAAGGGCAGCAAGAAGAAAAGCAACCCATATCTTAAAGTCTTTCAGCATTTTAATATTAGATAACACAACAAAAAGCACCACGAGCACTGCCATGTATTTGCTGTAGAGCATTCCGGCCGTCGCGAGTCCGAGGCACAAGGCCATTCCCCAGCCAGGTTTCTGAAGATACTGACGATAGAGGAAGAAAAACAATGCCACGAAGAACAGCAGTGGCGCGTCGGGGGTCGTCATGATACCGTATGCCACAAACATCACCAACGAGGCGGCGATGGCGAAGAACACCCACACCTCGCGGGTCGTCCTCGGCCTGTCGGGAAGTGTTTTCCAAACCAGCCACACTGTGGCTCCGTGCAGCAGTACTGTAAGAAACCTGATGGATAACCCTTTGCTGAAGAGCAGGCCGCTGAAGGCAGTCATCAGGGCCACCATGGGCGGGTGGTCGTAATAGCCCCACGCCAGATGCGCGCCATAAAGCGCATAGTACGCCTCATCCGCGTGCACGGGCGTGAACACTGCCTGCAGGAAATCCATCAACACCCACAGTATCAAGAGAATATAAAACAATCTCTGCGGTTTCATCACGGCGGCAAAAATACAATAAACTTTGTTTTTTGGATTTTGAAGATTGATGGATTTTGAGTATTTTTGCAATTCTTAAAAAAGACCTTATGGCAAAAAGCAAAACCCTATATTTCTGCAAGAACTGCGGTGCGCAGTCGGCGCAATGGATAGGCCGTTGCCCCTCTTGCGGCGAGTGGAACACCTTCGTGGAGGAGGTAGTGCAGCGGGAGGAGACGCCGGCGAAGGGCCGTTCGCACGCCGTGACCACCAAAAACGCGCCGAAGCCCATCGACGAGGTGTCTCTCTTGCAGCTTCCGCGCATTTCGACCACCTTCGAGGAGTTCGACCGTGTGCTCGGCGGCGGCATCGTGGCCGGATCCATCGTACTACTCGGCGGCGAGCCAGGTATCGGCAAATCCACTTTGCTGCTGCAGATGGCACTGAATATTCGCGACCGCAAAATTCTCTATGTCTCCGGCGAGGAGAGCGAGGCGCAGCTCAAGATGCGCGCCAGCCGCATATCTTCCGACCTGGCACCCAACTGCTACGTGCTCACCGAAACTGGCACGCAGGACATCTTCAAGCACGTGGAAAACCTGCAACCTGACATCATCATCGCCGACTCCATCCAGACCATGCAGAGCAACCTGCTCGACTCAGCCGCCGGGTCCATCTCGCAACTCAAGGAGTGCGCCGCCGAGTTCCAGCATCTGGCCAAGACCACCGGCATCCCTGTGTTCCTCATCGGCCACATCACCAAGGAAGGCAGCCTGGCCGGACCCAAGATTTTGGAACATATCGTCGATACCGTGCTGCAGTTTGAGGGCGACCAGCATTACGGCTACCGCATCGTGCGCTGCATCAAAAACCGCTTCGGCTCCACCGCCGAGCTTGGCATCTTCGAGATGACGCAAAGCGGGCTTAACGAGATTCACAATCCTTCGGAGATATTGCTTTCGCAACACGAGGAGGACTACAGCGGCAACGCCGTGGCCTGCATCCTGGAGGGCAACCGCCCGATGATGATCGAGACGCAGGCATTGGTGAGTTCCGCCGTTTATGGTGTGCCCCAACGTTCCGCCACAGGCTACGACATCCGCCGGATGAACATGCTGCTGGCCGTGTTGGAGAAGCGATGCCACTTCAAGCTCGGCGCCAAGGACGTGTTCCTCAACATCGCGGGCGGCGTGCGCGTGGAAGACCCCGCCATCAACCTGGCCATCGTGGCCGCCATCCTCTCCTCCGCCACCGACATCGCCATTGACGCCAAGACCTGCTTCGCGGGCGAGATGGGCCTCAGCGGCGAGGTGCGCCCAGTGACCCGCATCGTCCAGCGCATCGCCGAGGCCGACAAGCTCGGATTCACCCGCATGTTCGTCTCCAAATACAACCTCAAAGGAATCAACATCCAAGATTATCATATCCGCATCATCCCCATCACCAAGGTGGAGGAGATGTTCAGGACGTTATTTGAATCATAATCATTGTTGCTGTATAGAGACGCAAAAATTTGCGTCTTTACGCAACAATATTAATCGCCAACCATCATGGATAACACCATTTGCAAAGAGGGCATTGTCCGGGCCGTGAACGGGGACAACATCGAAGTGGAAATCATCGTCAGCTCGGCGTGCAGCGAATGCCACGCCAAGAGCATCTGCATCCCCACCGACCACAGGCGGGAGACCGTTACCGCGCAAAGTCTGTACGGAGAACCATTCGAGCCAGGTGAAAAAGTGCAATTGGTCCTTAAGGGTTCAGCGGGCAACAAAGCCGTTGTTTTAGCTTATCTCCTACCCTTCCTGATACTGATGATTGCCCTGTTCGGCACCTACGCTATCACCAAAAACGAGCTTGCCGGAGTCATCGTCAGCATCGCATTCGTCGTCATCTACTACATTGTTCTGAAAACACAGAACAAAAAAATCGAACAAAAATTCCAGTTTTTCGTGAAGCGGATGCCGGAATAAAACCTTAACCTTTTTTCACTACTTTTGCAACCATTAAAAACCTATACCACCTATGGAAGAAACCAATCGTTTTCATGAACTCAGCGAAGAATTGTATAACGCTGTGAAAGAATATCTTGCACACCACACTCAATATCCTACCGATGTGGTAATGGCCATTAACTGGGAAACCAAGGAGATCAAAATGGACAGTCCGGGCAAGATTGCGCCGGAGTTCAGCCAGTATTCCATGGCCGATTTCATCAAAATCAACGAGCAGGGACTGTACGAGCCCATGGAATTTTAAAACATCCTGTCATGAAACGGGGTGTATGTAAAGTAATACTGCTTTCGCTGGCATTTTTATTGTCAGTGGTTTCGGTGTTTGCGCAGTCGCGCGCCGAAGCAATGCTCTCCAAGATGACGTTGGAGGAGAAAATCGCGCAGCTGATGATTGTGCGCGTGAGTTCCACGGGCACGGCGGCGGAGACCAAAGCCATGCTGGACGACATCACACGCTACCAGCCGGGTGGCGTCTGCTTCTTCAAGGGCGGGCCCGTGCGCGAGGCCGCCCTCACCAACCAGATGCAAGCGCTCAGCAAAGTGCCCCTCCTCGTATCTATCGACGGCGAGTGGGGACCCGCCATGCGCATCGACAGCTGCTCCGCATTTCCACGCCAGATGACCCTCGGCGCTCTCTCCGCCAAGAACGACGCGCTCATCTACCAGATGGGCCTCGAAGTGGCCGCCCAGTGCAAAGCCATCGGCGTGAACCTCAACTTCGCCCCCTGCATCGACATCAACAACAACGCCAAAAACCCCGTCATCAACAGCCGCTCTTTCGGCGAGGACCGCGACAAAGTCTTCCATAAGGCCAATCTCTATCTCCAAGGCATGATGGACGGCGGTATCATCGGATGTATCAAGCACTTCCCGGGGCATGGCGATACTGAGACGGACTCTCACCTCGGCCTTCCCGTCATCAAGAAGAGCCGTGCCGAACTGGATGAACTGGAACTCTATCCCTACCGTCAGTTCATCAACGAAGGTGCCGATATGATCATGGTGGCACATCTCAACATCCCTGCCCTCGACAGCAGCCGCAACTCCGTTTCCTCCCACTCCTACTCCATCGTAACCGAACTGCTGAAAAACGAATACGGCTATACGGGCATCATCATCACGGATGGACTGGAGATGCAAGGCGTGCGCAAGCACAACCGCTTCGAGGGTGACGTGGAAATCAAAGCCTTGCTGGCCGGCGTGGACATCTTGCTGCTACCCGACAAGCCCAGTTTGGCCATCCAAGCCATCAAAAACGCCGTCGATAGCGGGCTCATCCCCATAGAACTCATCAACGAGCGTTGCCTCAGAGTTTTGAATTTCAAAGAGTACAAAGGGGTGTTGGACAGCAAACCTGTTGACCTCACCACTATCCCGCAAGCCATCGCCACATCCAACGCCATCAACATCAACAACAAGTTGGAACAAAAAGCCTTGACTTTGCTGAGAAACGAACAGATTCTGCCTTTGAAAAGAAACTCCTGCGCCGACAGCATTGCGTTGCTCTGTATTGGTCATAGCGAATACCAGAAAGAGTACAAAGAAATTGCGAGCCAATACGGACTTACATACGTGTGGCAGGACAAAAGCATCTCCGACAAAACCAGATCCACCGTCTGCAAGCAGATAACAGACAAACTATCCCCTTACCCGACGGTCATTATCGCCTTCGGTGGCTCCAACCAACTGGCCGGCAAAAAATACGGCATCGATAACAATGTCATAGCCCTGTTGAGACAAATTGCCAAGGACAAGAAAACCGTGTTGGTACACATGGGCAATCCATACGCACTCAACTATTTCGGTTCCACCCAGGATTACAAAGCGCTGATGGTCACGTACCAATTCACGCCCAGCACATTGAAATCCGCGCTGGAAGCTTGCTTCGGAGAGATTGACTGCGAAGGCACGCTTCCCGTTTCCATCAACGAATACCCGAGCGGCACAGGCCTTCCCCACACCCAAGCCGACACCAATTTCTCGCGACTGCCGGAAGCCTGCACCAAGCAAATAGACAACATACTCCAGCAAGGCATTCGGGACAAGGTCTATCCGGGATGCGTGGTATTAGCCATGCAAGACGGACAACTCATTTACCGGAAAGCCTTCGGGCACTACACCTACGACCAGCAGGACGCGGTTACGGCTAACACGATGTACGATGTGGCCTCCATCACGAAGACCGCTGCCACCACTTTGGCGGTGATGAAACTGTACGATGAGGGCAAGATAAAACTGCACGACCATATAGGAACATATCTCCCTTACTTGCACGGCACCAACAAGGCGCACATCACCCTCGCCGAGCTGCTCACGCACACTTCGGGCATGCCCGCGTTCATCCCCTTCTACACCAAAATCCAGAACGACACGAACTATCTGCGCTGCAACAAGTCACCGAATTTTGAAATCAAGATAGCCGACAACCTCTATCTGCGCAACGACTATCCCGACACCATGCGCCACATCATCGCCCATTGCAAGCTGGGCCATCATCAATATCTATACAGCGACCTTAATATGGTGCTACTGAAAGACATGGTGGAAACCATTACCGATCAGCCGATGGACCAGTACTTGACGGAGCATTTCTACCGCCCCATGGGGCTGAATCACACTTGCTTCAACCCCTTAGAGCATGGCTTCATTAAATCAGAGATTGCGCCTACAGAGAAAGATGAGACCTTCCGCCATCAGGTGGTGCAGGGCTATGTGCACGACCAGACGGCTGCGCTGTTTTACGGCAACGCGGGCGATGCGGGATTGTTCACCACCGCCAGCGAACTGGCTGTCATCTACCAGATGCTACTGGACGGCGGCGTGTATAACGGCAGACGCTATTTTTCGGAAGAGACAGTCAGCTTGTTCACCTCCGCCCATCCCATGCACGGATGCGAGGTGCGCGGGCTCGGCTTCCACACACCCAAGCATCCCGGCACCAGCAGCATAGTGCCCGCCAAGTCCAGCAAGAAAACCTTCGGGCACCAGGGCTTCACTGGAACGGTGGTGTGGTGCGACCCCGACAACCGACTCATCTATGTGTTCCTCTCCAACCGCGTTTATCCCACTTGCTATCCTAACAAATTGTCGCAAAGCGGGATAAGATTGAAGGCGCATGAGATGATTTATGAAGGGATGAAATAGTTTAGAGTTGAGAGTTGAGAGTTTAGAGAATAATTGAAGAATATGATAAATCCGATTTTATTGCATATAGAGACTGCGACAGATGTGTGCTCGGTAGCCTTGACACAGGGCACGGAAGTGCTGGGCGTAAAAGAGAGTGCGGACGGCAATTCCCACTCCAAGAATCTGCTGCCGTTTATCGATTCTGTTTTGAAGGAGACGAATCATGTCCAGCAAGATATCCAAGGTGTGGTGGTCAGCATCGGGCCAGGCTCCTACACGGGCCTGCGCATCGGAGTATCCACTGCCAAGGGCATGGCCTACTCGCTCGGCATTCCGGTCGTCACGGTGAGCACGCTGGAGAGTATTGCGCAGGGGGCGAAACAGCACGCCGGCAACAGCAACTGCGACATCGTGCCCATGATTGACGCACGCAGAATGGAAGTGTTTTCGGCAAGATACGACAACAATATGAACCTGCTGGATGATGTGGCCGCCGTCATTGTGGATGACAATGCCTATTCGAAACTCCTGCGGGAGAAAGAAGTGCTGTTCTGCGGCAACGGAATGCCGAAATGCAAAGCATTGTTGTCCCAATTCCCGAACGCCCACTTTGCGGATTTCACCTTGTCGGCACAATACATGCTGCCTGCGGCGTTGAAAAAATGGGAAGCCAAGGATTTTGCCGACACCGCCTATTTCGAGCCCTTCTATTTGAAAGAATATGTAGCTGGGAAGCCCAATGTAAAAGGATTGCACTAAACGATATTATGGAAATCAACGAGCCCATCGACCAGCAGAAGAAGCTGAACATCATTGCCATTGCCGACGATTCCGAATACGGCACTTCGGCGGTGTGCTACGGAGGAATGCTGGCTGCTGTGTTCCGCGCTTCCCTCACCGTGGTTACCAAGTTCGATTTCACGCTGGAGGAGCGCAGGGGGCGTTTCAACACCGAGCGCGTGCTCCAGAATGTGCAACAGCTCCTCGCCCACGACATTGAAACCATCCTGCTCACCGACTACTTCTTTCCGGAGCGTCTGTATCATTACGCCGAAGAGACGAACACCATCATGTTTGTCATCGGGGTGGATGGCGAGGGGAAACAAGGCTTTTTCGACAAGCGGAAGGCCATGCGGTTCATCAAGCCCTCGCGCCTGCCCGTGATGACGGTGGGGGAAAAGTTGCCCGAAAAGGATGTGTTCCAGCATGTGCTGCTGCCATTGGACATTGAGCGGCAAGCCAAGGAGAAGGCCTTGTGGGCGGGCTATTTCAGCCGATTTTACCAAGCCACCATCCACATCCTCGCACCCCAATACAAAGATTCCGGATTGCACAAGCAGGTGAGCGACAACATTGCCTTTGTAGAGAAATTGTACAAGAACTTGGAGATTGGCTACACCATCCACGAGGTTGCGCCAATGAACGACATCGACCGATACTCCATCGAGTATGCGCCGGAGGTCGGCGCCTCGCTCACGGTCATCATGATGACCAAGTACCTCACACCCGCCACGCTGTTCACGGGCAAGCGGGAAAAGAAAATCATTGGCAACCCCCAGCAGTTCCCTGTGCTCTGCATCAACCAGCGGGACGATTTGTATGTGCTGTGCACATAAATTTAGGTAAAAGGGGTAAAGGAGGTAAAGGGGGTACAAGAGCACATCCGCCTCTATTACCCTATTCACCTCATGTACCTCATGTACCCCTTTCACCCCATGTACCTTTCCACGATTTTTTGTATTTTTGCGACCTAATCAATAAAACATGCCCCGACCATGACAACAACCGACCATGACATTCTCCAGACCCCGATAGAGTTCCTGAAAGGTGTGGGACCCAAGCGCGCCGAGGTGCTGCGCAAGGAGTTTGATATCAGCACGTTCAAGGACCTTCTCTATTATTATCCATACCGGCACATCGACAAGTCGCATGTATATCATGTGGCCGACATCATCGAGGACGGCAGCTACATCCAGCTGCGCGGGCGCATCACCAACGCGCAGGTGGTGGGCCAGCAGCGCGCCAAGCGGCTTACGGCGCAGTTTTCCGACGAGACTGGCAGCATCGATCTCGTCTGGTTCAACGGCATCAAGTGGGTGCAGGACACCTTGCAGAACAAACAGGAGTTCATCATCTTCGGCAAGCCCACCGTCTTCAACGGACGCTGGAACATGACACACCCCGAGATGATCGACCCGAACGCGCAAAGCGACTCGCCCGTGCCCATGCGCTTCCAGCCGCTCTACAACACCTCCGACTTTGCCAAGAAGAAGACGCTGGACTCCAAGGCCATCTCCAAGTTGGTGGCCAATCTGCTGCCCATCGTGCACCATGTCATCCCGGAAACACTGCCCGACGACATGCTCGGCAATCTCAAGCTGATGCCGTTGAAGGACGCGCTGTGCCAAATCCACTATCCAGCCAGCAACCAAGACCTTTCCCGCGCCGCGCTCCGGCTCAAGTTTGACGAATTGTTTTTCACCCAGCTCAAAATGCTGTTACTGAAGCAAATCAACACCAAGCGCATCAAAGGCCATGTATTCAGTCAGGTAGGCGATTATTTCAACACTTTCTATAAAAAATATCTTCCCTTTGAGCTAACCAACGCCCAGAAAAGGGTGATCAAGGAGATACGCGCCGACTTGGGCAGCGGACACCAGATGAACCGCCTGTTGCAGGGTGATGTGGGCAGCGGCAAGACCATCATCGCGCTCTTCATCATGCTAATAGCCAAGGACAACCAGTACCAGTCGTGCCTGATGGCCCCCACTGAAATATTGGCCACGCAGCACTACGAGAAGATCAGCAAGCAGGTGGCACCGCTGGGGTTGCGTGTGGAGTTCCTGTCAGGCTCCACCAAGACGGCCAAGCGCAGGCAGATTATGGAAGGCTTGCAAAACGGCGATGTGGATATCCTCATCGGAACGCATGCGCTCATTGAGGACAACGTGCAGTTCCAAAAGCTGGGACTGGTGGTGATTGACGAGCAGCACCGCTTCGGCGTGGAGCAACGTGCCAAGCTGTGGCGCAAGAACACCGTCCCCCCGCACGTGCTCGTGATGACGGCCACGCCCATCCCGCGCACCCTCGCCATGACGCTCTACGGCGACCTTGACATCTCTGTAATCGACGAGCTTCCTGCTGGACGCAAACCCATCATAACCAAACATTTGTATGAAAAAGACCGACTCAAGCTTTTTGGCTTCATGAAGCGGCAGATTGAAGAAGGCCGGCAGGTGTTCATGGTCTATCCGCTCATCCAGGAATCCGAGAAAATGGACTTGCTGGATCTGATGGCGGGCTACGAGGCCATCGAGCGCGCCTTCCCGCCGCCCCAATACGGCATCGGGGTGGTGCATGGCAAAATGAAGGCCGAAGATAAAGATTTCGAGATGCAGCGTTTCATCAAGAAGCAGTCGCAGATTTTGCTTTCAACCACGGTCATCGAGGTCGGCATTGATGTGCCCAACGCCACGGTGATGGTGATTGAGAACGCCGAACGGTTCGGGCTTTCGCAATTGCACCAGCTGCGCGGGCGCGTGGGCAGGGGCGGCAACCAGTCGTACTGCATCCTCATGTCCAAATACGAGCTCAGCGCCGATGGCCGCAAGCGGCTCAACGCCATGGTGGAAACCAATGACGGCTTTGAAATCGCCAACTTCGACCTGCAGTTGCGCGGTCCGGGCGACATCCAGGGCACGCAGCAGAGCGGCATGCTCGACTTCAAAATCGCCGACATTGTGAAAGACGAGAAATTAGTGGCTTACACCCGCAACTTGGCCATGCAGGTGCTGGACAACGACCCTGACCTCAGCCGTCCGGAGCACACGCGCCTCGCCACCACCGTGTCCAACATGATGCGCAGAGAGACCAATTGGAGTGTCATCAGCTGAAATCGCAAAAAACCGCCCCATTTCATCCTTTTTTCCAACATTTTCACATAAAATACTTAAAACTTTATGAACTTTATAAACATTACGAACATTCTAACTATAAATATATTTATATACAAATGGAAGATGTCGAAAAAAAGTGTATATTTGCCGCCCTTTAAAAATAATAACAATCATTTATCAATCAAATAATTAATCACCGATGAAAGTTTATCAAACAAAAGAAATCAGAAACATTGCCTTGATAGGCGGTAACCGTGTGGGTAAAACCACGTTAGCCGAAGCTATGGCATTCCACGGAGGCGTAGTGAGCAGAAGAGGTACCGTTGAGGACAAGAATACCATTTCCGACTACCGTGACGTCGAATTGGAAAGACAACAATCCATCCAAAGTACCGTGATGTATGCCGAATTCGAGGGCAAGAAAATCAACATGATCGACTGTCCCGGTTTTGATGACTTTATCGGTGAGACCATCGGCGCTTTGAGAGTCATGGACACCGCTTTGATGGTGATCAACTCTCAGAACGGCGTGGATGTGGGCGCAGAAATCCAATGGCGTCGCACCAAAGAGATGCACGTTCCTGTGATGTTCGTCGTGAACCAACTCGACCATGAGAAGGCCAACTTCGACGAGACTTTGCATCAGCTCAAGGAATACTTCGGCGGCAGCGTGATGCCGTTCCAGTATCCCGTCAATGCCGGCGTGGGCTTTGACTCTGTCATCGACCTGCTGCAAATGAAGCTCCTCAAGTTCCCTGCAAACGGTGGCAAGATGGTGGTGGAAGACATCCCCGCTGACCAAGCTGACAAGGCTGAGGAGATGCACAGCGCTTTGATCGAGGCTGCTGCTGAAAACGACGAAGCCCTCATGGACAAATTCTTTGAGGAAGGTACCCTTTCCGAAGACGACATGATCAAGGGTTTGAAACTCGGTATTGCCAACCGCGGCACCTTCCCGGTGATTTGCGTTTCCGCCAAGGCTGACCAAGGCATCGACCGCCTCATGGACCTCATCGTCAAGAACTGTCCCTCTCCGGACGAGGCTCCCGCAATGAAAGCCACCAACGGCAACGAGCACAAGTTCAACGCCGCTGAACCTTTCGTGGGTTACGTGTTCAAGACCGCCATCGAGCAACACCTCGGTGAGGTTGCCTTCATCAAGATCGCTGACGGCGAAGTGAACAAAGCCGCCGACCTTACCAACACCAATACCAACACCAAGGAGAGAATCTCCCAGCTGTTAGTGTTCGCCGGCAAGAACAGAGTGGAAGTTGACAAGGCTGTGGCTGGTGATATCATCGCCACCATCAAGCTGAAATCCACCCCGACCGGCACCACGCTGGTAGCCAAGGGTGACGACATCATCGAACCGACGGCTTACCCGGATCCCAAGTTCCGTACCGCCGTGCGCGCCAAGAACAGCGCTGACGATGAAAAACTCGGCCAAGTGCTCAACGAGATCCGCAAGACTGACCCGACCTTCCTGATGGAGCAATCCAAGGAATTGAAGCAGATGATCATCTCCGGTCAGGGCGAGCAACATCTCAACATCGTGAAGTGGATGATTGAGAAATTGAACAAGATTGAAGTTGAATACTACGCTCCGAAGATCCCGTATCGTGAGACCATCACAAAGTCCGCAGAGGCTATGTATCGTCATAAAAAGCAATCCGGTGGCTCCGGTCAATTCGGCGAGGTGCACATGCTCATCGAGTCCTACTACGAGGGTATGCCCACCCAGACCAAATACCCGATCCGTGCCACGGAGACCTACGATCTGCCTTGGGGCGGCAAGCTCATCTACAACAACTGTATCGTGGGCGGTGCCATCGATGCACGCTTCATGCCCGCCATCCTCAAGGGTATCATGGAGAAGATGGAAGAGGGTCCGCTTACCGGTTCTTACGCCCGCGACATCGTGGTGAACATCTACGACGGTAAAATGCACCCGGTTGACTCCAACGAGTTGGCATTCAAATTGGCCGGCCGTAACGCCTTCAAAGAGGCCTTCAAGAATGCAGGTCCGAAGATTCTGGAGCCCATCTACGATGTGGACATCTTCGTTCCTTCCGACCGTATGGGTGATGTAATGACCGACCTTCAGGGTCGTCGTGGTATCATGATGGGTATGGATGCCGAGGGCGCCTTCCAGATGATTCACGCCAAGATTCCGTTGGCCGAGATGAACAAATACTCCACCACCCTGAGTTCCATTACCTCAGGTCGTGCTTCCTACAGCATGAAGTTCGCCGAATATCAGCAAGTTTCCGCCGATGTTCAAGGCGAAATCATCAAGAAGTACGAAGAGGAGCACAAAGACGAAGAATAATCTTTACATTATTCTTTTATACGACAAAACCCGGCAGAAATGTCGGGTTTTTTTGTTAGTTTTGCACTTCCTTTTTGAAATCCATTTTCTATCCCTATCATGAAAAGACTTTTTATCGCAATTGCTTTATTTACACTATTTTGCGCTTGCAATAACAATCCTCAAAAGCCTGCCGAAGAACCGCAGCCGGATCCGGCAACCGCGGCCATGCATGAAAAACAACAGAAGGCCCAAGAGGACTGGAAAAACTGGGACAACCTTACCGACGAACGCAAAAACGAGTTATTGGAGGATTACAAAGCCACATACGATGAGATAAAGGCCATCAAAGAGGCACGCGAGGCGCGCAAGGCCAAATTCGAGGCCGCTATGCAGAACTGGGACAACCTTACTATGGAGGAAAAGAAAGCCGCCATTGACCTGATGGCCCCCAACTCCGCTAAGGCAGAGCCTGTCACCACACCCGAACAGAACACCAACACAAAATAATAACAGCATGAAAAAGATAGCTGTATTTGCCAGTGGCTTCGGTTCCAATTTCCAAGCCATCATCGAAGCGGTGCAAAATCGCACACTGGAGGCGGAAATCGCCCTGTTAGTCTCCGACAAGCCTGGATGCAAGGCCGTGGAGCGTGCCCGCGAGAACCATATAGACGTGTTCGCCTTCTCATCCAAAGACTACGAGAACAAGGCCGCCTACGAAACTGCCATTTTGAAAGAATTGCAAGAACGGGGCGTGGACTACATCGTGCTGGCCGGATACATGCGCTACATCGGCGAGGTGCTTCTCAGCAATTTCCCGATGAAGATCATCAACCTGCACCCCGCGCTGCTGCCCTCCTTCCCCGGCGCACACGGCATCGCCGATGCCTTCCACCACGGCGTGAAAGTGTTCGGCATCACCATACACTTTGTCGATGAGGGCGTCGATACCGGCAAAATCATCGACCAATTCGCCTTCCATGCCGAGGGCAACGAATCACTGGAGGAAATCGAAACGCACATACATCAACTGGAACACCAATATTTCCCCATCACCATCAACAAAGTCATCAACGCTTAAATCATACACTACATGGAAAAAATCATCATTCTGGATTTCGGTTCTCAAACCACTCAACTGATAGGCCGCCGCGTGCGCGAGCTGGACATGTTCTGCGAAATCGTACCCTACAACAAATTTCCCCACGAGGACAAGGACGTCATCGGCGTCATCCTGAGCGGATCCCCATTCAGTGTGTATGACGAGCGTGCCTTCAAGGTAGATCTGACCGGCATCCGCGGGCGGCTGCCCATTCTCGGCATCTGCTACGGCGCACAGTTCATGGCCTATACCAACGGCGGCAACGTGGAACCCGCCGGCAGCCGCGAGTACGGTCGCGCCAACTTGGCCGAGTTCGAGCATAACAACCCACTGCTGCAAGGCTTGGACGACAATACACAGGTATGGATGAGCCACGGCGACACCATCACCAAACTGCCACAAAACTGCCGCAAAATCGCCTCCACCGACAAGGTGCAATATGCTGCCTACCAGTTTGAAGGCGAGCAGGTTTGGGGCGTGCAGTTCCATCCGGAAGTGTTCCACACCGTGCAAGGCACCCAGTTGCTGAAGAATTTCGTGGTCGGCATTTGCGGCGGCCTCCAAACCTGGAGCCCCGCCTCTTTCGTGGAGACCACCGTGGCTGAACTGAAAGAGCAAATCGGCAACGACCGCGTAATCCTCGGCTTGAGCGGCGGCGTGGATTCCTCCGTGTGCGCCATGCTGCTGCACCGCGCCATCGGCAAGAATCTCACCTGCATCTTCGTGGACCACGGCTTGCTGCGCAAAAATGAGTTCCAGAACGTGATGCGCGACTATGAAGGTCTTGGCCTCAACGTGATTGGCGTAGATGCCAGCGAAAAGTTCTTTAAGGAATTGGAGGGAGTGACCGAGCCTGAGCGCAAGCGCAAGATTATTGGCGCCGGCTTCATTGATGTGTTCAATGCCGAAGCGCAGAAGATTACGGATGCCAAGTGGCTGGCACAGGGCACCATATATCCCGACCGCATTGAAAGTCTCAGCATCACAGGCATGGTCATCAAGAGCCATCACAATGTGGGCGGACTGCCCGAGAAGATGCACTTGCAGTTGTGCGAGCCACTGAAATGGCTGTTCAAGGATGAAGTGCGCCGCGTGGGTCGCCAGTTGGGTATGCCCGAACATCTCATTACGCGCCATCCGTTCCCCGGACCAGGCCTGGCCGTGCGCATTTTGGGTGACATCACCCGAGACAAGGTGCGCGTGCTGCAAGATGCCGACGACATCTTCATCCAAGGTTTGCGTGACTGGAAAGTAAAACTGAGCGGCGAAGAGGCCCGCAAAGTGCTCGCTGCCGGCGTGCCCGCCAACATGACCAACGGAGAAATTGAGGTATCGCTCTACGACCAGATCTGGCAGGCCGGCGTCATCCTGCTGCCCATCAAGAGTGTGGGCGTCATGGGCGACGAGCGCACGTACGAGCGTGCGGTGGCCCTGCGCGCCGTGACCAGCACCGACGCCATGACCGCCGACTGGGCGCACCTGCCCTACGACTTCATGGCAAAGATTTCCAACGATATCATCAACAAGGTGAAGGGCGTGAACCGCGTGTGCTACGACATCAGCTCCAAGCCGCCCGCGACGATCGAGTGGGAATAGACGATGTGCGGTAATCTATCGTAGCATTCTTTCCATCTTTGTCTTCCACTTTTCCCATTGTGGCATCTCCTTCGTTAACAATGCATAGAACTCTTTTGAGTGGTTGCGGTGTACTAAATGACACAATTCGTGGGTGATGACATATTCGATGCAACCCCGTGGAGCACAAATGAGCCGGGGATTCAGGTAGATGTTGCCGTCTTTTGTGCAGTAACCCCATCGTTTTTCCATCTTCCTGACAGAGATAGATTCGGGTTTCACGCCATACACGGAAAAATGCTCCACAATAGGTTTCGCATATTCCGCGAATTTGACTTTTGCTCGCTCCAAGTACCATTGCTGCAGCAACTTCTTGACATCTTTCTTGTTCCGGCATTCAATTTCAAGAATGTTGTTTTGGTAGTGAACGGCGTTTTGCTTTGATTCCTTGATTCGAAGCATATACTGCCGCCCCAAATAGAGATGCGACTCGCCGCTGATATACTGCCGTTCCGTGGTGGGAATCCCAAAAGATTCAAAATAACGACGCTGCCTCAGAATCCAGGATGCCTTGCGATGCACTTTCTGACGAATGTCTTCCAAAGTGGCATCTTCCGGAGCCTTTAGGTAAACCGAGCCGTCGGGTTCCACACGAATGCCGAGTGTCTTTCGCGGCACATAGTCAATGCTGTACTCGATACGGGTTGAGCCGTAGAGAATGCTGTCTGTTGTCATTGGATCCAGATTTTTGCAACATCTACACAACCGTCGATGATAATGTCCATATCATCAAACGGGAAATTCACTCCGTATTTGCGCTTGACATTGTCGATCAACTCGTCCTCGAGACGGATTTTCATCTTTCCGATGATGTCGTTTTTCGACTGCCAGTCCACCAGCACGGAACCATCTACAATTACCATTTGGCGGATGATGTCATCGAAAGCGTTGGCCGTGGCCAAGGCCATCTCTCGGACAGGCATATCAGGGAAGAGCCGCTTGTAGTTCTCCAGAGCGATACCGAAATAGGCCTTTGCTGTGTTGTTGTGTTCCAGCTCGGGCGGCAGTTCGCTGTCGGTGTGGTTCAACACATCCTCCTTGTACTGCATCATCTTCTCCAAATACTCATTGTCGGTCAGACGACCTTGCTCGTAAAGTTCGATGGCCTCTTTGATGAGCTGTGAGAATTTCTTGAAGAAAGCGGGGTCGGAATCCATATTCTCCTGAATGTATTTTGCCGTGCGGGTAGCGATGGTGTCAGCTTTGGCGGCGGTACCCACCACGCTGTCCACCTCTTTCTGGAAATTATCTTTGTCAAAAATGTTGACTAAGTTGGTGATGACCTTCACGGCATCGCTCTCCACGTGATGATTGACGAGTTTTTCGATGCGCAGCTCGTACTTCTTGTAGTCGATCGTGTCGGAATAGCGCAGTTGGACGGCGGTGCGCAGCTTGGCAAACATATTCAGGTCGTCTTTGTAGCGAAGAATGGTCTTTTCGTCGGTGGTCTCAAAAAATTCCTTGGTGGTGAGGGCGAGTTGCAGTACCGATGAAAAAGCTGTCAGGCGGTCGTAGAACTCGTGGCGGCGGTCCTCCATACGCAACGATTGGGCGTATGCCTCCAAATCGCGCTTGTTGGGAATCATCTTGAACAGTTCCCAAAGGTCGGAATGGCGCTGCGGAAGTTCTGCAATCTTATCATTCACAGGCACTAATGTCTCGCGGAACACATCGCGGTCATCTTCGTCATATTCTGAATAGACGCTTAAAGCATCATCCAATTCTCTCAGAACTCCGTAGTAGTCAATGATGTATCCAAAATCTTTTCCCTCACAATTGCGATTGACACGCGCTACCGCCTGCAACAGGGTGTGTCCGCTGAGGTTACGGTCAAGATACATCACGGCCACCTTCGGCTCATCAAATCCCGTGAGCAGTTTGTCCACCACAATTATCAGTTCTGGCGATTCTTGGTTCTTAAACCGCGAAATCAAGTTCTCTTGGTACTTCTGCGGTGTGCCGTGCTCATCCATCATACGCCTCCAAAAATCCTTGACTTCCTGTGCCGTTCCGCCGTAGACAATCTCTTCTCCTTCTCGGTCGTCGGGTGCGGTAATCAGCACTTCGGAAGCGAGTTTTCCAATCTCATCAAGGTACTTTTTGTAAAGAATGGCGACTTTCTTTTTGGGTGTCACCAACATTGCTTTGAAGCCCGTGCTTTGCCAATTGTCGGTGTAATGCTTTGTGATGTCAATGGCAATAGAGTAGATGCGCTGCTCGGTCTGGTTAAGGATGTCGGTGCGCGAGAACTTCTTCTTCAAATCGGTGGCCTGATAGGGGGTGAGGTCTTCGCACACTCTGTCGAAGAAGCTGTCGATGGGACCTTCCGACACCGATTGCGGCACAATGCGTCCTTCGTAGAGAAGCGGCACAACGGCCTTGTCTTCAATGGCTTGCTTCACGGTATAGACAGGTTTGATGATGCCGCCAAAAGTGCGGGCGGTATTCTTGTCTTTCTTCATCAATGGTGTACCCGTGAAGGCAATCTTGCAGGCGTTGGGCAGCACACGGCTCATTTGGATGGCCAACTCTTTGTATTGGCTGCGATGCGCCTCGTCAATCAGGATGAAGATGTTGGGATTGTCGAGCGGGCGCTTGATTTTCTTGATGGCCGTGGCAAACTTGTTGATGACAGTAGTGATGACGGCATCGGTGTCGCTCTCCAACAACTCTACCAACCGGCTGCCCGTGGTGGCGTTCTCCACCTCCTTGCCGCACTTGCGGAAGGTCTTGGTGATCTGGCTATCGAGGTCGGTGCGGTCGGTCACCAACACGATGCGGGGATTGGAAATACTCGGCTCCTGCGCGATCTTCTGGGCTAACATCACCATAGTCAGTGATTTGCCGCTGCCCTGCGTGTGCCATACCACACCACCGTTACGACGACCCGCCTCTATGGTCTTTACTCGGTTCACCGTCTCGTTCACGGTAAAATACTGCTGGTACCGGGCCAGTTTCTTGATGCCGGCATCGTAAATCGTGAAGTGGTACATCAGCTCCAACAGGCGTTCCGGACGGCAGAGATTGTAGAGATACTCGTCCTGCAGGGTGACTTCCCGATTGCCCACCATTTCGCTAAGCCGCTGACGATACTCTTGTTCCGCCGTTTTGTCGGGAAACCGCTCGTGCCACTTGCACCAGAACTGCGCCGCCGAGCCGGTGGTGGCGTAACTGCCGAAACTGTTGCCAATAGCCAACAGCAGTGCGCTATAGACATATAAGCTGCGGATGCCGTCCTCTTTTTGGTTGCGAAGATGTTGCGAGATGGCCTGCTCTTCCGCGCCTTTGACATCAGGACGCTTGCACTCGATAACCACCAACGGGATGCCGTTCACGAAGAGCACGATATCGGGACGGTAAGTGTCGGACGAGCCGCCCCGGGTGACGGCAAACTCTTCCGTAACGTGGAAGACGTTGTTTTCAGGATGTTGCCAGTCGATGTAGCGCATCGTGTAGCTCTTCTTGTCGCCGTCGATGCTCTGCTCGAAGGCTTTGCCGAGGGTGAGCATACTATACACCGCCTCGTTACCGCTAATGAAACCGTTTTCCATTGGCACATTGCGCATAGCGGCAATGCCGTTTTCGATATTTTGTTCCGAGAACCTTGCCTCGCTATGGCTGCCAATGCGGATGGAGTTAAGGTTCCGCAGCTGCTGCCGCAAAATGTCTTCCAGCAGCACGTTGGAGGTTTTTTCTCCGCGCAGTTCCATCGCCTCCTCTGGCGAGAGGTACTGGTAACCAAACGTTTGCAGCAACTCTAATGCCGGCCGTTGGCTGATGTCGTTTTCTTTGAAGGAGATATAAGACATAATACAATGGTTATTTGCGTAAATTACACTTCATTCTAACTCTATTTGATATAAGGCGTGGTTTAAGTTTTGTTTTTCTAAGAAATAATAAAACACTATGCATTATTGTTCTTCTTTTGTTTCTATCTTGACATTCTAAATTCTCACAAAGACCTCCTCGATACCTACATATCAATCTCTTTTTGTTTTCAATAATTGTTTCAATCATTTTAATTGAATGACTACATTTTTCCACCAAAGATTCGGCCAATTCATAAGAAGATTCTATTTTATCAAAAAGAGTTTTATACTCAGATTCGTTGATTGGTATTCGTAAGTTTAGTATTTCCCTCATTTTATTTAAAAGAGATTTAATTACTATAATATATCGTTCACAATCTTTTCTTATATTGTCAATAATATCTAATGCTCTATCAACATCTTCTGATGATTTTTTCGAATAATCAATTTTCTCTATATCACTTTGGCGTTTTTTTAGAGAAGAAATGGAATCCGAAAGCTTTTTTTGCTCATATTCCAATGCTTGAATAGAATCTTTTCCATGGCGAAGGATTAGCAATTCTGTATATGCATCTTCTTGTGACAAATTGCCATAATTATATCTGTCGATGATAAAATCGATATTCTTTTCTGCTTTGTTATTTTTCGATTCGTTAAAATAAATCATCAAAAACAGCAGTATTAAAAGAAATACTATGCAAATGGCAATTTCAAATTCCAGACTGATAGAAGGGAAAGATGTAAAGTTTAATGTTTTTATGTGTCTAAAAGACAAATTAGATATTATGCCCGCTATTAATAAATTTACTATGGAAAACACTACTTCAATAGTATTATTTCTGAATCCATCTATTTTTTCTATTGCTAAAACAAGATTATTGCGATGAACTATTAAATCAACAATTGTTATGATTTTAATGATAAATAATATCAACCACAAAACCACGAGTATTGAGGGAAATTCATATTTATATAACACTAAAGCCATTACTATAGAAATAATTGTTCCGAAAACAATCATAGTTGTAGGGGCAGCCTCTTTTAAAGTGCATAACTTGCTGTAATCAAGGGAACGTTTCCTTGATATGAGTCTAAGTATCCATTTGAAAGTTGGATAATAAGATAATGCCGCAGCAAGAAAACCACTTAATAGGAGAATAAAGACGGACTCTTGAACCTTAAAAGCATTGGATTTAAGTAAATTATATGTTATCGTTAGAAATGAAACCATCGCTCCAATCAGAACCCAATTACTCCATCCAGGCATGTATTTATTTGAGATTTCACGATCTCTTTCGCTATATAAAAACGAAAGAAACTCTGCATGTGATAATTTATTGATGTCTTCTTTCATTATATTTCTTCTGTTTTTAATTTATTTTCACCCTCCTTTTCCCCGTCAGCAGCACCTGCATCAACCCCCTCTTCTCCTCTTGCATGGTCGCCAGTTTTTGTTTTTGTATCTTGATTTCTTTGTCGGCAAGTTCCAAGATGGCAGAAATGGCCTTTTGTTCCTGAAGTGTTGGAATGTAGAATTTCATAGAACATAAACCATCGAAAGAAAGACTATCGCGGACACTTCCTTGTGTGTATGCAGGAATATGGCCTCTGAACCAATACGATTGCAGACATTGTAGCAGATAGTTTTTTTCAATGTTGTCGTTGGCTTTGAAAACGATGTACATGGGACTTAAAATGCCTTCGTCGTATTCGTTTAGCATAGCCAAAGAACCAACGTTTACCCTGGATGGATTATAGGCAAATTCGCCTTGACGAACTACTTTGTAGTTGCTCGTGTTTTTGCTGGCTACAATTTTGTCGAATTGTTCTTCTTGGAGGATGAAACCTCTTGTGTTGGTAACTGATAAAACCCGGTTGCAACCATTATTTCTTCGGTTGCATTCCGAAATATAGTTGCCAAGTCTATGGAAAGAGCCTCCTTCAAACCCCTTCAACCGCTTTTCCCCAGTGAGCAACTGCTGCATAAGGCCGCGCTTGCGCAGGGTGAGTTTCTCAATCAGAGAGATCTGCTTCTCTATGGCGGTGTCCCAAAGAGAAAGAAGTGCTGCAATTTTATCTTGTTCATCTTTGAACGGTATCAACACAGGGATGTTTTCACATATTTCTCTATTTAGTTTAGGTTGAGCCGTTCCGGTGTTGTATTTGTCATAGGTTAAAGACTCTAAATATTGGCAGATAAAGTATCTGTTGTACTGGTCTTTAGATTTGAGCACATGAGCATGATTGTTTACCCAAACTTTCCCGCTTACTAAAAAAGCCAATGGGGTACTTCGGTTGATGATATTAGCACCATCTTCTCCCAGCAGAATTAAATCATCATCAAAAAGATAATCATTAACATAATCAATAATGCCAGAGGCTCCATAGTATGGAAATTCACCTTTCATCTTCACCCTTTCTGCATCTTTAATTGGGACTCGCTGAGAATCAAAGAAAGTGCATACTTCTCCCAGTCTTTTCACTTCCCAATCTTCGGGAATGGGGCCGAGGGACGAGGGCTTGTAGCCGGAGGGAGCATGAGTGGGTTGTTTAGTCATAATCTTTATTTAAGGATCTTTAATTGTTAAAGTAAAAAGGACAAAATCTATTCTTGTCGTAATTTAATTTTAAATAATTGTAGTTGCTATAAAAAGCTTGAGATGT
Organism: Bacteroidales bacterium; assembly: GCA_017443175.1. GTDB lineage: Bacteria > Bacteroidota > Bacteroidia > Bacteroidales > WCHB1-69 > F23-D06. The sequence continues at coordinate 119,275 of JAFSOZ010000013.1, forward strand.
TTTCTCAGAGTCTGAAATAGTAGAGAATATTTGTTCTACCTCATTTACATAATCATCATCCTTGTTATATTTGCCAGCAATTTTACAAACGATACTAAATAAAGAGAACTCCTCCTTGTTGTTTGCATAATTGTTCATAATCTCATCAGTGTCAGATTGAATTTTGTTTATAGCTAATCTAATTGATTGTTCGTCATTAATCCATTTTGATGAAGTGACCTGCATAATCCCCAGTGTATGTGGTTTTCTAGTTAATAAAAAATGACCATATTCCATCCATCTAATAATTCTGGGGCGGTTAAAATTCTCATATATCATTATTGAATAAACCATTTGGCTAAAAAAAAGATTGTTGCATTCTTTTGAAACCACCTTGTTATATTTTGCTTCGAGGTGCGAGTGTGTGTTCTTTATATAATTGTCTTTTCTCGACAGAGTGCCTTCTCTATCAAAAACCATATTGTTAATCACGCTATACAAGAACAATATAATCAAAACCCACATTTCGTCACGTAACGCTTCAGGATCTGGCAGTATCACATCAACTTTATCTATAATTTTATATAGATATATTGATAAACCTATTGAGGCTATCCAATATAAAATTTGTGTCTTCCAATTAGTTAGTGAAAGCCTCCCATAGATCAGTATTACAAAAAGCCTGAATATCCAATAATAAACTACTATCAAATAGCAATATGAAGCTAATTGTTCGCAATTTATCGATTGCACTAGGGCGACGAATAAGACCATAAGTATCACGGGAGCTATTGCTTTGAATAAAAAATTAAATGCTGGATACGATTCATCTTTAATAACCATAGACATTTGCAGATATCCAACGGAAACAGATTTAGCCCCGATCCAGTTGATAATAAAAAACATAACAATGGCAACCACTATATGAGTGATTGCAAGTGTCAAAGTATAATTTGAAAAAAATGCACTTAGATTTTCCATAATTGCTTATCGTTAATTAATTGTCTGCTATTCATTTGATACCTACCACTTTCCGATTTTTCGAAATAAGAGCGAGGGCTTGTAGCCGATGGGGATATTGCTAATCATTTTTGTCATATTTAACTTTAGAACATAAGGCATTATAAATGATTTCGTATTTGCATCTTATTAATTCGTAACACGATGATGATCGAATCTCGTTATCGTATGTGCAAATGTCTTTTATTTTTTCAGATTTAAAATCATCTTCCTCGAAACTTAAAGTATTTGTTTGCTCCAAAGCTTTTAATAAAGGCTCTACATTTAACGGGGATTCTAATTGCATGGAATAATTCAGGGCTGATAAAAAATAGCGAAATGCATCTAAATAATTTTTCTCTTTGCAAGCATCATTCCCTAAAATATAGGAAATCAAATGCTGGGACTTCCCTGTTTGTTGTTTTGCGGTATGTTCTAAAAGCTCCAATTTTTCTTTCAAAGTACTCAGTTTTTCGATTTGGCTTTTTATTTCTATACTGTTGTAAATCTGCCATCCAACGGCTAAAGTCACAATAATTGCGAGCAGTGCAACTATAACTCCAACAAAGGAATCAAGACTGACCACAGAAAAACCGCCAACATTACAGCACCATAAAATTAAAATGGTGATAGAGATGACTAACGATAAATATGAACAAAAATGTGCTAAATTCCATTTTTTATTTTTCGTGTTTTCCATAATAACATCCTTTCTTTTTTATAATGATTTTGTATTAAAATAATTGTTATTTAGTATAACAACTCCTTTCCTTTTTCCGTCACATACCAGTGTCCCGACTTGTCGGAGCCTTCCCGGACAATGAGGAATAACTCTGACATTGTTTTAATGTGTCTCGCGATAGTTCTTCGCGATAGCTTTGTTTCCAAAGCAAGTTCCTCGTAGGTTATAAACACATTCTGATCTATTAGTTGAAGAATCTGTTTTACAGTGCCATTTACAGTGCCATCAGTATCATTTACAGGGTCATTTTTCGATACAATCTTCTTATTATCAGCATCTTTTACACCGTCATTTACAGTGTCATTTACACCGTCATTTTCGCGAAACAAGCCCTTGCGCCGGGTAATGTAAACCGACATTCCGCCCATCTCCTCCTTGTAAACGGGGGCTTCCAAACCGCTGGCTACAAACTCATCTCTGATTTTATCAATGCCACGTCCCCACGATTCAATGAAGCCGGCCAAATAGAACACTCTGGCAATAAGCCGGTTGCGCGGGCACGAGCTGTGTGCGCCCATAAACTGCTCAAAAGTGATGCCGTCGGGAATACTATTGACAATCATTTGTCGTCGGATTTTTCGTTTTTCTCCTTTAATTGTTTCTGCTTTTTTCTTTCAACAGCCTTGATATTCTCCGCCGTTGGGAGATTTTCGGGCATGGTTCCGCCCAATTCTTTGATGGTTTGGCGCACCTTGGCACCGACCTCATAGTGTGTCATATTGGCCTTCTGTTTCCCTTTGATATTCTCCCTCTTCAACTTTTCTTCGGTCTGGGTGGCACGAAAAAGATTGGCCGCCAATTCCGTACTGCCCATGTGGTCCAATATCTTCTGGCTCTTCTTCAGTCCTTTCCTCGCATGAATGTCTTTCGCGGTCAATCCGCCATATAATCCTTGATATCCGTAATTCTGAAAGATGGCATAATCTCTTGAGTCTATCACACCGGCATCTTTGGCTGCACTCGCCAATAGGGAGTTGTGTGTCTGCAATTCTGCACGAAGAAACAACCGCTTTTCTTCCTCTGTGGAGAGTTCTTGATATTCTTTCATCTGCTGAACTTCCGCAATACGAGTCTGAATAGCGAAGTAGGTCTGACCTTGCGCCACTATCTTCTTGCTCGGATCTGCATTTTGCACTATCAAGTAGCATGCATATCTTGATAATTTGACAGAATCCACCTGACGTTCACCGCCTTTTCCTATCACTATCATTTCGGTGATGTCAACGAAATGATCATTCACTAGAATTCCACTATTTAGACATGCTTCTTTGGCTTTTCCCACTACAGTAACGAAATTTCTGTAGTCTGCATATTCCAACACTTTTGCAAGTTTACGAGAATTCCAGTACTCATTACCATTAATGTCAACTTCTTTAATACTTTCAAAAGTCGATACTGCTTTTTTTGTTAGTTTTTCGCCCATATTTTCTTGGTTTTTAGTTATTTATATATAATTATCATATTGTTGACACCAACGATATGATCAGTTAATACCCCAACTCCTTCAAATACTCCTTCATTTTCCCCTGTACCTCAGCTAGTTCCGTCTCCAACTGTTCGATCTCTTTCTGCACGGCGGGGATGTCGATTTCGGCTTCCTCCTCGTAGGTATCGACATAGCGCGGGATGTTGAGATTGTAGTCGTTCTCGCGGATTTCGGCGGGAGTGGCCACGTAGGCGTATTTGTCCTCTACCACGCCGGGCTGCAACTCGCCATTGGCAAACTTGCGATAAACTCCCACGATGTGCTCAATGTCCTGCGAACGGAGCTTGTTCTGGTTCTTGCCGTTCTCGTACTCGCGACTGGCATCGATGAACAGCACGTTTTCGGAGCCACGTCCCTTGCGGAAGATGGCGATGGCCGCAGGGATGCCCGTGCCGTAGAACAGGTTGGCAGGCAGACCGATGACTGCCTCCAAAATATGCTCGTTTTCAAGAATATACTGGCGGATTTTACCTTCGCTGCCGCCACGGAACAACACGCCGAGAGGGATAATCACGCCCACCTTGCCGCCGTTGTCGTCGGCCACCTCCAACATGTGGCTGATGAAGGCCCAGTCGCCCTTGCTCTTGGGCGGAATACCACGCCAGAAGCGGTTGTACGGGTCGCCCGCAGCCTCTTCCGCACCCCATTTGTCGAGGCTGAACGGCGGATTGGCCACCACCGTGTCAAACTTCATCAGCTTGTCGTTGGTCTTCAGCTTCGGGTTGCGCAACGTGTCGCCCCAGCGGATGATAGCATTGTCGAAGCCGTGCAGGAACATGTTCATCATCGCCAGCGCCCACGTGCTGCCGTTGACCTCTTGTCCATATAGCGAGAAGTTGTTGTTATCCACCTCTTTACCCGCCTTAATCAACAGGGAACCAGAACCGCAGGTGACATCGCAGATGCGTGCACCCAGGTTGCTTTTGGTGAGTTTGGCGAGTAGGGTGGAGACCTCTGCTGGGGTGAAAAAGTCTCCAGCCTTCTTGCCCGCCTCCCCAGCAAAGGTGGAAACGAGGTACATATAGGCATCACCGATGATGTCGTTGTTTTCCAAATGCGATTCGTCCAACTCCACACCCTTGAAATCCTGCAAGAGATTACGCAGACGGGCATTTTTCTCCTTCGTTTCACCCAAATTGGCGCTGTTGAAGCTGATATTACGGAAGATGCTGCTGCCATCTTCGCTGCTCATTTTCTCCCGGTTGGCATCCTCTAAATCAGCCAGCGCCTCATCAATCAGTTCGCCGATATTGGTGGCGTTACGATGCTCATAGAGAAAATCGAACGAGCTCTTTTCGGGTACCACAAACCGCTCATGACGCATAGCACGCTCAGCGCGTTCCTTGTCGCCTTCGTATTTGTCCAAATAATCGTTCAGTTTCGATTTATAGACGTCGCTCACGTATTTCAAGAACAGCATCGTGAGGATGTAATCTTTGTACTGGCTCGGGTCGATAACGCCGCGAAAGGTGTCGCACGCTTTCCAAACGGTGCGGTTGATGTCTTCTTGGGTAACTTTCTTATTTTCCATACTACTTACTTATTTCATTGATTAACAACTGATTGACAATGCTTGCACGTTTCTCCGCAAGGGCATTGATTAAATAGGTTTCCCGTTTCTGAAGTTTGGATATTTCCATCACTTTCTGTTGGGTGACTTTATCCGGAACGGGGATTTCAAGTTCTTCTAAGGTGGATTTATGGATAAGCGGGGTGGCGCTTCCAATCTGAGAAGCCCGTATTTTGCTCACCATATTGGGGTGGTTCAGGTACCAACAGACATATTCTGGCAACACCTTGTCGCTTTGCAACCGTATTACATATAATGTAGTAGAGGCTACCGCTTTAATATCAAGATAGAAAAGTGTGCAAAGGTAGGTCGTGCCCTTTCCCGCAAACAGCAAATCCCCCTTTTGCAGCAGATTTTTCTCCATTTTCGGATTATATTCTACAAAAGAGGCGATTTTCTCTGGAGAATCCATCGTCAGATCCTTCATTTGCATATAGGCCACCTCATCTCCCGGTGGGCTGTTGAGATAGACCCCTGATCGTATTTCTGCGATGTCTTTCAATAGTATCATAGAGTAAATCGATTACTTAATATATTTACGGTTGCAAATATATTAAATATTTCGGTAATCAATATACTAATAATGATTTAAGGTAATGTTGCCAAAAATAGTTGGTGAGTGCCTAAATAAAGGACAGGGAACTGGGCCCTTAATAGCCCTAAGTTTCCTGTCCTTTTTTTGATGCTTGCTGCCGGAAGAAGAGATACCATTTCACATAGTTTTGGTAGTGTCTTTTTGAAAGTCCCCTGTGCAGGGAGATGTTCCCCTTCAGATGCCCGAAGAAGGATTCCAGAGCGTTGGTTGTTTTGGGCACACCGGGGTGTTCGATAAAGACAAACATGTTCGGCAGGGCTCCGCGCAGATGTGCGTAAGCCTTGTGCACCATCTTGTGGGTGAACCATTCCCGATGGGATTCCATCTTCGTTGTCCTGGTGTTGATATAGCTCACATACCGGTCGTGCCAGTCTGACAGCAGCCGTTTCCAATACAGCATGTCGTTGCGCGTCTCTATCCGGCTGATAAGGCATACGATCTGCCGGAGGTCCTTCCCGGCCATGCTCTGCGGATGTCGCGTGAGCCATGTCAGGCATTCCCGTTGTATGTGTGCCAGACAGCGCTGGCGCAGCGCAGCAGGACAGGCGGCGTTGACGGCCTTGATGATGTTCTTGCCGCCATCCGAAGTGACGCTCTCTATTTCAACCCCGAGAGACTGTATGTTCCGGAGGTCCTCCTCTATCTCCTCCGCCCATTTGTCGTCGGTGAGACGGTAGAAGAGCGTGCTCTTTACCGTCTCGTCCCGGTATAGGACCAGACAGAGCTTGTTGGGGAACCATGTCCCGTCTATCAGCAGGTTCACCCTCTCGTTGCCGCGTATGTGCCATGTCGGGTATTCCTCAAGGTACTCGTCGAACCATCTGGACAACTGACGGGGACTGTACCCGCTTAGATCGGCGATCTGCTGGAGGGTTTGCTTGCCCATCACCCACCACTCGAACCATACGAAGCGGTTGTTCCGTGAAACGTCCTTTCTGCGGAAGGTGAACACGCTCCCGCAGTTCTTGCATTTGTAGCGCTGATGGCCCGACTGACGCCCCCATTTTATCACGTCCATAAAACCACAATGAGGGCACCTTTCTTTTCTCGTTTTTGACATAAAAAAGTAACTTTGATGAAAACGTTTTCATCAAAGTTACTATATTCTGTTGATGTGCAGGGATTTAACCCCTGTTCCACCAACTACTTTTGTCTATTATACCTTATTTCCGGAGCGCAGCCTTATACATTTCAATGAGTCGTTTAGCAACCACCTCGTTGATGTCGTAGTTGTTCATTGACTCGGCATATTTGAACCCCATCTCCCAACGTTCTTTCGGATGATCGAACCAGTAGTCGATGCGTTCGGCAAGCGCTTTTGCATTTTTCGAAGGGAATTTGCTGCGCTCATCCAAAGCATACGCGGATGTGCCGGAGTAGCGCGCTGTGGCAATCACGGGCACAACGGCCTGCTGCAAGGCTTCCGTGATGCTCATGCCTTCCACTTCAATGTAGGCACAATGAACGGCCAAATCGGCATTGGCTGCCAGTTTGCGCAGCTGATCGCGATTGTAATAACCAATGATCGGCTTATATCCGACCACACCCTCTTCGTACAGTTTTTCGGCCATACGGGTGTATTGTTCCAACTTAGGACCACGGCCTGCTATGTGAAGTCTTATCCGTTTCGCATACTTGCTGAGACGAATGGCCTTATACAGCGTCGGTTGGTCTTTTTCCACAGCCGTGCGACCGATGTAAATCAGGTCGAGTGGACGATTTTCATCGAAATAGTCATCCGGCGGCGTAAGCGGACGAATACATTTATCCGGAATCACGCCATTGGAGAGGGTAAAACAATGCGCTTTGACACGGTGGCGAACCAATCGCTCACGGACATTCTCCGTAGGACATTGTATATATTTGTAATGACGGTAGAAAGTGTGACACCAATGGCGCAAGATAAGTTGGCATGTCAGAAAACCGGCACGGCAGCCCAAGGTGTTGAAGATGATATTCTCCGGATGCACGTGGTAGGTGCCCACAATGGGTTTACCGAGCTTTAATGCCCATTTCATAGCGGCACGGTGGAGAAAGAAGGTCTCTTCCATGTGTATGACATCCGCCCAGCGAACCGCTTCCTCAATTTGCGGTCCCTTCCACTTGGCAAAATGATAGCCAAATGAGGAGAGCATCGGCTGTACTAAAGGGAAATCGAAATTCTCCATCTCATAATCCGGTTTCTCTCCGTTGGGATCTTCCAGGTTTTTACCCGAAAGGACACGAACTTCCTGTCCGGCATCACGCAGTGCTTTTACGGTTCGTCTTGCTGACTCGTCAAGGCCATTGCCCTCACAGAAAAAGTTGTTTACGACAAATAATATCTTCATACGATAACAATTTAAATAACCGCCGCAAAATTAACATTTTTTATGAAATATAAAATATTGATAATCAATTGTGTTTATATGTTAATGATAGAATTTTAGCAAAAAAAGAAGCTAAAGGTGCCGTGATTGTTCTACAAATGTCACACCCTGTTCGTATAGAAATCCTTATAGCCTGAACGGCTTGATTATCTATAGAAGTAAACTAATGCGACGATACTAATTGAACCATGGGTGGCATCAAAAGATGCGGAAGATTATTTCTCCTTCTCTTCCACTGGCTCCTCTTTATACGGACATTCGGGATAGTTTGTCTTCACAAAAGAGTATATCAGCAACCCGATACCGAGCAAGATGATGGGGATACTGAGCCATTGTCCATTGTTGAGGACATGTCCGATTTCAGATTCCACCTGCACCTCTTTGAAAAATTCAATGATAAAGCGGGCGATAAATATTACGGTCAAGGTAGTACCTGCCATACGGCCAGCGGCAACTTTGCCCTTGGCGAATTTGAAATAATAGGTTATCAGTCCGATGAACAGCAGAAAATAGACCACCGACTCGTAGAGCTGTGCCGGATGGCGCAGTGTTCCTGCCACGCCCGGACCACCCATGGTGAAATCAAATGCCCAGGGCACTGTGGTGATGCTGCCCACAATCTCGTGGTTCATCAAGTTGCCGCAACGCACAAACGCCGCTGCTATGGGAATGGCTATAGCCAAGCGGTCCATCAACCACAAAACATTGATTTTGTGCCGCCAAGTGTAGTAGATAACGAACAAGATGATCGCAATGACGGCACCATGACTAGCCAGACCTTGATAGCCGATGAAGTTGCCCTGACTGTCAATGGGCAGGAGAATCTGCAACGGAGCCTTGACAAACATTTCCGGTTCGTAGAAGAGAAAATGTCCGAGGCGCAAACCGATGATGGTCCACACAATCGTCCAGATAGAAATCTTATCCAACAGTTTTTGCGAGAGTTTCTCTGTCTTGAAAATCTGCTGCAAGGTGTAATACGCCAGCAAGAAGCCAGTAGCCAGCAGTATGCCGTACCATCTCACCTCAACGGATCCAAGATGAATCGCTACAGGGTTCACTTTCCATGTAATCGTGCACAAGGTGTTCAAAAAGGTCATCTTTCAATATTTTAATCAGTTAAAAAGCATAAACATATCCAGCTCCAAGAGTACCCCTGAAGCCTTTTTCTTTCGTATAGGATTTCAATTTCGTACCATCCGCATTGGCATCCACCACCTTGTCACTCACATAGTCGCCAAGGAAGTAGAAGTTCAGCTGGTGATGCTTGCTGATTTTCCAGTCCACACCCAGAGAGCCCCGGTAACGGTTGATGTAGCCACCTTTGAAGCTATGCAGGAACCAACCGGCCTCCCCTGTCTCCGAACCGTCTTCAGTATAATAGTTTGTGCCATCATAAAGCGCATGGATCACGGGCGCGTTCAAGAAGTTGCGGATCTCAAAATAGGCGTATGGCGTCACCTTGGCGAAGCCCCTGTATTTCAAAGTGAGCCGGCTTTTCAGGGTCAGGGCGCTGCGCGGATACTGGTATTCGTTGAAATCGCCAGAACGATAGGTCCACTGGAAACGCTCCTTCAGCGACAGGCTCCACTTGCCCATTCTGACCGTGCCCGTGGCATCCACATACAACCGGTGGCGGAAATCGCCGAACGAACTGGAAGAGTTGCTGTAAGGATTCATGAAGACATAGCCGATGCCGCACTTGAAATACTTATTCACCTTATAGCTAAGCTGAAGGGAGGTCTGAAGACGGTCGAAACTGCGGAAATTCTTGTCAAAACGAGCCTCCTCTTCCAGCGACACATGCAGTCCTTTGACAATTTTCTTGTCCAATCCGACCGATATTCTGCCACCTACCTCAGGATCAAGGTTCACATCCGTCTGCGCGCAAGCAGAATTGAAAATTGAAAACTCAAAATTCAATATTAAACCAACCAATAAAACAAAAAACCACCTAAATTTCATATATCACAAACCCAACTATTATCTATTATCTATTAACTATTATCTCTAATCTCTAATCTCTAAACTTTTATCTACCATCCTCCCGGTCCTCCTCCTCCATTTCCTCCCGTATAAGAGCTCAACGACACCGCAGTGCCCCCGCTCACACTTCCGTCTTCTACAAACATTCCGTTAAACAGCGTGTTGCCGCCACTCACCGACACGCCGGATTTCAGCGTGGGGGTGGAAGATCCCGACACCACGAGAGGTGTGCCGCCACTGGCCGGGGTCTTGAACGCATACGTTTCCGAGCCCACCTTTAGGGCATACCAGGTGTTAGGTGTCCACGAAGAAGCCGAATAGCAGCTCTGGGACAGGGAGGAACCGCGTTCCAGACCGCCGACAGTCACCAGCGTGCCACCCTGCACATAGAGTTTATAGCCTTCCTCGGTGTTGGCGTCGATGGCCACTTCCGGGGACCTTGCGCCTATGGCATACACCACGCCACCCGTAATGTAGAAGTTGCCGTTGGCATCCATACCGTCATTGTTCGGTGCGTAGGCACACACATATCCGCCGCTGATGGTAAAGGTACTCCCCGAGTTGATGGCATCGTCTTCTGCCGAATAACTGTAAACCACACCATTGGAGATTGTAATGGTCCCTTTGGACTCAATGCCTTCGTTGTGGGAACTGCTCACAGCTACTGTGCTTCCGGAGAACGCTATGTTTCCGTCAAACTTGAGGCCTTTGGCGGAAATATCGCCAGTCGTGTAATCGTTCCCCGTAGTAGTGACCGCCACCGTGCCGCCGTTGAAATAGCCTGCTCCGTCGCAGTTGATACCCTTGCCTCCGGAGCCCTTGCTGGTGATGGTGAGCGTGCCGCCGTTCATCTTGAAATAGACATCCGCTTTGATGCCGGCCGTGCCCGAATAGGCACTCTCCTCGCTGTCGTAGGCCGCGCTGCCCGTCATCTGGATGGTTGTAGTTCCACCGTCAATCTGGACATAGCCGTCTGAACCGATGCCTTTTTTCGTGTCAGCGGAGACATTTACATCCAATATGCCACCTGTAATAATCACATAGTCTTTGCCCCTAATGCCATGCCCCGCTGAGGAATTGACATTTATCGTTGGTAAAGACCTGACATACACAAACTCATCGGAAATTATACCCGACTTTCCGGTCGCATTGACCGTCAGGGAGCCACTGCCGCTGAAGACCAAAGGCCCTTCGCCGAAGATGGCAGCTTTCTCGTCCTCGTTGGCAGGCGTGGCCGTGTAGGATGAACCGTCGGCCAGCGTGTTGCTGCCTTGCACAAGCATATATGTCATGGCACCTTTATTAGGCTCGGCCACAGGGCCCTGGATGTTGATCGCTGCACCGTTTTGATGGGTAAGATTCAGATTGTTGAGTGTGAGAACTTGTGTATTGGAACTGTACAACTTGAAATATCCGTCATTGGATGTTCCCGAAAGCGCATACATCACAATCGAATCCCCGCTATAAACTATGGTCACGTCATTCCCTTCGATGCTGACGCTGAAATCATCATTAGTGCCGCTCACCTTAGCAGTACCGGAGGTGGAAAACACCACATCAACCGTCATGCTGTAACCCACGTCGGTAATATCCACATCCTCCGTCCCTGAAGGGTCAATCCATAAAATATTGTCCTTCTCACACCCAACGAACATCACCGTCATCCATAACAGTGCAAGAAGCATAGGCCATAATCGTTTCATGTAGGAATCATTTAAGACCTGCAAAAATACTAATTTTTGGTTAGTAGCCATTTTGCAGGTCTTTCTGACCCCAACTTAGAATCTCAACCTCACACCGCCAAGCGCGTTGATACCCGCCTGCGGGAAGTAATAAGGATAGTAACTTATCTCTCCACCATAGTAACCGGTGTATAGTGCCGCATTGGTCTCATATTTCGTGTTGAAAAGGTTGTTGACGTGTACAAACAGTTCCAAGTCTTTCAAACCTTTGAAATGGAAAGTGTAAGAAAGGCGGAGATTGGTGTACGTATAAGGTTTCAAGACATAGGTATCGTCACCGGAATTGTCCAAATACTGCTTACTGACAAATTTGGTAATCAGAGAGATGTTGAAGTCTTTCAACGGAGTAAAGGTAAAGTCGTTACCAATAATAACATTGGGAGAGTACGCTATAGGCGTGTTGCCGAGCTGCTGTTCCACATAGCCACCGTTCTCCCAATCCTCCACATAATGGACATAGTTAAGAATACGATTGATGCTGAAACCGCCATTGATGTGCCAGGTGAAAAAGCGCACAGGACGATAAGCGGCAGAAAGCTCAATACCGGCACGATAGCTTTTATCGACATTGGTCATGAGCGGATCACCAGTTTGATCCAGTTCACCGGTGCGCACCAGTTGGTTGTGGTAGTACATGCCGTACAATGTAGTATTGAAGAAGAACTTGTCGTTGTGCATCGTGTAGCTGAATTCCAGATCATATAAGGTTTCCGGAACGGGCTTGCGATCATCGGGGGCACCCACAAGGTCGTTGCGCGTGGCCTCGCGGTTAGCAGTGGCAAAGGAGAGGTCGAAACTGTGTTTCAACTTGCCCTTGTTCAAATAGTAATGCAGCGCGATTTTCGGATTGATGAAGTTCCAGTGATACTCTTGCGGAATGGGAACCAACTCATCGCTGATGCCGTCGATGACATAGTCCACGCGACGGTATTGCAATTCGCCCGTCACGCTGAAATTCTTGTACCAATAGCGTAAATTGCCGAAAAATTTGGTTTGCAATTTGTTTCCCGTTCCCCTATACCATTCGAACATGGCCGGACAATCCACAACGCGGTTAGGCTGCACCCACACGATGTTGCCGTAATGCTTGCCATTGTAGTTGCTCACGTCCGCACCGGCCACCCAGCGCAAGCCTTGATTACTATGATTTTTAAACACTTGGGTACCTGTATATTGTGCATGAATGCCGTAGAAATAATTGTCCAGATACTTCTGTGTGACCAAATCGGCTGTTTTTATAGAATCGTACAACGCAACCAACCCGTATTTTTTCACTTTCTTGTCATCCTTATACTGCTCATAATAACCGAAACCGCGGGTCAGATAGGGCATCACCTGCAGAGTATGGTGCTGACGGCCCTCCTGGCGAATCCAATCCTTGACATACTCCAGCTGATAGAACGTCTGGGTGTAATGGTCTTTGGAGTTCTCGTAATAGTGCATGTTTCCGAAGTCATCGTAATATTCGCCACAGGAGTTGTATGTGCGGTTGGTTTCCAGCAAATCGTAGGGCACGCCGTTCCAGGCAAGACCGGTGTGCTCGGTGCCGTACAGCATGTGGAACTTCAGCTTGCCATTATCCCTGTTTTTCTTGAAATTGTAAAGGTCGAGCTCTGCGGTGAGGAAACCGGAGTTGAGGCGTACTCCGGAGTGGTCGATATAGCCGTCGCTGCGGATATCGGAGAAGGAGGCCAGCATGGAAAAGCGTTTCCCGATGAGGCCCGTTCCCGCACTCAGCATGTTATGAAAGGTGTTGTACGAGCCGTAGGAGCTGCGCACTTCGGCAAAGGGCTTGGTGGGAATCTCCCGGGTTACAAAATCAATACGGGCGCCATAAGAGGTGCTACCATCGGAGGTATTGGCGCCGCTCTGCACGCTCAAGTTCTCGATGAAGGCACCCATGTCGGGCAGGTTCACCAGCCAGGAGCCCTGCGACTCGGCATTGTTGATAGTGACGCCGTTCAATGTGGTGTTGATGCGGGTCTGGTCGATGCCACGGATGAAAAGGTACGTGGCGCCAAGGCCGTTACCCGACTCGGAGGTGGTGACCACAGAGGGCATCAGTTCCAGCAGGTTGTTGACACTGCCGTTGCCTTGCTGCGCGCGAATCTGCGGCATGGACATAGTCGTGACATTGGCGGCAGTTTGCACCGTGGGCTTGGTGAACTCGATGGTCACCTCGCTCACCTCGCCGCGCTGCACGCTATCAGGTGCCTGCGCAAGCAACACTGACGGAATCAGCTGTGCCATGATGGCAAGAAACAGACTGAAAAATTTGGCTTTTGGTCTTTGGTCTTTGGTCTTTAGTTGTTGATTGTTAAACTCTAAACTCTCAACTCTAAACTCTAAACTTTTAAACATAACTCTAACAGTTTTGGTTTTTAAATTAAACAATACTGAAAGAGGGATTGTGAAAATAGAAGCGTTTGTCTCCCTACGGCGGCATTATCCGCATCAGGTTCAACGGGTCTGATCTCAGCCTTAACAGGCACCCCTTTCAAAACGGCGGCAAAAATACAAAAAAATACAGAGCCCCGGAATGGAGCCCTGTATTGGGTTGTTGGCCATTAGCCGTTAACTGCTGGCTGTTTTGCTAACAGTGTCCCATTAGTAGCCGAAAATCTCTTCCAGCGTGAGCGTGGTCACCTTGCCGTATTTCTCCAACGCCTTCAGATCGACCTCATTCTTGTTGCCCAACACCACAACCACTCTCTTCTGACCCTTGATGTAGTTCTTGTTGAAGTTTACCACATCGTTCAGGGTCATGTTCTTGATGGCATTGTAGTTGGCTTTGCTCGGAGATTCCTTCAAGCCAGCCTCTTCACAGGTGAGATAGGAGTTGATGACAGACATCTTGCGCACGCGGGCGGTGCGATACTCGGAGATGAGAGAGGTTTTGGCCAAGTCGAAGTTGAGTTCAGAAACCGGCATGTTTTCCAACAAGTCAGTGAAGGCTTCCAGAGCTTCGGGCAGTTTGTCGTTCTGCGTGCCGATGTGCGTCATGTTATAATCGAAACGGCCTTTTTCACTCGGCTCTACAAAATAGGCCGCAGCGGTATAAGCCAAAGAGCGTTTCTCACGGATTTCCTGGAAAACGATGGAGTTCATGCTGCCACCGAAGTACTCATTGTACATCTTCACCTGCGGAGTCATGGCCGGGTTGTAAGGCACGGATGTGGTCAACTGGCGACACAAAGACTGTTTTGCATCATAATGAGCGAAATAGACCTTGTTCTCCTTAGTGGCCAGGCGGTCGTAGCCGGGATTCATCTTCACAGGTTTCTTGGCCGGATGCACACTGTGTTTCTCGGTGAGGACTTTCTGCAAATCGGCAAGTGTCAAGTCGCCGTAATAGAGCACGCGCTGCGGCTGGGAAGTCATGGTCTTGATCTGGTTGATGACATTCTGTGCCGTGATTTTCCTCAGTTCATCATTGTTGACAAAATATTTGCGCACGTTGTCTTTGCCGTATGAAGCATAACTCAGCATCTTCTGGAATATGCTGTTCTGACGTGTTTTGGCATCCTCTCGGCTTTGCAAAATGTCGGAAATGGAGTTCTGTACAGATTCTTCAGAAATCTTGGGATTGTTCAAGATGTCCTCTACGATGGCCATAGCCTTCTCCATGTTCTCGCTCAGACCGCTGATGCTCACGCGAGCGTACTTGTCGCCGAAACTGATGTTGTAGTCGCAGGCGAGGTCGTACATCTCACGGTTGATCTGGCTGAGGGTGCGGTTTTCGCTCTCCAACTGGTCCAAAAACTCATTGGTGATTCTGGAGTATTTGTCATACAAGGTACCATAATTATAGCGGTAAACCATCTGGAAACGGCCATTCTCGGTATTCTGCACATACAGAATCTCATTGCCATTGGCTTTGCCTTTCTTCATATCCTTGTTGAAATCCACGAAGACAGGCTCGATGGGATTGACCTTAATACTTTTGATATTCTTCATGAAATCACTCTCCACATCGCGGTTGATGACCACAGGGGTGATTTCGGGCTTATCGACTTTCTGCACATTGCGTTGCTCGCCCTGGCGTTTATAGACTACCACATAGTTGTTGTTCTTGAAAGTGCGTCTCGCAAAGTCGATGACATCCTCTTTGGTCACGAGGCTCATGTTCTCGGTCTCGTTGAGCACGTCCTGCCAACTTTGGTGTGCAATGTAGGCAAAAGCCATCTTCATGCCGCGGTTACGGTTGCTTTCCAAAGAGGTCATGTCACTGAGCTTGCGGTTGTTGATGGCAGCCGTAAGCAGGTCTTCATCCCAGTCACCGGATTTCAGAATCTCAATTTGCTGCAGCAAAAGGTCTTTCAACTGCTCCAGCGTCTGACCCTGTTTGGGTTTGCCCGTCAGGCGGAAATAGGCGTAATCGTTCAGGTTGCTAACACCTGTGGCAGCATATTGTGCAAGCTGTTTCTGGTTGATGTTCTCGTCAATGATACCACAAGAACCATTCATCAACACGGCATCGGCCATCTCGGCCAGCAGCACATCGCGGGAACCGGTGCCCGCATCAATGCGGAAACCTATCTGCACATTCTCGGGTTCCAGACCATACACTTCCACGACCTTCACTTCGCGGATAGGTTTCTCCTTTACGTATGTGAAATCAGGAATGTATCTGGGTTGAAGTTTACCAAAATATTTGTCAATCAAACGGATGGCCTCATCAGGATCAAAGTCGCCCGACATGGCAATACAATAGTTGTTCGGTACATAATAGGTCTGGTAGTGCTTGTTGATGTTTGTCAGAGAGGGGTTTTTCAGATGCTCCACCGTTCCGATGGTGGTCTGTGTGCCGTAAGGATGGTTCGGGAACAAAGCCTCGTTCATCTTCTCGTATGCGGTACGACTGTCATTGGCCATGTTCATGTTCTTCTCCTCATAGACGGTTTCCAATTCCGTATGGAACAGACGGAAGACAGCATTGGAAAAACGGTCGCTTTCAATCATCAGCCATCTATCCAGCTCATTGCTGGGAATATCTTCTTGATATACAGTCATATCATTGGAAGTAAATGCATTGGTGCCTTGCGCGCCGATCACGGACATCAGCTTGTCGTACTCGTTCGGGATGGCATACTTGGAAGCCTCGTAGGAAACGGAATCGATTTGGTGATAGATGGCCTTGCGCTTTGCGGGGTCGGTCGTGTGGTTATAAACCTCATACAGTGCCTCAATCTTCTTGAGTTGCTCCTGCTCCTTGGCCCAGTCGAGCGTGCCGAAGTGGCTAGTACCCTTGAACATCAAGTGTTCCAGATAGTGCGACAGACCTGTGGACTCGGCAGGGTCGTTCTTGCTGCCCACGCGCACGGCGATGTAGGTCTGGATGCGCGGCACGTCCTTGTTGACGGACAGGAACACCTGCAATCCGTTGTCGAGCGTGTAGTGAATCACGTTCATCGGGTCATTTTGATAAGTCTCCTTCTTGTAGTTCTGGGCATCGACACTGACGGCGAGGAAACAGAACACCGCAGTCAAAAAGCCCACCAATAATTTTCTACTCATATTTATTAATGTTAAAAGAAATTTCATGGCGGCAAAAGTAAGGAAAATAATTTTACTTTTGCGGCGTTATCATTCACCGAGAAATAATCTAAAATTCAAAAAAATGAAGAAACTTTTTATTTTGATGGCAGCCACGTGCTGTCTGGCGTTCACCGCCTGCAATAACAACAAACCTGCCGAGCAGCCTGCTGAAAATACTGAGATGCAAGCCGAAGATCATCCCTGCTGCAAGGATATGACTCCGGAGCAGAAAGCCGAAATGGAAGCCCACAAAAAAGCCTGCGAAGACTGGAAGAACTGGGAGAACATC
Organism: Bacteroidales bacterium; assembly: GCA_017443175.1. Classification (GTDB taxonomy): domain Bacteria; phylum Bacteroidota; class Bacteroidia; order Bacteroidales; family WCHB1-69; genus F23-D06. The sequence continues at coordinate 136,570 of JAFSOZ010000013.1, forward strand.
ACCGAGGAGCGCAGAGTGGAACTGCTCAACCAACGCAAAGCCGACTACGACAAGATGCAGGAGATGAAGAAAGCTCAAGAAGAGAAGAAAGCCAAATTCGAGGCTGCCATGAACAATTGGGACAATCTCACCACTGCTGAAAAGAAAGCCGCTTTCGATGAAATGGGCTGCTGCGGTGGCTGCAAGAAAGGCGAAGGCCCTGGCTGTTGCAAAGGCGGCGACAAGCCCGGTTGTCCGGAAGGTGGTCCTCACCACGGTCCTAAAGGTCCCTGCCCGAAAGATCACAAATGTCCTAAAGGCGAACCCAAAAACTAAAATCTGAATCAGATTTAAAGCTAAAAAAAGCGCATCGGTGCTACTGCACTGATGCGCTTTTTTCATTGGACAACTTTATCGAAACCAACAAAGTTGAGATTGGTTTCCTGATCACCCACCGTATGAGGAGCCATCGAAGCAATGCGTGCAAATGCGCTCCTTCGGCAGGCCGATGGCTTTGGCTATCGTTTCCAATTTGTTGAACTTCAGCGTATCCACGCCTAAGTGCTTGCGGATAAGTTCCACCATGTTGGCGTATTCTTTCGTAGTGTCGTCGCAGTAGAGGTGCAGGTTTTTGGTGCTGTCGCCCTCCAGTTCCTCAATCACGCGGCGGGTGATCAACTCCATTTCCGTCTTGGAAGCGGAGAAGTTGAGGAAGTTGCATCCGTAGGTCAGCGGCGGGCAGCTGATGCGGATGTGCACTTCTTTGGCGCCGTATCCATAGAGTTTTTTCACGTTGTCGCGGAGTTGCGTGCCACGCACGATGGAGTCGTCGCAGAAAACAATTCGCTGACCTTTCAGAATCTTCGTGTTCGGCAGCAGTTTCATGCGGGCCACGTGCTCGCGCGTATCCTGGTTCACAGGCATGAAGCTACGAGACCAAGTGGGCGTGTATTTGATGATGCCACGCTTGTAAGGAATCTGCTTGCCCATAGCATAACCCAATGCCATGCCAATGCCTGAGTCAGGGATAGCGGACACCATATCTACCTCCACATCATCGGTGCGGCCCATCTCGTAACCGTACATGTAGCGGGTGTTCTCCACATTCACGCCTTCGTATTCCGAAGAGGGATAGCCGTAGTAAATCCATAGGAACGAGCAAATCTGCATCTTGGGGTTAGGAGCCAGCAACTGCTGCACGCCATCCATCGTCACCTTGACCACCTCTCCGGGACCCACAAACTGCTCGATGGAATAGTCGAGGTTAGCGAAACTGTGGCAGTCGAAAGCCAACGCATAGCTACCCTCTTTTTTACCCACCACAATGGGTGTGCGGCCGTAGTAGTCGCGCGCGGCAATGATACCATCGTCCGTCAAGATCAGCATGGAGCAGGAACCCTTTACCTTGCGATACACATTCTGGATGCCATCCACAAAGTCCTTGCCCTGGGTAATCATCAAGGCGATGAGCTCGGTGGGGTTAGTGGAACCGGAGCTCAGCTCGGTGAATTGCTGGTTCTTGTCCAGACAGTCCTTCTCCAATTCGGCCATATTGTTGATTTTGGCCACCGTCACAATCGCGAAACGGCCCAAGTGTGAATTGACCACGATAGGCTGTGCGTCGGTATCACTGATTACACCAATACCGATGTTCCCCACGAATTTGTAAAGGTCGTCGCCGAACTTGGTGCGGAAATAGGAATTCTCAATATTGTGGATTGACCTGTGAAACACGCCATTTTCGATGGTGACCATACCTCCGCGTTTCGTGCCGAGATGGGAATGGTAGTCAATGCCGTAAAATAAATCAGGATTGCAAGGTCCGTTGGAGACCACGCCAAAAAATCCACCCATAATAATTTGAATTTTAAATAGTTAAATAAAAAATAATACCGTACTTTTTTAAGCGGCAAAAATAAATTTTTACACATTTTCCAGAAATGGATTTCTCAACTTTTTATCATTTTTTATGAACAATCGAACACGAATTCCACTATGAATTGATTTTTTCGTACTTTTGCTGCATAATCTTATTCGGTAAAGATGGAAAACAAAGCTCAACAGTTTTTGGAATGCTATCGCGAAATTGAAGAGTGGGTGCTCAACAACCTGAATGTGGTGGAGATGAAGGATCTGGAGCAAACTTCGTTTATTTTGCCTAACACTACCGAAACTCTTTTTTCTCAACAAAAGAAAGCATAATAATTTCTTGATTCCCCAGTTATTTAAATAATGTAAAGATAACATAAACCGACAGCACCATGTTCCAGAAGCTCAAAAATAAAAAACAGCGACTTGTCCGATTCCTGTTCGGCTCTTTTTCCGCCACAGCGCTTATGTTCACCTTTCAAGCCTGTTACGGTCCTCCGGAGGTATATGTCAACGCAAAAATCCAAGGCAAGGTACTTGATACGGAAACTGGCGCACCCATAAAAGGCCTTCAAGTTTCCATCCCATCTTTGGGTTTCACGGCTATCACAGATAATGAGGGCATATTTGAGGACCCAAGCGGTGAACGTTCCATTCGGGAATGGGCCGACTATGATGTGCAGGTGAATGACATTGACAGTACTGAAAACGGACTGTATGAGTCGCTGGACACCACGGTTTACGCTGCTGACATCCAACATCCGCTTGAACTGAAAGTGAAACAACACCGTGAAAATTCCTAAAAACAAGCGACTCAAGCGGTTTCTTTTCCGTATTTTCCGAAAAAACGAAACGGCCATACATGAACTGAACTATCTGTTCTGGGAGTGCTCCTGGCGTTGCAACTTGTCGTGCCGGCACTGCGGTTCCGACTGCAAAGCCGAAGCGTGCGTACCAGACATGCCCTTGCCAGATTTCCTGAAAGCCATTGAACCCTTGGAAAAACGCTATAAGCGCGGCACCACTCTTATTGCCATTACGGGAGGAGAACCTCTGTTGCGTCCGGATCTAACCGACTGCGGTCGCGCGCTCCGAGAGCACGGCTTCCGCTGGGGCATAGTCACCAATGGCATGCTGTACGATGAAAAACGGCATCAGGAACTGATGGCGGCCGGACTTGGTTCTGTGACCGTGAGTTTGGACGGTTTGGAAGCCACCCACAACTGGCTGCGCAACCATCCCCAAAGTTTCCAGCGGGCCCTTAATGCCTTAAGGCTCATCGCCTCCGCTCCGGAGCTGAACTATGATGTGGTCACTTGCGTGCACCAGCGCAACCTTTCCGAACTGCCTCAATTAAAAGAACTGCTCATTGCCAACGGCATCCGCCATTGGCGGTTGTTCACCATTGCGCCCATCGGACGCGCCACGGAAAACGCAGAACTTCAACTCAATCGCCAACAAGTGGAAGAAATGTTCCAATTCGTCGCCGTCACCCGCCGCGAAGGCACTATTGACCTCAAGTTCAGTTGCGAGGCGTATACGGGAAAGTATGAGGAGAGCTTACGTGACAGTTATTTCTTCTGCCGCGCCGGCATCAATATCAGTTCCGTGCTCATCAATGGCGACATCTCCGCCTGCCCCAACATCAACCGTTCGTTTGTGCAAGGGAATATCTACAATGACAATCTGCTGGATGTTTGGGACAACCGATTTGACATCATGCGCAACCGTGAATGGATGCGCTGTGGTCCTTGCTTAAAATGCTCAGACTACAAACAATGTTTGGGTGCCGCCATGCACTTGCGTCCGCACAAGGGCCAACCCATCCTCCGGTGTTACAAGTTCACATAATGAGTTTTTTTCAATGACAGATATTTGAACTTGTTGGTGTGCATATATTTAACATTTATTAAGGATGATATTTCAAAAAAAATGTACTTTTGCCCCTGATTTAACCTATTAAATTATTTAAGCAATGAAAAAAGTATTATGCATCTGCGCAGTTGGTTTACTGCTTGGTTTTTTCACAACATCCTGCAACAAACAATGCCAGTGTAAGACCTATGTCAATGGTGCTCTTTCTTCTACAGGAGATCCTTTCGAGGTTGAAACCGGTAAAAAATGTTCGGATTACAACAGTTCCTTAACCCTTCTGGGTATCACCACTGATGTGAAATGCAAACCAACGTTCTAATCATTCATTGAAAGTTAAAGAAAGCCCCTGCAATCAGGGGCTTTTTTTGTACCTTTGCCGCTCAAATCATCACGACTATGACCATCAACATCATCACCTTAGGGTGCTCCAAAAATATTGTAGATTCAGAAATTATCGCCGCGCGGCTGCAAAAACTCGGGCATCGCGTTTTCTTTGAAGGCACCATGAAAACCGACCTGGTTATCGTCAACACCTGCAGTTTCATCGGCGACGCCCGCGAGGAGTCCGTGAACGAGATTTTCGCGCAGATTGAGCGCAAGATGCGCCGGCAAGTGAAGAAGATATACGTGGTAGGCTGCCTGGCCCAACGTTCCAAAGACGAGCTGGTGGCTGAGCTGCCCGAAGTGGATGGTTTCTTCACCTTTGATGAACTGAAGAAGCTCACGGAATCCGCCGACTTCGATCTGTTAGGCACCAGCGAACGACTGCTCTCCACCCCGATGCACTACGCCTACCTCAAGATTTCGGAGGGCTGCGACCACCAGTGCTCCTATTGTGCCATCCCGCTGATCCGCGGCAAACAGGTGTCAAAGCCCATTCCCCTGTTGGTGGAGGAGGCACGCAAGCTGGCCGACCAGAGCGTGAAAGAACTCATGCTCATCGCCCAAGACCTCACCTACTACGGCATTGACCTCACTGGCAAGCGCGAGCTCGCCAACCTGATGGAGGCCCTGGCACAAGTAAAGGGACTTGAATGGATACGCCTGCACTACGCCTACCCGCTCAACTTCCCCTACGAGATTCTGGATGTGATGAACGCATACCCGCAATATTGCCGTTATTTGGACATCCCGTTCCAGCATGTGAGCGACGACATTCTGAAGAGCATGCGGCGCGGCGGCACCGCTCAATACATCTACGACCTCATCGCACGCATACGGGAGACGGTGCCCGGCATCGCGCTTCGCACCACGCTGATCTCTGGCTACCCGACCGAAACCCATGAGCAACACAAGGAGCTGGTAGAATTTGTAAAACGCAATCGTTTCGAACGGCTTGGCGTGTTCGCTTACTCGCAAGAGGAGGATACCCCCGCCTACGAATTAGGCGACCCCGTGCGCCGCAACATCAAAACGCGCCGCGTGAACGAAATCATGCAGCTGCAGGAGGGCATTTCCCGCGAACTTAACGAAGCTAAAGTGGGGCAGACCCTTAAAGTCATCATCGACGGGGAAGAGCAAGACTTTTATGTGGGCCGCACCGAATTCGACTCTCCCGATGTCGATAACAGCGTCCTGATCCGCAAGGACAAAGCCCTGAAAATCGGGGATTTCTACCATGTGAAAATCATGGAAGCAGCGGATTACGATTTGTATGGAACGACAAACGAATAATCGATGTCTTTAACCAAAAAAAGCTATTACCGCACTAATTTCACGTTGCGCGACTGGCCTTTGGAGTTGGTGATTTTCAGAATATAAAACCCTTTGGCGTAGGGGAAGGCATGATGCAAGGTGTGTGCTCCGGCGGTCAATGCTTCCTCGAACGCTCCCACCCGCTTTCCGTCAATGGAAAAAATCTCGAAATTGTACATATCAGGCTCCTCGGTCTGCAAGAGAACCTCCAACTGCCCGCGCACAGGATTGACTACTCGCAATTGATAGTCAGCATTATACGGACTCACACCCACATGCGCGTCAACCAGAAACTCCGTGATCACCGGCAGGTGGTCCGACTGGTTGTACAAAGCCTGGGCCACATTCTGCGGCACCGAATTGTTCTGCGGCTGCAAAACCGAACCATTGAAACGATTCCCGTCCTGCCCGAGCGCATGGTACGTTTCGGGCAGCACACGCACACGGTCGCTGCCGTAATAGACATACGGCGACACCAAGATGATGTCAAAACGGTCGTCCAAACCACCGGAGGAAAAACAGCCGTTGTCGTAGTTGGTAGTGTGCGTGGATTGCGTGTGGATATCCGCAAACTGCGCATTGTTGTTCCAGTTGCCCGGCCGGTCTATGGGATCATAAAAACGATAGAGACTGTTGGAATAATTGACCATTTCCTGGTAGGCGGCCTCCGAAGATCCATAAATGTTGAAGTCGCCCGAAACGATGTTGTTGCCCGGCGCGCCAAGTGACACCAGCTTGTTCATCAAACGCTGTGTCTGCAAATGGCGGGAGGCTTCGTTTGCTTCGGAACTGCCTGCCTTCAAGTGCATGATCCAGAAGGTCATAAACACCGTATCGCCTTGCGCCAACTCCCGCGAGTTGTAATACATCTTGTACCCGTTGATGTCGCGATACGAAGTGGTGACATAATAATGGTCGTAGAATGTGAGCTTCCGGGAGTTGTAGAAAAGCATGTTGGCGATATAGCCACCCGAATAGTTGGTGAACGGGCCATGACGATAATAATCCACCCCTTGGGTGTTGATGGCGTTGTTGAGCAGACGGTCGGCGTAAGAACTGCTGCTGCCCATCTCACACACACAGATCACATCCGGCATCACGTGGTGGAATATGGTCTCAATATAACCATCTTTCGCATCGATGTTGTTGGTTACCGAATTGCAGTCCGACACGCCGGAATTGGTGGTGTAATACATCAGGTTGTACTGCATCATCTTCAGTGTGTCCTGCGCAAAAGCGTTGCACAGCAACACTGCAAACAGCAAACCGGTCATAAAGAACTTCTTTTTCATGACTGCTATTTCCATTTAAAAGTATTGACAAAATGCATGGCATCATCGCGCAGATATTGGATCACCGGCTCCAAAGAGTCGTTATTGGGCGCGAAATTGAAATAGAGTGTGGTGCGCAGGAACTGGTGTGTGCTGTCGGTCATCCAGAACATGAGGGGCGTGGCCACTTCTTTCCCGGCGATGTCGTATATCTGTCCCCATAGTCTGGAATCAGGATCCTGGATTACAGAATACTCCACATCGTCCGCCTTCTGGTAATGGAACTTCACCATTTTCTCCTCACGGATAATCTTATTGCGCAAAGAATCTGCCCGCGGCATCGTCATATAGGTGATTTTGAACGTGGCGTTCAACGTGGGATAGTCCAAATCCACCCAATAGGAGCCGTCCTTTTGGGGACGGATGGATAGTTGCGCCGCTTCTGACTGCTCAAACACAAACGGCAGCGTGGTATCGACCTGCCGATAGCTGTGCTCGGGCAAATCTATACGGAAATACGCCACCGGTTTGGGGGTCTCTGCCTGACGGTGACAGGAACACACCATCGACAACAGGAGTAGTCCGAAGGACAATCCCAAAACCAAACGGGAAGCGGATTTCATGAAAAAGTACAGATTTTTACTATAGATAACTCTTTAAGTTCTTGTTTTTGCTGTTCTGACGCAGGCGCTTCAGGGCACGCTCCTTGATCTGGCGCACACGCTCGCGGGAGAGCTCCATACGGTCGCCGATCTCGTCCAACGTGTGCTCGTGCGTGGTGTCAATGCCGTAGAAAAGTTTCAGCACCTCACGCTCCTTCTCCGGAAGGGTCTTCAATACATCGTGGATTTCGGAAGAGAGCGACTCGTTCATCAGAATCTTGTCTGTGTCCTCGTCATTGTCGTGCACAAAGATATCCACAAAGCGGGTCTCCTCATTCGGGGAGATGGGCGAGTCGATAGACTGCGGGTGGTTGTTCATCTTCATGATTTCGGAAACCTTATAGACGGGCATGTCAATGGCCTCCGCAATCTCCTCGGTCGTAGGCATTCGTTTGAACTGCTGCTCCAAACGGGCGGTTTCCTTCTTGATTTTGTTGATGACACCTACCTGGTTCAGCGGCAGACGCACGATACGCGACTGGTCGGCGATAGCCTGCAGAATGGACTGGCGAATCCACCACACGGCGTAGGAGATGAATTTGAAACCACGGGTCTCATCAAAACGCTTGGCTGCTTTGATAAGCCCCACATTGCCTTCATTAATCAAGTCCTGAAGGCTGATACCCTGATTCTGATATTGTTTTGCCACTGAAACCACAAAACGCAAGTTGGTGGTTGTCAGCTTATTCAGTGCCTCTTCGTCGCCAGCCTTGATTTTACGGGCCAGCTCCACTTCCTCTTCGGCACTAATCATGCTCTCCTTACCAATGTCGGCCAGATAACGATCCAATGAAGCCGAATCACGATTGGTAATGGATTTTGAAATCTTTAATTGTCTCATATATTAAGTTATAAAGTTTTTAAAGTTAAAAAGCAGGAATGTTGAATCTAGTCTTCAGTCTCCCGTCTCCAGTCTCCCGTCTAAATCATCAATTCCTAATAATGTCCGTTGTACCTTCAATATTCAATAAAGTTACATTTTTCGTGATTTTTTCGCGATTACGGACGATATTTACCTGCACTTTGTCGCCGGGCGACTTGGTTTTGAGCACGCCACGCACCTCCGCGAGGCTGTTCACAGGCATTTTGTCAATATGAGTAATGACGTCTCCCTCTTGAAAATCGTTTTTCGCAGCCGCACCATCCTCTTGAACATCTGCCACATAAACTCCTTTTACATCTTCCAAACCATATTCTTCGGCCAAACGGGCATTGATTTCGGCTATGGAGATACCCAGATAGGCCTGTTGCACCTTGCCGTATTCCTTCAGGTCGAAGTAGATTTTCTTGACGATGTTGGAGGGGATGGCAAACGAATAGCCGGTATAGTAGCCGTTGCCGGAAGCGATGGCAGTGTTGATGCCCACCAGTTTGCCGGAGGCATTCACCAGGGCGCCGCCACTGTTTCCGGAGTTGACAGCCGCATCGGTCTGCAAGTAGGTTTCTTCCGTCTTGTGCTGGCGCGAGTTAATGTCCAGCTGCCGTGCCTTGGCGCTGATGATGCCGGCGGTGACGGTAGAAGTGAGGTTCATGGGGTTGCCCACAGCCAGCACCCACTCTCCGATTTTCACAGAGTCGGAGTTGGCAAAGGTGAGATAAGGCAGATTGTCGGCCTCAATCTTGATGAGTGCCAAGTCTGCACTGGGATCGGTGCCAATGATGGTGCCATTGTATTCGCGCTTGTCGTTCAGCGTGATGGTGGTCTTCACGGCATCCTCTACAACGTGATTGTTGGTAATGATATAACCGTCGGGGGAAACAATCACGCCGGAGCCGGCGGCCTGCACCGGGTACATGCTGGGCGCGGAACCGAAGAAATGCTCCCATATCGTACCGCCGAAAAAGTCGTCCCACGCGGAATTTTTCTGCGTAAATTCCGTTTTGATATACACCACAGCATTGACAGACTTCTCTGCCGCGACTGTCAAATCCACATATCCACCCCCTTTGGAAGCCGTTTGGGCAACGAGGGTGTTCGGGCAGTTTACAAGAACTATCAGACTGAAAATTAAAGCGTTAAATATGGTTTTCACTTTCATAACAAGATATTATATTTCTTAAAATGTGGATTAATAACGAACTTGTTCAAAAAAAATTGCAAGAATAGTGCCAGAATAAATAAATTTTTCTATTTTTGCCGCCCCAAAAAATTAAAAATAAAAATCTTAAAAAATGTACGCAATTGTAGAAATAGCCGGGCAACAATTCAAGATTGAAAAAGACCGCAGAGTCTATGTTCAACGCCTTCAGGCTGAAGAAGGTTCACAGGTCACATTCGACCGAGTGTTATTGGTTGACAATGACGGTTCCGTAAAAGTTGGTACGCCCACCGTTGCCGGTGCAGCTGTTACCGCTACCGTTCTCAAACACCTCAAAGGTGACAAAGTTCTTGTTTTCAAGAAAAAAAGAAGAAAAGGTTATCAGAAGTTGAACGGCCATCGCCAGTTCCTCACTTCCATCAAGATTGATGCTATTACCTTATAATTTAGTAGTAACGAAAAAAAATAAAAAGTTATGGCACATAAAAAAGGTGTCGGTAGTTCACAGAACGGCCGCGAATCACACAGCAAGAGATTAGGTTTGAAAATTTTTGGCGGTCAATTCGCCAAAGCCGGCAACATCATCGTTCGCCAAAGAGGTACGGTTCACAACCCCGGCCAGAACGTGGGTATGGGCAAAGACCACACGTTGTTTGCCTTGGTTGACGGTATCGTCTCCTTCAAGAAAACCTACAAGGATAGATCATACGTGTCTGTAACTCCCGTTCAGGAGTAGGCAGATTCTATGATATTTTGTTCATAATGTTTGATTTTAAATTAAGCCGCTGAAAAGCGGCTTAATTTTTTTGTACTTATATACTTGATGGCGCGTCCGCCCATCTTTCCACCTTTTTATCCCGTGATTAGTGCACCATTCCGCGATACGCGACAGCGTTAAGCGGAATCTCTACTGCTTGCTTAGCATTCCTGATGGTAAACTATGGAACGAGCACCAGACGAAAGGCAAGGGGGGGCTCGGAACGGATGCATTTTAGTGTTTCAACAATTCCAAAATCACCTCTGGTGCAATTTCCATTTCAGCAACAGCACAAAGGCCCGTGCCTATGTCCTTGAGGCTGGCCCCTAACAGGTATACTTTATCGTCAATGATCAAAAAACGGTCGTGGTTTCGTTGGGGTAATTGAATAAATTCGATTTCTGGATACTGTGTGTTGTGTTTTTTCAGATCGGTGAGAAACTGTGCGTTGTAACGGGTATGGATGGTCGCAGAAACTCCGACAGACCGTTTGGTGAGCATTGACAGCACACGGTCGTCAACAAAGTTGTCAATTATGACAATCCTTTGGCGGGCACTCCTCACAAGATCGGAGACATAGGCCCAGGCGTCCCATACGCAGCCTGTTGGAAACACTTGCTCAGGAAGCGGTTTGGGAGATATTTCTTCAATTTTTTCAATTATAACGTCTATTTTCTCATCGGTTTCTTGTTGATGCTGTTCAATGTTAAATATACGCTGAACCAATTGTGTGCTATAGTTAACGAGATGTGGGATCATGGTAAATGCCCGCATAATGCGGATGTTGACCCCAACGGCGGTTTCGGATCTCAAAACGCTGCTGAGCATGGCAATGCCGTTACGGGTGAAGGCGTAAGGTAGATATTTCTTATGTTGTCCTCGGCCATTCTTCGAGGTCGCAATTTGCAATCTCGAAGATTTGTCGTTTTTGTTTAAGGTCGCAAATTGCGACCTTAAAGAATTCAGTTCCTCGTTTGAAGTCACAATTTGCAACCTCAAATTAACCGATTCTTCTTGAGTCAATTGGAACATGAAATCTTCAGGAAACCGATTTATATTACGTTTGACCTGTTCGTTCAACCTCTTGGTTTCAACACCATACAGCATTGCCAAATCGGCATCAAGCATCACCTGCTGACCTCTTATTATTCGGATCAGAGACTCAATCTTAATGCTATCAATTTTTTTGAGATCACAATTTGCAATTTCAAGTTTCTGATTTTTCGCCATGATTGCGTTTTAGAAATCGTTAATAAATTTCGCTGACAAACATACAAAATCATTTCGAAAAAATCAAAGGTAAAACAAAACTAATTCACTAAAAATCAACTATATAAAAATTGCATTTTTCGATATAAAAAATGCAATTTCCGTGATAGAAATTGCAAATTGTAAAAAAAATTGAAAATCCGAAAACAACCTCTCCTCTGGTGGAGATTTGGATTTTTGGAAAGAAAATGAATCCCCCACGGGGATACAAAACCGTATGGGCTCACATTTCCTACAGGAATGCATTCCCCTAACGGGGAAAAAGAAGGGAAGTTTTGGTGCGTCCGCACATTAGTGCGGACAATGGGGTCAATTGCTATTATGAGAGTTTCTCCACTGCCTCCTTGATACGGCGGCAGGCCTCTTTGAGCTTATCCTCTGATGTGGCATACGACAGGCGAATGCAATCGTCATCGCCGAAGGCACTGCCCTGCACGGTGGACACGCTGGCGTCCAGCAAGATGTAGAAAGCCAAATCCTTGGAGTTCTCAATGACCGTCTTGCCATACTGTTTGGCAAACTCGGAGTCGGCGGGGGCATTCTTGCCGTACAGACTCTTCACTTTCGGGAAGAAATAGAAAGCACCTTCCGGCAGGCAAACCTCAAAGCCCGGAATCTCCTTCAGCAACCCGAACACCAAATCTCTTCTCTGTTTGAAGATGTTTCGCATACCGATGATATCCTCGGAAGTCTTGGGGTCGAGCTCCATGGCACGCAATGCGGCACGCTGCGAGATGGAACCGGTGGCGGAGGTTATCTGGCCCTGCATCTTGTTGCAAGCCTTGGCCACTTCAACCGGTGCACCGATGAAACCGATACGCCAACCCGTCATGGCAAAGCCCTTGGCCACACCGTTGACGGTGACTACTTGATCCTTCACGAAGTCGAACTGGGCGATACTCTCGTGGCCACCCACAAAGTTGATGTGCTCGTAAATCTCGTCCGCCATGACCATCATCTGCGGATGTTTCGCAATGACTTCAGCCAATGCGCGCAACTCCTCCTTGGAATACACCATACCCGTCGGATTGGAAGGGCTGCTGAACATCATCAGCTTCGTCTTCGGGGTGATGGCAGCCTCCAGTTGCTCCGGTGTAATCTTGAAATCATTCTCCAATTTGGCCGGCACATACACACACTTGCCCTCGGCCATTTCCGCAATGGCACGATAGGAAACCCAGTAGGGCGTGGGGATGATGACCTCATCACCCGGGTTCACCAGCGACATGACCACCTGGTAGATGGACTGTTTGCCGCCCGTGGAAACCACGATTTGGTTGGTGGCGTAGTCAAGGTTGTTGTCGCGTTTGAACTTGGCACTGATGGCCTTCAACAGGTCAGCATAACCCGGCACAGGAGGATAGTGGGTGAAATTGTCGTCAATAGCCTGTTTGGCATACTCCTTTACTGTCTCCGGCGTATTGAAGTCGGGTTCGCCGATGCTCAAACTGATTACATCTTTGCCTTTTTCCTTCAGCTCGCGAGCGAGGGCTGTCATGGCCAACGTTTCCGACGCAGCCATGGTGGTAACTCTTTTTGAAAGTCTTTCCATATAATAACTCTGTTTTTGATATTTCCAAAATCGGGTTGCAAAGGTACGAAATTTAGGGAATAGTTCACAGGGAACAGGAGACAGAAAAAGGGGCGAAACAATCGCCCCTTAACATTATGTCTATATGCATTGATTATTTTTTCACAATGCGTCTGGTGGCCACACCCTTTTCTGTGATGATACGGGTGAAATAGACACCGGAAGCGTTGCCGCTCAGGTCAAGTTCCACATTGTTGCCGCCAACCTTGACTGTCGTGACCAGCTTGCCATACACATCATAAACCTCCACATTCTCAATCCTCAATTCTGAATTCTCAATTCTGAATTTTCCAGTGGTCGGGTTCGGATAGATGTCGGTTTGTCCCAACTCGTAATTCCCGATACCCACTGTGGATGTTGTGAACGTGATCTGGTTGGACGGATCGCTCCATACGCCGTTGGTACAATGTGCCGTGACATGTGCCACATACGAGGTTCCGGACTCTAGGTTCTGCAGTTCGTATGGATGGGTGTTGACGGTCTGCATGGACCAGATATCTTCATTGGTTTTCTTATAGTAGATCATCCACTCATTGGCCTGGCTGGATGTCTGGCTCCAATCCAAGATGGCGGTCACCATCGTAGTATCCACCAAGTGCAAGCTGGCGGGCGGGGTACACTGGTCGTCCATCGTGGTGAATGATACCGGTGCGGTCCAGTCGCCTTCACCGCCTCCGCAGTTGGCCTGCACCCGCACCTGATAAGCTGTGTTGGACTGCAGGTTGGTAATGGTGTAAGACGTGGTGGTCACATCGGGCACGAGAGTCCAGTTGGAAGAGGCGGTCTTATACTGCAAATTCCAGCTGGTTTCAGCTCCAGTGGGTGTCCAGCTGACGTTAACCGAGTTGGCTTCCACATTGCTGACAGCAAGATTTACTGGCACCGAACAAGGCAGCATATCCAACACTACATCGTCAATGTATCCTGCCATATACGAAGATGAAGGCTTGTACGACACAATGGCGATACGATTGCCCGTACCCGTATAATTGCGGAAGCTCACCGTGAATGTTGAATAAGTAACACCAGTAACCTCTATCGTATCCACCGCAATGAAGGTGTTGTAGTCCGTGCCCTCCATCACGCCGATGACCGGAGTGAAAGGATAATTGGAGTTAAGCTTACGTGCCCCAAATGTCAATTGCATGTTGTGAATGGGCATAGTCGATACATCAACCACAGGGAGAATGGCATACTGGTCGGAGTAAGAAGTAGAAGTGGATGAGTAGAAGCGCAATGAATACGGCGGGGTCTGCGCAGAAGAGGAGTTATAATACACAATCGGATAATAAGACTGGGAACTGCCAAAGTCAATGTTGTTCCAACAACCAGGCAGGTTGTTCTCAGCAGTAGGATTGACCGTGTGGGTATAACCGCTGAAATCCTCCGTGAAAGGCAACGTTGCAATAGGCAAACACTCTGTAATCATATAGAGCGGCACACTCCACACTGAAGATTCCCCATTGCCACAATTTGATTTAATTTCTATCTTGTAGTTGGTGTATGGCAAAAGGTTGCTCAACGAATATGACGGGGTATTCAGCACCACGACCGAATCCACAGGACCGCCTGCGGCATCGACCGAATATTTCAAAACCCAATCTGTTTCAGTACCCAGCGGAGTCCATGAAATATCCGCTCCGGTGGCCGTGATGTTGGTTGCGGTCACATTCTGCACGGGCAGACACATAGGTGCGGACGAAAGGGTCAAATCGTCAACATTACCCGCATTGTAATTGATGGTGGCAACCTTGGGGGCTTTTAATGCGATATAGGTGCCGTTTCCGACATAATTTCTGAAAAATGTGGTGTATTCAGAGATTGTCTCTTCCGTCACCAATACACTATCCACTGTGACAAAAGTACTGGGATCATACGGATCTGACATCACGCCGACCACCAGATTGAAAGATGGATAGGAAGAGGTGTATTTCCGGGCATAGAAATTGAGTTTGAGCGTATTGATAGGATAAATGGCAGTATCCACGCTCGGGAGTATCGCATATTGATCGCTATATGGATTGGAAACATGCACATAGAAGCGGAGACTGTTATTGCCGGAGTGTGCGTATGATGAGCCACCATAAACGACCGGATAACCCCCATAGGTGGTTCCGGTATTCCAATAGTGCCAACATACGGGCAAGTTGTTTTCGGAGGTGGACGTTGTGGCCGTCTGGTTTTCAAAATCAACCGAGAACGGCAACTGGTTGATCGGTGAGCACTCGGTTCTGAACGTCTCTGCAGCCGTCCAGATAGAGTATCCGTCCTGACCACAGTTGGAGCGCATTCTCACCTCATACAACGAATTGGGTGAAAGGGCTGTAATGGTAGTGGAAAGTGCCATGTTGACTGACATTTCCAACCACGTTGTATCCTGGACATTGGCTAACCTGTATTGAATATCCCATGAATTCTCATTGCCGTTCGGCACCCAGGACAACTCTGCTGTAGTAGAAGTGATATGGCTTATACTCAACCGACGGACGGGCATACACAAAGGCATGGCCTTCACTTCAATATTGTCCACATGTCCGGTGTTATAATAAGCCGTATTCGGGAATTTGGGAGCCATAAAGGTTATATGTCGGCCATTGCCAGCATAACTATTGAAATACACATAATAGGTCTCATAACTGGTGGAAGTAATATTAAACGTATCGATAGGCGTGAACGTACTGACATCCTGCGGGTCGCTCATCACACCTATAATCAAATTAAACGGATAATAGGTGTTGTTGGCTCTTGCATCAAATTGCAGTTCTATGTTTGCAAATGGCGTGCCGGTTTGGTCCAATTCCGGCATGATGGCATATTGGTCGGAATACGAATTGGAAGTAGCCGTGTAGAAATACATACTGTTCAGGCCGCTGGCTGCGAATGTGGCGTTTTTATACACGTATGGGCAACCGGAATAATAACTGCCCGTATTCAGATAGTTCCAACAAACAGGAAGGTTATTCACCGTCTCGCTCGTCGTGCCTTCCATCTCATCGAAGTTCTCCTGATAAGGCAACTGAAGCGGTTCGCACATCGTGGTAAAGGTTGTCATCACATAGCCGCTGTATCCCTCACCGTATGTACAAATGCCGCGCAAATACACGTCATACGACGTACTGGCACTCAATCCGGTCGCCAGATAGAACGTGTCTGTCTGAACCAGTTGAGGTGTCGTGCCTTCCAACGTGCTGCCCGAAGGCACAATCGTCACCTCCCATTGGGTTTCATCCTCACCAGGAGTCCAATGGATAGTGGCACCCGTAGTGGTGATATTGGAAACAGAGAGCGTCGGATTGGGGCAATTCGAAATCGGCTCCACCCATACATCATCTATAAATCCCATATAGGTAGTACCGGTGCCTTTGAAAGCGATATAATGTCCATTGCCCGTATAGTTGGCCAAGGAAACCCGTTGGGGTTCAAACTGATTGGAAACGTGGCAATTCACAGATTGCAACGGCGTGAAAGTGGTCGGATCTTCAGGATCTGACAGGACCCCCACCTCCATGACTTGAGACGGAGAGGATGAGCGGTAATAGAAACTGACCTGCAAGGTGTTCATTGGGATGCTGGCGTCGAACTCATTCGTCACAGCCATGCTGTATGTGTTTCCTTGGGAATAGAAATAGAGGCAGGACGGCGGGGTGTGATAGTAAGTATTGTACAGATAAGGATACTCCATGGGGCTGTAGGTTCCGTTTCTGACCCAGCAGTTCGGGAAGAAGTCGGTACCGCTCAAACCACCGTAGGAGTCGAAATTCTCAGAATATGGCAATGTGCTGACGATCATACAGGCGGTGATGAAACTGCTCTTCATGAACTGGCTTGGGGTAGCCTCGCCGCAATCGGCGGCCACAAACACGTCGTATTCGGTATTCGGCAACAGATTGGTGAGCGTCACACTGCTTTGGGTTGCCGTCTGCCAAGCGGCGGTCATCGGGTCGGTATGCCCTTTCAGGCCTACCACATATTTCCATGTCTGCTCGTCCTGGCCAGGAGTCCAGCTGACATCGGCAGTGGTGGGCATGATGTTCTGCACTTGAACATTGTTCACATGTTTGCAGGACGGAATATAATCAACCGTGATATCATCAATGTAGATATAGGACTGCAACCATTGCTGGGTTTTGAAGGCCACATAACGGCCATTGCCCGTATAGCCGGAAGTCACAACTTCGCCCAAATCCCATTTCTGGTTGTTCTGGGAGGACTCTTCCGCCGGCATGAAAGTGCCTAATCTGGTGAATGTGTTAACATCATACGGATCAGACATGATGCCCACTTCGATATTGTAATTCGGAGCAGTCCTGAGGGCCCGGAACTGTATCAACAGGCTGTCCATCCGCACCGAACTTTCTAGCTGTGGAAGTGCCATATAGGAATAATTGGATGCAGAACCGTAAAAATAGAGAGAGTAGTTTCCTTCGTATGCGTATGAGCCGTTAGGATAAGGATAGGCGGTTTGCGTGTTGGTGGTGAATCGTGTCAGACAGCCATCTACAGACTGGGTGGCACCGGAACCGGTTGCCGATTCAAATCCTTGATGATACGGAAGCGTCACAGCCTGACAAGGAGTATGCGCACTCAAGGTGACCCACTCACTGCTGTCGGAAGTGGAGCAAACAGCACACACTCGGAAATCATAGTTCACATTTTCAAGCAGATTGGGGACTGTGTATGCCGTGGTACCCACAAAGCCCAAAGAGGTCCAGAACAAATCTTGGTCGGTTTTGTATTCCACCGCCCACTCGGTTTCCAAATAGCCGGGCACCCATGCCAAACGGACGGAATGATTGGAGAGAGAATCCACCCAAACCCTGGGAGCCACACAATAACCTGTCGTGTCGCATGGAGAGCCAAAAATCACATTGCTTCTGCTCGTGGTTCGCGAACTGGAAACATTGGCATTCGACTCCGGATTGGCAGGGTTGATATCAGACGAGAAATAATAATACAATGCCTTATAATCCGGTGTGGTATTATGGGATAAAAAGGTATATGAGGAACTGTTGTAGTTGCCGGAATTGTCGTCAACGGCCAAGACGAGGTTGTCAACACCATTATACTGGAACGGCTGTGTGAATGTGAAGGTATTCCAACCTTGCGTACAATTCAAAGCGCCTGAGTAAACCAGTTGGAAATTGGAGTTTGAAATATAATCTTCCACCGAACTGTTGAAAGTGGACTTGTTGGTGTGAGCCAAATAGATGTCCACATTGTTTTTGGCTGCCAAAGGTGTCGTGAAAGCGTAATAGAATGACACACTGTTGATGGTGGAGGCCCCATTCAATTCAGAGGCATCGAAAATCTGTTGGCTATATGAATATCGGAACCCGTTGTGGACTGGCATAGTGGCTATTTCGGTCACGCCATTGTCAAAAACAGCATCGCCACCCGCCAAACACTTGGTCTGGAAAGTCATGGTGGCGGCATCAGCAGAGCCGCTGCTGCAAACGGAATTAACCCGCACATCATACAACGTGTTAGGCGTAAGACCTGACAGCCGACAAGAGGTACCGTTCACCGTCACGGGATTCGACCAGTTCGAGGTGCCTGACTCTGCATATTCTATCACATAACTGTTGGCCCCAAAGAACGCAGGCTCCCACGTAATCACCACCGATGCCGGGGAAAGTTCCCTATACGAGAGATATCTCGGCTCAGAGCATTCCTCCACTGAAGCCACAACTATATCATCCACAAATGTACTACTTGTCGTCCCTTTCGGAGCACGGAACACCAGATAGACGGGTGTGGTGTAAGTGCCGGGAATAACAAAGAAACGTTCATACCATTTGTATAAATCAGGAAGGTCGGATCCGTAAATATCATCAAGCACTACAAAGGCATTCAGCGAGTCCGGGTTCGTACTAACACCCACCTGCAGTCTGCCGGAAGCAGCGTTGTCCTTAAACACTTTATACCTCACGAAAACACCGTTTGCAGGGGAGGCAGACAAATCAAAGGGTTGTGAAACCGCCATGGAATGATATACGCTCGTGCTATACATGTACAAAGAACCCACGCCGCTGGAGTGCTGCGTGCTGGAAATATACGGATAAGGTGAAGTATTGTCCGTAATACGTTCCCAACAAGGCACCATAGGGCCGGGAGATGTGGCACTGGTGGATGTGGCTGTTCCATACGAATCAAACGACATCGTGTATGGAAGTGTGGAAATATTGGCACACCTGGTTTTGAACGTAGTGGGAGAAGACCACTGACTGTAGTCGTTGGCCCCGCACACGGCCCGCACATAAACGTCATAGTAGGTGTCGTCTTGCAATTGTCCGTAAGTGAACGGGTGTGTATAAGCATATTGCACAGTGCCGGTCGAAATCGAGTTGCCCTGCGGTACCACGACCACCTCCCAAGCATACTCGTCGTTGTTCGCCACCCAATCCACCGTTACATCATGACTTGCGGTGTTGGTCACCGTCACAAAACCGGGCTGGATACAAGAGGGGATTCGGGAAATGACAATATCATCGATATAACCCACATTATAGCTTTGGTATTCTACCGGTTTGACATTTTTGAGCGCGATATAATGGCCGTTTCCGGTGTATTCATTAAACATGTATAGAAAATCCCTGTAGGTGTTGGGATCTTGTTCGGACAAATACATGGTATCCAGAGCTGTAAAAGTGGTCGGATCCGCAGGGTTGTCAATAATACCGACGACAATCAGGAACGGATAAGATGTTCTTTTAGCGGAAAACTCAATCATGAGCGTATTTATGGGAATGGAGGGGTCGATCTGGGGCGAAACAGCGTACTGGTCTGTGTATGCATTGGTCCATGCGTTGTAATAATACAATGCATTCAAACCGCTCTTCGCGTTGGCGACAGAGTTATATGCCAACGGACAACCCTTATAAGAGGTCCCGTCATTAATATGACTCCAGCAAAATTGCGCCAGATTGTTAGAAGATGTGCTTTGGGATGTACTGACTGAATAAAAATCGAAATTCTGCACATACGGGAAACTGTTTATGGCACCACATTCCAATGCTACATCCACTTTTTTGCTATAGGCACTGGTGTCTTCATAACCGCAGATAGAGCGGACATAGAACGAGTAATATCCACTGGGTGATAAATCATTGATAGTGGCCGAGGTGGTGAACACCTTCACTTTGTCACCCGTTCCGGGCACAAATCCGACCGGACCGTATTCCACTTCCCATTCCTGCGCACTGCCCAACTCATTCCACGTCAGCGAGGCAGAATTCGTTGTGTTATTAACTATGGTGAGATCCACCGGTTTGGGACAAGAGGGAATCTCGGAAACGATGATATTGTCAACATAACCATAGTTATTGGCAATGGTACGCGGCGCCATCAGGGCGATATACGCACCGTTTCCGGTATATTGGTCAAGAAGCGTCGTGAACGATTTGTAGGTAATGGTGGTGTTTGTAAACGTATCCAACGGTTGGAAAGAGTTAAAGTCATAGTAGTTGTCCATAACACCCACCACTATGGTAAAATTGTTGTTTGCGGTAAGGGCACGACCTTCAAACTCTAACTGCAATGAGTTTATGGGGTAGGAGTAAATGTCGATTGGCGGAAGGATGGCCACCTGATAGCCAAAATCAGTTGTTGTGGTTGTAGTGTAGAACCGCAGACTGTTCCGGCCGCTGGCGGCATACGAAGTGTTGTTATAGACAATCGGATATCCCACGTAGGAGGATGCCGTTCCGCTTATGTTATGCCAACAGGGCGGTAAATTGTTGACCGTGCCGGAGGTGGTGCCGGGATAGCTGTCGAAATTCTCCGAGAAGGGAAGGGTGAAAATGAAACAAGTGTCATCTTCCATCGAGATGGTGGCGCTAACTGGCGCCGATTCGCAATTGTCAGTATAAAGAGCTGTCACGTCATACTGATACCCACCATTAACATCAATCGTATCAATATACATGCGGGTATTGATGGGTACAGGGGTAAGCAACGTTTGGTTACGATACACCTTGTATCCCTGCACAATGTTCGGGCTGGCAGAAACCTCCAACCCGATGACGAAGTTATACTCCATGCCGGTACTGGCAGAAAACGCAGCCCACTGGGAGTGTGTGGGATCGCCTACCAGATTCTGGTAATGCTGCGCATCCCCATTCGCTTCGGTCACATAGATGGGATTGCCATATATGGTGCTGACCTGGACACCCACCCACAACTCCAAGGTAGAGTCTATGGTGATGGCAGAGGTCAACGGAACCGTATTCAGGACACCCGCGACCAAATTGGTCGTTACCGGTTGATTATAAATTTCCATGCCTGCATTGAAGGAATTGTCAATGGGACTCATTCCCCCACCCTGCCAAATCACGATGGAATAAGAGGCATACATGGTGGAAATGCCCGGAGCGAAGGTCACCGCTGTCGCGCGCTGACCATGCATAGGAGCCAAATCGTGCGGCAGAAAACGGACAACAGCCACTCCGTTGTCCCAGCCGATACTGGAAGACAATATCATCGGATGCGAAAGTGACAGTGTCTGCTGCATGGAATCCGCAGCCAATGTCCAATTCAGGGTTACATTCCTGCTGTCCGGTACATGCGGGGTTGCCGTCAGGTTGGTTGGGCCCAAACATGTCGTTTGTGCCTGTAAAGATAACATACAAGCAGTCAAAGCCCAAAAAAACAGTATCCTTCTTTTCATAATTATAGTGTTTTTAATGTTTATTTTTCGAAAAAAAGCTGATAACACCCCGAATATAAGGGCACAACAAAAATAGATTTTTTTTTGAACAATACCAAATAAAAAAGGGGCGAAAAATTCGCCCCTTGTAAAAAATATGTGTCTGTGAATTATTTCTTCACGATACGTTTCGTGATCATACCCTTGTCGGTGAAGATACGGGTGAAATAGACACCGGAAGCGTTGCCGCTCAGATCAAGTTCCACGTTGTTGTCTTCAACCTTCACGGTCGTGATCAGCTTGCCATAGACATCATAAACCTCCACATTCTCAATGCTCAGTTCTGAATTCTCAATTCTGAATTTGCCTGTGGTCGGGTTAGGATAGACAATGGTGCTGTTTGCATAGACATTCACGCCATCGGGATCAGTAGTGAAGGACACCGTATTGGAAGGTGTGCTCTCCTCTTCGCCACAAACAGCTGTTACGAACACAGAATAGGAGGTTTCAGCTTCCAGATTCGTAATCGTGTAAGGATGCGTGCTTGTGTTGATCGTAGTCCAAGTATTAGCGGAACCCTTCTTATAGCTGATAACCCAGCCGTCGGGTGTGCCTTCTTGTATCCAATCCACCGTTGCTGCGCTTGTAGTTACGTTATTCACCTCCACATTGGCAGGTGCGTTGCACGGCTCCACGGGGGTTGTGTCGCCAACGCAGCTCACTTGGATTTCGAAACCGCTGTAATTGACAGATCCGTCAGAGTGGAAATAGAGAGTCAGCGAACCGGTTGTGGACGTGATATTGGTCAGGGCATCTCCATTATGGCTGTCAAACAGGATTGTTCCTGTGTTGTCGCTGCCATCGAAGATTTGGAGGTAATCCCATCTGGAGGAAGATCCCGTCTCAATGTTGTATGTTCCGTTCAATTGTACGAAAAGACCTGCTTGATCAGGGTTGATGACAACCGTAGCATTGCAGGAGTTTGAATAGTTGCCATTAAGACCGCCGTCATCATAGAGGACTCCGCCGCACAAGGACAAAGTAATCTCGCCGGTAGTCGGAATATTGAAAGAACCAGGCATAGCGGCCACAGGACCGGCCCAGTCGCTCTCGTCACCGGCACCGCAGTTGGCGCGTATATAGAAGTCGTATGCAGTGCCAGCCGTCAGGTTGTCGATGGTGAACGGGTTGGTTGTGGCTGTAACTTGTGTGCCAGTTCCTTGCGTGAATCCTTGTGGGCCATACTCAATAGCCCAAGACGTGGCCGTGCCGTTCTCTGTCCAGGAAAGTGCAACAGAAGTTGAACCCGGCACTGCGGAAATGCCAGTCACAGGCAGGCAGGAAGGAGTATAGTCAACGTTGATGTCATCAAGATAAGTACTATAACCACTCGGTGACAACAGTTTGAAAGCGATGTAGTGACCGGCACCCGTATAGTTGTTCAAGAATACCATCTGGTCTTCCCATACAGAGGCGACAGAGGCCTGTAACGTGTCAACCGGTACAAATGTGGAGACATCCTCATTGTCAGTCAGCACACCCACAATCAACTGGTTGGACGTGGAACCTGCACGCATCTTGAAGGAGACCATCAAAGTGTTTGTATTGACAGTGGGATCCAACTCAGGTATAGAAACCATTGAGTATGCGGTGGTTCCATTGCTATACATATAGAGAGAGTTCGGTGAAGAAGAAGAGTATGAAGTGGAAACGTACGGTACTGTAGAATAGTTACCAAGGCTGTTCCAGCACAATGGCATTGAGCTGGTGGCCTGATTGTCGAAGTTTTCAAAATAAGGAATAGTGAACATGTCGCATTCCGTTTGGAAAGTAATCATGTTTGACCAAGTAGATAATTCATTATTGCCGCAGTTGGTTCTCACGTATGCATAGTACAACGTACCTGAATTCAAGTTGCTGATAGTCGCGAGGGTATCATAGACCGTCATTGCTGTAACCGTATCAGGGTTGAATCCGGCTTGTGTGCTATATACGATGTCCCAAGCCTGGTCGGTTTCAGAACCCGGAGTCCAAGCCACATCGGCTGAATTGTTCGTTGAGGAAACAAAATGCAGGTTGGTGGGCTTGACACAGTTGGTTCCTTCAATACGGACATTGTCAATAGCACCGGCAGGATTTGTACCTGCAGAATAATCATTTCTCCAACCGAAATAAACACGTTTTGTACCGGAAAATTCTGTACCATTCAAAGAAATCTCTTTATGACCCCATGAGGATGAGAGATTCATCTCACCGAAGAGGTCGGTTGCATTCACAGGAGCCACATAAGATTCACTGCCAACAGTCGGAGTTGCAGGCGAGCCAATCAACACTCTGATATAGTCGTAGCCAGACTCACCATAACCGAGCCAGTCGAATGAGAGAATATACTCACCATAGCCAGTGAAATTGAAATCACGATAAGCCCAAACAAGAGAACTCGAGCTATTATCATAATTGTTTGACACACCGTTATCTTCAGAGATATACAAGCTATAAGCACCGTTTGCAGTATTATTTACAGCCGTGTCAATAACCCATTGGTTGGAGCAGGAACCGTTCAACAGCGTCCACTCATTGCTTTGCGTCGTATCCTCGAAATCGCAGAAATAAGGAATAGCGGCAGGCAGGGCTTTCAGCGTGGTGAATTGCAGCACGCCGGACCAAGAAGAGGTGTCTCCACTGTTGCAGAATGCACGCACATACACATCGTACGAGGTGTTATTTGTAAGGTTGAGTGCATCATAAACATTAGTGGTAACGTATTCAGGCTGCACCGTATTGATGTTGAAACCGGCAGGGCCGAAGGCAACTTCCCAACCAAGCGGAGAACCACCCTGGTCATTCCAGGTGATTTGGGCATTGTCCAAACCAACTTGAGCCACATGAGGAGCAGGCGTTACACAATCCACACATTCGATGTTAAGGGCAAAACCATCGTAGAAAACAATGTTATCTGATGTGAAGACAATCGTCAATGCAGTAGCGGACATCACTGGAGGTACCGTCATTGTACCTTCACCTTCGAACAACAATGTTCCGGAAGTTCCTACACCCTCATAAATGTACAGGTAGTCATAACCGCTTTCCGTTGACACTGTTCCGGAAACTTGGATACCGGCACCAGGTGTGGCGGGATAGAGCACTATTTGATCGTTACGGTTTGCACCGTAGTCACCGTTAAGACCACCATCATCACATAAGATACCTTCACATGTGGTCAAAGAGGCAAAATCGCTAATCTTATACACACCAGGAGCGGCGGAAACGGGTTCGCTGAAATAACTTGTTCCTGAACCACAATCCGTCTGAACATAGAAATAGTAAATTTGACCGGGAGTCAGGTTGTCAATCGTAACAAAAGTATCGGTAACATTCAAAACATTGGTCGTTACAGTATCCGGGTTAATCGGACTTGTGCTATAGACCACATTCCATGAAGTGGCATTCATATCATTGTTCCAGTTCAAAGTAATGACATCTGAACCTGCACCTGCAATATTGACTACAGGATATACACAATCCGGAATTTCCTGAATGCGGATATTATCGAGCCAATAATACCAGTTCGATAGAGTAGCTTGCTGTTGGAATACGAAATAACCTTGATCTGTGCTGCCGATATTGTTCAAGTTGTACTCATACTTTTTCATCGTATGGGTTTCTGTTGGATCAATAGTGGCAATCGTGATCATGTTGGAGAGGTTGTTAAGGTCGGTTGTGAAACCAAGTACCATGGGTCCGGAAAAGCTACCTTCGCGGTTCAACTGGAAGGAAATCTGCAGTTCGTTCACATTATAGGCAATGAGAGGAGTGGCCACAGTGCCCGGTCCGTAAATTTTGAGTGATTTACCAGATCCACCGTATGAGTCGCTCCCGCTATATACGTAAGAAGAACCAGCGATGGAAGTCCAGCAAGCAGGGAATGAGCTGGAGGAGGAAGTATAGCTTTCGAAATTATCAAAGTACGGAATCGTTTGAGTGCCGCAAGCGGTTCTGAAATTGGTGCTGCGGGGTTCGCTCACTTCTGATCCACAGTTAGTACGTACATAGACGGTGTATTCGGTATTTGCGTTCAAACCTTGGGCATCATAAGTGGTGTCATTTACGGTAATCCAGTTGTCGTCGGAAGGACTGGTGCCAGCAGGTACAACCTGCACATCCCATGCGGTACCTGACGGTCCGGCTGTCCAAGTAATGGTTGCGGCATCTGACAAGATAGTATTTGCATCAACGGTTATAGCTACAACTCTAGGACAAGAAGGTGTATAGTTCAAGTTGAAATTGTCCATATACACATAACAATAGGTGGAAGATGAAGCAGGATTCAACTCAACTTTGAGAGCCACATTTGTTCCCTGACCCGTATAATTAGTCAACGGGAATTCAAACTCTTCCCAATTTGTGGTCAATTGGACAGGATAAAGAGCTGTAAAAGTGGCGGTATCCGTTGGATCTGACATGATACCCAATGTAGCTAAACTTGCATTAGTAGTGCTGGTGGTTTTCATATCAAAACGGACGGTCAGGTCACTCATGTTGACGGAAGGATCAACAGCGGGAGCTACCACATAGGAGCATTGTCCGTTGCTGGTTGTTGTTTGATAGAAATATAAACCATAGCTTCCGTTGTGGGAGGCAGAAGAAGAAGTGTAGGGATATGAGCCGTAATTGGAAATCTTTGTCCAGCATGGAGGGAAACTGCTACTGCCGTATGAATCAAAGTCCTCAACAATGGGCACATCGTTGGTTGCGGGACATGCGGTGCGGAAGTCCGCGCTGATAGCAGAACTTACATCTCCCATACCGCAATCGGTACGTACATAGACCACATAGCGGGTGTTGCTGTTCAAACCCTGAGCGTCATAAGTTGTGTCATTAACAGAAACGAAGGTGACACTGTCAACAGAGGTTCCGTAAGGAGCCACTGCCACTTCCCAAGCGTTATCGTTGTCAGTTGCAGGATGCCAGTGGAAAGTAGCGTTGATAGATGTGATGGTATCAATTGCAAAAGAGGTCGGGAAGCCGCAAGTCAAAGCGGTAATGGAAAGGTTATCCACAGCTGCGGGCGGATTAGAGCCTCCGGAAGTATCGTTATACCACATGAAATAGAGACGATGGTTACCACCTGCTGTAGAAGGCAGATTAATAGTAGCATGTTGCCATGTATTCTGACCGTAGTAAGTGCCCAGAAGTTGTGCATGTGCTGCGGTTGGCATGGAGGAACCGGCGGTTACCATTGCCGGGTCTCCCAAATAAACCTTCAAATAATCATAACTGGCACTTTCACCTTGGTTGCGCCAGTCGAAATCAATCTGATAGGCGGCAGCACCTTGTGTAAAATCTATGTCACGGTAAGCGTAAACATAGGAGGTGGTGTGGGTATAAGCATTCGTAGTGCCATTGTCGTTGGAGATATACAATGCATTGCTGCCGTTGTCTGTATTATTCACAGCAGTGCCGATGCACCACTTGTTGGTTTCAGTACCATTGACCAGTGCCCATTCACTATTGATGGTTGCATCCTCAAAATCACAAGTGAAAGGAAGCTGGGCGGCAACCTGACTCGTCATGAAGGAAACACTCTTCCAGTTGCTCACATCAGCACCGCCGCAATTGGCTCGTACATAGAAATAATAGGTAGTTTGTCCATTCAGACCGGTTGCATTATAGAAAGTGTCTGTAACCGTAAGGGTAGGTGTTGTGTTTTCGTCCGGAACGTCTGTTGATGAAGTCGTCATATAGATATCCCAGTTGGTTTCGCTACCACGTGACTGCCATGTCAACACAGCTGACTGGTCGGTAACATTGGATGCCGTGGGGAGAGATGTGTTCGGACATGTGAGCAATTCAAAGACCACATCGTCCACATAAAAACAGTCGTCATTGCTGCCTACAGAGCTGTCTTTTTCGTAAGACCATTTGAAAGTGTGCTGCCCTGCGGGCACATCATAGCTTCTATACTGCCATGTAGTAGTGTGCAGAAAATCATCTTGAAGTACACCATCAATGTAGAAGTTGCCGTAATCCCAATAGGATGTTGCACTCTCGCAGGAAGCCATACAATAAAAGCTTACGGAGCCAGCTACCGTGAAGTTTACCGTAACCGAAAACTCGGAGGTACTGCTGTTAACGCCCGCGTTACCGCTTTTCATACTATAACTGCCACCATGCGCTTGTGCAGAAGTGACAGTCCAAGGATACGTAGCATCGTTCGTGTAGGTACCGAACTGGCTAAAATCCTGTGTCTCAAAGTCACAGACAATAGGAAATGTCTGCGCCATGAGTGCTGCCGGCAGCATCGCTACAAACAGCATCAAAAAGAGAAGAACTTTTTTCATACTTTTTTAATTTAGTTGGTTTGTATTAAAGGAGTAAAGTGTTGTTTCTCATTCTTTTATAGTATATCCCCATACTTTTTTATTAAAAAACGAGCGGCAAATATATACAATTTTATAGAAACTATCATCGTATGTTGATATTTTTTTTATTTGTATCTTTGCACCCTCACTAATTTAAGACTTTTGCGTATGATACCACGTTATTCCCGTCCCGAAATGAGTTCAGTATGGACAGAAGATAATAAATTCAATGCTTACTTGAAAGTTGAAATCGAAGCTGCCGCCGCATGGAGCAAACTCGGTGTAGTGCCTGCCGAAGACGTTCAAAAGCTTCGCGACAAAGCCACGTTCAAGGTGGAGCGCATCTATGAAATAGAGCAAGAAACGCGCCACGACATCGTGGCCTTCACGCGTGCCGTGAGCGAGTCGCTGGGCGACGAGAAAAAATGGGTGCACTACGGACTCACCTCCACCGACGTGGTGGATACCGCCAACGGTTACCTGCTCAAGCAGGCCAACACCATTCTACGTGCCGACCTTCAACATTTCATGGACATCTTGAAAAAACGCGCTTACGAATTCAAGGACACGCCCTGCATCGGGCGCACGCACGGCGTTCACGCCGACATCACCTCCTTGGGTCTGAAATGGGCCTTATGGTACGAGGAGATGAAGCGCAACATGGCCCGCTTCGAGGCCGCCGCCGCCGATGTGGAGTGCGGCAAGATCAGCGGGGCCGTGGGCAACTTCGCCAACACACCGCCGTTTGTGCAAGACTACGTGTGCGAGCAATTGGGCATCCACTCCGCCAACATCTCCACGCAGGTGCTCCAGCGCGACCGCCACGCCCACTACATGGCCACCCTGGCGCTCATCGGCTCCACCATGGAACAGATGGCGGTGGAAGTTCGCCACTGGCAGCGCACCGAACTGCGCGAAGCGGAAGAGGCCTTCGGCAAAGGACAGAAGGGCTCCTCCGCCATGCCGCACAAGCGCAATCCCATCGGAAGCGAGAACATGTGCGGGTGCGCGCGCATCCTCCGGGGCTACATGGTGAGCTCCTACGAAGACATTCCCCTGTGGCACGAACGCGACATCTCCCACTCCTCCGCCGAACGCATCATGCTCCCCGACGCCACCATTTTGCTTGACTACATGCTCAACCGCTTCGGCAAAATATTGGAAAACCTCGTCGTCTTCCCGGAGAACATGCTGAAGCATATCTATATAACTAATAAGGTCATTTTCGCACAACGCGTCATGACCGCCCTCATCAACAAGGGCTTCGCCCGCGAAAGCGCCTATGATCTGGTACAGCCCATCGCCATGAAGGCCTGGTTCGACGGCCTCGACTATCAAGAACTTCTCCTCCAAAACGAAACTATTCAACAAAATTTCACACCCGAAGAACTGGCCCAATGCTTCACGCTGGAATACTACATGAAGGAGGTACCCACCATTTTTGAGAGGGTGTTTGGGAGAGATTAGCCGTTGACCGTTGGCTATTTTGGTTTGGAATGCTGAACTTCCACCCCTACTCCTTCTCCCTACTCCTCTACTCCTCTACTCCTTCACTCCTTCACTCCTTCATTCTCTATTCTTTTTTACTATCTTTGCCCCCGACAAACGTTGAAAAAAACACTACAATGAAAAACAACCTGAACATCCTTGGAAACCGGAATTCTCTTTTTGATGAGTTCATTGCTGAAATCAGAAGTGTTGAAGTTCAGACCGACAGTATGCGATTCCGTCGGAATCTGGAACGTATCGGGGAGATCTTCGCCTACGAAATCAGCAAAACGATGAAATTCGAGCCACAGGAGGTTTCCACCCCGCTGGGCATTGCCGAGATTCCGCGCCTGATGGAGAAGCCCGTGCTGGCTACCATCCTGCGCGCCGGCCTGCCCCTGCACCAGGGTTTGCTCAACTATTTCGATCACGGCGAGAATGCCTTCATTTCTGCATTCCGCAAATACTACAAGGACGGCACCTTCGAGATTCAAGTGGACTACATGTCAGCACCTGAGCTCGACGACAAGACGCTCATTTTAACAGATTCTATGGTGGCCACGGGCAAGTCCATGCTGTTGGCATACGAGGAGTTGCTGACAAAAGGTGAGCCGAAGCACACGCACATCGTGAGCATCATCGCCAGCCGCCAGGGCGTGGAGTATTTGCAACATCATCTGAAGCCTTCCAAATGCACGCTCTGGATCGGGGCCATCGACGAGGAACTGACCGCACACTCCTTCATTGTGCCCGGTCTCGGCGACGCCGGCGATCTGGCCTACGGCATCAAAACATCTGACTAAAGAGAAATTATCTCATCTATAACCTGGTCATGGGGCTCCGCAGGAACCTCATCCAGCAATTGGAAACTGAAACATATCCCGATGGTCTTCACGTCGGGATATTTTATTAAGAAACGGTCGTAATACCCCTTGCCGCGTCCCAAACGGTGCCCCTGGCGGTCAAAGGCCATGCCCGGCACTACAATTAAATCAATGGGACCCTCGTAGGGATTGTTCTCCGGTTCCAAAATATGGAAGTCGCCCTCCACCATGCCGCTGCCGGCGGTCAGCTCCACCGGAATAATATCATCCCCGACAACAGTGGGCAGGATGATGCGCTTGCGGTTGCGCCACTCCGCGATAAACTCAAGCGTCTGCACCTCATCGGGCAGCGAAGCGTACAGCATTACAATTTCTGCGCGCTGGAAGTCGGGATGTGCCGCCAGTTTCTGCATAATCTGCACAGATTCCGTCGCCAACTGCTCTTGGGGACAGGCTTTCTTCCGCGCCCGGATCTCTTTCCGAAGGATACTCTTGTCCATGATAGTTGTGAATTGTGAGTAGTGAATTGTGAAATGTGAACTGAAACTGGATTGTTAATTATCGGTTCATTTCAGCACTTGCATTGCCTTTTGGATGGTTTCATCGCTCTGGTTGATGACGGGATAGAAGGCCTCGTTGTTGTACAGGTTTCTCCCAATCAGAGCTTTTATCCAAAGTTTCAATTCATTTTTAGAATTAGCCGTGAGTTGAGGTACAGGTTTCTTGGTGAGTTTGGTGTAATAGACCAGCATCTGATTCAGTTCCTTGTCAGAAACGGTCGCTTTGGATATGAACGTAGCCGCATCGGGATACTGTTTCTTAAGATCCACTTTGTGTTCATTGGTATAGTTGAACGCAAACTGGGTAATTGCGGCAGTATTGGCCACCGTGTAGTATCCATCCAAATCATTGCCCTGGTGGATAGGCACGAAGTAATCGGGCATAATGCCGCCTCCGCCATACACGGTGCGCCCGCCCACAGTCTTGTACGCAATGGACTTGTCCTGTTTGATGCTGTCGATGTACTCCATCTCGCCGTGTGCCAGCCGGTCGTAGATTTCCTCGTAGTATGCTTGGGTGCCGTTTTTGTAGTCGCGCTGGATGCAACGTCCGCTAGGCGTGTGGTAGCGCGCGGTGGTCAACCGAATAGTCGATTTGTCTGACAGATCGAACTGCCGCTGCACCAGCCCCTTGCCGAAAGAGCGACGCCCCACGATGAAGCCCCGGTCGTTGTCCTGCACGGCACCCGCCACAATCTCCGATGCCGATGCGCTGAAGTCGTCGATGAGAACGATGACCTTGCCTGTCTCAAAGCTGCCCTTGCGGGTGGCATAAAACACCTCCGGGCGCACTTTCAGTCCCTCCACGGAGACAATCTTCTGCTTGCTGGGCAGCAACTCGTCGCATACGCCGATAGCCGCATCCAGGAAACCGCCCGCGTTGCCGCGCAAATCCAGAATCATGGCATCCATGCCTTGCCGTTTCAACTTGGCGATAGCCTCCTGGAATTCCTTGACCGTAGTACTGCCGAACTCGTTCATCTTGATGTAACCCGTGTGGGCATCCAACATGTACGCCACATCAATGGTGTATGTGGGTATCACATTTCGCGTAATCTCATACGAATAGGTATCGGCAAAGCCCGGACGACGGACGCCCACCTTCACCTTGGTTCCTTTCTTGCCTCGCAGCAACTTGAAAACTTTGTCATTGGTAGTCCCGATGATAGATTTGCCATCCACGGAGATGATGCGGTCGCCGGCGCGCACACCCGCTTTCTCAGCCGGGCCTCCGGATATGGTGGCAATCACCATCACGGTGTCGTTCATGATGTTGAACTGTATGCCAACCCCTTCGAACGAACCCTCCAAAGATTCCATCATGGTCTTGTTCTCTTCCGGCGTGGCGTATGCGGAATGCGGATCCAAGCTTTGCAGCACGCTGCTGATGGTAATGTCGTAGATGGAATCAACGTTGACGGAATCCACATAGTAGCGGTTCACGTAGTTCAGCACCTCGTTCAGCTTGTTATTCTGGGCACCGATAAGGGTCGTTTTGCGCGAGGGCAGGAAATTGACCGCCACCGACACGCCGAACAGGAAGGCGATGAGGAGGTATAAAACGAATATCCAATTGTTTTTTTTCATATTCACAAACGTTGGTAGAGACGTACGGCCTTGTTGAGACGCACGGCCGTGCGTCTTTACGATTATTTTTGTCGTTGTATCGACGCCTGGTGCAACAATTCCAAAAATTGCGTCAGAAACTCGCGATAGGCAGGGTCCTGGCCCTCTTTGAGGTAGCGTTCCTTGACCTGCTGCCATTGTTGGGGTTGCACCACGGGCAGGTTGTTCTCTTTCTTGATGTGGGCAATCTCGTCCACAATCTCCATGCGCTTGGCCAGCAACTCGCTCAGTTGCGTATCGACATGCTCCAGCAAAGCGCGTTGCTTGATGAGGTCGGCGTTGGGCGCATTGATCTTGAAGGTGAGGTTTTGGATAAGGTTTCCCCACTCTTCCGGAGTGATCTGTTGTTCAGCGTCGCTCAAAGCCTCCGAAGGATTGCAATGGCACTCCATCATCAGCCCGTTGAAACCATAGTTAAGAGCCAGTTGGGCTATTTGCGAAATCCACTTCGTCTGCCCGCACAGATGAGATGGATCACAGAGAATCGGCAATTCAGGGAAAGAGACTTTGAGGTCAATGGGAATTTCCCAGCAAGGAGCGTTGCGATAGATATTTTCGTTGCTGTCAGCGAAACCGCGATGCACGGCCATCACTTGCTCCACGCCGGCCTGGAGGAAACGCTCGATGTTGCCCTGCCACAGTTTGAGGTCGGGCACCAGCGGGTTTTTGACCAGGATGGTGAAGGGTTTGCCTTTCACGGCATCGGCTATTTTCTGCACGCTGGCAGGGTTCACAGCCGTGCGCGCCCCCACCCACAAGGCAGTAATGCCAGCCTTCTCGCACTGTTCCACCTGCGCAGGGGTCATCACTTCCGTGCACACGCGGAAACCGAACCTCCGCTGCACCTCCCCGAGCCATGTCAGGCCCCGCTCCCCCACTCCTGTGAAACTGTCGGGATTACTGCGCGGCTTCCACACACCCGCACGAAAGAAGTCCAACAACAACCCTTGACGAGTCGTCACCTCGTGCAACTGCTCGGCAGTGGTCATGAGTTGCGACTCGTTTTCCACTGCGCACGGCCCCGCTATCAGAATCGGCTTCATGCTTAATCTTCCTCCTCCTCTTCTATGTTGGTGAAATACTTTTTCACAAACTTGTTTTTCCATCCGATATTGCCCAACTTGTAAGAAAATGAAGGCAGCCCTTTGGCATTGTCCGGAGCCAAAGATTTGTTCTTCGGCTTGGTATTCTTGATGGCTTCGTTGAAAACCTTGTCGGAAGAATAGCCCGACACTACATTATTGTCGAACTGGAAATAGTAATACTGGTTGTCGAACACGAAATAGAGATACAACTTGTTGCGCGAGCCCCTCTTCTCAATCACAATGCGGCCCGGCACCATCTTGTAAACCGTCTTGGCGCCGCAGATAATCAACGGCAATGTGGTCTGCGACTTGAAAGTGGATTGCTCTTTGTCCCATTCAAAGTCAATATTGGAGAAGAGGAACTTCACCTGCAAAGCATCGGGCAGACGACGTTGCGTGCCCAAGGCCACGTTGCGCGTGTAACGCTGGTATTCGGCTTTACCTAATATATTATATAGGGCCATGTCGTAAGCCTGGTCGGAGGAAACATCCACAAAATCCAGCGTGGTACTGTTCTCCAAGGCTTTGTTCATGCTCTTCATGGATTCCTCATTGAAGAAGAAATCGATGGAGGTGGTGAGGTGCATCTCGGCAGAATCGGCCATCATGTAGTTGATGATGGTACCGTTGGTGACGAAGCTCACACGGCCCAACTTGGTACCCATGTCGATGGTGCCGGTACCGGTGGACACACAATTGTCAGTGTTCAACGTGATGATGTTGCCCGGCACAGTGGGATCCTGCAGTTTCTCCAAGGAAGCGGCTTTGTATTCGTGGGTTTCCTTGTCGTAGGTGATATAGCCGAACACGTTGATGTACTCAGCATCGTTGAACTCGTCCTTGGCTTCACCGAAGGCGGTATAGATTCGTCCCGTCTTGTTGGAGGAAGTGATGGCCACCACCACCTTGCGGTCGTCCATGTCCTTGGTGCGCTCGTGCACTTGCAGCATGATGTTGTTAGGATCGACCTGTTGCAGTATCTTCATCGGTGCGTGATGTATGGAATCGCAGCCGTGGCGGATTTCCACGCCGCCGAAGTAAGAGAGAAACGGCTGGGTGCTGTGCAGTTCGGCACGTCCGCTGAAACCGAAATGGTCGCTGAACTGGAATTCCTTCTCGGCGGGAATCCTGGCATCACCGAAGGTCTCCTTGTTGAAATAGATGGTGTCGAAGTAGAGTTTTTGCACGCGCTGGTTCTCGTCCACATAATCATAGTAGCCGTTAGCGTAGAACTTGGTGGCGGTTTGGACACGGGTATAGCAATCGTAGAGCTCGTGGTACTTATTGTCGCGTCCAGCCAAAATGCGCGATTTCTGCAGCGGGTCCATGGCCGCCTTCTCGCGGATAATCAAATCACCGTGAGCCGGAACCACCGCCGCATCACCGACATTGATGTAACGCACGCCATGGGCATAAATCACATTCTTGGTGAAATCGAACTCCGCACTCAAGGCTGGGAAATGATAACCCACCGACGGGTCCGCGGCATACATCTCGTTCTCTAAGCTCTGCATGTCCACCAAATCACGGGTCGGCGTATTGTCTATGTCCACATCTTTGTACGGGTCATCCCACTTGAACCTCAACAACGTGGAGTCAATAGGATCCCATTCAAATTCAGAGGAGGTGGCTTTGATTTCATTTTTCACAAAATAGACGATGGAGGCGGTGCCGTTAGCCTTGAAATTACCCTTTCGCGTTTCGAAGTCAATATGCGAGTTATAGTTGTCAGTGGAAAATGCAATGTCCTCGCCTTTGCTGATGTCGTAAATCCGCAGGTTGGCAGTGTCGGCCAACAACTCGTGATGCTTGAAGTTGAACAGTCGGGAGGAGATGTCGGCGCGCCCAAACTTGACAATGCCCGTGCCCTGCATACCCGACGGGGTGATCTTGGAGTTGCCCGTCAGTTGCGTTTCATTGAACACATTCATCGGACTCTTGATGGTGTGTACAAACATCTGGTCTTGGTACGGTTCCCAGTGCAGATAACCGTCGTCCATGCTGGCGGGCGGGAATTCCACACCACCCTGCCGTTCTTCCACCACATGGTTGTTGGCCGCACCGTTGGTGGAATCCAAATAGAACACCAGACTGTCGGAAATGGTGTGGGAAGTGATATAGTCAATCTGTCCGTTGCCGCGCAAGCCCCGGTTACTCATGTCAATGATGCCCTTATACGAACCTTTGGTGCCATACATTGGCAGGCCTTCGGTATGGTGCGTGAAACCGAAGGAGAAATCGGGCTGCACCTTCAAAGGCTCTGCAATATCAGGGAAGATGCCTCCGGATATAAGCGAGCCGGTGAACTTCATGGAATCTATGACAAAGTTGTCCAGGTTGACAATGCGGAACTTGTTGACGGCATAGTAGAAACGGTCGCGGGTATATACGCCGCCGAGCACATAGGGCTGATCGTAGAACACCTTGCCGCCTTTGCGCGCTTCGAAAATCGGATATTCAGGATAGTCGGTCATGCCGGACTTGTTGCCTGGGGCATCCACATACAGCACGCCCGACAGCTCTTCGATACGGCCACGCACTTGCCGCAACGGATAGTCGCCGTACATGTCCATCTGGCCGTTCTTGTCCTCCACGTACATAATCAACGTGTCTATCACATTCATATCAACCATAAAACGGTCGTAGTTGAACTCGCAGTTGTGGGCTATAAAATCGAAAAGACCGCCGATGACACGCCCTGAGAAGGTCATGTCGCGGTTCTTCTTCACCGTAACTCTTTCGTTCATGGGATAGACATTGACAATCTGCGGATCGCTGAGCACAAAAAACTCGCAACCGGTGATTTTCAAATCGTTGGTCAGCAGGTCCAAGGAGGCATAATGGGTCTTGGACTCCAAACGGATGTAGTCGTAATCTTTCTTCTTAACCTGGTTGTTCAGATATTGGGAAATCTTAGAACGGAAGTGGATGCGGTTGTTGTTCACATCATACTCGATAAAACCGCGCGCGGCAAAATCGATCATCATGGCCTTGATATCCAACGGCGGCTTATTGAACCAGCGGATGACATCCTCAATGGTGACATCCTCATAACCTGCGGAATAGAACAGCTGCCAAAGCGTATAGAGCGGGTTCACGGTGTTGACGCCGGCAATCTCGTGCATCACCGACTCGTCGTAATAGTTCTGTGACTCGAAAAAGGCCGACTGTTCGCTCGTGTTGCCCACGATGGGCCTGAACTCGATGCGCTGCTCGTTGGTGTTCCATTGGATGGACTCCACCGTAATGTCCAACTTGTGGTAGGAATCAAAGAAAGGAGAACGTCCCACACCCTGTTTGGGTCGGGAGATGAGGAGCTCTTTGGTCTCGTTGTTGTACTTGAAAGTAGCTGCCGGATGAAAGATGGAATCCTCTTCAATGTAAATGCTCACCTTGGCATCCTCGGACAGCAGGTTCGTGGGGCGGATCAAAAAACTATGGGATGCGGCACGGATGATGACATCCTTGTCGCGCATAATAGTGACACTGCAGAGGGTGTCGCCGGAAGATGTACCATAGATGGAAGCTCCGCGCAGCTCAAAACCGCCCACATAGTTCACATCGGCATAAAGGTTGTTGATGGCAATGGTCTTGTCGTTGCTGATAAAGCGCGGGTACGTGGCCTTCTCCTCCGAACTGGGGAGCACCGCCTTGTCGATCACGGTGCCTATGATGGGATGGCTGAAAAGCTTGGGGTAATGGAATGCCACATTCTCGGCCTGCACTTTCGGGAAGCGCATGTCAATGTCAAAATCCTTCAGTTCGGCTTTCACATTGTTGGGAAGCCCGGCACGATCCCAATAGGTGATGCCCTGCTTGGCTGCGAATTTGGTTTTAGCAGGATAGTATCTGCCCGTGACCTCCATCACCATCAGGCTGTCCTTTACCGAATAGCCCAACAGATCCACACGCTTGAAGTCAAAATAGGGTTCCTGGTCGAAGCCCATCACCTCGGCCTGGCCATCGACCACCCATTTCACGTTGTCTTCCTGATTGAGAATGCTGCTTTTGAAGAAACGCTCGTAGAGCAGCATGTTCTTCTGGAATTGGGTTACATTGTGGGTGGCGTGATACTCCACCGTCTTTACCCACGTCTCCGTTTCGGAAGCATACTCACCCGTCACGAAGGCCATGTAGGCGTGCATGTAGGACTGGAACTGCGGAATGGGGCGAAACTTGTGCCGCACCAAGGCGTTGGCCTCCTGGATGAAGGCCAGTTGGTTCTCGTAGTCAATGGAGGTGGTCCAGAATGCCGTGAACTCGTCCAGCATGTCATTGGCCTCTTTCTGGCGGTCCTTAGAGACCGTGGCCAGATACGATTTCATCTCCTCAACCGTCTTGGAAGGGTCATTGGAGAATGAATTGAAACGCTGCGCCGAGACGGTGAGAACCGTGCATAGCACAGCCAGTATCAGGAGTGATTTTTTCATGCCGATTAATTGTTGAACGGTTTGCCGTTCAGGTTAAACCACAATTCGGTTTGTTCGGTGGCTTTTTTCTCTTGAATGATAACCTTGTAGAGATTCAGCTTCTCGGCAATGCGCTTTACGCTGTAGTATTCCACCAACTTGCAGCCCTTGTACTCTTTCTTGAGGTAGCTCTGGATGGTAGCGGACAGGTTCTCGGGCTTGCCCTGGAGGAGCGTCTCCACGATGTTGCCCATGCTGCTGATGACACAAATCTCCTTGCCACGTGCGCTGTAGTAATGCGCCTCGTAATTCATGTCGCTTGTAGCTTTCCACTCCACATTGGTAACACGCGGATATTTCAGCTTGAACACTGCCTGGATGTTTTCAGGAATGGAAGAGGAACTGTTGGCTTTCTCCTCCAACGACATGTTCATCTTGGCGTAATATTTGTCCAAATCATCCTTCCCGTCAGCTTTGGTGTTGGCATCTGCCATCTCAGGATCAGCATCGATGGTACGCAACAGCTTGCCAGTCTTGTCAAAGATAACCGTGGTGGGCACCTTGGCTTTGTAGTTGGCTTTCTCGTAGAACTCCACCATGGTCTTGTCGTCCTTGTCGGCCCGCGTCTCCTTGATGGCGGTCTTGAATTTGAAACCTTTGTAGAAATCGTTGAGATGCTTGAGCACGGGGCCGGTGACTGCCTCCTCAGGCAGTACGGTCAGCGTCTTGTCCCACACGCCATCCTTGCTGAAATAAGCGGCGGTTTTCCTGCCCGAATTGACGCACTTGGCTACATACTGGTTGTCAATCTCGAACCAGTTCAGATCTTCGGGGTGAAGGATTTTCTTCAAGAGGTTCTTCCTCACCACTTCGGGCACATCCGACTCGGCGATGGCCACATTGCCATGTTCATCAGTGACCACAGTTGCGGGTTTCTCTTTTTTGGGCTTTTCAGGCTTCGGAGCAGCCTCCGGCTTTGGCTTAGGTTCCGGCTTGGCCGCGGGCTTGGGCTCACTGGCCGGCTTCGTGGTTGTATTCTGTTTCGGAGCTGTGGTTTGCTTGGGGGTCGTGTTCTGCTTCGGCTGTACATTGTCCGCCACAGGCTTGGTCTCTGTTGCCGTGGGATCCTTGAAATTGTCGGGATCCACTCTGGAGGTCAACTCGCCCTTGTCGCTGAATGTCAGTTTGGACGGTTTGAATCCGATGCCTTCCTGCTTGACTTCCAACATATAATGCAACGGTTCGTTCTCCTTCTCTTCCAGAAAGGATCCGCTGATGATGAAGTCCGGGTAGTTGGTTTTGACATACTCCGTAATCACAGAAGGCAGCTCGTCTTTCTTCACGTCGTACGTGGTGCGCAGCCATTCGCCCGAGCGGGAAATGTAGGCCTTCCCCACAGCCCCTTCGTCCTTGAACGTGGCAATGTAGTTTTCACCATCCAACTGCCACGCGGACACCTTCACATACGGGTATTGAAAGTCCATAGCCTGCGACACCTCTGAGGGCACATCCGCCGGCTTCAGCTTCTGCGCGAAAGATACTTGTAATGCAACTATTTGAACTGCAAAAAGAATCACCACTAATTTTCCGAGTTTTTTCATAAAAATCCTTTTCTTAAAAATGAGGGACAAAGATAGTATTTTTTTGTACTTTTGCCTCCTCTTAAATTTGTTTTTATGCACAAGATTGTAAGTTTGTTTTTCTGCCTGGCTTTCATCTCGTTGGCAGTGGCTCAAGATACGGTAAAAACCTACTGGAACAACAATAAATTGATGTCAATCGGCGTGGAAGCCAAGGGTCTGGAACAGGGCCATTGGATTTATTATCACAACAATGGCGCCAAATGGACAGAAGGCGATTACCAAGACGGCAAGAAGGTCGGCGTCTGGAAAGTCTGGTACGAGGACGGCCGCAAGTTGGCGCAGGAATACAACGCCCAGAACGGTCCGTTCAAAAGCTGGTACCGCTCCGGAAAAGTGGAGACGGAAGGACAGTTCGCGGACGGGAAACGCTCCGGTGAGTGGACTTTCTACCACCCCAATGGACAGTTGTTCAAGAAAGTGAATTATGTGAACGACAGCATTGACGGCCATGTGGTGGAGTATTTCGACAATGGCAACAAATACTTTGAGGGCGACTATGCCAACGGTGCGCTCCACGGCTACGCCTGCTGGTGGACCCGCGACGGCAACAAGGACATGGAGGGCAACTCCGTGAACGATCTGCAACAGGGGGTGTGGAAATACTACAACGACAAAGGCACTGTGGGCAGCACGGGCAGCTTCAACAAAGGCCTGCAAGAAGGAGAATGGATCTATTATTATGACGATGGCAAGGTTTGGAGAAAAGGCAGTTATGTGGCCGGCAAGCGCGAGGGCGTATGGAAAGCCTGGTACGAGGATGGCCGCCTGCAACGCGAGGGCACTTTCGTCAACAATCTGGAAAACGGCCTGTGGACTGCCTACTATCACAACGGCAGAATCCAAGACCAAGGCACGTTCAAAGATGCCCAGATGCATGGCGAATGGAACGGCTGGTATGAAAACGGAGCCAAAAAGTACTGCAATCATTACAAAAACAACAAATTGAACGGCCTCTACACCTTCTATTGGGAGGAGACCGGCAAGATGGCCCGCCAGGGCAATTACAAAGACAACCTGAAAACCGGACATTGGAAGGAATTTGCCCAAAACGGGAAAATCCTGAACGAAGGCAACTATGTCAATGACAAGAAACAGGGCAAATGGTCCTTCTACAACATGTATGAGAAAAAAATCCGCGAGCAGAACTTCGTGAACGATGTGCAAGACGGACCGTTCACCGAGTATTACGACAACGGGGCCAAGCATTTCCAGGGCAATTTCAAGGGTCGAATGCGCGACGGCAAATGGTCATGCTGGAAACCCGACGGCAAACTCTATTACAGTGTCATTTTCTCCAATGGCAAGAAGGTGAAGGAGGTGTTCATTGCGGACCCGAAATCGGAAAGGCCATTCTAACATGGAGAAAAAACGCATTTCACTAACGGAATTCATACAGAATCTGACGCAAAGGTTTCAAACTATGACGATACGCACCTTTCATTTCAATCCCATACAGGTCAACACGCTGGTATTGCACGACGAAACGGGCGAGGCGATCATCATCGACCCGGGCAACTGCCAGAGTTTCGAGGACGAGCAACTCAAAGAGTATGTGGAGACACACCATCTGACCGTGAAGTGCATCGTGAACACCCATCCGCATATCGACCATATTGCCGGCAACAAATGGTGCGCCACCCATTTCAACGTGCCTGTCTGGTGCCATGATGGTGGCATGCGCATCTATAACAAGGCATACGCCTACGCTATCGCGTTTGGTCTGTCGGTGGACGAGATGCCCGCACCAGCCAGGTTCCTGAAGGAGGGCGACGAGGTCCGATTCGGCGGCCAATGCCTCAGCGTACTCTACACGCCCGGCCACTGCGACGGCAGCATCTGCCTGTACGACGCCACCAACAAATTCCTCATCTGCGGCGACGTGCTCTTCGAGGGCAGCGTGGGGCGCAGCGACCTCCCGACCGGCAACCACGAGCTACTCATCCAGATGATCCGCGAAAAAATCCTCACCCTGCCCGGCGACACCG
The DNA here is from genome assembly GCA_017443175.1 of Bacteroidales bacterium. Classification (GTDB taxonomy): domain Bacteria; phylum Bacteroidota; class Bacteroidia; order Bacteroidales; family WCHB1-69; genus F23-D06. The sequence goes on from JAFSOZ010000013.1 coordinate 178,203, forward strand.
TCATCTACCCTGGACACGGTCCCAACACCACCGTAGCGAACGAAAAAACACACAATCCTTTTTTACAATAGACAATGAATATCACAGACTCCATCAACGCAATCCCGAAACTTTCAGAAGAACAGTTGACCGACTTGGCCGACAACTATCGCGATATTTTGCAAAACATAGGCGAAGATCCCAACCGCGAAGGTTTGATCAAAACTCCCTTGCGCGCTGCAAAATCCCTGGACTTTTTAACACACGGCTACCGTCTGGACCCCAAAAAGATCCTGGAGTCTGCGCTGTTCCACGAAGACTACAAGCAGATTGTCGTGGTGAAAGACATTGAGATATACTCCCTGTGCGAGCACCACCTGCTCCCGTTCTTCGGCAAGGCACACATCGGCTACATCCCCAACGGCACGATTGTCGGACTGAGCAAGATACCGCGCGTGGTGGAGTGCTTCGCGCGCCGTTTGCAACTCCAAGAGCGACTCACTACCCAGATCAAAGACTGCCTCCAAGAGGTCCTCAATCCCCTTGGCGTGGCCGTGGTTATCGAAGCCCAGCACTTGTGCATGTCCATGCGCGGCATCCAGAAGCAGAACTCTGTGACCACCACCTCCGAATTCACCGGCGCGTTTCTCAAGAACGAGAACACCCGACAGGAATTCATGCACCTCATCGGTGCCGACCTGCACTAAACATGCCTCCGGCGCAGTCTCTTCCTGCGCAACTTCCGCTTGGACAAACGTCTGTAACGCTCGGCCTGATAGAATATGGCCCCTTCACTTGCATAACCCACCATATCCATCTCATCGTCGCTGGGATCCCTGAGAAGACATATCACTGTTTTACCGACCCAATCTTCCGGCAAACAAAGGGTAACCGTATCTTTCAATGGATTCAAAATAAGTTTCTTCATGATTGATTCAGTTTTTCGTATGATTGAATTTTGACATCTGATTTTCTGCAAATCTGCAAAATACGGCTGCTTTTTTACCCAAAGCACCCATTTTCATGCCATGTCTGTGTCATTTTTAGAATTATATTTTTAACAATTTCATTATCAGTTCGTTATTGGCAAATATATCTTTTTTTTCATAAAAACAAACCGTTTTGAATTTTTTATATAATTTACTATAAATCAATATTATACATAAATTATCGCAAAAAACAGTTTTCCAATGGGGGTTGCTATTAAAAAAAGTGTACTTTTGCAGCCTCTAACAAGAGACAGGAGTCCCAGTAGCTCAGCAGGTAGAGCACATCCCTTTTAAGGATGGGGTCCTGGGTTCGAATCCCAGCTGAGACACCAGAAGACCGGAACCGAAAGGCTTCGGTCTTTTTTGTATCTTTGCACTCGCAAACCTAAACCTGTTATCGCTATGAGTGCAACACAGACACTTCTCCACCAGCAAATCCTTTCTCAAATGGCGATGGAACACTCCAGCCAGCATGTAACGAGCTGCGAACCGCTGGCCCAGTCGGGATCCAACAGACTCTATTTCCGCATCACCCTGGCCGACCAGCACACGATGATAGGCGCATTCAACAATGACATTGCCGAGAACAAAGCCTTTTTCACCTACACGAGGTTTTTCAATGACCGGCATTTCGCTGTACCGCAACTGTTGGCCGTTCATCCTGACCAGCAACACTATCTGCAAAGCGATTTAGGTCGTACCACTCTATACGACCACCTGTGCCGGAACCGCCAGCCCGATGGTTCCCCATCTGCGGAAACAGTGGCCTATTACGAACAGGTAGCCCGCGCACTGCCCACCCTCCAACTCTCCGGCAAGCAAGGCCTCGACTTCTCCGTGGCCTACCCGCGCCACGCCTTCGACCGCCAGTCCATGCAATGGGATCTCAACTATTTCAAATACTTTTTCTTAAAATTGGTTAACGTCCCATTCAATGAACAACTTTTGGAAAACGACTACGACCAGCTGATGCAATACCTGCTGACCGCAGATAGCGAATTTTTCCTCTATCGTGATTTCCAGTCGCGTAACATTATGGTAAAGGATGATAAGGTTTACTTCATTGACTATCAGGGTGGAAGAAAAGGTGCTTTGCAATATGACGTGGCCTCTTTGCTCTATGATGCCAAGGCGGACCTCACACCTGAGTTGCGCGAACACCTGCTTAACATTTATTTGGACGAACTATCCTCCCATATACCCGTTGACAAGGCAGCCTTCATTTCCTATTTCCAAGGTTTCGTATTGATCCGGATTCTGCAGGCCATGGGCACATACGGCTACCGAGGCTACTTTGAGCGGAAGACGCATTTTCTGCAAAGCGTGCCCTACGCAGTCCGCAACCTCCAACATATCCTTGACACTTGGACCCTGCCCATCCAGTTGCCTGAACTCACGCGCGTGTTGCGCGACATCATCTCCTCCGACTTTGTAAAGCCATACCAGCCCGCAGACACGCTGACAGTACGGGTGCAGAGTTTCTCTTTTAAACGCGGCATTCCGCAAGACCCGTCTCCTAACGGTGGCGGCTTTGTGTTCGATTGCCGTGCCCTGCCCAATCCGGGACGTGAAAAACAGTTTGCCTACAACACAGGCAAGGATGCTTGCATCATTGAATACCTGGAAAAATATGAAGCAGTGGATCTGTTCAAACAGCATGTGTTCGCCATCATAGATCAGGCGGTAGATAACTACATAGAGCGAAAGTTCGACCATCTGATGGTGAGTTTTGGCTGCACGGGCGGCCAGCACCGTTCCGTCTATTTTGCAGAACAGGCCGCACGCCATCTGCGCGAAAAATATCCTTTTGTGAACGTAGTGTTAAAACATACGGCACAGGAATAATATAAAACGATAATGTAGAGACGCAAAATTTTGCGTCTCTACATTACAAAAAAATATTGATTATGAAATGGTTTTTGTCAATTTTTCTGTTTTGTATCGGATTGTCGGTTTACGCCCAAGAACCCCCGACTTGCTATCGGATTTCTCTGTCCGACAAGAACAACACTCCCTATTCGACCAGTGAGCCTTCGACCTTTTTGTCAGAGCGGGCATTGGCCAAGCGGGCACGATTCAACATTGCCATCACTGAGCAGGACCTGCCCGTGAATCCGCAATACTTGCAGCAAATCAAGGCATTGGACAACGATATCCGGGTGCTCTGTGTGTCCAAATGGATGAACACGGTCACGATTTACTGCCCAGACAGCACAAAACTTGCCAACATTCAGGCACTGCCATTTGTGACCGACATCCTTCCCGTGGCCAATTATGACCTGACCATGGATTACGAGAACCTGTCCGCAGCCGAGGAAGATATTTCGCCTTCGGTGCCACTCCAGAGCAAAGACACGGTTATTCCATACGACTATGGATATGGATACCCACAGATAGCCATTCACAATGGACATTTATTGCACAACGAGGGTTTCCGTGGCGACAGCATGTTGATTGTGGTGCTTGATGGCGGGTGGAACGGCTTTGACACCAATGCTTTTTTCCAACCTCTTTTCGAGAATGGCCAGATTTGGGGTTCCATTGATTTGATTCCTTGGCGTAACAATGTATATAACGGTCATTATCACGGCACAATCGTCACCTCTACCATGGCCGTACGCTCAGAGGGCGTGCTGGTGGGCACGGCTCCGGAGGCCAACTATTTCTTCATCCGCTCCGAATGCCCCGACAGCGAGCAGCTGATTGAGGAGGACTTCTGGGCTCAGGCAGCGGAAATCGCCGACAGTTTAGGCGCGGATGTCATCAACTCCTCTTTGGGCTACACCACATTCCCGGAATTCCCGCAGGGAAATTTCACGTATCAGGATGTGGACGGTGTCACGAGCATAGCCTCTCGTGCCGCCACCATTTTAGGACAAAAGGGTGTGGTAGTCTGTATTAGCGCGGGCAATGATGGCGAAAATGGGTGGCACTATATCGGCCACCCCGGCGATGCCTTTGACGTGTTGACCGTGGGTGCAGCGGACGCAGAGGGCAACATTGCCCACTTCTCCTCCCGGGGGCCCACGTATGACGGGCGCGTGAAACCGGATATCACCTCTGTGGGCGTGAACACCGTGTGCATTTGGCCTGGCGATTACCTTGGCACCGCCAATGGCACGAGCCTGGCCGGGCCCGTGGCCGCCGGTCTGTGCGCCTGCCTGTGGCAGGCCCTGCCCACAAAGTCATCCACTGAGATTATGCAGATTATCCGCGAGAGTGGCTCCTGCTACAACAACCCCAACGACTCTCTCGGCTATGGCATCCCCGACTTCTTCGCCGCTTACCAACTGCATGCGCACGACGGGGTGGCACAATACTCTATCCCCACCGTCAGCGTGTTCCCAAACCCGTGCACCGACTTGGTCACCATCCCGAACCGGGAACTCAACATCCAACGCGTGGAATTGTATTCCGTCGATGGCCGATTAGTATTCAGCCAGCAGCCGGAGCAGGAATATTTCATCACCATACAAGTCGGCAATTTACCTTCCGGATTCTACACCGGCAGAATTGTGACGGACAACCATCAAATCAAAGTGTTCAAAGTATTGAAACAGTGAAACTAATCTTCTAACTATGACAAACAAAATTTTCAACAACCTCCTCTCTCTCTTCTACCCCCGTTTGTGCGTGGGGTGCGGGGACGCTTTGCAGCAAAACGAAGAGCACTTGTGTCTGCGCTGCATGATGCACCTGCCGGAGACCAACTTCCACAAAAACCACGACAACTCGCTGATGAACATTTTCGCGGGACGGGTGCGCGTGGGCGAAGTGGCCTCGCTGCTCTATTACAAGAAGGGAAATAATGTGCAGCACATCTTGCACGCGCTCAAGTACAAAGGGCAAAAAGAGTTGGGATCCTTCCTGGGCGAGTACTACGGACATTTACTAGCACAGGAGCCCCGTTTCCAGTCAGTCGATTGCATCATCCCCATACCGCTCCACCCCAAGAAGCAACGGAAACGCGGCTACAACCAGAGCGAGTGGATCGCCAAGGGATTGAGCGCGGGCATGGGCAAACCCTACCGCACGGACATTCTGACGCGGGCGCACTTCACCGAGACGCAGACCCGCAAGAGCCGCTTCAACCGTTGGGAGAATGTAAAGGAAGTGTTTGTGGCTTCGGAGGACGAAGCTGTGCGCGGGCAACACTTGCTGGTGTGCGACGACGTGCTGACCACCGGAGCCACGATGGAGGCCGCCATCCAGCAACTGCTGACCCTGCCCGATGTCAAGATCAGCGTGGTGACTTTGGCGACAGCGCAAGGATAAGGTTACAAAGAAAATTGCACTATCACGAACACCAAACCCAATACAAAGGTGGAAATGACCAAGCCACGCCCGGTCTTGTCATATTTGAGCTTGAGCAGATAATACCGCAACAACAACAGGGATGGTATTATGCTGATGAGGATGAACTTGGGCACGATGGTTTTGTAAAGGTTGGGCTTGTTGGCCAACATGTCCGGATTGGCATGCACCATCAACAACAGTACGCCAAACAGAATGCCGAACAGGATGACAGGAATCAAAATTCCCAGAACAATCCCCATCGTATAGGTGTCTTTTTTCAAAAAATCTAAGAACTTATTGGACATCTTCTAAATATTTAACATCGTTCATGGCATGGTATGCCGTTAAATCATAATGCACGGGCTGGATGGAGATATAATTGTGGTGCAAAGCCCATTCGCAGGAACCTTCGGCGTGGTCGGTATCAACCAGATGACCTGTAAGCCAATAATACTCGCGCCCGAACGGGTCCACTCTTTTTTCCATATCCTCATACCAGTATCCATCGGTCTGGCGGGTAATCTTCATGCCTTTGATCTCCTCAAAGGGGATTTTGGGAACGTTGACATTGAGGCAAACATGCGGTGGAAGACCTTTTTCCAACACAGCTTTGACAATCTTCTTCCCGTAGTGGACAGCTGCCGTGAAATCGGCATTTGGCGAGTAGTCCTGCACTGAAAGTCCGATGGCGGCGGTGTCGAAGGAGGCCTCAATTGCAGCTCCCATGGTGCCGGAATAGATGACACTGACGGAGGAATTGGATCCGTGGTTGATGCCTGAGAGCACGAGGTCCACCTGACGGCCCCGGAGCACCACCTTCTGGCCGAGCTTCACACAATCCACCGGCGTGCCATTGGTGCGCCAATACTGCACGCCATCCACGGTCTTATAGTGCGCGACGTGCAGCGGCACATTCATTGTAATAGCATGACCCATCGCGGAACGCACCTGATCGGGTGCTACCACCACCACCTCGCCAAATTCCTTGGCAATCTCCACCATGGCTTCCAAACCGAGGGCCTCATAGCCATCGTCATTCACCACCAAGATCAGGGGCTTTTTCTCCATACATATTATATTTATTGTTTCACAATTTTGAAAGTTCTGACAGCATGCTGCTGGTCGATGACTTTCAGCATATACAAACCAGAGGAAAGATGTCTTATGTCAATCGTCTGCGTATAGCCGTTAAGACTCTCTTGCTGCAACAACCTGCCGTTCAAGTCAAACAGCTGATACAACGCCGGCGCAACAGAATTATTGTCAGCGTTTATACGAATAATACCCGTGGTGGGATTCGGCGACACCGTGATGGCAGAGGTCTCAACATGCTCCACTCCGACAGGACCATTGGAAATGGGGAAATCTATCAAATCTATCATGGCTCTGTCTTGACCGGAAGATGAGTAACTGTCTTTCTTATACTCCCACTTGTAAGTGTGGGTGCCGGCAGGAATATAATAGGCTGCCCTGGTCCAGTTAACATTGCCGCTCCACTGGTCTTGCAATTGGTTGTCAATGTAAAAATTCAAGAAATCATAATCGGCTTCGCTGGACACTTTGTAATAGAAGGAAAGCGTGTCGTCCATGGTATTGGTATGGGTAACCGTAAGGACACTGCTGGCATTGTTCCCGATCTGGCCGGAGCGTGCGGCATACGTGCCCTCATAAGCTCCTTGGTTGATGATTACCCACGGATTGGTGCGGGTCGTATCCCAAGGGAAATTGGTGAAATTGTTGCTCTCCCAATCTTCCACAACTGCCCCCACTTTTACGTAGCGCACAATTCCTGCTTCATAGCTCCCCGCTTGATAGTGTCCGTGGAGACGGAACAGAGTAGGCTCAGTAACGGAAGGTCTGGTGGTTGTGGTGAACCTGACCTCTACGGAACTGCCGACTTCCAGGGAATTGACAGAGATTTGGCCAGGAGTAATGACGAAGTTGTCGTCTCTACCATATAAGGATACCAATCCGGAAGCAGCAGGAGCGTCACCGCGGTTGGACACTGTCACAACCATTTCAACGGTCTCGCCATTGTCAAACCGGCCATTGTTGTTTCCTCTTTCGGAATCGTCCACACGAATATTATCCACATGAAGTTGGGGGGCATGAATGGCGACAGCATGATTGAAAGATGTTGTATCACCATTGTAGATGCATTCAATTCTCAGCAAAGCCTGATGGAAAGCGGGCACATCGGGATGTATCTGCATCACAAAGGCTTGGTTGACGGTGGCTGTTGCTCCGGCGGCCAGCTGACTGACAGGGGCAGCGCTACTTGTCAAGGTAATGTACGGATCCTCCGAGGTAATGTTGGTACGGATGTTGCTGCCTGTCTGGTTACCCACATTGTACAAGTCAATGCTGAAATTGACATTTTCTCCTGTTTCAGGAATGTTGTTGTTGCCATCTTGGGGCGTCAAGGCGGAGCAGATAACGTACGGTCCGTTGGCGGGCACACGGTACAGGTTGCCCATGTACGGGATGTAATTCTGCGCCCATGCCGTCACGGTCAGCGTGTCGGGAAGTGCCGGCAATGAGGAAATGTCCAATGTTGCGGTGCCATTCAGGATGCGTCCCGAGGCAACTATCTCGCCTCCTTTGGAAATCACGACTTTGGCGTTTTCCACAACAGAGGTGAAGGAGATGCTATTGACACCGATGGGTTGTACTTCGGCAAAAGAAAGTGCCAGTTGCTGCGGCACAGCAGTGCGCACGGCCAGAGTGGGGTCACCAAACAAAATCCATGTGCGGGCCACCTCTTCGTCATTATAGGTATCCAACATATGGAGGATACCATTGAAAGCAATGCTGCCGAAAGTAACCAGGTGCGTACGGGAATTGGACCCTGTCAAATGCTCGTTCATACGGTCCTGACCGCACATGGGCGGGTTCCAGGATTGGTTCACGGAGGACATCAGCGTGCTGACAGCACCGGTGGGCTGGCCATTGTTGGTGGCTCGCATCCATGCTTCCGCAAAACAAGTGCGCCCCACGTAATCGCCATTGACACAAGCTGTGGAGATTATAAAGGGAAGTTTGTTGTTGTTGGTCAGACTATTCACGTTGTTTACGCTGAAACCTGTGGTCACCCAAGTGGTCTCTGACCCGTGGCCGCAATAGTTGATGATGCCCACACCACTGTTGACAGCAGCGGAGACTTGTGCAGCAGTTGCTCCTGGCTGGTCGAGACCGCCTTGTGAGCCGGCGAAAACCTCATAACCGGAAGTATAGGTGAAATTGGATAATAACGTACCAATGTTACGGATATGCTGATAGTCAATCTCTCCGTTATCTCCCTGACCGCCTCCACCTTCATCGGAAGCAATACCTAAAAACACTGGAAAATGCGCAGTCTCGGGCGGATTCTGTTCATATTGGATGAAACGCTCCACCTGTGTGGTCACATGAGCCACCGTCTCAGCAGAAATCTTGCCGATAATGATGTCTGGGTAACTGTCGTTGCCCACAATCTCACCATAATAGTTGTCGGCGGCATACTGGCTGCTCCAATAACCGGAAGAGCCCAACATATAGGGTGGAAATTTTGTATTATCACCCACAATCAGCACATAAACCAAATTGTGGTCAGCATTATTATAGTAATTGGAAATATAATTCTTGACCGCGGTGCTGGTAGTACCGATAGATTCCAACGTAACCAATTCTGTCTTGTATCCGGTTTTCGTCTTCCACTCCACGTAGGGTTGCATGGCAGCGCAGAACTCATCCGGGGCAATAATCAGCATGTCTCCCTCATCGGGCAGCGGGGTGGAACGGAAGGTGTTATAGTTCAGAAAATGATCTGCGTAAATGGCATCAAAAGGTTTGGCCACCTTGCTCAGGCTAGGCATGGGCATAGTGCTGTTCAGATGGATTTTCACCGTCAGGTTTTGATAGACCTTCAAAGTCTGCTGTGCGGGATTGTAAGCAAACGGGAAACAGCGGACAGCCACGCCGTTGAAATCACGCAACTGATAAGGTGCACCCAGCGCGACCGTGTCATTGAACAGGAAGCGGTTTTCCTGATATGCGGAACCTTTCTGATAAGGAACGGTAGCCGGATCCACATTGCGGTACAGTCTTCCTTTGGAGGGAGCGAGTTTGAAATTCGGGACCAGCCGGTATTCTGCAGTGAGAATTTCGGCGGTCGGACGGCTGCCTTCCGGGATAATGATGGAAAACGCCGACTGGAGCAGCTCCGGGGCCGCTATGTTTTCTGTTGGATATGCATCTTTCATCACCAGATGCTGCATGGTTTCCCCATTAACCTCTACGGTACGGGTTTGATACTCGGGAAACTGAACGTTGATGATAACTTCAGAGTTGGAAGATGAAACTACCGTATAGGTAATCTGTGCATAGGATGCAACCGTCAGTCCTAACAACATGACGACCAATGCCAAAAAAGTCGTGTATTTGCGCATAAATCTATTGGTTAAAAATAAGGCGCAAAAGTACAAAAAAGAATCTCTTTTTGGCATGATATCCAAAAAAAATGACAGGCACGTGTAGAAGTCTCCGGGCAAACAAAAGAGGCGCACCGCGGTGCGCCTCTTACTTTATACAATAATATATTAGAGTTTCACTATTTCGTCACTCTCTCCAACCATTTCACCATACCAAGCATGATAGCCATGGAGAGGAAGCATACCACTGCGAACACGAGCCAGCAGTATTCGATCGGCCATGCGTTGTACATCACAGGTCCGAGCCAAATCAGCAGGTTACCGATTGCGGTAGCGCCGAGCCACAAGCCCTGGCACAAGCCCACCATATGGCGCGGAGCCACCTTGGACACGAATGACAGACCCAGCGGGGAGATGAACAACTCGGCTACAGTCAAGAAGAAGTAGGTCACCAAAAGCACCCATGGTGCAGCTTTGGCAAGACCAGCTGCTGCCATTTGGGCCAAATCCATAGCACGGAATTCCGTACCGGAAGGATAGTGGTTCACGATGGAGACAATCATCAGGAAGAGGTAAGCACATCCTGCAATAGCCATACCGATGGCAATCTTACGCGGTGTGGAAATGGGTTTGCCTCTGCGTGCCAAGGCAGAAAAGATAATCATGATGATAGGGGTCAGCACAATTACGAAGAACGGATTCAATGCTTGCCAGATTTCTGGAGCGATCTTCTCTGTCTGGACGAAGTCACGGGCAAACACAGACAAAGACTGTCCGTTCTGGTGGAAAGAGAACCAGAAGAACACGGCGATGCCGAGCACTGCAAACAGAGCATAGAGACGTTGTTTGATTTCCTTGGCCATAGCTTGTTTCTCCTCAGCGGTATATTCTACCACCTGAGCCTGCTCTTTCTTAGCCGGCTGCGGGAGTTTATATTTGTTAGTCAAGAAAATAATCAATGAAATAGCCATAGCCAATACTGATGCGATGAAGGAGAAGTGAACACCTTGGTTGAAAACGGAGATGTAGTCGGAGCAGAAGGCAGCGGTATCGGTGAGGTTGTAGCCGGGTTGCAGCACAGCCTGCATGGTTTCCGTGAACTTCTGGGTTTGTTCTCCGTTGGCCAGGAACTGGTGGCACAAGCCGGACATGTCGGCATTATACACCAGATGGTGCGCTTTCAGCCACCACTCGCGCAGGAACGGGGCGATGAACGGGGCGAAAAAACCGCCGATGTTGATGAACACGTAGAAAATCTGGAAACCAGAGTCGCGGCGATCTTTTGCCTCTGCAAGAGCCTCGGGACCCTTCTTGGCTGCCTCGGCCTCGAACTCGTCGTACAATTTGCCGACGATGGCCTGCAGATTGCCTTTGAACAAACCGTTACCGAATGCGATGAACAACAGAGCCATGCAGGTGATGATCAAGATGGTCCACCAACCAGCACCGCTGTCGAGGATAGCACCCTCTGCGCTCTTGCTGAACAATGGGATAGCCATCACCACATAGCCGATAGCCATGATAATCAAGCCCCATTGGATGGTTTTGTTGTAGTTTTGCGTCCTGTCAGCGATAATACCGCCCACCAAACTCAGCACGTAGATGCCGAAATAGAAGACGGAGTAGATAACACCTGCCGTTCCGTCTGGAAGACCGAACTTTGAAACCAGGAACAGAAGCAGCACGGCGTTCATGATGTAGTAGCCGAAGCGCTCACCCATGTTGCTCAAAGCGGCAGCAATCAAACCTTTCGGGTGATGCAGCTTGGCTTCGCGTACATAGTAAATCAAAAACGGTATGATGACAATCGTACCGATGATGCAAATTAATAAAGCTGTATTCATATTTAGAAGATTAAAAGATTAATTTTTACAAATACTGTTTGACCTTCTCCACGATGAGGTCCTTGGGGACGAGGCCCACGAGGCTGTCCACCACCTCTTTGTTTTTCACGAAGACGAGCATGGGGATGTTCATCACGCCAAACTGCATGGCGAGGTCGTTGTTTTCATCAGTGTCGCACTTGCCGATGATGGCCTGGTCTTCAAATTCGGCGGCCACTTCTTCGACAACCGGTCCGAGGTGGCGACAAGGTCCGCACCAGGGGGCCCAGAAGTCGATCACCACTAATTTATCACCGTTAATCAGTGATTCAAAGTTACTTGAGTCAATTGCTAATGCCATAATTATTGGATTTTAAGTTTGAAAATTTTTTTAAGTCGCAAAAATAATAAAATTTGGAACATTCAAAAAGCCGAATCCATTTTTTTGAGTATCTTTGCGCCTGCAAACGCACGGTTTGCAGCATGTTTCTAAACGAGGAAATTTTAGCATTTTATGGAAAAACAGAAGATTGACATTTTACTCGGTTTGCAATGGGGTGACGAGGGCAAGGGCAAGATTGTGGACGTGGTAACCCCGAAATACGATGTGGTGGCCCGCTTCCAAGGCGGTCCCAACGCCGGCCACTCGCTGGAGTTCAACGGCATCCGCCACGTGCTCCACATCATCCCCTCCGGCATCTTCCACAAGGAGAAAACCAACATCATCGGCAACGGCGTCGTCATCGACCCCATCACCTTTGAGGAGGAAATTGACGCGCTGAAAAACATGGGACTCACCCCGACCGACAATCTTTTCGTCTCCAAAAAGGCTCACCTCATCCTGCCCACACACCGACTGCTGGATGCCGCCTACGAGTCCCAGAAGGGCGACAAGAAAATAGGCTCCACCCTCAAGGGCATCGGACCCACCTACACCGACAAGACCGCCCGCACAGGCCTGCGCGTGTGCGACCTCATTTCGCCTAACTTCGCGGAGAAATACAGCCAAGCCATCACCCAACACCTGAAAATCCTGGATGGCCTCGGATTCGACTACAAGACCACCCTGCCCGAATTGGAACACAAGTGGAGAGCCTCGCTGGCCACCCTCAAATCTTTCACATTCATCGACAGCGAATATGAGATGTACGACTACCTGCAATCCGGCAAGTCAGTGCTGGCAGAGGGCGCGCAGGGCACCATGCTGGACCTCGAGTTCGGCGCATACCCGTTTGTGACCTCCTCCAACACCATCGCCGCTGGCGCCTTTACAGGTCTCGGCCTCGACCCGCACCTCGCCGGCAAGGTCATCGGCATTGTGAAAGCCTACTGCACCCGCGTGGGCAGCGGCCCCTTCCCCACTGAGCTCTTCGACGCCACCGGTGAGCAACTGCGCAAGCAGGGCAACGAATACGGAGCCACCACCGGCCGTCCCCGCCGCTGCGGCTGGCTCGACCTCGTAGCCCTCAAATACGCCCTCATGATCAACGGCGTCACCGACATCGCCCTCACCAAGGCCGACGTGATGGACAATTTCGAGACCATCAACATCTGCACCGCCTACAAGGTCAACGGCGAACTCACCACCCGGATGCCCACCGAAACCGATGCGATCATCGAACCCGTTTACACCCCGCTGAAAGGCTGGATGCAGAACATCAGCTCCTGCAAAACCTACGACGAACTGCCGCAGACTTTCAAAGACTACATCCGCTTCATCGAAGAAGAAACTCATGTGAAAGTCTCCATCGTCTCCGTCGGCCCCGACCGCGACGCCACCATCTTCAGAGATTAGCATATTATGCGCCGAAACCTTCTTCTCCCCATTCTGCTTTTGTGCTGTTTTTTCTTTCAAACAAACAGCCAGGCGCAGACGTTGGCGGATGAAAAGAGGTTTATGGACACCCTGCAAGCACAACTGCAAGAGCAATACCAACTTTACCGCAACCGCGATGTACCCATTTGCGACCTCCGGTTTTCGGTGGAGAACACCGAATCCTACCTGCTCGAATCCTCCATGGGCAGCCTGACTCGCAACGAACACCGATTGGAATGCACGCTCGTGATAGACCTCATCGTCGGCGATTTGCAAAAAGGCGACATCTCCACCAGCACCTCCGCACCGAAGAGAATCCTTCTGCCCGTTGACTACAGCACCCAAGCCCTGCGCCAGATCCTGACCCGCGAAGTGCAATCGGTTTATGCCGAAGCCGAGAAAAAACAGAAGGAACGGAAACTGTCCGAGCAACTTGGCGCAAAACCATACCTACAATACCCTGCCCCATCATACAACCAAGATAATATTGAACCATCCGCGACAGTATTCGAAGATTTTTCCGCCAACGACTACATTCCGAAACTCAACGCATGCACCGACATCTGGAACACTTTTGAAACCGGTGCCACAGGCCGCGTAACACTCCTCTATACCCTCACGCACCAACACTTCCTCACCTCCGACGGACTTTCACAGACCCGCCACCTCAACAATACCCTTTTGACATTAGAGGCAACCATCGCCGACAAAGAGGACAATATCCTTACTTTTGAAAAAAAAATACTAACCAATCTACCTGACGAGTTGCCCGAGACCTCCTCCATTATCAGGATGGAAATCAACCTGTACGAACAACTCGTCAAAACGGCAGAAACCCCCACCGCAGTGCCAGGTTTTTATCCTGTTCTCTTCTCCAACGAGGCAGCGGCACTGCTGCTCTATCAGGTTTACAAAGGACAGAAAGCCAATTCCGAACCCCATGCGCTACTATCGGTACGCGAAGATGACGCACATTTCACCGTCTCCTCTACCTCGTCCCACAGCAACACTGAACTTATCCAGCAACTGCGCCAAGCTGCCCGCCAGCAACATAAAGAGTACGGCTATTGGGTGAAGTCACTCTCTTTTTCTGAAGCAAACGGTCTGGTCCCAGAGGAGGTATATCGCATCTATGCTGATGGCAGGACTGACGAGCAAGTACACGGGTTGGCTATCGGCAGCGCACCCGCCGCAATATGGAACAGCATCATCGCCTGCGGTAACGACAAAGACTTCAACATCGCACCGCCCTCCCTGACGCATACATACCCTGTCACCTGCTGCGCGCCCTCTGTGCTGTGCTACCAATTGGAGACACGCCACACTACCACTCCGGCCAAACCCACAATCCTCTCGCCAGCCGCCACAAACAACACTCCGGACCAAGATTCCCAGTTCTCGGCTCTGGCCTCCCGCGTAATGCAAGACGAGATACAGCATTTCTTCGAAGACTCTCTGCTGATTGCCGAGCCAAAACCATATAACCTGGAGATGCTGATAACCGATGCCACGGTCTATTCAGTGCACAGCACCATGGGCAGTGTCATCTTCTCGGAAGAAAGACCCGTTCGCTCCGTCTGCACGCGCGTGCTGGTGGGCAACGACGGTTTCAACAACGAGAACCTGACCACACCCACCTTGGCAGAAGCCCAGCCCTTGCCCCTCGACAACAACTATGACAATGCCATCCGCAGCCTGCATCAGTCTGTGAACGACAATTACCGACAAGCCCTTATGGATTATCGGCAGAAGGAGGAGATTCCGTTTGACCTCGCAATCGCGAGCAAAAACCGGCTCAAGGACCGTTCCGACGCCTATTGCCGTTCCTCTTTCGAAGACACTCCCAACCCCGACTGCAACATCAGCCAGCTCCAGGATTGGGCCATCGCACTTTCAGCGACTTTCAGCCAGGAACATACGCAGATGCAGGAACTGTGCAACTCCGGCGCAGACATATACCTGTACCAAGCAAAAGCCTATTTTGCATCTGCACAAAACGTGCAATATGCCAGACCTTGCCAACTCTTTTATGTGATACTGTACGCCGAAGCACGGGCCGAAGACGGGGAACTGCTTCGCGACGAGAAGCGGCTGCTATATCAAGATTTCAGCGAGCTGCCCGACCCCGGCATGTTACAGGATGAAGCACTTGGTATGGCAGAACGGCTGGCACTTCTGAAACAAGCTCCCAAAGTGACAGAGTACTATGATGGTCCTGTGATGATTTCCGGAGAGGCTGTCGCAGACATATTTGCCCAAACCCTGTTAGAGGGCACGCCTTCGCTTGTCGCAGACCGAATGCCTGCCAACAAAGACAAAACAGCCTTCAACTATTGGGAAACCCTCAAGAACAAAGCCGTCATGCACTCATCGTTGAGTGTGCGGGCAAGATATGACAAAGACCGTTTTGAGAGCACCCCGCTGATCGGATATCACGAAATTGACGCGGAGGGGGTACCTGTGGACAAGAGCACGGATTTGATTGTGGACGGGAATCTGGAAAACCTGCTCTCCAACCGCACACCGACAAATGCCAACCGTTTTTCCAACGGACATCAGCAGCTGGCCTTGGACAACATGAGATTAGTGCCCACGCGCGGTGCGGGCGTGCTGGAGCTCAGTTGTCGCCACACACTGGACGACAAAGCCTTGGTAAAGGAGCTGCAGAAAGAGGCGCGGGCGGCGGGAGCCAAATACGCCTACCAGATTGTAAGCTGCCCGCGCCGGCATGACAACGGGGAGAACGCCTCCTCCATCATCGCCTATCGAATCAAAGTCTCCAACGGGGAAAAAACACTGGTACGCATCCAGCAGACAGAACAGCTATCCGCCGACATCTGGCAACGGGTTTGCACCACATCCTCCGATAAAACCGCATATAACATATTGGTAAATAGTCAGATAAAATCGAATTCCGAAAGTAAATCCCCCTTGACCGGCATCCCCACCAGTCTGATATTGCCGGCTCATATTTTGATAAAGAGCATGAAAATTATCCTTTAGTAATAAAATTGTTGAAAAAAAAGGAAAAAAAAATTAGTGAGAAAAAACTATTTACACTATTTTTGCAAGGTTGTAAGAACAGAGGGGAAATCAGGCGACAATTATTTATTCATTAAAACATATAGGAGGATTTATTTTGTTAAAGAACAGATGCTTAATAGACCCGGCGGACTTCACTCGCGAAGAATTTCGCGAAATCTTCGATTTGGCACATCAGATTATTGCGGATCCGGAAAAATACAGTAAGAGTTGTGAGGGAAAAATCCTGGCAACTCTTTTTTATGAACCGAGCACACGCACACGTTTCAG
Source organism: Bacteroidales bacterium (assembly GCA_017443175.1). GTDB lineage: Bacteria > Bacteroidota > Bacteroidia > Bacteroidales > WCHB1-69 > F23-D06. Next base: position 194,827 of record JAFSOZ010000013.1, read on the forward strand.
TTTTGAGGCGGCCATGTTGCGTTTAGGCGGCAAGGTGATTGGCTTTTCCGAGCCCAACTCCAGCTCCACCGCCAAAGGCGAGAGCATAGCCGACACGCTGCGCACCATCGAATGCTACGCGGACATCGCGGCGATGCGCCATCCCAAGGAGGGTGCTCCGCGCATGGCCAGCCACTACATCCAGATGCCGCTCATCAACGCTGGCGACGGCGGACACCAGCACCCCACGCAAACGCTGACCGACATCCTGACGATTGAACGGTTGCGTGGCAATGTGGAGAACAAGACCTACGGCTTCTGCGGCGACCTCAAGTTCGGGCGCACCGTGCACTCCCTGGTCAAGTTCCTCAGCAACTATGAGGGCGTAAAATTCATCTTCATCTCCCCTGAAGAGCTGAGAGTGCCCGAGTACATCCGCGAGGAAGTGGTGAAAAAGAAAGGCATCCCCTTTGAGGAGGTGGACCAGATGGAACCCTACATGGGTCAGCTCGACTTCCTGTACATGACCCGTGTGCAGCGCGAGCGTTTCTTCAACGAGGAGGACTACATCCGCTTGAAAGACCGTTTCATTCTGGATGCCGAGAAGATGACCTACGCACGTCCCGACACCTACATCCTGCACCCGCTGCCGCGCGTGAACGAGATCAGCACGGAAGTCGATAACGACCCGCGCGCCCAGTACTTCAACCAGGCACGCAACGGCATGTATGTGCGCATGGCCCTCATCTGCAAACTTTTAGGAATCTATTAATAATTATGCTATTGGCTTTTGGCCGTTAGCCATTAGCTAAAAACCAACAGCCAATAGCCAAAGCCAAAAGATAAATCATCATAAATCAGAAACACCATGTTAGAAATCAACAGTATAGAAAGAGGCATCGTCATCGACCATATCAAAGCTGGATATGGCATGACCGTTTTCAATTACCTGCATCTTGAAAACGCCGATTACAATGTGGCCCTCATCATGAACGCCTTCAGCCTCAAGATGGGCAAGAAGGACATCATCAAAATCAACAATGTCATTGACATTAACTACGATTTTTTAGGTCTCATCGACCCTAACGCTACGGTAAACATCATTGAAAATGGGAAAACTGTAAAGAAGGTAAAACTGGAAGTTCCACAAACCATTACCAATATCATCCACTGCAAAAACCCGCGCTGCGTCACTTCCGTGGAGCACTATTTCGACCATGTGTTCCATCTGGTCGATAAGGAGAAACGCTCCTACCGCTGCGAGTACTGCGATGATATTGTGATTCCGTACCCCAACAAATAAAAATATTTGGACGTTTCAAAAAAAATTGTATCTTTGCAGCGCAAAAACAAAGGGTCTCTTGGCCGAGTGGTTAGGTACCGGTCTGCAAAACCGTTGACTCCAGTTCGAATCTGGAAGAGACCTCAAAAAGAAAAGACTGCCGATTGGCAGTCTTTTTTTATTCTCTTAAAAATTGGTGTACAAACAGGATATGTCCCCGTCTTGTCGGATAATAAGCATGTACAACACTAAAGCGGTGATGAGGATGGCCGCCAATATCCTAACGATTCTCTTTTTCCAAAACATAGTCTTTGATTTTCAGATAGATAAAATAAGC